>NZ_BPQO01000013.1 GCF_022179285.1 Methylobacterium hispanicum | reverse complement strand
GCGCTTCGTGACGCCCCTGCAGGGCCTGCCCAACGTGATCCTCACCCCGCATATCGGCGGCTCGACGGAAGAAGCGCAGGAGCGCATCGGCTCCGAGGTCGCCCGCAAGCTCGTGGACTATTCCGACATCGGCTCGACGGTGGGCGCCGTCAACTTCCCGCAGGCCTTCATCAGCACCCGGCCCGGCGGGGCGCGCTTCGCGCACCTGCACCGCAACCTGCCAGGCGTGCTGGGCCGCATCAACGACGTGTTCGCGCGCGCGCGCATCAACATCGCCGGCCAGATGCTGCAGACCGACGGCGATCTCGGCTACGTGGTGATCGACACCGATGCGGGGCTGGCCGACCCCGACGCGGTGCTGGGGGAACTGGCCGCCATCGAGGGCACGGTGCGGGCGCGCCTGCTCTACGAGCGGGGCTGAGGCGGCTTGCCGGGTGAAGCGTTCGGGTCCGCCGAGCGCTCGCCTTCCGCGCCGATCCTCTCCGGCTCGAGCGCGGGTCCCCTCTCCCGTGCGGGAGAGGTCTGCTCTCGCAGAGAGCCGGGTGAGGGATGAGAACTGTCAGAATCGGGTGCGACAGGCCCGCTCGGCAGCGTCTCGCCCTCTCCGTGGAGTTCTCGTCCCTCACCCCAACCCTCTCCCGCACGGGGGAGGGAGCGCGTCGCGGTTCGCGCCGGAGCTTCCGAACCGATCGGTCGGCGGCCGTACCAGATGGCCGGAGGCAGGCCGCCCCCACCCCTCCGCCGCGTTGACAGCACCGGGCCCCGCGGCGGATACCGCCCCGGCCCATGCTGCCGCGCCCCGCCAAGAGTCCTGCCAAGAGCCACGCCAAGACCGCCGTGATGGTCGTCCACGACCTCGTGGCGACCGCGCTGGCCGTGCTGCTCACCTTCTGGTTCCGCTTCACCGGCGCGCAATTGGACGAGCGCCTGCACGCGCTGCCGCTGCTGCTGCCGCCCTTCCTCCTGCTCGCGGGCCTCGTCTACGCGCGGCTGCGGCTCTACCGGACCAAGTGGCGCTTCGCCTCGCTGCCGGACTTGGCCGCGATCGTGCGGGCGGCGAGCGTGCTGGCGCTGGCGCTCCTCGTCACCGACTACGTGCTGGTCTCGGCCGACCTCTACGGGTTCTACTTCTTCGGCAAGATCGCCATCGTCCTCTACTGGGTGCTGCAGATCTTCCTGCTCGGCGGGGCGCGGCTCGCCTTCCGCTACCTGAAATACACCCGCTCGCGGCAGTCGAGCGCGCGGGCCGCCACGGTGCCGACGCTGCTGCTCGGGCGCGGCTCCGACATCGACGTTCTGCTGCGCGCCATCGAGTCCGGCTCGGTGAGGAAGCTCGCGCCCAAGGGCATCCTGTCGCCCCGCGCCGACGAGACCGGGCAGATGATGCGCGGCGTGCCCGTGCTCGGCGGCTTCGACGACCTGGAGCGCGTGATCGCGCGGCTGGCCGAGCGCGGCCAGCCGGTGCGCCGGCTCGTCGCCACGCCGAGCGCGCTGGAGGCCGAGCCCGACGCGCTGGTGGCCCAGGCCCGCCGCCTCGGCCTGCCGCTGGTGCGGGTGGCGAGCCTCGGCGAGGGCGCGCGCGAGGCCGAACTCGCGCCGCTCGAGATCGAGGACCTGCTGCTGCGCCCGACGGTGGCGATCGACCGGCCGCGGCTGGAGCGCTTCCTCGCGGGGCGGCGCGTGATCGTGACGGGCGGGGGCGGCTCGATCGGCTCCGAGATCTGCCTCAGGGCGCTGGCCTTCGGCGCCGCCGAGGTGCTGGTCTTGGAGAATTCCGAGCCGGCGCTGCACGGCATCCTGAGCCACCCGCTGGTGCTCGCCGCCGGGGGCCGGGCTCGCGGCATCATCGCCGACATCCGCGACGCCGCGCGGGTCCGGGCGATCTTCGAGGGTTTCGCGCCGGACTACGTCTTCCACGCCGCCGCGCTCAAGCAGGTGCCTTACCTGGAGCAGGACTGGAGCGAGGGCATCAAGACCAACGTGTTCGGCTCGATCAACGTGGCCGACGCGACCGTCGCGGCGGGCGCCCGCGCGCTCGTGATGATCTCGACCGACAAGGCGATCGAGCCGGTCTCGCAGCTCGGCGTCACCAAACGCTTCGCCGAGATGGTGGCCCAGGCCCGCGACGCTGAGCAGGCGGCGCTCCCCGGTCACCCGACCCGGCTCGTCGCCGTGCGCTTCGGCAACGTGCTGGGCTCGGTCGGCTCGGTGGTGCCGGTGTTCAAGGCGCAGATCGCCCGCGGCGGGCCCGTCACCGTCACGCACCCTGAGATGGTGCGCTACTTCATGACCGTGCGGGAGGCCGCCGACCTCGTCCTCACCGCGGCCTCCCACGCCGACGGCGAGGCCCGGGCGCCGGGCGAGGATGCCGACGACCGGCACGCGGCGGTCTACGTGCTGAAGATGGGCCAGCCCGTGCGCATCCGGGATCTCGCCGAGCGGATGATCCGGCTCGCGGGCTTCGAGCCGGGCGAGGAGATCGAGATCGCCTATTCCGGCGCGCGGCCGGGCGAGCGCCTCAACGAGATCCTGTTCGCCCGCGAGGAGCCTCGGGTCAGCCTCGACGGGATCGACGGGGTGATGGCGGCACGCCCCGTCTTCGCCGACCGCGCCCGGCTCGACGCCTGGGTGGCGCGCCTCGCCGCCGCGGTCGAGGCCGGCGACCGGGCGGCGGCCGACGCGGTCTTCGAGGCCGCGATCCCGCATTTCCGCGAGCGCGGCGTGGGGCGGGCGGGCGCGGCGGCCGGGATCGTCGCGGGCGAGGCCGCGCCGCTGCCGGCCGTCCCGTAGGGCGCGTGCGGCCGCTCACCGCGGCGCCTCCGCCGGCCCACGATGATCCGGCGCGTCACGGGGGGCGAGGACGATGGACGGGCTCACGGATCCGGATCCCGAGGTGCGGCGCGTGGCCCGCGCCCTGCACCGCTTGGAGGCGCTCGCCGCCCGCCGCCGCCTGCGGGTGCGGGTGATGCGGGGGCTGCGCGGCATCCTCGGCGGCGGCGCGACGCTCGGCCTGCTGATCAAGGCGAAGGTCGCGGGCTCGCTCGGCCTGAAGGTCGCGCTGGCGGCCCTGGTGGGCTTGGGGCTCGCGTGGCCGGCGCTCGTGCTGCTCGTCCTCGGCCTCGTCGGCGTCCTGCTCGCGATCCTCAGCCTGTTCGACGGCGGCGGCTCCACGCCTCTCGATTGCGACTGCCCCTGCGACTGCAAGCGCAAGGAGGAACGGGCGCTGCGCCTGAAGCGGATGATCGCCCGGCGCCGGGACTGGCTCCAGGCCCGGCTGGGCCCCGCCCCCGGCCGGGAGGCGCCCGCGCGCTACGCGCCGCGGGTGTGAGGGCGTTTCCGGATGATAGTTCCGCATTCCCGCGCATCCCCCTCTCCCCGCCATGCGGGGAGAGGGGGATGCGCGGCGCCCGCTTCGATCGAACGGCGACGGGGATGAGGGGCTTCACGGTCCCGCGCCCGCTTGCGGCGACCCGTCCCGATGCGCCACCGTTCGGTAGAGCCCCTTCACGCGGGCGGTGGGAGGTGACGTGTGACGACGATCAGCCGGCCGGGTCGCCTGCGCCGGGCCATCGCGGGCACCGTACCGCTCGCCCTCCTGGGCCTCGCGAGCGCGGCCGAGGCGGAGGAATCCTGCCGGGCGAGCCTCGGCCCGAGCCGGGCCGCGACCCTGGTCGCCCGCTGCGTCGCCGTCTCGCCCACCCCCCTGCCGCTCTGCCACGCCGGCAACCCCTGCGCGCTGATCGAGGCCGAGATCGCCCGCGGCTGCGACGACCTCGACGAGGACGCGCCCGACTTCTGCCTGGCGTACCGGAACCGCTGAGCGGTCAGCCCCCGTCCCGGGCGAGCCGCGCCAGGCCCTCGGGCGTCGTCGCGGCCGGGCGCCAGCCGAGCGCCGCGAGCCCGTCGGCGCGCGCCACCAGCCCGCCGCCGAGCCGCGCATAGGCCTCCTGCCGGCCGGCGAGGCGGCAGGCGAGGCCGAGGAGCGCCGCCGGCACCGGCACGAGGCCGGGCGCGCGGCCGAGGCCGGCGCGCAGGGCCGCCACCATCTCGGGCAGTGTCTGCGGGTCGGGATCGGCCGCGACGAGCGCCCGGTTCAGGGGCGCTGGCGCCCGCAGCACCGCATCGACCGCCGCCGCGAGGCTCTCCGCCGAGATCAGCGAGCGCCGCGCCGCGAGCGCGCCGAGCGGCAGCGGGTAGGGCGTGCGGGCGAGCCGCAGGAGCGCCGCCATGTTGCCCTTCACGCCTGCCCCGTAGACGAGGACGGGCCTGAGCGCCGCCCAGTCGAGCCCGGTCTCGGCCAGCGCCCGCTCGGCCTCGAGCTTCGAGCGGCCGTAGGCATCCGTGGGGGCGGGCTCGTCGGAATCGGTGAGCACACCCGGCGCGCTCGCCCCGCACTGCGCCCGGATCGAGGAGAGGAAGACGAAGCGGCGCACCTTGGCGCGGGCGGCGGCCTCCGCAAGGCGGCGCGTCGCCTCGGTGTTGAGGGTGCGGTAATCGTCCTCCGGCGCGCCCGACATGGCGTGGGCGAGCCCGGCCGAGTGCACCACCGCGTCCACGTCCGAGAGGGCGGCGGCCATGTTCATCGGCCGCGTCAGGTCGCCGACGACGGCGCTCGCGGCCCCTTCAGGTACCTCCACGGGGCGGCGCAGCAGCACCCGCACCCGGTAGCCCCGGGCGGTCAGGCTATGCAGGAGGTGCCGGCCGATGAAGCCCGTCGCCCCGGTGAGCGCCACATGACGGATCTCGTGACTCACGGTCGGTCCTGGCTCCGGGCGCGGGCGAAACGGGCGAGCAGCCCCGCGACGAGGATCGCGCCGAGGGCGAGTGCGGCCACGGTGACGGGCCAGTTCGGCCAAAGCAAGGTCGCGGCCGCGAGCCCCGCCAGCGCGAGGTTGAGCGCGAACACGCGCCCCACCACGCCGGGCACCGAGAGCCCGTTCACGGTCGCCCGCTGGTAGAAGTGGCTCCGGTGCGCCTCCCAGACCCGCTCGCCGGCCCGTATCCGCCGCAGCAGCGTCAGGGTGGCGTCGGCGATGTAGTAGAGCGGCAGCAGGATCGCGGCGGCCAAGCCCCCGTCGAGGGCGAGCCGATAGAGCAGCCACGCCACGATCAGCCCGATCGGCAGGGAGCCGACATCGCCGAGGAAGAGCCGCGCCACCGGCCGGTTGAACGGCGCGAAGCCGAGCATCGCCCCGAAGAGGCCGGCCGCCACCAGGGTCGGCAGCACCGGCAGATGGCCGAGCGCCCCCAGCGCGAGGAGCGCGCCCGTCACCGGAACGATCTCGGCCACCGTCATCCAGTCGAGCCCGTCCATGAAGTTGACGAGGTTCACGAACCAGAGGCCGGCCAGCACCGCCAGCGCCCGCTCGACGGGCAGCGGCAGCCACGGGAGGAGGTGCCCGCGCAGGGTGGCGACCAGCGCGGTCACCACCGCGGCCTGCACCGCGAGCCGCAAGGCGGCCGGCAGCGGCCGGATGTCGTCCACTGCGCCGAGCACGGCCAGGACCGTGGCGCCGCCGGCCAGCGCCAGCCACTCGCCGACATCGCCCACATCCGAGGTGCGCAGAACGCCGGCCGCGAACAGGGCCGCCGTCACCACCGCGATGCCGCCCCCCTGCGGCGTCGGCTCGGCGTGGCTGGAGCGGGCGTTCGGGCGGGCCAGCGCGTAGCGCACCAGGAGCGGGCGCAGGCGCACGATCAGGCCGGCGGAGAGCGCGGCGGCGAGCGCCACGGCGACGAGGGGGCTGAGCATGGCCTGGCCGATAGCGCGGAAACGCCGCGTCGGCGAGCCGGAACGACAATGACGCTTGCAAGCTGATTGTGCACAATTAAAGTGTTTCCAGGGGAGCCGCTCCCCGCCGCCCATCCGCGGCACAACGACATCTGGGAGACGCTCATGACTTGGCTCCGCACGCTCGCCGGTCTCGCCGCCGCGACCGCATGCCTGCAGACCGCCGCCCGCGCCGAGGAGACCGATCCCGGCGCGATCGTGGCCGCCCAGTTCGCGGCCGGCGGCAACCAGGCGGGCGTGCGCGCCAGCGGGGCGAAGGGCGTCTGCCTGAAGGGCGAATTCGCCCCCGCCCCCGGCGCCGCCGCCCTGTCCAAGGCGCCGCACTTCACCAAGACCGTGCCGGTCACCGCCCGCTTCTCGATGGGCGGCAGCAACCCGAAGGTCTCCGACAAGGCCAAGCCCGTCACCCGGGGCTTCGCGATGCGGATGGAGGATCCGGCCGGCGACATGGTGTTCGTGGTGATCTCGGCGCCGGTCTTTTCCACGAAGACCCCGGCCCAGCTCCTCGAATTCCTGCAGGTCCGCGCCCCCGGCCCGGACGGCAAGCCGGATGCCGAGAAGATCAAGGCCTTCTCGGCCCAGAACCCCGAGACCACCCGTCAGGCGGCCTGGCTCAACGCGCGGCCGGTGCCGGCGAGCTACGCGGGCGTCGATTACTGGGCGGTGCACGCCTACACGCTGACGAACGCGAAGAACGAGGCGAAGGTCGCCCGGCTGAAATTCGTCTCCGCCGACAAGGCCGGCCTCACGGACGACGAGGTGAAGGCCAAGCCCGACAGCTTCTACGTGGACGAGCTGAAGGAGCGCCTCGCCAAGAGCCCGGCCCGTTTCGACCTGGTGGCGATCCTGGCCGAGCCCGGCGACCCGACCGCGGACCCGACCGCCTCCTGGCCCGAGGAGAGCCGCAAGACGGAGACACTGGGCACGCTCAGCATCACAGCGATCGCGCCGGATGCCACCTGCGATGCCCGCACCTTCGATCCGGTGGCGGAACTGCCCGAGGGCGTCGCCGGCCCGACCGACGACCCGATGTTCGCGATCCGCTCGCCGGCCTATGCGGTCTCGGTCTCGCGCCGGGCGAACTGAGGATCCGCAATGCCCGTCGGCCTGTCCAGGCCGGCGGGTATCCTTCGTCTCAGGCCGCGTCCAGGTCGCAGGCGGCCCGGCGGAGCGCGTCGTTCATCCGCGTCTGCCAGCCGGGGCCCGTCGCCTTGAAGGCCTCCACGATCTCGGCATCGAGCCGGATCGTGACCGGCACCTTGCGCGACTCGGATCTTGGGCGCCCACCGCGCCGGAAGGCAGCCGCCATCGCGGGCGGCATCCCATCGGTGCCCCGGCGGGCTTGGCCGAGTTCGGCATCGGTCAAAGCGGGATTGTCCGACACCGCGTCCCAATCCGCCTGCGTGTAGGCAGCGTTCGGCACGTAGCCGGGGGCGTGCTCAGGCTTCGGCATAGAAGGCCCTCTCCTTCGCGTTGGCGGGCCGGACGCTGACGGTATCGATCGCCTCCGACCCGAGCGGTGAGACGATGGCGACAACGACTACCCGGCCTTGCCAGGATCCGATCAGCTTGTACCGGATCCGTCCGGTGCGGCTCGGCTTCGTCGGAATGTTGAGGAAGCGGTCGAAGCTGAAAGAGCCCTCAAACTCAGCCTAGTCGATGCCGTGCTTCGCGATATTCGCTTGCCGCTTCGGCTCGTCGTACGTGAACCGCATGCGCACGTACAAAAACCCTGGGTGTCAAGGTTTTTGTACGTACGAGAAGGGGGTGCCGCGCCGCTCTCAGTACACCTGCCCCCCCGCCGCCTGCGCCCCCTCGCCCTTCTGCCGCCCGTCCAGCGCCCGCTCCACCACCTTGGCCAGCCCCACCATGATCTGGTCGATGGCGTAGTCTTTCGGGGTGTAGACGGCGCGCACGCCCATGTTCTTCAGGACCAGCTCGTCGTCCGGCGAGATGATGCCGCCGACGACCACCGGCACGTGGTCGAGGCCGGCCTCCCGCATCTTGGCCCGCACGTCCCGCACCAGCGGCACATGGCTCCCCGACAGGATCGACAGGCCGACCACGTGGGCGCCCGTCTCCTTCGCCTTGGCGACGATCTCGGCGGGCGTCTGGCGGATGCCGTCGTAGGTCACGTCGAAGCCGACGTCCCGGGCGCGGAGCGCCACCTGCTCGGCGCCGTTCGAGTGGCCGTCGAGGCCCGGCTTGCCGACGACGAGCCGCGGCGTCTCGCCGAGGCGCTCGCCGAGATCGGCGATCAGGAGCTTGGCCTCCTCGGCCGCGCCCGACGAGACCGTCTCCAGGGTCACGCCGGTCGGCGCCCGGTACTCGCCGAAGACCGCGCGCAGGCAGGCCCCCCACTCGCCCGTGGTCACGCCGGCCTTCGCGGCCTGGATCGAGGGCGGCATGATGTTGGCGCCGGAGCGTGCCGCCTGCTCCAGGTCTTCCAGGGCCCGACCGACGGCGCGCGCGTCGCGCTCGGAGCGCCAGGCGCGGATGCGGGTCTCGGCCTCCATCTCGACGGTCTCGGAGACCGTGAAGATCGCCCCCTCCCCCGCCGTCAGCGGCGAGGGCTCGCCCTGCTGCCACTTGTTGACGCCGACGACGATCTGCTCGCCGCGCTCGATCGCCGCGATGCGGCGGGCGTTCGACTCGACCAGCGCCCGCTTCAGCTCGCCCGCCTCGACCGCCGTGACCGCGCCGCCGATCTCGGCGATGCGCGCCAATTCGGCCCGGGTCTGCGCCTTGAGCTCCGCGACGCGGGCCTCGATCACCGTCGAGCCGTCGAAGATGTCGTCGTATTCCAGGAGGTCCGTCTCGAAGGCGAGGATCTGCTGCATGCGCATGGACCATTGCTGGTCCCAAGGGCGGGGCAGGCCCAGCGCCTCGTTCCAGGCGGGCAGCTGCACGGCCCGCGCCCGGGCGCGCTTGGAGAGCGTCACCGCCAGCATCTCGATCAGGATGCGGTGGACATTGTTTTCGGGCTGCTGTTCCGTCAGTCCGAGGCTGTTGACCTGCACGCCGTACCGAAAGATCCGCTTCTTGGCGTCCGTGATGCCGTAGCGCTCCTGGGCGATCTCGTCCCAGAGCTCGGCGAACGCCCGCATCTTGCAGATCTCGGTGACGAACCGCATGCCGGCGTTCACGAAGAACGAGATCCGGCTGAACACGTCGGCGAAGCTGGCCTCGTCGAAATCGGGGTCGTCCCGCACCGTGTCGAGCACCGCGATCGCGATGGCGAGCGCGTAGGACAGCTCCTGCACCGGCGTCGCCCCCGCCTCCTGCAGGTGGTAGGAGCAGACGTTCATCGGGTTCCACTTCGGCACGTTCCGGGTCGTGAACAGGATCACGTCCTTGGTGAGCCGCAGCGAGGGCGCGGGCGGGAACACGTAGGTGCCGCGCGAGAGGTACTCCTTGATGATGTCGTTCTGGGTCGTGCCCTGCAGGGCGGCGAGCGGCGCGCCCTGCTCCTCGGCCACCGCGAGGTAGAGCGACAGCAGCCACGGCGCCGTGGCGTTGATCGTCATCGAGGTGTTCATCTGGGCGAGCGGGATCTGGTCGAACAGCGCCCGCATATCGCCCAGATGCGCGATCGAGACGCCGACCTTGCCGACCTCGCCGCGCGACAGCTCGTGGTCCGGGTCGTAGCCGGTCTGGGTCGGCAGATCGAAGGCGACCGAGAGGCCGGTCTGCCCCTTGGCGAGGTTGCCCCGGTAGAGTTCGTTCGAGGCCGCCGCCGTGGAATGGCCCGCATAGGTGCGGATGATCCAGGGCTTGTCGCGCTTGGTCTCCGCCGGCTTGGTCTCGGCGACAGCTGCCTGCCCGCTCATTCTCGTCCGCTCCCGATCTTGGTCGCGCGGGCAAAACCCCGCCCGCGGGCGGGGGCCGACGCATCTTTGGGCCGTAACCTAGAGCGGATTCCGCCGGGACGGAATCGACTTTCCTTGCCCGGTCCCGCGCGTTTTCTTCAACATTGGTCCTATGCGCCCGCTCCGCCCGGGTGCGGCGGATGATCGTCGGTTGGTATAAGGTCTACCAAGATTTCGGTGCCGCGCGGGCCGTCGGATCGCGGGTGGCGGCGTCCGAATAGCGGCGGACAGCGGAATAATTCTGCAGTGCACCGCAAATTGGATTTGATTCCGCCCGGCCCGCGCAGGGGGCGGGCCCCGAAAATCGGTTCTATCCTGCCGTGTTGGCCTTTCGGCCCACTTGGAGGCTTACCGCATCGCAGCTATAGCGCAGGAGAGCGAGAGCGCGGCCCTTTGCGAGAGGAACCGCGCCGGACCGACGAGGAGAACGACCATGGCAGCCAGCGCGGCGGTGCAGACGGGGACCGAGGTCAAGGACCTCTACGAGATGGGCGAGATCCCGCCGCTCGGGCACGTGCCGGCCAAGATGTACGCCTGGGCGATCCGGCGCGAGCGCCACGGGCCGCCGGAGCAGTCCCACCAGCTCGAGGTCCTGCCGGTCTGGGAGATCGGCGACGACGAGGTGCTGGTCTACGTCATGGCGGCCGGCATCAACTACAACGGCGTCTGGGCGGGGCTCGGCGAGCCGATCTCGCCCTTCGACGTGCACAAGGGCGCGTACCACATCGCGGGCTCGGACGCGTCGGGCATCGTCTGGAAGGTCGGCGCCAAGGTGAAGCGCTGGAAGGTCGGCGACGAGGTCATCATCCACTGCAACCAGGACGACGGCGACGACGAGGAGTGCAACGGCGGCGACCCGATGTTCTCGCCGACCCAGCGCATCTGGGGCTACGAGACCGGCGACGGCTCCTTCGCGCAGTTCTGCCGGGTGCAGTCGCGCCAGCTCATGGTGCGCCCGAAGCACCTCACCTGGGAGGAGGCGGCCTGCTACACGCTGACGCTCGCCACCGCCTACCGCATGCTGTTCGGCCACGCGCCCCACACCGTGCGCCCGGGCCAGAACGTGCTGATCTGGGGCGCGTCGGGCGGCCTCGGCGTGTTCGGCGTGCAGCTCTGCGCGGCGTCCGGCGCCAACGCCATCGCGGTCATCTCGGACGAGTCGAAGCGCGACTACGTGATGAGCCTGGGCGCCAAGGGCGTCATCAACCGCAAGGACTTCGATTGCTGGGGCCAGCTGCCGAAGGTCAACAGCCCCGAGCACCATGCCTGGACCAAGGAAGCCCGCAAGTTTGGCAAGGCGATCTGGGACATCACGGGCAAGCAGGACGTCGACATCGTGTTCGAGCATCCCGGCGAGGCGACCTTCCCGGTCTCGGCGCTGGTGGTGAAGCGCGGCGGCATGGTGGTGTTCTGCGCGGGCACCACGGGCTTCAACATCACCTTCGACGCCCGCTACGTCTGGATGCGGCAGAAGCGCATCCAGGGCTCGCACTTCGCCCACCTGAAGCAGGCATCCGCCGCCAACCAGTTCGTGCTCGACCGCCGCATCGACCCCTGCATGAGCGAGGTCTTCCCCTGGGACAAGATCCCTCAGGCCCACACCAAGATGTGGAAGAACCAGCACCCGCCGGGCAACATGGCCTGCCTCGTCAATTCGCCGCGCGCCGGCTTGCGCACGGTCGAGGACGTGATCGAGGCGGGGCCGCTGCGCCGCTGAGAGCAGGCTGCCGAACCTGACGACGAAGGCCCTCGTCCCGCCCGGGACGGGGGCCTTTCCGCGTCATGGGCCCCTCAGCGGCAGGACCGGCCGTGCGCTTCGCCCCCTTGCCTTCGCCCGGCCGGAGCGCGACAAGAGCGCGCATCCTGCGAGGAACCTGAGCTTGGCTGGCGACGACGACGCTTACGTGTACGACGAGGCGACCGGCGAGTGGCGCCCGCCCAGCGCGGTAGCGCAGGCCCCCGCGCGCCCGGAGGTTCGCGACGCCTCCGGCAACCTGCTCGCCGACGGGGACGCCGTCACGCTGATCAAGGACCTCAAGGTCAAGGGCGCCGGCCAGACCCTGAAGCAGGGCACGGTGATCCGCGCGATCCGCCTGACCGACGACCCCGCGGAGATCGACTGCCGCCACGAGACGATCAAGGGCCTCGTCCTGCGCACCGAGTTCGTGCGCAAGCGCTGAGTGCGTCAGCGCCGCCGCGGCTCCTCCTGCGGCAGGTGGCGCCCGTAGGTCTCCTGCTTGCTCTCGCGCTCCTTGATCAGGTCGGCGTAGGCCTGCCGCATCTCCGGCGACACCGCCACAGACTTGCCCTTCAGCGGCTTGCGCTTGGGCGCCCGCTTGAAGGTGTTGTCGCTCTCGCTCATGCCTGCCCCCTCCGCTCGGAGCCGGCAGGATAGCGCCATCCCGCGACGCGGGCGAGACGGTCCTCAGGCGCGCGGCACCGGCTCGATGCCGCCGCGGTCGAGCTTGGCCAGGGCCGCCGTCACGCTCTCGCCGCCGATGACGAGGTCGGGGGCGATCTCGGCGAGCGGCACCAGCACGAAGGCGCGCTCGCGGACGAAGCGGTGCGGCAGGATCAGGCGCTCGTCCGCCACCGTCGCCCCTTCGTAGGAGAGCACGTCGATGTCGATCACCCGCGGGCCCCAGCGGCGCTCGCGCACCCGGCCGAGCGCGCGCTCGACGTCGAGGCAGGCGTCGAGGAGCGCGTGCGGGTCGAGGTCGGTCTCGACTCCGAGCGCCCCGTTGAGGAACCAGTCCTGGTCGGTGTCGCCCCAGGGGGGCGTGCGGTAATCGGCCGAGCGCGCGGTGACGCGGATGCCGGGGCGTGCGTCGAGGCCCGCCACAGCGGCGTCGAGCATCGCGGCCTTGTCGCCGATATTGCTGCCGATCCCCAGATAGGCCTGCGTCACGGGCGCGTCTCCCGCTGGCGGGTGATCGAGACGCCGACGCTGTCGAGGATCGCCGGCACCGGCGCGCTCGGCTTGTCGACCGCCACCGTGATCGCCCGGATCCGCGGGAAGCCCGCCAGGATCTCGGCGGCGACCGTCTCGGCGAGTGCCTCGATCAGAGCGAAGCGCCGCTCGGTCGCGACCGCGACGACGATCGCCGTGAGGTCGGCGTAGCTCACGGTCTCGGCGACGTCGTCGCTCCGGCCCGCCGCGGCGAGGTCGAGTTCAACGTCCAGCGAGATGTAGAAGCGCTGGCCGAGCCGCGCCTCCTCGGGCAGCACCCCGTGGCGGCCGTAGACGGCGATCCGGCTCACCCGGATATGATCGCTCACGCGCGCGTCTCCGGCCGCATCACCGCGTCGACCACGCGCATCGCGTCGACGTGGGCGGCGACGTCGTGCACCCGGACGATGTCGGCCCCGAGGGTCGCTGCCAGCGCGTGGGCCGCGAGCGAGCCGTGCAGCCGGTCGGCGGGCCGGGTCTCGCGGTCGTGCAGGCGCCCGAGCAGGGATTTGCGCGAGACGCCGACCAGCAGCGGGAAGCCCAGCGCCCGGATCTCGGGCAGCCGGCGCAGGGATTCGAGGTGCTGCTCCCAGCTCTTGCCGAAGCCGATGCCGGGGTCGAGCACGATGTCGGCCTCCAGGATGCCGGCGGCCCGCGCGATGCCGAGCGAGCGCTCGAAGAAGCGCAGCATGTCGGCGACGATGTCGATCGCCGGGTCGATCGTCTCGCGGTTGTGCATCACGATCACGGGCGCGCCGTGCTCGGCCGCGACCCGGGCGATGTCGGGCTCGCGCTGCAGGCCCCAGACGTCGTTGACGATCGTGGCGCCCGCCTCCAGCGCGGCCTTGGCGGTCGAGGCCTTGTAGGTGTCGATCGAGATCGGCACGCTGAGCCCCGGCGCCAGCGCCCGGATCACCGGCAGGACGCGGGCCTGCTCCTCCGCGGCGGGCACCGGCGTGTGGCCAGGCCTCGTCGACTCGCCGCCGATGTCGAGGATCGCGGCGCCCTCCCCGACCAGCCTCTCGGCCTGCCCGCGGGCCGCCGCCTCGCCCTGGAACAGGCCGCCGTCCGAGAAGGAATCCGGGGTGACGTTGAGGATGCCCATCACCAGCGTGCGCCGCCCGAGGCCGGGCAGCAGGCGGGCGAGGGCGGATTGCGTCTGGCTCACGCGGGCAGGTCCTGGCTCGAGTCCCGGCTGACGGGAGCCCGGGTTTGTCAGAGGCTCCGCCCGCGCGCAACAGGATCGGTTCAGCGGTTCATGGTGCGGAAGCGGCAGACCCTGCCGGTATCCGTAAAGCCCGCCGGGCAGCGGCCGACGCAGGCGCCGGCCGCGTATTTCAGCGGCGGCCGGCAATAGCTCTGCTTGAAACGGGTGTCGCCCCGGTCGCGCGGCGCGGCCTCGGCTATTGCGAGGGGAAGGACGGCGAGCGCGAGGGCGAGCAGGCGGCGGGACATCGGGGGCTCCGGACCGGATCGTCCGTCAACGCCGGTGCCCGGGTTTCGCTGCGGGATCGGCCGGATGTCCGTCGATGCCGGTAGGCGCCCGGGACCGCCTGTGACATGGTGCCGGCCGATGCCGATACCGGGCATGCGTGAGGTCGCCGCGATGGCCATCGGTCCCGTCACCCTGTCCGGGCGGCATGTCGAACTCGTCCCGCTGTCGCCCGCGCACGCCGACGCCCTCGCCGAGGCGGTGCGGGACGGCGAGGTCTGGCGGCTCTGGTACACGGCCGTGCCCGCGCCGGAGCGGATGGCGGCCGAGATCGACCGTCGCCTCGGCCTGCAGGCGGCGGGCTCCATGCTCCCCTTCACGGTGCTGGACGGCCCCGGGGGCCGGCCGGTCGGCATGACCACCTACATGAACATCGAGCCCGCCGGGCCGCGCCTGGAGATCGGCTCGACGTGGTACGCCGCCCGCGTCCAGCGCACGCCGCTCAACACCGAGGCCAAGCGCCTGCTGCTGGCGCACGCCTTCGACGGCCTCGGCTGCCTCGCCGTCGAGTTCCGCACGCATGTGATGAACCACGCGAGCCGGCGCGCCATCGAGCGCCTGGGGGCCCGGCTCGACGGCATCCTGCGCCATCACCAGCGCCTGGCGGACGGCTCGTTGCGCGACACCTGCGTCTACAGCGTCACGGCGCCCGAATGGCCCACGGTGCGCGCCCACCTGACGTGGCAGTTGGAGAGGCCGCGCTGAGCCGGCCACGGGGCGAAGGCCCGCGGCCGAGAAGGCCTCAGCCCCGGTAGCAGCGGATCTCCGCCTCGGCCTGGGCCCGGCGCAGGTCCGCCACCTTGTCGTCGAAGACCTTGGTGGAGCGGAACTCGTTCGAGCGCTGGCCGATGCCCTGGCGCATCGACAGGATCGTGCTCGCCTGCACGTACTTGTCGTAGGGCAGGATCGCGGCGAGCTGGTCGAGCGAGCACGCGCATTTCTGCATGTTCTCGCGGGTCTGGCCGTTGGCCGCCATGCAGGCAAAGACGTAGTCGACGCGCGCGTCGGTCGGATAGTCGTTCTCCTCGGCGCGCGCCGCGAGGGTGAGCCCCGCCAGCGCCAGCACCGCGAGGGCCGCGCCCTCAACCCGCCTTCTGATCATAGCTCAGCTTCTCTTCCAGCAGCTCGCCGCCCTCGGGCGTCTTCGACTGCGCCTCGATCGAGACGATCTCGCCGGGAACGCTCGGGGCCGTGACGAAGGTGTAGGTCATGTTGGCCATGCCGCGCATGCGCTCGGTCATCGCATCGCCCTCGAAGGGCTTGGTCTCGACGCGCCAGGCATCGACCTCGCGCCCGCCCACCGTGACCTTGGTGGCCGTCACCGTGGCCCGGTCGCGCAGGCCCTTGCGGATGGCGTTCTTCAGGTAGCGCGGGTTGGCCTCCAGCACCTTGGCGAGGCCGCGCAGGTGGTTCTCGAGGAACAGCGAGATCACCGGATTGCCCGGCATGTCCTCGAACGGGCCGGCGGGAACGCGGTTCATGCCGGAGAACATCTCGACGCGGATGTTGCGGGCGGCGGCGTCCTTCTGATCGTTGGCCGCCTCGACCCGGAAGGTGATCGTGTCGTTGAGCGGCGGCCCGAACGGCCCCTTGCTGATCCCGGAGCGGCGCAGGTAATCGTAGGTGAGGGTCGAGCCCGGGCCCACGTTCTTCATCTGCGGCTGCTCGAAGAGCAGGTCGGCGGCACTGGGCGGCGCGGCCGCGTTCACCTGTGTGGGCGCCGGAGCGTCCTCGGCAGAAGCCGGGGCCGCGGCGAGCGCGAGAGCCAGGACCGAAATCGCGAGACGCGTCACAGCGGGGCTTCCTCCTTGAGCGGTGAGCGGACGTTGCTGCCGATCGTCCGGTAGACGTAGTCGGGCGGGTTCTCGGCGGCCTCCTCGACCGCGAGCGCCCGCACCTTGGCGTGGAGCGGCGAGAGCGAGCAGGCCGGGTCGGTGGCCGCCGCGTCGCCGGCCAGCGCCAGCGCCTGGCAGCGGCAGCCGCCCCAATCCTTCTCGCGCCGGTCGCAGGAGCGGCAGGGCTCCTGCATCCAGTCGGTGCCCCGGTAGGCCGTGAAGGCCGGGGAATCCGCCCAGATCTCGGCGAGCGAATGGTCGGTGACGTACCAGAACTCCAGGTTCGGGATCGTCTCGGCGGCGTGGCAGGGCAGCACCTTGCCCTGGGGCGTCACGTTCATCAGCTTGCGGCCCCAGCCGCCCGCGCAGGCCTTCGGGTACTTCGCGTAGTAGTCCGGCACCACGAGGTCGATGACGAGCTGGCCCTTCAGGCGTTCCCGCGCCGCCTCGACGATGCGGATCGACTGGTCCACCTGGGCCTTGTTCGGCATCAGCGCCGCTCGGTTGACGTAGGCCCAGCCGTAATACTGGGTGTGGGCCACCTCCAGCCGCTTGGCGCCCATCTTCACGGCGAGGTCGATGAAGCCCTCGACCTCGTGGATGTTGCCGCGGTGGATCACCGAGTTCAGCGTCAGCGGCAGGCCGAGCGCGACCACCTTCTCGGCAAACACCATCTTCTGCGGCTGGGCGTTCTTCAGGCCGCCGATCTTCTCGGCGTTTGCCGCGTCCACACCCTGCACCGAGAGCTGCACGTGGTCGAGGCCGACGTCGTAGAGGGCCTGGAGCTTGTCCAGCGCGCCCCCGACGCCCGAGGTGATCAGGTTCGAGTACAGCCCGAGCTTGGCGCAGGTCTGCGTGATCTCGACGATGTCCTGCCGCGCGGTCGGCTCGCCGCCCGAGAGGTGGACGTGCAGCACGCCGAGCGCCGCAGCCTCGGTCAGCACCCGCTGCCAGGTCTGCGTGTCGAGCTCGCGCGAGCGCCGGTCGAGTTCCAGCGGGTTCGAGCAGTAGGGGCAGCGCAGGGGGCAGCGGTGCGTCAGTTCCGCCAGCAGCCCGACGGGGGCCGGGGCGGCCGTCCGCTGCGGCGTGACGGCGTTCATCGTTCCAGGACTCGCTTCTCGGCCAGGTCGTTCAGCATGACGAGGATGTCGGTCTCGATGACCTTCGCGTCGGCCGCGTAGGTCTCGGCCAGCTGCTCGGCGATCCGCGTGACGCTGCGCTGGCCGTCGACCAGCGAAAGCACCGCCACCGCGTTGTCGTCGAGGTCGAAGGTGCGCTCGGGGGCGAGCAGCACGTGCTTGTCGCGGGCCTGATCGAAGCGCATTCGCACGCCGCGGGGCAGGCGCGGCACGTCGCCCGCGACGAGCTTCACCGCGCCGCCGGGCGCCCGCACGGGTGCCGTTTCCTGCACCAGCCCCTCACCCGGTTGCCACGCGTCCGGCGGGATCATGCCGGGGGCGACGTAGGCGAAGTACAGGGCGTCGAGCTGCGTCCAGAGCACGGTGCACTTGAAGGTCAGCGCGCCCATCGCGGCGCGCTGCAATTCCGGCGTGGTGGCGTGGCGCTTGACGTAGTCGAGGGCGAAGTCGGCGTCGCGCGGGGCCTGGGTCAGGCGCTTGTCGAAATAGGCCAGCGTCTCCTTCGTGATGAAGTCGTAGTTCTTCAGCATCCCGGCGACGCGCTCCGAGATGATGGTCGGCGAGAACATCTCGGTCAGCGAGGAGGCGATGGCCTCCAAGAGGCTGCGCTCCGAGACGAAGTGCACGTAGGCATCGACCGAGAAGCGGGTCGCCGAGAGGATGCCCTTCGTGGAGAGCACGTAGTCGCGCGCGAAGCCGACGCCCTCGGCGAGCTTCAGCCAGCGCTCGATGCCGCCGTCGCCCTCGTGGTCGCCGTCGTGATCGACGATGCGCTGGCGCCAGATCCGGCGGAGGCTCGCGTCCGGCAGGCGGGCGAGCAGCGCGGCGTCCTTCACCGGGATCATCGCCTGGTAGTAGTAGCGGTTGAGCGCCCAGGCCCGGACCTGATCCTTGCTCAACTTGCCATCGTGCAGCAGCCGGTGGAACGGGTGCAGGTTGTGGTAGCGCCGCGCGCCGATGTCGCGGAGCGCCGCCTCCAGCTCCTCGGGGCTGAGGAGCCGCTGGGTCTCGTCTGCGCCGGGATTGGGGAAGGCAGCGTTCATGGCGTTTCCGGACGTCCTCTCGCGCGGTGCATTATTGTTCTGTCGCCGGTGCCTGAACACCACCGGCGCGTCGGATCAGAGATAGGACCGCCCCGACCCGAATGCCACCCGGTAGCGGGGATTCCGAAGGGGCGAGCCCCTTTCGGCGCCCAAGGGCGCTGCAGGCGGAGTCTGGGGCGGAGCCCCGGGATTGGCCTCGCCGATCCGGCAAGGCCGGTGAGGCCAAACGCAGGGCTCTGCCCTGCACCCGCGAAAGGCCTGAGGCCTTTCGAAACCCTGACCTTGGGCCGCTCGCCTTCAGAGGCTGAGGGTCAGCCCATCATGCGCGACGGTCCAGCCCGCCGCCTCGACCGCGGCGCGCTCGGGCGAATCCTCGACCAGCACCGGATTGGTGTTGTTGATGTGCACGAAGACGCGGCGGCCGAGCGCCACCTCGGCGAGCGCCTCCACCGAGCCGCCCTCCCCCCGCATCGGCACGTGGCCCATGCGCCAGCCGGTCTTGGTGCCGACGCCCGCGCGGATCATGTCGTCGTCGTGCAGCACGGTGCCGTCGAACAGCAGCGCGTCGACGCCGGCGATCCGCTCCTTGAGCTTGTCCGTGACCCGGGCGCAGCCCGGGATGTAGGCGAGCCTGCGGCCGTTCGCCTCGATCATCGCGCCGACCGTGGTCTCGGTCTCGGCGCCGATCTCCATGGTCTCGTCCTCCAGCCAGAGCGGCACCTTGCCGGGGACCGGGAACAGGGTGACGGTGAGGCCCGGCAGCGGCGCGAAGGTGCGCTCCATCGCGATGGGTTCGCGCGCGACGACGCCCTCGGCCATCACGTCGAAGACGCGGTTGGCGTTGACCGAATCGAGGATGCCGGCTGTGCCGTAGAGGGTGAAGGTTTGGCCCTCGCGCAGCGTCAGCAGGCCGGCGACGTGATCGACGTCGCCGTTGGTGAGGAGCACGGCCTTGATCGGCGAGTGGCGTAGGCCCGCCTGCGGGTGCATCGCCGGGTTGTCGAAGAGCTGCTGCCGGATGTCCGGCGAGGCGTTCACCAGGAGCCAGTCCGTTCCGTTCGGGGAGACGGCGATGCTCGACTGGGTGCGCGGGCGGACGCGGTGCGGCTCGGTCCGCGCCAGCGTGCAGATGGGGCAGCGGCAGTTCCACTGGGGCAGGCCGCCGCCGGCGGCCGAACCGAGGATCACGACGCGCATGGGCTCGCCCTCGCTGCCTGCAATCCCCGGCCCGGCGCTCACACCTCAGTTGAAGGTGTCGATCTCGGCGGACTCGTACGAGGTGACTTCCATG
Organism: Methylobacterium hispanicum; assembly: GCF_022179285.1. GTDB lineage: Bacteria > Pseudomonadota > Alphaproteobacteria > Rhizobiales > Beijerinckiaceae > Methylobacterium > Methylobacterium hispanicum. The sequence continues at coordinate 143,681 of NZ_BPQO01000013.1, read as the reverse complement.
CCGACGCAGATCTCGGAAACGACGGGAGCAGCCCACTTCATGGTGTTTCTCCTGAGACTTCGCTTCACCACGCCAGGGCAACCTTAAGGGAACCCTAAGACATTGATGGCGCACCTGTTTTCGGGCGCCGGGCAGGTATCGGCCAATCCGGCGCCCGCTTCAAGCACTAAATTGCCGGATCATCCCAAATTTTTCGTGATTGCCTCGTGCGCGATATAAAAGCGCGCTTGATATTGTGGGCGCCCTTGCTGCGACAGGGCGCGCCCTTTTCCCGGACGCCCGGAGCGTCAGCGGAGGGTGATCCGGGACCCAGAGGGAGAAGTGCCGCGCAGCGGCGCGATCTCGGGCGCCGTCGCGGGGGACGGGCGCTTCGCGTCTCCTTGTGCTGGGTCCCGGGTCGCATTCCGCTGGCGCTTCATGCGCGCAGGCCCGAAGGGCCCGGAAAGGGCGCGCGCGGCCTCGCGGAATGACGGAGGGGAAGCGGCGCCGTCGTGCGGCCTTCCCCACCCTCAGTGCCGGAACTCCTGACCCTTCACTTCCAGCATGAAGCCGCGCCCGCGCACGGTGGTGAGCACCGGGCCGCCGTGTCGGACGAAGTCGGACATCTTCGAGCGCAGGTAGCCGATATAGACGTCGACCACGTTGAGCGAGAGCCCGCCCTGGCTCGCCCAGAGCTTCTCGAAGATGTCGGCCCGCGAGACCGGGCGGTTGGTGCTCTCCATCAGCATGGCGAGGAGTTCCGCCTCGCGCGGGGTTAGCCGCACGGCGGCCTCGCCGCAGGAGGCCTGCCGGGTCTCGAGGTCCAGCACCAGCTTGCCGGCGCTCACCGTCTGGCGCGGCGCCTCGGCGTTCCGCCGCCGCATCAGATGGGTGCGCAGCCGCGCCACCAACTCGTCGAACACGAAGGGCTTCACGATGTAGTCGTCGGCGCCGAGCGCCAGCCCCTCGACCCGGTCGCGCACCTCGTCGCGGGCGGAGAGGAACAGGATCGGCCCCGGATAGCCGCCCGCCCGCAGGGAGCGGCAGACGTCGTGCCCCGAGCCGTCCGGCAGGGTGATGTCGAGCACGACCGCGCCCGGGGTCTCGGCGCGCGCGGCGGAGAGCGCGTCGTCCACGCAGGCCGCGGTGCCGACCTCGAACCCCTCCGCCTCCAGCCCGCGGGCGAGCATGCCACGGATATCGATGTCGTCCTCGACGATCAGGACCCGGGTCATGCGGCGTCATCCTTCTGCTCGTGAGACTGGGCGTGGGCCCGGGCGGGGTCGAGGGCCGGCAGTTCGAGCCGCACCTGCGCGCCGCGCCCGTCCGGGCCGGGGCCGAGGCGGATCGTGCCCGCGTGCTGCTCCACCACCCAGCGGGCGAGCGCCAGCCCGATGCCGAAGCCGCCCTCCCCCGGCCGCGCGCCCCGGCGGAAGCGCTCGAAGAGGGCCTCCTGCGCGGCGCCGAAGCCCGGTCCGTCATCCGTGACGGTGACGATGGCGGCGGGCGCCCCCGCCGCCTCACCGGCCTCCAGCGCGACGGTGACGCGGGAGAGCCCCGTCCCGTGCCGGAGGGCGTTGTCGATCAGGCTCTCCACCACCTGCCGCAGCCACTCGCGGTCGGCGGAGATCTCGACGTCCTCCCGGCCCGGCTCGAAGATCAGCGCGACGCGGCGGCGCGCGGCCTCGGAGGCGGCGTTGTCGATCGCCTCGGCCAGCACGGAAGCCGCGCCGAGCGCCCGCCGGTCGAGCTCGATCTCGCCCGATTCCGAGCGGGCGACGCGCAGGAGGTCCTCAACCCGCAGCTTCAGCCGCTGCGCCCGCTTGCGGATTGTGGCGAAGGCCGGCCCGTGATCGACCGGGCGCTCGCCCGCTCTCGCCGCCGTGCGGGCGGCGAGGTCGCACTCGCCGAGGATCACGGTGAGCGGCGTGCGCAGCTCGTGGCTGACGTCGGCGAAGAAGCGGCGGCGCGAGCGGTCGACCGCCTCGAGCCGGGCGTTGGCCGCCCGCAGGTCGGCGGTGCGGGCCTGGATCGTCTCCTCCAGCGCCGCCCGGTCGGCCGCGACCCGGGCCTCGCGGCGGCCGAGCCGCGCGGCCATGCGGTTGAAGCTCGCGACCAGCAGGCCGAGCTCGTCCCGGACCGCGACCGAGAGCCGGATGTCGAGCTCGCCCCGCCCGACCGCGATCGCCGCCCGCCGCACCGCCTCGATCCGCGCGAGCGTCGGCCGGATCAGGCTGCGGTAGAGCACGAGCAGGATGGCCAGCGCCGCCCCGACCGCCAGGGCCGCTGCCAGCCGCAGCCGGTCGGCCAGCGCTCGGGCCTCCTCGGAGCCCAGCACCATGCTGCGCCGCTCCGCCTCGATCAGGAAGGAGAGCGGCTGCCCGGTCATCGCCCCGAAGCCGTTGAGCGCCCCCTTGATGGCGTTCTGGCGCTGCTCCGGCTCGGCTGCGCGGCGGGTGATCTGCTGGACCTGCCGGTCGAGGATCGCCCGGGCGGCGCGCAGCTGCGCCATCGGCCGGGTGCGGGCGGCGTAGGCCATCCGGTCCTTCGGGTCGTCGCTGACCTGGATGCTCCGGGCCAGGGCCTCGTCGACGGACGCGAGCGCCTTGTCGGCGTTGGCGCGGGCGATCGCCATCGCCTCCGGCTGCGCGTCGGGGCTGCCCACCGTCTCGACCGCCGCGAGGCCGAACTGGGTCAGCCGGCCGGAGAGTTCGGCCAGCAGTTCCAGCCGCGCCTGCGCCGCGAGCGTGCGGTCGATCGTGCGCTCGGCGGCCGCGATCGAGGCGAGGACGCCGAGGGCGGCCAGCACGACCAGCAGGGCTGTCGCGCCGAGCAGCAGCGCGAAACGGACCTTGAGCGAGCGCATCGTCCCCTTTCGGGCCGCCTCGCGGGCGGCTCACGCGGAGCATGGCATCCGGGGCGGTGCGGGCCAAGGGGGGGGCCGGGAGGGGGGCCGGGAGGGAGCGCCGGAGCGATCGCCCATGGCCCCAACGGCGCAAGCGGCCCGGCCGCGGTGGTCGATTCCGGCAACGGCGCCGGCCGGGAGGCACCGGGAGGACCGTCCCGCATGGACCTTGACGGGTGAGCGCCGCCGGGCAATCGCGGCCGAGATCGGGGGAGGCGGAGCACGGGATGGCCGAGAAGACCGGGATGCCGGGGCAGGACGCCGGACCGCCAGGCTCCGCCGTACCGCCAGGCTCCGCCGTACCGAACGGCTTCGCCGCCGTGCTCGGCTTCGTGGCCGGCTTCGTGGACGCGGCCGGGTTCGTGGCGCTGGCCGGGCTGTTCGCCGCCCACGTCACCGGCAACTTCGTGCTGATCGGCGCGGCGCTCGTCGGCGAGGCGGGCGGCCTCGTGGCCAAGCTCCTGGCGCTGCCCGTCTTCGTGCTCGCGGTCGCGGCCGCCCGCCTCGCCGCCCTCGGGCTCGAGCGGGCCGGACGGCGCCCCCTGCCCTGGCTTCTCGCCGCGGAGGCGCTGCTGCTCGCGGGCTTCGGCGGCGCCGGGGTCGTCCTCTCCCCCTTCGCCGGGGCGGACAGCCCAGGTGCCCTCTTGGTCGGCATGCTGGCGGTCGCCGCGATGGGCGTGCAGAACGCCCTCGGGCGCCTCTGCCTGCCGACCCTTGCGGCCACCACGGTGATGACCGTCAACGTCACCCAGGCGGTGATCGACGCGGTCGACTTCGCGCTGGGCCGTACGGCGGACGCGGCGGCGCGGGCGCGCCTGCGGCGGATCCTGCCGGCCGTGCTCGCCTTCGCGGCCGGGGCGCTCGCGGGCGCCCTCGGGGTCGCCTACGGGGCGTTCTGGTGCGCGATCCTGCCGGTCGTGCTGCTGGCCGGCCTCGCGGCCGCGGCGGCGCGGGGCCTCACACGAGGCGCAGTTCCCCCGGCTTGAGCTTGAGCCGGCGCACCATGTCGCGCGAGAGGCCGCCCACCACCTGCAGGCGGGCGCTCTCCACCGCGTGCTCGCCGAGCGCGGCGAGCGCCTCCGCCTCGGAGGCCGCCACCACGGCGTAGATCCGCGCGGCCTCGCGCCGCTGCGCCACCGCGACGAGGTAGGCTTGGCGTTTGCTCCGCTTCCCCTTGGTCGGCATGGGGCGCCTCAGGCCGGGGCCCGGCGGGGTCTCGGCGGGAGACGTGTACCCGTAGGCGGAGCGCCGCGCACCGCCCGTGCCGCCGCGCCCGCGCGCCCGGAGGCGACGTCCTGCGTCATCCGTGGTCTCCCGCGCCCGTCGCGCAGGGCCAACCGGGCCGCGCATACGCGGTTCCGGCTATGGTTAGCCGGCAGAGCAAAGGCAAGGCGATATTTCGCCTCTCGCCCGACCACCGATTGGGCAATCCGGCGCGGGCGGTTCCGCCCTCCGGCGGCGCCCCAACGGCACGGCCCGCGCCGGGGACTGGCGCGGGAGGCGCTTTCGTGTATGGTGCGCGCGGCCTCGAGCCCGGCGACGGGCGGGGCCTGAAGCCGCTTGGGCTCAACGACCGTGCTGGACGACATCCCGGCACCGGCCCCGCCCAGGCTCATGCAGGCGCGCTGCGTCAAGGCAGCCGCCTCCCGCACATCCCAGAAAGGCCACGCGATGTCGATCACGGCAGAGCGCAAGACCGCGCTCATCAAGGAATACCGCGTCGATCCCAAGGACACCGGCTCGCCGGAGGTCCAGGTGGCGATCCTCACCGAGCGGATCTCGAACCTGACCCAGCACTTCAAGACCCACGGCAAGGACAACCATTCCCGCCGCGGCCTCCTGAAGCTGGTCTCCTCGCGCCGCTCGCTGCTCGACTACGTCAAGCGCAAGGACGAGGCCCGCTACCGCTCGCTGATCGAGCGCCTCGGCATCCGCCGCTAAGGCTCCGTGCGGGGCGCCTCCTTCCCGAGCGGAAGGGTGCCCCGGCCACGGCGGCCTCAGGGCCGCCGCAAGCGCGACCGCGCGCCGCCGCCCGTACGGCGGACCGCCTCCGGTGCGACAGCATCGGAGGTAACCAAGGAAGACCTTCGGGGTGCCGGAATGGGTCCGGCCTCCTGAACACCCGGGGCGACTTCGAGGCGCCATGTGCCGGGGACAGGATCGCGCGTCCCTCCGACGGGAGGGACGCGCAATCTTGCCCCTGGCGGCGCCGGGTTCGCCCACCCGCGGCCGGGAAGGCCCGTCCGCGGGATATGCCAAGGATGAGAGAGACACGCATGTTCGACGTTCAACGCGAAGAGCTGATCTGGGGCGACCGCAAGCTCGTGCTGGAGACCGGCAAGGTCGCCCGCCAGGCGGACGGCGCCGTGATCGCCACCTACGGCGAGACCTCGGTGCTCGCCACCGTCGTCTCGGCCAAGGAGCCGAAGGCCGGCATCGACTTCCTGCCGCTCACCGTGAACTACCAGGAGCGCGCCTACGCCGCCGGCCGCATCCCGGGCGGCTACTTCAAGCGCGAGGGCCGTCCCTCCGAGAAGGAGACGCTGGTCTCCCGCCTGATCGACCGGCCGATCCGCCCGCTCTTCGTCGAGGGCTGGCGCAACGACACCCAGGTCGTCGTCACCGTGCTGACCCACGACCTCGAGAACGATCCCGACATCGTCGCGATGGTGGCGGCGTCCGCCGCGCTCACGCTCTCCGGCGTGCCCTTCATGGGCCCGATCGGCGCGGCCCGCGTCGGCTACGTCAACGGCGGCTACAAGCTGAACCCGCTCGTCACCGAGACCAAGGACGATTCGACCCTCGACCTCGTCGTGGCCGGCACCCAGGACGCCGTCCTGATGGTCGAGTCCGAGGCGAAGGAACTCTCCGAGGACGTGATGCTCGGGGCCGTGATGTTCGGCCACAAGCACTTCCAGCCGGTCATCGAGGCGATCATCCGTCTGGCCGAGAAGGCCGCCAAGGAGCCGCGCAACTTCTCGCCCCCGGAGAACGCCGAGGTCGAGAAGGCGGTGCTGGAGATCTGCGAGGCGGAGCTGCGCGACGCCTACAAGATCACCGTCAAGCAGGACCGCTACGCGGCCGTCGACGCCGTGAAGGCGAAGGTGGTGGCCGCCCTCTGCCCGGCGGACGGCGAGCAGAAGTTCAGCCCTGAGAAAGTCAAGGCCGCCTTCAAGGAGGCCCAGTCGAAGGTCGTTCGCTGGAACGTCCTCGATACGGGCTCGCGCATCGACGGCCGCGACGTGAAGACGGTCCGCTCGATCGTCTCGGAGGTCGGCGTCCTGCCGCGCGCCCACGGCTCGGCGATCTTCACCCGCGGCGAGACGCAGGCGCTGGTCGTGGCGACGCTCGGCACCGGCGAGGACGAGCAGTTCATCGACGCGCTGGAAGGCACCTACAAGGAGCGCTTCCTGCTGCACTACAACTTCCCTCCCTATTCGGTCGGCGAGACCGGCCGCATGGGCTCGCCCGGCCGCCGCGAGATCGGCCACGGCAAGCTCGCCTGGCGCGCGATCCGGCCCGTGCTGCCGCCCGCCCACGAGTTCCCGTACACGATCCGCGTCGTGTCCGAGATCACCGAGTCGAACGGCTCGTCCTCGATGGCCTCCGTCTGCGGCGGCTCGCTCTCGCTGATGGATGCGGGCGTTCCGCTGCGCCGGCCCGTCGCCGGCATCGCCATGGGCCTGATCCTCGAGGGTGAGCGCTTCGCGGTGCTCTCCGACATCCTCGGCGACGAGGACCATCTCGGCGACATGGACTTCAAGGTGGCCGGCACGGACGAGGGCATCACCTCGCTCCAGATGGACATCAAGATCGCGGGCATCACCGAGGAGATCATGAAGATCGCCCTCGCCCAGGCGAAGGACGGCCGCGCCCACATCCTGGCTGAGATGGCCAACGCGCTGACCGCCGCCCGCCCCGAGCTCGGCGAGTACGCGCCGCGCATCGAGACGATGCAGATCCCGACCGACAAGATCCGCGAAGTGATCGGCACGGGCGGCAAGGTGATCCGCGAGATCGTCGAGAAGACCGGCGCCAAGATCAACATCGAGGACACCGGCATCGTGAAGATCGCCTCCGCCGACGGCAAGGCGATCAAGGCGGCCTACAACTGGATCCGCTCGATCGTGGCCGAGGCCGAGGTCGGGGTGATCTACGACGGCACCGTCGTGAAGACGATGGAGTTCGGCGCCTTCGTGAACTTCTTCGGCGCCAAGGACGGCCTCGTCCACATCTCGGAACTCGCCGCCCAGCGCGTCGCCAAGGTGACGGACGTCGTCAAGGAAGGCGACAAGGTGAAGGTGAAGTTCCTCGGTCAGGACGACCGCGGCAAGATCCGCCTCTCGATGAAGGTGGTCGATCAGCAGACCGGCGAGGACCTCACCGAGAAGCTCAAGGCCCAGCGCGACGCCGAGCGGGCCGAGCGCGGCGAGGAGCCGCGTGAGCCCCGCGAGAGCCGCGAGGGCGGCCGCTCCCACCGGGGCGAGCGCCGCCGCGACGCGGGCGAGTAAGCCTCTCCTCACAACTGAATGATTGCGAAGCGCGGCCCTCCGGGGTCGCGTTTTTCATTTGGCGGTTCCTGTTCTCCCGTCACGCTCTCGGATGCGGTTGGGGAGATGACGAATCACGCGCGCTTCCATAATCAGAAGTTGCATAGCTTGGTCTATGCGACGATTGTTCTGGAGGTGGACATGCGGGTCGGGTTCTGGATTTTCGGTTGCTGTCTACTGGTCTCGCCGGCGCAGGCCCTCGACACCAAGGACATCCTCGGCACGTGGCGTCTCGCGACGGCGCAACGGACGATCGTCGATACGGGCGAGGTCGTGGATTCCTACGGCGGCCCGCGGCCGAACGGCTGGATCAACTACGACGCGTCCGGCCGCGTCATGGTCGTGGTGGCCTACCAGGGGCGGGAGAAGCCGGCGGGCGCCGCGCCCACCGACGCCGAGCGCGCGCGGCTGCACCGCTCCTTCTTCGCCTATGCGGGCACCTACACCTTCGACGGGAAGAGCATCACCCACGCCATCGACACGTCTTGGAACGAGGCCTGGACGGGGACGTCCCAGGTGCGCGACGTCGCCTACGCGGACGGCAAGCTGGTCTACACGACGCGCCCCGCGCCGTTCAGCGGCGACGGCAAGGTGAGCGTGGTCACTCTCGTCTGGGAACGGCCGAACTGAGGGATCGCCGCGGGGGCGTGACGGGCCGCTTCCCGGGCGCCCCCGCATCTGCTTGAACGCTCCCGCCGGGGACGAATCGCCGGCAGGGAGGCCAGATATGAGCGAAGACCTCGTCCTCTACACCACGCCCATGTCGCGCGGGCGGATCGCCCGCTGGATGCTGGAGGAGGTCGGTGCGCCCTACCGCGCCGAGATCGTGAGCTTCGGACCCGGCATGAAGGACGCCGCCTTCCGGGCGATCAACCCGATGGGCAAGGTGCCGGCTCTCCGCCACGGTGCCGCGGTCGTGACCGAGACGGCAGCGATCTGCGCCTACCTCGCCGACGCCTTTCCCGAGGCCGGGCTCGCCCCGCCGCCGGGCAGCCGTGAGCGCGCGGCCTATTATCGCTGGCTGTTCTTCGCGGCGGGCCCCGTCGAGGCGGCGGTGACCAACAAGGTCCTGGGCGTCACCGTGCCGGACGATCCGCGCATGCGCGGCATGGTCGGCTACGGCTCGCTGCCCGAGGTGCTGGACGTGCTGGAACAGGCCGTCGCCGGCACCGACTACCTCGCGGGCGAAAGATTCTCGGCGGCCGACCTCTATGTCGGCGCGCATCTCTCCTGGGGCATGGCCTTCGGCACGATCGAGCGGCGGCCGGCCTTCGAGGCCTACACCGCCCGCCTCACCGGGCGCCCCGCCGCCGTGCGGGCGCGGGAGATCGACGACGCTCTGCTCGCCGAGCGGGAGCAGGCCTCCGGCTGAGGCCGGTGGTGCGGCGCGGCACGGTGGCCGGGAACGCGGCCCCGCGCCCCGCGTTCGCCCGGCGATACCCCTTCACGGAGACGAAAGAAGCCCGATGGCGACCCAGATGATCAACGAGATCGCCCACGATATCTTCAGCGGCGAGCCGAACCTCACCACCACGGAGCGGGCCGTCTCGGTGGCGCTCGGCCTCGGCATCGCGGCCGCCGCCGCGCAGCCGCGCCCGAACAAGCTGCTCAGCCTCGCCGCGCTCGTGGTCGGCGTCGGCCTCGCGCTGCGGGGCGCCACCGGCCACTGCGCGATGAAGGCGGCCTCGCAGCGTCTGTAAGGCCTGATCCTCGATCCAGCCTTCGGGGCCCGCCGTGCATCAGCGCGGCGGGCCCTCGTTTTTGGTCACGGTCCGGGCGCAGAACGAGGCCCGTGCCTCTGAAGAGCCTCAGCGCCGAAACAGGCTTGCCGCCAACAAGAAAGGGCGCCCTCGCGGGCGCCCTCCTCCGTCCGACCCGGCTGTGCTGATCAGTAGGTCGAGGTGCGGCTGCTGCGGGTGGCGATGAAGCCGTAGATCGCCAGCACGATCACCGCGCCCACGATGGCGCCGATGAAGCCCGCGCCCTGGTTCGGTCCGTACCAGCCCACCGCCTGGCCGATGAAGGTGGCCACGAAGGCGCCGACGATGCCCAGGATCGTGGTGAGGATGAAGCCCGCGGGCTCCTTGTCGCCCGGCATGATGAACTTGGCGATGACGCCGGCCAGGAAGCCGATGATGATGGTCCAGAGAATTTCCATGGCAAACCCCTGCGCGTAGGTGCGAATGTCCACTGAACGCATCAGCGGGGCGGCAGGTTGCCGCGGAAAGCTTGGGCGGACGGATTTTTCGTACCGGAAGCTTTCGGCGCTTCGCCGGGGCCGGTCCGGGCTGCCCGCGCTCGCCGCCGCCGATAGGGATTGGCAGGCTTGGGCGCTGCCGATAGTGCTGGCCGCCGCAACGGAATGGGGAGTGGTGTGATGACGATCGAGCGGGTCGAGCCGGGCAAGCGCATGTCGCAGGCGGTGGCCTACGGGGAGACGGTCTACCTCGCGGGCCAAGTCGCGGCCGACACGGTGGGCACCGGCGTCACCGCGCAGACCCAGCAGATCCTCGGGCAGATCGACCGTCTGCTCAACGCGACCGGCAGCGACAAGGAGCGCATCCTCTCGGCCACCGTCTACCTCGCCGACATCGCGACCTTCGCCGAGATGAACGCCGCCTGGGACGCCTGGGTCTCCACGGAGAACCCGCCGGCCCGCGCCACCGTCGAGGCGAAGCTCGCCGGGCCCGAGTATCTCGTCGAGATCGTCGTCGTCGCGGCGCGGACCCGGTGAGCGGCCGGCTCCTCCGCCGCGCCCTGCTGGGCGCGGCCCTCGGCGGGCTCGCCCTTCTGGGCGGCGCCCGGGCGGAGGAGCGCGTCGTCAACATCTACAACTGGTCGGACTACATCGACCCGAAGGTTCTGGAGGCCTTCACCCGGGAGACCGGGATCAAGGTCGTCTACGACACCTACGACAACAACGAGATCCTGGAGACGAAGCTGCTCGCCGGCCGCTCCGGCTACGACGTGGTGGTGCCCTCCGGGCCCTTCCTGCAGCGGCTGATCCGGGCCGGCGCCTTCCGGCCCCTCGACAAGACGAAGTTGCGCAATCTCGGCAACGTCTGGCCCGAGATCGCCGGGCGGCTCGCCGCCTACGACCCCGGCAACGCCTACGCCGTCGATTACATGTGGGGCACCACCGGCATCGGCTACAATCTGGGCGCGGTGCGCGAGCGCCTCGGCGCGAACGCCGCCCTCAACTCGTGGAGCGTCGTGCTCAACCCGACCTCGGCCAACAAGCTGAAGGAGTGCGGGATTATGATGCTCGACAGCCCCGAGGACCTGATCCCCGCGATGCTGCCCTTCTACGGGCTGAAGAGCGACACCCGGCGCTGGGACGACATGACCCAGGTCACGGACGCGCTCTACAAGGTCCGCGGCGCGGTGCGGAAGTTCCACTCCTCCGAGTACATCCAGGCGCTGGCCAACGGCGACCTCTGCGTCGCGGTCGGCTACTCGGGCGACGTGATGCAGGCGAGGAAGCGGGCGGACGAGGCCAAGACCGGCGTCGAGATCGGCTACGTCGTGCCGAAGGAAGGCTCGATCATGTGGTTCGACGCCTTCGCGATCCCGAAGGACGCGCCGCACGCGGCCGAGGCCCACGCCTTCATCGACTACATGCTGCGCGCCGACGTGGCGGCGGCCAACAGCAACTTCGTCTCCTACGCGAGCGGCGTGCTGCCCGCGAAGGCGCTCGTGAAGCCCGAGATCCTGAACAACCCGGGCATCTACCCGGACGAGGCGACGATGCAGCGGCTCTCGGTGAACACCGCCTGGGACGACCGGACGCAGCGCTTCATCACCCGGCTCTGGACGCGGGTGCGGACCGGGCGGTGATCGCCGCATTCCCCCTCTCCCGCAGAGGGGCGAGGGAGGGCCGCGCGCTCACCAAAATCCCTCCCCTCCCCGGCGCGATCGTGTAAGACGGCCGCCATGACTGCGCATTCGAACCGCGACGCGAAGGAACGGCCCCGCGTCGCCGTCACCGGCATCGGGCTCGTCACCTCGCTCGGCCAGGGCCAGGCCGACAACTGGGCGGCGCTGACCGCCGGGCGCTCGGGGATCCACGCGATCCGGCGCTTCCCCACCGATACCTTGCGCACCCGCATCGCCGGCACCGTCGACTTCCTCGACACCGAGCCGCTGGTCGCCCCCCTCCTCTCCGAGCGCTTCGCCGCGGAGGCCGCCGAGGAGGCGGTGGCGCAGGCCGGCATCGGCCGGCGGGGCGACTTCCCCGGTGCCCTGTTCATTGCCGTGCCGCCGGTCGAGATGGAGTGGCCACAGCGGCAGGCACTGGCCGAGGCGTCGGGCCAGAACGGCGAGGTCAGCTACGCGGGTCTCCAGGCGGCCGCCGCCACGCGCCGCTTCGACCCCTGGCACGACCTCTTCATCTTCGGCACCGTGGCCGAGCGCATCGCCGAGCGCTTCGGCACCAAGGGCTCGCCGATCTCGCTCTCGACCGCCTGCTCGTCGGGCGCCACCGCGATCCAGCTCGGCGTCGAGGCGATCCGGCGGGGCGAGACGCGGGCCGCGCTCTGCATCGGCACGGACGGCTCGGTGAACCCGGAATCGCTGATCCGCTTCTCGCTGCTCTCGGCCCTCTCGACCCAGAACGACCCGCCTTCGGCCGCCTCCAAGCCCTTCTCGAAGAACCGCGACGGCTTCGTCATGGGCGAGGGCGCCGCCGCCCTGGTGCTGGAGGACGCGGACGCGGCCCTCGCCCGCGGCGCGACCATCCTCGGCTACGTGCTGGGCTGCGGCGAGAAGGGCGACGGCTTCCACCGTACCCGCTCGAGCCCCGACGGGGCGCCGGTCGTCGCGGCGATCCGGGCGAGCCTGGAGGATGCCGGCCTGTCCCCGGAGGACATCGACACGGTCAACGCCCACGGCACCTCGACGCCGGAGAACGACAAGATGGAGGCGCTCGGCCTCGTCGCGGTGCTCGGCGAGCGCGCGGGCCAGGTACCCGTCACCTCGAACAAGTCGATGATCGGCCACACCCTGACCGCGGCCGGGGCGATCGAGGCGGCGTTCTCGCTCCTGACCATCCGGCACGGGCGCATCCCGCCCACCATCAACCACGCGGTGCCCGACCCCGCGATCCCGCTCGACATCGTGGGGCAGGCCCGGGACGTGCCCGTCTCGCGCGTCCTGTCGAACTCCTTCGGCTTCGGCGGGCAGAACACCTGCCTGATCCTCGGGGCCGAGCCCGCATGAGCGCCGGGATGAGACGCGTCCTCGTCACGGGGGGCGCGGCCGGCCTCGGCGCCGCGATCGTGCGGGCGCTGGCGCAGGCCGGCCACGGGGTCGACTTCACCTACCGCGCCTCCGGCTCCGAGGCCGAGGCGCTGCTGGCGGAGCTGCGGGGGGCGCATCCGGGCGCGGCCTTCGAGGCGCACGCCCTCGATCTCGGCGACCGGGCGGCGCTCGACGCCTTCTGCGCGGCGGCGGAGGAGCGGGGCTATTACGGCCTCGTCCACAATGCGGGCCAGTCGGCGGACGCGCTCGCGCTGATGCTCGACCAGGACCGGCTGGAGGCCGCCATGCAGGTGAACTTCACCTCGCTGACCCGGCTCGCCAAGGCGCTGACGCGCGGCATGATCCGGGCGCGGACGGGCCGCGTCGTGGCGATCGGCTCGGTCGCGGCGCTCAGGGCGAATGCCGGCAACGCGGCCTACGCCGCCACCAAGGGCGCGCTGATCGCCTATTGCCGCACGCTGGCGATCGAGTCGGCGAAGCGCGGCGTCACCGTCAACGTGATCGCGCCGGGCTTCGTGGATACGCGGATGATGGCGCCCTACGCGGCGCATCGCGCGGGCATGGAGCGCCAGATCCCGGCCGGCCGCTTCGCCGACCCGGCGGAGGTCGCCGCGCTCGTCCGCTTCCTGATGGAGGACGCGGCCGGCTACATCACGGGCGCCGTCCTGCCGGTCGATGGCGGCCTCACCGCCATGATGGGCGTGCACCGCGCCTGAGACGCCGCCGATGCGCCCCCTCCTCCTCGCCGTCCTCGCCGGCTCCCTCGCCGCCCCTGCCGCGGCCGACCCTCAGGCCTACCGGGTCGAGGGACTGCCCCGCGGCGAGGCCCTGAGCGTCCGGGCCGAGCCCGATCCCGCCGCCGAGCGCGTCGGCGAGGTCCGCGGCCGGGTGCTGGTCTTCGGCTGCACCAACGAGACGCCGAGCCGCACCACGTGGTGCCGCGTCAAGGACGGCCGCACGCTCGGCTGGGCGAGGCGGCGCTACCTCGCGCCCGAATAACCGCGCCTTGATCGGGACATAGGCTGTCCCTAAGGCGCCGACGTGCCCCTCATCGGAGAGGGCCGTGCCACCCTATCGGGCCGTCGGAGCCCCGGGAACGATCGATGCGAGCCCTGCAACTCTTCGGCGACCGCGACCTGCGCCTGACCGACGTGGCGGACGCCCCCGCCCCCGGGCCCGGCGAGGTGCGGGTGCGGGTGCGCGCGGTCGGCCTCAACTTCATCGACGTCTGGGGTTTTCGCGGGATGGCCTTCGCCAAGCGCCGGCTCCCGCTGACGGTGGGCGCCGAGGCGGCCGGCGAGATCGCCGCGCTCGGCGAAGGCGTCACCGGCCTGCGAGAGGGCGATCCCGTGGCCCTCTACGGGGCGAAGACCTGCGGGCATTGCCGGGCTTGCCGGGAGGGCCGCGACAACCTCTGCGAGGATGTGGGCGGCGTCTACGGCTTCCATATCGACGGCTTCGCGAGCGAGTTCGTCACCGTGCCGGCCCGGCTCGTGGTGAAGGCGCCCGCGGGCGTGAGCTTCACCGACGCGGCCTGCGCAGGGATCGCCTTCGGCACCGTGCAGCACATGCTGTTCGACAACGCGCGGCTCGAGCCCGGCGAGAGCATCCTCGTGCATGCCGGCGGCTCGGGCATCGGCACCAGCGCGATCAAGATGGCCAAAGCGCTTCAGTGCACGGTGTTCACCACGGTCGGCGACGACCGCAAGGGCGCGATGGCGGGCGAGCTCGGCGCCGACCACGTCATCAACTACCGCGAGGAGCGCTTCGAGGGCGAGGTGCGGCGGCTGACGAAGCGGAAAGGCGTCGATGTGGTCTTCGAGCATGTTGGGCCCGACACCTGGAACGGCTCGCTGCTCTGCCTGAAGCGCGGCGGTCGGCTCGTCACCTGCGGCTCGACCTCGGGCGTCTCCACCACCATGAACCTGATGCAGCTGTTCCAGCAGCAGTACCGCATCACCGGCTCGTTCGGCTGCCGCATCGAGAACATCCGGCAATCGCTGGACAAGATGGCGACCGGCATCACGCCGGTGATCGACACGGTCTATCCGCTCGGCGACTTCGCGGCGGGGTTGGAGCGGCTCGAGTCACGTCAGGTCTTCGGCAAGATCCTGGTGAGCCTCTGAATGCTTCCCCTGCTCACGCGGAAATGATCTAAGGCGCTTGAATCGCGGCATCCCGGCTCCGGCCCTGCCCGCCGCCGGAGCCCGAACCGCTTGCTGCGTCTCGCCCTCGTCCTGAAGCGCTCGTTCCCGCGGCTCGCGGGCTACGCGATGCTGCCCCTGATCGCGGCCGTGTTCCGCCTCGCCCGCGGGCTCGGCCCCGAGCGGGCCGGCGCCTGGGGGGCGGCGCTCCTGCGCGGGATCGGCCCGTGGCTGCCCGCGCACCGGACCATGCTGGCGAACCTGCGCGCGGCCTATCCGGACCTCCCGGAGGCCGAGCGCCGGGCGATCGCGGCCCAGGCCTGGGACAATCTCGGCCGCACGGGGGCCGAGTACGCCCATCTCGACACGCTGTTCAGCTTCGATCCGGACGATCCCGCCACCCAGCGCATGGAGGTGGTGGGGCTGGAGCACTTCTACGCCCTGCGGGACGACGGAAAGCCCGGCCTGATCTTCTCGGCCCATCTCGGCAACTGGGAGCTGCCCGCGATCGCGGCGGCGAAGTTCGACCTGGAGGCGACCGCGGTGTTCCGGGCGCCGAACAACCCGGCGGCGGCCCGGCTCGTCCAGGCGGTGCGGCAGAAGACCATGGGGGGGCTGGCCGCCTCCGGCCCCGGCGCCGCCTTCGCGATGCAGGGCGTGGTGGAGCGCGGCGGCCATCTCGGCCAGCTCATCGACCAGCACTTCACCCGCGGCGTGGTGGTGACGTTCTTCGGGCAACCCTGCCTCGCCAACCCGCTGCTCGCCAAGCTCGCCCGGAACACCGAGTGCCCGGTCCACGGCGCCCGGGTGGTGCGGCTGCCCGGCGGCCGCTACCGCCTCGAACTGACCCCGCCCCTCGACCTGCCCCGGGCCGCGGACGGCACCGTCGACGTGCCGGGCGCCATGCAGGCGATGACGGCGGTGGTGGAGGGCTGGGTGCGCGAGAATCCCGGCCAGTGGCTCTGGATGCACCGGCGCTGGCGCCCCGCGATGCTGCCGGCCGGTCGCGCGCCGGCCCGCGCCGACGCTCTCAAGCCAACGTGATTTCCCTCGGCACGTCCGCCGGCGCTGTGATGCGATGATGGTTCCGGTTCCCCGACCCGTCACCCGACCTGCCGCCCGGCTCGGCGCCGCGCTCCTCGCCCTGGCGGGGCCTTGCGCCGCGCCCGTCCGCGCCGAGCCGGTTCATGCGGAGGCGGTCCGTGCGGAGCCTGTCCGTGCGGAGCCTCTGCGGGCGGTGGTCGAGCTGTTCACCAGCCAGGGCTGCGCCGCCTGCCGCGGGGCCGACCCGGTGTTCCGGGACCTCGCGGGCCGGCCCGGCATCGTGGCGCTCACCCTGCCGGTGACCTACTGGGACTATCTCGGCTGGAAGGACACGCTGGCCCAGAAGCCCTTCACCGAGCGCCAGCACGCCTATGCGGGCCCGCACGGCATCCGGCAGGTCTTCACGCCGCAGGCCATCGTCAACGGTGCCGCCTCCGTGGTGGCCTCCGACCGGGCCGGGCTGGAGCGCGCCCTGGCGCGCGAGGCGGTCCAGCCCGGCGGCCTGTCGGTGCCGGTCCGCGGCGAGGAGCGCGGCGACCGCATCGTGATCGATGTCGGGGCGGGCGGCCAGCGGGGCGAGGTCTGGCTCCTCTCCGTGCTGCGCCGCCGCCCGGTCGCGATCGAGCGCGGGGAGAATCGGGGCCGCACGGCGACCTACCTCAACGTGGTGCGCGGCATACAGCGGGTCGGGCCGTGGAGCGGTCAGCCGGTCCATTACGAGGTGCCGCTGCCGAGCGCCCGCGCGGCCGACGCCGATGCCTGGGTCGTCGTGCTGCAGGGGGCGAGCAACGGCAAGCCGGGCCGGATCTGGGGCGCCGCGAAGGGGCCGGGGCTGTGAGGGGGCCGCGAGGCCCGCGCGACCCGTGACGGGACGCCCGGCCCGTGAGATGCTGACGGCCCGCTCCCCCGATCCCCGTCCCGAGAAGTCCCGATGTCCCTCTACGCGCTCGACGGCCACGCCCCGATCCTCGCCGATGCCAGCGTCTGGGTCGCGCCGGGCGCGCACGTCATCGGGCAGGTGCATCTCGGAGCGGGGGCGAGCGTCTGGTTCGGCGCGGTGCTGCGCGGCGACAACGAGCCGATGCGGGTGGGTGCGGGCAGCAACATCCAGGACGGGGCGGTGCTGCACTCCGATCCCGGCTTCCCCCTCACGATCGGCGAGGGCGTCACCGTCGGGCACCGGGCGATCGTGCACGGCTGCACCGTCGGCGACGGCACCCTGATCGGCATGGGCGCCACGATCCTCAACGGGGCGCGGATCGGCCGCGGCTGCATCGTCGGCGCCAACGCCCTGGTGAAGGAGGGGGCGGAGTTTCCCGACGGCAGCCTGATCGTCGGCATGCCGGCGAGGGCCGTGCGCAGCCTCGGCGAGGCGGGCGCCGCGGATCTGCGCCGGCTGGCCGAGCACTACGTCGCCAACGCCCGCCGCTTCGCCGCGGGGCTCGTGCGCCAGGACTAGCGCCGTTCCCGATCGGGTTGCCATCGGGCCGATCGGGTTGCCATCGGGCCCGATCGGGTTGCCATCGGGAACGGCTCCAACCTCTTGTATGAACGCGCTCCCTTGCGCCGAACCGGCGTCCGCTTCGGCGCAAGAGCGCTCCAGGCGGCGGACGCGAGGAGCCCCCGCCTCCGCCCCGGTCGTCCCGTTCTCAGGCGAACCAGCCGCTCTGGACGGAGCTTGCCGCGACGCCGTCGAGTTGCACGGTCCCGCCGCCGGACAGGAGCAGGATCGTGCTGCCGTTGCTGTCGAAGGCGGTGGCCGTCTGGCCGTTCAGGGCGATGCGGTCGCCCTCGCCCGCGTTGAAGTCGGTGATCCGGTCGGCGCCGCTGTTCTGGCCGAAGGTCGCGCCGGCGAACACGAACCGGTCCGCGCCGGCGCCGCCCGTGAGGATGTCGTCACCGAGGTTGCCGAAGAGCGTGTCGGCGCCTGCCCCGCCGTTCAGCACGTCGTTGCCCTGGCCGCCGAAGATCCGGTCGTCCCCGGCGCCGCCGCGCAGGATGTCGTCCTGCATGTTCCCGTAGATGATCTGCGCGTCGCTGAAGGCGGAGTAATCGACCAGATCGTTGCCCTGGCCGGCGTACACCGTGTCGCGCCCCAGGGAACCCGCGACCGTGTCGTTGCCCTGGTTGCCGTAGATCAGGTCGTCGCCCTGGCCGCCGTTGAGGTAATCGTTGCCGAAGCGGCCGAACAGCGTGTCGTTGCCCCGGTTGCCGTAGATCATGTCGCTGCCGTCGCCGCCGTCGAGCACGTCGTTGCCGTCGCCGCCGTCGAGCACGTCGTTGCCGTCGCCGCCGTTGATCCGGTCGTCGCCGCCGCCGCCGACGAGCAGGTCGTTCCCAACCAGGCCGTTGATCAGGTCGCCGACGGCCGACCCGAGCTGCAGGTTGACGCCGGCATCGACGGTGAGCGTGTTGCCCTCCGGGGTGAGCAGGCTGGTGAGCCCGTTGACCGTATCGGCGACCGGCAGGTTCTCCAGGACGCCGACGTCCAGGACGGTGTTGCTCGTGTTGCTGTTGGTCCCGACGCTGACGAGATCCAGGATTTTCGTGCCGCCGAGAAGATTTCCCGGCAGGCCAAGATTGATGAGTGCCACTGCTGTCTCCTCCTTGAGCCTGTACAGTGACTAGGTAGGTCGGGATCCTGGCGGGGGTGGAGATGGATTTCGGGAAAGCACCTTTCCATTTCTGGGCGATCCGGTTCGATGCGCTCTCGAACACGGATTGCCGTGGGAAAAATTCGATCCGGATACTGCCTAACGGAAGCTTTCCAAGATGCACGACGCAGCCGTGGGGCGGCTCCCCGTCCGCCCGGCCGCCCCCGTATCGCGTCCTGCCGGATACGAGGGGATGCGACAGCCGGGGCTTCGCGTCCGTGGACATCGAGCGGCCTGAAGGTCCGCGCGTTGCATGTCTACGCCGAGGGGGCCATCGCGGCCGCAGGATACGGCGCGGCCTGATCGGATCCGGGGCGTGTTCCGGGGCCCACGTCGGACGAGCGCCGCCCCGCGTAGAACGCTTGACGGCAGATTGTCGGCGACGCAGTAAATATCTTCTCCATAAAAACGGTTCGGGAGGATATTTCGCGTGTTCGAGTCGAGAAGCCTGCATCGACGACGCTTCCTCGCCGGCACGGCCGCGGGGGCCATCGGCGCCGCGTCGTCCGTGTCCTGCGTGTCCGCCGCGCGCGCGCAGGCGCCCGCCGGGGATGCGGTCAAGCCCGAGGCCAAGCTCGAGGCCAAGCCGCTGCCCGGCTACGTCGCCTGGAAGGACCCGAACGCCTTCATCGTCCACTCCAACCAGACCGTGGAGACCAAGCGCGGGCTCGTCGGCAGCGGCGTCGTCACGCCGATCAACCGGCTCTTCATCCGCAACAACGTCAACCCGCCCCCGGACAGCATCGTCGCCGACCGGGACGCGTGGCGGGTCGAGATCGCGGGCGTGGCCGGCCCGAGGACGCTGACGCTGGCCGAGCTGAAGCGCATGGGCCTCGCGAGCGTCGCGACCGTGCTGCAATGCTCCGGCAACGGCCGGAAATACATGCAGGACGCGCTGCAGCCGGGCCAGAAGATCTCGGGCACGCCCTGGACGGTGGGGGCGGCCGGCTGCGTGATCTGGAGCGGCGTGCCGCTCAAGGCCGTGGTCGAGGCGCTCGGCGGCCCGGTGGCCGGGGCGAAGTTCGTCACCGGGACGGGCGGCGAGGAGCTGCCCGCGGGGCTCAAGCCGAAGGACGTGATCGTCGAGCGCTCGGTGCCGATCGCGACCCTCGACACGGTGCTGCTGGCCTGGGAGATGAACGGCGAGCCCATCCCGCTGGCGCATGGCGGGCCGTTGCGGATGATCGTGCCGGGCTACTCGGGCGTGAACAACATCAAGTACGTCAAGACGGTGGCGCTGACCGAGGCGGAGACGGACGCCAAGATCCAGGCGGCGAGCTACCGCATGCACGGCGTCGGCGAGAAGGCCGGGCCGGCCCAGCCCTCGATCTGGGAGCAGCCGGTACGCTCGTGGATCACCGCCCCCCTGGAGGGCGGCGCCGCCGGCCGCGTGCTGGTCACGGGCGTCGCCTTCGGCGGCACGAACGCGGTGGCGCGCGTCGAGGTGTCGGCCGACGGCGGGCGGACCTGGACCGATGCGCCCTTCGTCGGGCCCGACCTCGGGCGCTACGCCTGGCGGCTGTTCGCGCTCCCGCTCGACCTCCCGGCCGGGACGCACGTCCTGGTGAGCCGGGCGACCGACGCGGCGGGCACCGTCCAGCCCGAGGATACGGCCCCGAACGGCGGCGGCTACAGCTACAACGGCTGGCGCGGGCCGGCGGTCACGCTCAGGACCGCCTGAGCCGTCCCCGTCCTCCCCCGGCCCGCGTCACGGCGATGCGGGCCGCCCGACCCACGGCCTCGCGAAAGCCCCCGATGCACGCTCCCTGCCTCGTCCCGAGCCTTGTCCTGAGCCTTGTCCTGTCCCTTGCCGCCGCCCCGGCCTTCGCGGATCCGGCGCGCCTCGAACTCGGCAGGCGCGTGTTCACCGAGCTGGCCGAGCCGCGCTGCGGGGTCTGCCACACCCTGGCGGATGCCGGCACGACGGGGGAGGTCGGACCCGTCCTCGATACGTTGAAGCCGTCTGCCGACCGGGTGGCGACGGCGGTCGCGAACGGGATCGGGGTGATGCCGGCCTTCGAGGACCTGACCCCCGAGCAGATCGAGGCCGTCGCGCACTACGTGGCGAGCGTGACCGGCGCCAAGTGAGCGATCCGGCCTCCCGCGCGGCAGCGACGCGGCAGCGCCCGGGCCTGCAAGATCGCCGTCGGGCCGGCCCACCGGTTCCGACCCGCGCGCCCGCCCGGCGCGTGGTCACCGTCGATCGGGCTTGATGAACTTGCACTTCCCCTCGAGAGACCAGGGACCCTCGACCGCGAACGCCGCGCAGAAGTCGTCGACCGCGCGGGTGACGCCGGGGAAGCGGCCGCCGAGGCGATCGTAGTCGTCGGCGACGAGCAGGCCGCCGGGCCGCAGCACCGGCCACCAGGCCCGCAGGTCGGCGGCGACGGAGGCCTCCTCGTGGCCGGCATCGAGATGGATCACGTCGGCCGCGACGCCGCGCAGGCGCATCAGCGCGGCCGCATTGACCGAGTCGAGCGGCAGCGGCACCACGCGCTCCGCCAGCCCCTCGCGCAGGACGTTGGCGAGGAAGGTGCGGTACAGGCTCGGGAAGCCGTGCTCGGTCGCGAGCTCGGCGAACAGCTCCTCGTCCGCCCAGTGATCGACGGCACCGAGCCAGGTATCGACCGCGATCACGGTGCCGGGGATGTCGCGCGCCGCCATGGCGCGGGCCATGGAGAGCGCGCTCGCCCCCTTCCAGGTGCCGACCTCGACGACCACGCGGGGGCGGAACCGCTCCACCGCCTCCTCGAGATAGGGGTGTTGGCTGCGCCAGCCCTGCAGGTCGAGGGGACGCAGCGCCTGCGGCGGGTCGGCGAAGGGGTCGCGGCCGTGCCAGAGCGCGGCGATGAGGTCGTGTCGGGTCATGTCCGGCTCGGGCTGCGTGAGGATGCGCGCCGGAGGGGCCGGCGCGGTCGGGAGCGCGTCAGGCCTCGCGGGCCCGAACGTAGAGGGCCTCGCACCGGTCGAGCCAGCGGTCGCGGGTGAACAGGCGCAGGACCCGGCGGCGCGGGACCGCGCGCGGGATCGCCAGCGCTTCGACGGCGGCGCGGGCGAGGGCCGCCTCGTCCCCGGGGGGAACGAGACGGCCGGCCTCGCCGACGACCTCCTCGGCCGCCCCCCTGGCGAACCCAGCCACCGGCAGGCCGCAGGCCATCGCCTCGACCGCCACGAGCCCGAAGGGCTCGTCCCAGCACGGGGTGAACAGGAAGACGGAGGCGCGGCCGATCTCGCGGGCCAGCGCCGCGCCGCCGAGATGTCCGCCGTAGCGGATCGCGCCGCCGAGCCGCGGGGCGATCTCCTGCGTCCAGTAATCCGGCTCCTCGACCGGGCCGAACAGGGTCAGCGGCAGGCCCGCCCGCCGGGCTGCCGCGACGGCCAGATGCGTGCCTTTGACGGGCGCGATGCGCCCGCACCACACGGCGCTGCCGTCGCCCTGCTCCTGGAAGGGCCAGGCGGCGGGATCGATCCCGTTGTGCAGGACCGACACCTCCGGCGGCGCGCCGGACGGCCACCACGCCCGCGCGTGCGCCCGCGACGTCGCGGTGATCCGATGGCCGGGGGCGAGGCTGTCGTGCACGAACCAGCGCAGGGCGTCGTAGGGCGGCACGTGCAGCGACGTCACCGTCGGCACGGCGGCCGTGCGGGGGCGCTCCAGCGGCAGCCGGCTCAGGCTGTTGTTGTGCAGCACGTCGAAGCCGCCGGCGGCGATCCGGTCGCAGGCGGCACCGTAGCCGGCATCGACATGCGCCTTCAGGCCCGGGTCGCCCCGGTGCTCCATCCCCGGAAAGCCGTGCTCGTGGTGCACCGGGATCACCGGGTCGATCGCGAAGCGCCGGTCGCTGTCGCCGGCGGCGAACAGCACGACCGCATGGCCGCGCGCCGTCAGCCCCTCGGCGAGGGTCCAGGTATAGGCCTCCAGGCCGCCGGCGAAGGGCGGCGCGATCGGGTGGCGCAGATGGGCGAGGAGCGCGATCCTCATGCCGTCCTCATGCCGTCTCCGGCACGGTCGGCGGCTCTGCCGCGTCCCGCTCGCGCGCCTCCAGATGCCGGATGACGGAGGCCGCGTTGGTGTAGGGCTGGTGGGCCTGCTGCCCGGTGAGCGCGAGATCCGCCGCATCGGGGCGGCGCAGGATGCGGATCGGCCTGTCGGGCGTATCGTCGATCAGGCCCATCGCCTTGAAGGCGTAGAGCCAGTGGCCCATCGTGCGGTAGCCCCACTTGGCCTCGAACAATTCGGCGTTGCGCACCACGCTGTCGAGGTGGTGGATCGGCGGCATGTGGTGCGGGTGGTACTGGTGATAGGCCAGCGCGCCCTTCATCCAGGCGATGGGAATGCCGCGCCGATCGAGGATCTTGCCGAAATCGGTGTCCTCGCCGCCATAGCCGGTATAGCGCTCGTCGAAGCCGCCGACCGCCTCGAACGTCGCCCGCCGGATCGCGAAGTTGAGCGACCAGAAGCAGCGGTAATCGGTGCAGATCTCGAGCCCCGAGGCCGGCGGCCCGCGCCGGTCGGAATGCTTCTCCGCGACCCGCGCGAGGTCGGGATAGTCCCACGCCCCGAGGGTGGCGCGCTCGGGCAGGTGCAGCACCTCGCCCATCAGCAGGCCGTCGAGTTCGCCGAGCCCCCGCGCGTAATCCGCCACGAAGCCGGGCGTCGGGATGCAGTCGACGTCGAGGAAGGCGATCATCGCGCCGGAGGCCGCCGCCACGCCGGCATTGCGCGCGGCGGCGAGGGGAAGTTCGGCGCTCCTCACCGGGATCTGCCGCACGGGAAAGCCGACCTCCGGCAGGTCGTAGGGCGCGTCCTGCATCACCGCGACGATGAACTCGGCGGGCTTCTGCGTCTGGCGCTCCAGCCCGCGCAGGACGTTGCGCAGATGGGCGGATCGCCCCTTGGCCAGGGTGACGACGGAAACGCTGGACATGCGGCGCACGGGCTCCGGCAATCGGGGGGACGAGATTGGCCGGTCAGCCGGCCGCGACGGCGCGCGGCGGGGCCGGCGCCTCGGCGGCCGGCCAGCCCTGCCAGAGCGCGTCGGTCAGCCCTTCGAGCCAGCCGGCCGCGCGCACGGCCGCGTCCGGCGCGTAGAGGCCGCGCAGGACGCTCCCGTCGAGGCCGCGGGCGCGGTCGAGGAGGTCGCGCCAGCCCTGGAGGTCGCCGGGCCATCGCGGCGCCTCGACCGCGGCGCCGAGGCGGACCAGCGCCTCGGCCTTGCGCGTCTGCTCGCCGAAGTAGCGCCATTCCGGCATGACGACGAGGCGCCCGCCGACCCGGGCGACCTCGTGCACGGTGTTGT
Organism: Methylobacterium hispanicum; assembly: GCF_022179285.1. Taxonomy (GTDB): domain Bacteria; phylum Pseudomonadota; class Alphaproteobacteria; order Rhizobiales; family Beijerinckiaceae; genus Methylobacterium; species Methylobacterium hispanicum. The sequence continues at coordinate 119,846 of NZ_BPQO01000013.1, read as the reverse complement.
CGCCGGCCGACGCCACCACGATGTCGGCGGCCGCGAGGTAATCGGTCACCGAGGGCACCCAGCCGAGCTCGCGCAGGTTGGCGAAATCGGTCTCGTGACCCTCGCGATGGGTCGGGCCCAGCGTCAGCCAGAGCGCGTCGGGCACGGCGCGGGCGGCGACCGTCAGCGGCGCGTAGGGCGTGCCGCTGCCCCCGCCCCCGGTGACGGCGACGACGATCTCGCGCTCCGGGTCGAGGCCGAGCCGGGCCCGGGCCTCGGCGCGGTCGGGCACCCGGTCGAGGCTGGTGCACAGGCCGCCGCTGTAGAACGTCTTCCGGCGCAGATGCGCCGGGTAATCGTCCTGCTCCAGCCGCTCGTCGAAGGGCGCCAGCATCCCCACGCAGGCCTCGTAGGCGCCGACATGGCCGATGTCGTTGCGGTCGCCGTGCATCCGGATCTGCACCGCCGGCACGCTGGCGATGCGCGCGAGCAGCGCGATCTCGGCCGAGACGTCGACCACGAACAGGCCCACCTCGCGCTCGTCCAGGTGGTCGAGGATCCGCCGCATCGTCCGGCGCATCTCGGAGAGCCCCAGCGGGACGCAGTGCATCACCGGCGGGGTCGGCTCGGCGTGGAGGCGGCGGGTCGGCACCACGGCGCCGATCATGTCCGGCAGCGCCACGATCTCGACGTCGCGGGAGAAGCCGTCGAACAGGTGCGGCCCCGCGGTCAGCACCGAGACCGGGCGGTCGCGGGCGAATTCGGCGGCCACCGCCATCGTGCGGTTGGCGTGGCCGCGGCCCTGGTGATGGACGAAGAACGCGATGGGCTTCTTCATGGTCTCGCTGTCGTCAGGAGAAGAGGGCGTCGGGCCGGAGCGCGGCCGCGACCTCGTCCGGGCGCGGTGGGCGAAGGAGGCGGATCGCGGGGGCGGCGGCGTCCCAGTCGATCAGCCCGGCGGCGCGGAACTGGTCGAGCCAGTAGGTCATGCACCAGCGGCCGTGGCGCGCCCGGAAGCGCTCCGCGTTGGCGAGGATCGCGTCGAAATGCTGGAGCGGGGGCACGTGGACCGGGTGATGCTGGTGGTAGGCCCGCGCCCCGGCGACCCAGAAGGTCGGGAGCCCGGTCCCCGCCAGGCGGGCGGCGAGATCCGTCTCCTCGCCGCCGTACCCGACATAGGCCTCGTCCATGCCGCCGACCGACCGCCACGCCCGCGCCGGCAGGGCGAAGGACAGGCCCCAGAGCTGCCCCGCATCGGGCTCGGGCCGCAGGCCGGATTCCGGGATCGGCGGCCGGGCCGGGTGAGCGCGGCCGAGCCGGTCGAGCGCGGCCGGGCCCGGCGCCGCGCCGCCCGCGGTCGCCTCGGGCGGCAGGTAGACCACCTCGCCCAGGAACAGGCCGGTCCCCGCCGCGGCGGCCGCCGCGTAGGCCGCCACCAGGGTCGGACCCGGTATGCAATCGACGTCGAGGAAGACGAAGACCTCGCCGGCGGCCGCCGCGGCCGCCCGGTTGCGCGCGGCGGCGAGCGGCATCGGCTCGCCCGGCACGTGGAGATGGCGCACCGGGCAGCCGGGATCGGGCAGGTCGGGCGCCCGGTCCGGCTGCATCCAGGCGATCACCAGCTCGCCCGGGGGCACGCTCTGCCGGGCGAGGCCGCGCATCAGGTTGCGCAGCCGGTCGTCCCGGCCGCGGACCAGGGTGAGCACGCTCGTCGCGTCGCCGGAGGGCGCCCGAGGACGGGTCACGCCGCCGCCCGGTCGTGCCGCCTACGGGGCATAGGCCACGGCCCGGCGAAAGTGCAGGACGCCCTCGATGATGCCGCGGGCATGCGACGCGCGGGCGACGTAGGAGTGCTTGAGCGCCGCGTTGGCGGCGAGCCCGTCGGAGTAGTTGGCGACGATGATCGCCTGGGCGCGAGCGCGCAGCATCTCGACGTCGTTGCCGGAATCGCCCGCCACGTACACGGCCCGCTCGGGCAGGCCGTAGAGGGCGCGCACGTGATCGACCGCCGTCCCCTTCGAGGCCGTGGCCGGCAGCACGTCGAGGTAGCGGCCGTGGCTGTGGATCACGTTCGCCGCGAGGCCGGCCTGCGCGAGGCGCTCGCGTACCCCGCGGGCGGTCGCCGCGTCGCCGAAGAAGCTGAGCTTGTGCGCGCGCTGCTCCAGGGGGCCCTGCGGCACGAGCCCGTCGAGACGGCGCAGCGCCGCGCCGACGGCCGCCCGGTCCCAGGCGCCCGCGACCGTCCCGCGCCACGCGGCGTCCGCCGTGTAGGTCACGCCGTTGGCGTCGAGATGGTAGATCTCCGAACCGACCGAGGTGATCATCACCTGCGGGCGCGGGCTCGCCTGCTGCTCCAGCACCGCCATGGCGCTGTGGAAGGAGCGGCCGGTGGCGACGCCGAAGGCCAGCCCGGTCTGGCGGCTGCGCCAGCGCCGGAAGGTCGCGAGCGCGGATTCGCAACCCACCAGCGTGTTGTCGATGTCGCAGATCAGCAATTGGCGCGGTTCCCGCAGGGGCGGGTTGCGGGCGAGCAGCGCGCCGAGAAGGTCGTGGTAGCGCGCGGCGTGCCGGTCCCAATCGTAGGCGGCGGCCGCGCGCGCGCCGCCCGCGACGCAGGCGGCGCGGAAGGCGGGTTCGCTCAGGATGCGCAGGCAGGCGGCCGCGATCGAGGCGGGCGCGCGCGGATCGACCAGCAATCCGTTGCCGCAGGTCTCGACGATGTCGTTGGGCCCGCCGCTGTCGGTGGCGACCAGCGGCAGCCCGGCGGCGGAGGCCTCCAGCAGGGTCAGGCCGAAGGGCTCGTTCAGCGCCGGGTTGACGAACAGGCCGCCGCGCTCCCGCGCGTAGGCGTAGATCGCCGGCACGTCCTCCGGGCGGTGCGTCTTCGGGTAGGCCACCCGCCCGTAGAGGTCGTAGCGGTCGATCAGGACGAGCAGGTCGCGCAGGGTCGCGCCCATGTCGCCGTCGAGCCGGTCGATGTCCTCGCGGGTGCCGGCGACGATCACGAGGTTGGCGCGCGCCTGCAGTTCGGGGCTCTCGCCGTAGGCCCGCACCAGGGCCGCGAGGTTCTTGCGCGCCACCGGACGGGCGAGCGCCAGCAGCGGGGGCTTGCCCGGATCGTGCAGGAACCGGTCGATCATCGCGTCGACCCGCGGGTGGGGACGGCCTTGGGCGAAGCGGGCGAGGTCGCTGCCCGGCGGAAGCACGCGGGCGCGGCCGGGATCGTAGGATCCGTAGCCGGCATACTGCACCTCCGCCTCGTCGCGCGACGAGGCGATCACCAGGCTCGCCCGCGCCAGCGCCGCCTCCTCGGTCGCGATCCGGCGCGCGAGTTCCGGCGCGCGCGCGGCCGCGCCGCCGAGCAGGGCCGCCTTCACCCGACCGAGGGAATGGGCCGTGAACACGAAGGGGATGCCGAGCCGCGCCTCGACGAGCGCGGCGACCGCGGCGGCGTCCGCGTAATGCGCGTGGACGACGTCCGGCGCGCGCGCCTGACGGCCGATCCAGGCGATGAGGTTCTCGGCGAAGCTCGCGACCTCGCCGTGCATCTCCTCCTTCGACCGGTAGCCCGGCGACGCGCTCGCGAGCCGCACCAGCTCGACCTTGTCGGAGACGCGCTCTTCGGGCACGGCGTAGTCGGGACCGGGCGGCCCCTGGAACCGGCGCGTCGCCATCACGATCCGCGCGACCCGGGCATCCTGCGCGGACGCCCCGACCAAGTCGAGCAGGTACCGGATGTGACCCCCGGTATCCGAGGTGAGGCCGTAGGCGACGTCGCGGCCGCGCAGGCAGCCTTGAAGCGCGATGTGCAGGACGAACATCAAGCGCGCGCCGGATTTTTCGCACGCATCCGAAAAACTAACCTAGGTAAAGAGAAGATCGTGATTCGTGTCGCCCAGGTCGCGCCCAACATTTTTCCCGTGCCCCCAGAGCATCATGGCGGCACGGAGCGGGTCATTCACGACCTCAGCTCGGCACTACGAAGCTTGGGTGTTGACGTAACGCTGTTCGCGCCCTCGGACAGTGCGACAGACTTGCCGCGGGTCGGCGATCACCTGAGCCTCGCGGCTCTGGAACGACGCCACGGGCGCGTCGCACCCGGGGTCCCGGCCGCGCTCGACGCCCTGCAGCTGGAGGCGCTGCGCCTGCGGCGCGACGATTTCGACATCGTGCACTGCCACGGCGAGTTCGCCCACGCCGCCCTGCTCGGCCCGCGGCGCCGCCGCAGCCTGACCACGGTGCACTGGCGCGTGGACGAACTCGACCGGGCCCTGTTCTTCGCGGGCTTTCCCGACCTCCCGGTCGCGGCGATCTCGGCCGCGCAGGAGGCCGGCATCCCGGCCTCGAACCGGGCGGGCATCGTGCATCACGGCATCGCCCGGGACCGTTACGCCCTGCGCGCCGAGCCGGGCGCGCACGTCGCCTTCGTCGGCCGGATGACCGACCAGAAGCGGCCGGACACCGCGATCCGCGTCGCCCGCGCCGCCGGCCTGCCGATCCGCCTCGGCGGCACGATCGACGTCGGCAACCCGGACTATTTCGAGCGGCGGGTGCGCCCCCTGCTCGGGCCCGGCGCGGACTATCTGGGGCCCGTGGACGACGCGGCGAAGGGCGATCTCGTGGGGGGCGCCCGGGCGCTGCTGTTTCCGATCGACTGGCCCGAACCCTTCGGCCTGGTGATGATCGAGGCGATGGCCTGCGGCACGCCGGTGGTCGCCTGGAACCGCGGCTCGGTCCCCGAGATCGTCGAGGACGGGGTGACGGGCTTCGTCGTCGCCTCCGAGGCCGAGGCCGTCGCGGCGCTCGCCCGGATCGACCGGCTCGACCGTCGGCTGGTGCGGCGCCGCTTCGAGGCGCGCTTCACCGCCGAGCGCATGGCGCGCGACTACCTCGCGATCTACCGGCGCCTGCTCGCCGCCTGATGCGCACCGCACTCCTGGCCTGGGACTACCCGCCGGCGCCGAGCGGGCTGTCGAGCGCGGCCCGCGAGATCGCCGAGAGCCTCGCGGAATCCGGCGCCGACGTGACCGTCTTCACCCTCGACCGCGGCGGGCGGGAGCGCGTCGGCGGCGTGACCGTCGAAGGCCTCGCCCTGCCGCCCGGCGGCGGGCTGGCGCGCCTGCGCGGCTGGGGCTCGATTGGGCATCTGGCCGCCCCGCTCGCCTTCCGGCGGGCGGTGCTGGCCGCCCACGCGCGGGCGCCCTTCGCGGTGATCGAGGCGACGAACTGGTACGCGCCCGCGGCGCTGCTCGCGGGCCGCCGCGGCCTGCCCCTGGTGACGCGCAGCTCGACCCCGGCCGCCCTCACCCGCGGGGCCGTGTGCGGCCCGCGCGACCGCCTCGACGGGCTCACGGCCGACGCGCTGGAGCGTCGGCAGGCGCGGGGCAGCGCCGGGCTCATCGCCAACACGGCCGCGCACGGGGCGGCGATCGCGCGGGCCTATCGGCTCTCCGGGCGGCAGCCCTCCGCGGTGATCGGCCTCAGCCTGCCGCCGGAGATCCTGCGCGGCGCCCGCGCCGCCGCCTATCCGGAAACCGACGCCCCGGTGCGCCTGCTCTTCGTCGGGCGGGCGGAGGCGCGCAAGGGCTTCGACGTCCTGCTCGACGCGGTCGCGATCCTGGCCGAGGAACAGGCGCGGGGTGATCTGCCGCCCTTCCGCCTCGACCTCGTCGGGGTGCCGCCGGGGGATCTACCTCCGGACCTGCCCGCATCGGCGCGCCGGCGCATCCGCGCCCGCGGCCGGATCGACGCGGCGGCGCTGGCGCGGGCCTACGCGGACGCCCACGCGGTGCTCAGCCCCTCGCGCTACGAGAGCTTCGGTCTGGTCTACCAGGAGGCCATGGCCTACGGCCGCCCGGTGGTGGCCTGCGCCGAGGATGCGAGCGCGCGCGCCTTCGTCGGCGCGCCGGGGGCCGGGCCGCTCGCGCGGACCGCGACCGGCCCGGCGCTTGCCGAGGCCCTGCGCCCGCTTCTCGTCGATCCGGGCCTGCGTCGCGCCTACCGCGCCCGCGCCCTCGCGGCGGCCGGGCGCTTCGACCGGGGGAGCCTCGGGCGCGAGACGCTGGCGCTCTACGGGGCCGCGATCGAGGCCGCGCGCGATCGCTGACCGGCTTGGCCGGACCGCCGGGGCTCCGCCCCGGACCCGGCGGGATCGCGACCCCCGGAACCCGGATTCAGTCGCGGTAGGGCCGAAGCAGCGCCGCCGCCTCCTCCGGGCGCCCGCGGCCGGGGTCGAGGGTTTCGTAGCGGTGCGAGCGCGCCTCGACATGGGCACGGCGCAGGCGATGCTCGATCGCTCCGTGCAGCGCGATGAAGCTCTCGGGCCAGCCGCCCGCGAGGCGGGGCCGCTCGTGCACCCGGCCGGCATAGGCGACGTCCGCGCGGTTCAGCCGGTACTGCACGTCGGGAAACATGTCGGACAGGACGCCGTCGACGCGGTTGCGGCGCGCCAGGCCGACCGAGCGCACGGCGCCGGCCTCCGCCATGGCCGCAAGCGCGGGCAGCAGGCGACCGGCGGCGGGGTCGAGCGCCTCGTCGGCGTCGAGCTGCAGCATCCAGGGACGGCGGGCGAGCGCCTGGAGCGCGTTGCGCTGCGCGGCGAAATCGCCGGCGAGCGGCCGGGCGGCCACGCGCACCGCCCCCTCCGGAAACCCGGGCACCGCCGCCGACCGGGGGGGCGCCGCCTCCGCATCGAGCAGGATCGCGACGTCGGCGGTCCAGCCGCCGTGCGCCGGCAGGGCGGCCAGCACCGCGTCCCGCTCGGCCGGGCGGCAGAGCAGGCCGAGGGAGACGGCGCAGGTGTCCGCCGCGTCGAGGTCGTACAGGTCGGCCTGCGCGGCGCGCTCCGCGTGGGGATGCATCAGCGCCGCGCGATCCTGCGCGTCGATGGGCCGGATCCCGCGCCCGAACCGGGTCGCGGCGATGCGCAGGGTGTAGAGGTCGAGCCCGTACGGCGCTTGCCGGTCGGACACGAAACGCCGTGCGGCGAGCGCCCCGGCCAGATGCGCGCGGCAGTCGGACGCGTTCGCCCCCGGTTCGAGCAGAACGCCGCAGGACGCGCACGCGAGCGGGAACGGGCGCCGACGTCCGCCCGGAAAGATCAGGTGCCGCCCGCTCGGCGCGAGCATGTCGGCCGCGCAGACGAAGCAGCGGCGAAGAATCGTCACGTCGAAGAGCCCTCTCGCGGCGCGGCTCTGGTCGCGTCGGACCGGCGCCTTACCTTGGCGGTTGCTCGAGCGATACCCGCAAACCCCCGACGCAAACCCCCGACGCAAGTGCCCGCCGACATCGATCGCTTCCGAGCCGGTCCGGCGTGTTGTGCCGCCACCGCATCCCTGGCCATCGTCGGCAACGCGCCGGAGACCGGCGCGGCGGAGGCGATCGACGCGGCGGCGTGCGTCGTGCGCTTCAACAACGCTGCGGGCTTCGGCGGTCGCACCGGCTCCCGGGTCACGCATCTCGCCCTGGTCAACCGCGGCGGCCAGATGCGGGAATGGCTGCAGGACCGGTCTTTCCTGGACCGCCCGGTGGTCCGCGCGGCGCAGGCCTTCATCCTGCCCTTCCCGATGCTGCCGGCCGCGCAGAACGGTCCCGAGCCGATCTGCTGGACTCGGGAGGCCCTGGCGCTGCTGCGCCCCTCGGGCCGCCCGATCCACATCCTGCCGGAGGCGCTCCATGACCGGGCCCGGCATCTGCTCGGCCCCCGCACCCGGGGGCGCCCGAACCCGAGCACCGGCTTCCTCGTGACGCTGGCGCTGATGCTCGGCCGCGCCGCCGACGCGGACCCGGCCCGAGCCTACGGCTTCGGGTTCGACGGTTGGCCCGGCCACCCATGGGCGGCCGAGCGCGCGTGGTTCGCCGAGGCGCACGCCGCCGGGCGCCTGCATCTGCACCCCCTCGAAGGATGAGCCGCGCCCCATGTCCACACTGATCACGGTGCTGAAGGGCGGCGGCCGCTACGACGCGTGCTGGGTCGAGCGGCTGGCCCGGGGCGTGCGGTGCCACGCCCCGGCCTTCACGCGGATCCTCTGCCTCACCGACGGGCCGCTCGCCCTCGACGGGGTCGAGCGCGTGCCCCTGCGCCACGATTGGCCGGGCTGGTGGGCGAAGATGGAAGCGTTCCGCCCCGGCCTCTCGGAGGGCACGACGCTGCTGTGCGACCTCGACACCGTCTTCACCGGCCCGGCCGACGCCCTCTCCCGGCCCGGCCTCGCGGCGATGGAGGACTACTTCCACGAGGGCCGCCTCTCCAGCGCCCTGCTGCGCTGGGACGGCGATGAACTCGCCGGGCTCTATGAGCGCTTCGCGGCCGAGCCCGAGCGCTGGATGACCGCCGGCTCCTGCGGCCCGGTGCCCAACGCCGTGCACGGCGATCAGGTGGTGATCGATCACCTCCTCCGCCGAGAGGGCGTGCGCCCGCGCTTCTTCCAGGAGATCGCGCCGGGTCTGCTCGACTTCTACGATCCCCGGCGCGACGCCCACGGACCGGTCGTGATCTTCATCGGCGAGGCCAAGCCCGACACCGCCCGCGGTTCGGTCCACGCGGCCTGGGCCGGCGCCTGAACGGCGCGGCCCGTCCGCATCGCGCCCGGCCTCCGACGGTGCGGCGCCAAGCGCCGGTCCGACCGGGCTGGCGGACCGGCTCGACCGCGGCCGGAACGGTGGGTCGGCCATTGCGGTCGAGGGAAGCGGGCTGGCTCCCGACAGCCCTCCCCGGCGAGGCCCGTTAGCACCGGGTCGACGGAGACGGCGTGCGCCATGGTCGAGCATCGGCGCGACCTGAACTGTCATGCAGGCGATCGGGCCGTGTCACATGACTTTGCAGGGACCCCCGAGAGCGCTCTCCGACGAAGTGGACGCCGGTTCGGCACAAGAGAGCGCGTTCATACGAGAGGCTAGAGCCGTTCCCGATTGCAACGCGATCGGGAACGGCTCTAGCCCGAAAGAAAAATTGCCAATCGAGGGTCGTTTCGTAGCTTTCCAAAGAGCAGACGAACGGGGCGACGGTCCGTCGGCGCCTGATCGGTGGTCGGGGCGTGCCAGCCTGCCGGCTTCGATTGCCTGACGGATAGAATCACCCTCGCCAGAGACGGAGCCGCCCATCGCACTTCTCCCTTGCGTCCCGGAGCGCGTTCGTCTCCGGCCTCAAGGCATTTTTGTACAAGTGCTCCGGAGTGAGGATCGAACGAGATGCGATGATAGTGGGTCCTATAAAAGTCGATTACACATTGTCGTATGACGCCCTCTCGTCGATCGCCATCGGACAGGGCACCTATATCGGGCGAGATTTCAGGGTATCCACGTACAAGAGCGAGATATCCATAGGGAAATTCTGTCAGATCGCGTCCGAGGTAAGCCTGGAGACGAATACGCACGCGATCGAAGAGCGAAGCGGCCCTTACCGCGTTCGTATCCAGAAGCCGATCGTCATCCATGACGGTGTCTGGATCGGTTCGAGAGCCCTGATCCTTCCCGGCGTCACGATCGGTCGAAACGCCATCGTCGCCGGCGGGTCCGTCGTCACGAAGGACGTTCCGGACGATACGTTGGTCGGAGGATCCCCGGCCAGGATAATAAGGAGCCTGCAATCCGCCCGGGTGGATCCCTGCGAGCTTCGAACGCCGGCCCGGTTCTAGCGCGCGAACGACATGCCTCCCCGCCGCCGAGGCGCCGCCGTCCCGCGTCGGCCGGAGTCCGGGACCGGGCCTTCTGTCACAGCGCGAAAGCGGGCCCGGCCGACCATCTTCCGGCCATGCGATCAGCCCCCTTCACCATCGTCATCTCCGGCAAGCGGTACGAGTGCCGCGTGGCCGGCGACACCGAGTCCGAGGCCGCCGACACGGCCGAGCGCATCCTGCACCAGCTCCGACGGGACGACCGGGTCTGGCCCGCGCAGGTGAACATCGACTGCGCGGACTTCGAGGCGGGAAAGCGCCTCGCCGCGTACTTCGCCGCCATCACGGTCGAGCCCGACCTCGACTGATCCTGCCGCGATGCGGCCGGATGCCGCCGCGGCGCAATCGCCGGGGCGCCTTCACAGTGTCGCCGTGTTCCGGGCGCCTCATCGTCCGGTGGGCAAGCCATCGAAGCCGGGTTGGCCCTTGGCTCATCAGAGAGTGCGCGCGTTGATCAATGCCCTGGCCGCGGTCCTCACCGTCATCGCCGTGCTCCTCCTGCGAGCCGTGCTGAAGCTGGCGCTCCTCCCCTTCCGCGCCCTGCGCAGCCTGTGGCGGGGGCGAGCGGCACCGGCCTGACATCGCCCGGGCGTGACGCCCCGACGGCGTGGTCGTCGGTCATGGTGGGCCGACACGGCGCCCTCCCGCACCCGGGCGGGCGCGTCGCCGCAGCCGCGACGGGTCGCCCCGCTGGCCGTCCACTCCGGACAAGCGACCCTGCGAAGCGGGGGGCGGCCTCGCCATCAGGCGAAGTCGCCGAGCTTGTCGCCCGCGTCGCCGGCCTTCGTCAGCGCATCCGAGCGGCCACCCTTCGCGGGCGGTGTCGCCGGCCCGGGCGGCGGATCGCTTTCGGGTGCCCGGGGCGGCGCCGGCGGATCGCCGGCCGGCTCGGGCGTCTCGTCGGGCCTCGGGGTGTCGGATCCGTCCAGCATGGTGGTGCACCGTGGCGATAATCGGCGGGAACCAAGCCGTGCATCGCATCTTCGTTCCGGCAGATCGCGCGCCCGACCGGTTGGCGAGCGGTTGGCGAGCGGTTTCGAGCTGAACCGTAGGGGGGACGAATGCGGCGACCCATCCCCTTGCCGGTCGGCCCCGGCCAGGAAAGCGTGTGGGACTATCCGCGCCCGCCGCGCCTCGAACCGGTGCCCGAACGCCTCCGGGTGATCTTCGAGGGCGTGACCATCGCCGATACGGTGCGGGGCTGGCGCGTGCTCGAGACGAGCCACCCGCCGACCTACTACCTGCCGCCGGGCGACATCCTCCCCGGTGCGCTCGCATCAGCGGGCGGCGGCAGCGTCTGTGAATGGAAGGGGCGGGCGGCCTACTTCGATGTCGTCGGGCCGCAGCGGCGTGCCGAGCGGGTCGCGTGGGCCTATCCGAAGCCGACCGAGCGCTTCGCGGCGCTCGCCGACCACGTCGCCTTCTACGCCGGCCCGATGGATGCCTGCTTCGTCGGCGAGGAGCCCGTCATCCCGCAGCCGGGCGGCTTCTACGGCGGCTGGGTCACAGGGCGGATCGTCGGGCCATTCAAGGGCGAGCCCGGCACGATGGGGTGGTGAGGGACCGTCCCGACCGGCCGGGCTGGGAAGTCCCGGGCGCGCCTCGCGCGATGCGAGCGCGGTCCTCGGCGGCCGGCACGAGCGGCCGCATCAGCGCCGGCCGCGCTCATGCGTGGGCGGGGACGAACGATTGCCGACGGCGCGCGTTTAGGGCCATGCTTGCGCGACCTCCCATCCGATCACCCTACGCCACGGCTGCCGGGCCGGCCAATCGCGTCGAGGCAGCCGACGTCGCGGCCGGACTCAAGCTTGCGCGCGCGAAGGATCATCCCGCCGTGCGCGCGCTCGCACGAGCGAGCGAGGTCGGAAGCTGGCAATCCCTGCTGGCTCTCTCCGCCGGCACCCTGGCCTGGGGCATGGTGGCGCGCGATCGCCGGCTCGCCGAGGCGGGCCGGCACATGCTGCAGGCCGGCATCCTGGCCGGCATCGTGAAGACGAGCCTGAAGCGGGCGGTGCACCGGACCCGCCCGAACGTCCTCATGGACGAGGGAGTCTACGCGCGCGGGTTGCGGGGGACGGGCGTGGGACCGTGGCAGTCCTTTCCCTCGGGGCATTCCGCCCTGAGCGCGGCCGTCGCCCGTGCCGCCGCTCGCGCCTATCCGGACCTGAGGGGGCCCGCCTATCTCGCCGCGGCCGGCGTCGTCTCGGCTCAGGTCGTGCGCGGGGCGCACTTCCCCGCGGACGTGCTGACGGGTGCTCTGATCGGCGTTGCCGCGGAGGCGGCCGCCCACAGGCTCGCGCGCCGACGGCCCGGCGCCGGGACGTCCGGCCCCGCGTAGCCGGCCGGCGCGGGGGTCCGATCGAGCTTCACGACCCAGACCGACGCGCCCGCGACGCGCGGCCATCCTTCGGGCCTCGTCCGCTAGGCGCGGCCCGATCGCAGGCGTGCGACCGCGTCGGCCCCGAGTTCGAGGTAGAGGCGGATCGCGTCGTCGACCAGGGCGTCCGGCGTGACGCCCGCCGCCTTCGCGGCCCGGGTGACCTGGAGGCCGAGCGCGAGATCGACGCGCAGGACGGCACCCTGGGCCGGCGGAGCCGGTGCGGCGGCAGGGGCAGGGGCGGAGCTGTTCCGCGACTCGAGCTTGCCGAGCTTCGCTTCGCGACGGCCCCGGTGGACGAGCGCGTCGGCGCGCTCATTGAGCGGGTCGCCGGCATGACCCCGGACCCAGGTCCATTTCACGTCGCGCGCCGCGTTCAGCACGTCGAGGCGCTTCATCAGATCGACGTTCTTCACCTCGCCCGTCGTCGTGCGCCAGCCCCTCGCCTTCCAGCCGCGCATCCACTCGGTCACCGACTTGACGACGTACTGGCTGTCGCACCGCATCTCGATCGCGGCTCCGGCCGGGAAGTGCTCGAGGCCCCTGATCGCCGCCGTCAACTCCATGCGGTTGTTGGTCGTTGTGCCGGGCTCTCCGCCGAACAGCTCGACCGTGCCGTCCGGGGCCGCGATGACGACCCCCCAACCACCCGGCCCGGGGTTCGGGTCGCAACCGCCGTCGGCATAAACGATCGTTCGCATCGTGGCGTCGGCTCTTCCGTGTGGGATGGTCGATGGAGATCGCCATCGATGCCCGAAATTGACTGACAGATGGTATCCCCGCCCCGGGCCGCCACCGCCCGAGGGGCGAGCCGGGCACCGCATCGCCCACCCGCGCCCGGTCGCGCCCCTGGTCCGTGCCGCCCAGGACAGGCCTCACGGTTCCGTCGCGGGTCGATCCCGCCGCGAAGCCGTGTGGGGGCCGGATCTCCGCCCGCGCCGGGTGCGGGGCCGCCCCGTATGCCGCCTGCCGGGATGCGTGCATCCGCCACGCCCGCACGCGCGCGGATCGGTCCTTGATTTCGGCGCCGACGGACAGATTTCGCATCGGCGCCGGGGCCGATAGGTCGGGGCTCCTAGGGTAAGCATCGCAGGTCGCGCACCGTGCGGGGCGCGACTCACATCGAACGAGGGAAGCCATGAGCGAGATGGCGGCAGACAAGACCGATACCGCGACCTTCAGGATGGAGGGACGGTGTCCGTTCGGCGGCGACCGGATCGGCGGTGCGCTCGGCGACCGCCCGGCCCTGGAGAACTGGTACCCGCACCGCCTGAGGGTCGAGCTCCTTCACCAGAACGGCCTGGCGGCCGACCCGCTCGGACCGGACTTCGACTACGCGGCCGCGTTCGCGACGATCGACTTCGCGGCGCTGAAACGCGACATCAAGCAGTTCCTGACCTCGTCCGTCGCGTGGTGGCCGTCCGACTACGACAATTACGGCCCGCAGATGATCCGCATGGCCTGGCACGCGGCGGGCACCTACCGCATCGCGGACGGCCGCGGGGGCGCCGGCACCGGCATGCAGCGCTTCGCGCCGATCTCGAGCTGGTGGGACAACGGCAACACCGACAAGTCGCGCCGGCTCCTGCAGCCGATCAAGCACAAGTACGGCAACGCCCTGTCCTGGGCCGACCTCATGGTCCTGACCGGAAACTGCGCCCTGGAGATCATGGGCCTGCCGACCTACGGCTTCGCCGGCGGCCGGCTCGACGCCTGGGAGGCGGACAACGCCACCTACTGGGGCCCCGAGGTCGTGGACATGGGCGAGGTCTCGAGCTTCGACGACATGGTCAACCGCGACAAGCGCTGGCGGGGCCGGAACGGCGACGCCGACTACGACCTCGAGAACCCGCTCGCCGCCTCCCACCAGGCGCTGATCTACGTCAACCCGGAGGGCCCCTACGCCAGCGGCGACCCGCTGGCCTCGGCGCGCGACATCCGGATCACCTTCACCCGCATGGCGATGAACGACGAGGAGACGGTCGCGCTGATCGCGGGCGGCCACGCCTTCGGCAAGAGCCACGGCATGGTCCCGGCCAAGGAGATCGGGCCGCCGCCCGAGATGGCGCCGATGGAGGCGATGGGCCTCGGCTGGCACAACCCGAGGGGGACCGGCGCCGGGCGGGACACGATGACGAACGGCATCGAGGGCAGCTGGACGCCGGATCCGACCCGGTGGGACAACGCCTATCTGGAAAACCTCTTCCGGTTCGACTGGGAACAGACGCGGAGCCCCGCGGGGGCGCTGCAGTGGAAGCCGAAGGACGCGGGCGCCCCCAAGACGCCCGACGCGCACGTGCCCGGGCAGATGCACGACCTGATGATGATGACCTCCGACATCGCCCTCAAGGTCGATCCGGATTACCGCAGGGTCTGCGAGAAGTTCCTCGCCGACTTCGACGCCTTCACGCAGGCCTTCTCGAAGGCCTGGTACAAGCTCACCCACCGCGACATGGGGCCTAAGCACCGCTACCTCGGCCCGGAGGCGGTGATCGAGGACGGCCTGCTGTGGCAGGATCCGCTGCCCGAGCGCGACTACGAACTCGTCGGCGAGGCGGAGGTCGCGGCGCTGAAGCGGGCGATCGCCGCCACGGGGCTCACGGTCTCGGACCTCGCCTTCACGGCGTTCTCGGCGGCGGCGACCTACCGCGACAGCGACAAGCGCGGCGGCGCCAACGGCGGCCGCCTCGCCCTCGCGCCGCAGAAGGACTGGGCGGTCAACCGCCGCGCCGTGCCGGTCGTCGAGGCGTTGCGCGGCGTCATGACGGCGTTCAACGACGGGCGGGACGACGGGAAGCGGATCTCGCTGGCCGACCTCATCGTGCTCGGCGGCTGCAGCGCGGTCGAGACCGCCGCCCGGGATGCCGGCATCGACGTCGCGGTACCGTTCACCCCCGGCCGCGTCGACACCACGCAGGAGCTGACGGACATCGAGATGTTCCGGTGGCTCAAGCCCGTCGTGGACGGCTTCCGCAACTACGTGGACGACGAGTTCGCGCAGATCACGCGCCAGGTCTCCCCGGAGGAGCTGTTCCTCGACAAGGCCAACCTGATGACGCTGACCGCGCCGGAATGGGCCGTCCTGACCGGAGGTCTGCGCGCGCTCAACGTCAACCACGACGGGTCGAACCGGGGCGTCTTCACGGACCGGGTCGGGGTGCTGACGAACGACTTCTTCCGCAACCTGACCGACACGGACCTCGTCTGGGAGAAGGCCGACGCCGACGGGATGGCGTTCGTGCTGAAGGACCGCGCGAGCGGGGCGACGCGGTTCGAGGCGACGCGCAGCGATCTCGTCTTCGGGGCGAACGCCCAGCTCCGCTCGATCGCCGACGCCTACGCGGGAAGCGACGGCCACGGCCGCTTCGTGGCGGACTTCGTCAAGGTGTGGGACAAGGTGATGATGCTCGACCGCTTCGACGTGAAGGGCCACCGGCGCTACGGCGCCATGGCGGCCTGACCGCCGCCGGCGGGACGCTTCGCGTGATGGACCCGCCGCCCGACCGGGCGACGGGTTCGCCACGACCTATCCGTGGGACCTGCTCCGCGCCTCCGGCCGGCCTTGGCGATCAGGGCCGCGTCGCGCCGCGGCGGACCGGCGACGAGAGGGCAACGGGCCGGACGCGTGCCCGGAGTGACACATGCGCCCGGCCTCGCGGCCGTGCCGAGCCCTGATCGGGCGAAAGGCCCGGCACAACCTCGGAAACGTGCGGGCCGCGGACATCCCGCGCGGCCGACGAGGCCTATGTGGAGCCG
Organism: Methylobacterium hispanicum; assembly: GCF_022179285.1. Classification (GTDB taxonomy): domain Bacteria; phylum Pseudomonadota; class Alphaproteobacteria; order Rhizobiales; family Beijerinckiaceae; genus Methylobacterium; species Methylobacterium hispanicum. The sequence continues at coordinate 104,060 of NZ_BPQO01000013.1, read as the reverse complement.
GGCCGCTCCGGTGTGATGAGACGGGCGTACCGGTATCCGGCCTTTTTCCGGGCGCGGGCCTCGCCGGCCCCGCTCCGCCGTTCGTGCCGCCGCAGGCGCGGGATCTTCAGGGTCGAAGCCCCGCCGAGGCCCGCCGACAGAGGGCGCCGCTACGCCAGCAGGGCTTCCGCTGATGCGTCGATCGCACGCGCGTACCGCGAAGACTGGCTACAAAATACAACTTCGAGATAGTATTTACGCGGTCGGTCCTGGGGCGGGCGGCCCGTTTCCAAGGTTGCGCGCGCCGCCTTCGTGCCTTGGTCGATGGCATGCCAATCGTATCCAGATCTGCCTCCGCGCTCGTGGCCGGGATCGCGCACGAAGATCCTGCAGGCGCGCGCAACGTCTGCGCCGGGCCGGTCCCTGGTCGATAACGTTTGCGTCAATAATGCACCTATACCAGTGAATGCGTGAGATCGGGTGGAACCGGCTTGGGCGCAATCCGTTTGTGCACCGCTGCCGACCGGGCAGCGGAGCGGACGAGGGAGCGCTGCGAACCGTGACGGCGGACATCGATCGGCATCAGCCCCGACAGTCCATCGCCTGCGCCGACGCGGCCGCCCTCGCCACGCAGGGTGCCGCCTCCATCGACGCGCCCGGCTTCCAAGAGGGCGCCGGGCCCGGTGGTAAGAGCGGATGTCGAGCCGCACGTCCGATGAATGAATCCTATTCTACTGGTACGAATGCATCATTGAACGCACTGAACAGGCCCACATCTGCCTGAAGGTCCAGGGTCTTCTCACGCACGACGAGGTGCCCATGACCGACGACAAGACTTCAGCGTCCGCCGAGCAGCTCAAGGGCTCGGTGAAGGAGGCCATCGGCAAGCTCATCGGGGATGCCCGGGTCGAGGCCGAGGGCCGGCGTCAGAAGCGGGAGGCTCCGCCGCGCGGAGCGGGCGCGGTGCGCGGCCGCTGATGCGGCACCGTCGGGCGCCTTCCCGTCCAGCAAACGCGTCCTCACGCGACAGGAACACAGGAGAACGACATGATCGACACGAATCGCATCACGGGTGCCGCCAAGGAACTCGGCGGCAAGGTGCAGGGCGCGGCCGGCGACCTGACCGGCTCGAGGCAGGATTCGGTCGAGGGCCGCCTGCGCGAGGCGGGCGGCCGGGCCGAGAACCTCTACGGACAGGCCAAGGACGCCGTGCACGACGCGGCCGAGCACGTCGCCGACACCGTCCGCGACCTCGGCGGCAAGGTCCGCGACGCGGTCGGCAACCTCGCCGGCTCGGACGACGTCGCGGATCGCGCCCGCCGTGCCCAGGGCGCCGCGGAGGACCACTACGTCCGCGCCGAGCGGGCCGTGCGCCGGGTGGCCGACGAAGCCTACGACGAGGCCGAGGACGCCTACGAGCGCGGCGGCCACTACCTGCGCCGGGGCACCCGCGAGGTGAGCCATCAGGTCGCCGAGTACCCGCTGGCCTCCCTGCTGATCGCGGGCGCCGTCGGCTTCGGCCTCGGCCTGCTCGTCAACGCATCCCGCGACTGACCATCCCGCGACTGAGCTTCCACCGCCTCCACGACGAACCAGCAACCCACCGGAGTGAAAGTGTGACCATCCAGACCACCACAGCCCCCCTGGCCACCGCTGCGGCGCATGCCGACACGCGCGCCGTCCTTCTCAACGAGGTATCCTGGGGGGCGATCTTCGCGGGCGCCGTCACCGCGCTGGTGACGCAGGTCGTCGTGAATCTCGTGGGCGTGGGCGTCGGGCTCGCCTCGGTCGGCCCCACGGCCGCCGACAACCCGGCCGCCTCCACCGTCTCGCTGGGCGCGGGGCTCTGGTTCGTCGCCTCGGGCATCGTCGCCTCGCTCGTCGGCGGGGCCATCGCGGGCCGCCTCTCGGGCAAGCCCCTGCCGGGCGCGGCCGCGCTGCACGGGCTCGTCTCCTGGGCGGTGACCACGCTGGTGGTGCTCTACCTGCTCACCTCGGCCGCCACCGGCTTGGTCGGCGGCACCCTCGGCACTGTCTCGGGCGCGCTGGGCGGCGCCGGCAACCTCGTGGGCGGGACCTTGCAGACGGCCGCCCAGGCCGCGGCGCCCTCGCTCGCGAAGGTCTCCAACCCGCTCGACGGCATCGAGCAGACGGTGCGCCAGCAGGCGGCCGGGCAGGACCCGCAGGCGGCCCGCGACGCCGCCGTGGCGGCGGTGCGCGCGGTGCTGACCGGCGACCCGGCCCAGAAGGAGCAGGCCAAGACCCGGGCCGCCGACGCGCTGGCCAAGGCGCAGGGCATCGCGCCCGACCAGGCCAAGGCGCAGATCGACGATTACCAGAAGCAGTACGAGCAGGCGGTCGCCACCGCCAAGCAGAAGGCCGAGGCGGCGGCGCTGACCGCGAAGTCGGCCGCGACCCAGGGCGCGTTCTACGCGGCGCTGGCGCTGATCCTGGGCGCGGCGGCCGCCTTCTTCGGCGGCCGGCTCGGCGCCCCGAAGCCCGCCACGCTGCTCGGCGCCTACGACGCGCGCCGCATCTGATCCCGCAGATCGGTCCCCGCCCGCGGGCGGGGGCCGTCCCCGGGCCGGCACCGCCGGCCACCACACCGAGACACCAGAGAGGAGCAACCCGATGAGCAGCACCACCGACAAGATCAAGGGTCTGGCCAACGAGGCTGTCGGCAACGTCAAGCAAGGCGTCGGCAACCTCACCGGCAACGACAAGCTCGTGGCCGAGGGCAAGGCGCAGGAGCTGAAGGGCGAGGCGCAGAAGACGGTCGGCGACGTGAAGGACGGCGCCCGGAACCTCGCCGACAAGGTCACCGGCAAGCGCTGACCACCCCTCGGAGGCGCCGGGTCCGACCGGCGCCCCGGCCTCCGACAGGCTCGTTCAACCCCACGGGAGACCCACATGAACCGCGACCAGATCCGCGGCGCGTCCCGTCACCTGAAGGGTCGCGCGCAGACCGCCCTCGGCGGCATCGCGGGCGATCCGGCACGCCAGGTGCGCGGCGCCGTGAACCAAGTGGCCGGCGGCGCGCAGTACGCCTACGGCCGGGCCCGCGACCGGGCGGACGACCTCGTCGAGGACGGGCGTCACCTCGCCCGCGAGGGACGCGATCTGGCGCAGGAGGCGCGCCGGCGCGGCGCGGCCTACGGCCGCCGCGCGGTCCGCTACGCCGACGCCAACCGCACCGACACGCTCGTGGGTCTCGCCGTGCTCGCCTTCGCGGCCGGCTGGCTCGCCCGCCGCACCCGCTGACGAGGAGATACCGTCGATGCTGCGCAAGATCCTGACGGCGTTCATCGTGCCGAAGGTCATCGCCTATATCGGGCGCCGTTACGGGCGGCGCCCGCCCCGGCGGACCTACTGAACCGCCGGATCCCTGCCCGCCGGGTTCCTGCCCGCGGGAGGGCCTGACCGTCACGGCCTCCACGGACGGGGGCATCGCCACCGCGGTCCCGCCGTGGACGCGGTGGCGGCGCGGGTTCCTCGCCTCGCGGAGCGCGGCGATCATCCGCCGGAAGGGCGCGTTGTCTCGGCGCCCGCGCAGGATCGCATTCATCCGGGCCGGGCGGCCCTGTGCTGCCGCCGTGGCGCGGCCGGGATCGAGGACGAGGGCGGCAAGGTCGCGCGCCCCGTCGGCGGATGCCGCCCGGGCCAGGGCGGCGAGGTCGGCCGCGCAGCGCTCGTCGTACCCGCCGGTCATGGGCGCCCCGTGCGCCTCGCCAAGCCCCTTCCCCCATCAGACGCCGGCGCCCCGGGCCGCCCATCGATGGCCGCGGGCTCGCGCCGCGTCATGCGCCGCACCCGGGCGCCGCCTCAGCGGCCGACGATGCGCGGCGCCACCGCTCGCACAACGGTCTCGCCGGTGAAGCCGGCATCGGCCCCGACGACGAGCTGGTGCTCCGGCCCGATCCTGCGCCTCACAAGGTCGCGGTTGCGGGAGAGCGCCTCCAGTCCGTAGCCGTTGGAGCGGCCCTCGCGCACGCCGCGGCGGGCAGGCCCGGGCCGGTCGCGCGAGACGGCGCACGGGCGCGCCCTTGACATATATGCAAAACGCGTCTTAGTTATTCGCACGATGCGAATAAGAGGGCGCCATGCACGAGGACGCGTTTCTCGCCGCCTACGACCCGACCCCCTACGGACGCCTCGCCCTGACGGTCGACGCGGTCCTGCTCGGGCTGCTCGAGGGTCGCCCCGCCGCGCTGCTCCTGAAGCGGGACGAGCCGCCCGGGGCCGGATGCTGGGCGCTTCCGGGCGGCTTCGTCCGCGTCGACGAGACGCTCGATGCCGCGGCCGAACGGGTGCTGCGCGAGAAGGCGGGGCTCGCCGGCCTCCACATGGAGCAGCTCTACACCTTCGGCGCGCTCGACCGCGATCCGCGCATGCGCATCGTCTCCGTGGCCTATCTCGCGCTGCTGCCGGAGCACGTCTTCGCGGCGGCGGCGCGCAACGGAGCGGGCTTGCTGCCGGCCCCCATCGACGTGCCGTGGGCCGGCGAGGCGGGCGGTCCCGTCGCGGTGCTGCCGCCCGCGGGGAGCGCGGAGAGCGGCCCGCTGCGGCTGGCCTTCGACCACGCCGACATCCTCGCCCTGGCGATGCTGCGGCTGCGGGGCAAGCTCGACTATTCGGAGGTCGGCTTCGCGCTGCTGCCCGAGCGCTTCACCCTGCGCCAGCTCCAGGACGTGCACGAGGCGATCCTCGGCACCGCGCTCAACAAGCCCGCCTTCCGCCGCCGGATGCTCGACCGCGGCTGGCTCGAGCCCACCGGCGAGCGCGAGGCCGGCACCTCGTTCCGGCCGCCCGAACTCTATCGCTTCCGCAAGCCCCGCTGATCCCGTCGAGGAGAATGCCATGGCCACCATCCGCACCATCGGCCCGGTCGCCCAGCTGAGGAGCGAGGCGAGCCGTCACGTCGTCCGATACCGGAACGGGCGCCTCCGCCAGAGCGGGCGCGGCCTCGTCTTCTGGTTCCGCCCGGAGACGGCGAGCATCAGCGAGCTGCCGATGGACGACCGCGAGATGACCCTGTTCGTGCGCGGGCGCAGCCGGGATTTCCAGGCCGTCGCGGTGCAGGGCACGATCGGCTGGCACGTCGTCGATCCCGAGCGGCTGGCGAGCCGCGTCGACTTCTCGATCGACCTGCGGACCGGGAAGCTCCGGGGCGAGCCGGTCGAGCGGATCGAGGCGCGCCTCAGCGGGATCGCGGGGCAGGCGGTGCTGCACCACCTCGGCGCGAGCCCGGTCCGCGCCCTGCTCGACGCAGGGCCGGATCCCCTGCGGCTGATCCTCGAGGCGACCCTTGCGGAGGCTCCGGCGCTCGCCGAGATCGGTGTCGGTCCGGTCTCGGTCCGGCTGACCAACCTCGCGCCGACGAGCGAGCTGGAGCGCGCCCTGCAGACGCCGACCTTCGAGGCGCTGCAGCAGAAGGCAGACGAGGCGACCTTCGCCCGGCGGGCGCTGGGGGTCGAGAAGGAGCGCGCCATCGCCGAGAACGAGCTCGCAACGCGCACCGAGCTGGCCCAGCGCGAGTCGCTGCTCATCGCCCGCGAGGCGGAGAACGCCCGCGCCCGTGCGGCGGCGCTCGCGGAGGCGCGGGGCCTGGAGGCGGCGGCGGAAGCCGGGCGCATCCGCCTCGTCGAGGGGGCGCGCGCCGAGGCCGAGGCGCAGCGCGTGGCGGTCTACCGCGACCTCGCCCCGGCGACCCTGCTCGGGCTGGCGGCGCGCGAGCTGGCAGGCAAGCTGGAGACGATCGAGCACGTGAACGTGACGCCGGACCTTCTGGCGAGCCTCGTCGGCGAGGTCCGCCGGGCGGCCGCCCCGCTCGCCGCACCCCGCTGAGGCGCGGACGATGGCGGCGATCACCCCGCGCGCCGTGTTCGTCACCCGCGACACGGATTACGAGCTGCTGCTCGCCCGGCACGCGACCCGCGGGCAGGCCAAGTTCTTCCTCGAGAGCCGCGGGCAGTCGCTCGGCGAGGTCGAGGCGCGCCACGCCCGCTTCCAGGCGGTGCTGGCCGAGGCGCGCGCCGCGGTGCCGGCGGGCTGGCGCCAGACGCTGGCGCGCCGCGCCGACCTCGACCGGTTCCTGTTCGCGCCCGAGGACGTCGTCGTCGCCGTCGGGCAGGACGGGCTGGTCGCCAACGTCGCCAAATACCTTGACGGGCAGCCGGTGATCGGCGTCAACCCGGCGCCCGACCTCTACGACGGCGTCCTGGCGCGGATCGCCGTCGCGCGTCTCGGCGCGCTCCTGCCGGCGAGCGTCGCGGGCGCGGCCCGCATCGAGCGGCGCACCATGGTGCAGGCGGTGCTCGACGGGGGCGAGCGGCTCCTGGCGCTCAACGAGATCTTCGTGGGCCATCGCGGCCACCAGTCCGCGCGCTACCGGATCGAGACGGGGGAGGCGGCCGAAGACCAGGCGTCGAGCGGGGTCATCGTCGCGTCCGGCACGGGGGCGACGGGCTGGGCGCGCTCGATCAGCGAGGCGACCGGCCTCGGCGTCCCGCTCGGAGCCGAGGAAGCCGCGGTCGGCTACTGGGTGCGCGAGCCCTTCGCCAGCGTGGCCACGGCGGCCCGGCTGCGGGCGGGCAAGCTCGCCGCGGCCACGCTCTCGCTGGTCTCGCGGATGAACGAGGGCGGCGTGGTGTTCGCCGACGGGATCGAGCAGGACTTCATCGCCTTCGACTGGGGCCGGCGGGTGGAACTCGGCCCTGCCGCGCGCGGGCTCAACCTCGTGGTCCAGTAGAGCGCTCTCCTCGACGTGGACTCCGGTCCGGCCAGGGAGAGCGTGTCGAGACACGGGCCCGGGGACGGGTCCGATCGCGTTGCGGTCGGGAACGGCGCCGGCCGTGGTCGCCCCGGATTTTCCGAACTCCGCGCGGCCGTGCGAGGATGGCGGCCGGAGGACGCGACATGCACGAGACAGGCGACGGCCACACGCACCACCACGACCATGAGCACGCGCCCGACCGCGGGCAGGACGTCCCGGCCGAGCGCTGGAAGCACGACGGCGTGCGGGTGATCCCGGGTGACCGGCTCGACCCGAACACCGCCCAGACGCCCGGCATGTTCCGGCAGGCGGCGGTCAACGCGGCGCGGGTCGGCGCGCAGAGGATCTGGGCCGGCACCGTGGCGATCGAGCCCGACGCCAAGACCGGGGTGCATCACCACGGCGCGCTGGAGAGCGTGATCTACGTGGTCTCGGGGCGGGCGCGCATGCGCTGGGGCGAGCGGCTCGAATACGTGGCCGAGGCGGGGCCGGGCGACTTCATCTTCGTGCCCCCGTACGTGCCGCACCAGGAGATCAACGCCTCGACCGACGAGCCCCTGCACTGCGTGCTGGTGCGCTCCGACAACGAGGCGGTCGTCGTCAACCTGCCTGACGTCGCGGCGGCCGAGCGCCCGGAGGCCGTCTACTGGGTCGATCCCATCCACGCGCGTCCGTGACCCCGCAGGCCGGGGACGGAGGCGTCCGTCGGTGCCATGGCCGGAACGTCCGGGGTGGCCGAGTATCCGGAGCGGGGTTCCCGCGCCGAGCAAGGGTGTCCGACAGAATGGCCGACGGCTCCCCCCGGGACGAGCTTCACCGCCGCCTGCGGCGGAGCGAGGAGCTGCGCCGCATCGCGCTCGAGGGCGGCGGGATGGGCGCCTGGCGCTGGGATACGCGCCGGCGCCTGGTCCGGGCAGACGACGTCTTCCAGGGCCTGTGGGGCGTCGCGTTCTCCGACCGGCCGCACCCGGTCTCGGTCTACGCCGACCTGATGGAGCCGGACGGCGCGGCCTTCCTCGAGGCCGTGATGACCCGGGCGATCGCTCCCGCGGAGCATTTCCACGATCAGGTCAAGGTGGCCGCCGGCCCGGCCGCCGGGCGCTGGATCCAGTGGCGCGGCCGGGCCGAGCGCGAGAGGCCCTGGATCATCAACGGGGTGAGCTTCGACATCACCGCGCAGAAGCTGGCGGAGCAGCGGCTGCGCGAGAGCGAGGAACAGCTCCGCCTCGCCACCGAGGCGGCCGAAATCGGCCTCTGGGACGTGGACGTCGTCAACGACACCCTGTTCTGGCCGCCCCGCGTGAAGGCCATGTTCGGGATCTCGGCGGACGTGCCGGTCTCCATGGCCGACTACGACGCGGGCCTGCACCCGGACGACCGCGCCGCCACGCGGGCCGCCTACGCGGCCGCGGCCGACCCCGGCTGGCGCGCCGTCTACGACGTCGCGTACCGCACCGTCGGGAAGGAGGACGGCGTCGTGCGCTGGGTCTCCGCCAAGGGACGCGGCGTCTTCGAGGGCGGGCGCTGCGTCCGGATGATCGGCACCGCCATCGACACCACCGCGCGTCGGCGGACCCGGGCGGCGCTCCTGGAGGGGGAGGCCCGCCTCAAGGCCGTCTTCGCCCAGGCCAGCGCCGGGTTCGCCCTCTGCGACCTCGACGGCCGCTTCACGGAGGTGAACGACACCTACTGCGCCCTCGTCGGGCGCCCGCGCGACCGGTTGCTCGGGCGGCTCATGCAGGAGATCACCCATCCGGACGACCTCGCGCGCAACCGGCCCCTGTTCGAGGCGGCGGCGCGCGACGGGAGGGCCTTCGACATCGAGAAGCGCTACCTGCGCCCGGACGGCGACGAGGTCTGGGTGCGCAACAGCGTCTCGGCCGTGCGCGCGGACGACGGCACGATCGCCGCGATGCTGGCCGTCAGCGTCGACATCACCGGCCGGGTCCGCGCCGAGGCGGCCCTGCGCGAGAGCGAGGCGCGCCAGCGCGCGCTGATCGAGGGCGTTCCCCAGCTGGTCTGGCGCGCGGCGGGCGACGGGCGGTGGACCTGGGCGAGCCCGCAATGGACCGCCTATACCGGGCAGCCGGAGCCGGAGAGCCGCGGCCTGGGATGGCTCGAGCCGATCCATCCGGACGACCGGCATCGCGCCCTGGCGGCTTGGTCCGAGGCCCCGCGGCGGGGGTCACTCGACGTGGAGTACCGCCTGCACAGCGCGGACGAGCGGCGCCACTGCTGGTTCCAGGCCCGGGCCGTCCCGGTCCGCGACGCGGGCGGCGTGATCCGGGAGTGGCTCGGCACCGCGACGGACATCGACAAGCTGCGGCGCCTGCAGGAGCAGCAGCGGGTGATGGTCGCCGAGCTGCAGCACCGCACCCGCAACCTGATCGCGGTGATCGCCAGCATCGCGCACGAGACCCTGGCCCGGACCGGGCCGGGCGCGTCCTTCGTGGTCCAGTTCGACGACCGGCTCGCCGCGCTCTCGCGCGTCCAGGGCCTGCTCTCCCGCTCGGCCGAGTCTCCCATCACCCTCGAGGCGCTGGTGCGCATGGAGCTGCAGGCGCTCGGCATCGGCGAGCGGCCCGTCGGCCTCGACGGGCCGCCCGTGGTGCTGCGCCGCTCCACGGTGCAGACGCTGGCGCTCGCCATCCACGAGCTGGCGACCAACGCCCGCAAGCACGGCGCGCTCTCGACGGCGCGGGGCAGGCTCGCGGTCGGCTGGCACACCCGCGTCGCGGACGAGGGCGGCGGGTCCCGGCGCTGGCTGGTCATGGACTGGGTCGAGACCGGGATACCGGACGGGGCCGACCGGCGCGCCTATCGCGGCTACGGGCGCGAGCTGATCGAGGAGGCCCTGCCCTTTGCGCTCGGCGCGCGCACGCGCTACGAGCTGGATGCGCGGGGCGTGCTCTGCCGGATCGAGCTGCCGCTCGACGGACGCGGCGCCACGGGGACGTACGAGTGACCGCCTGTCCTGCTGCTTCTCCTCCCGCCGCGCTCGCGGGCCGGGCCGTCCTGCTGGTCGAGGACGACTACTTCATCGTGAAGCAGCTGCGGCGGTGCTTCGAGCAGGCGGGGGCGCTCGTCCTGGGGCCGGCCTCGAACGTGCCGGACGCGCTCGCCATCGTGCGCAGCGCCCCGCGCATCGACGGGGCCGTCCTCGACGTCAACCTCCAGGGCGAGATGGTCTTCCCGGTCGCCGACGCGCTCGCCGAGCGCGGCGTCCGCTTCGTGTTCGCCACGGGCTACGATCCGGTCGAGATCCCGCCGCGGCACGGGGCCGTCCGGCACTGCGGCAAGCCGGTCGATGCGGCGCGCGTCGCCGAGGCCCTGTTCGGCTGACCGGGCTCAGGCCGGGCCGAGATCCTCCAGGACCCGGCCGACCCGCTCGGCGAGCGGGAAACGGATCGTGCAACGCAGGCCGTCCGGCTCGTAGGCGAGGGTCGTGGCGGCCTTGAGCTCGTAGCGGATCGTCTCCGTCAGCACCTCCGTGCCGAAGCCGCTGCGGCCGGGCTCGGCGATGCCGGCACAGCCCGCCTCCTTCCAGATGAGCGTCAGCGGCAACCCACTCGCCTCGGGCTCGACGCTCCAGCGGATCTCGAGTGATCCGCTCGGCTGGCCGAGGCAGCCGTGCTCGATCGCGTTGATGGTCAGTTCGTGGACCGCGAGGACGAAGGTCTGGGCGGCGGCGGGCCGCAGCCGCACCGCCGGTCCCGTGAGCGTCGCCTGTCCGCCCTCGTGCACAGTGTAGGCCAGGAGCTCGCTCCCGATCAGGTCCGCCAGATCGACCTGCCCGAAGATGTCGATGGCGGCCTGCACGCGCGCCACCGCGTCGAGCCGGTCCTCGAGATGCGAGACGTAGGTCTCCAGATCCTCCGCCGGCTCGGCCGAGGAACGGATGAGCATGCGCAGCATCGCGAACGTGTTGCGCTGCCGGTGGCGCAGCTCGCCCGGCGCGTTGCGCGCGTCGAGGAGTTGCCGCAGGCGCGCGTTGTCGGCCTTGAGCGCGGCAAGCTCGGCCTCCAGCGCGGCCGTGGGGTCGGGTTGCGCGTCGTGTGTCATGCGGTGTCCCGGTCTGCCTTGTGATCAATCCGTCCGGCCCCGCAGCGTTCAGTGCGCGGCCGCGGGGAGCGCCCTCCGGTGAGGCCGCCCGCCGGCGCCGGAGCGCATAGGCAGACGATTTCATATTGATCGGGCCCCACATGATGTGGCGTGTCGGCCCGCCGTCCACGTCGTGCCGGCAGCGTCCCGCCGGGTCGAATGAGCATTGCACCCCCCGTCCGTCTCGATGAGGTCGTCTACCGGGTCGGCGCGCGCACGATCATCGACCGCCTCGACGCGGCGATCACCGCGCCCGGCATCACCGCGCTGATCGGTCCGAACGGCGCCGGAAAGAGCGTCACGCTCCGCCTGATCGACAACCTCCTCCTGCCCGCCTCCGGCACGATCCGCATCGGCACGGGCCGGGCGCACGTGCGCCGGGCCTTCGTGTTCCAGCGCCCGGCCATGATCCGGGCGAGTGCCGCCTACAACGTCGCCCTCGGGCTGTCCGATCTCGGCCTCACGCGGCGCGAGCGGGACGCGCGCGTCCGGGCCGCGCTCGCGCGGGTGGACCTCCTGGCGCGGGCCGACGATCCCGCCACGAAGCTGTCGGGCGGCGAGCAGCAGCGCCTCGCGCTCGCCCGCGCGCTGGCGAGCGCGCCGCATCTCCTCCTGCTCGACGAGCCGACGGCCAACCTCGACCCCGCGGCGACCGAGGTGATCGAGGGTCTCCTGCGCGAGGCCGCGCGCGCCGGCACCAAGGTGCTGCTCGTCTCGCACAACCTCGGCCAGGTCGACCGCCTCGCCGACGACGTCCTCGTCCTGTCGGAGGGACGCGCCGTCGAGCACGGCCCGACCCGCCAGGTCCTCTCCGCACCCCGCTCCGCGGAAGCCCGCGCCTACATCAAGCGAGAATTGCCATGGACATCCTACGCCGCAGCCTTCTGAGCGCCGCGCTCGCCCTCCTGGCCGCCGGGCCGGCGCGGGCCGAGCCGCAGGCGACGATCACCGTGGCCTCGACCACCTCCACCGAGCAGTCCGGCCTGTTCAAGCACCTGCTCCCCCGCTTCACCGCGAAGACCGGCATCGGCGTCAAGGTCGTGGCGCTCGGCACCGGCCAGGCCCTCGATGTCGGCCGCCGGGGCGATGCCGACGTGGTCTTCGTCCACGACAAGGCCGCCGAGGAGGCGTTCGTGGCCGAGGGCGCGGGCGTGCGCCGCCAGGAGGTGATGTACAACGACTTCGTCGTGGTGGGCCCGAAGGCGGACCCGGCCGGCGCGAAGGGGCAGGACGTGACGGCGGCCTTCACCCGCATCGCCGCCGCCAAGGCGCCCTTCGTCTCGCGCGGCGACCGGTCCGGCACGCACGCGGCCGAGCTGCGCTACTGGAAGGCTTCCGGCATCGAGCCGGGGACCGGGCGGGACGACTGGTACAAGGAGATCGGCCAGGGCATGGGGCCGGCCCTCAACACCGCCTCCGCCATGAACGCCTACCTGCTCAGCGACCGCGGCACCTGGCTGTCGTTCAAGAACCGCGGCGACCTCGCCGTCCTGGTCCAGGGCGACCGGCGCCTGTTCAACCAGTACGGCGTGATGCTGGTGAACCCGGCCAAGCACCCGCAGGTGAAGGTGAAGGAGGGCCAGGCCTTCATCGACTGGCTGGTCTCGGCGGAGGGCCAGCAGGCGATCGCCGACTACAAGATCGACGGGGAGCAGCTGTTCTTCCCGAACGCCGAGGCCGTCGGGAAGCCCTGATGCGGGCGATCCTGCGCGCCGTCCTCGGCCTCGCGAGCGCCCTCATGGCCTCCCTGCCATCGCCCGGGCAGGCGGCGGACGCCGTCCGGCTCCACGCGGCCGGGAGCCTGCGCGCGCCGCTGACCGAGGTGGCGCGCGCCTACGAGGCGGCCGGCGGTCCGCGGGTGGACGCGACCTTCGGCGCCTCCGGCCTGCTCCGCGACGCCATCGTCGGCGGGGCGCCCGCCGAGGTCTTCGCCTCCGCCAACATGGAGCACCCGCGGGCGCTGGCCGAGGCCGGGCGCGGCGGTCCGGCGGTGCTGTTCGCCCGCAACCGCCTCTGCGCGCTCGCGCGTCCCGGCTTGGCGACGACCGGCGCCGACATCGTGGACCGCATGCTCGATCCGCGGATCAAGCTGGGCACCTCGACGCCGGGATCCGACCCGTCCGGAGACTATGCCTGGGCGGTCTTCCGCCGGATCGACGCGCAGCGCCCCGGCAGCCTGGCCGTGCTCGCCGGCAAGGCGCTCCGGCTCACCGGAGGCCCGGCGAGTCCGAAGCCGGCCACGGAGCGCAGCGTGTACGGCACCCTCGTCGAGCGGGGCGAGGCGGACCTGTTCCTGACCTACTGCACGAACGCGCGCGTCGCGGCGCGCGAGGTCGCGGGCGCCCGGGTGGTGGACCTGCCGGAGGCGATCGCGGTGGGGGCCGATTACGGCCTCGCGGTGATGAACGGCGCCGCCGAGGGGGCCTATCGCCTCGCCCTGTTCATCCTGTCGCCCGAGGGCCAGGCGGTCCTGGCGCGGCACGGCTTCACGGCACCCAACACTCCGATGGAGGAGCGATGACGATGCGGCGTCCGACCAGCCTCCTGCGCGCGGCCCTCCTTTGCGCGGCAGGCTTCGCCGGAGCTCTCGTGGGGCTGCCGATCCTGTCGGCGGCCCCGGCGGTGGCGCAGGAGGTTCCTGCCTGCGAGCGCTTCGCCTGGTCCGTGCAGCGCGAGCTGGCCGCCTTCGCGGAGCCCAGCCTTCCCGTGCTCGCGCCGGGGGCGTCGCTGCCCGCCGGGACGATGGCGGTGAGCCTGCGGCTGAGGCCCGCCGCCGAGGCGAACTTTCCGGTCCCGCCCGAGCGCGCGCCGAAGCCCGACACCTTCGGCGGCTTCGTCACGGCGCCCGCGGTGCCGGGCGGCGTCTACCAGGTGACCGTCTCCAGCGAGGCGTGGATCGACGTCAGCCAGGACGGGCGGACGTCGCTCAAGTCCCTCGGCCAGAGCGGGCAGAAGGGATGTCCCTCGGTCCGCAAGAGCCTCCGCTTCCGGCTCGAGCCCGGGCCGGTGACGATCCAGCTCAGCGGCGCCCCGGTCGATCAGGTCGCCGTCGGCCTGTTCCGGGCCGATTGATGGGGCAGGCCCTCCCGGCCCGCGCCGCCACGGCGCACCCTCGCCCACCATCATCGACCTCTCAACGGAAGGCGTGTTCATTTCGAGCACGTAGAATCTGTCTTTCACGACCGGATCGCCGGGCCGGGGGGACGGTCGCGCCCGGTGCCGGGCGGCGGCCGGAACGCTCCCGTCCCGTGGTGCGGCGCGTATGAATCAGGTTCACGTCGCCTCCCAGATCGATCGCGACGCCGACGGCCGCGCGCCGCGGACGCTACCACCTTCGCGCAGGTCGCCCTTGCCCTGAACGAAGGCGGCGCGCCGAGCGCGCGGCGACCGCTGGTACCCGTCGTCGCAGGTGCGCCGGGTCGCGCAGCACATCGCGTCGGTCGCCTGAGCCGATCCTCCGCACCGCTCGCCGCGGCAGGTGCCCGGCGCCTGCCGAGCCCGAGGCTCCCGCCGGCGGGCGGAACCGGGATCTTCCCCGATCGCGGGCGGTCAGCCGAGCGTGGGAAGGCGCCCGTCCGGCGAGTAGCGGTCCACCGCCGCGGGCAGCTCGCGCGACAGCCGCGCGAGCAGCTCGCTCCGGCTCAGGCCGGTCCGCTCCTCGAGGGATGCGAGCGTCTCCGGCCCGATGACGCGCTCCAGCTCCGCCGCCCGGATGTCCCGGTTCGGCCCCGGGTTGATCCAGGACTGCGCGGTCTCGCCGTGGCCGCCCTTGCTGAAATGATCGACGAGCTCGCCGAGACCGCTCGCGATCAGGCTGCCGATGCCCGCCGATCCGACGCCGCCGAGCAGGCGGTCCAGGTTCGCCGGCATGCCGGTCGCGGGCGCGGCGTTCGGCACCTGCGGCACGGGCGAGCGGTGCGTCTCCCCGGCCTTGCCGCCGAGCCATTCGGCGATCTTGTCCCGGTTCTGGTAGCCGGCCACGGCCAGCAGGCCCAGCAGGGCGGTCATCGACGGATATCCCTTGCTCATCGGGTCGCCTCTCTCGTGTTTCGGTGTGGTTTTCGGTGTGGTGGCCGGCGGTGCCGGCCGGGGGACGGCCCCCGCCCCGGGGCGGGGACCGGTTCGCGGGATCGGATGCGGCGTGCGGCGCACGCGACGATCCTCCCCGACGACATCGCGTCGAGATGGATCGTGCGGGCATCGCCTGCGGCGACGGGGAGGCGCCGGACGTCGGTCTCACGCGGGTCGTCCGGTCCTGCGCGGGTCCTCCGGTCCCGTGTCGGGTCGGTGGCAGTCGGACGGGAGGGCGTGCGTCAGAGCTTGCTGACGAGCAGGCCGAGACCGAAGCCGACGAGGCCGGCCACGAGCAGCGAGGCGTGCGGGTAGGCGGCGGACCGGTCGTGGCCCTCGCGCAGGTAGTCGCGGCCGCGCTCGTAGGCATCCTCGGCGTGGTCGTAGGCCTCGTCCGCCGCGTGGCGGACCGCGTCCTTGGCCTGACCGTAGAGGTTCTCGGCCCGGCCGCCCGCCTCGCGCAGGCGGCCCTCGACCGAATCCTGCCTCGAGCCGGCGATATCGCCGACGGCGCCCTGCACCGCACCCCCGAACGCCTTGGCGGCACCCGTGATCCTGTCGGTATCGATCATCTCGTTCTCCTCTGGTGTCGATCGGGGACGGCGGCCGGAGGCTCCGGATGACGCCGCCCGGCCTCGCCCCGGGCATTGCCGGTGCACTGGCCGATGGCCTGCTCCGCCGAGCACCGGAGCGGCTCGGCGGAAGCGGATTTCGCGTGCGCGATCACGGATGCCTCCTGCCGCGAAGGGGGCCCGGATAAGCCTGACGTGTGCGCGATCCGCGGATGGTCAAGGATACGAAAATACCAGTTCCATGGACTTCAGAGGCTGCCGACCTGATAGGGGAAGCCGTTCTCGCGTCCCCAGACCACCGCTTCCGTACGCTTGTGGATGCCGAGCTTGCGGTAGAGCGCGGCGCCGTGGTTGCGCACGGTGTTGCGCGACAGGCCGAGCTTTCTGGCGATCGCATCGTCATCGAGACCGGAGCAGATCAGGTTCAGGATCTGGCGCTCGCGCACCGTGAGGTTGGGGGCCGCGGCGTCGCCGCTCTCGCGGCCCGGACGGCGCAGGTTCGCCAGCTTCTCGATCAGCCCGCGACTGAACCACGAGGTGTCGGCCATCACCGTCTCGATGGCCTCGAACAGCTCGCGCTCGCCGTGCTTGCGCTCGGTGATGTCCTGCAGGACCAGCAGAACGAAGACGGCGTCGCCGATCTCGACCCGTTCGGCCGAGACCAGGCAGTCGAGCTGGGCCCCGCTCTCGTGGCGCAGGCAGACTTCCGCGCCGAGCACGTGGCCGGCCCGCGCCAGGGCGGCCTCGAAGGACTGGCGCTGGGTCTGCGCGACCCAGAGCCCGGTCTCGACGAGGGTGCGACCGACTATCCCGTCCTCGCCCAGGCCGAAGACGCGGGTGAAGGCCTCGTTGATGCCGGTGACCTGGAGGTCCTCGCAGCGGGCCAGCACGGTCGGCACGGGGGTGAGCCGGAAGGCCTTTGCGAAGCGCTCCTCGCTCTGGCGCAGGGCCGTCTCGGCCTTCCTGCGCAACTCGAGGTCGGCGAAGGTGAAGAGCATGCAGGGCTCGTCGCCCATCTCGATGGGCTGGCCCGCCACGATCACGAAGCGGCTGGCGCCGTCGGGCAGGTCCAGGCACGCTTCCATCTGCGGGATGGTGCCCCCCTGGTGCAGGCGCGAGACCGCGAGATCCCGGTTGCGGGCGTTGGCCAACACGTCAACCTCGTAGACGCTGCGGCCGATGACGGCGTCGCGGGTGTGCCCGGTCATCTCCAGGAAGCCCGCGTTCACCTTGACGTGGCGCAGGTCGGAGAGCCGCGTGATGACGGCGGGCGCCGGGTTGGCGTTGAAGGTCCGCTCGAAGCGCTCCTCGGCCTCGAACTGGCCGGAGACGTCCTTGAGGATGAGGGCGAGGCAGCTCGGCTTGCCCGCCCGGTCGGTGGCGACCAGGCTCCTGAGCGAGTGCACGAAATCGACATCCGGCCGGTCGGGGCGGGTCACCTCGACGACCACGTCGTGGAAGCGCTCGCCGGCCACCACCCGCTCCATCGGGTAGGCGTCGGGGGCCCGGTTGTTGCGGTAGCGCAGGCAGAAGCGCTCGCGGTAGGCATCCACCGTCGCCCCGAGCTCGTCGATCGAGGCGGCGCCGTGCATGGCGAGGGCGGCCGCGTTGGCGTAGGCGATGGTCTGGTCGGGCTCGACCAGGATCACGCCCTCGCTCAGGCCGGCGATGATCTGCCGGAGTTCATGCCGGTCGACGTCCGCCGTCACGGTTCGCAGCGCTCCCTCGTCCGCAACGCTGCCCGGTCGGCAGCGGTGCACAAACGGATCGCGCCCATGCCGGTTCCACGCGGCTTCAGTCGTTCACTGGTATAGCCGTATTATTGACGCAAACGTTATCGACCAGAAATAAGTCGTCGCCCGGATGGAACCCCGGGGCCCGAGACGGGCGCCCTCTTCCGGTCCGCCACGAGTGACCTTCCCGTGATGCAGAGCGACCAACAGGTGCCGGAGCCCGCCGAGCGCGGTGCCGTGATCCCGATCGTTCGCGCCCGGCTCGGGCAGGAATTGCGGGAATACTATCCAGAGGTTGTTTTTTTAGAGATTGATTCTCGTCTTGGGCGAGTCGTCGAGCGCCTGTCGGGCGCCCTCGACGCGGCCGAGGCCGAGGGACAGGTGCGGGCGGGTTTCAAGGACGCGCTGATCGGAGCGCTGCCGCGGCTGCGCCGCTACGCGCTCGCCCTGACGCACCCCGACCTCGCGCAGGCCGACGACCTCGTCCAGACCGCGCTGCTCAGAGCATGGGAGCACCGGCGCGGGCTCCCGCCCGGCGGCAGCCTCGTCGCGTGGCTGTTCACCGTCCTGCGGGCCGCCTTCGTGGACGGCAGACGCGGCGGCCGGCCCGAGGCCCTCGGTGGAGCCGCGACGCCCGCCGGCTCGCCCGGGCAGGAGGCCGGGCAGGAGGCCGGGCAGGAGGCCGGGCCGGATCCGCGCGACCTGCGCACGGCCCTCGACCGGCTCGATCCCGCGCAGCGCGAGGCGCTGCTCCTGATCGTGGTCGAGGGCCTGTCCTACGAGTCCGCGGCCGCCATCATCGGCTGCCCGTCCGGCACGGTGAAGAGCCGCGTCAGCCGGGCGCGCGAGCGCCTCGCCGCCGAACTCGGCCGGGCGTGATGCCCGCCCGGAACCGATGACGGACCGGCGGCCTTCCGGATGCATCCGGAAGGCGCCGGCCGCGTTGGCGCACGCACATTCCCCCCTCAGCACGTCGAACCGAAGGATCCCGATGACCCGCCACGCCCTCTTCCCGGCGCTCCTGCTCGCCTGCGCGTCCGTCCCGGCCCTTGCCCAGACCTCTGCGCAGACCCCTGCCCAGCCCGCTCCCCAGACCCCTTCCCAATCCCAGGCCTCGGACGCCGTGCCCAGCGCGCCGGCGACGTTGGACGACGACCTGAAGGCGAAGTTCGTGGCCCAGGCACCCGAGGACGTGGTCGCCTCCAAGCTCATCGGCACCAGCATCCGCAACGGCGCCAACGACACGATCGGCTCGGTCGCCGACGTCGTGTTCGACGACAAGCGCGCGATCAAGGCCTATGTGGTCAGCGTCGGCGGCTTCCTTGGCCTGAACGCCAAGTACGTGGCGGTGGCCCCCGACACCCTGCGGCTCGCGCGCAAGGACGGCGGGGCGCTCGACGCTGTGATCGAGACCGACAAGGACCAGCTGCGCGCCGCGCCGGAATACGTCTATCTCGGATCCCAGCCGAAGCGGTGAGGCGGCCGCACGCGGGCCCGAAAATCTTCGCGTACCGGTAGATCCTGCTCAGGGCGGGCGGCCCCGGCATGCCTACCTACGACGGATGGGGGCCGGAGCCGCGTCCCCGCGAGGCGGCGACGCGGTCGTGCCGGCCCCGCATGCCCGTCCGGGAATGCGGCCGGTCCCCGATCCCTGTCCTGGAGACGAGGAGCAGCGATGGCCGAGCTGGGCCAGCCGAACCCGTCGCCGGCCGAGCCCGGCCCGCGACCTCTCCCGCGCGATCGCCCGCTCGGTCCGGACGAGCCCTGCGCGCCGGTGGACGTCCCGCCGGAGGCGCCGCGCCCGGGCATCGGACCGGACGTTCCGCCCGGCGATCCGAGCGGATCCGACATCCGTGCCTGACGGCGTCCCCGGGAAGGGCCGGTCCGGCGCGGAGGCGCGGCTCTACGCCGACCGCGCCATGCGGGAGGCGACGGAGGCCGGCCTCACGCCCGGCGAGCTCGCCGACCTGCTGCGGGGCGGTGCCGTCACCGAGGCCGTCCCGCCCTGGCCGGGCGAGGATCCCGACGCCTACGCGGACCGGGCCACGAGCGAGCTGCTGACCCGCTATCTCGCCGCGGGCGCTGACGATCCGCCGCCCCGCCCCTGATCTGCCGCAGGAAGGGCGGCGGCCCGACGCCGCCGTGCCGGCGAGGGTCCGCTCGCGCGGCCGGCAGCGGCCTTCACGGGTCCGTCCGGTTTTGATCTGGCTCAAGTGTCCCTGCGCGCGGCGGGTCTAGCCTGTCGATCGGGCGGACAATCCGATCGCCCCCATGATGTCGCACGCCATGATGGAGGTGTCGTTATGAGCGGCACGGCAACCTTTGGGAGCGCGCCGGCCGGCGCGGGGCGCGGGCGTGGCTGGTTCGTTGCCGTGGGCAGCGTGCTGCTGTTGCTCGGCATCGCCGGCCTGTTCATGGTGGTGACCCTCACGATCGCCAGCACGCTGTGGTACGGCGTGCTCCTGCTCGTGGCCGGCATCGTCGAGATCGTCGAGGCGCTGGCCAAGCCCGGGGAGAGCGAGGCCTGGCGCTCGCGCGCCGTGCGGTTCCTCGCCGGCCTCCTGTACCTCGTCGGCGGCCTCTACGCGGTCTTCCAGCCGCTCGCGGCCTCGCTCGCCCTCACGCTCGTCCTCGGCCTGACCCTGATCGCCTCGGGCGTGGCCCGGGCGATCTGGGCCGTCGCCCACGACGCGCAGATCTCCCGCGCCGCGGTGATCCTCTTCGCCGTGCTCTCGGTGCTGCTGGGCGCCGCCATCATCGCGCAATGGCCGTATTCGGGCCTGTGGGCGATCGGCCTGTTCGTCTCCTGCGACCTGATCGCGGCGGGCCTCTCGTGGTGCTGGGTCGGGCTGTTCGGGAGGCCGCCGGTCCCTGCGAACCGCTTCACGCCCCGCGGCGGGGTCGCGGCGCGCTGAACGGCCGCTCGCGGCGGGAGACAGGCCTCCTGCCCTCGCCCCCTGCCCTCGCCCCCTGCCCTCGGCCGGACGCCGGCATCCGACACGGGAGGATCATCATGGGACCGCTGCATCGTCGATCGCCGTCTCGTCGCGCCGTGCTCGGAGGCTTCGGCTCCGCGCTCGCGGCCGCCGCCGGCCTGGCCCTGATGCCGGGCGCCGCCGAGGCGGTGCTCCTGAGGGCGGGACCCGTCGGCGACGTCCCCCTCGGCGAGGCGCCTCCCGGCGACGCTCCCGTCGCCGCGGACGACGCGCGCGTCGAGAAGGCACAGGTCGTCGTCGTCCCCCGCCGCCGCCGCCGGGTCTGCTGGTGGCGGCGGGGACGGCGCGTCTGCGCCTGGCGCTGACGGCCTCACGCGGGGTTGCGCGCCGCGACGACGCGAGGCCCGTCGAGATCCGCCTTGCCCGGAATCTTGCCCGGGATGGAGTTCGGCCGATGGCGACGAGACGCGCGTTCATCAAGACGCTGCCCGGCGTGGGGATGGGCATGGCCCTGGGGACGGCGTTGTCGGTCCCGGGCTCCTTCACGGCGGAGGCGGCCCCGGACCGGGCGGAGGCGGGCGAGGAGGCGGGCGGGCAGGTGGGCGCGGCCCTCGCCCCGGGGCAGCACTTCCATCCGCGGGGCAAGCCGCCGTCGGCCTTCACCCGCGAGGTCCTGGCCCGGGCCCGCGCGAGCCTTCCGTTCGCGGACGAGCGGGACTTCGAGGAGCAGCGCCGGGGGCTGATCGCCCCCATGAGGGCCATGACCATCCCGGCCGAGGCCGGCCACGCGGCCTGGGACATGGAGCAGTTCCGCTTCCTCGACGAGGCGGACGCGTTCGACAGCATCCATCCGTCGCTGGCCCGCATCGGGCGGCTCAACAACAATTACGGTCTCTACGAGGTCGTCCCCGGCATCTACCAGGTGCGCGGCCTCGACCTGTCCGATCTCACCATCGTGCGGGGCCGCGCCGGGTGGATCGTGTTCGATCCCCTCGTCAGCCGGGAGACCGCGCGCGCCGCCTGGGCGCTGTTCCAGGAGCATGTGGGCGCGGGACGGCCGATCTCGGCGGTGATCTACTCCCACACCCACGCGGACCATTGGGGCGGCGTGCGTGGCCTCGTCGACGAGGCGGACGTGCGCTCGGGCCGCGTGCCGGTCATCGCGCCCGCCGGCTTCATGGCCCACACCGTGGCCGAGAACGTGTACGCGGGCAACGCCATGAACCGGCGGCTCTTCTACCAGTACGGCCTGCTGCTGCCGGCCTCACCCCACGGCTATGTCGGCCAGGGCCTGGGACAGCGCGTCTCGGCCGGCGCGGTCGGACTGATCGCCCCGACGCGCTCCGTGGCGGAGCCGATCGAGGAGATCGAGGTCGACGGCGTCCGGATGGTCTTCCAGAACACGCCCGACACCGAGGCGCCGCGGGAGATGAACACCTACATCCCCGAGATGAAGGCGCTCTGGATGGCGGAGAACGTCGTCGCGTCGCTGCACAACATCTACACGCTGCGGGGCGCTCCGGTGCGCGATCCGCTCAACTGGTCGAAGTACATCAACGAGGCGCTCCACCGCTTCGGCCTGGAGGCCGAGGTGATGTTCGCCTCCCACCACTGGCCGCGCTGGGGCAACGCGCGGATCCAGGAGGTGCTGCGGGCGCAGCGCGACCTCTACGCCCACATGAACAACCAAGTGCTCCACCTCGCGAACCGGGGCGTCACGATCAACCAGATCCACACCGTCTACGCGCTGCCGAGGAGCCTGCAGCAGACCTGGCATTGCCGCGGCTACCACGGCTCCCCGGAGCACAACAGCCGCGGCGTCATCCAGCGCTACCTCGGCTTCTGGGACTGCAACCCGGCGACGCTCATCCCCCTGCCGGCCGCCGAGAGCGCGCCCCTCTACGTCGAGATGATGGGCGGAGCGGACGCGATCCTCGCCCGGGGACGGCGCCTGCACGAGGCGGGACGGTATCTCCTGGCCCAGGAGATCGTGAACACGCTGGTCCAGGCGGAGCCGCGGAACGAGGCGGCCAAGGACCTCCTGGCCGACATCTTCGAGCAGATCGGCTACCAGCAGGAGAATCCCGGCCTGCGCAACAGTTTCCTGGCCGGGGCCTACGAGCTCCGGAGCGGCATCCCGGAGGGGGAGACGGCGCGTTCCAGCAGTCCCGACGTGGTCCGGGCGATGACGACCGAGATGTTCCTGAACTTCCTCGGCATCCGCATGGACAGCCGCAAGGCGGAGGGGATGCGCTTCACCATCAACCTCGTGACGCCCGACACCGGCGAGCGCTTCATCGTGGAGATGGAGAACGCGACGCTGACCAACATCGCGGGCTTCCAGGCCGAGAAGCCCGACCTGACCCTGACCATCGACCGCGCGGATCTCGAGCGGACGATGGCCGGCGCCACGACCCTGGAGGCGCAGATCGCCGACGGGACCGCGACGGTTCAGGGCGACGCGCGCATCCTGGCACGGCTGGCCGCGACGATGGTCGATTTCGATCCGCGCTTCGAGATCATGCCGGGCACGCGATCGGCCCCCCGGGAACGCGCGTGCGCCGACGCGTACCGGGCCGATCCCGGCCGGGCGGTCGCCGAGTAGCCGAGGCCGGCCCGATGGCGGGGATGCTCCCCGTACGATCCCGATCCGGGCGGGGAGCATCCGCTCCAGGACATCCGGGCCCCGTCCCCGGATGGCAGGATCGCGTCTTGACGTGAATCAACGCGAAAGCGCGGTCGGCGGGGATGCTGGCCTTGCCGGGCGCATCGTCCTCCAGGGGCGCGCCCGACAGGCGCGACGGCGCCGGTCCCCGGGCTCGAGAAGGAGTGAGGGCACATGTGCAAGATCGACCGCAGGATCCGCGCGCTTCTGGCCGCGGGCACGATCCTGGTCCTGCCGATGCTCGCGACCGCCGCGCCGGCTCTGCCGGCCGGCCCCGCGCCCGCGGACGGGGTGGCCGGGCGGAGCCTGTCCACGGCCGGCGTCACCGTCGGCCGTTCCAGGGCACTCCCGAACAAGAAGCGCCTCCATCAGGAGCGCAAGGCGCGGTCCTGAGGCCGGCGGGCCACGGGGCGCGTCCCCGGCCCGACCGGGCGAGATCGCCGCCGGATCGGCCGGGCGCCGCCCGAACGCGCCGGTGTCCGCGGCCGGAAGCGAGGTCGGGAGCGCGAGGTGACGATGCGAGACGCCGAGCCCGTGCCAATCGAGCCCGCCGCGACCGATCCCGGCCGGTCGAGTCCGGACGGCCCCGGTAGCCGCCGGCCGGGGCGCCGGGGACGGGGCCGCGCGCTCGCCGCCGCCGGGCTGCTGCTCGTCGCAGCCGCCGGGTTCGCGCTCGCCCACGTCTGGTCGCCGCACGCCAACCTGCGCATCACCACCGGCCCGCCCGGCAGCACGGCCTACCGCTTCATCGCCGCCTTCGCGTCCGTCTCGAGCGTCCAGCATCCCCGCGTCAGCCTGACCCTCGTGCAGGTCGACGACCTCGCGGGCAGCGCCAAAGCTCTGGAGGAGGGCCGGACCGACCTCGCCATCGTACGCAGCGACGCGGGGCCGCCGCCCAACGCCCAGACCATCGTGATCCTGCGCAGGGACGTCGTCGCCTTCGTCCTGCCGCCCGGCAGCCATGTCGGCTCCGTCGCGAACCTGGCCGGAAAGGCGGTCGGCATCCCGGCCGGACCGCTGCAGGAGGCCAACGCCCGGGTCCTCGACGCGGTGCTGACCTACTTCAACATCGCCGCCGCGGACGTCCGCCGCGTCGTCCTGCCGCCG
This sequence comes from Methylobacterium hispanicum, assembly GCF_022179285.1. Lineage (GTDB taxonomy): Bacteria > Pseudomonadota > Alphaproteobacteria > Rhizobiales > Beijerinckiaceae > Methylobacterium > Methylobacterium hispanicum. Next base: position 80,124 of record NZ_BPQO01000013.1, on the reverse strand, counting down.
GACGAGCTGGCGCAGGCCGTCCGGCAGAAGAAGCTCGCGGCCATCCTCGCGGTCGGCCCCGCGGCTCCGGGCGAGGCCGTGGACGCGGTCGCCGCGCTCGCGCGCGCGACGAAGGGAACGCCGGGCCTCCTCGCGCTCGACGAGGCCGAGGCCATCGGCCGGCGCTTTCCCGGCTTCGAGCCCATCGACGTGCCGGCCGGAGCGTTCCGGGCGAGGCCCGCGGTGCCGCACGACACCGTCACAACGCTGGCCGTGACCTACCGGTTCGTCGCCTCGGAGCTGATGCCCGACGTCGTCGCGGCCGCGATCGCGCGCTCGATCCTGACCACGAAGGCCAAGGTCGCGGAGGTCTCGCCCCTCGCCAACCAGATCGAGGCGCCCGATCCCGACCAGAAGAGCCCGATCCTGCCCATCCATCCGGGCGTGGCGGCCTACCTCAGCAACGGGGACCAGAGCTTCTTCGACCAGGTCCAGCGCTACCTCACGGTCGGCGGCCTCGTGCTGAGCCTGGCCGGGTCGCTCTTCGCCGCCGCGGCAGCCCGCTGGACCCGGCGCCGCTCGGAGGCCGACTGGCGCCCGGTTCGGCGGCTGGTCGAGATCGCCGAGGCCGCGCCCCGCGCCGACCGGGACGGGCTCGCCGCGCTGGAGGACGAGTTCCACGGACTCGTCTCGGCGGTGCTCGCCGGCTCGCCCGCGGCCGGGAGCCCGGAGCGCATGTCGGCCTTCTCGACGGCCCTCGTGCACGCGCGGCACGCCCTCGACCGGCGGCGCGCCGGCCTCGGGCCGGAGGCGGGACACCAGGCCGGCCCCACCCTCGTGGTCGCCCGCTGAGGCCGCACGAGCCGGGCGGCCCTCGCTCGACCCGCACGCGCGCCGTCCCGTCGCGCTTCCCCTGCCCTTGCCCCTTGCCCGTCTAGCCGGACTCGCCCTCGCCGAACCTCTCGCCACGCCCCTCGCCAAGCCCCTCGCCACGCTCCTTGCCGAACAGCAGGGCGCGCAACCTGTCGGCACCCAGGGCACGCCCGAGCGCCCGGTAGGCGAAGTACGGGACGAGCGCGACGAACATCACCCAGGCGAAGGACGCGAGGCCGCGCGGGCCGCCGGCCAGCTCCGGCAGGACGTCGCGCGGCGAGCGTCCGCGCCAGGCCCCGAGCACCACCTCCTCCAGCACGTAGGCGGCCACCAGCACCACCGTGAACAGGAGGGCGCGGTACAGGATCGCGTAGGCGAGCGGCCCCCGATCCAGGCGCCGGCCGATGGCGAAGGATCCGAGCTTCGCCGCCTCGGCGATCAGCATGAACTTGGCGAGAACCAGGGCATTGATCAGCCCGATCGCGTAGAAATGGTGGCGCGGATAGTGCTGAACGTCCCGGTCCGCGCGCGCGTAGACGTTCAGGCTGAAGAGGATCAGGGTGCCGAAGATCACCAGCAGGTAGGCGGCGAGGCCCAGGTAGCGCTTCGTCTCGGCGGCCACCCGCGCGGCGATCGAGCGCTGCCCGTGGGCGGGTCGGTCCCGGTAGGCGGCGGCGAGGGGCGGGGTCGCGTCGCCGTCGCTGCGGGGGGCGGGGCGTGGGGCAGGCACTGGCAACCTCCGGTCGATCTCGGGTCGGTGCGTGCGCGGCCAGCCCCGGGCGGCCCCGGGTCCCGGCTGCCCCGGCGCGCCGGCCTCACATGCCGTCGGCCGCCTTCGCGGCGGGCGGATTCCAGCTGCCGTCGAGCACCTCCGGCCGCGGCCAGTAGAGGCGCAGGTTCAGCGTGAAGGGGCCGGCGGCTGGGGCCGGCAGCCAGTTCGCTTCCTTCCCCGCCCCGGGGCTCTCGCGCTGCACGTGGAGATCGAGCGAGCCGTCGGGGTTGTAGGTCAGGCGGTCGCGGTCGCCGATGGCGTAGCGGTCGATCGGGTTCTGCGCGAAGAGCTGGCGCGCGTCGTACAGGGTCAGGGACCAGAATCCGCGCGCCGGCGGGATCTCGCCCTTCTCGAAGTGGATGGTGTAGCGCCTGTCGCTGTCGAAGGGCCTGCCGTCCGCATCGACCAGCCCGGTCGGGTAGACCGCATCCTCGATCGTGTTGGCGCCGAGGCCCGCATAGGCCACGCCGGCCCGGTGGACGTAGTCCGCGCCGTAGGTGCCGATCGCCGTGTAGTTCGTGCGCCAGCCGTTCACGAACCGGCCCGCGGTTCGGAACACGCCCTTGATGCGCGCCAGGGCCGGCGCCTTGGCCTCCGCGAGGGCCTGGAGCACCTCCGGCCGCAGGCTCCGGGGATCGATCGCGCCGGGAACGAGGCCGATCCGCCGCATGCGGTCGAGGATCGGGTGATCGACGGCGTGCGGCGGGTTGGCCTTCGCGACCTCGCTGAAGAGGGCGAAGAAGGCCGGCGCTTCGAGATCCTCCACCTGCTCGACCGGCGGCTTGTCGCTGCGCGGGGCCGGGCTCGCGGGGCCGGGCGGCGGGGTGCCGCCCCCCTCCCACGCGCTGAGGGGGGCGACCCGGATCGCCCGCTGGAACCGGTGCACCGCCGCGTAGTCGGCGGGACCGTCGGTCCGCGTGCGTCCGATGATCCAGCCCATACCGGTGGGGCTGCGCACGCGCTGGACGCCCTCGGGCAGGGTGCCGTTCCAGTCCGGCCCGACGAGCGCGAAGGTGTGAGGGGCGTTCCCGGTCGTGCGCGAGCCCGGCGATGCGAACACCTCCGTCCACATGTCGAGGATCGGCAGGAGGACGTAGCGGCCCTCCGGGTTCGGGATGCCGATGACCAGGGGCTCGGCGGTCACGTCGAACCAGAGCGAGGAGTAGAGCGTGTCGGCGTTGGGCCGCACCACCGCCGTGAACCGGGGATCCGGGAAGGCCTCGAGATGCGCGAAGCGGTTGACCGGTGCCGCCAGCGCGGTGGTCGCTTCCGCGACGCTCGTCGTCTGACGGCGGGTGAGTTCCATGAGGACCAGCGGGTAGGCATAGATGTAGGCGTCGGCGGCGATCTCGCGGACCTCGTCGGACGGCGGCAGGGCGGGCGGTGCGGAGTCCGCGCGCGCGCAAGTGCCGACGAGCAGAAGGCCGAGGACGCCCGGCGCGGACAGGATCGGCCATGTGCGCATCCGTCTCTCCATGGGGCGCGGGGCGGTTCGGCGACGCGCCGAGCACCCGCCGGATCATGGCGGTCCCCCGCGGGAGCGGGGCTGATCCAGATCAAAGGCCTGCGCACCCATGCGAAGAAGCCCGCTCCGGCGGAGGCCGGGCGGGCTCTGGGACGGCTCCCGGCCGCCGCGGACGAGCCTCCGGAACCCGTCGGGTCCGGAGGGGCGCTCCTCAGTTGCAGCCTTCCTTGTGGACGGTCTTGGAGTTGCCCATGCCGTCCTCCTTGTGGACGGTCTTCGAGCCGCAATCGACCGTGCCGGTGGTGATGTCGCGCCGCTCGACGACGCCTTCCCGGCGCTCCACGGAGACGCTCGGAGCGCTGTCGCGGCGGATCACGGTGGTCTCCTCGGCCGTGGCGGGCGCGGCCAGGCCCGCGAGGGCGGCGGCGACGAAGCCGAGGGTCATGACCTTGCGCATGGGGAAGTCCTTTCCTGTACGGATGCTGGAGGACGATGGACGCCCAGGAACAACGAGCCCGGCGATACGGTTCCGTGCCGGTTTCGAGGCGGCCCGGTCGGCACCCAAGACTTTATGAATGCTGTCCGGGCCTGCGCCGGAATCGTCGCCGGCCGCCTCGCGGCCGCGGGCTCACCCGCGCGCCTCGTCGCTTCTCGACGTGCCGTCCGGCGGCGAGCCGGCACCGGGACCGCCCCGCCCATCGACGGCCGACCGCGGAGCACCGCTGGACGGACCCAGCGGCGGCGCCCGCGCAGGATCGGCGGCGACCGGCCGGCCTCTCACCGCCCTGCGGCGGATCGACACATCAAGGTATCAACTTGAAAGAAACTTGCGCGATTTGGATCAAATCTTTGTCACGAGAGCCGTCATCTTGGGAGATTCAGGGCTTGATAACGCCGTCTAGGCTATGACTGCCTCTGAGCTCTAAATAATTTAACACAGGTTGCCATGCTCAGGGTCGTCGGTTGCTTCGTGGGCGCGCATGACCTGTGGCTGGTCGGCTTGGCCGCCCTGGTCTGCGGTCTCTCCGGCGTCGCCTGCGTCGAGCTCCTGCGCCACGCGAGCCGGGCGGCCGGGCGGCTTCGTGCGACCTGGCTGTGCGTCGCGGCCGTGGCGGGCGGGTCCGGCATCTGGGCGACCCACTTCATCGCCATGCTGGCCTTCGAGCCGAGCGTGCCGAACGGCTACGCCCTCGGCCTCACCGCGCTCTCCCTCGCCTACGCGATCGTGCTGACGGGCGCCGGCCTCACGCTCGCGCAGCATCGCGCCGTGCCGCTCGCGCCCGTGCTGGGCGGCGGCGTGCTCGGCGGCGGGATCGCCGCGATGCACTACACCGGCATGGCCGCCTACGAGGTCGCCGGCCATCTCCGGTGGGATCCGGCCCTGGTCGCCGCGTCGCTGGGGCTCGGCGTCCTCTTCGGCGGGGCCGCGCTGCAGGTCGCCCTGTCGGGCCGGACCGGTCGTGCGCGCGGCGCGGGGGCGCTGCTGCTGCTGGTCGCCATCTGCAGCCACCACTTCACCGCGATGGGCGCCGTCACCATCGTGCCCGATCCCGCGATCCCGATCTCGGAGAGCGCCCTGCCCTCCCGCTGGCTCGCCGTCGGCATCGGGCTCGCGAGCCTCGCCATCCTGCTCCTCGCCTGCGCGGCGCTCGCCCTCGACATCCGCGAGCGGCGCCAGGCCGCGCTGGAGCGCGAGCGGCTGAACAGCCTCGCCAACGCCGCCGTCGAGGGGCTGGTGGTGTGCCGGGGCGACCTGATCGTCAGCGCCAACGACAGCTTCGGCCGGCTCGTCGGCCTCGCCGCGACCGCCCTGCCCGGCATGGCTCTGTCCCGCTTCCTGCCGGCGGCCCGCGCCGGCCAGGGCGGCCCGCCGGACCAGCCGGTGGAGGCCGAGCTGCACCCGGAGGCCGACGGCCCGATCCCGGTGGAGCTGATCATGCGGCCCGTCACCTACGGCGACCGGCCGCACTACGCCGTCGCCGTGCGCGACCTGCGCGGCCGCCGCAAGGCCGAGGGGCAGATCCAGTTCCTCGCCCATCACGACGCGCTCACGGGCCTCGCGAACCGGGCGAGCTTCAACCAGCGCCTCGACCACGAGCTGCGGCTCGCCGAGGCGACCGGGCGCAAGCTCGCCGTCCTCTGCCTCGACCTCGACCGGTTCAAGGAGGTCAACGACCTGTTCGGTCACGCCGCGGGCGACACCCTGCTGGTGAGCGTCGCCCAGGCGGTCACCGCGCTCCTCGACGACACGCAGATGATGGCCCGCCTCGGCGGCGACGAGTTCGCCATCCTGGTGCCCTGCGAGCAGGCGGTGGCGGCCGGCCGCCTGGCGGAGCAGATCCTCGAAGCCCTGCGCGGCGGCGGCACGGACGCGGCCGGCCCGGTGATCGCCACCAGCATCGGCATCGCGCTCTATCCGGACGACGCGGAGGAGCGCGCGCTGCTCCTGAACTACGCCGACACGGCCCTCTACAAGGCCAAGTCGGAGGGGCGCGGCACCTACCGCTTCTTCGAGGCGAAGCTCGGCATCCAGGTCCGCGAGCGCCGCCTCCTGGAACACGACCTGCGCCACGCCATCGCCCGCGGCGAGATGCACTTGGTCTACCAGCCGCAGACCGACGTGCGGACGGGCGCCACGACCGGGTTCGAGGTTCTGCTGCGCTGGCAGCATGCCGAGCGCGGCCCGATCTCGCCGGCCCTCTTCATCCCGATCGCGGAGGAGAGCGGCGCCATCCTGCAGATCGGCGAATGGGTGCTGCGCGAGGCCTGCCGCGAGGCCGCGGGCTGGCCCAACCCGCTCGCGCTGGCGGTGAACGTCTCCGCCGTGCAGGTGCTGGCGCCGCACTTCGTGCAGATGGTGCACGAGGTGCTGTTCCAGACCGGCCTCGCGGCCGCGCGGCTGGAGATCGAGATCACGGAGACCGCGCTGATCCGCGATCCCGCGCGCGCCCAGTCCACGCTGCGCCAGCTGAAGGCGCTGGGCCTGCGCATCGCGATGGACGATTTCGGCACCGGCTACTCGTCCCTCTCGAACCTGCGCACCTACCCCTTCGACAAGATCAAGATCGACGGCTCCTTCATCCGCTCTGTGGACGGGAGCGAGCAGACCAAGGCCATCGTGCGCTCCGTGCTGGGCCTCGGCCGCGGCCTCGGATTGCCGGTTCTGGCCGAGGGCGTCGAGACGGCGGCGGAATTGCGCTTCCTCGCCGAGGAGCAGTGCGAGGCCGCCCAGGGCTACCTGATGGGCCGCCCCGCACCGATCGAGGCGTTCGCGCAGCTCACCCATGGCGGCCGGGCGCGGGACGCCGCCGAGCCGCGGGGGCCGGAGGAGTCCCGCGCCGGGCCGCCGGACGCAGCGGGATCCGGACGGGACGCAGCGGCCGCCTAGCGCGTCGTCCTGCACATCGGATCCAGGACGATCCTCCAGGCCGCGGCGGGCCCCGGGCGGCCCGGTTCCGGGCGGTGCGTCAGGCCGGCACCCGCGCGGCGACGTGCTCGGCGATCGCGCCCGCCGTGGTCAGCCAGACGGCCTCACGCCGGGCCGCGATGTGGGCAAGCGCCTCTCGGAGCGGGCGCAGGCGGTGCGGCTGGCCGACGATGTAGGGGTGGAGCGCGATGCCCATCACCAGCGGCGCGGTGCGGGACTGTTCCAGCATCTCGTCGAAGCCGTCCACGATCGCCTCGGCGAACTGGCGGCCGGTGTCCTTGCGGGCGACGATGGCCGGGATGTCGTTGAGTTCCTGCGGGTAGGGCAGCGCGAGGATGCGTCCGCCGCCGCGCGTCGCGAACCAGGTCGGCTGGTCGTCGTGGCACCAGTCGAGCAGGTAGCGGTAGCCGGCCTCGGCCAGCAGGTCGGGTGTGACCCGCGACTGCGAGATCCAGGGGCCGAGCCAGCCGGCGGGCGCCCGGCCCTCCTCCAGCGCCAGGATCGCGGTCGCCTCGGCGATCAGCGCCCGCTCCTCGGCCTCCGAGAGCGTGCCCTGGCGCTCGGCGTTGGTGCGCCCGTGCCCGACGATCTCGTCGCCGCGCGCCCGGAAGGCCTCGATCAGGCCGGGGCAGTCCCGGTAGAGCCGGCTGTTGACGAGGACGCTCGCGGGCACGCCCAGGCCGTCGAGCAGGTCGCGCAGGCGCCACGCGCCGACCCGGTTGCCCCAGTCGCGCCAGGCGTAGTTCAGCACGTCCGGCTGCGGACCGCCGGGCGCCAGCTCCGCCCCGAGGCCGGAGCCGAAGTCGAAGGTCTCGAGGTTCAGCGCCACGTAGACCGCGAGGCGCCTTCCCCCCGGCCAGTCGTAGACCGGGCGGTCCGGCAGGGCGGAGTAGGCGTAGCGGCCGTGGCCGGCCGGATCTGGCGTCGTCATCGGGGTCCCGGTGTGCGTGTCGTGGATGGCGTCGTGGATGGCGTCGTGGATGGTGTCGTGGGCAAAGTCGCGAGGCGTCAGGCGGCTCCCAGATAGGCGGCCTCCAGCCCCGCATCGGCCCGGAGCTCGGCCGCCGTGCCGGAGGCCGCCACCCGCCCCTGCTCCAGCACGTAGCCCCGGTCGGCGACGGTCAGCGCCAGCGCCGCCATCTGGTCGACGATCAGGATGGTGGTGCCCCGGTCGCGCAGCTCCGCCACCACCGCGTAGAGGTCGTTGATGATCGCCGGGGCGAGGCCGAGGGAGGGCTCGTCGAGGAGCAGGATGCGCGGGCGCGCCATCATCCCGCGGGCGATGGCGAGCATCTGCTGCTCGCCGCCCGAGAGCAGGCCGGCCCGGCTCTCCGCCCGCTCGCGCAGGCGCGGGAAACGGTCGAGGAGCGCCTCGACCTCGGCCGGATCGACCCGCCCGTCCCGGCTCCCGGACCGGCTCCAGGCGCCGAGCCGGATGTTCTCCACCACGGTGAGTTCGGGGAAGACCTGCCGGCCCTCCGGCACGAGGGCGAGGCCGAGACGGGCGACCGCGTGGGCGGGGAGCGCCCCGATCGCGGCGTCGGCCAGCACGATCGATCCCTCGACCGGGCGCAGCAGGCCGGCGAGCGCGCGCATCGCCGTGGACTTGCCGGCGCCGTTGGAGCCCAGCAGCGCCACCGCCTCGCCCGGCCGAACGGCGAGCGCGATGCCGTCGAGGACGGGGGCGGCGCCGTAGCCCGCCCGCAGGCCGTGGGCGGCGAGCACCGGGTCGGCCGGCCCGGTCCAGGGCTCGGCCCGCGGCCGGGCCGGGGTGTCGGCGGCGCCCAGATAGGCCCTGAGCACGGCCGGGTTCCGGCGGATCTCGGCGGGCGGTCCCCAGGCGATCGGGCGGCCCGCATCCATCACCAGGATGCGGTCGGAGACGCCCATCACCAGCGGCATGTCGTGCTCGACCAGGATCACCGCGATGCCGCAGGCCGCGATCCGGCGCAGCAAGGTCCCGAGCCGATCGGTGTCGGCCCGGGCGAGGCCCGCGGCCGGCTCGTCGAGGAGCAGCACGCGGGGGGCGCCCGCGAGCGCGCGGGCGATCTCCACGAGGCGGCGATCGACATGGGCGAGCTCGGCGGCCGGCCGGTCGAGGGCGCCCGCATAGCCCACGAAGGCGAGGAGCGCGGCGGCCTCGGCCCGGTCCTCCGGCCCTGCCCGGCGCAGCAGCCGGCCGGGGGCGCGGGCGAGCGTCACGTTCTCGATCACCGAGAGCGAGCCGAACAGCCGCGTGGTCTGGTAGGTGCGGGCGATGCCCGCGCGGGCGACCGCGTGGGCGGGGGCGCCGGCGAGGTCGCGGGATCCGAGCCGGATCGTGCCGGCGCTCGGGCGATAGAACCCCGAGACCATGTTGAGCACAGTGGTCTTGCCGGCCCCGTTCGGGCCGATCACGCTGGTGACGGCCCCGGGCGGCGCTGCGAAGGCGACGCCGTCGGCCGCCCGGATGCCCCCGAAGGCGATGCCGAGGCCCTCGACCGCGAGCGCCTCGCGCTCGGCCCGGCGCAGGAAGGCCGGCGCCCCGGCCCCGGAGGCGGGCGCGGGGGCCGCGCCACCGCGCGGGAGCAGCCGCGCGAGGCTGCCGACGAGGCCCGCGGGCACCAGCCAGAGCACGACCAGCGTGGTGAGGCCGAAGAAGAGCAGCCGGTACTCGGCGAGCCCGGCCAGAGCCTCCGGCAGCAGCACCGTCACCAGGGCGCCGAAGAGCGGGCCCAGCACCGTGCCGGCCCCGCCGACCACGACGGAGAGCACGAACAGGATCGACTGCGAGAAGGGAAAGGAACTCGGCGCGATGAACAGCATCAGGGGCGGCAGCACCGCGCCCGCGAGCCCGGTGAGCGCCGCCGAGATCGCGAAGGCCGCGGTCTTCACCCGCACCGGGTCGAAGCCGAGGGAGGCTGCGGCGACGTCCGCGTCGCGCACCGCCCGCATCGCCCGGCCGAGGCGGGCGTCGCGCAGGCGATGGAAGCCGTAGAGGCTGAGGCCCGCCGCCAGCACCGCGAGGAGCGCCAGTTCGCGCTCGCCGAAGGTCTGCCCGAACAAGCTCGGGGGCGCGGCGGCGACGAGGCCGTTCTGGCCGCCGGTGAGGTCGCCGCCCTCGATCAGCGCGTGCTCGACGAGGAAGCCGAAGGCGATCGTCACCATGGCGAGGTAGGGGCCGCGCACCCGCATGGCCGGCACGGCGAGAGCCGCGCCCACGAGGCCCGAGAGAGCGGCGGCGGCCGGCAGCGCCGCCCAGAAGCTCACGCCCTTGAGCGTCAGGATCGCGCTCGTGTAGGCGCCGACCGCGTAGAAGCCCGCATGGCCGAACGAGATCAGTCCGGCGAGCCCGAGCAGGACGTTGAGCCCGGTGCCGGCGACCACCGTCAGCGCCACGAGCGCGATGACGAAGTGGCTGTAGCCGCTCGTCGCCCCGACGAGGCCGAGGCCGGCGAGCGTCAGGGTCAGGATGGCCAGCGGCATCGCGGCCGGCGCGCGGGGGGAGAACGCTGGGCGCATCGGGTCAGACCTTGTTGACGGCGGCACGGCCGAGGAGGCCGTTCGGGCGCAGGGCCAGCGCCAGGATGATCACCGAGAACACGACGATCTGGGTGGCGCCGGAGCCGAGGGTGGCGGTGACGCCGGCCTCGACGAGGCCGTAGAGGAGGCCCGCCAGCACCACGCCGGTGGCCGAGCCGATCCCGCCGAGGATCGCCACCGCGAAGGCCTTGATCCCGAAGAGTGCCCCCATCTCGGCCGAGACCGAGAAGAGCGGCGCGATGAGGAGCCCCGCCGTCCCTGCGAGCACCGCCGAGAGCGCGAAGGCGCAGGCGATCGTGCGACCGACATCGATGCCCATGAGGCGCGCGGCCTCGGTGTTCTGGGCCACCGCCAGCAGCACGCGGCCGAGCTCGGTCCCGCGGAACACCGCCCGGATGGCGAGCGCCGCCGCGATCCCGACCGCGGGAATCGCGAGCTGCAGGGGGTAGATCCCGGCGCCGAGCACCTGGACCGGCGCCGCCACCAGGGCGGAGGGGAGGCTGCGCGGCTCCTTGCCGAAGGTGAACAAGAGGGCGTTGTCGAGGATGATGCCGCCGGCCACGGTCGCCAGCAGCCACGCGTCGGAGCCCCGCGCCACGAAGGGGCGCACCAGCAGGCGCTCGACGGCGAGCCCCAGCAGCGCGCAGCCGGCGAGCGCGGCCGCCGCCGCCAGCGGCATCGGCCAGCCGAGCCGCACCCCGAAGGCGTAGCCCAGCACCGCCCCCAGCGTGACGGCGCTCCCCTGCGCGAAGTTCACGGTGCCGGAGACCGCGAAGGTGATGTGGAAGCCCAGCGCCACCAGCCCGTACATGCTGCCGAGGCCGAGCCCGCTGACGAGGATGCCGGTCAGCATGACGCCCGCTCCCCGTCTCGTCCGCCGCGCCGTCCGCCGGGCCCCGTCATTGCGCCACCGCGACGATCTCGCCGTTGCGGAAGCGGGAGAAGACGTAGTCGGCGGGTCCCAGCGCGTCGTGCCGGCCGGGCGCGAAGGGCGTCTCGTAGGTCTTGATCAGCCCCGGATAGGGCGCGACCTTGTAGAAGCCGTCGCGGAGCTTGGGGCCCTCCGTCGAGCCCGCCGCCCGGATGGCCAGGGCGATCAGGTGCGTGGCGTCGTAGGCGTTGGCGATGCCCACCGCCGGCGTGACGTCGGCCATCGACTTGATCGCCGGGTACTTGGCCTTCAGCGCCTCCAGCACGGCCTTCGCCTTCGGGTTCTCGTTGCCCGCGAAGGTGAAGGTCTGGACGAAGTGCACCCGCGCCGCGCCGGGGCCGGCAAGCTCGTCGAAGCGCCCGCCCGCCGGGCCCCAGTGGGAGACGACCGGCACGTCCCAGCCCATCCGGTCGAGGGACTTCACCACCTGGGCCGAGGGGCCGACATTGCCGACGAGGAAGAGCGCGTCGGCGCCCGCCTCGCGCAGCCGCGTGAGCTGGGGCACCATGTCGAGGTCGTTGGCCTCGTACTTCTCGATCCCGGCTGAGGGCAGGCCCGCGGCCTTCAGCGCCGCGACGATCCCCTGCTGGTTCGACTCGCCCCAGGCGTTGTTGACGAGGATCGCGCCGGGCTTCTTCGCCCCGTAGGTCTTCTGCGCGTAGGCGACGAGCGCCTCGTCCACCAGCGCGTCGACCGCCGAGACCCGGAAGACGTAGTTGTCGGCCGCCCCGTTGCGGGTGATGCCGGTGCCGGCCGCCCAGGGACCGACGAACGGCACCTTCATCTGGTTGGCGATCGGCACGATGGCCATCGAGACCGGGGTGTCGAGGCCGCCGATCAGCGCGACCACGCCCGCGCGCTGGATCAGCTCGCGGGCGGCGAGAACGCCCTTGGAGGGGTTGGCCTCGTCGTCGCGGGCGACGAGTTCGAGCGGGCGCCCGAGCACCCCGCCCTGCTTGTTGATCTCGTCGATGGCGAGCCCGATCCCGCGGGAGATCGCCTCGCCGGACTTGGCCGACTGGCCGCTCAGCGCCGTGACGAGACCGATCCGCACCGGCTCGGCGGCCCGGACGGGGCCGAGGTCGAAGCCGAGGCACGCGACTCCCGCCAGCAGGGTGCCGAGGGCGAGGCGACGGGTGAGGCGGGCGGCGTGGGGGCGCTGGGGCATGGCGGTCCGGGCTCGTATGTGGTCGACCGGGTTCCGCAACGCCCGTGCCAGGGTGCTCGCCCCCACCTCGCGGCCATCGCTGCGCGCGAACCGCCCGATCGGCGCGCAGCGTGTGCACAGGTCCGCGCCAAAGTGCATACACTTTCTGCATGCATGCCGCGCGCGCCTCGGCCATGCTGGGCGCCGACCGAAAGACGGAGCCGGAGCGATGAGCGTGGATAGGGAAGCGGCGGAGCGGGCGGAACGCGACGCGGCGGTGGTGACCGCCTATCTCGAAGCCTCGATGGTGCCGGACCCCGAGACGGCGGCGCGCCACATGGCGCCCGGCATCGCGATCGTCTTCACGGGAGGGCGCGTTTTCCGGCACCCGCGCGAGGTCACCGCCTTCAACGCGGGACGCTACGCCTGGGTGAAGAAGCGCATGGAGCGCCTCGACGTGGTGTTGGGCGACGGCATCACGACGGTCTACAGCCTCGGCACGCTCTACGGCGCGTGGCCGGACGGGGAGGCCTTCGAGGGCAACCGCTACGTCGATCGCTTCACCGTGCGGGACGGGCTGATCGTCTCCATGGAGGTCTGGAACGACTCGGCCGAGCGCCTGCTCGACCGGCAAGCGCGCTGACCGCTCAGCCCTCGACGTAGGGCGCGAGCAGCCGGATCAGGTCGCGCTCGCGCCGGGGTTCCGAGACGATGCGCGCCCGCTCGGCCACGGCGTCGAGATGGTGGTCCATCAGCGCGGTTGCCCGCTCGGCGTCGCCCGCGACCAGCGCCGCCACGATCTCCCGGTGCTCGCTCACGGCGCAGTCGGAGGAGTGCGGCCGGCTGTAGAGCGAGAGGATCAGGGCGCAGCGGTAGCCGAGCTCGGCCACGTAGCGGGCGAGCACCGGGCTCCCGGTCATCTCGGCGAGCAGCAGGTGGAACTCGGTGGCGAGCCGGATCGAGCCGGCCTCCGGGCCGCCGCTCGCCCGCGCCTCGCCCGCGATATGGGCCTCGAGCGCCGCCCGCTGCGCCGCGTCGAGCCGGCCCGCGAGCCGCCGGACGACGAGCCGCTCCAGGCTGATGCGCACGTCGAAGGTGTCGCGCGCCTCCTCCCAGCTCGGGCTCGCCACGACCGCGATGCGGTTGCGGCGCAGCTCCACCAGTCCTTCGCCCGCGAGCTGGCCGAGCGCCTGGCGCGCGATGGTGCGGCTGACGCCGAAGCGCTCGCCGAGCGCGTCCTCCGGCAGACGGTCGCCGGGCGCCAGCGCCCGCTCGACGATGGCCCGGCGCAGGGAGCGGCAGATCGCGCCGACGCGATCGCTTCCGCCATTCGCCCCCGCCTGCCTCATCGCGCTCGGGACTTCCGCGGCAAGGGATGCTCCAAGAGACGTTTCAAGGGACGTTTCAAGGGACGCTCCGCGCTGGGTCCGGTCGGAGGCGGATGCGGATGCAGGGACGGTGCCGGAGGCGGGTCCTGCGATCCGCGCCCGGGGGCCCGACGACGACGCTCGCGCCGGAGCGCCGACGAAGGGCGTGCACGGCCGTCCGGGATGTCCGCCGCGCGGCGGCGACGGCATCCTGGAGACCGACCCGGTCGCCCGCTCAGATCTTCCGCACGGCGCCCTTGGCGGCGCTGGTGGTCAGCGCCGCGTAGGCCCGGAGCGCCGCGCTCACCTTCCGCTTGCGCGGCTGGGCCGGCTGCCAGCCCCGCCGCTCTTGCGCCTGCCGCCGCCGCTCCAGCTCGGCCGGATCGACCGCGAGGTGGATGCGCCGGTTCGGGATGTCGATCTCGATCGGATCGCCCTGCTCGACGAGGCCGATCAGGCCGCCCTCGGCGGCTTCCGGCGAGACGTGGCCGATCGACAGGCCCGAGGAGCCGCCCGAGAAGCGCCCGTCGGTGACGAGTGCGCAGGCTTTGCCGAGACCCTTCGATTTCAGGTAGCTCGTGGGATAGAGCATCTCCTGCATGCCGGGGCCGCCGCGCGGGCCCTCGTAGCGGATCAGCACCACCTCGCCGGCCTTGACCCGGCCGTTGAGGATGCCGTCGACCGCCGCGTCCTGGCTCTCGAAGACGTGGGCGGTGCCGGTGAAGGAGAGGATCGAGGCGTCGACGCCCGCCGTCTTCACGATGCAGCCGTCCTCCGCGAGGTTGCCGAACAGCACCGCCAGCCCGCCGTCGCGCGAGTAGGCGTGCTCCGCGTCGCGGATCACGCCGCCCGCCCGGTCGAGGTCGAGCTCGTCCCAGCGCGCCGCCTGACTGAAGGCGACCTGGGTCGGCACGCCGCCGGGCGCCGCCCGGTAGAACTCGTGCACCGCGGGGCTCGCGCTCTGCCGCACGTCCCAGCGCGCCAGGGCCTCGGCCAGGGTGCCCGCCGCGACGTTCCCGGCGCGGGCGTCGAGGAGGCCGGCCCGGTCGAGCTCGCCCAGGATGGCCATGATGCCGCCGGCCCGGTGCACGTCCTCCATGTGGACGTTGGCCACCGCCGGGGCGACCTTGCACAGCACCGGCACGCGCCGCGAGAGCCGGTCGATGTCGGCCATGGTGAAGGGCACCTCGCCCTCGTGGGCGGCGGCCAAGAGGTGCAGCACCGTGTTGGTCGAGCCGCCCATGGCGATGTCGAGCGTCATCGCGTTCTCGAAGGCCGCGAAGCTCGCGATCGCGCGGGGCAGCACGCTGGCGTCGTCCTGCTCGTAGTGGCGGCGGGCCAGATCCACCACGAGGTGGCCGGCCTCGACGAAGAGGCGGCGGCGGTCGGCATGCGTGGCCAGCACCGAGCCGTTGCCGGGCAGCGCCAGCCCCAGCGCCTCGGTGAGGCAGTTCATGGAATTGGCCGTGAACATTCCCGAGCACGAGCCGCAGGTCGGGCAGGCCGAGCGCTCGATCGTCGCCACGTCGTCGTCGGAGACCCGGTCGTCGGCCGCCGCCACCATGGCGTCCACGAGGTCGAACTTGCGGGTGATGCCGTTCATCACGACCTTGCCGGCCTCCATCGGCCCGCCCGAGACGAACACGCACGGGATGTTGAGGCGGAGCGCCGCCATCAGCATGCCGGGGGTGATCTTGTCGCAGTTCGAGATGCACACCATCGCGTCGGCGCAGTGCGCGTTGACCATGTACTCGACCGAGTCGGCGATCAGCTCGCGGGAGGGGAGCGAGTAGAGCATGCCGTCGTGGCCCATCGCGATACCGTCATCGACCGCGATGGTGTTGAACTCCTTGGCCACGCCCCCCGCCTGCTCGATCTCGCGCGCGACGAGCTGGCCCAGATCCTTCAGGTGGACGTGGCCCGGCACGAACTGCGTGAAGGAGTTGACCACCGCGATGATCGGCTTGCCGAAATCCGAATCCTTCATGCCGGTGGCGCGCCAGAGGCCGCGGGCGCCGGCCATGTTGCGGCCGTGGGTGGTGGTGCGGGAGCGGTAGGCGGGCATCGGCGTCTCGGGGAGGGATTTTTGTTGGAGGAATTCCAGGCCTTCTCCGGCTTCGGGCGGCCGGGTTCAAGCGTCTTCCGGGCGGTGCGGGCATGCAGCGTGACCGGGGGCCGTTCCGGCGGCTCGGGTCCGCGCGTTCTCCCTCCCCCCTCTGCGAGGGAGGGTGGGCCGGCCGTCAGGCCGGGTCGGGAGAGGGGAGCCCGGCTTCCGGAGAGGACGCGACCGGCATGAAGGGCCGAGCCCTGTTCTGCACCGTCGCTCCCCTCTCCCGTCGCCCTTCGGGCGCCACCCTCCCCCGCAGAGGGGGGAGGGAGAGCGCGGGCGCCACCGTCGGCCCGTGTCGGGCGACGGGCGCATCTCACTCGGCAGCGCTCAGCGGTCCGGTCGCAGCGGCGAACTGGGCCGCGTGCAGGCGGCGGTAGTAGCCGCCGCGCGCCAGCAGGGCCTCGTGGCGGCCCTCCTCGACGATGCCGCCCTCGGTCACCACCACGATCCGGTCGGCGTGCCGGACGGTGGCGAGGCGGTGGGCGATCACGAGCGTCGTGCGCCCGGCCGACAATTCGGCGAGCGCCGCCTGGATCTCCCGCTCGGTCTCGGTATCGAGCGCCGAGGTCGCCTCGTCGAGGATCAGGATCGGCGGGTTCTTCAGGAAGACCCGAGCGATCGCCATGCGCTGCTTCTGCCCGCCCGAGAGCCTCACGCCCCGCTCGCCCACCACCGTGTCCAGCCCCTCGGGAAGCCCCGCGATCAGGTCGCCGAGGCGCGCGCGGCGGGCCGCATCGAGGATCTCGGCCTCGGAGGCGTCGAGGCGGCCATACGCGATGTTCTCCCGGATCGTGCCGGCGAACAGGAACACGTCCTGCTGCACGATGCCGATCTGACCGCGCAGCGAGGCCAGCGTCAGGTCCCGGATGTCGTGCCCGTCGATCGTGATGCGGCCGGCCTCGACCTCGTAGAAGCGCGGGATCAGCGAGCAGAGCGTGGTCTTGCCCGCCCCCGAGGGACCGACGAGCGCCACCGTCTCGCCGGGCGCGACCGCGAGGTTCAGCCCGCGCAGCACCAGCCGATCCGGGCTGTAGCCGAAGGCGACGTCCTCGAAGCGGATCGCGCCGGCGAGCGGCCCGGCGGCCACCGCGCCCGGCCGGTCGGCGATGTCGGGCTCCGTGCCGATGAGGCCCATGTAGCGCCGGAAGCCCGCGATGCCCTTCGGGTAGGTCTCGACCACCGCGCCGATCTTCTCCAGCGGCCGGTAGAACACGCCGACGAGCAGCAGGAACCCGATGAACCCGCCCGCCGTGAGGTCGCCCCGGACCACGAAGGCGGCGCCGCCGAGGAGCACCACGATCTGGACGAGGCGCATGCCGAGGTAGTTGATCGACAGGCTCGCCGCCATGATGCGGTAGGCCTCGAGCTTGGTGGCGCGGTAGCGAGCGTTGTCGGCCGCGAAGAGGGCGCGCTCGTGCGCCTCGTTGGCAAACGCCCGCACCACGCGCACGCCGCCGACATTCTCCTCGATGCGGGCGTTGAAGGCGCCGACGCGCCCGTACTGGGCCTGCCAGTTCCGGGTCATGCGCCCGCCGTACCGCAAGGTCACGAAGGCGATCACCGGGAGGATCGCGGCCGTCAGCAGGGCGAGCGGCGGGTGGACCCAGGTCATCAGCCCGAAGGCGCCGACCAGCGTCATCACGGCGATGAACAGGTCCTCCGGCCCGTGATGGGCGACCTCGCCGATCTCCTCCAGGTCCTTCGTCACGCGGGCCACGAGGTGGCCGGTCTTCTGGCCGTCGTAGAAGCGGAAGGAGAGCTTCTGCAGGTGGTCGAAGGCGCGGGCCCGCATCGTGGTCTCGATGTTGATGCCGAGCACGTGGCCCCAGTAGGTCACCACCACCATCAGGCCGGCGTTGGCGACGTAGAGGGCCGCGAGCCCCGCGGCGGCCAGCACGATCAGGCCCCAGTCCTGCTGCGGCAGCAGCCGGTCGACGAACAGCTTCACGGCGATCGGAAAGCCGAGTTCGAGCAGGCCCGAGAGCACGGCGCAGCCGAAATCGACCAGGAACAGGGTCCGGTGGGGCCGGTAATAGGCGAGAAAGGCCTTCAGCATCGGGGTCTCGCGAGGGGCGCGGGCCCCCCTGATAGGGGCAGACGGCCCGGCTGCCCAGCGCACCTGCCGCCGCGCCCGCTCAGCCCTGCGCCTTCAGACCGTAGCTCTTGAACTTCTCGACGTTGCGGGCGATCTCGTCGTCGGGCAGCACCACCGGCGTGCCGACCTGCAGCGCCACCGCGTATTGCCGGCACAGCGTCTCCAGCTCCACCGCGAGCCAGAGCGCCTTCTCGAGATCCGGCCCGGTGGCGATCATGCCGTGGTTGGCGAGCAGGCAGCAGGTCCGGTCCTCCAGCGCCGCCAGCGCGTGGGCGGAGAGTTCCTCCGTGCCGAAGGTGGCGTAGGGCGCGCAGCGCACCGTGGGGCCGCCCGCCGCCGCGATCATGTAGTGCACCGCCGGGATCTCCCGCCGACACATGGCGAAGGCGGTGCAGTGGATCGGATGGGCGTGCACCACCGCGTTGACCTCCGGCCGGGCCGCCAGGATGTCCCGGTGGAAGCGCCATTCCGAGGAGGGCTTGAGCGGGTGCTCGTGCGTGCCGTCGAGGCGCATGAACACGATGTCGTCCGGGCTCATGCGGGCGTAGGGCAGGCCGGACGGCGTGATCAGCAGCCCGTCTTCCCAGCGCTGGGAGAGGTTGCCCGATGTGCCCTGGGTGAGCCCGAGCGCGTCGAGGCTGCGGGCGGCCTCCACGATCGATTGCCGGACCCGGAAGGCGTCGTGGCGCGCCATGCGCGTTCCCCGCGAGACGAGAAGACGTGACGAGAAGACCCGGCACTGCCACGGGCGCCGGGACCCGTCTAGGGCCGTTCCCGATCGCGCTGCGATCGGGAACGGCCCTAACCTCTTGTCTTGACGCGCTCTCTCGCGCCGAACCGGCGTCCACTTCGGCGCAAGAGCGCTCTAGCCCGGGACCCGCGTCGTGCGCTGGCCCGCGCGAGCCGCTGGACGAAGGCTTCGACATTTGGCATTCCAAATGCCAATATGCGCTGTCCACGAATGCCGCCGTTGTGGGCACCCGGTCGGGGCGGCTTTGAGTTGTCCGCGCTTTCGGCTAGGTCTCGGTGCAGGAAGCGGCGCGGCAGCCGGCGAAGTCTGGATTCAGGATGTCCAACAGCGACCAGTTCAGCATCAAGCCGATCGTCGCGAGTTCGAGCCTGCGCACGTTGGCCTACGAGGCGCTGAAATCCGCCATCACCAACATGGACCTCTACGGCCGCCCCGACGAGGTGCGGCTGGACGAGCGCAAGCTCTCGCAGGATCTCGGCGTCAGCCGCACGCCCGTGCGCGAGGCGCTCACCGTGCTGGAGCAGGAGGGCTTCGTGCGCTCCGAGGCGCGCCGCGGGATCTTCGTGATCAAGAAGACCCGGGCCGAGATCGTCGGCATGATCCACGCCTGGGCCGCGCTGGAGAGCATGGCGGCCCGCCTCGCCTGCGAGCGGGCGACCGATGCGCAGCTGCAATCCCTGCGCACCGAGTTCCCGGAATTCTACGAGGGCCGCCCCGCCGAGCATCTCGACGAGTACTCGGACGCCAACATCCGCTTCCACCAGAAGATCATCTCGCTCGGCCAGTGCGAGGCCATCGCGAGCCTGTCCAGCAACCTGCTGATGCATGTCCGCGGCATCCGCAACACGGCGTTGCGCCAGGGCGAGCGGGCCGAGAACTCGATCCGCGAGCACGTGGCGATCATCAAGGCCCTGGAGGCCCGCCAAGCCGAGCTCGCCGAGCGGCTGGTGCGCGAGCACGGCCTGGGCCTCGCCCGCCACGTGGACACCTACGGCCACTATCTCGACTGATCCGGCGGCAGGGCCTGCAGGCCGCCGGGACCGGTGTCATGCGGTTTCCGAGGGAGGTGCGGGTCCCCTCTCCCTATGGGCAGGGCGATCGCATATGGCGGGGGTCGTCTCCTCGATCGCCACTGGAACCGCACCGCGCCCCCTCTCCCATAGGGAGAGGGTTGGGGTGAGGGGTATGACCTTTCAGAGCTGAGCACGCCATCGACGCGCGTTCAGCACCGCGTTTATCCGGAAGCCTCATACCCCTCACCCGGCTTTCTGCGAAAGCAGACCTCTCCCTATGGGAGAGGGGACCCGCGCCTGACCGGGGTTAGGCTCGCTCGGCATATGCGATCGCCCTGCCCTGTGGGAGAGGTGGCACGGCACGGTTCACCGCACGCGGCCGAACCGATCGACCGGAGGCCGTGTCACGCGTCCTGCGCGCCCCAGCCTTCTCGGATACCGGAATCCCGTAACACACCCAGAGGTCGGGCGATCATCCATGCGCCGCGGGCATAATTGGCATGCCAAGCTTGGCATGCCAAAGTGCAATGCAGCATGCGATTACGGCGGTGCAACATCACCGCTCAAGCACGCTCGGTCCGAACCCATGTTCCTTGCCCTGCCCTTCATCCTCGCCGCGCTCGCCGTCCTGGTCGTCGGGGTCCAGATTCTCCTGGTCGTCAAGGTGGCCGACCTGTTCGAGGCGCCCCGGGACGAGCGCCAGGACGTGCGCAAGGTTCACGCCCGCTACCCGGCCGTGCCGGCCGGCCGCTACGCCTGACGCCACCGGACACCGCGAAGCGCCCGCGGGGACGGGCCGAGCGCTATCACGGCGCGCTCGGCGCAAGGTTTCGCTCACCATTTTGGTGATAGGGTCAACAAATCGTTGATCCAGGCGACCCGAGGGCGCTGACGTGGCACTGGGCGCCCAGATCCCGGACGAAGGTTTCGTCCTCCTGCTGTCGGATCGCCCGGCCGAGCGCCGGGCGCTCGCGCGGGCGATCGGGCTGGTCGCGGCCTGCCGGGCCGCGGGATCGGGCGACGGCCTGCCGCCGGGCCGTCCGCGCCTCGCGGTGCTCGACCTCGACACCTCCGCCCTCGCGGCCGCCGACGCGGCCCTCGACCGGGCCGTGCCCCGCCTCGTCCTCGCGCGCGGTCCCGGCGGACCGGCGGCGCCCTCCCCGACCGCCCGGATCCTGCCCCCGAACGCCCCGCGCGAGACGGTGCTCGCCGGCATCATCGCGATGCTGGAGAGCGTCGCCCTGGCGGAGCGGACCCGCGCCCGCGCGCTCGCCGCCCGCGGCGGCGCCGCGACCGCGCTGGTGGCCGAACTGTTCGACAGCGCGGCGCTCGGCGCCCGGATCGACCCGGCCGAGATCGAGCGCGGCACGGAGATCGTGGTGGAGGCCGTGGCCGAGGCCGGAATCCGCGACTGGCTGCACACCGTGTGGCGGCACGATGCGGGCGTCTACCAGCACACCCTGAGCGTGGCGGGCTTCGCCGCGGCGTTCGGCGCGGTGCTGGGCCTCGGCGGGGCCGACCACCGCCGCTTCGCCCGCGCGGCCTTGCTGCACGACATCGGCAAGTCGCGCATCCCGGCCGAGATCCTCAACAAGCCCGGCCGCCTCACCCCCGAGGAGTGGCGGCTGATGCAGCGCCACCCTGCCATCGGTGCCGACCTGCTGGAAGAACAGGGCGGGACCGAGCCGGAGGTGATCGCCGCCGTGCGCCACCACCACGAGCGCCTCGACGGCGCCGGCTATCCCGACGGACTCGCGGGCGCGGCGATCGCGGACCTCACCCGCCTCGTGGCGATCTGCGACGTGTACTCGGCGCTGACCGAGCGGCGCGCCTACCGCGCCCCGATCGCGCCGCTCGCCGCGCTCGCCCAGATGGCCGGCGAGCGCGGCCATCTCGACCCGGCCCTGCTCGCCGCCTTCCGCCCCGTCGCGCTGGCACACGCGGGGTAGCCCGCGGATCCCCGAGGGTGTCAAATCCCTTCGGCGCCTGAAGGCGCTGCAGGCGGGGTCCGGGGCGCGCAGCCCCGGGGTCGGCTCCCCTCGCTCGGCGGAGCCGAGCGAGGGGAGCCGGCGCGGGCTCTGCCCTGCACCCGCCAAAGGTCTCGACCTTTGGGATCCGGGACCACCCGTGGTTCCGGTGCCACACCGGGCCGCGATCCGTGCACCGACGGAGCGTCCGCCCCGGTTTCGCCGCAGGCGCGCCGGAGGCAGGCGTCCCGCCGCAAGCCGTGACCCCTGCCGTGCCGATCCGACCCTTCGCCCGCATCGCCGCGCTCGCCCTCCCGCTGATGCTCGCCGCCTGCGGCACCTCGGCGATCCTGCCGGAGGTCACCGCCCCGACCCTGCCGGTGATCCTCGACGAGACGGCGGCGGCCGCCGCGATCTCGCGCTACCGCGCCCAGCACGGGCTGGGGCCGGTGGTGGTGGATGCGGGCCTGACGCGGGCCGCCGCCTTCCAGGCCGGCAACAACGCCCGCGCGGGCCGCCTCAGCCACGATCTCGGCGGCACCTTCACCTCGCGCATGGCCTCGGCGGGTCTCGCCCGCGCCTACGCGGCCGAGAACCTCAGCGCCGGCTCCGAGACCTTCGACCAAGTGCTCGCCCGCTGGAAGGCCTCGCCCCAGCACAACGCCAACATGCTGATCCCGCAACTGCGCCGCATCGGCGTCGCCCGGGTGGACGCGCCGGAGACGCGCTACCGCCGCTACTGGGCGCTGGTGATGGCGGGGAACTGAGCCCCTACTCGACCCGGTTCGGCTCGACCACGTTGCCGGTGCCGTTGTCGCCGTCGTCGGCGCTGCTGCCGAAGGGGTAGCCGCGGTCCTCGCCGCAGTAGAGCCGCCAGCCGCCGCGGGAATTGACCACCACCGGCGCCGAGCCGAACAGCCCCCGCCCCCGGAAGACGTTGCCCGTCACCACGTTGTCGGAGGGCGTCTGGTGGCGCACCGTGCCGCCCTCCCCGCAATTGCGGTAGAGCCGCACGCCCCCCTGCCCCCGCAGGTCGAAGCGGTTTCCGGTGATGCGGTTGCGGGCCGAGCCGTCGACCGCCACGAGTTCGCGCCCCGTCTCGGTCGCGATGGCGTTGTCCGCGATCCGGTTCTCGGCGCTCTCCGCGTCGAGGTAGAGCGCGGTCGAGCGCGAGCGGCCGTCGAGCCGCGAGCCCTGCAGCGTCACCCGGGTCACGCCGGGCCCGAGATAGAGCGGGATGTGCCCGAGCGCGGTGATCGTCGTGCCGAGGATCGCGACCTCGGTCGGCGCGGCAGCTTGCGCCCGCTCCGTATGGCCGGGGCCGTGCGAGGATTCGCGCACGGCCGCGCCCTGCCCGTTCACCCCCATGCCCCAGATCCGCACGTGGCCGAGGATCCGGCAGTCGCGCACGGTGATGTCCGAGGGCCGCTCGAAGCCGCCGCCGGGCAGCGGGCGCGAGCGGATCGCGATCGCGAAGGCGTCGGGAGCGGGCGGCGGCTCGGCCTGCCCCAGCGTCGCGCCCGCGCAGTCGAGGGTGATGCCGGAGGCGGCCGCGCCCTCCAGCACGATCCGCTTCGTCACCCTATCCTCGGGCCCGAGCCGGAGGCTGCAGGCCAGCGCCACGCTCTCCGCGCCCGGGGCCGCCGGGGCGAGGACCCGCGCGCGGGTGGCGGCGTCGCAGGGGGCGGCGGCCGCGCGGACGAGGGCCGGCGGGTCCGGGGGCGGCAGGGGCGGCGCGAGGAACGGCATGGGGCCGCTCTGCCGCGCGAGGCCGGCATTTTCGGGACGCCGACGAAAATCCGCCCGACAATCCTCCGCATCCCGGCATCGCGCGGCCGTCAACGCGCCTATATCGAGCCGGCCCCTCCCGTACCCGGTCGCGTGACGTGTTGAGTTCCTTCGAAGACCTGCTGCTCCGCTGGCTCCAGCCCACCGCCGCCCTGCGGGCCGACATGCTGGCGGCGGTCGGCACCGCGCTCGCGGTCGCGGTGACGCTGCACGCCCTCCTGCGCAAGCGGCGCGTCAGCGTCGCGGTGGCCTGGGTCGGGCTCGCGTGGCTGTCGCCGATCTTCGGCTCGGTGCTCTACCTGATGTTCGGCATCAACCGGGTGACGCGACGGGCGCGCAGGCTGCGCACCAAGCCCTCGGAGGCGCTGGAGGCGCCGAGCCTCGAGGACGCGACCGTGCCGCACACCCTCTGGCCCCTCGACCGGGCGGTGCGCCGCATCACCGGCCTGCCCGCCCTCGTCGGCAACCGCGTCGCGCTCTTCCGCAACGGGGACGAGGCCTATCCGGCGATGCTCGCGGCGATCGCGGAGGCCCGCACCAGCCTCGTCCTCACCAGCTACATCTTCCGCGACGACCCGACCGGGCGCCTGTTCGGCGCGGCGCTCGGTGAGGCGCGGGCGCGCGGCGTCGCCGTCCGGGTGATCATCGACGGGATCGGCGGCGGCTACTTCCGGGCGAAGGCCTACCGGCGCCTCAGCGCCGCCGGGGTGCCGGCGGGGCTGTTCATGCACTCGGCGCTGCCCTGGCGCATGCCCTTCCTGAACCTGCGCAACCACAAGAAGCTCCTGATCGCCGACGGGCGGGTCGCCTTCACGGGCGGCGTCAACATCTCGCAGCCGAACCGCCTCGCCACCCGGCCGGACCACCCGATCCGCGACACCCATTTCCGGGTCGAGGGCCCGGTGGTCGAGCAGCTGATGGCGGCCTTCGCCAGCGACTGGGCCTTCGTGGACGGCGAGATCCTCGACGGGCCGGACTGGTTCCCGGACCTCGCGCCCGTGGGCCCCACGGTCGCGCGCGCCGTGACCTCGGGGCCGGACGCCGACATCATGAAGATCGAGTCGGTGATCCTGCACGCGCTCAACGGTGCCCGCGAGCGGGTCGCGATCGTGACGCCCTACTTCCTGCCCGACGAGGTGGTGATGGCGGCGCTGGCGCTCGCCGCCGAGCGGGGCGTCACGGTCGACGTGGTTATCCCGCGCCGCTCGGACCACGTCTTCGTCGACTGGGCGACCCGCGCGCACGTGATGCCGCTCCTCAGGAGCGGCGTGCGGATCTGGCTCGACGAGCCGCCCTTCGACCACTCGAAGGCGCTGGCCATCGACGGGGTCTGGTGCTTCGTTGGCAGCGCCAACTGGGACATGCGCAGCTTCCGCCTGAACTTCGAGCTGAACGTCGAGCTCTACGACGCGCGGATGGCGGAGGAGATCGAGCGCTTCATCCGGGCGAAGATGGAGACCCGGCTGACGGAGGACGACCTGCGCGCCCGCCACCTGCCCGTACGCCTGCGCGACGCAGCCGTGCGACTGCTGCTGCCATACCTCTGACCGCCCGCGCCGGCGATTCCGGCGCCGGGCGCAGGTGCACCACGATCGGCCGGTGGTCGGAGGGCCCGCGCGGCAGCACCGCGTGGCGCTCGCAGACGAGGCCGCGGGCGAGGCAGCGGTCGAGGCGCAGCGGCACCATCCGACCCATGGCGTGGGTCGGGCTGCGCGGGCCGACATCGTGGAAGCCCGGCATCAGGGCGGGGCCGACGATGTTGTAGTCGCCCAGCACCGCGGCGCGCTCGGAGAGCGCCCCCATGACCCGGCGCAGCTGGCGCCGGTTCAGCATCTGCCCGTGCGAGAGGTGGACGTTGGCCACGGTGAAATCGCCGAGATCCAGCACCTGCGAGACCCGGTGGAACATCGCGCCCGAGGGCAGCGGCACCACCAGCGGCGGGCTGTCCCAGGGCTTGGGCGCCCACATGGCGAGCCCGTGGATGCGGTCGGGCAGCTGCGCCCAGGCGTAGACCCCGCCGACGCGCTCGCGGAGCGCCGCGATGCCGCGGGTGGCCTCCTGCATCAGCAGCAGGTCGGGCTGCTCCTGCTCGATCAGCGCGACGAGGTCGGTGACCGCCGCGCCGGTGCGGCGCAGGAGGTTCCAGCTCACGATCTTGACGGTGCTGGCCTTCCGGTCGGCCCGCGCGAGCGGTTCGCCGGCGACGGAGCCGAGGCCGGGCGGCCGATGGGGCGCGGGATCGAGCATGCCGGATTCGGGATGGCCTTGAGACGGACGGGGCGCGGGACAACGCGGCACGGCCCGGCCCGTTCGACGGGGGCTAGGGACGAATCGCGGCCGAACGGTGATCCGAGGGCGGGCGCGCCGCCCCTACCCGGCCATCGTCTTCTTCACGGTCTCGACGAGCTGCTTCAGGCTGAAGGGCTTGGGCAGGAAGTTGAAGGCCTCGCCCTCCGGAAGGTTCTTGCGGAAGGCGTCCTCCGCGTAGCCCGAGACGAAGATCACTTTCAGGTCCGGCAGGTGCTTGCGCACCTCGCCGAGCAGGGTCGGCCCGTCCATCTCGGGCATCACCACGTCGGAGACGATGAGGTCGATCACGTGGTCGCCGGAGCGGACGATCTGCAGCGCCTCGATGCCCGAGGCCGCCTCCAGCACCGTGTAGCCGCGGGCGGCGAGCGCCCGGCTGTTGACCGCCCGGACCGGATCCTCGTCCTCCACCAAGAGGATCGTGCCCTGCCCAGTATGGTCCGCCGAGGGCTTGCGCGGGGCGGGCCTGGGCGCGGACGGCGCAGGGGCGGTCTCGGCGTCCTTGGCTGCCGGGTAGCTCGCGGGGGGCAGGGTCGGCACGGCGACCTCGGCCGCGCCGGACCCGGCCGCCCCGGACCCGGCCGTCCTCGATCCGGCCTCGCGCGCGCGCTCCGGCGGAGCCTCGGGCAGGGCCTCCGGCACGATGTCCGGAACGACCTCGGGGACGTGGCGCGGCAGGTAGATCTTGAAGACGGTGCCCTCGCCCACGACCGACTGCACGTCGATCGTGCCGCCCGATTGCTTGACGATGCCGAACACCGTCGAGAGGCCGAGGCCCGTGCCCTTGCCGATCTCCTTGGTGGTGAAGAACGGCTCGAAGATCTTCTCCATGATCTCGGGCGGGATGCCCTCGCCCGTGTCCTGCACCTCGATCAGCACGTGGTCGCCGGGCGGCGGCCCGCCGCGGCCGTCCGCGACGGCGTCGGGGCCCGGATCGGCCACGTTGGTGGTGCGGATGAAGAGCTTGCCGCCGCCCGGCATCGCGTCGCGGGCGTTGACCGCGAGGTTCACGATCACCTGCTCGAACTGGTTGACGTCGGCCTTGACGGGCCAGACCTCGCGGCCGTGCTTCAATTCCAGCCCGACCCGCTCGCCGAGCAGCCGCTTGAGCAGCAGCGTCAGCTCGGAGAGCGACTCGCCGACGTTCATCACCTCCGGCCGCAGGGTCTGGCGGCGCGAGAAGGCCAGCAGCTGCCGCACCAGGCCCGCGGCCCGGTTGGCGTTCTGCTTGATCTGCATGATGTCCTGGAAGGCCGGGTCGGTCGGCCGGTGGCTCGCGAGCAGGAGGTCCGAGTAGCCGATGATCGCCTGCAGCACGTTGTTGAAGTCGTGCGCGATGCCGCCCGCGAGCTGGCCGACCGCGTTCATCTTCTGCGACTGCGCCACCTGCTGCTCGAGCTGGCGCTGGGCCGTGGTGTCCAGCGCGTAGAGGATCACCGATTCGCGCTCGTCCTCGTCGAGCGCCTCGCCGGTGCCGCCGGCGGTGATCAGCCAGACCCGGGCCGAGCGGTTGCCCGGTCCCTTGAGGCTCACCTCGATCGGCGCGATCTCGGAGAGGCCGCCCGCCGCCTTGGCGAGCGCCGCGTCCACGCCCTCGCGGTCGGCGAGCGCGTCGGTGACGTTCGGCTCGTGGGCGGGATCCAGCGCGGTCTCGTCCGCCTCGTCCACCGGATGGCTCGGCAGCGTGCCGAAGAGCCGCGCGAAGGAAGCGTTGGCCCGGGCGATCCGGCCCGAGCGGTCGAGGGTGGCGATCGCGATCGGCGAGTTGTTGAGGAAGCGGGCGAGGCGCACCTCGGCGGCGCGCTGCGGCTCGTCGAACTCGGCGCCCGCCGAGCGGTTGATCACGAAGGTGCGGGAGGCGCCGGGCTTGCCGTCCTTGCCGAAGGCGATCCGGTGGTAGAGCCGGGCCGGCAGCGGGTGGCCGTTGCGGCGGCGCAGGTCCAGGTCGAAGCGGTCTGTGCGCACCTCGCCGGGCAGGCCGACGCTGCGGGTCAGAACCTCGGCGCCCGGCGCGATCTCGGAGAGGTGGGGCCCGCCCGAGCCGACGGTGGCGAGGTCGTATCCGAGCCAGGCGGCCAGCGTCGCGTTCATGTAGACGATCGAGCCTGCCGGATCGATCGACAGGAAGCCCGCGGGCGCGTGGTCCAGATAGTCGATCGCGTGCTGCAGCTCCTGGAAGACGTTCTCCTGGCGCTCGCGCTCGGCGGTGATGTCGGAGACCGTCCAGAGCGCGGTGGCCCGGCCCGGCCTGGGCAGGGGGCGCACGTGGATGCGGTACCACGCGAAGTCCCGGGCGCCGCCCCGGGGCGGGGGCGCCATGCGGACCTCCTCGGTGTGGCTGCGCCCGTCGCGCGAGGCCTGGGACAGGCGGTAGACCGCCTCCGACACCTCCGGCGAACCGACGAAGACCCGCTCGACCGAGCGCAGGTTCGAGAAGCTGTCGCCGCCCGCGACCTGCAGATAGGCCTCGTTGGCGTAGATCAGCCGGCCGCCCTCCTCCGCCACCAGGGCGGCGTCGGGCGAGCCGTCGACGATCGCCTTGGTGATGTCGTCGCGCGCGCCCTGCCCGGCGAGCTGGAGCGCGCCGATCGCCAGCGCGAACAGGAAGAACACGCCCGCCATGGCGAGGAGCGCCAGCAGCCAGACGATCAGCGACTGGGCCTGCTCGTTGGCGACGAAGGAGAGGCCGATCGCCGCGCCCACGAGCAGCCCCGCCAGGACGAGCAGCAGCCCGACCCGGCCGGGCCGCTCCGACCGGTCGATCGAGCCCGGCACGGGAGGCGCGACGGGCGTCGTGGGTCCAGACAACTCGGCCATCACGCATCAATCCAGTAACCGGCCCCGGTTAGGCCCCGGGCCCGGCGACGGCAAGGGGTGCCGCGACCAAGCCCGTCTTACGGGAAAAGTGTGCATGCGCGGTAGCCTGCGCGGGATCGTGGGATGCCCCGGCGTGCGCCCTACGCGCCCGCCTCCTCGGGGGCGGGACCGCCGAAGCAGCGGCGCACGGCCTCCCAGAAGGCCTGCCGTTCGTCGGGCGTGCAGAGGTCGAGCCGGGCGCGCACGAGGCGCAGTCCCGCGGCCGCGTCCGGGCTCTCGCGGATCTCTGCCTCGCTCGGGGCGTGCTGTTGCGCGGTCGTCATCGTCGGCATGGACTCGAGCCCTCCGGCACCCCCTCGCGCGGCCAGCGGGCGTGCGGCGCCCGCCTGGCCCGCGAGGACACAGGTCGGGACCTACGCCGGGACGCCCCGTTCCGTTCCGCCGCGCGATCGGGCAAGAGGCGGGGCGTGAGGGTCGGACACGGCGTCCGGCCGCGCGAGCGGGGGCGGGCTTTTGCGGCTCAGCGTCGAGGATCTGGCCTGTCGGCGCTCGGGGCGGCGCGTCTTCGCGGGCCTGTCGTTCGCGCTCGGTCCCGGCGAGGCGCTGGCGGTGACCGGGCGCAACGGGGCCGGCAAGTCGAGCCTGCTGGCGATCCTGGCCGGCCGACTGCGGCCGGATGCGGGCCGGGTGGCGGTCGCCGATGTCGGCGAGGCCGCCCTGTCCGAATGCCTGCACGCGGTCGGCCACCGGGACGGGCTGAAGGCGGCGCTCACGGCCGGCGAGAACCTCGCCTTCGCGCAAGCGCTGCTGGGCGCGCCCCGGATGGCCCCGCGCCCGGCGCTGGAGCGCCTCGGCCTCGGCCACGCCCACGACTTGGCCGTCGCCTACCTCTCGGCCGGGCAGCGGCGCCGGGTGGCGCTCGCCCGCCTCCTCGTCTGCCACCGCCCGCTCTGGCTCCTCGACGAGCCGACGGCCGCCCTCGACGCGGCCTCGCAAGGGCTGCTCGCCGGGCTGATGGCCGAGCACCGGGCGGCGGGCGGCCTCGTGGTGGCGGCGACCCATCAGGCGCTCGGCCTGGAGGATGCCCGTGCCCTGGCGCTCGCCCCGGCGGAGCCGGGGGCGGCGCCCTTGCCCGCGGACGTCGATCCGGAGGAGTGGGCGTGATCGGCATCGTCTCGGCCCTCGTCGCCCGCGACCTCGCTTTGGCGGCCCGCGTCGGCGGCTCCGGCGCGCTCTCGCTCGTCTTCTTCCTGATGATCGTGGCGCTGATCCCCTTCGCGCTCGGGCCCGACCTCAACCTGCTCGCCCGGATCGGCCCGGCGATCCTCTGGCTCGCGGCGGTGCTGGCGACGCTCATCGGGCTCGACCGCCTGTTCCAGGCCGACGAGGAGGACGGCTCCCTCGACCTGATGACCGCCGCCCCGGTACCCCTGGAACTCGTGGTCCTGGCCAAGGTCGTGGCGCACTGGCTGACCACCGGCCTGCCGCTGGCGCTGGCCTCCCCGCTCTTCGGCCTTCTGGTCGCCCTCGACGGCACCGCCATGGGCGCCACCGCCCTGACGCTGCTGGTGGGCACCCCGGCGCTGACCTGCATCGGCGCGGTCGGCGCCGCGCTCACCGCCTCGATCCGCCGGGGCGGGCTGATCCTGGCGGTGCTGGTCCTGCCCCTGATGGTGCCGACCCTGATCTTCGGCGTCTCGGCCACGGAGGCGGCTCTGGGCGGCACGGTGCCGTTCACCACGCCGCTGGCGATCCTGGCGGCCCTCAGCCTGATCGCGGCGGTCGTCGGCACGCTCGCGGCGGCGGCGGCGCTCCGCTGGTCGGAGTAGCGCGGCCTTTGACGGTCCGGGGCGGAGGGCGTATCCGGCCGCGGCGAGGGGATCGTCGCGGGGCGAGCGGGGGCACATGCCGGCCGGGATCAGGCGCTGCACCGAGGTCGAGGGCGCCTGCGCGATCCACGAGGCGCCGCCGGACATCCGCCTCTGCACCGACCTGCTCTACGTGCCCGTGGAGTACGGCGCCCTCTGGGGGCTCTACGAGGGCGGGGTGCGGATCGACCGCGACGCGCCGCTCGACGCCGACGCGGCGCGGCAGGTCGCCGATCTCCGCGCCTCGGCCGCGCGGGTCGATGCGCGCTTCCACTATCTCGGCGACGTGGTCGATCATTTCGGCCACTTCGTCGTCGGCAGCCTGTCCCGCCTCTGGCCGCTCGCCGCGGGCGGCGGGGCGGGGACCCTGCTGCTCTATCACGGCGCGCAGGACATTGAGCGGCTGCGCGGCCTCGGCTTCCTGGAGCCGATGCTCGGCTCCCTCGGGGTCGGCCTGGATGCGCTGCGGAATTTCCGCGTGCCCGTCCGACTGGCCGAGGTCGTGGTGGCCGAGCGCGCCTTCCGGGAGAACCACGCGGCGAGCCGGGCCTACGACGAACTCTGCAAGGCGATCGGGCGGCCCTGGCTGGCGGGCGTCGCGGTCGATGGCGAGGCGCGGCCGGCCTATCTCTCGAAGCTCAGGCTACCGCCGGGCAGCCTGCACAAGCTGGAGAACGAGGCCGACCTCGTGCGGGAGCTGGAGCGCCGGGGCGTCGACGTCGTCGTCCCCGAGGAACTCGACCTCCGCGCGCAGGTCCGGCTCTTCGCCGAGCGGCGGACCGTCCTCGGCCTCACGGGCTCGGCCCTGCACGTCTGCCTCTTCGCCGCGCCCGAGCGCCGGATCCTCGGCCTCAACTGGTGCCGCCGCCTCAACGCGAACCTGCCGCTCTTCGATGCCCTGAACCGGAACCGGGCGCACTACTACTACGCCGACGGGGTGACCTGGATCCGCAACGACGCCTACGCCGCGGAGCGCGACTACTTCCTGCGCTGGTCCCTGCCGGATCCGGCCTCCGTCGCCGCCGCCCTGGCGGAGCGCGCGGCGGATGTCGACGGCATCGCCGCGCGGGACGCCCGGGAGGCGGCCGGGCGGGCCGGCGGGCTGCTCGCCCGCTCCGTGGGTGCGGCCGGGCGCGGGGCCCGGGCCGGGCTGCGCCGGCTCCTGCGTCCCGACGCGCCCTGACCGCCCAGGGTGCGCGCCCGCCCCGCATTGCCGCTGCACCGCACTCGACGCTAAAAGCCAGGCCAGGAGCCCCGCCCCGCGCGGGATGTCACGGAAACAGGCAGGCCGCCGGGGCACCCCGCGCGCGCCCTCAGGCAGGCAGGATGTCCTCGGCCCCGATCTCCCTCTGGACCCGGCTGTCCAACCCCAGCCACTTCATGCGCTGGTCGGGCACGCTCGCGCCGTGGCTCGCCGGCCTCTCCGGTCTGGTGCTCGCCCTCGGGCTCTACCTCGCGTGGTTCGTCGCCCCGCCCGACTACCAGCAGGGCGAGACGGTGCGGATCATGTTCATCCACGTGCCAGCGGCCTGGCTCGGGGTGTTCTTCTACGGCGCCATGAGCCTGTCGGCGGTGGGCACGCTGGTCTGGCGCCACCCGCTCGCGGACGTCGCCCAGCGCGCCGCCGCGCCGATCGGGGCGGCCTTCACGCTGATCTGCCTCGTCACCGGGTCGCTCTGGGGCAAGCCGATGTGGGGCACCTACTGGGTCTGGGACGCGCGCCTCACCTCGATGCTGCTGCTCTTCCTGATCTACTGCGGCATCGTCGCGCTCTGGCGCACGATGGAGGACCCGAACCGGGCCGCGCGCGCGGTGGCGATCCTGACGCTCGTCGGCGCCGTCAACCTGCCGATCATCAAGTTCTCGGTGAACTGGTGGTCCACCCTGCACCAGCCGGCCTCGATCCTGCGCATGGGCGGCCCGACCATCGATCCCTCGATGCTCTACCCGCTCCTCGTGATGATCCTCGCCGCGACGCTCGGCGGCACCACGCTCCACCTCTACGCGATGCGCACCGAGGTGATGCGCCGCCGGGTGCGCACGCTGACCATCCGCGAGGCCGAGCGCCTGGACGCGGGGCGCGTCGCCGTGACCGCTCCGCCCGACGCCCTCCCCCAGGCCCTCTGAGGACCCGACCATGGATCTCGGACCCCATGCGGGCTTCATCCTCGCCTCCTACGCCTTCACCGCGCTGGTGATGGGCGCCCTGGTGCTCAACGCCGTGCGCGACCGGCGCGCGCAGGCCCGGGCCCTGCGCGGTTTCGAGGCGCTGCGCGGCTCCGGGGAGGGGCGCCGGTGAGCACCGAGGCCCCCGCGCCGGCCCGCCGCTCGCTCCTGCTGATCCTGCCGCTCGTCACCTTCGCGGTGCTGGCCGGCGTGTTCCTCCTGCGCCTGCGATCGGGCGTCGATCCCGCGGCCATCCCCTCGGCGCTCGTCGGGCAGCCGGTCCCGGCCTTCGCGCTGCCCCCGGTGCCGGGCTTGACCGCGGACGGCGCCCCCGTGCCGGGGCTGACCTCCGCCGACCTCCGGGGCCAGGTCACGGTGCTGAACGTCTGGGCCTCGTGGTGCGCCCCCTGCCAGATCGAGCACCCGATGCTGATGCGGATGGCCCGCGAATCGGGCTTCCGCCTCGTCGGCATCGCCTACAAGGACGCGCCCGAGAAGGCCCGCGCCTTCCTGGGGAAGCACGGCGTGCCCTTCCGGGCGGTCGGGCTCGACGAGACGGGCCGCGTCGGCATCGATTTCGGCGTCTACGGCGTGCCGGAGACCTTCATCATCGGCCCGGACGGGGTGATCCGCGACAAGCTCGTCGGCATCGTCACGCCCGAGAAC
Organism: Methylobacterium hispanicum; assembly: GCF_022179285.1. Taxonomy (GTDB): domain Bacteria; phylum Pseudomonadota; class Alphaproteobacteria; order Rhizobiales; family Beijerinckiaceae; genus Methylobacterium; species Methylobacterium hispanicum. Next base: position 47,093 of record NZ_BPQO01000013.1, on the reverse strand, counting down.
CTGAAGGACGTGCTGGAGAAGATCCGCCGCGCCGGGCAGGTCGCCTCAGCGGGCTGACGCGCGCTCCCCCCTCCCCGCAGAGCGGGGAGGAAAAGATCCGGCGCGGCTACTTCTTCGTCAGCCCGCCCAGCACGTTGCGCAGGATGGCGTCGCCCACCTGCTTGCCGACGCTGCGGGCCATCGAGCGGGCGGCGTTCGACACCACCTGCTCCACGATCCCCGGCCGGGGGCGGCGCCCGGTCCGCGCCGTTCCCTTTCCTTTCGACGCTTCCTCGCCGAGCAGGCTGCCCAGCACGCCGCCGAGCAGGCCGCCGAGGCCGCCCTCGCTCTCCTTGGCGGCCTCCGCCGTGTCCGCGTCGAGGCCCTTGCGGGCGGCCAGCATCTCGTAGGCGCTCTCGTTGTCGACCGCCGCGTCGTACTTGCCGCGGAGCGGGCTCTTCGCGATCACCTCGGCCCGCTCGGCTGCCGTGAGGGGACCGACGCGGCCCTGCGGCGGCGCGATCAAGGCCCGCTCGACGACCGAGGGGGTGCCGCGCGCCTCCAGGAAGCTCACCAGCGCCTCGCCGACGCCGAGCTCCGTGATGGCCTTGGCGACGTCGAAGCCCGGGTTCTGCCGGAAGGTCTCGGCGGCCGCCCGCACCGCGCGCTGGTCGCGGGGCGTGAAGGCGCGCAGGCCGTGCTGCACCCGGTTGCCGAGCTGGCCCAGCACCGTCTCGGGCACGTCGAGCGGGTTCTGGGTGACGAAGTAGACGCCCACCCCCTTGGAGCGGATCAGCCGCACCACCTGCTCCACCGCGTCGAGCAGTGCCTTCGGGGCGTCGTCGAACAGGAGGTGCGCCTCGTCGAAGAAGAAGACGAGCTTGGGCCGGTCGAGGTCGCCGACCTCGGGCAATTGCTCGAACAGCTCCGAGAGCATCCAGAGCAGGAAGGAGGCGTAGAGCTTCGGCCGCTGCATCAGCTTGTCGGCGGCCAGGATGTTGACGAAGCCCCTGCCCTCCCGGTCCCGGCGCATGAAGTCGGCGAGGTCGAGGGCCGGCTCGCCGAAGAACGCGTCGGCGCCCTGATTCTCGAGAACCAGGAGCTGGCGCTGGATCGCGCCGACGCTGGCCGCCGAGACGTTGCCGTAGGTGCCGGAGATCTCGCGCAGGTTCTCCGAGCAGAAGTTCAGCAGCGCCCGCAGGTCCTTCAGGTCGATGACCGGCCACCGGTTCTCGTCGGCGACCCGGAAGGCGACGTTGAGCACGCCCTCCTGGGTGTCGTTGAGTTCGAGGAGGCGGGCCAGCAGCAGCGGCCCCATCTCGCTGACCGTGCAGCGGATCGGGTGGCCCTGCTCGCCGAACAGGTCCCAGAACACGGTGGGGAAGCGGTCGGGCTCGTACGCGATCCCGAGTTCCTCGGCGCGCTTGACGAAGACCGGCTTGGCCTCGCCGGCCGCGGCGAGCCCCGACAGGTCGCCCTTGATGTCGGCGGCGAACACGGGCACGCCCGCGTTGGAGAAGCCCTCGGCCAGCACCTGCAGGGTCACGGTCTTGCCGGTGCCGGTGGCGCCCGCCACCAGCCCGTGCCGGTTGGCCAGCCGCAGCGCCAGCACCTCGGGCTTGGCGCCCGGGCCCACGCTCCTGCCGACCGAGATGGTGCCGTCCCCGCTCATCGCCCGCTCCCCTCGTGCCACCGCGCCGGCGCAGGTTACGCCGAGGCGCCTCCCGAGTTCCAGAGCGGCCGGCCCGGCTTGATTTCCCAGCGCCCAGGCCCGACAGACGGGAGCAACTCTCTCGGGAAGGCCCCATCGATGGAAGAACTGATCGCCCGCGTGACCAACCGCACCGGCCTCGACGCCGCCACGGCGCAGACCGCGATCGGGCATATCCTCGCCTTCCTGCAGAAGGAGGGGCCGGCGACCGAGGTCGCCCAGCTCATGGCCGCGATGCCGGGCTCCGAGGCGCTCGTCGCCGAGTCGAACGCCGCGGGCGGCGGCAGCGGGCTGATGGGCATGCTCGGCGGCATGATGGGCGGCGGCGTGATGGCGCTCGGCCAGAAGCTGATGTCGGCCGGCGTGCCGATGGGCCAGATGCAGCCGCTGGGGCAGGAACTCTTCGCCTACGGCCGTGAGAAAGCCGGCGAGGACGTGATGGGGCCGATCGTCGGCTCGATCCCCGGGCTGAACCAGTTCGTCTGATCCCGGTTCGCAGTAGCCGGCGCGACAGCCGCGTGCGGCTGTCATAAAAGCGTGCGCGCTTCGTGGTCTTGAGTGGGTCCGCGAGGCGCGGGCCGCGCCGTCCGGGCGGACGGCGGCCGCGGGCCTCCGGAGCGGGCTTCGACGATGGTCGCGAACTTCACCCGTGGGGCCGGGGCGGCCTTTGCGAGCGGCTGGGACCGGGGCGTGGCCGAGCCCATCGCCAAGCTCAAGCGCCGGGGCGCCGAGGCCGGCATCCCGGGCCTCGGCGGGCGCAGCCTCGTGCCGCCGGGCGCGACGCCGATCCGCTTCGCCGAGCGCTTCAAGGCGCCGCTCGCGACGCCCGGCCTGGGGCCGAGCCTCGGCCGGCTCGGCACGCTGGAGGTGCGGCTCGCCGTGAAGAACGGCGAGGTGCGCCGGGCCCAGCGCCTGCGCTACGGCGTGTTCTACGAGGAGATGTCGGCAGTGCCGACCGGCATGGCGGCCTTCTCGCGCCGCGACGCCGACGAGTTCGACGCGCTCTGCGACCACCTCCTGGTGATCGACCACGCCGCGACCGAGGCCAAGCCCTTCCGGAAAGCCCGGCCGAAGGTGGTGGGCACCTACCGGCTGCTGCGCGGCGAGGTGGCCGAGCGCAACTTCGGCTTCTACTCGGCGGGCGAGTACGACCTCGCGCCGCTGCTCGCCGCCCAGGCCGGCAAGCGCATCCTGGAACTCGGCCGTTCCTGCGTGCTGAAGCCCTACCGCACCAAGCGCACGGTCGAGCTGCTCTGGACCGGCATCTACGCCTACCTCCGGCACCACCGGATCGATGCGCTGATCGGCTGCGCCAGCCTGGAGGGCACGGATCCGGACCGGCTCGCCCTGCCCCTGAGCTTCCTCCACCACCACGCCCGCGCGCCGGAGGGCTGGTGCGCGAAGGCCCTGCCCGGCCGCCACGTGCCGATGGACCGGCTCGTCCGCGGGGCGGTCGATCCGAAGGCGGCGCTCCAGTCCCTGCCGCCGCTGATCAAGGGCTACCTGCGGGTCGGCGCCACCTTCGGCGACGGGGCGGTGGTGGACCACCAGTTCGGCACCACCGACGTCTTCGTGGTGCTGCCGGTCGAGGCGATCGCGGCGCGCTATCTCGGCCATTTCGGGCCGGCGGCGAACCGGCACGCGGCCTGACGGACCGATCGGGCGATCACAGCCGCTTGGCGAGTTCCGCCGCGCTCTGGTCGGCCGGGCGCATCAGGTTGAGCGCGCCGAGGAAGCGGTTCTTGCCGTCCATCACGTAGACGAGCGCGGTGTGCTCCATCGTGTAGTCGCCGTCCTTGGTGGGCACCTTGCGGCTGTAGGCGCGGTAGCCCTTCACCGCCGCCGCGACCTGCTCGGGCGTGCCCGTGAGGCCGACGATGCGCGGGTCGAAGCTCGTGAGGTAGGTCTTGAGGTCGGCCGGCCGGTCGCGCTCCGGATCGACCGTGATGAAGGCGACCTTCATGCCCCGTCCCTTGTCGCCCAAAGCCGCCAGCACGTCGGAGACCTGCTGCAGCGTGGTCGGGCAGATCTCCGGGCAGTGGGTGAAGCCGAAGAAGACGAGGTGCGTGGCGCCCGCGAAGGCGCGCTCGGTCGTGGGCCGGCCGTCCTGATCGACGAGGCTGAACGGGCCGCCGACGCTCGCCACCGCCTCCTGCCGCGCGGGCATCAGCGTGAACCAGGCCGCGCCCGCGATGCCCACGAGGCCGATCACGAAAGCGGCGAGGGGGACGAGGGCCCGGTGCAGGGTCCGGGTGCCGGAGGCCGCGCTCACGCCCGGACGTCCTTGCGCTCGTAGCGGGTGAGCAGCGGCGTCTGGGCGAGCGCGAACGCCACCGTGATCGGCATGATGCCGAAGACCTTGAAGTTCACCCAGAAATCCTCCGTCTGCGTGCGCCAGACCACCTCGTTGAGCGCGGCGAGCGCCAGGAAGAACAGGCCCCAGCGGAAGGTGAGCTTGCGCCAGCCCTCGTCGGTCAGCGCGAACATCGAGTCGAGCACGACGGCGAGCAGCGGCTTGCCGAAGGCGAGGCCGCCGAGCAGGACCACGCCGAACAAGGTGTTCACGATGGTGGGCTTCACCATGATGAAGGTCTTGTCCTGCAGGTAGAGGGTCAGGCCGCCGAACACCACGACGACCACCCCTGAGACCAGCGGCATCACCGGCAGGCGTCGCACCAGGGCGTAGTGGATGGCCAGCGCCGTCACGGTCGCGGCCACGAACGCGCCGGTGGCGACGAAGAGCTTCTGGTCGGCCGCGATCCCGAAGCGCTCGGCGTAGGCGTTGCCGAGGAAGAACAGCACCAGCGGCCCCATCTCCAGGGCGAGCTTCAGGAGCGGCGGCAGGTGGCGGTGCGGGGGGACGGATTCGATCTGCATGGGCCCCGATATAAGCGCTTCCCGCAAATCTGTATCGGGGATCGCCGCGGGCCGCGACGACGTCGGCCTCTCGGCTCAGCCGGCCTCCGGCCGCGCCCGCCGCCCCGCCTCCTGCGCCAGCAGGTAGAGGCCCGAGCCGATCACGATCATCGCGCCGACGAGCGTCCAGCCGTTCGGCACGTCGCCGAAGACCAGGAAGCCCAGCGTCACCGACCAGACGAGCTGCGTGTAGATGAAGGGCGCCAGCACGCTCGCCGGGGCGCGGGCGTGCGCGAGGATCAGCAGCCAGTGCCCGAAGGTGCCGATGAGGCCGATGCCGACGAGCAGCGCCCAGACCTGCGGGGTCGCGGGGCTCGACCAGATCCAGGGCAGCACCGGCAGCATCACGGCAAGGCCCGACAGGCCCGAGAAGAACAGCGTCGTGCGGGTCGAATCGTGGGCCGCGAGCTTGCGCGTCAGGATCACGTAGAAGGCGTAGCAGACCATGTTGCCGAGGCTGAACAGCACGGCCGGGTGGACCGTGCCGAGGCCCGGCCGCACGATGACCAGCACGCCCAGGAACCCGACCGCGATGGCGGCCAGCCGGTCGCGGGAGGACCGCTCGCCGAGCAGCGGCCCGGCGAGGAGCGCCACCGCGAGCGGCGCGGCGAACTGGATCGAGACCGTCTCGGCGAGCTGGAGATAGCGCAGGGCCAGGAAGTTGAGCGCGGTGGTGCCGAACAGCAGCAGCGAGCGCAGGACCTGCAGGGTGAGCCGGCGGCTCCTCACCACCTCGGGGTGGCGGACCGGGTTCAGCACCAGGGTGATCAGCGCCACGTTGACCGCGTAGCGCATGAAGGTCGAGACCAGCGGGTCCACCCCGAGCCCCGCCAGCGTCTTGCCGCAGGCGTCGAGGCTCGCGAACGAGGCGACCGCGCCGCACATCAGCGCGATGCCGACGAGCCGGCGCCGGTCCGGAACGGGGCGCGTCGCGGGGCCGGTCACAGCATGAGCCTGGGGCACTTCAGGTCTCTCGGGATCTCTCGGGCGATGCGCCGCGCGGCCGCCGGAGCGTCCGATCAGAGGTTGCGGCGAGGATCGCTTCCTAACCCGTGATCGCCGTCGGCGTGAGGCCGGCGGGCGCAGGGCTGCCCTGCCGGACGCTCGGTCGGCCCCGCCGTGCTCAGCGGCGGGCTTCCCGCGTCGTCTCGCGGGCGCTGGCCTTCTGCACCCGGGCCTTCTCGCCGCTGTGACTGGCGATGAGCGCGCCGAGATGCTGCTGGTCGAGCCCGCGGGCGGGCGCGGCGACCGCGGCGGCCGGACGCTCGGCCTCGCGCGGCGCGATCGAGCCGGTCGTGGTCGGCTCGGGGATGGCGGTCGCGCGGGCGACCGCCGTCGGCTGCTCGCGCTGGACGCGCAGGGCCCAGTGGGCGGCGGTGGAGAGGGCGGCGATCGCCAGGATCGCCTTGATCCCGCCGGTGAGGAGGCGTCGCATGGTCGTCAGGCCCGAAGAAACGCGGTGGCACGCGGCCGGTTCCCCGGCCCACCTTTATCCTTACCGGGCGACGTGAACGAAGCGACAAGGGCCGGTCCGGCACCTGTCCCGGAACGGGTCAGGCCAGGCGGACGGCCTGGGAAATCTTGTGGGCCATGCGCCGGATCCGCGGTTCCTGTTCCCCGCGCCTCCGACACCCCTGCAGCCGCCCGGCCCACTGGGTCTCACGGGAGCGGCCCAGAGAACTGGTCCGGACCGCCCCGTCACTGCCGACCCCGCTACCATGCCGGCCCGAGCGGGCTCGCGAAACCTTCAGGCGCATCGGCCACGGGGACCGCCGATGTAGAGGGCGGGCGGGCGCCAAGCAACCGCGGCGATCCGTCCTCCCGCCCGCCTGCGCCGCATGGACCCGCTTGGCGATCGCGCGGCACCGCGGCGGGGCGCCGTCTCACCGCGTCAGCGCGTAGATGTTCACCTCGAGCTTGTCGTCGGCGCCGTCCGCGAGGTCGGTGACGTATTCCTCGACGAAGCGGTCCTGGACCATGATGTCCTTGGCGTCGAGGTAGGCGGTCAGCGTCTCGTAGGTGCCGTCGATGCTCTCGTAGGAGCCCTTGTGCGAGAAGCGCAGGGCCTTGCCGGAGGGCGTGGTGCCGAAGCGCAGCTCGCCGTCCGGGGCCCGCTCAGGCGCCTGGGCGACCGGGATCATCGCCTCGTACTGGAAGCCGTCGTCGTCGGTGCGGGTGAAGACCGCGATCGGCCGGCCGGCCGGGGCGATGCCGGCCTTGGCGAGGTCGGCCTCGATCCGGGCGAAGCTCTGGCGCAGGCTCTGGGGCGCTTCCTCCCACTTCGCCTTGCCGGCGAGGATCGCGGCGGGCTTGGCCGGCAGCGAGACCTCGTCGACGTCGCTCGCGTCGCCGGGCGTCTCGACCAGCGTCGGGCGCGCGGAGGCCGCGTTCGGCCGCGTGTCCGCGGGCGGCACGGCCGGGGGCGTCAGCGCCTTCTCGGGCTGCGGCGCGGCGGAGCGCTCCGGGTCCTGGGGCGGGTTCGGCGCCGTGGTGGTCGGCAGCGGGTTCGTCTGCGCCGGGGACGGCGCGGTCGAGGGCGGCGGCGGGGGCTGCTGCTGCGCGAGCGCCGGCTGGGCGAGGACGAGGGCGGCGAGCAGCGTGGGGCGAAGGCCGATCAAGGGTACGCTCCGGCAGGGAAGGTCCAACCCGTCCCGGTTGCGAATCGTCCGGGCCTGGCCGCGCAAGGTAGTGACGAACCGGCGCTCCCGCGAGGGCAGGAAAGCCGCGCAGGGCCGCTTCCCGCCCGGCCCCCTCGCGCCGGGGAGCCGGGTTTGCCATATAGCCCGCGGATCCCGCCCCCGCATCCGAGACACCCGCCCCGCAGACGGCATGAGCGCACTCGCGAATCGACGTTTCCTGAAGATGCACGGCGCCGGCAACGCCATCGTGGTGCTGGACCTGCGCGGCAGCCAGCACCGCGTCGCGCCCGAGGAGGCGCGGGCCATCGCGGCCGATGCCGGCTCGCGCTTCGATCAGCTCATGGTCGTGCACGATCCCGTGAGCCCCGGCACCGACGCCTACATGCGGATCTACAACACCGACGGCTCGGAATCGGGTGCCTGCGGCAACGGCACGCGCTGCGTCGCCTACGCGATGTTCGACGACCCCGCCATGGCGCGCCCCGCCGAGGGCGGCCGCCTGACCCTGGAGACGGTGGCGGGCCGGGTCGGCGTGCGGCGCGTGGCCGAGCGCGCCTTCACGGTCGACATGGGCCGGCCGCGGCTCGCCTGGGACGAGATCCCGCTGGCCGAGCCCTTTCCCGATACCCGCCGGATCGAGCTGCAGATCGGCCCGATCGACGATCCGGTCCTGCACTCCCCGGGCGTCGTGAACATGGGCAACCCGCACGCGGTGTTCTTCACCGAGCGCGACCCGGACAGCTACGACCTCGCCCGGTTCGGGCCGCTGCTGGAGAACCACCCGATCTTTCCGGAGCGGGCCAACATCTCGGTGGCGCAGGTGACGGGGCGCGACACGATCAAGCTCCGGGTCTGGGAGCGGGGCGCAGGCCTGACGCTCGCCTGCGGCACGGCCGCCTGCGCCACGGTGGTGGCGGCCTCGCGCCTGCGCATGGTCGGGCGCCACGCGACGGTCAGCCTGCCGGGCGGCGACCTCGTCATCGAGTGGCGCGCCGACGACCACGTGCTGATGACCGGCCCGGTCTTCCTGGAGGCGGAGGGCACCTTCGCGCCGGAGCTGTTCGCCGGGGCCGCCTGATGGCGGTCGAGACGCTGACCTTCGGCTGCCGGCTCAACACCGTCGAGTCGGAGGCGATGCGCGCGGCAGCCGGCGCGCATCCAGGCGACCTCGTCATCGTCAACACCTGCGCGGTGACGGAGGCCGCCGGACGTGAGGCCCGCAAGGCCATCCGGCGGCTGCACCGCGAGCGGCCGGCCGCGACGATCGCGGTCACGGGCTGCGGCGCGCAGGTCGAGACGGCGGCCTACGCGGCGATGCCCGAGGTGGCGCGCCTCGTCGGCAACGCCGAGAAGCTCGATCCCGCCGCCTGGGCCGCCGCGCCCGCGCGGGACGTGTCCGACGTGATGGCGGCGCGCGCCGCCGCGCCGACGCGGATCACCGCCATGGCCGGGCATACCCGCGCCTTCTTGGCCGTGCAGAACGGCTGCGACCACCGCTGCACCTTCTGCGTCATTCCGTTCGGGCGGGGGAACTCGCGCTCGGTGCCGGTGGCGGAGGTGGTCGCGCAGGTCGCCCGCATCGTCGAGGCGGGCGGGCGCGAGGTGGTGCTGACCGGCGTCGACCTCACCGCCTACGGGCGCGATCTCGGGGATCTCAGCCTGGGGCGCCTCGTGCGGGCGATCCTCGCCGGGGTGCCGGATCTGGCGCGGCTGCGCCTCTCCTCGATCGATTCCGTCGAGGCCGACCCGGAACTGGTGCGGGCCTTCGCCGAGGAGGCGCGGCTGATGCCCCATCTCCACCTCTCGCTCCAGGCCGGCGACGATCTCGTCCTCAAGCGGATGAAGCGGCGGCATCTCCGCGCCGACGCGATCCGCTTCTGCGCCGAGATCCGGCGCCTGCGGCCCGACACCGTGTTCGGCGCCGACCTGATCGCCGGCTTCCCGACGGAGACCGAGGCGCAGTTCGTCCGCTCGCTCGACCTCGTGGCGGAATGCGGGCTGACGCACCTGCACGTCTTCCCCTACTCCGCCCGCCCCGGCACGCCCGCCGCCCGGATGCCGCCGGTGGCTCCGGACGTGATCCGGGAGCGCGCGGCGCGGCTGCGGGCGGCGGGCGCGGCGGCGCTCGCCCGCCACCTCGACGGCGAGGTCGGCCGCACGCACCGGGTGCTGGCCGAGCGCGGCGGTACCGGCCGCACGGAGGGCTTCACGCCGGTCCGCCTCGCGGCCGAGCCCGGCACGCTCCACACCGTGACGATCGCCGCTCACGACGGCCGCGCACTGATCGCGGCCTGAGGTCATGGGATCCCAAAGGGCCCGAGGCCCTTTGGCGGGGTCCGGGGCGCGCAGCCCCGGGATCGGCTTCCTCGTCCTGGCAGAGCCAGGGCGAGGAAGCCGACAGCAGGGCTCTGCCCTGCACCCGCCAAAGGTCTCGACCTTTGGAATCCAGAACTTATTCGCGCCAGCCGCAGCCCGTGAGGGCCGACCGCATGTGCTGCGGGGCTGGCGCCTCGGCCCGGATCGCGTCGCGCTTCGGGTAGAGCGGGATCGCGAGCGCGCGGGCATGGAGATGCAGCACGCCGTCGCGCGGGCCGCCGCCGTAGATCGGGTCGCCCAGGATCGGCCAGCCGGACTCGGCGCAGTGCACGCGGAGCTGGTGCGTGCGGCCGGTGACGGGCTTCAGCTCCAGCCAGGTCCGGCCGGCCGCCGGGTCGCGCCCGAGCACGCGCCAGTGCGTCAGCGACGGGTCGCCCGCCGGGTCGGCCTTCATCCACCACGAGCGCGGATCGGGCGAGCGCCGGGCGAGCGCGAGGTCGATGCTCCCGGCCTCCGCATCCGGACCGCCGACCACGACCGCCCAGTAGGTCTTCTCGATCGCCGAGCCTGCGAACAGCTTGCCGAGCCGGGCCAGCGCCTTGGCGTGGCGCCCGAGCGCGAGGCAGCCGGAGGTGTCGCGGTCGAGGCGGTGCACGGCCTCCGGCCGGCGCGGCAGGCCGAAGCGGAGCGCGTCGAGATGGTCGGTCAGGGTCTCGCCGCCCTTCGGCCCCGGATGCACCGGCAATCCCGCCGGCTTGTCGATGACGAGCAGCAGGGCATCGCGGTAGAGCAGGCGCGCGCCTATGTCAGGCAGGATCGGGGCGGACATCTCTCCCCGCTAGACCATTCCGGCGCGCCGGGACACCGGGCGCCAGCAAGGACGTGACGATGAGCGAGGACAAGCCGGGCTGGTTCGGACGCCTGTTCGGGCGGAAGGGCGCCGAGAAGGCGTCGGAGCCGCCCGCGGAGGAGACGCCGTCGCCGGACGAGGCGGCCTCGCTGGTCGATCCGGCCTCGCCCGCGGAGGGACATCCCGACTTCGCCACGGCGGCCGACGACGTCGCGCACGTGCCCCTGCCGCCGGAGGAGCCCGCGCCCGAGGCCCCTGCACGCAACACGGTGCCGGACGTCGTCGAGGGCGCCGACCTCATGCCGATCGAGGGACAGGAGGAGCGCCCGCCCGCCGGCACCGCGGGCGACGACCCGGCGCGCGGTGCCGAGCCCGCCGACACCACCTCCCAGGCGCGGGAGCCCAAGACTGGCGAGCCCGAGACCGGCGAGCCTGAGAGCCCGGACGAAGACCCGGCCTCCGTCCCCGACATCCAGCCGGTCGATGCGGCCGCCGCGCTCGCCTTCGACGCCGGGGCCGAGCCGCAGCGCGAGCCGGAGGCCCGCGGCTGGTGGAGCCGCCTCACGTCGGGGATGAAGCGCACCTCGTCGAACCTCTCGGAGCGGGTCACCGGGCTCTTCACCAAGCGCAAGCTCGACGCCACCACCCTGGAGGATCTGGAGGACGCCCTGATCCAGGCCGATTTCGGCGTCGAGACCGCGACCCGGATCTCCGACGCCGTCGGCAAGGGCCGCTACGAGAAGGGCATCTCGCCCGACGAGGTCCGGGCCATCCTGGCGACCGAGGTGGAGCGGGCGCTCGATCCGGTGGCGCAGCCGCTCGTCATCGACGCGTCCAGGAAGCCCTACGTCATCCTCTGCGTCGGGGTGAACGGGGCCGGCAAGACCACCACGCTCGGCAAGCTCTCGCTGAAGTTCCGGGCGGAAGGGCGCTCGGTGATGCTGGCGGCCGGCGATACCTTCCGGGCCGCGGCGATCGACCAGCTCAAGGTCTGGGGGGCGCGCACCAACACGCCGGTGATCAGCGGGGCGCAGGGCGCGGACGCGGCGGGCCTCGCCTTCGACGCGCTGAAACAGGCGCGGGAAGCCGGCACCGACGTGCTCCTCATCGACACCGCCGGCCGGCTCCAGAACAAGGCCGGGCTGATGGCGGAACTGGAGAAGATCATCCGGGTGATCCGCAAGTTCGATCCCGAAGCGCCGCACGCGACGCTGCTCGTGCTCGACGCGACGGTGGGCCAGAACGCGCTGAGCCAGGTCGAATTGTTCTCGCAGGCAGCACCCGTCTCGGGGCTGGTGATGACGAAGCTCGACGGCACGGCGCGGGGTGGCATCCTGGTGGCGCTCGCCGCGAAGTTCGGCCTGCCGGTGCACTTCATCGGCGTCGGCGAGGGCGTGGAGGATCTGGAGCCTTTCGCGGCCCGGGATTTCGCCCGGGCGATCGCCGGGCTGGAGAAGGCGTGAGCCGCACCGCGCTCTCCCTCCCCCCTCTGCGGGGGAGGGTGGCACGCGAAGGGTGACGGGAGAGGGGAACGACGGTGCAGAATGGGGCTTTGCCCTGGATGAAGGCTGCACCTTTTCCGGGAGCGGGGGGCCCCTCTCCCGACCCCTGCTGACACAGGGGCCACCCTCCCCCGCAGAGGGGGGAGGGAGAGCTGCGCGGCCTTCGGCCGGTCAGCCTCCGAACAGCCCGCGCAGCTTCGCCAGGAAGCCGCCCTGCTGCGGCTTCGCCTTGCCCGCCACCTCCGTGGTCGTCGGGATCCGCGCCCCGCCATCCGCCTTGCGCGGCGCCTGGACCAGACCGAGGGCGGCCGTGTCCGTGGTCTCGCGGTCGATCAGGATGAGGCCACCGGTCTCGCGGTTCTCCGCGTAGGCGTCGAAGGCCACCGGCCGATCGAGGGTCAGCGTCACGTCGGCGATGTCGTTGGCCGTGAGCTGCTCGGCGGGACCCGGCTGGCCCGTCTCCGGATCGATGCGGGTGCGGATCGCCGTCACGGTCGCGTTGGTCGTCACCGTGCCGATCTTGGCGAGCAGCGCCGCGCCCGGCGCCAGCGGGCTCTCGGAGGCCCAGAACAGGCGGACATCCAGTGTGTCCGAGACCTGCATCGGCCGGTCGGTCGCCGCGATCACGTTGCCGCGGGACGCGTCGACCTGATCGGCGAGCACCAGCGTCACCGACTGATCCTCGCCCGCGACCGCGAGGTCGCCGTCCGCCGTGTAGATGCGGGCGACCGTCGAGGTCCGGCCGTTCGGCGCGATCGTGACGCTGTCGCCCGGACGCACCTGGCCCGACGCGATGCGGCCGGAATAGCCGCGGAACTCGGAATCCGGCCGGTTCACCCACTGCACCGCCATGCGGAAGGGGGCGGCCAGCGCCTCCTCGTGCACCGGCACGTCCTCGAGATAGGAGAGCAGCGTGCCGCCCGCGTACCACGTGGCGGCGGTGCCCGGCAGCACGACGTTGTCGCCGTTCTTGGCCGAGAGCGGGATCGCCCGCACTTCGGCGAAGCCGAGATTCTTCGTGAAGTCCGTGAAGCCCGCCAGGATCTCCTCGAACTTCGTCTGCGACCAGCCGACGAGGTCCATCTTGTTGATGGCCAGAGCGATGCGCTTGATGCCGAGCATCGAGACGAGGAGCGCGTGGCGGCGCGTCTGCCGGGTCAGGCCCTGGCGGGCATCGACCAGGATCACCGCGACGTCGGCGGTCGAGGCGCCGGTCGCCATGTTGCGGGTGTACTGCTCGTGGCCGGGGGTGTCGGCCACGATGAAGGAGCGCTTCTCGGTCGAGAAGAAGCGGTAGGCCACGTCGATGGTGATGCCCTGCTCGCGCTCGGCCTGCAGGCCGTCCACGAGGAGCGCCAGATCCATCTCCTGCCCCTGCGTGCCGTGCCTGCGCGAGTCGCGCTGCAGGGCCGAGATCTGGTCGTCGAAGATCTGCTTGGTGTCGTGCAGCAGGCGCCCGATCAGGGTCGACTTGCCGTCGTCCACCGAGCCGCAGGCGATGAAGCGCAGCACTTCCTTGCGCTGGTGGGCGGCCAGGAAGGCCTCGTAGCCGAAGGCCTCCGGTGACTGGTGGATCGTCATCAGAAATAGCCCTCCTGCTTCTTGCGCTCCATGGCGCCCGCTCCGTCCTTGTCGATGACCCGGCCCTGCCGCTCCGAGGTGCGGGCGGCCAGCGTCTCGCCGATGATCTCAGGCAAGGTCGCGGCCGGGCTCTCGACCGCGCCGGTCAGCGGGTAGCAGCCGAGCGTGCGGAAGCGGACCCGGCGCATCTGCGGGGTCTCGCCGGGGTTGAGCGGCAGGCGCTCGTCGTCGACCATCAGCAACTGGCCGTCGCGCTCCACCACCGGCCGCTCCTTGGCGAAGTAGAGCGGCACGATCGGAATGTTTTCCTGCTCGATGTAGAGCCAGATATCGAGCTCGGTCCAGTTCGAGAGCGGGAAGACGCGCAAGCTCTCGCCGCGCTTCTTGCGCATGTTGTAGAGGTGCCAGGGCTCGGCGCGCTGGCGCTTCGGGTCCCAGCGGTGCTGCGCGGTGCGCAGGGAGACGATGCGCTCCTTGGCGCGGCTCGCCTCCTCGTCGCGCCGCGCCCCGCCGAAGGCCGCGTCGAACTTGTGCTGGTCCAGCGCCTGCCGCAGGGCCTGCGTCTTCATCACGTCGGTGTGGACCTCGGAGCCGTGGCTGATCGGCCCGACGCCGCGGGCGAGCCCGTCCGGGTTGGTGTGGACCAGGAGATCGAGGCCCAGTTCCTTCGCGCGCTGGTCGCGGAAGGCGATCATCTCGCGGAACTTCCAGGTCGTGTCGACGTGGAGCAGCGGGAAGGGCAGCTTGCCCGGCGCGAAGGCCTTCAGCGCCAGGTGCAGCAGGACGGACGAGTCCTTGCCGATCGAGTAGAGCATCACCGGGTTCTCGGTCTCGGCGACCGTCTCCCGGAAGATGTGGATGCTCTCGGCCTCCAGGCGCTGCAGATGCGTCAGCCGGTCTTGGGCGAGGTTGCGACTCGGCGCGGCATTCACCGCTTGGGCGGCGCTCATCGGGCCATCTCCAGATTGCGTTGGGTCTCTGTGGTCGCGGATTGCGGTTCGAACACGGCGGCTTCGCGGCCGGGCTCGACGTTCGCGTCGGGCGAGCCGGCCGTCCGGCCGACATGCAGGCCGCACTCCTTCTTCTCTTCCTGCTCCCACCACCAGCGGCCGGCGCGCTCGCTCTCGCCGACGCGGATCGCGCGGGTGCAGGGCGCGCAGCCGATCGACGGGAAGCCGCGGTCGTGCAGCACGTTGTAGGGCACGTAGTTGTCGCGCACGAAGCGGTCGACGTCCTCGCGCGACCAGTCCGCCAGGGGATTGAGCTTCAGGAGGTCGCGCTCGGCATCGTAGGCGGCGAGCGGGGTCGCGGCGCGGTTGGCCGACTGGCCCGCGCGCAGGCCGGTGAGCCAGCCGGCAGCGCCCTTCAGGGCGCGGGCGAGCGGCTCGACCTTGCGGAAGCCGCAGCAGGCCTGCCGGGCGGCGACCGAGTGGCGGAAGCCGTTGATGCCCTCCTCGGCCACGAAGCGCTCCTCGGCCTCGCGCTCGGGCGCGTAGGCGCGGATGCGGATGCCGTAGGCCGATTCGGTCTCGGCCCAGACGTCGTAGGTCTCCGGGTAGAGCCGGCCGGTATCGAGGGTGACGATCTCGGTCCGTCCCTTGGCCAGCGCGATGGCGTGGGTCAGCACCTGATCCTCGATGCCGAGGCTCGTGGTGAAGACCAGCCGGCCCGGCACCTCCGCCTCGATCAGGTGGATCCGACCGGGCAGGTCGCGCTCCTTCAGGGCGGCCGCGAGGGCGTCGGCGGCCTGTGGGTTGAGCAGGGTCATGGGTGTTCGGCGCAAAACTGCGGTTGTGTGAGGGTTGAGATGTTCGCTATAACGAACGAAGTCAAGGCGGGGCGGCTTTGCGCGGCGCGCATTCGCCCCGGCGGCGGGGGATAGCGGCGCAACGGTCCGGAGACGGGTTCGGTTGCCGCCACAAGGAAGATCCTTCTCAATCCCGCGTCGTCCCACCCGCCCGCACGTCACGCCGGAGGTCCCGTGGATTCGATCGATCTGAAGATCCTCGCCCTGCTCCAGACGGACGCGACCCTCTCGATCGCCGCGATCGGCGAGCGCGTGGGCCTGTCGCAGACGCCCTGCTGGAAGCGCATCCAGCGCCTGGAGGCGGACGGCGTCATCGACCGGCGCGTGGCGGTGCTCGATCCTGTGAAGCTCGGGCTCGGCCTCACGGTCTTCGTCTCCATCGAGACGGCCGACCACTCGAAGGACTGGCTGGAGCGCTTCGCCGACACCGTCTCGGCGATGCCGGAGGTGCTGGAATTCTACCGCATGGCCGGCGACGTCGATTACATGCTGCGGGTCGTCGTCGCCGACATGGCCGCCTACGACACCTTTTATAAGAAGCTCATCGCGACCCTGCCGCTCAAGAACGTCACCTCCCGCTTCGCCATGGAGAAGGTGAAGTCCACCACCGCCCTGCCCCTGCCCGCTCCACCGACGCACGGCCGGCATCTGCCCGGGACCGCGCCGACTCTGGCGGTGGTTGGAGAATAATATTTTCTTCTGCAACGCAACAGCAGACGGCTTCTTCTCTTCCTGCGTGGTTCTGTAAAAAGAACGTTCCCCGTTGACAGAAGCCTCGCGTACGACGACATGGTCACCTGATGTCACGCCAAGCCATACTCCCCCGCACCGCGCCCTTCGCCGACAACGAGCGCGCCAGCCTCGACGCGGTGCTCGGCGCCGCGACGCCCATCCAGCGCGCCTGGCTCGCGGGCTTCCTCGCCGGCCTCGACGCCGCGGGCGGCCAGCCCGCCGCGGCGCCGGCCGCCCCCCCGAAGGCCGCCGAGCCGCTGACCGTCCTGTTCGCCAGCGAATCGGGGAACTCGGAGAAGCTCGCGGGCGACGTCGGCAAGCTCGCGCGCAAGCAGGGCTTCAAGCCGAAGGTGGTGGATTTCGCCGACCTCGACCTCGCGACCCTGCCGAAGGCCGGCAAGATCGTGGCGATCGCCGCGACCTGGGGCGAGGGCGAGCCGCCGGCCCGCGCGGTGCGGGCCTACGGCGAGCTGATGGGTGACGCGGCGCCCCGCCTCGACGGCGTCGAGTTCGCGGTGCTGGCGCTCGGCGACACGAGCTACGCGGAGTTCTGCGCCATCGGCAAGGCGCTCGACGCTCGGTTCGAGGCGCTGGGGGGCAAGCGCGCCGCGGAGCGCGCCGACCTCGACCTCGACTTCGACAAGCCTGCCGCCGACTGGATCAAGGCGACGCTCAAGGCGCTGGCACCTGCGCCCGCCGACAACGTGGTGGCGGTCGATTTCGCCCGCGCGGGCGGGGCCGAGGACGAGGATGCCGAGCCGAGCCGCGAGCCCTACCTGGTCGAGGTGGTCGAGCACGTGAACCTCAACTCCTCGCGTTCCGACAAGGAGACGATCCACCTCGCGCTCGCCTTCGAGGAGGGCGCGCCGGCCTACGAGCCGGGCGACTCCCTCGAGATCTACCCCGAGAACGATCCGCAACTCGTGGACGAGATCCTCAAGGCTGCCGGCCTCGAGGGCGACGAGGCCTTGCGCAAGGCGCTGCTCTCCGAGCGCGACATCACCACGCTCTCGGCCGCCACGATCGAGCGCTTCGTCAAGGCGACCGGCCACGCCGACGCGCAGAAGCTCATCGACAGCGGCGAGGCCCGCGCCTGGATCGAGGGGCGCCAGCTCATCGACCTGATCGAGACCTACCCGGCCAAGCTTACGGGCGAGCACCTCGGCGCCATCACCCGGCCGCTGCCGCCGCGGGCCTACTCGATCGCCTCCTCGCGCAAGGAGGTCGGCGACGAGGTCCACCTGACGATCGCCGCCGTGCGCTACCAGACCCACGGGCGCGCCCGCTCCGGCGTCACCTCGGTGCACGTGGCCGACCGCATCCGCGACGGAGCCAAGCTGCGGGTGCGGCTGAAGCCCAACCGCCATTTCCGCCTGCCGCAGGATCCCGCCACCGACATCATCATGGTCGGGCCCGGTACGGGCGTGGCGCCCTTCCGCGCCTTCGTGCAGGAGCGCCGCGCGACGGAGGCTTCCGGGCGCTCCTGGCTGTTCTTCGGAGACCGCCAGTTCACCCACGACTTCCTCTACCAGCTCGAGTGGCAGGAGGCCCTGGAGGACGGTTCGCTGACCAAGATCGACGTGGCCTTCTCGCGCGACCAGCCGGAAAAGATCTACGTGCAGGACCGGATCACCCAGCACGCCGCGGAGCTGGTCTCCTGGCTCGACGGGGGCGCGCATCTCTACGTCTGCGGCGATGCCAAGAACATGGCGCGCGACGTGCGGGCCGCCGTGGTGAAGGCCTACGAGACCACGAAGGGCCTGAGCCCGGCCGACGCCGAGGCGCAGGTCGCGACGCTGGAGCGCGGTCACCGCTACCAGCAGGACGTCTACTGAAGACCGGAACGCCCGCCCCCGGCGCGGGTACATCCTGTTGCGGAGGCGGATGCCCCCGCCGCGGGAGCAGGGAGCGAACCTCCCGAACAGCACGCTCCACGCTCTCCCCCGCCCGCGGGCTCAAGGCCCCGGCGAGGGAGAGATTTACGCTTTCGACGATATTGGATTCGTTCCATGGACGACCACAGCCCCCGCGACGCCGCCGAGACCCCGGCCGAGCGCACCTACGAGACGCCCCCGACCGAGCGCCCGATCACCGATGCGGAAGCCGCGCGCGCGGCCGCACTCTCGGCCAACGAGCACATCAAGATCGCCAGCGGGTACCTCCGCGGCACGCTCGCCGACGGCCTCCTCAAGCATGCCACCGGGGCGATCTCGGAGGATGACGGGCAGCTCGTGAAGTTCCACGGGATGTACCTGCAGGACGACCGCGACATCCGGGCCGAGCGCACCCGGAAGAAGCTCGACAAGGCCTACAGCTTCATGATCCGCCTGCGCATCGCGGGCGGCGTGGTGACGCCGAAGCAGTGGCTGATCCTCGACGACATCGCCCGCACCTACGCGGGCAACGCGCTGCGCGCCACGACGCGCCAGACCTTCCAGTACCACGGCGTCATCAAGTCGAACCTCAAGCGCACGATGGCGGCGATCGACGCGGCGCTGCTCGACACGATCGCGGCCTGCGGCGACGTCAACCGCAACGTGATGGCGGCCACGAACCCGGCCCAGGCCGGCGCGCACCGGGAGGCCCTGAAGCTCGCCAAGGACATCTCCGACTCGCTCCTGCCGAAGACGAGCGCGTGGCGCGAGATCTGGCTCGACGGCGAGCGCGTGGTCGGCGGCGAGGACGCGGCCGAGATCGAGCCGGTCTACGGCCGGACCTACCTGCCCCGGAAGTTCAAGACCGTGGTGGCGGTGCCGCCCTCGAACGAGGTCGACATCTTCGCCCACGACCTCGGCTTCATCGCGATCCTCGACAAGAAGAACAAGCTCACCGGCTGGAACGTCACGGTGGGCGGCGGCATGGGCATGACCCACGGCGAGACCGACACCTTCCCGCGCACCGCCGACGTGATGTGCTTCGTGGAGCCCGCGGACGCCCTCAAAGCGGCGGAAGCCGTGATGACGGTCCAGCGCGACTGGGGCAACCGCAAGAACCGCAAGAACGCGCGGCTCAAGTACACGATCGAGCGCTACGGCCTCAAAGCCTTCCGGGCCGAGGTCGAGAAGCGCGTCGGCAAGCCGCTCGCCGACCCGAAGCCCTTCACCTTCACGGGCAACGGCGACCGCTACGGCTGGGTCGAGGGCGAGGACGGGCGCCACCACCTCACGCTCTACGTGCCGTCCGGCCGGATCAAGGACGTCGAGGGCGGGCCGCAGTTCCTGTCGGGCTTCCGCCGCATCGCCGAGGTGCACGAGGGCGATTTCCGCCTCACGGGCAACCAGAACGTGATCATCGCCAACGTGCCGGCGGCCAAGAAGGCCGAGATCGACGCGCTGGTGGCCGAGTACGGCCTCACCAACGGCGCGGGCGCGCTGCGCCGCAACGCGCTCGCCTGCGTGGCGCTGCCGACCTGCGGCCTGGCGCTCGCCGAGAGCGAGCGCTACCTGCCGGATCTCGTCTCGGAGCTCGAGGAGAGCCTGGCGAGCCACGGCCTCGCGGACGAGGACATCACGATCCGCTCGACCGGCTGCCCGAACGGCTGCGCCCGGCCCTTCATCTCGGAGATCGGCCTCGTCGGCCGCGGGCCCGAGCGCTACCACCTCTATCTCGGCGCCGCCTTCGACGGCTCGCGGCTGAGCAAGCTCTACCGCGAGGACGTCCAGGCCTCGGAGATCCGCGGCATCCTCGACCCGCTGTTCGCCGACTACGCGAAGAACCGGCAGCCGGGCGAGCATTTCGGCGACTTCGTCATCCGCGCCGGCCATGTGGCCAAGACGACGAACGGGCCGGACTTCCATGACCGGACGGGCGCGCTGAAGCCCGCCGCCTGAGACGGTTTCCGGTTGGTGGGTTCGGTCCAACGCATCGTCTCGGAACGAAGCGCGGGTCCCCTCTCCCATAGGGAGAGGGACAGGGTGAGGGGTATGAGGCTGCCGGAGGTGGCGCCGTACTGAATGCGCGTCGATGGCGTGCTCAGTCCTGTCAGGTCATACCCCTCACCCCGACCCTCTCCCTATGGGAGAGGGAGGCACGGCGCGGTTCACCGCACGCCGCCGAACCGATCAACCGGAGGCCGCCTGAGACGGGCGGGGGCGGTTCCCCGCCGCCCCTTCCGGCTATCCCCGCACCCTCTCCGCCACCGCCCGCGCGAGCTGCGCCGCCTGGTTGCGGATGTCGGGCACGGCCGTGCATTCCCAGAACACGCCGCGGATGAGCGGCCCGAGCGTCCAGAGCGGGGCCGGCAAATCGCCGGTCACTTCGCCCGCGACCGAGAGGTCGGGGTGCACGTCGAGCCCGATGCCGAAGGGACCGGGCCGGACCAGCCCGCGGCCGATCAGGCGGCGCAGGAGCGGGTCGGCGGTCTCGGCGACCCGGCCGATGCCGCGGGCGTCGAGGATGCACTGGACCGCGAAGGTCTCCGTCTCCCCTGCCCCGCGCGGCCGGCAGGTGACCAGCGCCTCGTCGGGCCGGTCCTCGATCGAGAGGAGCCGGGCTGCGCGGACCTCCAGCGTGCCCGCCGCGATCTCCGCGGCGATGGCCGCGCCCGCGGGCGGCGCGGCGCGGTGGCGGTGGACGTCCCAGAACGGGCGCAGGTGGCGAAGGAAGCGCGCCTTCTCGGCCTCCGGGAGGCCGAGCCAGAGCGTGTCGGTGATCGGCCGCAGGGCGTCCAGCACCCCGTGCCAGCCGACGCCGACGGCGGCTGCCGCCGCGACCTCCCGGCGGATGCGGGCGAGCAGCCGCGTGAGCGAGGCGCGCTCCCCCGCCGAGAAGTCCGGCAGCGGCCAGGCGCCGGCCGGCGCGTGCACGGTGGAGACTTGTCCCCGGCGCGAGAGCGCGACGATGCGGCCGGCAAAGCCGTGACGCCTGAGGTTCATCACCGCATCGACCATGCTGAGGCCGGTGCCGACCACGAGGACGGCGCGATCCGGGTGCAGGCGCCCGAACCCGTCCGGGTTCCAGGGATCGGCCCGGTGGCGGCTGGCCGGCTCCTCGGGGGCGGCGAGGTTGCCCATCGCCAGCACGGCGCCCGCGGCGGGAAAGCGCCGGCCGCCCTCGCTGCGCAGGACGAGGCGCCCGTCCTCCGGCGCGATGTCGGTGATCGCCTCGTTGACGAGCTGCAGGCGCGGGGCGCCCGGCCCGGTCACGGCGGCGGTGAGCAATTCGGAGAGGTAGCGCCCGTAGAGGCCGCGGGCCGCGAAGGTGCCGGCAGAGGTCCGGCGGATGCCCTCGGCCTCGTCGGCACCCGCCAGCCAGTCCTCGAACTGCGACGGCCGGTCGGGGAAGGCGCTCATGTTGGCGGCGCGCACGTTGAGGAGGTGGTCCGGGTTGCCCGTCGCGTAGGCACGCCCGCGCCCGAAGCGCTCGGCGCGCTCGCAGAGCAGCACCGGCCGCCCCGGCGGCAACTGCGCCAGGAGCTGGATCGCCGCCGCGGTGCCGCTGAACCCCGCCCCGATCACGGCGATCGGGAGCGGATGCGCCTCGGCGGGGAGCGGTCGGTCTGACATCGGTCTTTCGGGAACCCGGGTCGGTGCGGGAGCCCCGGCGGCTCCCGCGGAAGAGTAGCCTGCCGTACCCCGGGCCGCCATGGAAGGCACCTCCCTTCTCCGGGCGGGACGGCGAAGGTCGCGCCCGCCGCCCGCGCGGCCCGGAGACGAATCTTCGCCCGGCCGCTCCGGTCATGGATCCCAAAGGTCGAGACCTTTGGCGGGTGCAGGGCAGAGCCCGCATTGGCTTCCTTCAACCGGCGAAGCCGGTTGAAGGAAGCCAAACCCGGGGCTGCGCGCCCCGGACCCCGCCCAAGGGCCTGAGGCCCTTGGGGATCCCCAGGGCGCTCAGACGACCGGCGCAGCCACCTTCTGGCGCAGGCCGGTGATCACCGCCTTCAGGATCTCGGTGCCCGCGGCGGCCGGATCGGGGGTCGGCACGTCGCCGCGCGCCGCGTAGATGCGCTCGTGCACGAAGGCGAGCTTGGCGATCACCGCGGGCGTCAGCACGAAGGGGTAGAGGTCGCTCTGGCCCATGCTGCGCGAGAGCGAGTTGATCGCGTAGGTCAGCGGCAGCCACGCCGCGATCAGGCGGTCGAGGTCCGGCGTCCGGTAGGGGTCGAAGTCGATCACCACCGGCTCGCTCCGCCCCGTCCGGAGGCGCGGGCGCAGGTGCAGCTCGAAGGTCGAGGCGGTCTCCACCGTATCGACGATGTGCAGGTAGTGCGCGAAGGTCTCGGCGAAATCCTCCCACGGATGGCTCGTCGCGTAGGTCGAGACGTAGGATTCCTCCCAGTTCGCGGGCGCGCCGCTGGCGTAGTGCGTCTGCAGGGCGGCGGCGTAGTTCAGGCTCTCGTCGCCGAACAGCGCCCGGAACGCGTCGAGATGGGGGCTGTTCTGGACGAGCAGGTACCAGAAATAGTGCCCGATCTCGTGCCGGAAGTGGCCCAGTAGCGTCCGGTAGTGCTCGCCGAACAGCGTCCGGCGCCGTTCGCGCTCGACGTCGTCGGCCTCGGCGATGTTCATCGTGATGAGGCCGTTGAGGTGCCCCGTCATCACCGGGGGGCCGCCCAAATAGGTCTCGGAGGGATCGACCAGGAAGTCGAAGGCGAGGCCGTCCGTGTACTGGGCCCGGGTCGCGAGCGGCAGGTCGAGGCGCAGCAGCGAGTAGAACAGCCGGTGCTTGGCCGCCTCCACCTGCCGCCAGCGCGTGAGGTTCCAGGGAATCGTGAGGTCCGGCACCACGTGGTTGTGCCGGCAGGTGGTGCAGAAGATGTCGGGGGACTCGTCCGGCACCAGCCAGTTGCAGGCGCCGTGCCGGGCATTGGCGCAGAAGCGGTAGCGGCGGCCCGAATGCGCGTAGGCGTGGTAGACCGGAATCCCGGCCGAGCCCGGATGGGCCGAGGTGCCGACCGGCTCCAGCGCCGAGACCTCGTGCCGGTCGCAGACGTAGCCAAGGCGCCGCTCGCAGCTCTCGCAGGCGGTGGCCTCGAAGGTCACCGGCTGGTCGCAGGCCTGGCACTGGAAGATCTTCATACGTGGGTTCCGAGGCCGGCGCGTCCGTTGCGGCGGCCGGGCCGGGGACAGGCTTATCCTGTGCCACGCCCTCGACGCGTCAAAGTGTCTTGACGGACAAAGTTCCCTTGCCTCCTAACCGGGCCGTGCGACCGCCGCCCTCGACCCGCGGCGGGGCCGCACGGAACTTGCTTGCGGCGTCCCCCGTGTATCATCGGGCGTCGCCCCGCCGCGCGGCGGGATCGGGCGGCGTTCGTGCCCGGAATCGCTCAGACGAGACTGCCCGTGTCGATCAAAGCCGCCCTGCACCACGTCACGCACTACCGCTACGACAGGCCCATCAGCCTCGGGCCGCAGGTGATCCGCCTGCGCCCGGCGCCGCACGCGCGGGTGAAGATCCCGGCCTACGCCCTGACGGTGACGCCGCAGAATCATTTCCTGAACTGGCAGCAGGACCCGAACGGCAACTGGCTCGCCCGCCTCGTCTTCCCGGAGAAGACCGACGAGTTGAAGATCGAGGTCGATCTCACCGCCGAGATGGCGGTGATCAACCCGTTCGACTTCTTCGTCGAGGACTACGCGCAGGAGATGCCCTTCGCCTACGAGGCGGACCTGAAATCCGAGCTTGCGCCCTACCTCGCCCTCGACGAGGCGCAGGGACCCGAGCTCGACGCCTTCCTGGCCTCGCTGCCGGAGAAGACCGGGGGCGAGACCAACACGGTGCTGTTCCTCGTGGCGCTGAACCGAGCGGTTGCGGACGCGGTCACCTACGGCGTGCGCATGGAGCCGGGCGTGCAGAGCGCCGCAGAGACCCTGACCCTGGAGTCCGGGTCCTGCCGCGACTCGGCCTGGCTGATGGTGCAGATCCTGCGCCGCCTCGGCCTCGCGGCACGCTTCACCTCCGGCTACCTGATCCAGCTCGTGCCCGACACCACCGCGGTCGAGGGGCCGGAGGGCACCAAGACGGACTTCACCGACCTGCACGCCTGGGCGGAGGTCTACCTGCCGGGGGCCGGCTGGGTCGGGCTCGACGCGACCTCGGGCCTGCTCTGCGGCGAGGGCCACATCCCGCTGGCCTCGACGCCGCACTACCGCACGGCCGCGCCGATCTCCGGTCTCGCGGAGCCCGCCGAGACCGAGTTCGGCTTCGAGATGGGCGTGACCCGCGTCGCCGAGTCGCCGCGCGTGACGAAGCCCTTCTCGGACGGCGTTTGGGCCGACATGGACGCGCTCGGCGAGCGGGTCGACCGGGACCTTGCCGCGCAGGACGTGCGCCTGACCATGGGCGGCGAGCCGACCTTCGTGTCGATCGACGATTTCGAGGCGGAGGAGTGGAACACCGGGGCGGTCGGGCCGACCAAGCGCCACCTCGCCGACCAGCTGATCCGGCGCCTGCGCGACCGCTTCGGCGCGGGCGGCCTGCTGCATTACGGCCAGGGCAAGTGGTATCCGGGCGAGAGCCTGCCGCGCTGGGCCTTCGGTCTGTACTGGCGCCGGGACGGCAAGCCGGTCTGGTCGAACGCCGACCTGATCGCGCCGGAATCGGGCACGGGCGCCACCATCACGCAGGCCCGCAGCTTCACCGAGGCGCTGGCCGAGCGGCTCGGCCTGCGCGCCTACGTCATCCCGGCCTTCGAGGACACCGAGCACTGGGAGAAGGAGCGCGAGCGCCTGCCCGTCAACGTCACGCCGATCCGTGCCCAGAGCGGCTCGGCCGAGTACGATGCCCGGATCAAGCGGGTCTTCACCCGCGGCTTCGGCGAGCCGACCGCCTACGTGCTGCCGCTGGCAAGCCTCCCGATGGGGGGCTTTTCCGAGCGGGCCTGGATCTCGGAGGCCTGGGACTTCCGCCGCGGCCACGCCTTCCTGGTGCCGGGCGACTCGCCCGCGGGCTTCCGCCTGCCGCTGGGCTCGCTGCCGCACGTGCCGCCCGAGAGCTACCCCTACTACCAGCCCCAGGACCCGCTGGAGGCCCGCGGCGATCTCGCCGACCATCCGGGCCGCGCGGCCCCGCGCAACGGCGGCGGGGTCGAGGGCGTGGCGGTGCGCACCGCGCTCGCGGTCGAGCCCCGCGACGGGGTGGTGCGGGTGTTCATGCCCCCGCTCCAGCGCATCGACGAGTATTTCGAGCTCGTCGGCCACATCGAGGCGGCCGCCGCCCAGTGCCGCCAGCCCGTCCACATCGAGGGCTACGAGCCGCCCTACGACCCGCGCGTCAGCATCGTGAAGGTCACGCCCGATCCCGGCGTGATCGAGGTGAACGTGCACCCGGCCGCCTCCTGGCGCGAGGCGGTGGCGATCACCACCGGCCTCTACGAGGAGGCGCGCCTAACCCGGCTCGGCGCCGAGAAGTTCATGACCGACGGGCGCCACACCGGCACCGGCGGCGGCAACCACGTTGTGGTGGGCGGCGCGACGCCCGACGACTCGCCCTTCCTGCGGCGCCCCGACCTGCTGAAGAGCCTCGTGCTCTACTGGCAGCGGCACCCGTCCCTCTCCTACCTGTTCTCGGGCCTCTATATCGGCCCGACGAGCCAAGCCCCGCGCATGGACGAGGCGCGCCACGACGGGCTCTACGAGCTGGAGGTGGCGCTGAACCAAGTGCCGGAGCCGGACGCGCCCAACATCCCGCGCTGGCTCGTCGACCGGATCTTCCGCAACATCTTGGTGGACGTCACCGGCAACACCCACCGGGCCGAGATCTGCATCGACAAGCTCTACTCGCCGGACGGGCCCACGGGGCGCCTCGGCCTCGTGGAGTTCCGCGCCTTCGAGATGCCGCCGGACGCCCGGATGAGCCTCGCCCAGCAATTGCTGCTGCGCGCGCTGATCGCGTGGTTCTGGCGCGAGCCCCAGACCGGTGGTTGTGTCCGCTGGGGCACGGGGCTGCACGATCGCTTCATGTTGCCCCATTTTCTGGCGGCCGACTTCCGCTCCGTGCTGGATGACCTCGCCCGGGCCGGCTACGCTTTCGACCCGGCCGCCTTCGAGGCGCAGAGCCTGTTCCGCTTCCCCGTCTTCGGTCAGGTGGAGCACGCGGGCGTGCATCTCGAGCTGCGTCAGGCGCTGGAGCCGTGGCACGTGCTCGGCGAGGAAGGATCGAGCGGAGGGACCGTGCGCTTCGTCGACAGCTCCGTCGAGCGCCTGCAGGTGAAGGTGACCGGCTTCGTGCCGGGGCGCCACGTCATCGCCTGCAACGGCCGGCGCCTGCCGATGACCGCGACCGGCACCGCCGGGGAAGCGGTGGCGGGCCTGCGCTTCAAGGCGTGGCAGCCGGCCTCCTCGCTCCACCCGACGATCCCGGCGCATTCGCCGCTCACCTTCGACATCCTCGACGCCTGGAGCGGGCGGGCGCTCGGCGGCTGCCGCTACCACGTCTCCCATCCGGGCGGGCGCAGCTACGACACGCACCCGGTCAACGCCTACGAGGCGGAGGGGCGCCGCCTCTCGCGCTTCCAGCCGCACGGGCACACCCCGGGCCGGGTCGCGATGCCGCGCGAGGAGGTCAATCCCGAGTTCCCGCTCACCCTCGACCTCAGGACGCCCGGGCCGCAATGACCGCGCTCGCGGAGGTGAGGGAGAAGGCGGGCGGCCCGGCGCCGCTCGCCCGCTGGACGGACGGCTACGCGCCGCTGCCGGGCCGGCCCGACGAGTACCTCGCCCCCGACGGCACACCGCGCGACGCGTCGTGGTCGCACCTGCTCGACCAGCTCGGGCGCCTCGGCGAGCCCGAGATGATGGCCCGCTTCGTCTCGGCGGAGCGGCACATCCGCGATGCCGGCATCTCCTTCCGGGTCTATGGGGACCAGCGCGAGCACGCCTGGCCGCTCGGCTCCCTGCCGCTGGTGATCGGGGCCGCCGAGTGGCGCGCGCTCTCCGCCGGGCTGGTCCAGCGGGCCGAGCTGATGGAGGCGATCCTCGCCGACGCCTACGGCCCCGGCGACCTCGTGGCGGGCGGCCACCTGCCGGCCGCCGTGGTGGCGGGCTCGCCCGAGTTCCTGCGCCCGCTCCACGGGGTCGCGCCGCCGGGCGGGCGCTACCTCAAGCTCTACGCCGCCGATATCGGCCGGGGCCCGGACGGGCGCTGGCGGGTGCTGGCAGACCGGACCCAGGCCCCCTCCGGCCTCGGCTGGGCGCTGGAGAACCGGATGGTGCTGGCCCGCGCCTTCCCGGACATCTTCGAGGCCTGCCACGTCGAGCGCTTCCCGGCCTTCTTCCAGGCGTTTCGCGACGGCCTCGCGGCGGGTGCCGAGCGGGCCGACCCGCGCATCTGCCTGCTGACCTCGGGCCCCTACAGCAGCACCTATGTCGAGCAGGCCGCGCTCGCCCGCTATCTCGGCCTGATGCTGGTCGAGGGCGACGACCTCGTGATGCAGGACGGGCGCCTGCACGTCCGCACCGTCTCGGGGCTGAAGCGCTGCGACGCGCTCTGGCGCCGGATCGACGCCGACTATCTCGATCCCCTGGAACTGAACCCGGCCTCGCGGCTCGGCGTGCCGGGCGTGCTCGAAGCGCTGCGCAACGGCAGCCTCGTGATGGCCAACATGCCGGGCTCGGGCCTCGTCGAGTCGGGCGCGCTCGAACCCTATCTCGACGGCATCGCCCGGCGCATGCTCGGCGAGCCCCTGCGGCTCGCCGGCCCGCCGACCTGGTGGTGCGGCTGCCCGGACGGGCTCGCGCATGTCCGCGACAACCTCGATGCCCTGACGCTGCGCCCGGCGGCGACGCCCCAGCGCGGGGCCGGACGCGACGCGCTGCTCGGGGCGCAGGCGCTGGCCGCCGACCGGGCCCGCGCCGTCGCGACGCTCGGCGAGCGGCCCTTCGACTATGTGGGGCAGGCGCTCGGGCCCCTCTCGACCATGCCGGGCTGGGAGCGGACCGACGCGGGCCTGCGCCTCGTGCCGCGTCCCTTCGTGCTCCGGGTCTTCGCCGCGCGCACGTCCCAGGGCTGGCAGGTGATGCCGGGCGGCTTCTGCCGCGTCGCCGAGCGCGAGGACGCCGACCCGACCGAGATGCGCCTCGGCATCCGGGCGGCCGACGTCTGGGTCCTCTCCGAGACCCCCGTCGAGACCGCGACCCTGGTTCAGGGGCGCCCGCCCCGGGTGCGGCGGCTTGCCGGCCACCTGCCCTCGCGGGCCGCCGACGGGCTGTTCTGGTTCGGCCGCTACACCGAGCGGGCCGAGGGCGTGATCCGCCTCGTGCTCGCCCATCTCCGGAGCGTGGGCGACGCCGTCGTCACCGACATCGCCGGCGGCGCCTACGCGCCGACCGCCGCCCGCATCCGTCGCCTGATCGCCGAGTGGGGCGCGGGCAGCGCCGCCGACCTGCCGACCGCCGCGCTGGCCCAGGAGGCGCTCAGCGGGCGCACGGCGCCGGGCTCGGCCCGTGCCCATATCGAGTCGGCCCGCCGGAACGCCGCCAAGCTGCGCAACCGCCTCTCGGGCGAGGCCTGGCGCGTGTTGGCGGACCTCGTGGACCTGCTGGCCCTCGATCCGGGCCGGGCGTTTACCGAGTCGCAGCTCATCGGCCGGGCCGAGCGGGCGCTGAGCCACCTCGCGGCCCTCTCGGGGCTCGCCCATGAGAACATGAGCCGGGCGGCGGGCTGGCACTTCATCGATCTCGGCCGGCGCATCGAGCGGGCGATCAACACCTGCGACTTCGCCCTCGCGCTCGCCGACGACGAGGCCACGCCCGAGAGCCTCGGCGTGATGCTGGCGCTCTGCGACTCGCAGCTGAGCTACGGCTCCCGCTACCTGCAGGGCGTGGCGCTCGACCCCGTGCGCGACATGGTGCTGCTCGACCCCTACAACCCGCGCTCCGTCGCCTTCCAGGCGGAGGCGATCGCCCGCCACCTCGCCGACCTGCCCGCGCTCGCCGCCGACGGCGTGCCCGAGCCCCATTGCCGGCTGGCCGCGCGCATCGTGGCGGAGTTCCGCAGCGGCGAGGCCGCCGATTTCGACGCGGTCGGCATGGCACGGGTCGAGGGCGAACTGGAGCGGCTCGCCGACGCCATCGCCGGCCGCTACTTCCCGGCCGGCCCCCAGGCGGCGCGTCCGGAGAAGCTCGGGGGGCTCGGGTGATCTACACGCTGCGCCACCGCACCACCTACCGCTACGCCCGGCCCGTGCGCTTCGCCCGCTGCTCCCTGCGGCTGAAGCCGCGGGACGGCGACGGCCAGACCGTACTGGCGAGCGCGGTGACGATCGAGCCGAGCCCGGCCAGCGCGGTGACCCGGCGGGACTATTTCGGCATCGAGGCGCTCGGCATCTGTCTCGACACGCCGCACGCCGAGTTCGTGGTCGAGGCCAATTCCCGGGTCGCGGTCGACCGGCCCGCCCCGCCCGAGCCGGAATCCGGTCCCGCTTGGGACGCGGTGCGCGACGCCGTGGTGGCGAGCCGCGACCTCTCGGGCCAGGCGCCGGTGCACTTCCTCTTCCCGAGTGCCCGCGTGCCGCTGGTGCCCGCGGTGACGGACTACGCCCGCGCGAGCTTCGGGGCCGGCCGTAGCGCCTACGGGGCGGCCCACGACCTGATGCGCCGGATCCGCGCCGATTTCCGCTTCGATTCCGCGGCCACCGCCGTCGATACGCCACTCGCCGACGCGTTCCGGCTGCGCGCTGGCGTCTGCCAGGACTTCGCCCACGTGATGATCGCGGGGTTGCGCGGCATGGGCCTGCCCGCGGCCTATGTCAGCGGGTACCTGCGCACCACCCCGCCTCCGGGCCGCCCGCGCCTCCAGGGGGCGGATGCCAGCCACGCCTGGGTCGCGGTCTGGTGCGGGGAGCGGTGGCTCGGCCTCGACCCGACGAACGACTGCGCGGTCGGCAACGACCACATCGTGGTGGCGCGCGGGCGCGACTACGGCGACGTGTCGCCCATCGACGGCATCGTCACCGCCTCCGGCCGGCAGCGCCTGCGCGTCGAGGTGGACGTGATCCCGGAGGGTGAGGCCGCGCCGGAACTGGCGCTGGCGGTGTAGGGCGTGCCGCCTACGCGTCGTCGAGCGCCGCTCGCCAGTCACAGCCGGCGTAGAAGACGCGCAGGATCGTCACTTGAGATGCATCGACCGTGAAGGCGATCGTCAGCCGTCGAGCGAAGCCGACCGTCCGGAGGCCGGGCCGAATATCGTCGCGTCGCGTTCCACGCTCCGACGCGACGTCGAACCCCCTCAAGTACGTCTCGACGCGTTCGATAAAGGAGAGGGCGACCGTGGGCGATGCCGCCTCGGCGATCCAGGCGTAGAGATGGAGTAAGTCATCCCGCGCTTCAGGTGCGAGGACGACGATCCGGTGGATCACGCGTGGCCTTTCAGGCGCTCTGCATGATGAGCACGGATCTCGGAGAACACGCTCTCGGCGGAGAGGCCACGGGCAGGATCCGCCACCATCGCGTCGAAGGTCGGCGCGACCTCCTCGCGCAGCCAGCGCTCGACGGCATCGTCCCGCTCCCGGAGAGCCCGCAGGCCGGCACGGACGACCTCGCTGGTGGACGCATATGCGCCTGAGGCAACCTTTGCGTCGATAAAGGCTGCGTGCTCCGCCGGCAGACTGACGGTTCGCTTCTCGACTGTGGACATGGACGCCTCCGCACATCTCGGCATCCGCATGGTATGAACAATCCATACCGCCGTACAGTGCGCGGACCCCTACCCCCCGCCATCCGCGAAGCGCCGAAACGCCTCCAGCGTCTCGCCGCTGACGTGGTGCTCGATCCCCTCCGCGTCGCGCCGGGCCGTCTCGGGGCTGACGCCGAGCGCGCAGAGGAAGCGCTCGACCACTTGGTGCCGCTCGCGCGCTTGGTCGGCCAGGATCCGTCCGGCTTCGGTGAGGAACACGCCGCGATAGGGCCGCTGCTGCACCAGCCCGTCCTCGGAGAGGCGCTTGAGCATCTTGGCGACCGTCGGCTGCGCCACGCCGAGACGGGCCGCGATGTCGACCTGCCGCGCCTCGCCGCCGTCGCCGATCAGGTCGGCGATCAGCTCGACATAGTCCTCGGCGAGTTCCGAGCGCCGGGCCTCCCGGGCCTGCCGGAAGCTCGCGACATGGATCTCCGGATCGACGAGCGGGTCGCCCGCGGGGGCGGTCGTGCGGCTGGCCTGCATCGGTCGGGACACCTCGTCCGGGAGAGGAGTAGCGGAGGGCTGGCGGCCCTCATAGCCCAGGAGGCGCGCCGCCGGGAGCCCCCGGCCAGCCCTGGCCCGGCCTGTGCGGTCCGGCGACTTAGCTGTTCACAACGGTTATAGCAGGGGCTATATTGCGGCGCATGGGCCGGCCCGGCCCCCGAGGATCTTCGTGAACGTCAGCCCGCATCCCATTGCCCCGGACCCGAGCTGGCGCTCCGCCGAGGCGGCGGACGAGCCGAGCCTCGGCGCGCTCAACGCCAGCGTGGCGGTGCGGGCGAGCGGCTCCTGGCCGCGGCGCCTGCTCGGCTTCCTCGGGCCGGGCTACATGATCGCGGTCGGCTACATGGACCCGGGCAACTGGGCGACCGACATCGCGGGCGGCGCCCAGTTCGGCTACACGCTGCTCGCCGTCATCCTGATCTCGAACCTGATGGCGATCGTGCTGCAGGCGCTCAGCGCCCGGCTCGGCATCGCCACGGGGCGCGACCTCGCCCAGGCCTGCCGCGACGCCTATCCGCGACCCGTCGGCTTCGCGCTCTGGCTCGCCTGCGAGGCGGCGATCATCGCCTGCGACCTCGCCGAGGTGATCGGCACGGCGATCGCCCTGAAGCTGCTCTTCGGCCTGCCGCTCTGGCTCGGCGCCGTGATCACCGCCCTCGACGTGCTGGTGGTGCTGCTGCTGCTGCGCCGGGGCTTCCGGGCGCTCGAGGCCTTCGTGATCGGGCTGCTCACCGTCATCTTCGTCTGCTTCGCGGTGCAGATCGCGCTGGCCGCCCCCCCGGTCGCGGCGGTGCTCGGCGGCTTCGTGCCCTCCGCCGAGATCGTCACGAACCCGGCCGCCCTCTACATCGCCATCGGCATCATCGGCGCCACCGTGATGCCCCACAACCTCTACCTGCACTCCTCCATCGTGCAGACCCGCGCCTACCCGCGCGACCTCGCGGGCAAGCGCGAGGCCCTGCGCTTCGCGGTGGCGGATTCCACCATCGCCCTCACGCTCGCCCTCTTCGTCAACGCCGCGATCCTGATCCTGGCGGCCTCCGTGTTCCACGCCTCCGGGCGCACCGACGTGGAGGAGATCGAGCAGGCCTACGAGCTGCTCTCGCCGCTGCTCGGGGTCGGCCTCGCCTCGACGCTGTTCGGGGTGGCGCTGCTGGCCTCGGGCCTCAACTCGACCGTGACCGCGACGCTCGCCGGGCAGATCGTGATGGAGGGCTTCCTGCGCCTGCGCCTGCCGAGCTGGGCGCGACGCCTGATCACCCGCGGCATCGCCATCGTGCCGGTGGTCGCGGTGGCGATCATCTACGGCGATGCGGGCACCGCCAAGCTCCTCGTGCTGAGCCAGGTGGTGCTCTCGATGCAGCTGCCCTTCGCGGTGATCCCGCTCGTCAGCTTCGTCGCGGACCGGAGCAAGATGGGCGCGCTGGTGGTGCCCGGCTGGCTGAAATGGCTGTCCTGGGCCATCGCCGGCATCATCGTGATGCTGAACCTCAAGCTCCTGGCCGACACGCTGACGGGCGTGTGACCGGCCCCGCGATGGGATAGACGGGCGCCGTCGCCGGGTTGCCCCGGCGGGCGCGGCGATCCCGGATGAGCGTGCAGGCGAACACCAAGCGAACCTATGCCGGCCCCGATCTGCGCCGACTGGTCGAGGCGCG
This sequence comes from Methylobacterium hispanicum, assembly GCF_022179285.1. Classification (GTDB taxonomy): domain Bacteria; phylum Pseudomonadota; class Alphaproteobacteria; order Rhizobiales; family Beijerinckiaceae; genus Methylobacterium; species Methylobacterium hispanicum. Next base: position 14,282 of record NZ_BPQO01000013.1, on the reverse strand, counting down.
CGCCCGCGCCCTCGGCTTCTGCGCGCTGGGCCTGACCACCCCCGACGCGGTGCCGCTGCTGCCGGAGCGCCTCGCCGCGTGGCTCGCCGAGGGCGCGCAGGGCGAGATGGGCTGGATGGCGGAGCGCGCCGACCAGCGCGCGGATCCGGCGACGCTCTGGCCGGCGGTGCGCAGCGTCTGGGTGCTCGCCATGAGCTACCGGCCCGAGACCGACCCGCTCGCCCTCCTCGCCCGGCGGGATCGCGGCGCGATCGCGGCCTATGCCCAGCGGCGCGACTACCACGAGGTGCTCAAGGGCAAGCTGAAGGAACTCGGCGGCTACCTCTCGGCGAAGTCGGGATGCCCCGTGAAGGTCTTCGTCGACACCGCCCCCGTGATGGAGAAGCCGCTCGCCGAGGCCGCCGGGCTCGGCTGGCAGGGCAAGCACACGGTGCTGCTCTCGCGCGAGCACGGCAACTGGCTCCTGCTCGGCGCGATCTACAGCGCCGCCGCGATGGAGCCGGACACGGCCGGCGCGGGCCGCTGCGGCACCTGCCGGGCCTGCCTCGACGTCTGCCCGACGGCGGCCTTCCCCGAGCCCTACCGGCTCGATGCCCGGCGCTGCCTCTCCTACCTGACCATCGAGCATGCGGGCCCGATCCCCGAGGAATTCCGCCGCCCGATGGGCAACCGGATCTTCGGCTGCGACGACTGCCTCGCGGTCTGCCCCTGGAACAAGTTCGCGCGCACCGCCGCCGAGACCCGGATGAGCGCCCGCAACGACCTCGCCGCGCCGCCGCTGGCGGAACTCGCCGCGCTCGACGACGCCGGATTCCGGGCGCGGTTTGCCGGCACGCCGGTCAAGCGCACCGGCCGCGACCGCTTCCTGCGCAACGTGCTGATCGCGATCGGCAACGCGGGCGATCCCGCCCTCGGTGCGGCGGCGCTCGACCATCTCTCCGACCCCGCGCCGCTCGTGCGGGGCATGGCCGTCTGGGCCCTCGCGCGCTACCTCGACGGCGCGGCGCTCGATGCGCTGCACGCCCGGCACGGCGCGGCCGAGACCGACCCGCACGTGCGGGCGGAGTGGCGGGCGGCGCTGGCGCGCGATCCGGAGACCTGAGGACCCATGAACCTGTTCGTCTTCGGCCTCGGCTTCTCGGCCCGGCGCTTCGCGGAGGTCGCGCGCGGGCGCTTCGGGCAGATCCGGGCGAGCGTGACCGATCCGGACAAGGCCCGCGCGCTCTCGGACGAGACCGGCTTCTCGGTGCGCGCCTTCGGGCCGGAGGGGGATGATCCGCGCATCGCCGACGACCTCGCCGACACCGACGTGCTCCTCGTCTCGGTGCCGCCGCAGCCCGAGGGCGACCCGACGCTGCGCGCCTACCGGGACGTGATCGCGGCGAGCCGCGTCCGCTGGATCGGCTATCTCTCGACCATCGGCATCTACGGCGACCACGGCGGCGCCTGGATCGACGAGACCACCCTGCCGGCGCCGTTGAGCGCCCGTTCGAAGATGCGGCTCGCGGTCGAGAACGCCTGGTTCGATCTCGGGCGCGAGACGGGCAAGGCCGTGCAGGTCTTCCGGCTGTCGGGCATCTACGGGCCGGGCAGGAATCCCATCGTGAAGCTGCGCGAGGGCCGCTCGCAGCGCATCGTGAAGCGGGGGCAGGTCTTCAACCGGATCCACATCGACGACATCGCGGCGACGCTCATCGCCTCGATCGAGCACCCCCGGGCGGGAGCCGTCTACAACGTCACCGACGACGAGCCGGCCCCCCCGCAGGTGGTGACCGCGTACGCCGCCGGGATCGCCGGCCTGCCGCTGCCGCCGGAGGTCGATTTCGAGACCGCCGACCTCAGCCCGATGGCCCGCAGCTTCTACGGCGAGAACAAGCGCGTGCGGAACCGGCTGATCCGGGAGGAACTCGGCGTGGCGCTGGCCTTCCCGACCTACCGGGAGGGCCTGGCCGCCCTGAAGGACGCCGGGTAGGCGCCGCTCATCCGGAAGGCTTCCGCCCCGGCCGCAGCAACCCGCTTCGCGAAGTCCGGGCAAGCCCGTGCTCGGTCTTGTTCCAGCGGTTCGGCGCCCGCACCAGCTCGAGCACGGCAAGCCACGCCGCGAGGCTGACGCAGCAGAAATAGGCCGGCATCAGGGGCACCCAGACGGTCAGGTCGAGCCAGCCCCTCCGGATGCAGCCGAGCGCCGCCGGCAGCATCAGGGCGAGGAAGCCGGCGACGAAGAGCAGCACGGACAGGCCCTGCGGCAGGCGGGACAGCAGGGTCGGCGCCTCCGGCTGCGTGCGCAGGAACAGGTCGTAGACGGTCAGCACGAGGTAGAGCGGGTAGACCAGCGCCGAGAGCACGGCACCGGGCACCAGCGCCAAAGCCGCGAGCCCCCGTACCGGGCCGAGGCGCCGGATCGTCTCCAGGGGCGCCCGTCCGTGCGTCAGGCTGGTCTGCAGGAAGCCCTTGATCCAGCGCACGCGCTGGTGGAGCCAAGCCCGCCCGCGGACCGGTGCCTCCTCGATCGTGCCGCTCGGCAGGTCGCCCACATCGTAGCCCGCGAGCGCGAGGCGGACGCCGAGGTCGGCGTCCTCGGTGACGTTCCAGGCGTCCCAGCCGTGCAGGTCGCGCAGGGTGCGGGTGCGGAAATGGGTCGAGGTGCCGCCGAGCGGCATCGGCAGGCGCCAGCGGGCGAGCGCCGGGTTCAGCACCCCGAACAGGCCGAGATATTCGAGCGTGAAGAAGCGGGCGAACCAGGAATCGCCCGGGTTGTCGATGAGCAGCCGTCCCTGGAGCGCGGCGGTCGTCGCGGGCGAGCGCGCGAACAAGGCCGCGGCGAGCCGGAGCTGGTTCTCCGCCGGCACGTCCTCGGCGTCGTAGACCACGAGCAGGCTGCCGCGGGCGAGCGGCAGGGCGGCGTTGAGCGCCCGCGGCTTGGTCCGGGGCAGGCCCGGCGGCATCACCACCGTCTCGAACCGGGCCGGGAACGGATAGCGGGCGAGCGCCCGCGCGGTCTCCGCGTCGTCGGCCTCGATCAGGAACTTCACGTCGAGCTTCGCGAGCGGATAGTCGAGCCGGGCGAGCGCCCGGACGAGCCGGTCCACCACCGCCCCCTCGCGGTACATCGCGATCATCACCGTGTAGGTGGGCAGTTCCGCGTCCGCGAGCGGCCGCACGCGTGCCGCGATCACCCCGGCCCCCAGGAAGGCCGCGCCGATGCGCAGGCCGGTCATCGCCAGGAACACGAGCTGCACCGCGACCGTCACGGCCAGCGCCAGCATCGGCGGCAGCGCCGCGAAGAGGCAGAATCCGGTGCAGGCGAGCAGGAAGAGGAACAGCAGCCAGCGGTTGGCGGGCTCCCGCCCGAAGGCCCAGTGGGGCGCGCGGGCCTGGAGGTTGTCCGCCGCGTAGGCCGCGACCTCGGGCCCGCGCGCCGCGAACACCGCCTCGCGCAGCCGCGTCGGCGTGGTGATCGCCGGCATGCCGCGCCGGTACCCGGTCTCGAGGAGTTCGGCCACCTGCGGCCCGCGGGGCGCGAGCACGCAGGGCGCCACCGCCCCCGTGGCGAGCGGCGCGAGCCCGGCGACGAGGCTGTCGGGGAAGCGCAGGCCCGGCCCGAACGGGATCGCGCCGTCGAGGAAGGGCGCGCCGAGCGCACGGGCGAGCGCCCGGTAGTAGTCGTCCTCGTGGATCAAGCCGGCGTTGAGCATCGCGGTCGCGGCGTCGGTGCCGCTCGCCCGGGCGAGGTCGGCGGTCCGGGCGAGGCGCGCGGCCGGCACGCCCGCCCGGAGCAGGAAGGCGATCTCGGGTGGCAGCGCCCGCGCGTCGGAGGCGGGCATGGGTGGGCGAGGCAGGAACGACACGGATCCCCCGCTCCCGCGGCCCGCGGAACGTGCTAGACAGGCGGGCGAGCCGAGCCGCCTGACCGGGGCCAGCGGACACTAGGACTGTTATCCCGTCAAGACGCGTTCGGCATGATCTCAAGATTCCGGTTGATCCTTGCGGCAATTCTGTTCTTCGCGCCCGCCGCGCAGCAGATCCGTGCTGAGCCTGCTCCGTCCGAGAGCGTGAGGATCCCGAACTTCTGGAACCCGCGGGCGCGCGGCGAGCGGATCGAGGCGCCCCAGACCGGCCGCGCGGTCCGCTTCCTCACCGACGACGAGTTCCCGCCGCTGCACTTCGCCGGCCCGGACGGGGCGCCGACCGGCTTCGCCGTCGAGTTGGCCCGCGCCGTGTGCGAGCGCCTCGCGATCCCCTGCACGGTGCAGGCCCGCCGCTTCGACACGCTGCTCGACGCGCTGAACGAGCGCCAGGGCGACGTGGTCGCCGCGGCGATCCCGCTGACCCCGACGCTCCGCGAGAAGTTCCTGGCGACGCGGCCCTATTTCCGCTGGCCCGCCCGCTTCGCCGCCCGCACGGGCGCGCGCCTGCCGCCCCCCTCCCCCGAGGGGCTGGCGGGCCGCAGCGTGGGCGTGATCGCGGGCAGCGCCCACGCCGCCTATCTCCGCGCCTTCTTCCCGAAGGCGCAGGCGAAGGACTTCACCGACCTCGCCGCCGCCGAGGGCGCGCTGAAGCGCGGCGAGACCGACTACCTGTTCGCGGACGGCGTCAACCTCGCCCTCTGGCTCGGGGGCCAAGAGGCTGCCGGATGCTGCGCCTTCACGGGTGGCGACTACCTGGAGAACCGCTATTTCGGGGAAGGGATCGGCCTCGTGACGAGGCCCGAGGACGCCGCGCTGTCCCGCGCCCTCGACGACGCGCTCCAGCGCCTCTGGGACGACGGCAAGTACGCGGAGCTGTACCTGCGCTTCTTTCCCGTGAGCCCGTTCTGAAACGGCGGGGCATCCACTATGTTTCGGATCGGGGTTCCGCAGCGGATGAATCCGTCATGGCACGCATGACCCGGTTCGCGGAGGTCGCCGCGGTGCGCGGCGCGGAACGGCACCGCCGGGCCAGGGGACTGGCCGAGCGTTGCCTCGAGGCGCTCGGCGTGCTCGGCTATCGAGCCGCCCTGATCGGCTCCCTTGCGACGGACCGCTTCCGCCTGCACTCGGACATCGACATTCTGGTCGAGAGCAGGGTCGATCCGGCCGAGCGGGCAGAGGTCGAGCGCGTCGTCGCAGGCATCATCCGCGGCGCTGGAATCCCCTACGACCTGATCTTCGCCTGCGATCTCACGCAGGAGCAGCGGGAGGCTTTCGAGCATGATCGCGTCGTCGCATCCCGCCTTCGCGAAGCTCGGGCCGAAGCTTGAGCGGGCCGCGCGCGAACTCCGGAACCTCGATGCCTTCCTCGGGCAGTACGATGCCCTGCCGCCGGAGGCCGTCAACGCCTGGGGCCGCATGACGGCGATCGCCGCTGCAATCCACAACGTCTACAACGGCATCGAGGACACGCTGCTCAGTCTCGCCAATGATATCGACGGCTCGGTCCCGACCGGCGAGACCTCGCATCAGGATCTGCTCGATCAGATGCGCGCCGCCGTCCTGGGTCTGCGTCCCCCGCTTCTCGATGACGCTCTCTACGTCGCACTGACCGAGCTGAAGGGCTTTCGGCATAGGGTTCGGCATCGGTACGGTTTCGATCTGGATCCAGGCAAGACCAACGAGAGTCTCGATCGGATGCGGGCGACATTCCCGGCCTATGTCGAGGCCGTGCGCGGGCTGGAGCGCGACCTCGCCGGCGATCCTGGCGTCCCTTCCAGCGCGGATCCGGCATGAGCCCCCCGCGTTGACCCGTCCGGCGCCCCTACCGTAGTGAGGCGGGTTCTCGGCACATGCTGGAACGTACCGCTTCATGCCCGCCCCGCTCACCCTCGACCCCGACCTGATCGAGGCGGCCGCGCACGCCGCCGCCTGGCCCTTCGAGGAGGCGCGCAAGCTCGTCGCGCGGCTGGAGCGGAAACCCAAGAACGAAGTTCTGTTCGAGACCGGCTACGGCCCGTCGGGCCTGCCGCATATCGGCACCTTCGGCGAGGTCGCCCGCACCTCGATGGTGCGCCACGCATTCCGGGTGCTGACGAAGGACGCGGTGCCGACGCGCCTGATCGCCTTCTCGGACGACATGGACGGCCTGCGCAAGGTGCCGGACAACGTGCCGAACCGCGAACTCCTGCAGGGCGCCCTCAACCTGCCGCTGACGCAGGTGCCCGATCCATTCGGGACGCATGACAGCTTCGGCGCGCACAACAACGCGGAGCTGCGCCGCTTCCTCGACGCCTTCGGCTTCGACTACGAGTTCCGCTCGGCCACCGAGTGCTACCGCTCGGGCGCCTTCGACGCGACGCTGATGCTGGTGGCCGAGCGCTACCAGGCGGTGATGGACATCATGCTGCCCTCGCTGCGCGCCGAGCGCTCGGCGAGCTACTCCCCCTTCCTGCCGATCCACCCGGTCACCGGCCACGTGATGCAGGTGCCGATCGATCGCGTGGACGCCGCGAAGGGCACGCTCGCCTGGCGCGACCCCGCCACGGGCGAGGCCTACGAGACTCCGCTGACCGGCGGCCACGCCAAGCTGCAGTGGAAGCCCGACTGGGCGATGCGCTGGGTGGCGCTCGGCATCGACTACGAGATGGCAGGCAAGGACCTGATCGACTCGGTCAAGCTCTCGGGTCAGATCGCCCGCGCGCTCGGGGCCGAGCCGCCGGAGGGCTTCAACTACGAGCTCTTCCTCGACGAGCGGGGACAGAAGATCTCGAAGTCGAAGGGCAACGGGCTCACCATCGACGAGTGGCTCGCCTACGGTACGCCGGATTCGCTCGCGCTGTTCATGTTCAGCAAGCCGCGCGAGGCCAAGCGCCTGTTCTTCGACGTGATCCCGCGCCACGTCGACGAGTACCTGAACTTCCTCGACCGCTACCGGAGCCAGGACGCCAAGCTGCGCCTCGGCAACCCGGTCTGGCACCTGCACGCCGGAACGCCGCCCGAGCCTGAGCGCGTCGAGGGCGGGGGCGTCAACTTCGCGATGCTCCTGAACCTCGCGGCGGTGGCCAACACCGAGGACAAGGCGGTGCTCTGGGGCTTCATCCGGCGCTACGCCCCCGGGATCGGGCCCGAGACGCACCCCTATCTCGACCGGCTGGTCGGGCACGCGCTGGCCTATTTCCGCGACTTCGTGCGCCCGGCCAAGACATACCGGGAGCCGACCGCCGAGGAGCGCGCGGCGCTGGAGGATCTGGCCGCGACGCTGGCGCCGCATGCCGGCTCGACCGATCCGGAGGCCTTGCAGGCCGCGGTCTACGAGGTCGGGCGGCGCCACTTCCCCGACCTCTCCGGCAAGGCCAAGAGTCCGGACGGGCGGCCCGGCGTGTCGCAGGCGTGGTTCTCCACGATCTACAACGTGCTGTTCGGCGAGGCCCGCGGCCCCCGTTTCGGCTCCTTCGTGGCCCTCTACGGCGTCGAGGAGACCCGGGCCCTAATCGCCGCGGCGCTCTCGGGCGCGCTGATGGCCGACCACGCCGCCTTCACGGCAGGCCGGTCGGCGGCCTGAACGCGTTCTCCGGTCGGCGGCGCCGGAGGGCGCGGATCTCCCTCTCCCCCGTATGCGAGGAGAGGGGGGCGGCCTCAGAACGAGCGCGGCAACCCCAGGATGTGCTCGGCCACGTAGGACAGGATCAGGTTCGTGGAGATCGGCGCGACCTGATAGAGCCGCGTCTCGCGGAACTTGCGCTCGACGTCGTACTCGGCCGCGAAGCCGAAGCCGCCGTGGAACTGGATGCAGGCGTTGGCCGCTTCCCAGCTCGCCTTGGCGGCGAGGTACTTGGCCATGTTGGCCTGGGCCCCGCAGGGCTCGCCCGCGTCGTAGAGCCGGCAGGCCTCGTAGCGCATGAGGTTGGCCGCCTCGACCTCGATGAAGCTCTCCGCGATCGGGAACTGCACGCCCTGGTTCTGGCCGATCGGGCGGCCGAACACGGTGCGCTCACGCGCGTAGGCCGTGACCTTGTCGATGAACCAGTAGCCGTCGCCGATGCACTCGGCCGCGATCAGCGCCCGCTCGGCGTTGAGCCCGGTGAGGATGTACCGAAAGCCCTGCCCCTCCTCGCCGATCAGGTTCTCGGCCGGGATCTCGAGGTCGTCGAAGAACAACTCGTTGGTCTCGTGGTTGACCATGTTGAGGATCGGGCGGACGGCCATGCCCTTCGCTCTCGCCTCGTGCAGGTCCACGAGGAAGATCGAGAGCCCCTCCGACTTCTTGGCGACCTGATCGAGCGGCGTGGTGCGGGCCAGGAGGATCATCAGGTCGGAGTGCTGGATGCGCGAGATCCAGACCTTCTGCCCGTTGATCACCCAGCGGTCGCCCCGGCGCGAAGCCGTGGTCTTGATCTTCGTCGTGTCGGTGCCGGCCGTCGGCTCGGTCACGCCCATCGATTGCAGGCGCAGTTCCCCGGCGGCGATCTTCGGCAGGTAGTGCCGGCGCTGCGCCTCCGAGCCGTGCCGCACCAGCGTGTTCATGTTGTACATCTGCCCGTGGCAGGCGCCGGAATTGCCGCCCGAGCGGTTGATCTCCTCCATGATCACGGAGGCTTCCGTGAGCCCGAGGCCGGAACCGCCGTAGGCTTCCGGGATGAGCGCGGCCATCCAGCCGGCCCGGGTCAGCGCGTCCACGAAGGCTTCCGGGTAGCCGCGCGCCGCGTCGACCTCGCGGTGGTACGCGGGCGGGAACTCGGCGCAGAGCGCGCGCACCGCGTCGCGGATGTCCTGGTGCTGCCCGTGGTCGATCGTCCGCATCGCGTCCTCCCCGCCGTCACGACGATCTACGGGGGCGCGGCCGGGGCCACAAATACAGCTTGCGTCACCGGGCCATAGCGTTCCGCTATAGGGGCGGCAGGGCCTACCGCAGGTAGGCCGCCATCATCTCGGCGACGGCGCGGGTCGCGTAGGCCGGCGGGGTCTCGCCGCGGCGGACCGGGAAGGCCTCGACCACCCGGCGGCCGGCCAGGATCGCGTCGACCTCCTCCGACAGGAGCCCGTCGTCGAGGGCCGCCGCCAGGGCGGCCCTGCCGTGACCGCGGTCGCGCGGCGCCCATACGACGGCGTCCTCCTCCGGAAGCGCGGGCGTATCGAGGAGATCAAGGGTCGCGTCGAGATCGAACATCGTCGTCATCCTTCCGTGCGGGGGCTGTCGCGGGGAGGCGGCCCGTACACGGAGGGCGCGGGGACGGTTCCCGCGCCGCATCGGTCCTGTTGAAATCGATCCTGTTGGCGTGTGTCCTGTCGCTCGAAGCCATCGTGCCTGTCCGCGGGTCGGATGCGCGGCGCCCGTAAGCACCTGCGTCACGATGGAAATCTACGCCGTCACCCGCGGAATGTGCTTTCAAAGATCCGGTGCGCCGCAGGCGGTCCCTGTCGGCAGGCGGTGCCGGCTTGGAAGGTTGCCGCCGGCCTCAGGTCCGCGCGCCCAGGAGCCCGGCGGCGGCGAGGTTGCGGCGGACGCGCTCCAGCGGCACCTCGGCCGGGTCGGGCAGCACGAAGCGCTCGCCCGTGATCCGCTCGTAGGCGCCGATGTAGACGGCCGCCGTCTCCAGCACGACCTCGGGCGGGATCTCGGGGATCGGATCGCGGTAGGGGTCGCAGCGGGCCACCACCCAGTTGCGCACGAAGTCCTTGTCGAAGCTCTCGGGCGCCGTGCCCGCGGCGAGCCGCTCCGGGTAGCTCGCAGCGAACCAGTAGCGGCTGCTGTCGGGAGTGTGGATCTCGTCGGCCAACACGATGCGCCCGTCCGCGTCGGTGCCGAACTCGTACTTGGTGTCGGCCAGGATCAGGCCGCGCTCGGCCGCGAGCGCCTGGCCGCGGGCGAACAGGGCGAGCGCGGCCTCCGACACCGTGCGCCACTGCTCCGCCGTGAGGAGCCCCGTCTCCAGGATCTCGGCCTCGGTCAGCGGCTCGTCGTGGCCGCCGTCGAAGGCCTTGGTGGTGGGGGTGATGATGGGCCGGGGCAACCGCTCGTTGGGGCGCATGCCGTCGGGGAAGCTGTGGCCGTACATCGTCCGCTCGCCGGCCCGGTAGCGGGTCAGGATCGAGGTCGAGGTGGTGCCGGCGAGATAGCCGCGCACCACCACCTCGACCGGGAGGATGTCGAGGCGCTTGGCCACGACGACGTTCGGGTCCGGATAGGCGAGGACGTGGTTGGGGCAGATGTCGGCCGTGCGCTCGAACCAGAAGCGCGCGGTTCGAGTCAGCACCGCGCCCTTGAAGGGGATCGCGGCGAGCGCCCGGTCGAAGGCGCTGATCCGGTCGGTGGTGATCAGGATGCGGCGCCCGTCCGCGAGATCGTAGTTGTCGCGCACCTTGCCGCGGTAGCGGTTCGGCAACTCGGCGATGTCCGCCTCCTGCAGGACCTGATGGGCGTGCGCGGCGAGGTCGGCCGGGTTCATCGACGGGCGCTCCATGGGCGGCGGCTTCCCCGCCGGAATCTGCCGTCTTGTGCGCGCAACGCCGCCCGAACACCAGCCTTCGGGCCGCCGGCAGCCTGTCTCAGTGGGCCTCCTGCCAATCCAGGGGCGCGCCGCCCGGGGGCGGGTTGCCCCGGCCGCGCCGGGCATCCGGCCGCAGGGCGGCGAGGCAGGCGGCCCCGGCCGTGACCGCGCTCGCGCCGAAGGGGGCCGCCACCAGCGCGAGCGCCGGGCCGAGCGGCTGCCAGAGGGCGGCCAGGGTCAGGGTTCCACCCGCCCAGGCGGCGGACACGTACAGCAGCATGGCGGCCTTTTCTCGAAGCTCCTGGCCGATGCTGAGGCCTTTGTCTTAAGATCCCCTGGACGGCTCCGCCCGCGTTACGCCCTGTTCCGTGCAGGTACGAGGCCGCCGGCTCCACCGAGTTCGGTCCGGATGGTCGTGGACGTGGTACAGTTCCATGCAGTCAGGACATGACACCATCCCCGGATCGGGGGATGGTGCGGCGCAACATGACGTGTCACAACGCTTGTGCACGATCGCGATGGCGTCGCGGTCGCGCAGCCCTCTTTTGGGCGTTTCCTCCCTAGACTTCGGGCCGCTCCTTCGGGAGTGGCCTTTTTTCTTGGTCCGGCTTCTCGGTCCGGGGCTTCTCGTGCGCTCCGGTTGCGAGCCGGGGACCGATGATGCATCGGGGACGCATCGTGGCGCGGCCGGCTTGCCGCGCGCCGTCGGCGGGCAATATCCTCTCCATGACGCCCTCACGCGACGCCCCGGATGACGGCCCCGTGCTCGACGCCCTGGCGCGCGAGCGCCTCGGACGCCAGCTTCAGGCCCTCTACGAGCCCGTTCTGGACGAGGGCCTCGATCCGCGGCTCGCCGAGCTGCTGCGGCAGCTCGACCGCGACCGCCAGGGCGAGGAGGGCTGAGCCGCGACGGTCCCGGGCGCCGGAACGACCACGCGGATCGGCGCGGAAGCCCCGGTCCGATCCGCCGGCGGTACGGCGGCACGGCGAGGGCGATCCGCCGGCTTGGAGCCTCTCGCAGGACGCCCGCTGAACCGTCACGTGCGGAGGGAGGGCGCCCGGTGAGCGGGCGTCTTGTGAGAGGCTCTCAGCCCTCCGTCTGCGCCCAGTCGAAGGAGCGCTTCACGGCCCGTCCCCAGGCGGCGTAGATCCGGTCGCGGTGGGCCGCCTCCATGCGAGGCTCCCAGCGCCGGCCGACGCCCCAGTTGCGCACGAGGTCGTCCTGCCCCCGCCAGTAGCCGGTGGCGAGGCCGGCCGCGTAGGCGGCGCCGAGCGCCGTGGTCTCGGCCACCTCCGGGCGCACCACGGCCACGTCGAGGATGTCGGCCTGGAACTGCATCAGCGCGGTGTTGGCCACCATGCCGCCGTCCGAACGCAGCTCGCGCACCGGGATCCCTGAATCCGTCTCCATCGCCTCCAGCACCTCGCGGGTCTGGAAGGCGGTCGCCTCCAGGCAGGCGCGGGCGATGTGGCCCTTGTTGGCGTAGCGGGTGAGCCCGATGATCAGGCCGCGGGCGCCCTCGCACCAGTGCGGCGCGTAGAGGCCCGAGAAGGCCGGCACGAAGTAGACGCCGCCGTTGTCCTCGACCGTGGCGGCGAGCTGCTCGACCTCGGCGCTGTCCCGGATCAGCCCGAGATTGTCGCGCAGCCACTGCACCAGGGCCCCCGTGATGGCGATCGAGCCCTCGAGCGCGTAGATGGCGGGATTGCCGTCGAGCTTGTAGCCGACGGTGGTGACGAGGCCGCAGCTTGAGGGGACCGGCGTCTCGCCGGTGTTCATCAGCGCGAAGCAGCCGGTGCCGTAGGTGTTCTTGGCCTCGCCCGGGTTGAAGCAGGTCTGCCCGAAGAGCGCCGCCTGCTGGTCGCCCAGGATGCCGGCGATCGGCACGCCCGCGAAGGGCGCCCGCGTCTCGCCGTAGACCTGGGAGGATGAGACGATCTCGGGCAGCATCGCCCGGGGGATGCCGAAGGCGGCGAGCATCGAGGCATCCCAGGCGAGGCTCTCCAGCCCCATCAGCTGCGTGCGGCTGGCGTTGGTGACGTCGGTGATGTGCAGGCCGCCCGCCGGCCCGCCGGTCAGGTTCCAGACCAGCCAGGTGTCGATGTTGCCGAAGAGCACGTCGCCGGCCTCTGCCCGCTCCCGGGCGCCCGCCACGTGGTCGAGCAGCCAGCGCAGCTTCAGGCCGGAGAAGTAACTCGCCAGCGGCAGGCCGGTCAGGGTCCGGAAGCGGTCGCGCCCGCCGTCCCGTTGATACTCGGCGACCAGCCGGTCGTTGCGGGTGTCCTGCCAGACCAGGGCGTTGTGCAACGGCGCGCCCGTGCGCCGGTCCCAGATCAGCGTGGTCTCGCGCTGGTTGGTGATGCCGATCGAGAGCAGGTCCCGGGGCGTGAGACCGGCCGCCTCCAGCGCCTCGCGCATCACGGCTTGCGTGTTCGACCAGATCTCCAGCGGATCGTGCTCGACCTGGCCGGGGCGCGGGTAGATCTGCGCGTGCTCGCGCTGCCGGCAGGCGATGACGCGGCCCTCGCGGTCGAACACGATGAAGCGGCTGCTTGTCGTGCCCTGGTCGATCGCGCCGACATACTGGCTCATGGTCTCCTCCCTGGCTGGTCCGTGTCGGGCCGGTCTTCCTGCCGGCTCAGGGTCTGGAATTCCTGAGGGCCCGAGTCCCTTGGGCGGGGCCCTGGGGCGGTGCCTCAGGTTGGCCTCACCGTCCCGACGCAGTCGGGACGGTGAGGCCGAATACAGGGTTCCACCCTGCACCCGCCAAAGGTCTCGACCTTTGGGATCCATGAAATGCTAGCGGCTTTTCGGGTGGTCGGGCAGCGCCCCGCCTCGGGTTACGCACCTCCCGTCCCGCGGTCGGTCCCAGGCTTGTCCACCGCATTCGCTGGACCCCGGTAAGGTCTTGTTAGGGCCGGGGCCCGAGTTCTGAGGGCCCGGTCGCGGCGCTTCCCGTCGCGATGTCCCCCAAGGGAGAAGCCCGTGCCCGATCCGAGCGCAGCCCTGCTCGAACTGGCGAACGAGATCGTCGAGCTGCGCCTGCAACTCGCCGAGGTCCAGGACCAGTGCGTGGAGATGGCCGTCGATTCCGGTGAGCTGCAGGCCGAGGTCGTGGAGCTCCGCGCGGAGCTCGCGGCCGTGCGGCGCGAGCGCGACGGGTTCCGGGAGCGCCTTCGCCGCTGCGGAGTCGATCGGGTCGCGGCCTGACGCGGCGAAACCTCTCAGGGCCGAGCCGCAGGGCCCTGCACCCGCAAATGGTGGTCGACTTTGAATCCGGAATGCTCAGGTCTGCCGGGCGGTGGGGTGATCAGCGGACCGCGCCGCGTATCCCCAGACCGGCAGTCCTCTTGCGGGCCTCGATCGCACCGATCAGGGCGCGGCCGCGTCGCTCGTGGACCGAGGCCAGGACCGTGAGAAGCTGGCGCTCCGCCGCAATCCGGCTGCCCTGCGCGCAGTCCCGCAGGGCCACGGCGTAGCGGACATGCTTGAACGCTTCTTCGAGCATGTGCGGCTCGCCCCTTCGTCGATGGAGCGGGCTTACGCCAATCAGGCCTAACAGGACGTTGCGAAGGTCCCCTCCCCGCGGGACAACGAAAGAAGCCGCCACGCAGAATTGCATGGCGGCTTCTTTCACGGATGATATGGTGGAGCTAAGCGGGATCGAACCGCTGACCTCCTGCATGCCATGCAGGCGCTCTCCCAGCTGAGCTATAGCCCCGAACTATTGCAGACGGCCTTTCGAACATCTGCGAAGCTCTTGGATCCGAGATCGTGTCGAGGGGGTGTGTCTGTCCTGTGTTTGGCGGGTCTGGCGGCGACCGACTCTCCCGTGTCTTGAGACACAGTACCATGGGCGCTGGTGTGTTTAACGGCCGAGTT
>NZ_BPQO01000012.1 GCF_022179285.1 Methylobacterium hispanicum | reverse complement strand
GCCGGACCTGCCGGTGGTGCTGACCTCCGGCTACAGCCACGTGCTCGCCCAGGACGACGCCCACGGCTTCGAGCTCGTGCGCAAGCCCTACTCCGCCGAGGAACTCGCCCGCGTCCTGCGCGAGGCGGCCCAGCGCGGCCGGCCCTCGGCCGAGCGCTGACATCGGGGATCGCGCACGGCCACGGTTGACGGCCGTTTTCGCGTCGTGCCTATAGGCGCGCATGTGCAGGCGCTCGACCGGTTCGGCGACACGCCGCGCGGTCATCGCCGTGGCCGCGCTCTACGCGCTGCTGCTCCAGGCCTTCCTGGGTGCCCTCGCGCCGACGCCCGCCGGACTCGACGGCCTCTCCGTGCTCTGCGCCGAGCACCCGGACGGGTCCGCACCGGCCGACAGGGCGCATTGCCGCGCGCATGCCTGCTGCCTTCCGGCCCAGGCCCCCCACCTCGCGCTCCCGGCCTCCGCCGCCGCGACGCCGATCCGGCCGCGCTACGTCGCGGTCGTCGCCACGCGGCCGCCGGAGAGCCCGCCTCCGCCCCGAGCGCCGCCCGACATCCGCCCCGATCCGCGGGGACCGCCCGCCGCGTCCTGAACCAGAGCCCGCCGCGCCCCCCGCGCGGCCCTGCCCCTCGTTCGGACGAGCCCTCACGATGTCTGTCTTCCATCTCCGCTGCTCGCGTGCGGCGGCGTTTCCACGCGCTGCCTGGCTGCTCGCGGCCGCCCCGCTCGCGCTCGGTCCCGGTCTCGGCAGCGAGGCCCGTGCCGAGGGCGACAGCGTGACTCTCGAAGAACTCTCCGTCGTCGGCGAGGCCGGACCGGCGGCAGCGGTCTCGGCCCGCTTCGGCGTGGCCTCCCCGCAGGGCTCGGCGCCCGCCGTGATCGAGAACCCGGTCGGGCAGGTCGTGACCGCGATCGACCGCCGCAACACGATCGCGAACCGCCCCGCCACCAGCATCGGCTCCGTTCTCGTCAACAGCCCCGGCGTCACCGTGCGGCAGGGCAATGGTGGGCGCGACGTGATCGTGTCGATCCGCGGCAACAACGCCCGCTCGACCGGCGTCGTGAAGAACACGGTCGTGCTGGAGGACGGCTTCGTCCTGACCCAGCCCGACGGTGCCGCCCGGTTCGACCTGACGGATCCGCGCGCCTATAGCCGCATCGACGTGTTCAGGGGACCGCAATCGGCGCTGTTCGGCAACTACGCCACGGGCGGCGCCATCGCGTTCCGCACCCGCACCGGCCGCGAGATCGGCGGCTACGAGGTCGGCACGGATGCGGGCTCGTTCGGGTACCTGTCGAACTATTTCACGGTCGGCGGCGCGAGCGGCCCGGTCGAGATCAGCCTGTTCGCCAGCGACGTGCGGGCCAACGGCTACCAGGAGCACGCGAGCTACGACACCCAGACGGTCAACCTCCTGGCGAGCTACACGCCGACGCCGGACAACCGCTTCACCCTCAAGGTGATCAACAACACGCTGCAGGCCGACCTCGCGGCGCGCTCGTCGCTCGAGCAGTTCCGGATCAACCCCTACCAGCGCGGCTGCGCGACCGCGGCCTCCGCGGCGCCCGGCTGTACCACCTTCAACCTCTTCGCGAACGGCGCCTTCGGGCCGACCGTGCCGGTGACGGCGGCGGAGGGCGCCTTCGGGCGCAACGACCGGCGCACGATCGTGGCGGCGCGCTGGGAGCACGATCTCGACGCCGACACGACCTGGCGCACCCAGCTTGGCTTCGATGAGCGCAACTTCGACCAACCCTTCTACGTGACCGCCTCGCGCGGCTCGTACCCGTCCTGGAACCTGCTCAGCGACATCACCCGGCGGGGCGAGCTGTTCGGCCTGCCCGCCATCGGCTACGCGGCGCTCAACGTCAGCACGATCGACAATCACATCGCGACCTACAACCGAGCGCCCTACGGCGGCCCGCGCCTCGGCGCGCTCATCGGCGACCAGGAGGCCGTGCAGTCGAACCTCGGCGGACGGGCCCGGGTCGAGCTCGCGCTCACGGAGCGGTGGACCGGCGTGCTCGGCATCTCGGCGGAGAACACCTGGATCGCCGGCCGCAACCTCGCCTACAGCTACGCGGCGACCGGCGCGACCCGCACGGTCGCGGACGCGGACCGAAGCTTCCTCAACGTCGCGCCCGAACTCGCGCTCGCCTACCGGCCGGATGCGGAATGGGCGTTCCGGGGTCGGGTGGCCACGGGCTACACCACGCCCGCCGCCAGCAACCTCTTCGTCACCCCGGCTGGCCTGCCCGGCAACAACACGCAGTTGCGCACCCAGGAGAATCTCGGCCTCGACCTCGGCCTCGACTGGACCCCGACCGAGACCCTGCGGCTCAGCCTGACCGGCTTCTACGAGTTCTTCCGCAACGAGCTGGTCTCGCAATCGCCGGGCGCGGGGCTCCTCAGCTACACCTTCAACGCGCCCGCCTCCGAGCATCGCGGCGTGGAACTCGGGATGGACTGGGCCTTCACGCCGGGCTGGACGGCGACCCTCGCCTACGGCTTCAACGACCAGTACTACACCGACTACGTCGAGCAACTCAGCGCCGGCGGCCTGACCCGGCGGTTCGACCGGGCCGGGAACCGCATCCCGGGCGTGCCGGCCAACCAGCTCCTGGCCCGGGTCGGCTACGACGTGCCCGCCGGGCCGCTCGCGGGTCTCGGCGCCTTCGTCGAGACCGTCGTGCAGGACGATTTCTACCTCGACAACGCCAACCTGCTGCGGGCGCCGGGCTACGCCATCGTCAACGCGAACCTGCACTACGCCGCCGATCTCAGCGGCGGCTACGCCCGGCGGATCAACCTCTACCTCGAGGTCCGCAACCTCTTCGACGCGCGCTACGTCGCCTCCGCCCAGCCGCTCGCGAACACGATCAGCGCGGCGACGGGCCTCCAGAACGGTCCGGCCGCGCTCGCGACGACCACCGGCTCGATCTTCGCGGGCGCGCCGCGCAACGTGGTGGGCGGGCTGCGGCTCAGCTTCTGAGCCGCGGCGCCGGACGGGGTCTCAGGTCCGGCGGCCGTGGTAGCGCTGGGTCCACATGAACAGGAAGTACACCGCCAGCGCGATGGCGTTGACGGTCAGGCCCCAGCCGTAGGCCTGCACGCCGTGGGCGCCGACCGGGTGGCCCAGCTCGCCGAGGCCGACGAGCGCGCCGAGAATGCCGAGGCCGGCAAACAGAAGGGCGAAGATCAGCACGGCCACCTCCATCGCGAACGACGCTGCAGGTCAACGCCGACGGGACCCGGAGGATGCGTCCGCCGGGGCGATTCGCGCGGCGTCCCGTGCGGGAGCTTACCACTCGAAGAAGGAATCGAGGCCCGGCATCATGCAGAGCATCGTGCCCGCGGCCCCCAGCACGCCGGCCACCATGACGACCACTTCCATCGCGCGAGCCTCCCGATTGCATTGCGCACGATCAACTCGGAAGGCACCCGGCCGGTTCAAATTCGATCGCGCGCTCACCAGCGCAGGAAGCGGTCGGCGGCCGGCAGCGCCGCGAGGGTGAGGACGATGGCGCCGACGGCGCCGGCGAGCATGATGACGAGAGCCAGTGACACGTTCGCGCCCCTTTCGATGACGCTCCGACACGCCTGAGGCCGCATGTCATCGAGTCAATGAGCCGAGGATGTGAACGGTGCCGTGCGGCAGAATGGCCGGGGCTCGCCGGGGACGAGCGGGGCCGCATTTGACATTCCGGGGCCGATCATCGACACGGCCGGCCGCGACACGGCGACGGTCCGGGGCCGCAGACGGCCGCCCCGGATGAGACAGCGCACGATGACGGACCACGCATGACCAGCCTGTCCGCAGGCCGCGCGGGGGCCGCGGAACCCGACCTGATCGACCGGCTGCCGGGGCTCGCCGCGGCGACCCATGCGCGGGCGTGCCTCGCCCTGCTCGTCCTCGCGCTGGTCCTGTTCCTGCCCGGGCAGATCGGCCTGCAGCCGATGGACCGGGACGAGCCGCGCTTCGCCCAGGCCTCCAAGCAGATGCTGGAGACGGGCGACCTCGTCGATATCCGCTTCCAGGCGGAGGCGCGCCACAAGAAGCCGGTCGGCATCTACTGGTTGCAGGCCGCGAGCGTGGCGGCGGGCGAGGCGCTCGGCGTGCCGGGCGCCCGCACCGAGATCGCCCTCTACCGCATCCCCTCGCTCGTCGGCGCCTGCGCGGCCGTGCTCCTCGCCTACTGGGCGGCGCTCGCCTTCCTCGCCCGGCCGGACGCGCTCCTCGCCGCCGCCCTGTTCGGGGCCTGCCTGATGCTCTCGGCCGAGGCCCGCCTCGCCAAGACCGACGCGCTTCTGACCGCCTGTACGGTCGCGAGCTTCGGTGCGCTCGCCCGCGCCTGGCTCTCGCGCGGCAGCGTCGTACCGCTGCCGCGCTCCGCGCTCCTCGCCTTCTGGGGCGGGCTGGCGCTCGGCATCCTGGTGAAGGGGCCGATGGTGCCGCTCTTCGTCGGCCTGCCGGCGCTGATCCTCTCGGGGCTCGAGCGCGACGCCTACTGGCTCAGGCGCCTGCGTCCCGGGCTCGGCCTCGCCCTGGTGGCGCTCGCGGTCGCGCCCTGGTTCCTGGCCATCGCCTGGAAGAGCGGCGGTGCCTTCTTCACGGAGGCGGTCGGCCAGGACATGTTGGCCAAGGTCGGCGGCGCCAAGGAGAAGCACTGGGGACCGCCCGGCACCTACGCGCTCGCCTTCTTCGGCACCTTCTGGCCCGGCGCAGCCTTCGCGGCCCTGGCGATCCCGTTCGCGTGGCGCACGCGGGGCGAGGACGCCGTGGCGCTCCTCGTCGCGGCGATCCTGCCCGCATGGGCCATCTTCGAGTGCGTGCCCACCAAGCTGCCGCACTACGTGCTTCCCCTGATGCCGATGGTGGCGATCCTCACGGTCCTGGCGCTCCGGCGCGGCGCCCTCGATCCGCGCAGGCCCGGCGCGTCGGCCGTCGGCTTCCTGGCGGTGGCGATCCCGGTGGGCCTCGCGGTCGGATTGCCGCTCGCGGGCTGGCAGCTCGACCGGCAGGTCCCCTGGGCGGCGCTGCCCCTGCTCGCGGGTGCGGTCGGCCTCGCGCTCGCCGCCTGGTTCGCCTTCCGGGCGCACCGCTCCGAGCGGGCACTCGTCCTCGGCGTGCTGGCGAGCCTTCTGGTCTCGCCCGCGCTGTTCGGCCTCGGCCAGCGCGAGATCCCGGCCCTGAAGGTCTCGCCGCGGCTGGCCGCCATCCGGGACGCGCTGCCCTGCGCGAGCCCGCGCGTGGCGAGCCTCGGCTATCGCGAGCCGAGCCTCGTCTTCCTCGTCGGCACCGACCTCGCCACGCCGCCGACCGGGCGGGAGGCCTCCGACTTCCTGCATGCGGGCGGCTGCCGCCTCGTCTTCGTCGAGGCGCGGCAGGCGGCCGAGTTCGCGGCCGCCGAGGCCGGAAGGACCGGCGCCCGGCAGGTCGGCGCGGTGTCGGGCTTCAACATCAACGGGGGCCGCCGCGTCGGCCTCGCGGCCTACGCGGTGGTCCCGTGAGCGCGTATCGTCTGAGCGTCGTCGTGCCGGTGAAGAACGAGGCCGGCAACATCGAGAGCCTCGTGGCCGAGCTCGAGCGCGCCTGCGCCCCGCTCGGGGCCTTCGAGGTGATCTACGTCGATGACGGCTCGACCGACGCCACGGGCTCGGTGCTCGAGAGCGTCCGCCGGGGCCGGCCGTGGCTGCGCGTGCTGCGCCATGCCCGGAGCGGCGGCCAGTCGGCGGCGGTCCGCAGCGGCGTCGCGGCGGCGCGCGCCGGGATCGTGGCGACGCTCGACGGCGACGGCCAGAACGATCCGGCCTTCATCCCGGCCCTCGTCGCCGCGCTGGAGGAGGCCGGCCCCGGAGCCGGCCTCGCGCAGGGCCAGCGCCAGGGCCGCAAGGACGGGGCCTTCAAGATGCTGCAGTCGCGCATCGCCAACGGGGTGCGCGGACGCATCCTGAAGGATTCGACCCGCGATACCGGCTGCGGCCTCAAGGTGTTCCGCCGCGCGGTCTACCTGCGGCTGCCCTATTTCGACGCCCTGCACCGCTTCATGCCGGCCCTCGTCGCGCGCGAGGGCTACGCGGTGGTCCACCGCGACGTGGTGGACCGTCCGCGCTTCTCGGGGCACTCCAATTACGGGCTGTTCGACCGGCTCTGGGTCGGGATCCTGGATCTGGCCGGCGTCTGGTGGCTGATCCGGCGCAAGCGCCCGACGCCCGACGTGTCGGAGGTGGAACCGTGCTGATCCAGCTCGCCGAGGACCTGCCGGCCTATTTCTACGACGTCTTCGTCACCCGCTTCGACTTCTGGCTGGTCTTCGGCATCGGCGCCCAGCTCGTCTTCGGCTCGCGCTTCATCCTGCAATGGATCGCGAGCGAGCGGGCCGGGCGCAGCGTGATGCCGCTCTCGTTCTGGTTCCTGTCGATCCTCGGCGGGCTGATGACGCTGGTGTACGGCTTCGTCAGACGGGAGCCGGTGATCATCATCGGGCAGGGCCTCTCGACGGTGATCTACCTGCGCAACCTCGCGCTGATCTTCCGCGAGCGCCGCCGCAGGCGGGGGGCCGCGTGAGCCGCGCGCCGCTGCCCGCCTTCCACGACGACCTCGACGGCTGCTTCGCGCAAGCGTGGCGGCTCCTCGCCGAGGGCGTGGAGCGGGGGCGCAGCGGCTTCCACCTGCCCGCGCTCGCCACCCTCGGGGCGGCGGGCGCACCGCGCGTGCGGACCGTGGTCCTGCGCGCGGTCGATCCCGGCGCGGGCACGCTGCGCTTCCACTGCGACCGCCGCTCCGACAAGGCGGCGGAGATCGCCCGGAACGGCGCCTGCGCGCTCATGGCCTACGACGGCGCCACGACGGTGCAGATCCGTGCCGAGGGACTGGGCACGCTCCACACGGACGACGCGCTCGCCGACGCGGCCTGGGCCGGTGCCCAGCCGATGAGCCGGGTCTGCTACGGCACGGCGCCCGGGCCCGGCACGGCGATCTCCGCGGGCGGCGCCTACGCGCTTCCCGACGCGGACGAGGCCCCGGCCCTCGGCCGCCCGCACTTCGCCGCCGTGGTGGTGCGGGTGGCTGCCCTCGACTTCCTCTACCTCGACCGCCGCGGCCACCGCCGCGCCCGCTGGGACCGGGCGGGCGCCGAACCGTGGACGGGCCGCTGGCTGGTGCCGTGAGGCGCACGGGCCCCGTCCTTCCCCGCACCGGGGGAGGCCATCGGAGCGCAAGGACAGGCGTGACAGCATGAGAGCCCCGATCCGTCTCGCGGTCGGCCTGCTGGTGCAGGCTCTGCTCCTCGTCGCGCCCACGCGGGCCGCCGACGCGCCGCCCGGCCCGGTGCTCCAGACGATCGACTACGCCAACACCCGCTACGCGCCGCTCGACCGGATCGACGCGGCGAACGTGAAGGACCTGCGCGTCGCCTGGACCTTCTCCACCGGCGTGCTGCGCGGGCACGAGGGCGCGCCGCTCGTGGTCGGGCACGTGATGTACGTGCACACGCCCTTTCCCAACACCGTCACCGCGCTCGACCTCGACCGGGAAGGCCGGATCCTCTGGCGCTACGCGCCCCGGCAGGACGCGACCGTGATCCCGGTGATGTGCTGCGACACGGTCAACCGCGGGCTCGCCTACGCCAACGGCCGGCTCTTCCTGCATCAGGCGGACACCACCGTGGTCGCGCTCGACCCTGAGACGGGGCGCGCGCTCTGGTCGGCGAAGAACGGCGACCCGGGCCGCGGCGAGACCAACACCGCGACCGTGCTGCCGGTGAAGGACAAGCTGATCGTCGGCATCGCGGGCGGCGAGTACGGCGCGCGCTGCCACCTCACCGCCTACGACCAGGCCACGGGGCGGCGGCTGTGGCGGGCCTACTCCATGGGCCCCGACCCCGACATCCTGGTCGATCCCGAGCGGACGACGGAGCTCGGCCGGCCGGTCGGGCGCGATTCCTCGCTGCGCTCCTGGGAGGGCGACCAGTGGCGCATCGGCGGCGGCTGCACCTGGGGCTGGTTCTCCTACGATCCGGCGCTGAACCTCGTCTATTACGGCACCGGCAACCCCTCGACCTGGAACCCTGCCCAGCGCCCCGGCGACAACAAGTGGGCGATGTCGATCTTCGCCCGCGACGCCGACACCGGCGTGGCGGCCTGGGTCTACCAGATGACGCCCCACGACCAGTGGGACTACGACGGCGTCAACGAGATGATCCTCACCGACCAGACCGTCGCGGGCCGGCCGCGCCGGCTCCTCACCCATTTCGACCGCAACGGATTCGGCTACAGCCTCGACCGGGCGACGGGGGAGTTGCTGGTGGCGGAGAAGTTCGATCCGAGCGTCAACTGGGCGAGCCGCATCGAGCAGGATCCGGCGAGCCCCGCCTACGGACGTCCCGTGGTCGAGCCGCGCTACGCGCCGGAGGCCGCCGGCGAGGACGAGACCACGACGGGCATCTGCCCCGGCGCGCTCGGCGCCAAGAACCAGCAGCCGGCCGCCTACTCGCCCGCGACCCGGCTGTTCTACGTGCCGACGAACCACATGTGCATGGACTACGAGCCGTTCCGCGTGCGCTACACGGCCGGCCAGCCCTATGTCGGCGCGACGCTGGCGCTGCACCCGCCCGCGGGCGCCGAGCACACCGGCACCTTCATCGCCTGGGACGGCGCGGCGGGTCGGATCCGCTGGTCGATCCCGGAGCCCTTCTCGGTCTGGTCGGGGGCGCTCGCCACCGCCGGCGGCGTGGTCTTCTACGGCACGCTGGAGGGCTACCTGAAGGCGGTCGATGCCCGCGACGGGCGCGCCCTCTACCGCTTCAAGACGCCGTCGGGGATCGTCGGCAACGTCACCACCTACATGCACCGCGGCCGGCAATACGTGGCGGTGCTGTCGGGCGTCGGCGGCTGGGCCGGGATCGGCCTCGCGGCGGGGCTGACCGACCCCGCCGACGGCTCGGGCGCGGTCGGCGGCTACGCGGCGCTGTCCCGGTGGACCGCCCCCGGCGGGCAGCTCACGGTGTTCGCGCTGCCCGAGTAGGGAGCGGCGAGACTCAGCTCGCCGCCCGGAGCCGCGCGAAGCCGGCCTCCAGGTCGGCCTTCAGGTCCGCCGTGTCCTCCAGGCCGATATGGAAGCGCAGACCCCAGCCGCCCGGCGCCCAGCTGGTGGCCGTGCGGTAGGGCGCGCAGTCGAACGGGATCACGAGGCTCTCGAAGCCGCCCCAGGAGAAGCCCATCCCGAAGAGTTCGAGCCCGTCGAGCATCGCGGCGAGCGCCGCCTCGGGGCACGGCTTCAGGATCACGCCGAACAGGCCGGAGGCGCCCGCGAAGTCGCGCCGCCAGATCGCGTGGCCGGGATCGTCGGGGAGGCCCGGGTGGAGCACCCGCAGCACTTCGGGCCGGGCCTGCAGCCACTGCGCCATCTCGAGCCCGGCCCGGCCGTGCTCGCGCAGGCGCAGGGACATCGTGCGCAGGCCGCGCAGCGCCAGGAAGATGTCCTCCGGGCCGGCGCACAGGGCGAAGTGGTCGAAGGTGCGCCGCACCGCCGGGAAATGCTTCGCGTTGGCCGAGGTCAGGCCGATCAGCAGGTCCGAGCCGCCGCTGAGATACTTGGTCCCGGCCTCGACCGCGATATCGACGCCGCGCTCGTGCGGCGGGAACAGGAGCGGCGTCGCCCAGGTGTTGTCCATGATCACGGTGCCGCCGCGGGCGTGGACCACCTCCGCGATCGCCGGCACGTCCTGCATCTCGAAGCTCTGCGAGCCAGGCGCCTCGACGAGCACCGCGCGGGTGTTGTCGCGCATCAGCGCCGCGATGCCGGCGCCCACCGTCGGATCGTAGTAGGTCGTCTCGACGCCGAAGCGGGCGAGCACGCCGTCGCAGAACTGACGGGTCGGGCGGTAGGCGGAATCGGTGACGAGGAGGTGGTCGCCCGCCGAGACGGCGGCCATCAGCGCGACGGTGAGCGCGGCCAGCCCCGAGGGCGTCGCCACCGTGCCGGCCGCGCCCGCGAGCTCCGTCCAGGCCTCGGTGAGCGCGTCCATCGTCGGCGTGCCGGAGGTGCCGTAATTGTAGCGCCCGCGCCGGTGCTTGATCGCGTCGTAGGTCGGGTAGAGCACCGTCGAGCCGCGATAGATCGGCGTGTTGACGAAGCCGTGCTGCTGCGACGGGTCGCGCCCCGCATGGACCAGGCGGGTGGCGGGGCCGAAAGTCGGGTTCTTCCTCAACGGACGCGCTCGGGTTTCTGTCGATCTCGGGCCGCACGAAGCCCGGGCGCCGGTCCGAGGTCAAGCCGAGAGCGGCCGGGCCGGCCCCGCGCGGGGCCGGCCCGGCGCTCTCAGCCGTTCGCGTCGGTGTCGGCGGCCTCCTCGTAGGCCTGCATCCAGGCGGCGCGCTCCTGCGTGCCCTCGGCGTAGGGGCACTCGCTCACCGGCTTGCCGTAGAGGCGGGCGTTGCGGCCCTGGATGAAGGGGCTGTCGCTCGCGGTGGCCTTCGGATCCATCGAAATCTCCCTGTCGGTCGTGTCGTCAGTCTTCGGCGTTCCGCTTCGTTAACGGCCTCGGGTTAGGTCTGGTGCCTCGTCCGGTGTGATCGGATTTGTCGCGTGCGTACCCTGCGTCTCATCACCGGCGGCTGCGTCGTCGGCCTCAGCACCCTGGTCGTCGGCTTCGTCAGCGCCGACCGCCTCGGCCACTTGGCGCCGCCCCCCGCGGTGCGCGCCGCCGTCCCGGAGCCCTCGGCCACCGGCTCGATCGCCGTGCCCAAGCCCGCCGCCCCGGCCGCCCCCCAGAAGGTCGCGGCTCCCAAGGTGCCGAGCGGCTTCGACACCGAGCGCCTGAACGCCCTGATGCGCGGCGACCCGATCCTGCCCGCCGGCCGGCGCTGACGGTGCCACGCGATCACGTCGGCGTGCGCCCGCACACCTGACGGCGCGACGCCCCGGGGTCTATGAGGCGCCGGCCCGCCGCTCGTTGCGGGCGGGGGGCAGATGCCTTGGGCTTCGTCTACGCGCTCGCGGCCTATCTGAGCTGGGGCCTCGTCGTGCCGGTGCATTTCCGGCTGCTCGGGCAATTCACCCCGGCCTACATCCTGGCCGAGCGCATCATCTGGTCGGGGCTCTTCGTCGGCGCGCTGGTGCTGGTCTGGCGCGCCCGCCTGCGCAATCCGTTCCCGCTGCGCCCGCGCCACGCGCTCCTCGTCGCCTCGGCCCTGCTGATCGCGGTGAACTGGCTGCTCTACCTGCAGGCCGTGAAGGCGGGCCACCTGCTGGATGCCAGCCTCGGCTACTACATCAATCCCCTGGTCAGCGTCGGTCTCGGCAGGCTGGTGCTCGGCGAGCGGCTGCGGCCGCTCCAGCTTGTGGCGGTCGCCATCGCCGCCTCCGGCGTCGGCGTCGCGGTGGTCTGGGCCGGCGACCTGCCGCTGATCTCGCTCTCGCTCGCGCTGACCTTCGCGCTCTACGGGCTGATCCGGAAGGTGGTGGGCGTCGATCCGACGCTCGGGCTGCTCGCCGAGACGCTGATCCTCGCGCCCTTCTGCGCGGCCTGGCTCTGGCAGGCGCCCGAGCCGTTCCTGCCGCCCGAGCCCCGCGCCCTCGTCCTGCTGCTGCTCACCGGGATCACCACGGCGCTGCCGCTGATCTGGTTCGCGGCCGCCGCCGAGCGCCTGCGCCTCGCGACGCTGGGCCTGATGCAGTACATCGCCCCGACCTGCCTGCTGATCCTCAGCGTGCTGGTCTTCGGCGAGCGGGTCGAGCCGCAGCGGATCGTCATGCTGGCGCTGATCTGGCTGGCGCTCGTCCTCTACGGCCTCGACGCCGTCCGCACCGGCCGCGCCGCGCGCATGTCCTGAACGGCCGGCGAGCCGCGATTTCGGCGCGTTCCCGCCGGACGGCGCCCTATATGGAGGGTGTTGCTTCAGCGTGTGGGTTTTTGAATGAGCGAGCGCCAGGGTGGCGGGCGAGCCGACGAGTCGATCGGCGCGAGCGCGGATGCGCCCGGCATCGATAAGCGCGACATCGGAGAGGCCGATTACCGCAATCTCGCCGAGACCTTGCCGCAGCTCGCCTGGATGGCCGAGGCCGACGGCACCATCGTCTGGTACAACCGCCGCTGGTACGACTACACCGGCACGACGCCGGGCGAGATGCAGGGCTGGGGCTGGCGCGACGTCCACCATCCGGACCACATCGGCCGCGTGCTCGACCGCTACCGGGCCGCGATCACGGCCGGAGAGCCCTGGGAGGACACCTTCCCGCTGCGGGGCGCGGATGGGGAGTACCGCTGGTTCCTGTCGCAGGCGATGCCGCTGCGCGACCCGGACGGCCGGGTCCGGCGCTGGTACGGCACCAACACCGACATCTCGCGCCGCCGCGCGACCGAGCAGCGCCTGCGCCACTCCGAGGAACGTTTCCGGGCGCTCGTCGACGCCTCCGCGGCGGTCGTCTGGAATACCAGCGCCAGCGGCGAGTTGATGCCGCCGCAGCCGCGCTGGAGCGCCTATACGGGCCAGAGCGAGGCGGCCTACCAGGGCTGGGGCTGGGTCGATGCGGTCCATCCCGACGACCGCGCCCACGCGGCCGACACCTGGGCGCGCTCGGTCGATGAGCGCCAGCCCTACGAGGTCGAGTACCGGCTTCGCCGCCACGACGGGCAGTGGCGCCACATGGAGGTGCGCGGCGTACCGGTCTTCGACGAGGAGGGCACGATCCGCGAGTGGGTCGGCACCAACGTCGACATCACCGACCGCAAGGAGGCCGAGGCCGAGATCGAGCGCGCCCGGCAATCGGCCGAGGCCGCCAACCGGGCCAAGAGCCAGTTCATCGCCAACATGAGCCACGAGCTGCGCACGCCGCTCTCGGCGGTGATCGGCTATTCCGAAATGCTGGCGGAGGAGCTGGAGGATGTCGGCCAGTCCGAGCTGCTGCCGGACCTGCGCAAGATCGAGGCGAACGCCCGCCACCTCCTGAGCCTGATCAACGACGTCCTCGACATCTCGAAGATCGAGGCCGGCCGAATGACCGCCTCGGCCGAGACCTTCCCGGTCGAGGCCCTGGTCTCGGACGTCTCGGACGCCATCGGGGCGCTCGTCGAGAAGAAGCGCAACCGCTTCGACCTCGATCTCGGGCCGGATCTCGGCACGATGCACCAGGACCAGACCAAGATCCGCCAGTGTCTCGTGAACCTCGTCGGCAACGCCGCCAAGTTCACGGAGGACGGGGCGATCACGCTCGTCGTGCGCCGCCACCGGGAGGGGGAGGCGGACTGGCTCTCCTTCGCGGTCCGCGACACCGGCATCGGCATGACCGCCGAGCAGGTCGGGCGCCTGTTCGAGCGCTTCTCCCAGGCCGACGAATCGACCACGCGCCAGTTCGGCGGCACGGGGCTGGGGCTCTCGATCACCCGCGCCTTCTGCCGCACCATGGGGGGCGACGTCGCGGTCGAGAGCGCGCCGGGCGTGGGTTCGACCTTCACCCTCCGCCTGCCGGCCACGCTCGCCCCCGAAGACGCCGCGCCGGCCGAGGAGCAACCGCCGGTCGAGCATCCGGGCGCGCACGAGGAGCACGACGTCGTGCTCCTCGTCGACGACGACCCGGCCGCGCGGGAGCTTCTGGGACGCTTTTTGGAACGCGAGGGCTTCCACGTCCGCACTGCCAACGACGGCCGGGCCGGGCTGACGCTCGCCCGCGCCCTGAAGCCGCGCGCGATCCTGCTCGACGTCGAGATGCCGCGCATGGACGGCTGGGCGGTGCTGCACGCCGTGCGCAGTGATCCGGAGCTCGCCGGCATCCCCGTCATCATGACCTCGGTGGTGGCCGAGCAGGGGCTGGGGCAGGCGCTGGGTGCCACCGACTACTTCGTCAAGCCGATCGACTGGGACCGGATGAAAGGCCTGATGGAGCGCTACCGGCCGGAGGGCCGCGAGGCTCGCGTCCTGGTGGTGGACGACGACGCGGACGCGCGCGAGCGCCTGCACCGCACGCTCCACCGCGACGGCTGGGCGGTGGACGAGGCCGAGAACGGCCGGGCCGCTTTGGCCCGGATCGACGCGGAGCGCCCGAATCTGATCCTGCTCGACCTGATGATGCCCGAGATGGACGGCTTCGCCTTCCTGCGCGCGCTCCGGTCCCGGCCGGACGGCGACATCCCGGTCGTCGTCCTCACCGCCAAGGAGATCACCGAGACCGAGAAGGCGCGCCTCGAGGCGCAGGCCGACCGGGTGATCGTGAAGGGATCGCTCAGCCTCGCGGAGGTCGGCCGGCAGTTGCGCGCCCTCTATGCCCGGGAGAACGCTCCGGTGCCGCAGGGCATGCAAGGGCTGATCGACCAGCTCTCGGAGCGGGATTGAGGCTCTACGCGGTTCCCTCCCCCCTCTGCGGGGGAGGGGGGCCCTGCGTCAGCAGGGGGCGGGTGAGGGGAACCCAGCTTCCGGCGCAGGCTCAACGCCGATGCCGAGCGCTATCTGGCACCGTCGCTCCCCTCACCCGACCCGACCTGACGGCCGGCCCACCCTCTCCCGCAGAGGGGAGAGGGAGGTGCGTCGGTCAGCTTCGCCCCAAAGCGGCCTGGATCAGCGTGCGCGCGTCCGCGCCCGACCACTCGGCCGGGCCCTTCATCACGCCGATCGTGCAGCCGGCGCCGTCGATGAGCAGCGTCGTCGGGAGGCCGGTGGAGCCGGTGTCGCGCTGCACGGCCGGCAGCACCCGCCCACCGGGATCGGCGTAGTAGGCGAGCTGCGCGATGCCGTTCTCCCGCATCCACACGGGCGGCTTCTCCGTGTTTCGGGTGTCGAGGTTGATCGCCACCACCGCGAAGTCCGGCCCGCCGAGCGCGGCCTGCAGCCGGTCGAGGGCCGGCATCTCGGCCTTGCAGGGGGCGCACCACGTCGCCCAGAGATTCACGAGGAGCAGCTTGCCGCGGAGATCCCCGAGCCGCATCTCGGTCCCGTCCGGCCCCCGGAAGGCGAGGTCCGGGGCGGGCTTCGGGCCGTCGGGCGCCTGCATAGCCGCGACGTCGCCGCGGCTGGTCTGCGCGACGCGGGCGAGGGCCGGCATCGAGGCGGCGCAGGGCCCCGCCCCGTTGCCGGTGATGGAGCCCGTCCCGTATAGGGCAAGCCCAGCGACGAGGGCCGTGACGAGGCCGGCGCCGATGGCGAGGCGCGCGATGGGTCTGGGCATCAGCCTTGCCTGTCCTGATGTGAGCGCGGAAGGGACGTTGAGAGCATGAGCAACCGGATGTGGGGCGGCCGCTTCGCGAGCGGCCCGGCCGAGATCATGGAGGAGATCAACGCCTCGATCGGGTTCGACAAGCGCCTCGCGCCCCAGGACATCCGCGGCTCGCTGGCGCATGTGACGATGCTGGGCGAGGCCGGCATCCTACCGGCCGACGATGTGGCCGCGATCCAGGCCGGGCTCAAGTCCGTGCAGGCCGAGATCGAGGCCGGCAGCTTCGTGTTCCGCCGCGAGCTCGAGGACATCCACATGTCGGTGGAGAGCCGGCTGACCGAGATCGTCGGCCCGGCCGCGGGACGCCTCCACACCGCGCGCTCGCGCAACGACCAAGTCGCCACCGACATGAAGCTCTGGGTGCGCGACACCCTCGATTCGCTGGACGCCCAGGCCGCCGAGCTGCAGCGGGCGCTGGCCGACAAGGCGCTGGCCCATGCCGGGACCGTGATGCCGGGCTTCACTCACCTGCAATCGGCCCAGCCCGTCACCTTCGGGCACCATTGCCTGGCCTACGTGGAGATGCTGGCGCGCGACCGCGGCCGGTTCCGCGACGCGCGCGCGCGCCTCAACGAGTGCCCGCTCGGTGCCGCGGCGCTCGCCGGCACCTCCTTCCCGATCGATCGGCACGCGACCGCCGCCGCGCTCGGCTTCGACCGCCCGACCGCGAACTCCCTCGATTCGGTGGCCGACCGCGACTTCGCGCTGGAATCGCTCTCCGCCGCCTCGATCTGCGCCGTGCATCTCTCGCGCTTCGCCGAGGAGCTGGTCGTCTGGACCTCGGCGCAGTTCGGCTTCGTGCGGCTCTCGGACGGCTTCACCACCGGCTCGTCGATCATGCCGCAGAAGCGCAACCCCGACGCCGCCGAGCTGGTGCGCGCCAAGGCCGGCCGCATCGTCGGCGCGCTCACCGGCCTGCTCATCGTGATGAAGGGGCTGCCGCTCGCCTACTCGAAGGACATGCAGGAGGACAAGGAGGGCACTTTCGACGCGCTCCAGGCCCTCTCGCTGTGCCTCGCCGCGATGACCGGCATGGTGCGCGACCTTGAGCCCGTCGCGGACGTGCTGAGCAAAGCCGCGGGTTCCGGCTACAGCACCGCCACCGACCTCGCCGACTGGCTGGTGCGCGAACTCGGGCTGCCCTTCCGGCAGGCCCACCACGTCACCGGCCGCCTCGTCGGCGCGGCCTCGGCCCGGGGCGTCGGGCTGGAGGAACTCACGCTGCCCGAGATGCAGGCGGCCGAGCCCCGCATCACCGACGCGGTCTACGCGGTGCTCGGCGTCGCGAATTCGGTGGCGAGCCGCACCAGCTACGGCGGCACCGCGCCCGACAACGTTCGCCGACAGGCCGAGGCCTGGATCGCGCGGCTCGGGGAGGCGGCGGCAAAACCCGCGTGAATTGTGCGCCGCAACCATTCGCAACGCCCCGGCGTTCACCGTTCAGCTAAGTCCGTTGCGCCATAAGCTCGGCCGTGTGGATCGGAGATCGCAGCATGCCCGTCGAGAGTTGGATCAAGCCGGAAGAGGCGCCCGAGATGGCGGCGTCCGCGACCGCGATGATCGATGCCGCTCTCACGGGCTCGGGCCTCGCGCGCGAGGCCTTTTGGGCCGCCGTGCGCAAGGGCTACAACACCCCCTACAACGACCCGCAGCCGCGCGCCGCGGCCGAGATCGTGGTCGAGCCGGCGGTGACCATCGCGGTCTCCGAGCCCGCGCTTCCGGTCGCCGCCATGGCGGCCGCCAACGCGGCCGAGATCCGCGCCGCCTGAGAAGGGGAGGGCGGGGCCTGCCGTCCGCTCGCTCCTGCCGCCCCTCTTGCCGTCCTTGAGCGCAAGCGTCACTAAACCCTGCGCCCGGCGGGAGCCGCGGTGCCGGACGATGCTGTTCAGGATGTGCCGATGCGCCGTGCCCTCTGCCTGCTCCCGGTCGGAGCCCTCGCTCTCCTCGCGCCGCTGCCGGCCGGCTTGAGCGATCTGGCGGGGATGCGGACGGCGCACGCACAGGAGGCCGACGAGGCCGCGCCGCGCCGCGGCCGGCGCGGGCGCGAGAAGAAGCCCGCGACCCCGCCCGGCATGCAGCAGGCGGTGCCGGTGGCGGTGATCGGCGACTGGAACGTCTTCACCAACGGTCAGGGCAAGGCGCGCGTCTGCTACGCCATCGCCCAGCCGCAGGCCCGTTCGCCCAACACCCTCAAGCGCGACACCGCCTACCTGTTCGTGACGGTGCGCAAGGCCGAGAACGTCCAGAACGAGGTGGCGGTGATGCTGGGCTTCCCCGCCAAGCCCGCCGCCGCGCAAGGGAAGGCCGGCGCGGCCGCCGCGCCGAGCGACCCCTCCCTCAACATCGGCACCGCGCGCTACGGGCTGGTGACCAAGGACGGCAACGCCTGGCTGCAGAACCCGGCCGAGGAAACCCGGGTGGTCACCGAGATGAGCGGCCGCACCCCGAAGCTCACGGTCCGCACGACCTCGATGCGCGGCAACCCGACCGCCGACGAGTACGCGCTGGCCGGCTTCGCCGACGCGATGAAGCGGGCGCGTGAGGAGTGCAAGTAGGGGCGGGAGCGCGTCTCCCGACGCGCTACGGAATTACCACGCCTGTTCGCGGACGCGCGGGTCCCCTCTCCCATAGGGAGAGGGACAGGGTGAGGGGTATGAGGCTGCCGAGTATGTCTCGATCTGAACGCGCGTCGAAGGCGTGCGCAGTTCTGGTGCGTCATACCCCTCACCCCAACCCTCTCCCTATGGGAGAGGGGGCGCGTCGAGTCTGAACCGCACCGGAGGGCCTGCCCCTCAGCCCTCGATGCGCGAGAAGTCCGCCACCTCCCGCGTGGCGGCGCGCAGCGCGTTCAAGAGCGCGAGGCGGTTGGCCCGCAGAGCCGGATCCTCGGCGTTCACCGTGACCTCGTCGAAGAAGGCATCGACCGGCGCGCGCAGCCGCGAGAGCGCCCGCATCGCACCCTCGAAATCCTCGGCGCCGACCGCCGAGGAGGCTTCGGCGCGCGCGACGCCGAGCGCCTCGTGCAGCGCCCGCTCCTCCGGCTGGCCGGACGACGCGATCAGCCCGGCATCCGGCTCGGAATCGTAGGCGCGGCCGTCCTTCTTCTCCTCGATGCGCAGGATGTTGGCCGCGCGCTTGTAGCCGGCGAGCAGGTTCTTTCCGTCCTCGGTGTCGAGGAACGTGCCGAGCGCCTCGACGCGGCGGACCACCATCAGCAGGTCGTCCTGGCCGGGCAGGGCGAAGACGGCGTCGATCAGGTCGTGCCGGGCGCCCTGGTCGCGGAGGTAGACTTTGAGGCGGTCGGCGAAGAAGGCGAGGAGACCGATAGACTCAGGCCCAATCTTCCTACCTAGCCATTCGCCGCCGCCTACTGAGAGCCGAGCATAGGTCGTGAAGCCGGGAGGCTGGCTTGCGAGGTAAGCTTTTTGTATTGAATCAAAAACACGAGCCAGATGGCCTTCGAATAGATCTACCAGACGTAGCCGATGGCCTACCAAAGCGTGGCGGATAACGCCAAGCGCTGCCCGCCGCAGCGCGAACGGATCTTTGCTCCCCGTCGGCTTCTCGTCGATCGCCCAAAATCCGACCAGCGTGTCGAGCTTGTCGGCGAGCGCCACCGCGACTGACACCGGATCGTTCGGCACCTGATCGGACGGCCCCAGCGGCTTGTAGTGCTCTTCAATCGCCGCCGCGACGCTCGGGTCTTCACCCTGCAACGCCGCGTATTTGCGCCCCATCAGTCCTTGAAGCTCAGGAAACTCACCGACCATCTCGGTGACGAGATCGGCCTTCGCGAGCCGTGCGGCGCGCTCAGACAGATCCGGATCGGCTCCGACCAGCGGCGCGATCTCCCGCGCGAGCGCGGCGATGCGCGCGATCCGCTCACCCTGCGTCCCGAGCTTCTCGTGGAAGACGATGCTGTCGAGCTTCGGCAGTTGGTCCTCCAACCGCACCGCCTTGTCGGTCTCCCAGAAGAACTTCGCGTCCGACAGCCGCGCCCGCACCACGCGGCCGTTGCCGGCTGTGATGGCCTGACCGCCGTCGCTGGCCTCCAGGTTCGAGACCAGGATGAAGGCCGGCGCCAGAGCTTCGCTGCCGGACTTGCGCAGCACGAAGCACTTCTGGTTCGCCCGGATCGTGGCGCGGATCGCCTCGGCGGGGATATCGAGGAAGCTCTCCTCGAAGCGGCCCATCAGGGTCACGGGCCACTCGACGAGGCCGGCGACCTCCTCCAGCAGGCCCTCGTCCTCCACGAGGTCGAGACCCTGCGCGAAGGCGAGGTCGCGGGCGTCGTGCAGGATGATGTCCTTGCGCCGGTCGGCGTCGAGCACGACCTTGGCGCGCTCCAGCGCCTGCACGTAGTCGTCGAAGCGGCGCACCTCGATCGCCTCGGGTGCCAGGAAGCGGTGGCCGTAGGTGGTGGTGCCGGCCGCGATCCCGTCAACCGAGAACGGCACGACCTCGGTCGATTCGGTCTCGGGCCCGAAGGTGGCGACGATCGATTGCAGCGGGCGCACCCAGCGCAAGGATCCGGGCTGCGCGGAGGCCGCGCCCCAGCGCATCGATTTCGGCCAGGGGAAGCTCCGGACGATCTGCGGCAGGATCTCGGCCAGCACGTCGAGCGTCTCGCGGCCCTCCCGCTCGATCACCGCGAGGTAGAATTCACCCTTTTTCGGGTCCGTGACCGTTCTGGCCTGGTCGAGCGAGGTCAGACCGGCGCCCTTCAGAAAGCCCTGCACCGCGGCCTCGGGCGCGCCGACGCGCGGGCCGCGGCGCTCCTCGCGCACGGCCTCGCCGCGGGCCGGCAGCCCGGCGACGTGCAGCGCAAGCCGGCGCGGCGTCGCGAAGGCCTTGGCGCCCTCGTAGAGGAAGCCGCGCTCCACCAGCGCGTCGGTGACGAGCTTCTTCAGATCCTCAGCCGCCCGCCGCTGCATGCGGGCGGGGATCTCTTCCGAGCGGAGTTCGAGGAGCAGGTCGGGCATGGGATCGGGTCCGGCGGCGCGGGAATGTCGGATCGGGTGGCGGGCGTCAGGCGGCGGCGTGGCCGCCGGCCTCGGTCCTGAGCCAGGCCGCGCCGCAGGCCTTGGCGAGCTCGCGCACCCGCAGGATGTAGCTCTGTCGCTCTGTCACCGAGATCACGCCCCGGGCGTCGAGCAGGTTGAAGACGTGGCTCGCCTTGATGCACTGGTCGTAGGCCGGCTGCACGATGCGGTGGCGCGCACCCTCCTGCTCCGGCTCGCCGGCCGCGAGGTAGGCGCGGCAGGCCTTCTCGGCGTCGGTGAACTGCCGGAACAGCATCGCCGAATCGGAGGCCTCGAAATTGTGGCGCGAGTATTCCTGCTCGGCCTGCAGGAAGACGTCGCCGTACGTGACCTTGTCCGCGCCCTCGCCCCCGTTGAAGTTGAGGTCGTAGACGTTCTCGACGCCCTGGACGTACATGGCCAGCCGCTCGAGGCCGTAGGTCAGCTCGCCCGCGACCGGCGCGCACTCGAAGCCCGCCACCTGCTGGAAGTAGGTGAACTGGCTCACCTCCATCCCGTCGCACCAGCACTCCCAGCCGAGGCCCCAGGCGCCGAGCGTCGGGCTCTCCCAGTCGTCCTCGACGAAGCGGATGTCGTGGAGCTTGAGGTCCACGCCGATCGCCGCGAGCGATTCGAGGTAGAGTTCCTGCAGGTTCGGCGGGTTCGGCTTCAGGATGACCTGGAACTGATAGTAGTGCTGCAGCCGGTTCGGGTTCTCGCCGTAGCGCCCGTCCTTCGGGCGGCGCGAGGGCTGCACATAGGCGGCCTTCCAGGGCTTGGGCCCCAGGGCGCGCAGCGTGGTGGCCGGATGGAAGGTGCCCGCGCCGACCTCCATGTCGTAGGGCTGCAGGATGACGCAGCCCTTGGCCGCCCAGAAGCGCTGGAGCGTCAGGATCAGGCCCTGGAACGAGCGGGTGGGCGCGAGATCGGCGTCTGACATCTTGCTGCATCGCGGCGGGGAGGGGCGGGCAGCGTTTAGGCTCGCGGGGCGGGGTGTCAAGCGAAGGGCGCCGGGTGCGGGCCCACACCGAAGCGTGGCCGGAATGTGGCGCAAACCGGGCCGGAGGCGGGAACTGCCAAGCCCACGGCCACGTTTACTGGACATGATGGGACGGGCGCCCCGGAAAGCCGCCGGACACCTTGGAAACTCAGTCATGCGCAAGGATCTCACCCTCGTCGCCGCTCTCTTCGCCGCCTCCCTGGTCGCGACCCCGCTGGTGATGTCCGGCACGAAGGCGCTCGCCACCTCCGAGGAGGCCACCGCCGTGGCGCTCCCCGTGGCCACGATGCCGGTCGAGGTCGCGGCCGTGGCGCCGGCCCCCGAGACGTGCAACCGCAAGGTCCGGGTGGTCTACAGCGGCTACGGCACGCCGAGCGCGGCCTGCCTCACGCGCTGACCCGGCGCGGGGCTCTGCCCCGAGACCCCGCCGAACGGTGGCCCACCCTTCGGGATTCCGGGACCTAGAGTCCGAGCCTCGCCCAGGCGGCGCGCTCCGCGATGGCGCCGATCGCCTCGTCCGCGAGGCCGGTGCCGCCGGGCGCCGCCCGACGCAGCAGGCGCGCGACGAAGGAGCCGCGCGCCTCCGCGATCATGCGGATCTCCACATCGTCGCCGAAGCGGGCCCGCAGGGTGGAGCGGACGTCACCCAGCCCGTCCACCAGCCCGAGTTCGAGGGCGCTGCGCCCCGTCCAGACCGCGCCGGTGAACAGGTCCTCGCCGGGCTTCAGGTTCGGGCGCCGTGAGCGGACGAGGTCGGTGAACACCGTCTGCACGTCGGCCTGGAGCGCCTTCAGCCGCGCCACGTCGGCCGGGTCCTCGGGCCGGAACGGGTCGAGCATCGCCTTCGCCTCGCCCTGCGTGTGCACGCGGCGCTCGACGCCGATGCGCTCGATCAGGCGATCGAAGCCGAAGCCGGCCGAGACCACGCCGATGGAGCCGACGACCGAGGTCGGGTCTGCCACGATCTCGTCGGCCGCGCAGGCGATCATGTAGCCGCCCGACGCCGCCGCATCCTCCACGAAGGCCAGGACCGGAACCCGCTTCTCCTCCGCGAGCGCCCGGATGCGGCGGTGGATGAGGTGGGATTGCGCGGGCGAGCCGCCCGGCGAGTTCACCACGATCGCGACCGCCGCCACGCCCTTGAGCCCGAACGCCTGCTCCAGGCTTCCCGCAACCGCCGCGATCGAGAGGCCGCGCCGGATCGGCGAGACCGCCCCGATCACGCCGCTGAGGCGCACCACCGCGACCCGCTTGGGCCGCGTCCGGAACCGGGCGGGCAGGAGGGGGTGCAGGAACGCCGGGAACGCGAGGGGCATGGATCGGGGCCGGGGTTGGAATGGATGCGGGCCGCAAGGCAGGTGGTCGGTGCCGTCGCGACGGCAAGGTTTCGGCGCGGGGGCGGGGCGAAAAGCCGCCCGTCGCGTCAGGCGCCCCCGTAGGCCAGGACCAGGGTCGCCGTGCAGATGACCCGGCCGGCCTCGTCGCGGATGTCGGCCCGGAACCGGCTCTCCGCGCGATCGGGCGAGGCGTGCCGAACCAGTTCCTCCAGGAGATGCCGCGCCGCGAGCCGCGCGCTCGTGAGATCCGGTAGCAGACGCCCTTCATCGTCGAAGATCACGGTGCCGTCGTACGTATCGAAGAAGTAGCGTGGCATTCGCGATCTGATCTCTGGTTGCAAAACGGCGATCATCATATCGAAGGCATGGGAGGATTGTCATTCTCGTGCGCCTGAAACAATCGATGGGCCCGGAAAAATCCGGTCCCGCGGCAGGGATCATCGTTCGCGGGTTGGCCGGGCGCCCGGATCGTCGTGCGGCCAGGACCCGACACCGTGCAGGGCGACGGATTCGGGCGTCGGCACGCCATCCGCCCCCTGCAGGACCAGGGGCGGCAGCAGGCCGAAGGGCGCGCGGCTGCCCTTGAGGGCCCGGACCAGGATCCGGATCGCCGGCCGGGCCGGCCGGGCGTGGACCGGGCGGACGCTGATCCCGCCGAAGCGCCGCCCGAGCGCCGCGAGGCAGGACGGCAGGGCGTCGGCCCGGTGGATCAGGCCGAGCTGGCCGCCGGGGCGCAGGAGCCAGGCGGCGGTGCGGATCCAGGTGTCGAGGTCGCCCGGCCCGAAATCGTGGGCCGCCCCCCGCAGGGCGTTGGGCGTGAGCCTGCGCGACGGCTGGCTTCCACCCTCGAAGAAGGGCGGGTTGGTGACGACGACGTCCTGGCTCTCCGGTTCGAGGCCGGCCGCGCGCCGCGCCGCGGCGGAGGCCAGCAGGTCCGTCTCGATCACGGCGGCCTCGACACCGTTGAGGGCGGCGTTCCGGCGCGCCAGCGCCGCCATCTCGGGCTCGCGCTCGACCAGCGTCGCCCGGGCGCCCCCGAGCCCGTAGGCGAGGCCGACCGCGCCGCTTCCCGCGCCGAGGTCGCAGATCCGGGCGCCCGGGGGGGGCTCGAGCAGGCGTGCGAGCAGCACCGCGTCGGTCCCGGCCCGGTGCGCGCCGCGCGCGGGCTGGAACAGGCGCAGGCGCCCGCCGAACAGGCTGTCGGGCTCCGCGCTCACCTCCGCGCTCACGGGGGGGCCGCCCGCGCGGCCCGGCGCATCGGTCGCGGGGGCATCGCGCATGTACGGGACCATATCACCTTCCGTCCCATCGCGCGCGCCGGCGCATGTTGCGGTGCGGAGAGCCGCGTGCGAAGGGGGGCGGAGCCGCCTGTCGCGGCCGGACGGTCTGGAGGCATCGGACCTTGGGTGTCGTGGTTCCCGTGGAGAAAGGCCCCTCCGAGGCGGAGGCGAGCCTGAACGATCTCGTCGCGCTCGTCGCCGACGGCATGGCGCGCGTCAACACGACGATCCTGTCGCGCACGGGATCCGAGGTGGCGATGATCCCGGAGGTGGCCAACCACTTGATCTCGTCCGGCGGCAAGCGCCTGCGGCCGATCCTCACGCTCGCCTGCGCGGACCTCTGCGGCTACGCGGGCGGGGAGGGCGCCGTGAAGCTCGCCGCCAGCGTCGAGTTCATGCACACCGCGACCCTGCTCCACGACGACGTGGTGGACGAGAGCGACATGCGGCGCGGACGGATCGCCGCCCGCATCAAGTGGGGCAACGAGGCCAGCGTGCTGGTGGGCGACTTCCTGCTCGGCCAGGCCTTCCGCATGATGGTCGAGGTCGGCTCGCTCAAGGCCCTCGACATCCTCTCGGCCGCCGCCACCGTGATCGCCGAGGGCGAGGTGATGCAGCTCACCGCGGCCAAGAACACCGAGACGACGGAGGAGGACTACCTCGCCGTCATCCGCGGCAAGACCGCGGAACTCTTCGCCGCCGCCTGCGAGGTCGGGCCGGTGCTGGCCGAGCGCCCGCAGGACGAGCAGGACGCCTGCCGCGCCTACGGCATGAATCTCGGCATCGCCTTCCAGCTCATCGACGACGCGCTCGATTACGGCGGCACCTCCGACGCGCTGGGCAAGAACGTCGGCGACGACTTCCGCGAGGGCAAGATCACCCTGCCGATCGTGCTGGCCTTCCGGCACGGCAGCGAGGCGGAGCGCGCCTTCTGGCGCCGGACCCTGCAGGACGGCGAGATCCGCGAGGGCGACCTCGAAGAGGCCCGCGCCATCCTGCACCGGCGCGGCGTCCTGGCCGAGACCGTCGAGCGCGCCCGGCAGTACGGGGCGCTGGCCCGCGAGGCCCTGGCACCCTTCGCCCCGGGCCGGACCAAGGACGCCCTGCTCGAAGCGATCGATTTCTGCATCGCCCGCGCGCATTGAGTGGGGCGCGGCGCGAAGCGTCCGCATGCCGCGCCGGGGGTGACGACCGGGCCGCTGCGCGACCCTTGCCCGCCCTGTCCCGGCTCGCCGTCGGCCCTCGTCCCGGGCGTCCGGGAAAGGGCGGTGGTTCATCCGACCGCGTCGGCGCGGAAGATGCCCCGTCGCCGAAGGCTTGCCCCCCTTACCGCAGGTAGGACGCGCTCACCCACCAGCCCGAATTGGCCGCCCGCAGCCTGCGGGCGGCGCGCGTGGCCGTGCGACGGTCGGCGAAGATCGCGAAGACCGTAGCACCCGAGCCCGACATCCGGGCGAGCCGGCAGCCGTCCTGCGCGCGCAGCGCCGCCAGCGCGTCCCCGACGACCGGGGCCACCGTGAGCGCCGGCGCCTCCAGGTCGTTGCGGGCCGGCGCGATCCGCGCCAGCAGTTCCGGGCCGGCGAGGTCCCGCGCGATCTCCGGATGGGCGCCGCCGGGCAGATCGTCGCCGACCTTCAGGCCGAGCGCCCGGAACACGGGCGCGGTGGGCACCGGCACGCCGGGATTGATGAGCACGGCGGGCAGCGGGGCGAGGCCGAGCGCCGGCCCGACCTGCTCGCCCGCACCCCGCATCATCCGGGCGCGCGGCTCCAGGCAGACCGGCACGTCCGCGCCCGTCGCGCGGGCGGAGGCGACGACGGCCGGGTGGTCGAGGGGGAGGTCGTTCAGGCGGGCGAGGAGGCGCAGGCCCGCGGCGGCGTCCGACGAGCCCCCGCCGATCCCGGCCGCCACCGGCAGCCGCTTGACGAGCCGGAAGGCTCCGACCCGCAGCGCCGGCACCCGGTCGCGCAGGTGGCGGGCGGCGCGCAGGACGAGGTTGTCCTCGTCGGGCCCGGCGGGCCCGGCGGTCGGCCCGCTCACCGCGAGGCCGAGTTCCGGGCCGGGCGCGAGGCCGAGGAGATCCGCCGCGCCCGCGAAGGCCACGAGGCTCTCCAGCACGTGGTAGCCGTCCCCGGGCCGGCGGCCGAGGACGTGCAGGGTCAGGTTGATCTTGGCCGGGGCGCGGGTGGTGAGAACGGGCACGGGCGCTCCGGAACGGGACGGGACGGGCAGGCCTTACGGGGCCGACCCGATCCGGGCAAGGTGCCGGCCGGGCCTGCCCGCCGCGGGGCGCCGGAGCGGGCCGCGTCTAGCCGCCCGTCTTCTTGTCGGCGGCGCCCGGGGGCTCGCTCGGCTGGGGCGCGCCCTTGGGCAGTTCCGGGTTCTCCGGGTTGTGCGGGGCGGCCACCGGGGCCGGCGGGTTCTCGGCGGTCGCGGTCGGCTTCTCGATGTCCGGCAGGCCGTTCTTCAGCTTGTCGTTGATCTGGGCGAGGTCGTCCGGCTCGGGGTTCAGGTCCTTGGCGTGCTGCCACTGGAACTTGCCCTCGAGGCGCCGTCCCGCGCGCCAGTAGGCATCGCCCAGGTGGTCGTTGATCGTCGGGTCGCCGGGCTTCAGCTCGACGGCCTTCTCCAGCTCGCGCACCGCGTCGTCCCAGCGGCCGAGGCGGTAATAGGCCCAGCCCAGGCTGTCGACGATCATGCCGTCGCGCGGGCTGGCCTCGGCGGCCTGCTTGAGGAGCTTGAAGGCCTCGTCGATGTTGATCTTCTGATCGACCCAGGAATAGCCGAGATAGTTCAGCACCTGGGCGCGGGCGGCGGGCTGGCTCGCCGGCACCAGCTCCAGCGCCTTCTTCAGGTCGGCCTCGGCCTTGGGCCATTGCTTGGCCCGCTCGTAGGCGGTGCCGCGGAAGTAGTAGGTCGTCCAGTAGTTCTGCACCGGCCGGTCGCCGATCAGGGCGATCGCCT
This sequence comes from Methylobacterium hispanicum, assembly GCF_022179285.1. GTDB lineage: Bacteria > Pseudomonadota > Alphaproteobacteria > Rhizobiales > Beijerinckiaceae > Methylobacterium > Methylobacterium hispanicum. Next base: position 141,275 of record NZ_BPQO01000012.1, on the reverse strand, counting down.
TCGAGTAGGTCTCGGCGGCCTCGGCGTACTTCTTGCGCGAGCGCTGCACGTTGCCGAGCGCCGTCACCACGTCGATGTCGTCGGGGTGCGCCTTCATCACGGCGTCGAGATGGGCCAGCGCCTCGTCACCCCGGCCCATCTGCTCGAGGTTCAGGCCGACCTGGATGTCGGCGTTGAGCTTGAGCGGCGAGGAGGCCGGGATCTGCGCGTAGGCCTCGTTGGCCTTCTCGACCTGCTTCATCCGGTCGAGAAGGTCGGCGAGCGTCAGCCGGGCGAGGCCGTGCTCGGGGGCGAGGTAGAGCGCGAGGCGGAGATAGATCACCGCGGGCAGCTCGTCCCCTTGGGTGGAGCCCGCCGAGCCGAGGCCGTACAGCACCTCGCCCGCGCCCTCCTGGGCGGTGGTGATCAGGCGGCCCAGCGGCTTGCCGGCCTTCAGCTTGTCGAGGGCGTCGCGCACGATCGGGTGGCGCGGCATCAGGCTGTCAAAGTCGGTATAGGCCTGGATCGCCACGTCGGTGCGGCCGGCGGCCGCCTGCTGGCGCGCGTAGGCGTCGACAACCCGCAGGGTGTTCCGGTCGGCCTCGTAGGCGGCCTTCAGGCGGCGTTCGGCCTCGGCCTGGTCGCCGACGACCGAGGCGATCAGCCCCGCGTGGTAGTCGCGGAAGGTGTTGTAGTAGCGCTCGCCCCGCAGGCGGCCGACCGTCTCCAGCGCCTTCTTGCCGTCGCCCGCGCCCGCGAAGGCCCAGGCGGTGAGCAGCGTCGCGGTGAGGTCGGCGGCCGCGCCCCGGCCGCTGCGGGCGAAGTTCTGGCGGGCGGCCGACCACTGGCTCGCCTTGATCTGGCGCACGCCCAGCGCGAGGTTGGCGAGCCCGTTGGCGCCGTCGCGGTTCGTCAGGCGCTCGGCCGCCCGGAAGGCGTCCGGCAGGGCGCCGTCGGCCAGCATCGAGATGAAGGCGCGCTCGAGGAGTTCCGCGTTGCGCGGGTCGGCCTTCATCGCCTCGCGGTAGTAGGTGGCGGCCGCGCCGGTGTCGCGGGCCGCGCCCGCGATGTAGGCGGCCAGGAAGTTGCCCTCGAGGGATTCGGCGGGTTCGTACTCGGTGACGGGCGCGGATTCGCGCGGCTGCGCGGCCTGGACGGCGGGTGTGAGCCCGGCGGCGAGGGCGAGGGCGAGCACCGGGACGGTGCGGCGGACGCGTCGGTCGAGCATGAACAAGGGTCGCGGCTCCTGGGGCGCCGCGACCGGGAACCCGGAGGCGGCGCGAGGTCGGGCGGACAGTGGACCCTTCGGGCCATGCCCGCAAGGCGAAACGATGGCGCGGCCGGAGCCCCGGCGCGTCCCGGACAAGGGGCGATGGAGGGGCGTGCAAGGGCAGGGATGAGGGGGGCTCCCTCCAGCCGTCGTCCTCAGGCGTGCGGCCGTGCCGCGGCAGCCTGCGCGGCACCGCAGAGCGGCATCACGATGCGGCAGGTCAAACCGTCGCCGCGGAAGGCGACGACGACCTCCGCCCGCAGGTCGTGCGGCAACATGCGCTCCAGCACGTCCATGCCGAAGCCGTAGCGCCGGCTCTCGGGGCCGCCCAGCGTGAGGCCGCTCTCGGTCCAGTCGAGGACCAGGGCCCGTCCCGTCCCGCGCTCCTCGAGGGTCCACGCGATCGTGATCGCGCCGTCCCCCTGCGCGAGCGCGCCGAACTTGACCGCGTTGGTGGCGAGTTCGTGCAGGGCAAGGGCGAGCCGCTCCGCCGCGCGGGCCGGAATCTGGACCGGGGGGCCGGTCATCGTGAAATCCGTGCCCTCGTGGGCGTGGTAGGCGAAGAGTTCGTCGGCGACCAGCAGGGACAGGCTGAGGTCGCCCAGCGGGTTGCGGATGATCGCGCTCTGCACCCGCGAGACGGCGTTCAGCCGGCCGTCGAGATGCATGGCGTAGTCCTCGACGCTGTCGCTCGTCTCGGCGGAGCGCCGGGCGATCGCGCGGACCGTCGCCAGCGTGTTGCGGACCCGGTGCTGCAGCTCGGCGAGGAGATGGGCCTGCTGCTCTTGGAGCGTCTTCAGGTCGTGGATGTCCGTGGCGGTTCCGAACCATTCCCTGACCCGCCCGTCGGCGTCGCGGGCCGGGAGGGCGCGGGTCTCGAACCAGCGGTAGCCGCCCGTCGCCGCCTGCAGGAGCCGGTGCTCGATCCGGAGCCGGCCCTCCGCCTCGGCCCCGGCCCAGGCCGCCTCGGTGCGGGCCCGGTCGTCCGGATGCACGGTCGCGAGCCAGCCGCCGTGCCGGGACGCGCCGTCGCTCTGGCCGGTGAAATCCTGCCATTGCCGGCTGGACCAGACCCAGTCGCCGTCCGCGCGCGCGCGCCAGACCAGTTGCGGGATCGTCTCGACCAGGAGGCGGAAGCCGTCGTCCCGCTCCGGGCCGCTCCCCGCGCGGCTCTCGTCCTCGGTCTGTTGGTTGGTCCGGTCACTCATGGATCGCAGCGTCGGCAGCGCGAGCCGGTCGGGATCAGGCGGTCCGCACAGACCGTAACCGATTAGACGGCGAGGGGTTCAACGGCGTCGAGGTGACGCCCGACATGGTCGAGATGGAGGTAGTTCGGGGTGAACAGCGAGGCGGCCTGCAGCGCCGCAAGGTCGGGGATCGTCAGGTTGCGCCCCTTCAGAACGATCAGGCCCGAGCCGCGCAACTCCTGAAGGGTCCGGTTGATGTGCACCGTGGAGAGGCCCATCGCGTCGGCGAGGTCGGCCTGCGTCGTCGGCAGCACGCAGTGGTCGCCCTCCGTCAGCCCGACGCCCTGCAGCCGGATGAACACCTCGCACAGGAGGTGTCCGAGCCGCTCGGTCGCGGAGCGCTGGCCGAGGTTGACCGTCCATTCCCGCTGGATCGAGGCCGAGACCAGCGTGTCCCACCACAGGGCCTGCATGATGCGCGGGTGGCGCGCCGCGACCGCGCCGAGGGTGTCCCGCGAGATCTCCGCGAAGGTCACCGGGGTGAGCGTGCCGATGGATTGGTCCATCTCGCGCAGCACGTCGATGAACGTGTCGCACAGGTCGCCCGGCAGGAAGAAGGCGACGATCTGGCGCCTGCCGTCCTCCAGCTGCTTGTAGCGACAGGCCCACCCGTCGAGGATCAGGCTGACGTGGCTCGCGCTGTCGCCCTCGCGGACGATGTCCTCGCGCGGCCCGACGCGGCGCAGCTTCTCGCCGACCACGCCCTCGAGCGCCTGCCGGTCGGCCGCGGACAGGCGCGTGAACAGCTCGAGCTTCCTGAGAAAATGTCGCGGCATCCCGTCCCTCGAAGAGACCAGCGCACGGATCTTTCGATCCGTGCAGCCGTCGAGAAATTCACGTGTGTTAATTCGTAGCACACATCCTGTGATCGTCGTAATGGTCGAAGATGCGAACTTCGGTTGTATAACGTCAGATCTCGAGACCGAGCTGCACCGGTCCCGCCGCATCCGCCTCACCGAGGCCGGAGAGGCTGAGCCCGATGAGCCGCGCGCTGCGCCGGAGCGGCATCGCCTCGTCGAGCAGCGCGAGCGCGGCGCGCTCCAGCCCGCTCCTGTCGCCGACGGGCGCCGGCCCCGAGCGGGCCCGCGTCATCAGCGTGAAATCGGAGAGCTTCAGCTTGAGGGTGACGGTCCGCCCCCGCACGCCCTTGGCCACGCTCGCCTGCCAGACCCGGTCGATTATCGGCGCGAGCCGCTCGGCCAGCACGGTCCGGTCGGCGGTGTCGTCCCCGAAGGTGGTCTCGGCGCCGATCGACTTGCGCACGCGGTGCGCCCGCACCGGCCGCTCGTCGATCCCGCGCGCGACCGCGTGGTAGTAGGCGGCCGCGCTGCCGAAATGCGCGGTCAGCTCCTCCAGCGGGCGCTCGCGCAGGTCTCGGCCCGTCTCGATGCCGAGCGCGCGCATCCGTGCCTCGGTGACCGGCCCGACCCCGTGGAAGCGGCCGATGCTCAGGGTCTCGACGAAGGACGGGCCCATCGCGGGGGTGATCACGAAGAGCGCGTCGGGCTTGCGGTGGTCCGAGGCGACCTTGGCCAGGAACTTGTTGTAGGAGACGCCCGCCGATGCCACGAGGCCGGTGCGCTCCAAGATCGCCGCCCGGATCGCCCGCGCCACCGCGGTCGCGCTCGGCAGGCCCTGCAGGTTCTCGGTGACGTCGAGATAGGCCTCGTCGAGGGCGACCGGCTCGATGATCGCGGTGTGCTCGGCGAAGATCGCCCGGATCTCCTCCGAGATCGCCCGGTAGACCTCGAAGCGCGGCTTGACAAAGACGAGGTCCGGGCAGCGCCGCCGCGCGGTCACCGAGGGCATGGCCGAGCGCACCCCGAAGACGCGGGCCTCGTAGCTCGCCGCCGCCACCACGCCGCGCTCGCGCGAGCCGCCGACCGCGACCGGGCGACCGCGCAGGGCGGGGTCGTCGCGCTGCTCGACGGAGGCGTAGAAGGCGTCCATGTCGATGTGGATGATCTTGCGCGGATGCGGATTCGTATCCGGTTCGGGCAGCATCCTGGACTCGCGTCCGTGTCGGTAGGTTCGTCTTTCGTTCTTTCGATGCGGTCGGGCGGCGGGCCGGTCAAGCACGGGCGATGTGCCGTCCACCGCTATCGCGGCGGGGCCGAACGCAACCACAGGCCGCAGAAGGGGCGCGGGTCAGGCTTGGCGGCGGCCCGCGACGCGCTATCACCTCCGGCAGGCGCCCTCCGCCGGAGGGCCGGTCGCGTGAGGATCTCGGCAACCATGATGCAGTGGAGACGGAGTGCCGCGCTGGCGGCTGCGGCGATCCTCGCGGGCTCTTGGAGCGCCGAGGCGGCGGCCGGCTGCCTGCGGCGGGTCTACAACCGCTCGGCCCTCGTGCTGGTTGCGAGCCGCGACGGCGGGCCGTCGGTGACGATCCTGCCCGGCCGATCGGTGCCCCTGCGGCTGGAGCGCCCGGGCACGATCAGCCTCGCGGCATATTGCGGCGACGCGACCGCGGGCGGGCCCGTGGCGCAGGCGAGCTTCGCCTACGTGGCCGTGCAGGACCGCTGCTTCATCGATTTCGGCGATCCCTGGTTCCGGCCGCAGATGGGCAAGGGCTTCTGGGGCCTGCAGGGCACGGCGCCGTTCACCGTGAACAACCCGAACCAGGGCGACGTCATCCTCGGGCCCTTCGCCGGCGAGGCTTGCCCGGTGCTGCGCCGGGGCGGGTAGGCGATCGGCGCGGAAAGGCCCCTCAGGCCCGGTCGCGGACCGCCACGCCCCGCGCGAGGCCGATAGCCCCCGCGAGGAGGCCGAGGTCGGCAGCGCCCCGCCAGGCCGCGAGGGCGCCGCCCAGGATCAGGCAGGCCGAGGCGAGGAGCGGGTTCGCGAGCGGGGCGACGACCAGCGCCGCGGCGAACAGGACCGCGCTGAGGATTCGGAACAGGTGGGCGACGACCATCGGATAGCCTTCCGCGCTCGCTGACGCGGCGGGCTCTGGGCCGGCCGGGTTTCGCCCGTATGTCTTGCCGCGTGCGCGACGCGTCCGCGGTGTGGCGGCGCACCAGGCTTCGCCGTCGGGGCCCGTCAGGGAGGGCCGGCCCCGCCCGCCGTCGGTGTCTCCGATCCTCGCAACCGACGCTCAGGCCTTTTCCCGGACGCCTGCCCGATGCCGTTTCCGGTTGATGGGTTCGGTCGAACGCATCGCCGCAGGATGAAGCGCGGGTCCCCTCTCCCGTAGGGAGAGGTCTGCTTTCGCAGAAAGCCGGGTGAGGGGTATGAGGCTGCAAGCCGAGGCTCACCCTGAACGCGCGTCGATGGCGTGCTCGATTCTGTGAGGTCATACCCCTCACCCCAACCCTCTCCCTATGGGAGAGGGGGCACGGCGCGGTTCACCGCGTGCGGCCGAACCGATCAACCAGCGGGCGTCCGGGGCAGGGGCGGCCCCGGTTCAGAACCCGACGCGGCCGAGCGCCGGCAGCTTCACCGCCGGGCGGCGCAGGTCGAGCCCCGCCACGGCGCCGAGGATGTTCAGCTCCACCCCCTCCACCCAGCCGAGGGTGAGGCCGAGATAGCCGCCGAGATTGAGCCGCAGGCCGGTGCGGGAGGGCGTGGTGCCGAACCAGCGCCCGTCGTAGGGAAAGTCCTTGCCGATGGCGGTGGCCGGCAGGCCGGCCCGGATCCCGGGGACCGCCGCCATCACGGCGGCCACGAAGGTGTTCGAGTTCGGGCCCGGCCAGACCGTGTAGTCGCCGGGCGCGGCGTAGCGGTAGCCCGCGATCACCGCGCGGATGCGCGGGATCGCCGCCGCGGCCTCCGCGCCATCGAGGCCGACCACGGTCTCGGGCACGCTGCCGAACCAGCGCCCGTCCGGCACGAAGCGGTCCACCCAGATCGGCCGGCCCCAGGCGGTGTAGTCGAAGCGGCTGTAGGTGCCCGCGCCCTCCTCCTTCACCACGATCCAGGCATGGGTCGCCAGGATTCCGCGCCAGCTCACCGTGCGGGCCGAGAAGACCCGAACCAGTGCCGGACGGTGCGCGCGCGGCTCGGGCAGGAGGCCGGCGCTGGAGCGGTCGGCCGCGCGCCAGTCGCCGCGCGCGCGGGCGGCGTAGAGCAGGGCCGAGATGCCGATGGGCAGGAGATAGAGGAGGACGAGCGCGAGAACGGCGATCCTGAGCACGCGGGGGACCTGAGCCAGACGGGGAGCTTCGCGGATATGGTGCCGGCTCGCCCGCGTCGCGAGGGCGGCGTTTCGCGCGCAGATCGGAACCGTTATGAGGAGCGGCGCCCGGCCGGGACGCCGAGGGGTTGGAGCCGCGCGGATCTTGGATCTTCTCAAGCAGCTGAAGCGGCTGGGCACGGATGGCACGCGCTGGCTGCGCCGCCCCTCCGGCCCGGTCGCATGGTTCACCCCCTTCGACGGCGGCGTCGCGGTGGCGCTCGAACCGGGCGTTGCGCCGGACGCCGTGCGGATCGCCGCGCGGACGGGTGAGGCGCCCGAGCGCCCGGTCGAGGGCGTGCAGGTGTTCGCCGAGCCGGGGGCGACGCTCCTCGTCGCGCCGCTCGCGGCCGACGGGGCCGGCTCCTGCACCCTGAGCGTCGAGGTCGGCGGCCGGACGCGGCGGCAGCGCTTCACCCTGGGGCCCGGCCTCTACGCCGGCCGGATCGCGGGCGTGCGCGATCACGGCCTGGAGGGCTGGGTCTCGCCGCTCTTCCCCTGCGACGTGCCGCGGGTGCAACTCGTGATCGACGGCGAGGCCGGGGAGCCGGTCGTGCTCGACCGCTTCCGGCGCTTCCTGATGCCGGGCGGGCAGGGTGGCTGGAACGGCTTCCGCCTGCCGCTGCCGCCGCGCGTGCTCGACGGCAGCGAGCACCGGCTCGGCGTGCGCGCGGGCGAGACCCTGCTCGATCTCGGGCCCTGGCGGGCGCGGCCGAAATTCCACATCGAGACGGCGGGGCCGGACGGCCTCTCCGGCTGGTATTTCGACCGCTCCGCCGACGACGCGCCGACGACGCTGCGCATCGTCACGGACGGGATCACCCGCGCCAGCACCACCACGCACGCGCGCGCCGACCTCCGGGCCGCCTTCGGGCGCGACTGGGCGAGCTTCGCCTTCGAGGAGCCGGTCGAGCCCGGCAGCCTGCTGGTGGCGGGACCCGAGGGCAGCGGCCGGGTCGTCGGCCGGGTCGGCAGCGACCGCCTCGGCCGGGTGGCCGCAGAGCGGGCGGAGGCGCGCGCCGCGCTCCTCGGTCCGGACGGGCGCGGCTCCGAGCGGCCCGCCCTCAGCCTCGCGCGGCGCCAAGCCGTCCGGGCGCGGATCCACGATGTCGAGCGCCGGAGGCCGGACGCGGCGATCGCCTTCCAGCCCGGGGCCGCGGCGACCGCGGCCTACGGGCCCGGGGAGGTCGTGCGCCCCACCGTGCAGCCGCCGCCGGTCTGCGCGATCGTGCCCGTCTACGACGGGCTCGCCGACCTCAGGCTCTGCCTCGCCGCGCTGCTGCCGCAGCTCGGCGTCCGGCGGGTGCGCGCGATCGTCATCGACGACGCCTCGCCGGACCCGGAGGTGGGGCGCTATCTCGCCGAGCTCGAGTCCCGGCGCTACCCGGGCCTGACCATCGCGCGCAACCCGAAGAACCTCGGCTTCATCGCCACCGTGAACCGGGGTCTCGCCATGCTGGCCCGCGGCGAGGACGCGCTGCTCTTGAACGCCGACACGGTCCTGCCGCCGGGCGCGGTCGAGCGCCTCGCCCGGCACTGCCACGTGCGGCCCGGCATCGCCTCGGTGACGCCGATGTCGAACACCGCGACGATCCTGAGCTTCCCGAGCACGACCGCGCGCAACGCGAGCCCCCTCGGCCTCGACGCCGCCGCCCTCGACGCCGCCTTCGCGGGGAACGCCGCGGAGCCCGTCGAGGTGCCGACCGGTGTCGGGTTCTGCATGCACCTCAATCGCGCGGCGCTCGACGAGGTCGGCCCCTTCTCCCTCGACTGGGGCCGCGGCTACTGCGAGGAGGTCGAGTGGTGCCTGACCGCGAGCGACCTCGGCTGGGTCCACCTCGCGGCGACCGACACCTTCGTGATGCACGAGGGCTCGGTCTCCTTCACCCCCGCGGCGCGGCTGGCGCTTCTCGCCGTCAACCACGCCCGGCTGGAGGCGCTCTACCCGGACTACGTTCCCGAGCTCGAGGCCTTCACCCGCGCCGACCCGCTGGAACCGTTGCGCGAGGCGGTGCTGCTGCGGCTGCTCGCCGGCCGCTTCGCGCGCCTGACGCTCCACCTCACCCACGGCTTCGGCGGGGGCACGGAGCGCTTCATCGCCGACCTCTGCGCGCTGCCGCGCGCGCCCGAGCATGAGGTCGCGGTGCTCCGCCCGATCGACACCGACGGGGAAGACCGGCGCCTGGAACTGAGCCTCGACCGGGCCGGCGTGAGCCTGACGCTGCGGGAGGGGCGCGTCGAATCGTTCCTCGCCGGGCTGGAAGGGCAGGGCGCGGCGGTTGCCCTCCATGTCCATTCCCGCCTGTTTCTCACCGGCGGGGTGCTGGCGGGGCTCCTCGACGGGCGCCGGCCCTACGCGGTGACGCTGCACGATTTCCAGTGGTACTGCCCGCGGGTGAACCTCACCGACGGGCGGCGCTTCTACTGCGGCGAGCCGCCCCCGCAGGTCTGCCAGATCTGCGTCGAGGGCGACCTCGACTACGATTTCGGCGACCAGGGCGGGCTGATCCGGTCCGACATGCCGGGCTTCCTCGCCTTCAACGAACGGCTTCTGCGCGGCGCCCGCGCACTCCTCGCGCCCTCGCGGGACACGGCCGAGCGCTACGCCCGGCGTTTCGGCCTGACGAACATCGCCGTCGTGCCGCACCCGGAGGCCGGACCGGGGCCGGCGCCGGACCGGCCGCGGCGCCACCGCGCGGCGGGCGCCCCGCTCCACGTCGCGGTCGTCGGCGCCATCGCCGAGCACAAGGGCTACGAGATCCTGCTGCGGCTCTGCGAGCAGGCGGCGCGCGAGCGGGCGCCGCTCTTCCTTACGGTGGTCGGCCACACGATCGACACGCCGCGCCTCCTGCGCCTCGGCAATGCCGCGGTCACCGGCCTCTACGCTCCGGAGGATCTGCCGGCGCTGCTCACGGAAGCGGATCCGGACGTCGTGTTCCTGCCGAGCGTCTGGCCCGAGACCTACTCCTACGTGCTCTCGGAAATCCGCGCCGCCGGCTACCCGGCCGTGGCCTTCGACCTCGGCGCGCCGGCCGAGCGGATCCGCGCGGAGGGCGGCGGCCACCTGATCCCGCCGACGCGGGACGCGAAGGTGCTGCTCGACGCGCTGCTGGCTTTGCGCGATCCGCCGCCGCTGGCGCCGTCGCCGCGCCCGCCGGTGCTGAACCTCGAGGCCTATTACCGGGCCTGCGGGTTCTGAGCCCGAGCACCCCCTCTCCCCGCATGACGGGGAGGGAGGTCCCGCAACCTAGTCCGGCTTCTTGCCCTCGCGAAGCTCCGGGAAATCCGCCTGCGTGAAGGCCGCGCCGCGGAAGGGGTCGTCGGTGCGGCCCTCGTGCTCCAGGCGGCGCAGCTGCACCCGGCGGATCTTGCCGGAGATCGTCTTCGGCAACTCCTCCACGAACTCGACGCCGCGCAGGCGCTTGAACTGCGCGAGCCGGGCGTTGGTGAAGCGGAAGATGTCGAGTGCGGTCGCGCGCCCGCCCTCGGCCGTGCCCACCAGCGTCACGTAGGCCTTCGGCACCGTGTGTCGGATCGGGTCGGGCGCGGGCACCACCGCGGCCTCGGCCACCGCCGGGTGCTCGATCAGCACGCTCTCCAGCTCGAACGGGCTGATCCGGTAGCCGGAGGACTTGAACACGTCGTCCGCCCGCCCGACGAAGGTGAACCGCCCCTCCGCGTCGAGGAAGGCGACGTCGCCCGTGCGGTAGAGCGCGCCGTCGGCCCCCGAGAGCCGGCCCGCACCGTCGTCGTAGCCCTGCATCAGCCCGGCCGGGCGCTCGTCCTCGAGCGCGAGGCAGACCTCGCCCTCGCTGGCGGGCTGGCCGTCGAGGTCGAGCACCCGCGCCCGGTAACCCGGCAGCGGCCGGCCCATCGAGCCCGGATGGACCGATTGGCCCGGCGTGTTGGCGACGAGCGCCGTGGTCTCGGTCTGGCCGTAGCCGTCGCGCACGGTGAGGCCCCAGGCCTCGCCGACCCGCTCGATGATCTCGGGGTTGAGCGGCTCGCCCGCCGCGCAGACCTCGCGCAGCGCGAGCGTCCACGCGGAGAGATCCTCCTGGATCACGAAGCGCCAGACGGTCGGCGGCGCGCACAGGGTGGTGGCGCCGTACTTCGCGGCCGCGTCGAGCAGCACCCGCGCGTTGAACGGCGCCTGGTTGACCACCAGGATCGTCGCGCCCGCGTTCCAGGGGGCGAAGAACGAGGACCACGCGTGCTTGGCCCATCCGGGCGAGGAGACGTTGCAGTGCACGTCGCCGGGCTGCAGCCCGAGCCAGTACATGGTCGAGAGGGCGCCGACCGGGTAGGAGCGGTGGCTGTGGCGCACCAGCTTCGGCTTCGCGGTGGTGCCGGAGGTGAAGTAGAGGAGCAGCGGGTCGTCCGCGCCCGTGGGACCGTCCGGCGCGAAGGTTTCGGACTCTGTGGACGCCGCCTCGTAGGCGGTCCAACCATCCGCTTCCGGACCCACGACGACGCGCAGGATCCCCGCTGTGTCGAGCCCGGCGAAGCGCCCGATCTGCTCGGGGCCGGCCACGATCATCCGGGGACGCCCGCGCTCCAGCCGGTCGGCGAGCTCCTCACCGGTGAGGAGCGTGGTGGCGGGGATGACCACCGCGCCGAGCTTCATCGCGGCCAGCATCGTCTCCCAGAGCGCCGGCACATTGCCGAGCAGCAGGAGCAGGTGGTCGCCGCGCCGGAGGCCCAGTCCGCGCAGATGGTTGGCGACTTGGTTCGACCGGCGGCCGAGTTCCCCGAAGGTCAGCGCGACGTCCGTGCCGGCGGCGGGCTCCACGATCCTGAGGGCCGCGCGGTCGCGGCTCTCCGGATCGCCGGCCAGCTCCGCGTCGAACCAGTCGAGCGCCCAGTTGAAGGGTACCGGGTCCGGCCAGCGGAAGCCGCCATAGGCCGCCTCGTAGTCGGTGCGGTGTGCGAGCAGCAGGTCTCGGGCCTCGCGAAAGCTCGGCATCGGCGCAATCTCCCAAGGTCGTTCTGTGGTGGAGCCGTTACCGCTCAGGGCAGCGGATCAGCCCTCTATCCGTGCGTGAATCTGGCCGGCCGCTTCTCCACGAAGGCGGCCATGCCCTCCTTCTGGTCCTGCGTGGCGAACATCGCGTGGAAGACCCGGCGCTCGAAGCGCACGCCCTCGGTGAGCGTGGTCTCGTAGGCGCGGTTGACCGCTTCCTTCGTCATCTGGGCGATCGGCAGCGACATCGAGGCGACGATCTCGGCGACCCGCATCGCCTCCCCCAGGAGTTCCGCGGCCGGCAGCACGCGGGAGACGAGGCCCGCGCGCTCGGCCTCGGCCGCGTCCATCATCCGGCCCGTCAGGCACATCTCCATGGCCTTCGACTTGCCGACGAACCGGGTGAGGCGCTGGCTGCCGCCGATGCCCGGCATCACGCCGAGCTTGATCTCGGGCTGGCCGAACTGCGCCGTGTCGGCGGCCAGGATGAAGTCGCACATCATGGCGAGCTCGCAGCCGCCGCCGAGCGCGTAGCCCGAAACCGCCGCGATGACGGGCGTGCGCGCCGCCGTGAAGCGCTCCCAGTCGGCGAAGCGGTCGCCCGCGTACATCTCGGCGTAGGTCGCCGCCTGCATCTCCTTGATGTCGGCGCCGGCCGCGAAGGCCTTCTCGGATCCCGTGATGACGATGCAGCCGATCTCCGGATCGACGTCGGCGCGGGTCACCGCGTCGATGACCTCGCCCGTGAGCTGCCGGTTGATGGCGTTGAGCGCCTTCGGGCGGTTCAGCGTGATCAGCAGGACGCGCCCGCGCGTCTCGGTGAGGATGGTCTCGTAGCTCATCGGCCCGCGTCTCCCGCCATGGTCCCGCGCAGCATACGGATGATGCCGGAAAAGTCCTCGCCCCCGTGCCCGAGCGCGTCGAACAGGGCGTAGAGCTGTGCCGCCTCGGCGCCGAGCGGCGTCGCGGCGCCGGCCGTGGCGGCGGCGGCCTGGGCAAGGCGCAGGTCCTTCAGCATCAGGGCGGCGGCGAAGCCGGGGCGGTAGTCGGTGTTGGCGGGCGATGCGGGCACGGGCCCGGGCACCGGGCAGTAGCTGGTGAGCGACCAGCACTGGCCCGAGGAGACGGAGGCCACGTCGAACAGGGCCTGTTCCGAGAGCCCGAGCTTCTCCCCCAGCGCGAACGCCTCGCACACGCCGATCATCGAGATGCCGAGGATCATGTTGTTGCAGATCTTGGCGGCCTGGCCCGCGCCCGCCGCGCCGCAATGGAACACGGCCTTGCCCATCTGGCGCAGGATCGGCTCGGCCCGCGCGAAGGCCGCGTCGGCGCCGCCCGCCATGAAGGTGAGCGTCCCGGCCTTGGCGCCGCCCGTGCCGCCGGAGACCGGCGCATCGACCGAGGGGCAGCCGCGCGCCTCGGCGAGCGCGTGGGCGCGGCGCGCGCTCTCGACATCGACGGTGGACGAATCGATCAGCAGCGTGCCGGCCGGGAGGGCCTCGCTCAGCTGCGTCCAGACCTCGACCACGTGCCGTCCCGCCGGCAGCATGGTCACCACCGCGTCGGCGCCCTGCGCGGCCTCGAGCGCGGAGCCCGCCACCGCGATGCCGGCCGCGCGGGCGGCCTCGAGCGAGGCCGGGACGAGGTCGAAGCCCCGGACCGTGTGGCCGGCCTTGACGAGGTTGGCCGCCATGGGCCCGCCCATGTTGCCGAGCCCGATGAACCCGATGGTCTGCGCCACGCGCTCCTCCCACATTTCCTAGGCGGAGTGATCTCCGCTTTTCAAACCCGCGCCGCCCTCCCTCGCCCTCTGCGGGGGAGGGTGGCCTCCGTAAGGGAGCCGGTCGGGATGAAGTCCCGCAGAGGGGAGTGAACGCCTCAGGCGGAGGCGGTGCCCTGCAGGAAGGCCACGCCGTTGCCTGAAGCCGGGTTCCCCTCTCTGCGAGACGACCTCCCGACCGATTCCTGCTGACGCAGGGGCCACCCTCCCCCGCAGAGGGGGGAGGGAGCGCGGCGTGCCTACGAAAACACCGGCGCCGCACGGGGCCTGAGCCAGCCGGCGATCCGGGCCGGATCGACCGCCGCGAGCGTCGCCGGGTTCCAGCGCGGGTTCCGGTCCTTGTCGATCACCGCGGCGCGCACGCCCTCGCGAAAGTCGCCCTCCGCCAGCACGGCCAGCGAGGCGTGGAACTCGCGCTCCAGGCAATCCTCCAGGGACGGCGCGGTGCGGCCGCGGCGCAGCAGGCAGAGCGTGAGGACGAGGCTCGCGGGCGACTTTTCGCGCAGCGTGGCGAGCGTTCGCGCCGCGAAGTCCGAGCCGTCCGCGTCAAGGGCCGAGACGATCTCGTCCACCATGTCGAAGGCGAAGCACCGGTCGATCACCGCGCGGTTCTCCGCGAGCGAGCCCGGTCCGGGGTCTCGCGCCAGCGCCCGGATCATCACCGCGACGTCCTCGGCCTCGGCCTCCTCCGGCAATTCCTGGAGTGCCGCGACGAGGCGGGGCAGGGCGTCCACCGGCACCATCGCGTCGGCGAAGCCCGCGAAGATCGCGTCGGCCGCGTCCATCGGCGCGCCGGTGAGGCCCAGATAGGTTCCGGTCTCGCCCGGCGCGCGCGGCAGCAGCCAGGTGGCGCCCACATCCGGCAGGTAGCCGATGCCGGTCTCCGGCATCGCCACGCGGGAGCGCTCGGTGACGACGCGATGGCGCGCGTGGCCCGCCAGGCCGACGCCGCCGCCCATGGTCAGGCCGTCCATCACGGCGACGAACGGCTTCTCGTAGGCCGCTATCCGCGAATCGAGCCGGTACTCGTCCCGCCAGAAGCCTTCCGCGAAGGCCAGATCCCCGTCGTAGAGCGAGCGGATGTCGCCCCCGGCGCAGAGGCCGCGCTCGCCCTCGCCGGTGAGCAGCACCGCCGCGACCGCGGGGTCGGCAAGGAAGCGGTCGAGCGCGGCGTCGATCTCGCCCACCATCGCGTGTGTGAGGGCGTTCAGCGCCCGCGGGCGGTTCAGGCGGATGCGTCCGAGGCGGCCGGCGGTCTCGACGAGGACGTCGCCCATCAGCGGCTCCCGGTGAGCTGGCGCGCGACGATCATCCGCATGATCTCGTTCGTGCCCTCCAGGATCTGGTGCACCCGCAGGTCCCGGACGATCTTCTCGATGCCGTACTCGGCGAGGTAGCCGTAGCCCCCGTGCAGTTGGAGCGCCTCGTTGGCGACCCGGAAGGCGGCGTCGGTGACGTGGCGCTTGGCCATGGCGCAGAGCGAGGTCGCCTCCGGCGCGCCCGCGTCGAGCGCGGCGGCCGCGTGGCGCAGGAAGGCGCGGGAGACCTCCAGATCGGTCGCCATGTCGGCGACGCGGAACTGTAGGGCCTGCATGTCGGCGAGCCGGGTGCCGAAGGCGCGCCGGTCCGCCATGTAGGCGAGCGTGCGGTCGAGGGCGCCCTGCGCCCCGCCGAGTGCGCAGGCGGCGATGTTGAGCCGGCCGCCGTCGAGGCCCGCGAGCGCGATCTTGAAGCCCTGGCCCTCGGCGCCGACGCGGTTCTCCACCGGCACCCGCACGCCGTCGAGGCGCACCGCCCGGGTCGGCTGGGCGTTCCAGCCCATCTTGCGCTCGTTCGCCCCGAAGGAGAGGCCGGGCGCGTCCCGCTCGACCAGGATCGCCGAGATGCCGTTCGGGCCTGGGCCCCCGGTGCGGGCCATGACGAGATAGAGGTCGCTCGCCCCGGCGCCGGAGATGAACTGCTTCTCGCCGGTGAGGACGTAGTGGTCGCCGTCCCGCTCGGCGCGGGTGCGCAAGGCCGCCGCGTCCGATCCCGAGCCGGCCTCGGTCAGGCAGTAGCTCGCGATCCGCTCCATCGTGGCGAGGCCGGGGAGCCAGGCGGTCCGCTGCGCGGCGCTGCCGAAGCGGTCGATGATCACCGCCGTGAGGTTGTGGATCGACAGGAAGGCCGCGACCGTCGGGCAGGCCGCGCCGAGCGCCTCGAAGATGATTGCGGCGTCGGCGCGGGCGAGGCCCGAGCCCCCGACATCCTCCCGCACGGTGATCGCCGCCATGCCGAGCGTGGCGGCCGCCCGCAGGGTCTCGACGGGAAAATGCTTGCGCTCGTCCCAGTCGAGGGCGTGCGGGGCGATGTGCTCGGCCGCGAAGCCGGCGGCCATCTCGCGGATCGCGACTTGGTCTTCGGTGAGGCCGAACGTCATCGGGTGGCCTTTCGTCGTGCCGCTGCAGCTGCCCCGCGCCCGGCGGATCGGGCGCGGGTCCCCTCTCCCAAAGGGGGAGGGACAGGGTGAGGGGTATGAGGGGGCCGGAAGGCCCTCGGCGTCGACGCGCGTCGACCGCGTGCGCCGTCCTGAAATGTCATACCCCTCACCCCAACCCTCTCCCTATGGGAGAGGGGGCGCGTCGTGGTTCAGCGCATCGTCGGGATCGAGAACTCGGCGCCGCTCTTGATGCCGGAGGGCCAGCGCTGCGTCACCGTCTTGGTCTTGGTGTAGAAGCGGACCGAGTCGGGGCCGTGCTGGTTGAGGTCGCCGAAGCCCGAGCGCTTCCAGCCGCCGAAGGTGTGGTAGGCGATCGGAACCGGGATCGGCACGTTGACGCCGACCATGCCGACATTGACCCGCGCGGTGAAGTCGCGCGCCGCGTCGCCGTCCTGGGTGAAGATCGCGACGCCGTTGCCGTACTGGTGCGTCGAGGGCAGCGCCAGCGCCTCCTCGTAGGTCGGCGCCCGCACCACCGAGAGCACGGGGCCGAAGATCTCTTCCTTGTAGATCGTCATGTCCGGGGTGACGCGGTCGAACAGCGAGCCGCCGAGATAGAACCCGTTCTCGTAGCCCTGCAGCTTGAAGCCGCGGCCATCGACGGCGAGCTGTGCGCCCTCGCGCACGCCGGTCTCGATGTAGCCCTTCACCTTCTCGACCGCGTCGCGGGTGACGAGCGGGCCGTAATCGGCGCTCTCGTCGTGCGAGGGGCCGATCTTCAGGCTCTCGACGCGGGGGATCAGGCGCTCCATCAGCGCGTCGGCGGTCCGCTCGCCCACCGGCACCGCCACCGAGATCGCCATGCAGCGCTCGCCGGCCGAGCCGTAGCCCGCGCCGATCAGCGCATCGACCGCCTGGTCGAGGTTGGCGTCGGGCATGATGATCATGTGGTTCTTGGCGCCGCCGAAGCACTGGGCGCGCTTGCCCGTCTGCGCGGCGCGCACGTAGATGTACTCGGCGATCGAGGACGAGCCGACGAAGCCCACCGCCCGGATGTCCTCGTCGTCGAGGATCGCGTCGACCGCTTCCTTGTCGCCGTTGACGACGTTGAGCACGCCCGGCGGCAGCCCGGCCTCGGAGAAGATCTCGGCGATGCGCAGCGGCACGCTGGGATCACGCTCGGACGGCTTCAGGATGAAGCTGTTGCCGCAGGCGATGGCCGGCGCGCACTTCCAGAGCGGGATCATCGCCGGGAAGTTGAAGGGCGTGATGCCGGCGACCACGCCGAGGGGCTGGCGCAGGGAGTAGACGTCGATGCCCGTGCCGGCGGCCTCGGTGTACTCGCCCTTGAGCAGGTGCGGGATGCCGCAGGCGAACTCCACCACCTCGACGCCGCGCTGGATGTCGCCCTTGGCGTCGGGCACCGTCTTGCCGTGCTCGGAGGCGAGGAGTTCCGCGAGCTCCTGGTTGTAGCCGCGGATCAGCTCCAGGAAGCGCATCATCACGCGGGCGCGCTTCTGCGGGTTCTGGGCGGCCCAGCCGGCCTGCGCGGCCGCCGCGCTCTCGACGGCGCGGCGCATCTCGGCCCGGCTCGCCAGCGCGACCTTGGCCTGGACCTCGCCGGTCGAGGGATGGAACACGTCGGCGAAGCGCCCGCTCTCGCCCTGGACGATCTTGCCGTCGATGTAATGGCCGATGGTGCGCATGCGCGCTCCTCCCGTCGTTTCCTCGTCGTTGTTGGCCGGCACCCTACCAGCCCGCCTTGGGCGATAAAGTTGGACGCGCTCGCAGCCGTTGTGCATCCTTGCACAGTGTAACCGGGGAGGGGCTGACGTGCGCAGGCGGGCGGGGGCGAACTGGGACGATCTCCGCTTCTTCCTGGCGGTGGCGCGCACCGGCACGCTGACGGCCGCCGCGCTGCTGACGGGAACCGAGCACACCACCGTGGCCCGCCGCATCCAGGCCCTGGAGGAGGGGCTCGACCGCTCGCTGTTCCACCGGAGCAACCTCGGCTACGCGCTGACCGAGGCCGGCGAGGGGCTGCTGGCCACCGCGGAGGCGATGGAGAGCGCCTTCCTCTCGGCGAGTGCCGCGCCGAAGGCCGGGCGCACGGTCTCCGGCACGGTTCGGGTCGGCGCACCGGACGCGTTCGGCAGCGTGTTCCTGGCGCCCCGGACCCACCGGCTGACGCGCCAGCACCCGGACCTGGAGATCGAGATCCTGGCCACCGCCCGGATCTTCAGCCTGTCGAAGCGGGAGGCCGACATCGTGATCAGCCTGTCGAGCCCGCAGCAGGCGCGGGTGGTGACGCGCCGGCTCACCGATTACCGCCTCGGCGTCTACGCCGCGCCGCGCTATCTCGCGGGGGCCGCGCCGATCCGCACGGTGGCCGATCTCGGGCGCCATCCCTTCGTGGGCTACATCGAGGATATGCTGTTTGCGCGCGAGCTTAACTATCTGAACGTGGTGGGCCCGGATACGGTGGCGCGCATCCGCAGCACCAATCTGCTGGCCCAGGTGCACGCGACGCTCTCGGGCGCGGGCCTGTGCATCCTGCCGGCCTTCATCGTCCCGACCTATCCGGGTCTGGTGCCGGTGTTGCCCGACGCGCTCGCGCTCACCCGCGCTTTCCACATGCACGTCCACGAGGACAACCGGAAGGCGCCGCACATCCGCGCGGTCGCGGCCTTCATCGCCCGCGAGGTCGCGGCGGCGCAGGGGCTGTTCTCCGGCGCGGGCGCAGTCTAGCGTCGCCGCCGATCAAGGAAGAGGCCGCCGGACGGGCGGCGCACATGCCGGAGGAACCATGGCCCACGCGATCGCTCTGCCGCGCCTGATGCGGATCGGGGCCGGGGCCTCGGCGCTGCTGCCGGAGGTCCTGGGTCAACTCGGCTTGAAGCGCCCCTTCATCGTCACCGACCCCTACCTCGCGGGCAGCGGGCGGGTGGAGGCGCTGGTCGCGGGTCTGCGGGGCGCGGGGCTGGAGGCCGCCGTCTTCAGCGACACGGTGCCGGACCCGACCGTCGCCTCGGTCGAGGCAGCGCTCGCCGCCCTGCGATCGGGCGAGCACGACTGCGTCGTCGGCTTCGGCGGCGGCAGCCCGATGGACACGGCCAAGGCCGTTGCGGTGCTGGCGCGCTTCGGCGGTGCGATGCAGGGCTACAAGGCGCCGCACCTCCAGGACGCGCCGGGCCTGCCCATCATCGCGATCCCGACCACCGCCGGCACAGGGTCGGAGGCGACGCGCTTCACCATCGTGACGGATTCCGAGACCGACGAGAAGATGCTCTGCATCGGGCTCGCCTACCTGCCGGTCGCGGCGCTGGTCGATTACGAGCTGACGCTCTCGAAGCCCCGCCGGCTCACGGCCGACACCGGCATCGACGCGCTGACACACGCGATCGAGGCTTACGTCTCCAAGCGTGCCAACCCGTTCTCGGACGGCATGGCGCTCTCGGCGATGCGGGCGATCGCGCCGAACCTGCGCCGGGTCTGGACCGATCCCGGCGACCGGGCGGCGCGCGAGGCGATGATGGTCGGCGCGACCCAGGCGGGCATCGCCTTCTCGAACAGCTCGGTCGCGCTGGTCCACGGGATGAGCCGGCCGATCGGCGCGCATTTCCACGTCGCGCACGGACTTTCCAACGCCATGCTGCTGCCCGCGGTCACCGCCTTCTCGGCGCCCGCCGCGCTCGCCCGCTACGCGGCTTGCGCCCGCGCCATGGGGGTGGCGGCCGAAGGGGAGGGCGACGGCCTCGCCGTCGAGCGCCTGATCGCGGAGTTGCGGGCGCTCAACGCCGAGCTGGAGGTGCCGAGCCCCGCCGCCTACGGCCTCAACGCCGCCCGCTGGCGAGAGCTGACGCCGCTGATGGCCCGCCAAGCTCTCGCCTCCGGCTCGCCCGCCAACAACCCGGTCGAGCCGAGCGCGGCGGAGATCGAGGCGCTCTACGGCGAGGTCTGGGCCGGCTGAGGGTCCGGCGCTCAGGCGCTGCGGCGACCCAGGGCGCGCGAGCGCTCCCGCGCGGCCCGCGCGGCCTGCTCGGCGTTGCGGAAGAGGGTGCCGTCGAGGCTGTCGAAGGCGCGGGCGGAGGAGAAGAAGCGCACCCCGTGCCCCTCGGGCACGGCGATCCCGGCGGCTGTCTCGCCCACCTCGATGATGCGGGTCGGAATGGTCTCGCTCTGCGCGCGCACGTCGGCGCGCGCCTCCGCGAACGGGTCGGCGACGAACGGATGGGTCATCTGGCGAATGGCTCCTGCGGGCCGGCGGAGGGCCGGCATGTCTGCGGTGGTAGGGGCGTGAGACGAGGCGATCCCGCTCGGGCGGGAAGCTCAGCGCCGACAGCGACCGTCAGATCGGCCGTGGATACGGGACCGGGCGTGGAGAATGCCAACATACGATAAGGTCACGCGATGTCCTCCTACAGAAGGACCACGAAGCCTTGGATAGAACCATCGACCGCGTGGTGCTTTAGCGTTTGTTATCGCGGCGCAAGCTACGCTCTTCAAATCACCGCGGCCGGAGGCAAGCAGTCCATCCTCCGGCACTCATAAGATGTGGGTGATGCGGTTTCGCGTCAACGGAACGATCTTTTGAAATTCGGGCTCGGCCTGGCACGAAAACGGGCTCAGGCCGCGCTTGGTGCCGGTTTCTGCCAGCCGCGTCGGATCGTGCGACCTCAGGAGGATCGTCGGATCCATCTGACGGGTCTTCCGGAGGGAGCGCCGCGTGGTTCAGGCGCATACCGCTGGACCGTCGAACGAGGGCGTAGGCGGCGCGGCTGGCCGCACCTTCGTCAGGGCGCCTGCGCACCCGCGATGATCCGGACGAGGGCTGGATAGTCGCACACCACCCGCTCGGCGCCCGCCGCGGTGAGGTCGGCGCCCAGCGGGTCGTGGCCCCAGTGCCCGCCGCCCGTGAAGCCGACGACCCGCATCCCGGCCGCGCGCGCGGCGGTGACGCCCGGCACGCTGTCCTCGACGACGAGGCAGGATTCCGGCGCGAAGCCCATGCGGGCGGCGGCGTGCAGGAACAGGTCCGGGAAGGGCTTGCCGCGCGCCACCTCGACCGAGGAGAAGACCCGGCCCTCGAAGAGCGGCAGCAGCCCCGTCAGGCCGAGCGAGTGCCCGAGCCGCACGGGATCGCTGCTCGATGCGACGCAGCGCGGCAGGTCGAGGGCCGCGATCGCCTCGGAGGCGCCCGCCATCGCGCGCAACTCGGCGTCGAAGGCGCGCAGCGTCTCGGCCTTCACCGCCTCGACGAACCCCTCCGGCGCCGCGATGCCGTAGTCGCGGGCGACGTGCTGCATGATCGAGGGCATCGCAGTGCCGGCGAAGCGCGCCCGCACGGTCTCGACGTCGATGTCGACGCCGATCCGGTTGAGCCCGGCCGTGAGGCAGGCGAGGCTGATCGGCTCGCTGTCGACGAGCACGCCATCGCAGTCGAAGATCACCAGGGCTGGCCGCAGGCCGACCTCGTCCACCGTAGGGTTCACCGCATTGTCCTGTGAGGGAAGTCCGCGCCCGTCTCGCACGGGCGCCCCGGCGCCGCAACGCGGGGCGGAAGCCCGCCCGTCTTGCGCTGGTCCCGGCCTGGCCCTACGCCACCGCGTCCGGGCAAGTCCGGGCAGGCCCCGGATCGTCAGGACCCCTCGCGCGATGCTCCGCTTCCTCAGCCGCCTTCTCGGCTTCCTGTGCCTGGCCGGAGGTTTCGTGGCCCTGGTCTATGACGGTGCGCGCTCCATCGCCAACAATGGGCTGCGGGTAACCTCGCTGTCGGACGTGCTCCTCACCCTGTTCAAGGACAAGGCCGCGGGCCTTCAGGCCGCCGTGCAAGACGTCGCGCCCTGGCTCTGGGACCTCGCGGTGCTGCCGCTGACCCTGGCGCCGGCCTCGCTGATCGGCCTCGTGCTGGGCGCGGCCCTCCTCTGGCTCGGACAGCCCTCGCGCGAGCCGATCGGGTTCCTCACCCGTCCGTGAGGCGGGCCTCCGCCGCGGCGAGACGGTCCCTGAGGGCCGCGATCTCGTCGAGGAGCCAGTAGCGCTCGCTCACGTCGAGCTGCGAGGCGAAGAAGTAGCGCAACGCGCCCGAATCGTCGTGGACGGGGCCGACATAGAGGGCGTTGCGGAAGGTCGAGCCGTCCCGGCGGTAGTTCAGCAGGTCGATCGTGATCGCCGCCTCGGCCCGCACCGCCGCGCGGATCCGCGCCACCGCCTCAGGGTCGGTCTCCGGCCCCTGCAGGAAGCGGCAGTTGCGCCCCACCACCTCGAAGCGCTCGTAGCCGGTCAGCGCCAGGAAGGCGCTGTTGGCGAACACGATCGGGTTGTCGAACTGGTGCGGGTCCGTGACGATCATCGGCATCCGCGTAGCGCGCACCGCCGCCGCGAAGGGATCCCCGCGATGCGATTCGCCCTGCAGGCGGTCGAGCAAACGTCCCGGGCCGGCGGCTTCCATGCGCGTGGTCGTCCCCCGTCCCGCTTCCGCGGCAAGCGCGCCGCCGCGGCACCCGTGCCCCCGGCCGCGCTACACGCGCGCGGCCCGCCTCCCCATATCAGGGAACGAACCCGAGAGACCATCGGAGATCCCCATGTTTCTGTTCCGCAAGCGGCCCGAGATGCCGACCGCGGCCGAGGCCCTGCCGGGCCGAGCGACCCCGCTGCCGACGGCCGAGCGGCACTTCGTCAACGGCCACCCGCTGAAGGGTCCCTATCCGGAGGGCATCGAGACGATCGTGCTCGGGCTCGGCTGCTTCTGGGGTGCCGAGCGCCGCTTCTGGCAGCTGCCCGAAGGCGTCTTCGTCACCGCCGTCGGCTACGCGGGCGGCCTCACGCCGAACCCGACCTACGAGGAGGTCTGCTCCGGCCTGACCGGGCACAACGAGGTGGTGCTGGTGGCCTTCGACCCGGCGGTGCTGCCGCTCGAATCGGTGCTGCGCACCTTTTTCGAGAGCCACGATCCGACGCAGGGAATGCGTCAGGGCAACGACGTCGGCACGCAGTACCGCTCCGGCATCTACACCAGCGGTCCGGCCCAGGAGGAGACGGCGCGCGCCGTGCGCTCCGCCTACGCGAGCGCCCTGAAGGCGCAGGGATTCCCGGACGTCACCACCGAGATCGTGCCCCTCGAGACGTTCTACTTCGCGGAAGGCTATCACCAGCAGTACCTCGCCAAGAACCCGGGCGGCTATTGCGGCCTCGGCGGCACCGGTGTGACCTGCCCGGTCGGAACCGGCGTGGCCGCCTGAGGAGGCCGCGCGGGCGCGCCCCGCCAAGCTTCGTCTTGCCGCTGTCGCCGCCCCGTGCGACATCCCGCCCGTTCACACGGGCGGGAGAGGATCGAGGTGTTGGAACGCGCGTTCGAGCGAGCCCTGTTCGCCTGCCGCTGGCTCCTGGCGCCGTTCTACGCGGCGCTGGCGATCGGGCTCGTCGTCCTCTTGGTCAAGCTGCTGCAGGAGCTCGGCCATTTCATCCTGCACGCGTGGGAGTCGAACGAGTCCCAGACCATCCTCGGCGTTCTGACGCTGGTCGATCTCTCCTTCACCGCATCCCTGCTGATCATCGTGATGTTCTCCGGTTACGAGAACTTCGTCTCCAAATTCGACCACACGGACCACAAGGACTGGCCGGAGTGGATGGGGACGATCGACTTCACGGGCCTCAAGCTCAAGCTGATGTCGTCGATCGTGGCGATCTCGGCGATCCAGCTCCTGAAATCCTTCATGGACGTGAAGGCCTACTCGGATCGCGAGCTGTACTGGCTCGTGGGAATCCACATGGTCTTCGTCGTCTCGGGGATCCTGATGGCGCTGACCGACCGGATCGCTGCCGGCCACCACGACAAGTAGGTCTCGCCGGCCCCGCTCCCGCCGGGGCCGGCGCTCAGGCCGCCGCGGAGGTCTCCGCACGCTCGCGGGCGAGCTTGGCGACCGCGACCTGATCGACCTTGCCGGTGCCCAGCATCGGGACGCGGTCGAGCACCACCACCTCGGCGGGCACCGCGATCTCGGGCGCGCCGCGGCTCTTGGCGAAGCTCTGGTAGGCCGCCCGCGTCGCGTCCCTGGCTTCCGTGAACAGCACCAGCCGCTCGCCCTTGCGGGCGTCGGGAAGCGCCGCGACGGCGCTCGGCGCCTCGGGCCAGAGGTCGGCGGCCAGCGCCTCGACCGAGGCGAGTGACACCATCTCGCCCGCGATCTTCGCGAAGCGCTTGGCCCGGCCCTTGATCGTCACGAAGCCGAGCGGGTCGATCGCGACGATGTCGCCGGTGTCGTGCCAGCCCTGCGGCGGCGCCTCCAGCACCCCGGGCCGCTCGCTGCGCAGGTAGCCCAGCATCACATTGGGACCCCGCACGGAGAGGCGGCCGCCCTCCTCGATGCCCGGGACCGGCTCCAGGCGCCACTCCATGCCCGGCAGGAGCCGACCGACCGTGCCGAAGCGGTTGAACATCGGCGTGTTGAGCGCCACCACCGGGCCGCACTCGGTGACGCCGTAGCCCTCTAGGATGCGCAGGCCGAACTTCTCGCCCCAGGTCTGCCGGGTCGAATCCTTCACGGGCTCGGCGCCCGCCACGACGTAGCGCAGGGAGCGCAGGTCGTAGGCGTTGGCGGCCTTCGCGTAGCCGCGCAGGAAGGTGTCGGTGCCGAACAGGACCGTGGCGTTCGAGCCGTAGATCAGCTCCGGCACGATCCGGTAGTGCAGGGGCGAGGGGTAGAGATAGACCGGGACCCCTGACACCAGCGGCAGCACCAGCCCCGCGGTCAGTCCGAAGGCGTGGAAGACCGGCAGCACGTTGAAAACCCGGTCACGGGGGCCGAAATCGATCCGTGCCGCGACCTGCACGGTGTTGGCCAGCATGTTGCGGTTGGCCAGCACCACGCCCTTCGGGGCGCCCTCGCTGCCCGAGGTGAACAGGATCGCGGCCGGGTCGTCCCCGCGCCGCGCCACGAGCGGCGCGCGCCGCGCCAGGAGACCGCGGATCTTGTCGCCCGTGGCGATGGTCGCCCGCACGTCCTCCAGGTAGACGATCTCGACCTGCGCCCCGACCGCCTCGACGACGGCCCCGAGCCGGCCCTTCTCGATGAAGGCGCGGGAGGTGAGGATCTTCGAGACCTCCGCCGCCCGGCAGGCCGCCAGGATGTTGGCCGCGCCCGCCGAGAAGTTGATCATCGCGGGCACGCGGCCCGAGGAGTTCAGCGCGAAGAAGGTCACGGCCGCCGCGTTGGCATTCGGCAGCATCACGCCGATCGCCTTGCCCTCCGGGCAGAGCGGCATCAGCTTGCGGGCCAGGATGTTGGCGCCCATCACGAGGCGGCCGTAGGTGAGCCTGCCGGTGACCGGGTCCTCGACCGCCGTGCGGCGCCAGCCGTGGCGCTCCCCGGCCTCGCAGAGCGCGGCCATCGCGCTCCGGTCGAAGTCCGTGGTGCGGAAGACGAGATTCGACATGATGCCGTAGAGGGCGGCCCCCGCCGCCTGCCGGCGCGCCTTTCCCTTGAGCGCCGGATCGACTTCCAGCCGCACCGGCTCCTCGATCGTTACGGTCACCTTCGGCCACCAGCGGCGGCGCACCTGATCGCGGGCGAGCCGCGAGAACAGCGTGCGCTCCAGGCCCTCGATGCGCACCGGCACCACCATCGCGCCGGACTTGTCGGCGATGAGCCCGGCCCCGTCATAGACCTTCATCAGGCTGCCCGTGACGGTGAGCCGGCCCTCGGGGAAGATGATCAGGGTCTCGCCGCCCTTGACCGCGTTGATCAGCGTGCGGGTGGCGAGCGGCCGGGTCGGATCAAGCGGCATCGCCTTCGTGACCTTCAGGAAGGGCTTCACCCACCAGCGCTGCGCGATGCCGTGGTCGATGGCGAAGACCGGCTCGGTCTCGAGGAGCGAGAGGGCCAGCGGCGCGTCGAGGAACGAGACGTGGTTCAGCGCCACGATCGCGTTCGGCCCGGCCTTCTCGACGTTCTCCAGGCCCCGCACCTCCAGCCGGTAGAAGGCCCGGAACAGGATCGAGAGCGCGTCGCGGAACGGGCTCGTCGGCAGGGTGGCGAAGACCACCACGCCGACCGCGAGGTTCAGCACGGCGATGAGCGCCAGCAGGCTCGGAATCGAGACGCCGAGGCCCTGGAGCGCGGCCAGCGCCAGCGTGCCGGCCACCATGAAGGCGGCGGTGAGCACGTTGACGGCGCCGATCACCCGGGCCCGGCGCGCCTTGTCGGTCCAGGCCTGCACGGCCGCGAAGGGCGGCACGATGTAGAGGCCGCCCGCCACCGCCAGCCCCAGGAAGTCGATCGCCGCGCGCAGGCCGCCCGCGGTGCCGAGGAAGCCCAGCGCATCGAGCGCCTCGCCCGAGGGCGGCGGCAGGTGCGAGACCGTCCAGGCAAGGTCGAGCCCGAACACGCCCATCAGCACCGCGCCGACCGGCGTCGGCAGGAGCACGATCCGGCCGCTGGCGAGCCAGGAGGCGAGTCCCGAGCCCAGCGCGATGCCGACCGAGAACAGGGCGAGCAGCAGCGTCACCACGGTCTCGCTGCCGTGGAAGCGCTCCTTCACCAGAACCGGCAGCAGGGAGAGCACCACGACGCCGACGAGCCAGAACCAGCTCACGATGACCGAGCCGCGCCACAGGCGCGTGTCGCCCCAGATGTCGCGCAGGAGCGCCACCGTGGAGCGCAGCACGTTGCGGTCGATGGCGAGGTCGGGCGCGCCCTCGCCGGTCCTGGGGATGAGGCGGGCCGAGAGCCAGCACAGCACCGCGAAGATCATGATCAGGCCCGCGAAGGCGAGGCCGGTGCCGCCCATGGCGCTGGCGAGCCCCGCCGTCATGGTGCCGAGCAGGATCGCCAGGAAGGTCGCGCCCTCGACCAGCGCGTTCCCGGCGGGCAGCTCCGCGCGGCGCAGGTGATCGGGCAGGATGCCGTACTTGATCGGTCCGAACAGCGCCGCGATCACCCCGAACAGGCCGAGGGCGACGAACAGGATCGGCACCGAGTGCAGCACGAAGCCCAGAGCCGCGGCGCCCGCGGCGAAGATCTCGGCGAATTTCAATCGCCGCGCCATGATGGCCTTGTCGTAGCGGTCGGCCAGTTCGCCGCCGAGGCCCGACAGGATGAAGAACGGGCCGATGAACACGGCACTCGCCAGCGTGACGAGGACGCCCGCGTTGCCCCCGGCGGCCTCGCCGACCTTGAACAGGATCAGGAAGGCGAGCGCGTTCTTCAGGAAATTGTCGTTGAAGGCCGAGAAGAATTGGCACCAGAACAGCGGCGCGAAGCGCCGCGCGGTCATCAACGCACGGAACATGGTGGTCTCCCGGTCTGCGCCATGGTTGGACCAGGGCGCGCGGCGGCGTCAAATCCGGGCCTTGGCGGCGGTCTTGCCGGGGCGGTCGGGATCGCGACGTGAACGATGTTCATGATGCCTCGCCGGCGTCGGGCCGCAAGGGCCCCAGTCGCCGGCCGGTGCGGCCTCGCACGGGGAGCCGGGCGTGCCCTGGCGCCCCCTCAGGCCGCGCCGAACAGCTCGCGCGCCACGCGCCCGTGCGCCTCTCGCAGGGCCCGGACGTCGATGCCGAGCGGCTCGCCGTCGATGACCCGCCAGCAGCCCGCGACCATCACCCGGTCCGCCCGGTGCGCGCCGCAGAGGACCAGCGCCGCGAGCGGGTCGTGCGCGCCGGAGAAGCGCAGCTCGTCCAGCGTGAACAGGGCGAGGTCGGCCTCGAGCCCCGGGGCGATGCGCCCGATGTCGTCGCGCCCGAGGCAGCGGGCCGAGCCCTCCGTCGCCCAGCGCAGCGCGTCGAGATGGGTGACCGCCTCGGCCCCGTAGGTCAGGCGGTTCAGCATCAGGGCGTGGCGCACGCCCTCCATCAGGTTCGAGCTGTCGTTCGAGGCCGAGCCGTCGACGCCGAGGCCGACGGGCGATCCCGCCGCCTCCAGCTCGCAGGTGCGGCAGCGGCCCGAGGCCAGCACCATGTTGGAGGTCGGGCAGTGGCAGATCCCGACACCGGCGGCCCCCAGGCGCGCCACCTCGGCATCGTCGAAATGGATGCCGTGGGCGAGCCAGGTGCGCCCGGAGAGCCAGCCGACCTCCTCAAGGTAGTCGACCGGGCGCTGGCCGAACAGTTCGAGGCAGTAGGCGTCCTCGTCCAGCGTCTCGCCCAGATGGGTGTGCAGGCGGCAATCGCGCAGGTCGGCGAGGCGCGCGCTCTCGCGCATGAGCCGCTTCGTCACCGCGAAGGGCGAGCAGGGGGCCAGCGCCACCTGGACCATCGCGCCGGGCCGGGCATCGTGGAACAGGTCCAGCACCCGCTCGCTATCGGCGAGGATCGCGTCGTCGTCCTGCACGAGCGTGCCCGGCGGCAGTCCGCCCTCGTCCTGCGACAGGCTCATCGAGCCGCGGCTGACGCAGGCGCGTATGCCGAGCGCCCGGGCCTCGTCGACCTGCACGTCGACCGAATCCTCCAGTCCCCGCGGGAAGAGGTAGTGGTGGTCGCCCGCCGTGGTGCAGCCGGAGAGCAGCAGCTCCGTGTAGGCGAGCCGGGTCGCGAGGCGGAACGCCTCCGGGGTGATCCGTTGCCAGACCGGATAGAGCGCCTGCAGCCAGGGGAAGAGCGGCTTGTCGAGCGCCGCCGGATGCGCCCGCGTGAGCGTCTGGAAGGCGTGGTGGTGGGTGTTGACGAGGCCCGGGACGACGACGTGCCGCCCGGCCTCGAAGACCGCATCGACGGGCGCGGCCGGCGCGCGGCCGGCGGGCACGCACTCGGCGATGCGCGTACCCTCCACCACGATGCCGCCGCCCGCCCCCGCGGCCAGGATGGCGAGCGGGTCGCGGATCCAGAGGCGGCGCGGGGTCTCGGTCATGCGCGGCGTCCTCCCTGGGGCGCGGCTTCGCCGGCCCGATGCTGCCGCGCCCAGCCGTAGCGGAAAGCGGTGCGGACATCGACCTTCATGCAACAGCGAACGAAAACCTCTGCGCGCCCGCGATATTGGGATGGCACGGTGCTTGCCAGCAGAAAATCGGGCCGCAATACTGCTTACGAGAAACGGCCACGGGAGGATTCGCCCTGTCTCGCACAGGGAGAACCGTCTTGCTCTACGGGCTCTACTTCCTCACCTGCCTGGCCGACAACCCCGGGCATTGCGTCACGCGGGTCCACCTGTTCAGCGACGAGGTACAGACGCCGCAGCAATGTCTCTCGGTCGCGCAGCCGCAGATGGCCGCGTGGCAGAGCGCCCACGGCCGCTGGCGCGTCACGCAGTTCCGCTGCGGCCGGCCGCCGAAGAGCGACGGAACGCGCATCTGAGCCCGCGCGATCGCCCCGCAGAAGCCTTCGGGCGCGATCGATCAGCGCACAACGTTCCGGCATGGGAAGGTTGTGATATGATGCCGCCATGGCACGCCGCGTTTTCTGCCGGATCGTCGACAGGCCCGATGGCCTGTTCGACGTCACCGCCACGATCGAGCCCGACAAGACGTTCCGCCGCGAGGGGGTCGCCTCGCTCGCCGAGGCGGAGCGCTGGATCGAGGGTCTGCGCACGTTGATGACGGCGCTCGGCGCACCCGTCCTGCGCGCCGACATCGCCGAGGGGGAGGCGGCGGACGACCCCGCACGCGCCGGGACGGAGCGCCTCGACAGCGGCGCGGGGTCGTAGGGATCGAAACCGCGCGGCCGGACGGAGGGTCACATCTGCTCGAGGAACGGCCGGAAGTTCTCCAGCCACGCCCGCAGCCAGGCCTCGCAATGCTGCTGCGCGGCCTCGGCGCTCGGCGCGTGGCCCCATACGTCCTCGGCGAGCGGGCTCCACCACGTCCAAAGCCGGTTCGAGCCGTCGTACTCGCAGATCCCGACCTCGATCTGGCCGACCCGGCCGACGAGGCGGCGCAGCGGGATGCCGGCGACGTCGGAGGCGGTCCAGGCGATGCGGCTCTCGGGCATGTCCGGAAACGGCCGGGGCGCCGGTCCGGTTCGCCGGTCCGGCGCACCCGATCGGCCCGCCAGCCTTTTCGGCCTCTCCTTCCTCGGCGGCCCCGGCCGGGTTTCGGGTCCGCGGGGCGGCGATCCGCCCGGGGCGCCGCGGCGGAACCCCGCGGGGGCGTCCGGCGCTGGTCGAGGCGGCCCGCCGCGGCCGGAGACTGGAGGTGGCGAGATGCCGACGCGCCTGTCCGAGGAGGAGCCCCGCCTGGGCGAGAGGGCGCCGGGATGCCGGACCGTCACGATAACCCACGAGCCTATCCTCGTTCTCTGCCGGGTGGGGCAGGGCGCCCTGCAGGACGCCCGCGGACCGTGGGAGGGCAATGCCATGGCGATCTTCCGCGCCCACGGGGACGCGGTCGTGGCCAGCGCGATCGCTACGTCCGCGCGGGCCGGCGTCGAGGGCGGGGTCGTCGCGCTCGCGGCGGCCGATCTCGGTGCCTGAAGCGCGGGCCCGGCCCATGGCACCCGACTTCTTCGCCCGCAACGCCGCCGCGGTCGCGCCGGAGCTCATCGGCTGGCGGCTGCTCGTCGACGGGGTCGGCGGGTCGATCGTCGAGACCGAGGCCTACGACCGGAGCGATCCGGCCTCGCACAGCTTCGCGGGGCCGACACCCCGCAACGCCAGCATGTTCGGGCCGCCGGGGCACGCCTACGTCTACCGCTCCTACGGCATGCACTGGTGCCTCAACCTCGTCTGCGAGCCGGGCAGCGCCGTGCTGATCCGCGCGCTCGAGCCGACGGACGGATTGGAGACCATGCGGGCCCGCCGCGGCACCGAGGCGCTGCGGCTGCTCTGCGCCGGTCCCGGCCGGCTCTGCCAAGCGCTCGCGGTCTCCCGCGCGCAGGACGGGCTGCCGCTGGACCGCGCACCGTTCCACCTCGATCCGCCGGGCGGGGCCGTTGCGGTGGCGGCGGGCCCGCGCATCGGCATCACCCGCGCCGCTGGGACGCCATGGCGCTTCCTGCTCGCCGGCTCCCGCTTCGTCAGCCGGCCGCTGCCTCGCACGCCCCGCCCGCCCGCCGCGTGACCGGTGTCGGATGGACATGGACGGATGGGCATGGAAGTCTTCGGCCGGGAATGGCATGGATGCGCGCATGAACCCCGTCGCCATCGCCGTCATGCTCGGGATCCTGGTCGCCTGGGCGGGGCTGCTCGCCGCCGCGCTCTATCTCGGCAACCCGCTCCTGCTCGCGATCTTCGCCGTCGTCTCGGTGGCGATGTTCATCCGCTGGGACGTGTTCGGCTGATCCCCGCGGTTCTCTCGGCGGATTCCCTCGTCCCCAGGAAACCCGGAGCGATTCACAGTCCTTGGCGCGAACGCTCGGCCAATCGCAAGCTTCGGGAATGGCTAGGCCCAACGCTGAGCCTCGCCGAAGCGAAGATCGTTCGACAGCGTTCGCCGTGAACCGCTACAAGATGTAGGCCAACCTGTGGGCTGAACGGCCTGCACGTCGCCAAAACGGTAGGCGGATCAATTATTGAGCGAAAGGTAGTGGCGGAGACGGAGGGATTCGAACCCTCGATACCCTTATTAGGGGTATGCTCATTTAGCAAACGAGTGCCTTCAGCCTCTCGGCCACGTCTCCGGCGCTGATGGCTCTACGGGTTCGGCCCGTTCCGGTCAAGCGGGGCCCGCGGGCTACCAGCTGCCCAGCGCGGGTTGCCCGCGGCGGCGCGGCGGCGGCGCTCGTAGTGCTTGGCGACGCGCAGATGCCGCGAGATCGCGTAGTTCATCGCCGTCAGGAAACCGTAGGTGCCGCGCGCGAAGTGGCGCCGGCCGAGATAGGCCTTGAGGAAGTTGCCCGGCAGCTCCACGAAGACCCGCCAGACGGGGATCGTCACGCCGCGCGCCTCGAGGTCGTCGGCCTGCTGGTCGGAGTAGCGGTTGAGCTTGATCAACTGGTCGCCGAGCGAGCGCACGGAGAAGTGGTGGACGCGGGCCCGCAACAGCCCGGGCTCGATGCCGGGCCTCAGCTCGACCCGGTCGTGGACGGGGGAGGGCGCGTAGCGGCCGGCATCGAGCCGGTAGAGCCGCACGGGGGTGAGCGTGTAGGCCCAACGGTGGGGCCGGCTCTCGCCAGGGAAGATCTCCGCGATGGCCAGCCGCCAAGCGGGCCGGGCGGGCTCGCCGGCGGCGAAGAGCGCCCGGATCTCGGCGGCGAGCGCGGGCGGCACCACCTCGTCGGCGTCGAGGTTGAGGAGCCAGGGATGGCGGCACTGGGCTTCCGCGAAGCGTTTCTGCGGGCCGTAGCCCGGCCAGGGATTGTGGATCACCCGGGCGCCGAGGCTCTCGGCCAAGGCTTGCGTCCCGTCCGTCGAGCCGGAATCCACTACGACGAGGTCGTCGGTGAGGTCGGCCACCGCCCGAATCACGGCGCCGATGCGGTCGGCCTCGTTCTGGGCGATGATGAAGACGGAGAGCGGAAGCGGGGCGGATCCGGACATGGACTCCGCCCTAGCGGCGCCCCCGCGGGCGGGCAAGCGCCCGACAAGCCTCAGGCGGCCGCGGCCTCGGGCAGGCGCTTCCTCTGCACCTTGCCGTTCGGCGTGCGAGGGAGGCTTGCCAGGAAGCGGATCTCGCGGGGGCACTTGTAGGCGGCGAGCCGCTCGCGGCACCACGCCAGCAGCGCCTCGGCGTCGGGCAAGGCCCCCGGCTGCAGCACCACGAAGCCGCAGATCACCGAGACGTCGGCCCGCACGCGCAGCTCGCTCACGCCCACCTCGGCGACGTCCGGGTGCAGGGCCAGCACGCCCTCGACCTCGTTCGGGGAGACGCGGTAGCCCATCGCGTTCATCAGGTCGTCGGCCCGGCCCTCGAACCAGAGGTAGCCCGCCGCGTCGAGCCGGGCGAGGTCGCCGCCGCAGAACCAGTCGCCGCGGAACACCGCCGCCTCCTCGTCGGGCCGGTTCCAGTAGCCCAGCATCAGCCCCGGCTCGGAGCGGTGGACGGCGAGCAGCCCCGTCTCGCCCGCCGGCAGCGGCTCGGGGTGGCCCTCGCGGGGCAGGATCGCCACCCGGCGCCCCGGCTGGGGCCGGCCCGGCGAGCCCGGCCGCACCGGGGTGGTGGGCCCGCTGGACACGTAGGTCGAGACCTCGCTCATCCCGAGCGCCTCGTAGAGCGGCTTGCCCGTGGCGGTCTCCCAGGCCTCCAGCAGGTCCACGGGCAGCGCCTCGCCCGCGGTGCAGCCGTGGCGCAGGCGCGAGAGGTCGTGCGCGCGGAGGTCGCCGTATTTCAGGATCTGCCGGTAGAGGCTCGGCACCGCGGCGAAGATGGTGGCGCCCTGCTCGGCGATGAGCCGCGGCCAGACGCCCGGGTCGCGCGGCCCGTTGTAGAGCACCGCGGTGGCGCCGGCCGCCCAGGGGTCGGTGATGCCGACGCCCAGCGTGTAGGTCCAGTTCATGGTGCCGGCATGCAGCATCACGTCGGTCTCGGAGAGGCCGAGCCAGTGCGCCAGCATCGGCCTACGGCCCCAGATGGTGCGGTGGGCGTGCAGCACGCCCTTCGGCCGGCTGGTGGTGCCGGAGGTGTAGACGAGGGTGGCCGGGTCGTCGGCGGCGGTGTCGGCGTAGTCGGCGAGCGGCGCGTGGCCCTTGAGCCGGGCGATGTCCTCCGGCCCGAGCAGCAGGCGGTCGCCGAGGTCGGCGGGCTCGATCCGGCAGCCGCCGGCCAGCGCCACCGCGCGGGCCCCGGAATTCTCCATCAGGAAGGCGGCCTCGGCCGGCGTCAGCTGCGGCGAGGAGGGCAGGGCCACCAGCCCGGCCGCGAGCGCGCCGAAGTAGGTCAGCACGTAGTCGGCCTCGTTGCCCATGCGGATCATCACCCGGTCGCCCGGCACCAGCCCGAGCCCGAGGAGCCCCGCCGCGATGCCGCGCACGGCCCGGTCGGCCTCCCCGAAGGTCAGGCGGGTGGTCTCGGAGCCGTCGCCCACCAGGACGAGCGCCGTCTTGTCCGGCCGCGCCGCCGCGTTCGCGCCGAGGCAGTAGCGGGCGGCGTTGAAGCGGGCGGGCGGGTGACGGTCGGACAAGGGGGCGCTCCCGGACGCATGTTTTGTCCGGGTGTCGGGTATCGCGGTGGGAGCGTCAACGGGGATCCTGCGCCTCGCCGTCGGCGGTCCGGCCTTCCTCGATCGTCTGCGGCCGACCCCGAGGGGGCCATGCGGTGCGCCGGCGACGGAAGGCCGCCGACAGGGGGGCGAGCGATCGATCGCGGTCCGATGGCCAGCGCACGCGCTCCGATGCTCTATGCTCGGCCGGCCGCGGGGGAAGGCCGCCCGGCCCGTCGCGATTGGCGGAACGGTTTGGCTCCGTTCTCCGTCTCTGGTCCGTGGTCGGCTACGAGCCGGCCGGAGGGAGGCGCTCAATGGCCCGCAAAACGATGTTGACGATGCTCGGCGCACTGACCCTGGCGGCCGGCATCCTCGGGGCATCTTCGCCCGCCATGGCCGACCCGCCCTGGGCCCGGGGCGAGCGCGGCTTCCGGCACGGCGGTCCCCCGCCCTGGGCCCCCGCCCACGGCTACCGTCGCCATCGGGAGTACGGCGGTTACGGCCGCAGGGACGTGCGCGTCTACGAGGGGCGTCGCTACGAAGGCTACGGATACCGCGACCGCTACTAGGAAAGACATCCCCGCACGGGAACGGGCCGCCCGCAGGCCGAGCCGGCTTGCGTCACCAACGGCGCCCCCGGGCGGGGACCAGCATTGCAGAGTTCGACGGTCCGACACGCCCGGGCTTCGGCGGATACCCAAGCAGGCAGAACCTCTGCCGGGATGGCCCGGACCACGGCGACATGGCGGACTTGCAACCGGAGGCACCCAAGCCTCGCGGTTCTTTGAGTATTGGGCTCGGCTCATCGGCCGGAAATCTTGCAAACGATTGTTCCTTTTGCCTATTAGTCCCGCATTTTGCTGGAACGTTTTGCAAAAGGTGCCCGTTTCTGGTCCCGTACGACTGAAGATTGGAGTCTCTCTATGCTGAAGCACGTTCGCGTCGCGGCCCTCGCGACCACCTTTATCGTCGGCGGTGCGGCCCTGGCGCTCGCGCAGTCCTCTTCCACCGTCGGTACCGGCGGCTCGTCGGCCGGCGGCGGCACCAGCTCGTCGACGGTCGGCACCGGGGGCTCGTCGGCCGGCTCGGGCAGCGGCTCGGGCTCGTCCTCGACGCTCGGGACCGGCGGCTCGTCGGCGGGCGGCGGCACCAGTTCCTCCACCGTGGGCACCGGCGGCTCGTCGGCCGGTTCGGGCAGCGGCTCCTCCTCGACGCTGGGCACCGGCGGCTCGTCGGCCGGCAAGGGCACGAGCGGCTCGTCGGTCGGCACCGGCGGCTCTTCGGCGGGGATGTCCGATGGAGCGGGCAAGTCGGGCAGCGCGCCCGGCCACGACAAGAGCGGTCCCGGCAACTCCGAGAACGCCCCCGGCCACAACAAGCGCTGAGCCCGCGACGGGTTCGAGCATCGGGCGCGGTCCCTCCGGACCGCGCCCACCCTGTCTTCGAGGAGACCGGACCATGGTTCGCCTGTTCAGGCCGCTTATCGGCGGCGCCCTCGTCCTCGCCGGCGTCGCCGCAAGCCACGCCCAGACCAGCACCGTCACGACGGGCCCGAACGGCGTCTCGGGCAGCACGACGGTCAAGACCGGCCCGGACGGCAGGCCGTGCAAGGTCGTGCATTCCGACGACGCGAAGAACTCCGGCACGCTCTCGAGCTCGGTCACGGCCGGCCCCGGCGGCGTGAGCAGCTCGACCACGGGTGGTCCCTCGGTGACCACGCGGTCCGGGAACGGATCGACCAGCAGCTCGGCCGCCAGTTCAAGCTCCGGCGGCGGCACCGTGACGACCACCGGCGACGGCGACTGCGTCGTCACCGTTCCCAAGGGCTCAAAGTGAGGCTGACATGATGGCAAGGTTCATTGTTCCCGTCGCCGCCCTCGGGCTGCTGGTCATCCCGGCGGTCGCGCAGGCCCAGGCCGGGGGGAGCGCCACCGCGGGCAGCGCCGGCTCGGCCGCGGCCGGGGGGACATCCGCCTCGACCGTCGGGACCGGGGGCACCTCCACCGGCGCGAACGGATCGACCGGCTCGTCGCTGGCGACCGGCGGTAGCGCGGCCGGGGGCAAGACGATGGACCGCTCGCACGTCAACGAGACCGGCAATGGCGGGCTCAACGGACAGTCGAAGGCGATGGCCCACGACGGCGGCACCTTCTCGAAGTCGCACACGAAGACGAAGGTTCGGGACGGCGAGAGCGTCGAGTCCCGTACGAAGACCATGTCGCACGAACCCGGCTCGAAGCCGGTCAAATCGACCACCACGACGGGCTCGACGACCGGTCAATGAAGCTCGCGAAGCCCGCGCGGGGGATGTGTCACGGCGGGCCGCCCCGCCGTAGCCTGTGCGGGCGGCGCGTGCGGCGGGCAATCGATCGAGACGGCAGGGGCGGCGGCAATTGCTGCCGCCGGCACCATCGGCGCGGGCCGCACCGCTAGCTCCGCCGCGCCCCGCGCCCCTCCTGCTCCTCCAACCCCTTCATCACCTTGTCGAGCGTCATCGGGTAATCCCGGATCCGCACGCCCGTGGCGTTGTAGATCGCGTTGGCGAGCGCCGCGCCCGCGCCGCAGATGCCGAGCTCGCCCAGGCCCTTGCTCTTGAGCGGGTTCGCCTTGTCGTCGAGCTCGGGCAGGAAGACCGCGTCGATGGCCGGGATGTCGGCGTGGACCGGCACGTGGTACTCGGCGAGATCCCGGTTCACGAAGGTCCCGGAGCGCGGGTCCATCACGGCGTCCTCCATCAGCGCCGCGCCGACCCCGAAGGTCATGCCGCCGATGGCCTGGGAGCGGGCCGTCTTGGCGTTGAGGATGCGCCCGCCCGTGAACACGCCGAGCATCCGCCGCAGCCGGACCTCGCCCGTGTCGCGATCGACGCCGACCTCGGCGAAATGCGCGCCGAAGGAGTAGTGCGAGAAGGCCTCCTTCAGACTGCCGGGCTTGATCTCGCCCCGTGCCTCCAGCCCTTCCGGCCCCGCGAGGTCGCCGAGCGCCTCCGAGCGGTTGCCGGAGACGGCCCGGCCCCCCTGGAAGTCGGCGCCCTCCGGGTTCATGCCGGCCTTGGCGAGCAGCGCCCGCCGGAGGTTGTCGCAGGCCACGTAGAGCGCCGAGCCCGCCGAGCCCGCCCCGAAGGAGCCGCCCGAGCCCGCGGCCGCCGGATAGGCCGTGTCGCCGATCTCGACCCGGATCTTCTCGACCGGCAGCCCCATCATCTCGCCCGCGATCTGGGCGAGGATCGTGTAGGTGCCGGTGCCGATATCGGTCATCGCCATGCGGACGGTGAGGGTGCCGTCCGGGTTCAGCCGCACCAGGGCGGAGGAGGGCATCAGCGGGTTGAGGCGGGCCGCGGCCGACATGCCGAGCCCGACGAGCCAGCGCCCCTCGCGCCGTGTGCCCGCGGCCTGCCGCCTGTCCCAGCCGAACAGGCGCGCGCCCTCGCGCATGCAGGGCACGAGCTGGCGCACCGTGAAGGGCACCCCCTTCTCCGGGTCCTGGGCGGGTTCGTTGCGCACGCGCAGCTCGATCGGGTCGAGGTTCAGCCGCTCGGCCAGCTCGTCCATGGCGCACTCGAAGGCGAGCTGGCCCACCGCCTCGCCGGGCGCGCGCATCGACGAGGTCACCGGCACGTTGAGGTTGGCGATGCGGTGCCGGGTGAGGCGGTTCGGGGCCGCGTAGAGCGAGCGGGTGACGTTGGCCGAGGTCTCGAAGAACTGGTCGCCCGGCGTCGCGTCCGACCACGATTCGTGACTGATCGCGCTGAGGCGCCCGCTCTCGTCGGCGCCGAGGCGCACGCGCTGGATGGTCGGCGTGCGGTGGGTGGCGACGTGGAACTCCTGCTGGCGGGTCATCGCCACCTTCACGGGACGGTTGACCACCCGGGCGGCGAGCGCGGCGAGGATCGCCTCGGGCTGCGGCTGCAGCTTCGAGCCGAAGCCGCCGCCGATGTAGCGGCTCACCAGCCGCACCCGCTCCTCCGGGATCGCCAGCACGGTGGCGATGGATTTGCGCCCGCGGTTCAGCATCTGGTTGGAGGTGTGCAGCACCAGCCGGTCGCCCCGCCACTCCGCGATGGTGGCGTGGGGCTCCATCTGGGCGTGGATCTGGGGCGGGGTGGTGTACTCCACGTCGAGCCGCACCGGGGCGGCCTGGAACGCGCCCTCGAAGTCGCCGAGCGCGCTGTCGGGCTCGGTCTGGGCCTTCTTGGGCTTGAAGGTCTCGGGAAGCGCCGCGCGCAGCGAGGCCTTCGGGGTCGCGGCGTCGTACTGCACGGTGATCAGGGCGGCCGCCGCGCGGGCCTGCTCGAAGGTCTCGGCCACCACGAAGGCGATGGGCTGGTCGAAGTGGCGGATCTCCGTGCCCTGGAGCTGGGGGAAGACCTGCTCCGACTTCTCCCCCTGGGGCGGCACGGTCTCGTGCGTCATCACATAGAGGACGCCGGGCGCGCGCCGAGCCGCGCCGACCTGCAGGGCGCGGATGCGCCCGCTGGCGATCCCCGCGCCGAGGATGAAGCCGTAGGCCGGATCCCGCGGCTCGCGCACCTCGTAGGCGTAGGGCGCCCGGCCCGTGACCTTGAGGCGGCCCTCGTAGCGGTCGATGGGCTTGCCGACGAGCCCGTCGGGGCGGTTGTCGAGCGGGGTCGCGCCGACCGGCTGGTTCATGTCCATGGGGAGCCTCAGGCGATCTCGGCGAGCACGGCGCGCAGGGTCCGGCGGGTCAGCGGGATCTTGAAGTCGTTGGAGCCGTAGCCCTTCGCCCCCTCCAGAACCCGGTCGGCGGCCGCCTCCGCCTGACCGGTCTCGACGAGCGCGGCTTCGGCCGCCTCCACCCGCCAGGGCTTGTGGGCGAGCCCGCCGAAGGCGAGCCGCGCGGCCTTCGGCCTGCCGCCCTCATGCGCGATCACGGCCGCGACCGACACGGTGGCGAAGGCGTAGGAGGCCCGGTCGCGCACCTTGCGGTAGACGTGGGTGCCGGGGACGGGCTTCGGCAGCACGACCGCCGTGATGATCTCGCCGGGCTCGAGCGCGGTCTCGATCTCGGGGGTGTCGCCCGGCAGGCGGTGGAAGTCGGCGATCGGGATCGTCCGCGCGGCGCCGCCCGCGTCCACGGTCTCGACGGTG
Source organism: Methylobacterium hispanicum (assembly GCF_022179285.1). Taxonomy (GTDB): domain Bacteria; phylum Pseudomonadota; class Alphaproteobacteria; order Rhizobiales; family Beijerinckiaceae; genus Methylobacterium; species Methylobacterium hispanicum. The sequence continues at coordinate 102,328 of NZ_BPQO01000012.1, read as the reverse complement.
GCGTCCAGCGCCCGCAGCGCCACGTTCATGTCGGAGGGGTTGGTGGCGATGCAGGATTCGGAGGCGCCCAGCACCGCCATGATCCGGTTGTACCCGCCGATCGCCGCGCAGCCGGAGCCGGGCGCGCGCTTGTTGCAAGGTTTCGTCGTGTCGTGGAAATAGTAGCACCGCGTGCGCTGCAGCAGGTTGCCCGCGGTGGTCGCCTTGTTGCGCAGCTGTCCCGAGGCGCCCGCGAGCAGGGCCTTGGCCAGCACGCCGTATTCCCGGCGCACCCGCGGATGCGCGGCGAGCTCGGAATTGCGCACCAGCGCGCCGACGCGCAGGCCGCCGTCGCCGGTGTCCGCCACCTGGTCGAGGGGCAGGCGGTTCACGTCGACGAGCGTGCGCGGGGTCTCGATCTGCAGCTTCATCAGGTCGAGCAGGTTGGTGCCGCCGGCGATGAACCGGGCGTTCGGCCGCTCCGCCGCGATCTGGGCGGCCTCCTGCACCGTCTTCGGCCGCTCGTAGGAAAAAGCCTTCATGGCGCGCCCCCTCAGGCTTTGCGGCCGGCGGCGTCCTTGATCGCCGCGACGATGTTCGGATAGGCGCTGCAGCGGCAGAGGTTGCCGCTCATCCGCTCGCGGATCTCGTCGTCGCTGAGTTCGGCCGCGACCGTGATGTCGGCGCCCGCGTGGCTCGGCCAGCCGGCCTCGACCTCGGCGAGCATGCCGGCCGCCGAGCAGATCTGGCCGGGCGTGCAGTAGCCGCACTGGAAGCCGTCATGCGCGAGGAAGGCCGCCTGGAGCGGGTGCAGCGCGTCGCCCTCCGCCAGCCCCTCGATCGTGGTGACGGTGTCGCCCTCGTGCATCGCGGCGAGCGTCAGGCAGGCGTTGATCCGCGTGCCGTTCACCAGCACCGTGCAGGCGCCGCACTGGCCGTGGTCGCAGCCCTTCTTGGTGCCGGTGAGCGCGAGATGCTCGCGCAGGGCGTCGAGGAGCGTCGTGCGGCTGTCGAGGGTGAGGTCGCGCGCCGTGCCGTTGACCGCGAGCCGCACCGGCAGCATCTGCGGGTCCGGATCGTCGGGAGCGGGGGCCGCCACCGGGCGCCCCGGCCAGCCGAAGCCCGCCGCGCCGAAGGCCGCCGCGCAGCCCTGCATCGCCGTGCGCCGCGTCAACCTGGACGCGCCGCGCTCGTTCGTATCGGTCATGGCCATCATCCCGCGCCGGCCTCGGGGCCGGCCCCGGCGCGGGTGGTGGGAAGGCCCGCGCTGCAATCCGTGCGAGCGGGGAACGCGGGCGGGACGGCTTGGATCCGGCCCGGACTGCGCCGGATCGGCGCGGCGCGCGCGCGGCAGCTAGATCTCGCTCGATCTCGCTAGATCTCGGCCGCGAGCCCTTCGTGCCCGAGGGCCGAGAGAGTGAGGTGGTCGGCGCCGACCTCGGCGCCCGAGTAGCCCAGCATGTGCGCGAGCTGGTCGCGGGCGCGCCAGACGCGGCTCTTCACGGTGCCGATGCGGCAGTTCAGGATCTCGGCCGCCTCCTCGTAGGAGGCGTTCTCGACCGCGACCAGGATCAGGGCCTCGCGCATCACCGTCGGCAGCCGCTGCAGCGCCGCCTGCACGTCCTGCAGGTCGAGATGGCCGCCCTGGGCCGGCACGGTGGCGAGGCGGGCGGCGTGGTCGCCGTCCGTGTCGGAGACCTCGCGGGCCTGCTTGCGGTGCACGCTGTAGAAGGCGTTGCGCATGATCGTGAAGAGCCACGCGCCCAGATTCGTGCCGGCCTTGAAGCTCCCGCGGCTGCGCCAGGCCCGCAGCAGCGTGTCCTGCACGAGGTCGTCGGCGGCGGTGGGGTTGCGGGTCAGCGAGACCGCGAAGTTGTGGAGGCTCGGCACCGCCTCCAGCAGGCCGGCGCGGAAGGTGCGCTCGTCCGCGTCCTGCGCCTTGGCCAGGGCCGCGTCGAGCTTGGCGACGAGATCTGCGATGCGCGCGGAGGGCGGCTCGTGCCGCAGGGCCGCGTAGGCTTCCTGCAGCCGGGTGCCGAGATGCTGGCGGATCCCCTCGGACAGGACGGGGGCGGCTGTTGCGTCTGTCGGACAGGTGGTGCCGGACATCGGACCTCGAGCACTGGAACGTTGAGCGAGAGACGTCGGGTGCGCGGCCTCGCGGATTGTCCCCACTCTCGCGCCGTGCCGGGGCAGGCGCAGCAACATAGGTTGCCGGTCCTTCCCTCAGATCGGCCGCAAATATTTGCCTTTCTATGGAACCTTTTCTGAATTCAGCTTGTAGCGCCCCGTTTCGATCGCTGTCCTGAGGTGATGCGAGGGCACGAAGGCGGCGCCTGTACGCTGCGCCGCGGGGGATTTCACCGCGCGCCCGAGCGTTGTCGCGAGGCGGGGCCGGCATCGCATGAACGCCGAACGCGGGCGCGCTCGTCTTCGCGCCGCACCATAACAGTGCGTCGCAAAACCGTTATGCTCACTCTCAGCATATCTGGACAGGGGCGGTCGGCCCGCCTAAGTTAGGCGGCGCAATGCTCAAACTGAGCATAATGGAGGACGCCATGGCGGCGACCAGTCAACCGTTCCCCCGCGGCCCCGTTCCGGGCGGCGCCCCCGCATCGTCCCTGCCGCTCCCGGAGATCTTCGCCCGCGTCAGCCGGCACGTCCCGGCGATCGAGTGGCCGGCGCTGGCGCCCGACATCGAGGCGATCCTGCGCCTCAAGCGGGAGCGGAATGCGGTGATCCTGGCGCACAACTACCAGGCGCCGGAGATCTTCCACACGGTGGCGGACATCGTCGGCGACAGCCTCGCGCTCGCCCGCGAGGCCGTGAGCGTCGACGCCGACGTGATCGTGCTGGCGGGCGTCCACTTCATGGCCGAGACGGCCAAGCTCCTGAACCCGGGCAAGACCGTGCTGATCCCCGACATGGGCGCCGGCTGCTCGCTCGCCGACTCGATCACCGCCGAGGACGTGCGGGGCCTGCGGGCCCGCTACCCGGGCGTGCCGATCGTGACCTACGTCAACACCTCGGCCGCGGTGAAGGCCGAGTCCGACCTCTGCTGCACCTCGGGCAACGCGGTCGCGGTCGTGCGCTCGCTGAACGCCCCGCGGGTGCTGATGATCCCCGACGAGTTCCTGGCCCAGAACGTCCAGGCGGAGGTGCCCGAGGTCGAGATCCTGACCTGGGCCGGGCACTGCGAGGTGCACGAGCGCTTCACGCCGGCCGATATCCGCGACGTACGCGAGAGCTACCCCGGCGTCACCGTGATCGCGCATCCCGAATGCCCGCCGGACGTGGTGGCCGAATCCGACTTCTCGGGTTCGACCGCCATGATGATGGACTTCGTGACCGAGAAGCGGCCCGCCCAGGTCGTGCTCGTCACCGAGTGCTCGATGGCCGACAACATCGCGGCGCAGAACCCGGACATCGAGTTCATCAAGCCCTGCAACATGTGCCCGCACATGAAGCGGATGAGCCTCGGGAACATCCGCCGGGCGCTGGAGACCCTGACCCACGAGGTGACGGTCGATCCTGCCCTCGCCGACCGGGCGCGGGCCGCGGTGGAGCGGATGCTGGCGGTGCGCGCCCGATGAACGCGCTGCTCCGCAATCCGGCCGACCGCGTCGTGGTGGTCGGTGCGGGCGTCGCCGGCCTCAGCGTCGCGCTCCGCCTCGCGCCCTGGCCCGTGACGCTCGTCAGCGCGAGCCCGCTCGGGCTCGGCACCGCCACCGGCTGGGCGCAAGGCGGCATCGCCGCCGCGATCGGCGCCGACGACGCGGCTTCGTTCCACGCCGCCGACACGCTGGCGGCCGGCGCCGGCCTCGGCGAGCCCGAGGTCGCGGCGCGCGTCGCCGCCGAGGGGCCGCGCCTGATCGACTGGCTCGTCCGCGTCGGCGTCGCCTTCGACCGGGCGGAGGACGGGGCGCTCGCCCTCGGCCTCGAGGCGGCCCACGGCCGGCGGCGCATCGTTCGCGCGGGCGGCGACGCCACGGGCGCGCGCGTCCTCGAGGGCTTGGTCCGGGCGGTGCAGGGTGCGCCCTCCGTCGAGGTCGTGGTCGCCACGGTCCGTGACCTCCTCCGCGACGGGCACGGCGCGGTGGCGGGCGTGGTCTGCGAGCGGGACGGCGTGCCCTTCCGCATCCCGGCCCGCGCCGTGGTTCTGGCCACCGGCGGGCTCGGCGCGCTCTACGCGGCCACCACCAACCCGCGCGGCGCCACCGGCCGCGGCCTCGCGCTCGCGGCGCGTGCCGGGGCGGTGATGCGCGACATGGAGTTCGTGCAGTTCCACCCGACCGCCATCGCGGCCGGCGCCGACCCGATGCCGCTCGCCACCGAGGCGCTGCGGGGGGAGGGGGCCCGGCTCGTGGACGAGCACGGCGAGCCGGTGATGGCCGGCGTCGCGGGCGGCGACCTCGCCCCCCGGGACGTGGTGGCGCGCGGCATCTTCGGGGCGCTGGCCCGGGGCCGGAGCGTCCATCTCGACACGCGCGGCGCGCTCGGCCACCGCATGGCCGCCCGCTTCCCCACCGTGGCGGCGCTCTGCGCGGCGGCGGGCATCGACCCGGCCGTGCAGGCGATTCCCGTGCGGCCGGCGGCCCACTACCACATGGGCGGCGTGAAGGTGGACGCCCACGGCGCCACCTCGGTGCCGGGCCTCTACGCCTGCGGCGAGGTCGCCTCCACGGGGCTGCACGGGGCGAACCGGCTCGCCAGCAACTCGCTCCTCGAAGGGCTGGCCTTCGCGGGCTTCATCGCGAACTTCATCGCGGACGGGCTCGCGGCGGCGCCGGGCCCCGCGCGGCCGCAGACGGGCGCGCCCCGACCGCCAGCCGACCTCGCCCCGATCCGCGCCCTGATGGAGGCCCGGGTCGGCGTGGTGCGGGACGAGGCGGGCCTCACCGAGGCCGTCGCCCGGCTCGCGCCGCGGGCGGCCACATGCGACGCCGCCCTCGTCGCGCTCCTCGTCGCGCACGCCGCGCTCGGCCGGCGGGAGAGCCGCGGGGCGCACTGGCGCAGCGACTTCGGCGGACAGGTGCCCGCCCGCCACAGCGAGACCACCCTCGGCGCCGTGCTCGCCGAGACCGAACCGGCGGCCCGCGAGGCCGCGGAGGCCCTGGCCCGATGAGCGACCTTCTCCCTCTCCCGCGGCTCCTAGTGGAGCCCGTCGTGCGCGCCGCCCTCTTGGAGGATCTCGGCCGGGCCGGCGACATCACCACGGACGCGATCGTGCCGCCCGAGGCCCGCCTCGAGGGCGTGATCGCGGCCCGCCAGCACGGCGTGATCGCGGGCGTGGACTGCGCCCGCATCGCCTTCGAGCTGATCGATCCGGCGGTCTCCGTCGCGGTCGAGCGGCCGGACGGCGCCCGCGTCGCGCCGGGCGACACGGTGCTGCGCCTCGCCGGGCCGGCCCGCGCCGTACTCACCGCCGAGCGCGTCGCCCTCAACCTGCTCTGCCGCCTCTCGGGCGTGGCCACCGCCACCGCGGGCCTCGTCGAGGCCGCGCGTCCCCACGGCAAGGCCGCGATCGTCTGCACCCGCAAGACGACGCCGGGCCTGCGCGCGCTGGAGAAGCACGCGGTGCGGGCCGGCGGCGGCTCGAACCACCGCTTCGGCCTCGACGACGCAGTGCTGATCAAGGACAACCACGTCGCGGTGGCGGGCGGCATCGTGCCGGCGATCGAGCGGGCCCGCGCGCGCGCCGGCCATCTCGTGAAGATCGAGGTCGAGGTCGACACCCTGGCCCAGCTGGAGGAGGCGCTCTCGGTCGGCGCCGACGCGGTTCTGCTCGACAACATGGATCCGGACACGCTCGGCCGCGCGGTCGCGATGATCGACAGGCGGGCCCTCTCCGAGGCCTCGGGCCGCATCACCCGTGAGACGGTCGGCGCGGTCGCGGCCTCGGGCGTGGACCTGATCTCCTGCGGCTGGATCACCCACAGCGCCGCGATCATCGACCTCGGCCTGGACGCCTGAGCACACAAAAGACGCGCGCTCCTCCGCGAAAGGGTCGCGGGAGAAGCGCGCGCTCGAAAGGTGGCCCGCGGTCTCAGGGGACGGGCGCGATCACTCAACCGTGATTCGGTTCGCGGGGCAGCCCGGTTCGCGTGAAAATTGTATACGATATGCGGTCGATGTCGCTCGTTCAGCCGCACGCGGCCGTTTATTCCCGTCTTACGGCCAAGCTGCCACAGTGTTGCCACGGGGTCACGAGGCCGGCGGAAGCGCGGCCGGAGCAGGTTTGAAGCTTGGCTTTGCGCGCGCGTCGTTTACCCGTTGGCGAGACGTCGCGCGCCATCGTGCGTGCCGACCAACCTGTCGCGTCCCGCACCTTCCCGCCTGCCTTCGAGAGACCTCGATGCGTCGTTCCGCCACCGCCCTCGCCGGGCTCGCCTGCGCCGCCGCGGCCTGGGCCTCGCCCGCGCTCGCCTACGAGATCGATCCGCTGACCCGCCAGCCCCTCGACAACGCCCTCACGGTGCGCGTGCGCCCGCAGGCGGTCGAGACCGTGGCCGTGCCGGTCTCCAACGCCTCGCTCAACGCCGCCGACCCGCTGGCCTCCGCGGTCCCGCAGATGTCGGCGATCCCGCGCGAGACGGTGGCCTATAACGGTCCCTACGGCGCCGGCACCATCGTGGTGTCGACGGCCGAGCGGCGGCTCTACTACGTGCTCGGCGGCGGCCAGGCCCTGCGCTACGGCGTCGGCGTCGGCCGCCCGGGCTTCACCTGGGGCGGCGTGCAGACCATCACGATGAAGCGCGAGTGGCCGGATTGGCGCCCGCCCGCCACGATGCTGCGCCGCCGGCCCGACCTGCCGCGCTACATGAAGGGCGGCATCGAGAACCCGCTCGGCGCTCGCGCGATGTATCTCGGCGGCACCATCTACCGCATCCACGGCTCGAACGAGCCGGAGAGCATCGGCACCGCCGTCTCGTCGGGCTGCATCCGCATGACCAACGAGGACGTCACCGACCTCTACACCCGCACGAAGGTGGGCACGAAGGTCATCGTCCAGCGCTGAGCGCCGGACGCATCCATTCTGAGCGGGCCGGCGGCGACGCAGGCCTTTTTTCGCGCACGCGCACGGAGTTCGTCGGATCCCCTCTCCCCGCTGCGCGGGGAGAGGGGGAGCCCTCGCGATCGCGCGGGGGCGTTCTCAGTGGCAGCCGCAGGAGCCGCCGCCGCATCCACCGCCGGCCGCCTTGGCCTTGAGGTCGGCCTGTCCCCGCCTGTCGCGGTCGAGGCCGCGCTCGGCCAGCTCCTTCAGGTAGGTCTGCCAGCGGTCGCCGTACTGCGCGCCCAGCTCGTGCAGGTAGCCCCAGCCGTAGATGCCGGTGTCGTGCATGTCGTCGAAGGCGAGCTTCACCGCGTAGTTGCCCACCGGCTGCACCGATAGGATCTCGACGTTGCGCTTGCCGCCGATGACCTTGCGCTCGGCCGGCGAGTGACCCTGCACCTCGGCGGACGGGCTCGAGATCCGCAGGTACTCGGCCGGCAGGTCGAAGCGCCCTCCGTCGTCGAAGGCCAGTTTGAGGACGCGCCTGTCCGCGGACAGGCGGATCTCGGTGGGCCAGCGTTCCTCGCTCACGGTCCAATCTCCCTGGAAGCGTTCCGCGCCCACGCTTGCTCCGCGGCGCGCATCCCCTCATATGCCAAGGCATGCCAGGTTCGTCACCCGACGTATCGCCCGCCACGCCGCAGAGCACCGAGTTCCGTATGTGGGGTCCGCGTACCGACACCGCCGCGCCCGTGACGCCGCTGATCGACCCGTTCCAGCGGGCGATCACCTATCTGCGCATCTCCGTCACGGATCGCTGCGACCTGCGCTGCGTCTACTGCATGGCGGAGGAGATGAACTTCCTGCCCAAGCGCGACCTGCTCACGCTGGAGGAGCTGGACCGGCTCTGCGGCGTGTTCATCGCGCGGGGCGTGCGCAAGCTTCGCATCACGGGCGGCGAGCCCCTGGTCCGGCGCGACATCCTGCACCTGTTCCGGCGGCTCTCGCGCCACCTCGATTCGGGGGCGCTGCAGGAGCTGACGCTGACCACCAACGGCACGCAGCTCGGGCGCTTCGCGGGTGAGCTCGCCGACCTCGGCGTGCGCCGGGTCAACGTCTCGCTGGACACCCTCGACCCGGACAAGTTCCGGGCGATCACCCGGCGCGGCGACCTGAAGGTCGTGCTCGACGGGATCGCGGCGGCGCGCGAGGCGGGGATCAAGGTGAAGATCAACGCGGTGGCGCTGAAGGGCGTCAACGAGCACGAGATCGCCGACATGATCGCCTGGGCCCACGGGCTCGGCATGGAGATGACGCTGATCGAGGTGATGCCGCTCGGCGAGGTCGAGGGCGACCGCACCGACCAGTTCCTGCCGCTCTCGGTGGCCCGCGCGCGCCTCGAGGAGCGCTGGACCCTGACCCCGCTGCCCGACCGCACCGGCGGTCCGGCCCGCTACGTCCGGGTCGAGGAGACGGGCGGGCGGCTCGGCTTCATCACGCCGCTGACCCACAATTTCTGCGAGAGCTGCAACCGGGTGCGCCTGACCTGTACCGGCAAGCTCTACATGTGCCTCGGCCAGGAGGACGCGGCGGACCTGCGCGCGGCGCTCCGCGCCTCGCCCGACGACGCGCTGGTGACGCAGGCGGTGATCGACGCGATCGCCCGCAAGCCGAAGGGGCACGACTTCGTCATCGAGCGCCAGCGCAAGGCGGCGGTGCCGCGCCACATGAGCGTGACGGGCGGCTGAGGCGGGCGCGCCCGCTCAGCCCGCGGCGAGGTCGGGCGGCATGTAGGGGTGGCCCTCCGCGGTCAGGGCCCGGTCCACGGCCTCGATCGCCACCAGGATCCGCGTGAGGTCCTCGGCCATGGTGACGGGCGAGGGATCCATGCCGGCGATGCGGCGGGCCAGCCCGTCGCGCGCCCGCGCGAGGCTCGCCCGGGCTCGGTTGAGGGTCTGTACGGCCTCCGCGGTCATCGCGCGTCCTTCTCATCGCCTCGGATCGGGGCCTCGCACGAAGAAGCGGCCCCGCACGCCGTCGCGTGCGGGGCCGTCCGCGCGTCGAGCGGGTCCGTCGGCTCAGGGGCAGGCGCGGCGCACGCCGCCCTTGGCGATGTAGGTGCCGGTCCGCGGGTCGTAGGTGCGGAAGCGGCGCGCGCAGGCCTCCTCGGCCGAGCCGTCGGTCTCGGCATAGCCGTAGTTCACCGGGGCGTAGCCGTAACCCGCCGGGGCGTAGCCGCCGTAATAGCCGTCGTCGTAGCCGTAGCCCGGATAGCCGTAGCCGCCGTAGAGGCTGCCGGCCGCCAGGCCGCCCGCGAGGCCGAGCCCCACGCCGACGCCGAGGCCGCCGAGGCCGTAGCCGCGCCGGCCGTAGCCGTATCCGTAGCGGTTGCCGTAATAACCGCGGTTGAAGCCGTAGCCGCGGTTGAAGCCGTAGCCGCGGCCCGCCAGACCGGCCCCGCCGAAGCCGGCCCCACGATTGAAGCCGCCGCCGATCCCGACGCCGCCGCGGTTGAAGCCGCCGCCGATGGCGCCGCCGCCGACGCCGCGACCGGCGAAGCCGCCCGCCAGCGCGTTGCCGCCGCCCCCGCCGCCCCGGAAGGCCAGGACGTTCTGGGCCTCGGAGGCTGCCGGGATCAGGGTGAGCGCGCCGGCGACCGCCGACGCGAACAGGAGGGAGTGCTTGAGCATGCCGACCTCATCGAACGTGATGACTATCTGTCCGGTCAACGCTCGATTGCGGGATCCTATGCCTGCTACACTTTGTCCGGCGAACGGCTGAGCTTGTCCGTCGAGCGCCGCACGCGCCGTATCTCTTCAGCGTACCGGGGATCAGTCCACGAACTCGGCCGCTCCGAAGCCCTGCAGGTAGAGCAGCGCCGTGAGGTCGCCGTGGTCGATGCGCGCGCGCGCCGCCTCCGCCACGGCGGGCTTGGCCCGGAAGGCGACGCCGAGGCCGGCCTCGGCGATCATGGCGAGGTCGTTCGCCCCGTCGCCGACCGCGAGCGTCTCGGCCGGGTCGAGGCCGAGCCGGGTGCGCAGGTCGATCAGCGTCGCCCGCTTGGCCTCCTTGCCGACGATGGGCTCCGCGACCGTGCCGGCGAGCCGGTCCCCCGCGAGGACGAGCCGGTTGGCGTGGTTCTCGTCGAAGCCGAGCCTGTCGGCCACGGGGCCGGTGAACAGGGTGAAGCCGCCCGAGACGAGGCAGGTGCGCGCGCCGTGCGCCTTGAGCGTCCGCACCAGCGTGCGCCCGCCCGGCGTGAGCGTGATGCGCTCGGCGATCAGCCCGTCGATCGTGCCGACCGGCAGGTCCTTCAGCAGCGCGACGCGCTCGCGCAGGGCCGGCTCGAAGGCGATCTCGCCGCGCATCGCCCGCTCGGTGATCGCCGCCACGTGGGGCTTCAGCCCGACCATGTCCGCCAGCTCGTCGATGCATTCCTGCTCGATCATGGTGGAATCCATGTCGGCCAGGAACAGGCGCTTGCGGCGGTGCGCGTCCGCGCCGAGCACCGCGACGTCGATCGGCTCGGACCCGAGCGCCGCGCGCAGGCGCTCGGCGAGCGCCGGGGCCGCGGCGGGCGCGCCCGGCACCAGGATCTCGGCCGCGACTTCGCCGTGCAGCACCCGCGGCTGGTGCTCGGTCGCGAGCACGCGCCGCGCCTCGGCCAGCACCGCATCGGTGATGGCGGGCCGCTGCGGGTTTGATATCAGGACCGCGACGAGGGTCATCGGGGAGCGTCCAGGCTGGTGTCGGGGAGCGTCGAGTCACGGGAGCCGGCGGGCGGGCGGCCGGCGGCGATCCTCATTGCAGGGCCGACCGCCTCGGGCAAGTCGGCGCTCGCCGCCGCCCTGGCGCTCCGGCACTGCGGCGTCGTGGTCAACACGGACTCGATGCAGGTCTACGCCGACCTGCGCGTGCTCACCGCGCGGCCGGACGCGGCCGAGGCGGCGCGGGTGCCCCACCGCCTCTATGGCCACGTCGATGGGGCGGTGAACCACTCGGCCGGCCGGTTCGCCCGGGACGTCGCCGCGCTCCTCGCCGACCTCGGCGGGCGGCTGCCGGTCTTCTGCGGCGGCACCGGCCTGTACTTCCGCGCGCTCGAGGAGGGGTTCTCGGAGATGCCGCCCGTGCCCGACGCCGTGCGGGCCGAGGTGCGCGCCCGCGCGGCGGAGCGCGCGACCGAGGCGCTCCACGCCGACCTCGCCGCGCAGGATCCGGAGGGCGCGGCCGGCCTGCGCCCGAGCGACCGCGCCCGGATCCTGCGGGCGCTCGAGGTGCTGGCCGCGACCGGCCGGCCCATCGCCGCCTTCCGGGGCGAGCGCCTGCCCGGCCCGCTCGCCGGCCTGCCGCTGAGACGGATCTTCCTGGCACCCGACCGCGACGTCCTGCGGGCGCGCATCGACGCGCGCTTCCGCGCGATGATCGCGGGCGGCGCGCTGGACGAGGTGGCGGCGCTGCGGGCGCGCCGGCTCGATCCGCTGCTGCCGATCATGCGCGCCCACGGCGTGCCGGCCCTGATCGCCCATCTCGACGGCACGATGCGCCTGGAGGACGCGATTGCGCGGGGGCAGGCCGACACCCGCGCCTACGCCAAGCGCCAGTTCACGTGGTTCCGCCACCAGATGGGGACGGACTGGACGTGGCTCGATCCGGAGGCGGCGGGGCGGTTGGCCGATTGAGGCTCCGCCCCTTTCCCGGACGCCTGGAGCGTCGGCGGACGGTGATCCGGGATCCAGAGGATGGAGCGCCGCGCAGCGGCCCGACCTTCATGCGCCGATGCGGAACGCGGCCGCTCCGCGTCCTCTTGTGCTGGGTCCCGGATCGGGTTCTGCTTCACCCCACCTGTCCGGGAAAGGTCAGCGGCGGACGCAAGCCCCCGCCGGCCGTCGGACCTCAGCGCTCCAGGCGCGCGACCAGGCTCGACGTGTCCCAGCGGCCGCCGCCCATGCTCTGCACCTCGGCGTAGAACTGGTCCACGAGGGCACTGATGGGCAGCTTGGCGCCGTTGCGGCGGGCCTCGTCGAGCAGGATGCCGAGATCCTTGCGCATCCAGTCGACCGCGAAGCCGAAATCGAACGTGCCGGCATTCATGGTCTTGCCGCGGTTCTCCATCTGCCAGGAGCCGGCCGCGCCCTTGGAGATCACCTCCAGCACCGCCTCGACGTCGAGGCCGGCGCGCTTGGCGAAGTGTACGCCCTCCGACAGGCCCTGGACGAGGCCGGCGATGCAGATCTGGTTGACCATCTTGGTGAGCTGGCCGGCGCCCGCCGGGCCCATCAGGCGGCAGGCGCGGGCGAAGCTCATGATGGCCGGCTCGACCCGCGCGTAGGTCTCCGGATCGCCGCCGCACATCACGGTGAGCACGCCGTTCTCGGCGCCGGCCTGGCCGCCGGAGACCGGCGCGTCCACGAAGCCGATGCCGGCCTCGGCGGCGGCAGCCGCGAGTTCGCGCGCCACCTCGGCCGAGGCGGTGGTGTGGTCCACGAAGGTGGCGCCCCGCTCCATCCCGGCGAGCGCCCCGTCCGCGCCCAGCACGACGCTGCGGAGGTCGTCGTCGTTGCCGACGCAAGCGAAGACGATCTCGGCGCCGCGCACCGCCTCGCGCGGCGTCGCGGCGTGCGCGCCCCCGTTCGCCGCGACCCAGGCCTCGGCCTTGGCGGCCGTGCGGTTGTAGACCGTGACGTCGTGGCCCTTGGCCGCCAGGTGTCGGGCCATCGGGCTTCCCATCACGCCGAGGCCCAGAAAGGCTACCTTCGCCATCGTCTCGTCTCCCACCAACCGCAACCGGTGGGGTGGTCTAGATTTGCCCGTGCAACCGGTCAAACCCGCGCGGCGCGCGGGCTGCGGCGCTTGAGCGAGCGCGGCGATTGTTCCGGGAAATTAACCAATCCCTGTTCTCCACCCGAAAATTTTGCGCCAGAAGGGGCCCGGATTGCCGGCCGCGGAAGAGCCGGTTCTTGGAGTGGGACGCCCATGGGCGCGATCAGCAAGCACGGGCCCTGGGCCCTGGTGGGGGCGCTCGGCGCCGCCGCACTCTCTATCGTCGCGATCGAGCGCGGCGAGGCCGTCAACGCCCTCTGGCTCGTGGTGGCGGCGGTCTGCACCTATCTCATCGCCTACCGCTACTACTCGCTCTTCATCGCCGAGAAGGTGATGCGCCTCGATCCGGCCCGCGAGACCCCGGCGGTGCGCCACAACGACGGCCTCGACTACGTCCCCACCAACAAGACCGTGCTGTTCGGCCACCACTTCGCGGCGATCGCGGGCGCGGGCCCGCTGGTCGGCCCGGTGCTCGCCGCGCAGATGGGCTACCTGCCCGGCATGCTCTGGATCCTGGCGGGCGTGGTGCTGGCCGGCGCCGTGCAGGACTTCATGGTCCTGTTCGTCTCGATGCGCCGCGACGGGCGCTCGCTCGGCGAGCTGATCCGCTCGGAACTCGGCACGATTCCCGGCATCATCGCGCTGGTGGGCACCTTCCTGATCATGGTGATCCTGCTCGCCGTCCTGGCGCTCATCGTCGTGAAGGCGCTGGCCGAGAGCCCCTGGGGCACCTTCACGGTGATGATGACCATCCCGATCGCGATGCTGATGGGCGTCTACACGCGCTACATCCGCCCGGGTAAGATCGGCGAGGTCTCGATCATCGGCTTCGTGCTGCTGATGGCCGCGATCCTCTACGGCCAGAACGTCGCGGCGAGCCCGGTCTGGGGCCCCGCCTTCACCTTCACGGGCACCCAGCTCTGCTGGCTGCTGATCGGCTACGGCTTCGTCGCCTCGATCCTGCCGGTCTGGCTGCTGCTCGCGCCCCGCGACTACCTCTCGACCTTCCTCAAGATCGGTACCATCGTGGGCCTTGCGCTCGGCATCGCCGTCGTCGCGCCGCACATGCAGATGCCGGCGATGACCAAGTTCGTGGACGGCACCGGCCCGGTCTGGTCGGGCCAGCTCTTCCCGTTCCTGTTCATCACCATCGCGTGCGGCGCCGTCTCGGGCTTCCACGCGCTGATCTCGTCGGGCACCACCCCGAAGCTGATCGCCAACGAGAGCGACGCCCGCTTCGTCGGCTACGGCGGCATGCTGATGGAATCCTTCGTGGCCATCATGGCGCTGATCTCGGCCTGCGTGATCGACCCGGGCGTCTACTTCACCATGAACACCCCGGCGGCGATCCTCGGCACCACGCCGGAGAGCGCGGCGGCCGCGGTGACCAAGCTCGGCTTCCCCGTCAGCCCGGAGACCATCACCCAGACCGCGCAGGATGTCGGCGAGCACACCATCATCTCGCGCGCGGGCGGCGCCCCGACGCTGGCGGTCGGCATGGCGCACATCATCTCCTCGGCGGTGGGCGGCAAGGCCATGATGGCCTTCTGGTACCACTTCGCCATCCTGTTCGAGGCGCTCTTCATCCTTACGGCGGTCGATGCGGGCACGCGCGCCTGCCGCTTCATGGTGCAGGACCTGATCGGGCTGGCGGTGCCGGCCTTCAAGGAGACCACCTCGTGGGTTCCCAGCATCGTGGCGACCGCCATCGCGGTGGGGGCCTGGGGTTACTTCCTCTACCAGGGCGTGACCGATCCGCTGGGGGGCATCAACACCCTGTGGCCGCTCTTCGGCATCTCGAACCAGATGCTGGCCGCGGTCGCGCTGACGCTCTGCACGGTGGTGATCTTCAAGATGAAGCGCGAGCGCTACGCCTTCGTTACCATCGTCCCGACGCTGTGGCTCTGCATCTGCACCCTCACGGCGGGCTGGCAGAAGATCTTCTCGGCCGACCCGCGCATCGGCTTCCTCGCCCACGCCGACCGCTACGCGGCGGCCGCCGCCGAGGGCAAGGTGCTGCCGCCGGCCAAGAACGCCGACCAGATGGCGCAGATCATCTTCAACGACCGGATCGACGCGGCGCTCGCCGTCGTGTTCATCGGCCTCGTGCTGGCGATCGGCGCCTTCGGCGTCCTCTCCTGCATCCGGGCGCTGCGCGCCGTCGGCTGGACGGCGCGCGAGAGCGACGCGCCCGCCGGCGGCCGTCCCGTCCCGGCGGAGTAGGCCGATGGGCGCGTCGCAGAACCTGATGGAGCGCTGGAAGACGCTGCAGAAATGCGTCTGCGACGGCGCCCGGCTGATGGTGGGGCAGGGGGATTACGCGGCCTATGCCGAGCACATCCGCCGCACCCACCCGGACCAGCGGCCGATGAGCGAGGTGGAGTTCTTCCGCAACCGGGAGAACGCCCGCTTCGGCGTCGGCAACACCAGCGGCTTCCGCTGCTGCTGAGGCCGCCACGGAAAGAATCCCGGCGCCCGCGCGTTCCCACGCGCGGGCTGCTCTGTGTCCGCCGGAGGACGGGGACACGATGGTGGCGGAGCGAACCGACGATGCGCCGGAGCCGCGGGCGGTGAACACGGCCGAGCCCTGGGAGCGGGCCTACTGGGCGCGCCGCTTCATGGTGCCGGTGGAGCAGGTGGTGGCGGCGGTCGCCGCGGTCGGCGACGATCCGGCCCAGGTGGCGGCCCATCTCGGGCGCGACTGGCCGGGGCACGAGACCATCACCTGAGGCGCCTCCCGGCCGCGGGTCTTGACTCGGCCGGGACAATCGCCGTCCTTCCTGCGCGGGAGAACCGCATGAGCATCCTTCAGGACGCAATCCTTCGCTTCGGCCGCACGATCATGTCCTACGCGGGCGACGCCGTGTTCCTCGAGGCGGCAGTGTCGGCCGCGGCCAACGTGATCGTGGCCGACGGCGACATCGCCGAGGAGGAGGTCGAGTCGGCCATCGCCGGCATGCGGGCCAACCCGATCCTCGAGAAGTCCTACGACACCCTGCGCATCGAGCAGGAGCTCTACGAGGGCATCGCGCGGGCCAAGACCCGGGCCGGCCGGGTGGAGAACCTGCGCCTCGTCGGGGCGGTGGCCGACCGCGCACTCGAGCAGCGCCAGGACATCTTCCTGATCGCCGCGGACGTGGCCGACGCCGGCGGCGTGAAGGAGGCCGAGCACCGCGCGCTCAGTGAGATCGCCCAGAGCCTCGACGTGGACAAGGACGCGCTGCTGGGCTGAGGGCCGGCCGTGCGGCACGACGACCCGCCGATACGCCCCCGGACGGGGCGGACATCCTGCGGAAACAATCGTATCGCTGGTTGAATTGCCGGGCCCGGACGTCGCCCGGCGACCGGTAGCGACATGGGTCTCGTTCAGTACGCGCTGAAGTTCCGCATCACCGTCTACGTGCTCGCCGTGCTGATGATGCTCGGCGGCGCGGCGGCCGTCGTGACGACGCCCAAGGACGTGCTGCCCGTCGTCGACATCCCGGTCGTCGTGGTGGTCTGGACCTATACGGGCCTCTCGACGCCTGAGATGGAGCGGCGCGTCACCACCTACGCGGAGTTCTCGCTCTCCAACAACGTCAACAACATCAAGCGGATGGAATCGACCACCCTGCAGGGCACGGCGATCCAGAAGATCTACTTCGACGACGCGGTCAGCATCGATCTCGCGATCTCCCAGACCGTCTCGGCGATGAACTCGATCCGCGCCGCGATGCCGCCCGGCATCCAGCCGCCGATCGTGCTGCGCTTCTCCGCCTCCTCGGTGCCGGTGATCCAGCTCGCGCTCACCTCCACCAAGGAGAGCCTGACCAAGGTCAACGACTACGCCCAGTACCGCATCCGCCAGCGCCTGACGCAGGTGCCGGGCTCGACGCTGCCCTCGCCCTTCGGCGGCACCCCGCGCCAGATCATGGTCGATCTCGACCTGCACGCGCTCCAGGCGCTGGGGCTCACCGCCCTCGACGTCACCAACGCGATCTCCGCCCAGAACCTGACGATCCCCTCGGGGCTCGCCAAGATCGGCGAGCAGCAATACCCGATCCAGCTCAACGCCACGCCCGACGCCATCGAGGCGCTCAACGCCCTGCCGATCAAGACGGTGGCGGGCCAGCCGGTGCTGGTGCGCGACGTCGCCCAGGTCCGCGACGGCGGTCCGCCCCAGGTCAACGTGGTGCGGGCGGACGGCATCCAGTCGGTGCTGATGCGGGTGTTCAAGAACGGCACCGCCTCGACCCTCGACGTCGTCAACAACGTGAAGAAGGCGCTGCCCGAGATCCGCGCCGCGGCGCCGGACGGCCTGCAGATCAAGCCGCTCTTCGACCAGTCGGTCTTCGTCACCGCGGCGATCGAGGGCGTGCTGCACGAGGCGATGATCGCGGCCGGGCTCACCGGGCTGACCATCCTGCTCTTCCTCGGCTCCTGGCGCTCGACGCTGGTGGTGCTGATCTCGATCCCACTCTCGATCCTCACCTCGCTCGCGGTGCTGGCAGCCCTCGGCCAGACCATCAACGTGATGACGCTGGGCGGTCTCGCGCTCGCCATCGGCATCCTGGTGGACGACGCGACGGTCGCGGTCGAGAACACCTACCGGCTGTTCGAGGAGGGCGAGCCCTTCCGGAAATCTGTCGTCGAGGGCGCGGCCAGCATCGCCAAGCCGACGCTCATCTCGACGCTCTCGATCTGCGCGGCCTTCACCTCGGTCTTCGCGCTCGCCGACACGCCCCGCTACCTGTTCACCCCCCAAGCGCTCGCGGTCGTCTTCGCGATGCTGACCTCCTACCTCCTCTCGCGCACCCTGGTGCCGGTGCTGATCGACGTGCTGGTGGCGCGCGAGTACGCGCAGCACCACGGCGAAGGGGCCGAGCCGCCGCGCACCCGGATCGGGCGCGCACTCGGCCTCGTCGGCGGCCCGGTCGTCCGGGCGGCGGGTGCCTTCCGGCACGGCTTCGAGGCGCGGTTCAGTCGCTTCCACTGCGGCTATCTCGGGCTGCTGCACGCGGTGCTGGCCCGGCGCGCGGCCACGCTCGCCTCTGTCGGACTGATCTTCGCGGGCACGGGCGCGCTCTTCACCTTCGTCGGGCGGGACTACTTCCCGCAGGTGGCGTCGAGCCAGATCACCCTGCACCTGCGCACCCGCCCCGGCATGCGCATCGAGACCGCCGTGCAGACCTTCGCGGCGGTGCAGGCGGTCGTGCGGGAGGTCATTCCGGAGGGTGAGATCGAGCAGATCCTCGACAATATCGGCCTGCCCTCGAACAACTACAACTTCGCCTTCTCGGACGGCTCCTTCGTGGCCTACAACGACGGCCAGATGCTGATCAGCCTGAAGGAGGGCCACGGCTCGACGGCGCTCTACACCAAGCGCCTGCGCGAGGTGCTGCGCGAGCGCTTCCCCGACCTCGTGGTCTACACCCAGCCCTCCGACATCATCACGCAGATCCTCAATTTCGGCACGCTGGCGCAGATCGACATCCAGGTGTCCGGCCGCAATACGGAGAAGGACCTCGCGGTCGCCCAGAACATCGTGCGCCGCCTCAAGGAGGTGCCGGGCGCCGTCGACGTGCACCTGCACCAGATCGTCGGCACGCCGCAATTCTTCGTGGATGTCGACCGGCGCCTCGCCTCGGAACTCGGCCTGACGCAGCAGCAGATCGCGCAGGGGCTCAACGTCTCGCTGGCCGGCTCCTTCCAGGTCACGCCGAACTTCTGGTCGGACCCGAAGACCGGCATCCCCTACCAGCTCTGGGTGCAGACGCCGGAATACCGCAACGACTCGCTCACCGCCTTGCGCAACACGCCCCTGATGGTGCGCGCGGAGGGCGACCAGCCGGGCGTGCTCACGCTCCTCTCCAGCGTCGCCGATTTCCGCCGCCAGGGCATCCAGACGGTGATCAACCACGTCAACACCGCGCCGACCTTCAACGTCTACGCCTCGGTGCAGGATTCCGACCTCGGCTCGGTGGCGGCCGAGATCCGCAGGATCGTGGACGACGAGCAGAAGAACCTGCCGGCCCCCGACAAGATCACGGTCCGCGGCCAGATCGAGAACATGGACCAGGCCTTCTTCCGGCTCGGCATCGGCCTCTCGATCGCGCTGGTGGCCGTCTACCTCCTGATGGCGGTGAACTACCAGAGCTGGGGCGACCCGTTCGTGGTGCTGCTGGCGCTGCCGCTCGCTTTCTGCGGCATCGTCTTCAGCCTGTTCGTCACGGGCACCAGCTTCTCGATCCCCTCGCTGTTCGGCGCGATCATGTCGGTGGGCATTGCCTCCGCGAACTCGATCCTGCTCGTCACCTTCGCCCGCGAGCACCGGGAGGCGACGGGATGCTCGGCGCTGGAGGCGGCCCTGCTCGCGGGCGAGACGCGCCTGCGCCCGGTCCTGATGACGGCGGGCGCGATGTTCCTGGGCCTGATCCCGATGGCCCTCGGCACCGGCGAGGGCGGCGAGCAGAACGCGGCGCTCGCCCGCGCGGTGATGGGCGGCATCGCCTTCGGCACGCCGGCCACGCTGCTCTTCGTGCCCTTCCTCTACACGCTGCTGCGCGGCGCGCCCGTGCGGGCGCCGAGCGACTACCTCGAGGGGGCCGAGCCGGCGTGAGCCTCGACGCGGGGTGCCGCACACGGATGCGTCGGCCTCCCGTCCCGGATCCGCCCCCCGCCGAGGCTCGGGGCGCCCGGGGACAGGCGGGCTGCGGACCCGCTCAATCCTCGCAGCCGGTGCAGATGCTGTCCTCGATGCGCTCGATCGCGCGCTCCTCGCGACGCTGCGCGTCGGCCGAGGGCCGGTCGCGGGGCCCGAGCGCCGCGCCCGGCGGCTTCGTCACGCCCTCCCGGTCCGTGTAGGGCGCGGTGATCGTGGTGGTCGGTCTACCGCCGGTCCCGGTGAGGTCGGGGGCCTGGGCGTGAGCCGCGGCGGGCAGGTTGGCGAGAAGCAGGACGAGCGGAAGCGTCGGGCGGGCGAGCGGCATGGCGGACCTCCGTCGAACACGGCAGAAGTCTACCATGCGAGGGAGTACAGTAAATCCCGGTCTCAGCGCGGGCGGCGCAGGCCCGGTTTGCGGCGTTCGACTGTACGACGGAATACGCCGACCATCTCGAGATGGCTCGAATACCGGAACTGATCGACGGGCGTGACCGAATCGAGGCTGTAGCCGCCGGCCACCAGGGTGGCGGCGTCGCGCGCGAAGGTGCCGGCATCGCAGGCGACGCCGACGACCAGCGGCACGCGCGATTCGGCGAGCTGGTTCATCTGGGCCTCCGCGCCGGCCCGAGGCGGGTCGAGCACCACCGCGTCGTAGGCGTTGAGGTCGTGGGCGAGCAGCGGGCGGCGGAACAGGTCCCGGCGCTCGTGGGTGAGCCGGCGCAGGCCGCCCTGGGCCCGGACCGCCCGGTCGAGGCCGGCGAGCGGCCCGGCCTCGCCCTCGACCGCGTGGACCTCCGTGGTCCGCGCCATCGCGAGGCTGAACGGTCCGCAGCCCGCGAATAGGTCGGCGGCGCGTCGCGCCTTCTTCGGCAGGGCCTCGAGCACGAGGGCAGTCAGCGCCGCCTCGCCGGCCGCCGTCGCCTGCAGGAAGCCGCCCGGCGGCGGGTAGAGCCGGCCGGGGCCGGAGGCCACGCTCGGGGGCGTCCGCTCCACCACCACGTCCCCGTGCAGCGAGAGCCGGGCGAGGCGCAGCGTCTCGGCCAGGCGCACCAGGGCCGCGCGTACGCCGGCCGGGACCGGGCCGTGCCCGCGGATATCGACGTCGAGGCCCGGCTCCGTCGCCGTCACGGCGACGTCGAGGGGCTTGCGGCCGTGGCCCAGCGGCGCGCTCAGCGCCCGCGCGATCGCCGGGGCCGTGTGGAGCGCCGGCACCGTGATCGGGCAATGGTCGATCGCCACGAGGTCGTGGCTGCGCGCGGCCATCAGCCCGGCCTCGGCCCGGCCGTCCCGCTCGCGCACGTGCAGCGTGATGCGGCGCCGCCCCTCGCCGTGCGCGTCGATCAGCGCGCCGGGCTCGACCGCGAGGCCGGCCTGCGACAGGGCCTGGGCGAGGAGGCCCCGCTTCCAGGCGGCATAGGGCTCGGGCGCCAGATGCTGCACGGCGCAGCCGCCGCAGCGCCCGAAATAGGGGCAGAACGGCTCGACCCGATCGATGGATGCGGTCTCGACCGCCTCCAGCACGCCGCGCCCACCCTCGCGCCGGACGGCGACGCGCTCGCCCGGCAGCGCGCCCGCGACGGGGGTTCCGTCCTCGGCGATGCCGTCGCCGCGCGCACCCAGGCGGCCGATGGTGACGCTCTCGCTCATGTGGGATCCTCGAGGGTCGCGCGGCGGGCGCCGACCAGGAATTCGGTATTGCCGTCGCCGCCCTGGATCGGGGAGGGCAGGAGGCCGAGGACCGCGAAGCCGAGTTCGGCCAGGGCCGCCCGCACCTCTTCGCAGACCGCGGCGTGGACGGCGGGGTCGCGCACGATCCCGCCGCGCCCGACCCGCGCCCGCCCGGCCTCGAATTGCGGCTTGATCAGCGCGACGAGGTCCGTTCGCGGCGCGAGGAGGAAGGCCACTGCCGGAAGTACGAGGCGCAGCGCGATGAAGCTGACGTCGATCCCGCACAGATCCGGTACGGGATCGAGCGGGCCCGCGAGCGCGCGGATGTCGGTGCCCTCGCGGCAGGCGACGCGCGGGTCGGCCCGCAGCGAGGCGTGGAGCTGGTCGCGCCCGACATCGACCGCGTGGACGCGCGCCGCGCCGCGCCGCAGCAGCAGGTCGGTGAAGCCCCCCGTCGAGGCGCCGACGTCGAGCGCCGCGCGGCCCGCCGGATCGAGCCCGAAGGCGTCGAGCGCCGCCTCCAGCTTGAGGCCGCCGCGGGAGACGTAGGGGTGGGGCGCCTCGGCCTCGACCCGGGCCCCGGGGGGAATCGCCGCGGAGGCGCGGGCGAGCACGCGGCCGTTCACGCGCACGAGGCCTGCGGAGATCGCGGCCTGCGCCCGCGCCCGGCTCTCGAAATGCCCGTGCTCGACCAGGAAGCGGTCAGCCCTGAGGCGCTCGCCCGTCATCGTCCTCTCGTCGCCCGCGTGTTCGTCCCGCCCTGTCGGGGCGGGCAAGTCGGCCTAACTAGCCCGACACCGAGAGGAGAGCCATCGCATGACACGCATCCTGCCCCTGCTCGCGCTCGCCGCGGGCCTCGCGCCCGCCGCGGCGCTCGCCCAGGAGCCGGCCAAGCCCGGCGAGCAGACCAAGCCCGCCGAGCAGAGCAAGCCCGCCGAGCCCCAGGCCTACGAGACGCAGATCAGGAACAACAAGGGCGACACCATCGGCACCCTGAAGCTGCGCGACGGGGCCAACACCCTCGTCGCGCGGGTGACGATCCAGCCCGGCGGCCTGCCCCCCGGCTGGCACGGCATGCACTTCCACGCGGTCGGCGACTGCTCGGACACCGAGAAGTTCGAGAAGTCGAAGGCCCACGTGAACCACGACCAGAGCAAGCACGGCCTGCTCAACCCGGACGGGCCCGACGAGGGCGACCTGCCGAACCTCTTCGCGGGGCAGGACGGCTCGGCCAACGCCGAGGTGTCGAGCGAGACGCCGCTGACCGGCGAGGGCGGCCTGAAGGACGGCGACGGCTCGGCGCTGATCATCCACGCCAACGAGGACGACCACGCGAGCCAGCCCATCGGCGGCGCGGGCGCCCGGATCGGCTGCGCGGTGATCAAGTAGCAGGGCCTGACGCTTCAAGGCCCCGAACGCGAGCGGCCCCGGGGGAAGCCCCGGGGCCGCTCGTCCGTTCGGAGCCTGCCGCTCAGGCGTGGGCCAGCGCGCGCTTCTTGCCGAGCGCCTCCTCGACCGTGCCGGCGCCGTCGAGATAGCCGTGCACCTTCGGGTTCGGCATGATCAGCGAGGCCACGAAGGCGATCGCCAGCAGCACGGTGACGTACCAGAAGAAGGTCGATTCCATGCCGTTGTCCTTGAACCAGAGGGCGACGTACTCGGCCGTGCCGCCGAAGGTGGCGTTGGCGAGCGCGTAGGAGAGCCCGACGCCCAGCGCCCGCACCTTGGTGGGGAACAGCTCGGCCTTCACGATGCCCGAGATGCCCGTGTAGAAGCTCACCGCGAGCAGGCCGAGCGTGATCAGGCCGAAGGCGACGTAGGGGTTCTGGTTCGCGCCGATCGCCGTCATCAGCGGGACCACCATCACGGTGCCGAGGCCGCTATAGGCGATCATGTTGGCCTTGCGGCCGATCCGGTCCGAGAGCCAGCCGAAGAACGGCTGCACCGCCATGTAGACCAGGAGTACCGCCGTCATCGTGCGCGAGGCGACCGCCTTGTCCATGTGCGCGGTGTTGACGAGGTACTTCTGCATGTACGTCGTGAAGGTGTAGAACACCAGCGAGCCGCCGGCCGTATAGGCGAGCACGACGCAGAAGGCGCGCCAGTGCTTGAACAGCTCGCTGAAGGTGCCGGCATCCTCCTTGTCGGAGCCCCCGGTCTCGGCGAGCGAGCGGCGCAGGTAGAGCGCCACGACCGCGGCCGCCGCGCCGATGAAGAACGGGATGCGCCAGCCCCAGGCCGTGATCTGCTCGGCGGGCATCACGGATTGCATGGTGATGAGGACGAGCGAGGCCAGGAGCTGGCCGCCGATCAGCGTGACGTACTGGAACGAGGCGAAGAAGCCGCGATGGCCCTTGATCGCCACCTCGCTCATGTAGGTCGCGCTGGTGCCGTACTCGCCGCCCACCGACAGGCCCTGCAGCATGCGGGCGAGGAGGAGCAGGAGCGGGGCGAGGGAGCCGACGGTCTCGTAGGTCGGCAGGATGCCGATCATCAGCGAGCCGAAGCACATCATCAGCACCGAGATGACCATCGAGGTCTTGCGGCCTACGCGGTCGGCGATGCGGCCGAACAGCCAGCCGCCGATCGGGCGCATGAAGAAGCCGACCGCGAAGATGCCGGCGGTCTGCAGGAGCTGGCTGGTGGAATCGCCCTTCGGGAAGAAGGCCGGTGCGAAGTAGAGGGCGAAGAAGGCGTAGGTGTAGAAGTCGTACCACTCGACCAGATTGCCCGATGACGAGCCGACGATGGCCTTGATGCGGCGGCGGCGGTCGGCCGCGACATCCGCCGCCGTCGGGGCGATTCCGATCGAGTCTGACATGGCGTCTCCCTGGCCCGCGGCCGCGGGCAGCCCTTTTTCGTGGCCGACGGGGTAGCATGCGGAACCGGCGCGCGAACAGGGCGCCGCGCCCCCGAGGGAACGTCGCGCGCGTGACGGGTCGCGAAGTGTCACGCGCGGCGGTGTTCGATATTCGAACGGGGTGTGCTGCCGATCGGGCCGCGCCCGCCGTCCTCAGCGGTGTCCGTCGAGAAGCCGCGAGACCACGCGGGCGGTGTAGTCGACCATCGGCACGATGCGGGCGTAGTTCAGCCGCGTCGGGCCGATCACCCCGACGACGCCGACGATCTTCTGCTGCCCGTCGCGGAAGGGCGCGGCGATCATCGACGAGCCGGAGAGCGAGAACAGCTTGTTCTCGGAGCCGATGAAGATCCGCACCCCGTCGCCGTCCTCGGCGCGGGCGAGCAGGTCGATCACGTCCTTCTGGGTCTCCAGGTCGTTGAAGAGCAGGCGGATGCGTTCCAGGTCCTCGGCCGCCCGCAGGTCGTCGAGCAGGTTCGCCTGGCCGCGCACGATGAGCTGGCGCGCCTCCGACGGGCCGACCGTGGTCGCGAGCCCGGCATCGACCAGCCGCTCGGTGATCGCGTCGAGTTCGCGCTTCATCGCCTGCCGGTCGGCCTCGATCTGCTGGCGCAGGCTGCCGAGCGTGCGGCCCTGCAGCCGGGCGTTGAGGTAGTTCGAGGCCTCCTGCAGGGCGCCGGCCGGCAGGCCCGGCGGCAGGTCGAGCAGGCGGTTCTCGACGGAGCCGTCGTTGGAGACCAGCACCACGAGGGCGCGGGCCGGATCGAGGCGCACGAACTCGATATGCTTGAGATGCACGTTCGACTTCGTGGTGAGCACCACGCCCGCGCCGCGCGAGATGCCGGAGAGCAGGATCGAGGCCTCGGCCAGCGCCGACTCGAAGGTGTGCCCGGAGGCGGCCGCCCGCATCTGCGCCTCGATGCGCTCCTGCTCGTCGCGGCCGACATCGCCGAGCTCCATCATCGCGTCGACGAAGAAGCGCAGCCCGAGCTCGGTGGGCAGGCGCCCGGCCGAGGTGTGGGGCGCGAAGATCAGCCCGGAATGTTCGAGGTCCGACATCACGTTGCGGATCGAGGCCGGCGACAGCCCCATCGGCAGGATGCGCGCGAGGTTGCGCGAGCCGACCGGCTCGCCGGTCGTCAGGTAGCTCTCCACGATCTGGCGGAAGATCTCGCGGGCGCGCTCGTTGAGGACGTTGAGCGGCGGGGCCGGGGCGGGGAGGGGGTTCTGGTCTGTCACGGCTTTGATCCTGGGCCGGCGATTGTGTCGGTAGGGCGGCGCGCGATCAATCGGGCGGCATCCCGGAACTTTCCGGCCCTGGCAGCACGAAAGCGTGGGACGGAACCGGGCCGGCATGCGTTGTCAGGGTAGGGCGCCGGACGAACCGGGGCCCCTGTACGACGCGTTCAAGGGAGACCAACGCATGCGCCTCGGTGCACGATCGATCCTCGTCAAACTCGCCGCCGTCTTCCTGCTCCTTGCCGGGCTCGGCGTCACGGTCGCGCCCCGCGTGGCCGAGGCCGCGCCGCTCGCCGTCCCGTCGGCCGTCGAGGCGCCCGCCTCGGGCCTGGAGACGGTGCAGTTCCGCCACCATCACCGGCACCCCGGCATGCACCGCGGCTGGCACCATCGCCGCCACTTCCACCGCCATCATCACCGGCACTTCCGGCCGCACCACTGGCGCGGGCACCACCATCATCACCGCCGCGGCTTCTACCGCTACTGAGGCTGCCTCATAGGCCTCCGCCGCGGGGGCGGGTTGCCGCCCGCGCCCGCGGCCCTTAAGAGCCCGGCCTCGATCATCGATGGAGGAGCGGGTCATGCGGCCCTCGAAGCGCGCGCCGGACGAGCTGCGCAAGGTCACGCTCGAGCGCGCCGTGGCGCGCTACGCCGAAGGCTCCTGCCTCGTCAGCTTCGGCGAGACCAAGGTGCTCTGCACGGCCTCGCTGGAGGAGCGCGGCCCCCCCTGGCTGCGCGGCTCCGGCAAGGGCTGGGTCACGGCCGAGTATTCCATGCTGCCGCGCGCCACCCACACCCGGACGCGCCGCGAGATCTCCTCGGGCAAGCCGTCGGGCCGCACGCACGAGATCCAGCGCCTGATCGGCCGGTCCCTGCGCGCCGTCACCAACCTGCCGGCGATCGGCGAGCGCCAGATCACGGTCGATTGCGACGTGATCCAGGCCGACGGCGGCACCCGCACGGCGGCGATCACCGGCGCCTGGGTGGCGCTGCACGAGTGCTTCACCTGGATGCGCGGGCGCTCGATCATCTCGGTCGATCCGCTGCGCGACCACGTCGCGGCGGTCTCCTGCGGCATCTCGAAGGGCACGCCGGTGCTCGACCTCGACTACGCCGAGGATTCGGCCGCCGAGACCGACGCCAACTTCGTGATCACGGGCTCGGGCGGACTCGTCGAGGTCCAGGGCACCGCCGAGGGCGCGCCGTTCTCGGAGGCCGAACTCCTCGACCTGCTGCGCCTCGCCAAGGCGGGCGTGTCCGACCTCGTCGCCCTCCAGAAGCAGGCGATCGCCGCGTGAGCCGGATCCTCTCGGGCAAGGTCGTGATCGCGACCCACAACGCCGGCAAGCTCGTCGAGATGCGCGAGCTTCTGGCCCCCTTCGGCGTGGAGGCCGTCTCGGCGGGCGAACTCGGGCTCCCTGAACCCGACGAGACCGGCACGATGTTCGCCGAGAACGCGGCCATCAAGGCGCACGCTGCCGCCCAAGCCTCGGGGCTTCCCGCCTTCGCGGACGATTCGGGCCTGTGCGTCGATGCGCTCGACGGCGCGCCCGGCATCTTCTCGGCGCGCTGGGCCGGCGCGGCGAAGGATTTCTCCGGCGCGATGGCGCGCATCCTCTCCGAACTCGACCGGCGCGGCGCCACCGACCGGCGGGCGCACTTCGTCTCCGCCCTGGTGCTCGCTTGGCCGGACGGCCACGCCGAGCTGTTCGAGGGCCGGGTCTTCGGCGATCTCGTCGCGCCCCGCGGCGCGGCGGGCTTCGGCTACGACCCGATGTTCCGGCCCGAAGGGTTCGAGCGGACCTTCGGCGAGATCTCGTCGGAGGAGAAGCACGGGGTCGATTGGCAAAGCGGCGACGCGCTCTCGCACCGGGCCCGCGCCTTCGTGGCGCTCGCCGCCGCCTGCCTGCGGCGGCCGGGCTGATTGCGGACCGACGCGCCACCCCTCACATCCAGCCGATGACCGCCTACCCCGAGCACCCGACCCGCGACGCGGGGTTCGGGGTCTACCTGCACTGGCCCTTCTGCGCCGCGAAGTGCCCGTACTGCGACTTCAACAGCCATGTCCGCCACGTACCCCCGGACGAGGCGCGCTTCCTCGCGGCCTTCCGGGCGGAGATCGCGCATGTCGCCGCGCGCACGCCGGGGCGGCGGGTCTCCAGCGTCTTCCTCGGCGGCGGCACGCCCTCCCTGATGCGCCCCGAGACCGTGGCCGGGCTGATCGAGGCGGTCGATGCCGCCTGGGGCATCCTGCCCGGGGCCGAGATCACGCTCGAGGCCAACCCGACGAGCGTCGAGGCCGGTCGCTTCCGGGGCTACCGCGCGGCGGGCGTCAACCGGGTCTCGCTCGGCGTGCAGGCGCTCGACGACGCCGCCCTGAAGGCGCTCGGCCGCCTCCACAGCGCGGCCGAGGCCTTCGCGGCGGTCGAGATCGCGCAGGCGACCTTCGCCCGCACCTCCTTCGACCTGATCTACGCGCGGCCGGGCCAGACGCCGGCGGCGTGGCGCACGGAGCTCGCCGAGGCGATCCGGCGCGCGGCCGAGCACCTCTCGCTCTACCAGCTGACCATCGAGCCCGGCACGCCCTTCTATGGCCTCGCGGCGGCCGGCCGACTGGTGCCGCCGGACGAGGAGAGCGCGCGCATCCTCTACGACGTGACCCAGGAGGTCTGCGGCGCCGCGGGCCTGCCGGCCTACGAGATCTCGAACCACGCCAGGGCGGGGGCCGAATCGCGCCACAACCTGCTCTACTGGCGCTACGGCGAGTACGCGGGCATCGGCCCCGGCGCGCACGGCCGCCTCGTCACCGCGGCGGGCCGGCTCGGCACCGTCACCGAGCGGGCGCCGGAGGCGTGGCTGGCGCGGGTGGAGGCGGAGGGGCACGGCATCGCCGAGACGGAGGCGATCGCCGGATCCGACCAGGCCGACGAGTTCCTGATGATGGGCCTGCGCCTCGCCGAGGGCATCGATCCGGCCCGCTACGCGGCGCTCAAGGGCCGCCCGCTCGACGCCGCCCGCCTCGACGCGCTGGTCGCGGACGGGCTGGTGGCCCGGCTCGCCGCAGGACGCATCGCCGCGACCGCCCGCGGCGCGCCGGTGCTGAACGCCCTGGTGGCCGAACTCGCGGCGTGATCGACGCGCCAGCTTACCACGTCGGGCGACGCGCATCCCCTCTCCCCGCACGCGGGGAGAGGGGATTGGCGCCCGATCAGGGAGGTGTGTGCCCATCGGGCTGCCCGGCGAAACCGCGCCGCCCCGCGAGCGCAAGCGCCCCGCTCAGGTCCCCGGCTTGCCCAGCGCCCGCGGGGCCGGGCTCATCACCGTCACGGCGTTGTTGCGGATCTCGTAGACCGCGAGCGACCGCTCGCTGAGCCCTTCCGGCATCAGCCGGAAGGTGCCGTCCGTGCCGGCGAAGCCCGCGCCCGTGGTCAGCGTCTCCTCGGCGAAGCGCTGGCTGCCGTAGCGGCGGGTCAGCGCGGCCGCGAGCGAGACCGCGTCGTAGGCGAGCGAGGCGACCCGCGGCGGGTTCGTCCCGAAGCGCGCCTGATAGCGGCCGGCGAAGCCCGCGAACCCCGCCGTGTCGGGCGCCGCGAAGCGCCCGCCCTGCAGGGCGGGCAGGGCGAAGAGGCGCGGCTCGTTCCACACCGCCGTGCCGACCGGGCGCACCCTGCCCGGCGCGTAGCCGGCCTTCGTCAAGGCGGCTGCGAGCGCGGGCATCCCGTCCGCGGTCTCGGGCAGGAACAGCGCGTCCGCCTGCGGGGCCGGCCCGGCGATGACGCGGGCGAGCCGCTCGACCGCCGGGCCCGGCGCGCCGGCCGGGTAGCGCTCGATGGCCACGACCCGCGCGCCCTTGCGCGCCACCGCCTCGCGGAACTGCGCCTCGACGGCGTTGCCGTAGGCGGTCTCGGGAATCAGCGCCGCGAAGGAGCGCTTGCCGTCGGCGACCGAGGCGTCGACGATCCGGTCGACCTCCGGCTGGGGCAGGAAGCTGAGGAGGTAGACGCCGCGCGCCGCCACCGCCGCGTCGGTCGAGAAGGCGATGACCGGCTTGCCGGCGTTGCGCGCCGGGAGCGCCGCGGCCTGGACGTTGGCGGCGAAGACCGGCCCGAGCACGAGGTCGGCGCCCTCCGCCAGCGCCGCCTGCACCGCCTCGCGCGCGCCCTCGGGGCTGGCGCGGTCGTCCTTCACCAGGATCTGGAGGTCGGGCTGCTGGAACTCCTCGTAGGCGAGTTCGGCGGCGTTGCGCATGGCCGCGCCGAGGGCGGAGCCCTGGCCGGAGAGCGGCAGGATCAGCGCCACCTTCACGGTGCCGGAACCGATGCGTCCCGCGCCCGCGCCGGGCAGGCCGGGGGCGGCCGGCAGCGCCTCGGCCTGGGGCGGCGGCGCGCCGCGCACGGCGCGAGGACCGTCGGGTCCGCCGATGCAGGCGGCCAAGGGCAGCGCCAGGGCGCCGAGCAGGGCGAGCCGGCCGAGAAGCCCCGGGCCGGGTCCCGGCAGCTTTGGGCGCGCCATCGCGGATCTCCTTGGCGGTCAGGTCGCCCCAACGCTAAAGTCTGCCGGTGAAAAGTAAACGCGCGCGCCGGAAAGGGACCGCGTTCTCCCCGTGTCCGTGGCATTGTCGCCGCAATGAGCCAGCGCCCCGACCCCGCCCGCCGCCCGCCCGGCACCGCGTCCCGCCGCGAGGGCCCGACCACCTTCACGGCCTTCGGGCTGGCCAGCGAGGCCGAGCCGCTCGCGCCCGGGCTCCACGTGGTGGCGACCCCGATCGGCAACCTGCGCGACATCACCATCCGGGCGCTCGCGACGCTGGCAGCCGCCGACGCGGTGCTGGCCGAGGATACCCGCGTCACGCGCACGCTGCTCGCCCATTACGGCATCACGACCCCGCTCCTCGCCTACCACGAGCACTCGACGGATGCCGTGCGCGCCCGGATGGTCGAGCGCCTGCGGGAGGGGCAGGCCCTGGCCCTGGTCTCGGATGCGGGCACGCCGCTCGTCTCGGATCCGGGCTTCAAGCTCGTCCAGGCGGCGATCGAGGCGGGCATCCCGGTGACACCCGTGCCCGGTGCCTCCGCGGTGATGACGGCCCTCGTCGCCGCCGGCCTGCCGACCGACCGCTTCTTCTTCGAGGGCTTCCTGCCCCAGAAGGCGGGTGCCCGGCGCAACCGCCTGGAGGCGCTCACCGGCCTGCCCGGCACGCTGGTGCTGTTCGAATCGCCCCACCGCCTGCCCGAGATGCTCGCCGACGCCGCCGAGGTGCTGGGTCCCGAGCGGCCCGCGGCCGTGACGCGGGAACTGACGAAGCTCTACGAGACGGTCCGGCGCGGGACGCTCGGCCACCTCTCCGCCCTCTTCGCCGAGGAGGGGGCGCCCAAGGGCGAGATCGTCGTCCTGATCGGCACGGGTCCGGAGGCCGCGCCGGAGGCGGACGGCGACGCGGCGCTCGACGCCGCGCTCCGCACGGCGCTCGCCCGCCACTCGATCAAGGACGCGGCGAGCCTGGTCTCCGACGAGACCGGACTGAAGCGGCGCCTCGTCTACGCGCGCGCCCTGGCGCTCAGCCGGCAGGATACGGGAGGCGAGGCGGGAGATGGACCGGACGACGCCTGAGCGGAGCGCCCGCCGCCGGGCCTATGCCAGCGGGCGCCGGGCGGAATGGATCGCGCTCGCGTGGCTGATGCTGAAGGGCTACCGGCCGCTCGACCTGCGGGTCGCGCTCGCGGGCGGTGAGATCGACCTCGTGGTGCGCCGCGGCGGCACCCTGGCCTTCGTCGAGGTGAAGGCCAGGGCTGAGCTGCGCGCGGCCCGGGAGGCGATCGACGCGCGCAAGCGCCGGCTGTTCTCGCGGGCGGTGCGGGCGTGGCTGGCGCGGCACCCGGCCTGCACCGGCCTCACCCTGCGGGCCGACGCGGTCTTCCTGGGACGGGGCGCCTGGCCGGAGCACGTGCCCGACGCCTTCGCGATCGAGGGGACGTGAGGCGCCCGGAGCCTCAGCCCCGCGCGGTGCGAATCGCCGAGATCAGCGTGCGCTTGAGGTCGGCCTGACTGAAGGGCTTCTGCACCACGGGCCGGTCGCGGAACGGCTCGCGGATGCCTGCGCCGCCGTAGCCCGTGGAGAAGATCAGCGGCAGGGCGCGCTTGGCGATGGTCTCGGCGACCGGGTAGATCGGCTCGCCCGCGACGTTCACGTCGAGGATCGCCACGTCGAAGCTCTCGCCCTCGGCCATCTCGAGCGCGGTGGCGAGCCGGGCGGCTGGCCCGACGACGTCGCAGCCGAAATCGAGCAGCATGTCTTCCAGCAGCATCGAGATCGCCGCCTCATCCTCCACGACGAGGACGCGGGCGCCCTGAAGGATGTCCTCGTTCGGTTCCGCAGTCACGCCGAGATGTCTTTCCTTCGATCTCGCCCCGAGACTCGGAGCCCTGCCGTGCGGTTGGTGCCGAACCGCGGAGGCAGCGGCCGTAACCCTCCGAAACGCGAACCCGCGGAGCCGGAGCGGACCTGCGGGATAGCCTGAGCCGTCGCCTGGAAAGCCGAGCGTGTCAAGCGCTCCGGAGCTTGGCGGCCCCGCGACCGAAAGGCAATGTTACGCCCTGATACATTTTGTCCGAGGACGCGGCGAAGCTGCCTCCATCGGGGCCGTCTCAGCCGTCCTTGAAGCTCACGCGGGCGCCCTTGGCGACGTGCAGCCCGAGGTCGCGCGCGTCCCAGTTGGTGAGCCGGATGCAGCCGTGGGACTCGGTCTTGCCGACGTTCTCCGGCTCCGGCGTGCCGTGGATGCCGTAGGACTCGATAGCCAGGTCGATCCAGACCGCGCCGACCGGGTTGTTCGGCCCTGCCTTGACGGTGAACTTCCGGCGCGCCTTCACGCCCTTGAACCCGTATTTGGGGTTGTAGGTATAGGTCGGGTCGAAGGCGACGCGGGTCACCTTGGTCTCGCCGCTCGGCGCCGGCTTCTCGGCGCTGCCGATCGAGGCCGGGTAGTAGGCGAGCAGCGTGCCCTCCTTGTCGAAGGCGCGCACGTCGCGGCTGCCCTTGTCGACCTCGATGCGCTCCACCTTCGGCTCCTGCGGGAGCGCCTTCGGGTTCGGCCGCCCGCCCTCCAGCGGCGTCACCGCCGCGACGAGGAGCACCGTGCCGGGCTTGTCGAAGGGCTTGCCGGGGTTGAGCGCGCTCAGGAGGTCGCGGCTCATGTGGAAGCGCTCGGCCAGCATCTCGCGGGCGTTGGTGTAGCCGAGGTCGTCGAGTTCGGCCTGCTTCTCCAACTCGCGCGGCACCCGCTCCACGAACGGCGTCTTCGCGTCGTCCTCGCTGACCGTGTACTCCGTGACGACGGGCTTCGAATCCGCCCGCAGCTTTTCAAGCAGCGCGGGCGTCGGCGCGCGCGTGGCGGGCAGCCCCTGCGCCGCCGCGTAGGCCGCGATCGCGCCCTTGAGGTTGTCGCCGTCCCGGCCGTCGATCGCGCCGGGGGAGAAGCGGGCCCGATCGAGCAGGACCTGAACCTTCACGAGGAGCGGGTCGGGGCGCTCGGTCCTGGTGGCCGTCTTCCGGTCCGAAGCCTTCCCGGCCTTGTCCGCGGCCTTGTCCCCGCCGGCTTCGGCCGGGAGCGCCGCGTCGTTGATCGCCCCGGCGGTGAGCGGCGGCAGTTCGGGCGCCTTGGGTGGGGTCTTCCGGGCGGCGGCCGTGCCGGAGAGCGCCGCCAGCGCGAGGGCGGCGAGGCCCGCCCGCATCGAGAACCCCTGCATCATCCCCGTCCGAGACTCCGGGAGCGTGGCGCTCCGCGGCGATAAAGTCCCGGGCCGGGGCGAACGTTCCGCGGCCCCGCGGCCCTACTGGCAGAGGCGGTGGCCGGCGTTGCGCTCGCGCTCGTCGAGGTGGAGGTGGTCGGCGTGGGCGGCGTTCGAGCCCGGCCCCAGCACGGTGCGGAAGAACGCGCAGGCCCGGCCCCGCACGGCGTCGAGGAAACGGCCCTCGTCCGAGCCGGCGGGCTTGGCGGCGACCGTGACCGGCGCCCGTCCCTCGAGGCCGAAGCTCATCACGTCGATGCCGTTGGCGAAGGCGTGCTCGCTGAGCTTGGCCTCGACGTCGTGGTTCTGGCCGCGGCACTCGTAGGAAGTGCCGATCGCGATCGACCGCAGCGGCTGCTTCAGCTCGCGCTCGGCCGCGACCTGCGCCTCGGTCGCCCAGCGCGCCAGCGCCTCCGCGGCCGTGCAGGTCAGCGTCGCCGATTGCGGCAGGGCGACCCCGTCGAGCGCGGTCAGCTTCAGGGGCAGCGGCGCGCCGCACTGGCCGTTCGCGATCGCGGGCAGGGGCTCGAAGCGCGCGCCGAGCCGCGCGAGGCGGGTGCGGCAGGCCGCGTCGTCGGGGGCCGAGACCTTGAGGGCGAGCGCCGCCTCCCCGGAGAGTTCGGGCGGCCGCGCCGGGGGCAGGGGGGTGGGCTGGGCGGCCTCGGGTTTCCCTGATTCCGCGGTCGGTGCGGGGCCCTCGGGCTTCGCGTCCAGCTTTCCGTCGGGCTTCGTGTCCGCCTGAACGGCGGGCGTCAGCTCGGCCGGCCGCTCCGGCGGCGTCGGCGCCGCCTTGATCGCCTCCCCGGGCGGAGGCGGGGGCGTCAGGTCCTGCGGGCGTTCCGGCGGGATCGGCGGCGGCAATGGAACGCTGGCGGCCGGCGCGTCCTGCGGCGCGGCGCGACCGGGGAGGGGGGTGGCGAGGAGCAGGGCGAGGGCACAGGCCGTTCCGGTACGGGCGGCGAGGAACTTCGCGCGCTCCCTCCTTCCCCCCTCTGCGGGACTTCGTCCCGACCGACCCGGCCTTACGGCCGGCCCACCCTCTCCCGCAGAGGGCGGAGGGAGAGTCGCGCACATGGATTTGGTGCCGCCCGGTTGCCGGCGCAGTGTCATGGCGTCTCCTCCCGGGCGCGTGCCGGCACGCAGCCTTCGCCCCGAACGATCGGGCGCCGCACCCGCCGCGGCAAGGGCGCGGCTGCAACGCTCGGGCGCGATCGTGCTAGGCTCGGGCGACTTTCGCGGGCGGCGGGGCGCGGCCCCACCCGCCCGCCAGACGGAAACGACGAGGACCGGCACATGACGTCATCCAGCGCAGGGCTCCCCACGCTCGACACCGGGAACCCGTTCTCGGCGGCGCGCTGGGACACGCCCCACGAGCTGCCGCCCTTCGAGCGCATCCGGCCCGAGCACTACCTGCCGGCCTTCGAGGCGGCCATCGCCGCCCACGAGGCCGAGATCGCCGCCATCGCGACGAGCCCCGCGGCCCCGGACTTCGACAACACCGTCGCGGCGATGGAGCGGGCCGGGCTGGCGCTCGATCGGGTGGCGGGCGTGTTCTACAATCTCACCGGCAGCCACACGAACCCGGACCTCCAGGCGATCGAGCGCACGGTCGGGCCGAGGCTCGCCCGGCACGGCAGCGCCATCTACCTCAACCCGGATCTCTGGGCCCGCCTCGCCGCGATCCCCGCGGACGGTCTCGGCGACGAGGAGCGGCGGGTGCTGGAGCGCTACCGCACCCGCTTCCGCCGGGCGGGCGCCGACCTCGCGCCCGAGGCCAAGGCCCGCATGGCCGAGATCGCCGCGCGGATGTCGGAACTCGGCACGCAGTTC
The DNA here is from genome assembly GCF_022179285.1 of Methylobacterium hispanicum. Lineage (GTDB taxonomy): Bacteria > Pseudomonadota > Alphaproteobacteria > Rhizobiales > Beijerinckiaceae > Methylobacterium > Methylobacterium hispanicum. The sequence continues at coordinate 67,507 of NZ_BPQO01000012.1, read as the reverse complement.
AGCCAGAACCTCCTCGCCGACGAGAGCCGCTTCGTGCTGCCGCTCGACGGCGAGGACGACCTCGCCGGCCTGCCGCCCTTCCTGCGGGCCGCCGCCGCCAGCGCCGCCGAGGAGCGTGGGGGCGAGCACGGCCACGTCATCACCCTGTCGCGCTCGCTGATCGAGCCGTTCCTCGTCTTCTCGACCCGGCGCGACCTGCGCGAGCGGGCCTACGAGGCCTGGACCCGCCGCGGCGAGTCGGGGGGTGAGACCGACAACCGCGCGATCATCCGCAAGATCGTGCAGCTCCGGGCCGAGCGGGCGCGCCTCCTCGGCTACGCGAGCTTCGCCCACTACAAGCTCGACGACACGATGGCGGCGAGCCCGGAGGCCGCGACCGCGCTGCTCACCGAGGTCTGGGCCCCGGCGCAGCGGCGCGCGGGCGCCGAGCGCGACCGGCTCCAGGCCATCATCGCCCGGGAGGGCGGCGACTTCGCGCTCCAGGCGCACGACTGGCGCCACTACGCCGAGAAGCTGCGCCGGGCCGAGCACGACCTCGACGAGGGCGAGGTGAAGGCCTACCTGCCCCTCGACGGCATGATCCAGGCGGCCTTCGACACCGCGTCCCGCCTGTTCGGTCTGTCCTTCGCGGAACTGCCCGACGTGCCGCGCTACCACCCGGACGTGCGGGTCTGGCGGGTGAGCGACCGCGACGGATCCGAGGTCGGCCTCTTCCTGGGCGACTACTTCGCCCGCGCCTCCAAGCGCTCGGGCGCCTGGATGAGCGCCTTCCGCTCGCAGGAGCGGCTGAACGGAACCGTCACGCCCATCATCGTCAACGTGATGAACTTCGCCAAGGCGCCCCCCGGCGAGACGGCTCTGCTCTCCTTCGACGACGCCCGCACCCTGTTCCACGAGTTCGGCCACGCCCTGCACGGGCTCCTCTCGGACGTTACCTACCCGCTCCTCTCCGGCACCGCCGTCTCGGGCGACTTCGTGGAACTGCCCTCGCAGCTCTACGAGCACTGGCTGGAGCAGCCCGAGGTGCTGCGCACCCACGCTCGCCACCACCGCACCGGCGAGCCGATGCCGGAGGCGCTGCTCACGAAGCTGCTCGCCGCCCGCACCTTCAACCAGGGCTTCGCGACCGTCGAGTACGCGGCCTCGGCGATCGTCGACATGACGCTGCACCTCTCGAACGCCGCAGAGGCGGGCCTCGACGTGCTGGACTTCGAGGCGGAGGCCCTGAAGCGCATCGCCATGCCGGGCGAGATCGGCATGCGCCACCGCTCCCCGCACTTCGCCCACATCTTCTCGGGCGACGGCTATGCGGCCGGCTACTACAGCTATCTCTGGTCGGAGGTGCTGGACGCCGACGCCTTCGACGCCTTTCGGGAGGCCGGCGACATCTTCCACCCGGAGACCGCGGCGCGCCTGCGCCGGTACGTCTACGGCGCCGGGAACCTGCGCGACCCGCGCGAGGCCTACACCCTGTTCCGCGGGCGCCTGCCGAGCACGGAGCCCCTCCTGAAGAAGCGCGGGCTGGCGGCCTGAGCGGAGGGTCCGTGCGGTGCCCGACGCGGGGGCCGGCACCGCACGCCCTCCCCCGTGCGGGGGAGGGGGCGCGAACCCGCTGCCGCGCGGAGCCGAACGGCTCGGCCGGAGGCATGCGTGCGGTAACGGTTCGGTAAACAAGCGTCCTTAACCAAAGCTTTCGGGGAACACGCCGCACGAGCTTTGGGAAAGGCGACGGCCATGACGACGAAAGCCACCGGACCGGTCTCGCCCGAGGCCCTGCTCAAGGCCGCCGTCTCGGGCGGCAAGAGGGCGGCCGATGCCGGGGCGGCCGACGCCGCGACGGCCAAGGCCGCGCCTGCCGCCGGGACGGCCTCGCTGCGGGGGCGCCTCGACCCGCGCCTGATGGGCGTGGCCGGCGGTGCGCTCGCCCTCGGGCTGATCTGCGGGGCCGGCCTCACCGCGGCCTCGCTGCCGCGCGGCGGCCAGGGCGAGGCCTTGGCCGAGGTCCATGCCGGTATCGATGCCGCCCGGACGGAATCGGCCCGGATCGGCACGGAGGTCGAGCAACTCGGCCGTGCGCTCGCCGCGCTGAAGGAGAGCCAGGAGGCGGCCCGCAAGGAGATCGCCGGCCGCAGCGCCGGACTCACCGAGCGCGTCGCGAAGGCCGAGCAGGGTCTCTCGGGCAAGATCGCCGCGCTCGGCGACCGGTTCGAGCAGGCCGAGCGGGACCAGGGTGCCAAGCTCGCTGCCCTCACGACGCAGATCGAGAAGCGCGCCGCCGTGGCGGTGCAGGCGCCCGTTCAGCAGGCGGCGGCGCCGGTCGTCGCTCCCACCAAGCCCGAGCCGACCCAGACGGGCAGCATCGAGCCGAAGAAGGCGCCCGAGAAGCCCGCCGTGGTCGAGGCCTGGGCGGTGCGCGACGTCTACGACGGGACCGCCATCCTGGAGGATCGGCGGCGGCGTCTGGTCGAGGTGGGGCCGGGTGATTCGGTACCGGGCGTCGGGCGCGTCGAGGGCATCGAGCGCCGCGGCCGCGAATGGGTGGTGGTGACGCGCCAGGGTCTGATCACGCACCAGGCGTGGTAGCGGCTCAGCGGGCGGAGGCCGGGACGACCGTCTCCGCCGAGGCCGGCTCGCGCAGCGGCAGCGCCGCGGCAGGGCCTGCCGGCATGATCCCGCGGTTCGCCCGGCGGCGGCCGTTCAGCAGGGCCTGGCCGCGGGCGGCACGCGTCGGCTGCAGGATGGCCGCGAGGAGCGCCTGCCCCTCGAAGGCGGCATCAAGATTTTTGGAATCGAAGACGGGCATGGCCGGCCTTGCGGGAGCAGCGACGGTGACGGGGCAATCGGCCGGGACAAGCTCGGCCGCGTGGGAATAACGGGGATAACCTGAACAGGTTCCGAATATCGACGTTTCGTAACCTCGTCTTTACCCTTGCAGGGGTGCGCATCGGTAGCTGTGCCGAATGGCACGTTCGAGCACGCCCGCGGCACCGGTTTCTCAGTCCAGCGGCCTGGCATGACCGAGTTCAGCGCGTATCCTCGCGCAGCAATTCGGTGTTGACCGCGAAGGCGGCCATCGCGCCCTCGGCGGCCGCCACCACGGCGAACTGGACCCGCCGCGAGGCGTCGCCCGCGACGTAGAGGCCCGGCACGTTCGTCTTCTCGTAGTCGTCGGTCGGCACCACGCCCTTGTCGGTCAGGTCGCAGCCGAGGCCCGCGAGCAGGTCCGAAGGGCGGCAGCCCGCGGGCATCAGGAAGAGGCTCCGGCACGGCCGCGTGCCGCCATCCGCGAATTCGAGATGCGTCGGCCGGCCGTCCGCGCCGCGCAGCGCCCGGATCGGGCGCTCGTCCACCCGAACGCCGTTGCGGGCGAGGCGGTCGCGGTCCTCCCCCGAGAGATCGGTCGGGCGAGCATCCGTGCAAAGGGCGACGTCGCGGCTCCAGACCGTCAGCTCGAGGGCGAAGCCCTTGGCGCCCGGCCCGTGACCCAGGGCGACGAGGGGCTGGTCGCGCGCCTCGTAACCGTCGCAGTACGGGCAGGAATGCACGCCCGTGCCCCAGAAGGCGGAGACGCCCTCGATCTCGGGCAGGTCCTGATGCAGGCCGGTGGCGACGATCAGGCGCCGGGCATGCTCCCGGGTGCCGTCGGCGAGCGCGACCGCGAAGCCGTCCTCCGTCCGCTGCGCGTCGACGACCTCGATCTCCCGCCGCTCGACGGTGTCGTAGCGGGCGAGATCCGCCTCGGCGCGGGCGCGCAGCTCCGCGGGCGGCGTGCCGTCGCGGGTGAAGATCCCCCAGGTCAGGGGCGTGGCAGCGTTTCGGGGCCGGCCAAGGTCGCAGAGCAGGACGTCGCGGCGGCAGCGCCCGAGGATCAGGGCGGCGTTCAGTCCGGCGGGTCCGCCGCCCACGATGATGACGTCGCGCATCGGATCGCCCGCTCAACCGTCTCGTCGGGGAAACGGGGCGCGGGCGCCGATCTTTCCGCAGCGCACACGAAAAAGGGCGCTCGCGCGCCCTCCTCCGTCCGGCGCTGCGCCCCTGCTCAGGCGGCGGCGGGCTTCACCGGCACGCCCTTCTCGGCGAGGAAGGTCTGCAGCTCGCCCGACTGGAACATCTCGCGGGTGATGTCGCAGCCGCCGACGAACTCGCCCTTCACGTAGATCTGCGGGATGGTCGGCCAGTTCGAGAAGGCCTTGATGCCCTCGCGGATGCCCTGGTCGGCCAGCACGTTGACGCCCTTGAAGGGCACGCCGAGGTAGTTGAGGATCTGCACGACCTGGCCCGAGAAGCCGCATTGCGGCATCTGCGGCGTGCCTTTCATGAACACGACCACGTCCTGTGACTTGATCTCGTTCTCGATCGTGGCGTTGACGTCCGACATGTTCTCGGTCCTTGCTGGTGAATAGGTGATTGTACGAACAGCGGGAATCGTTGCGTCTATGGCCGCTGGCTCAGCGCTGTACGGTCCCGGTGATGACGCGGAGCGCGGCGTCGAGATCGAAGCGCTCGGTCAGGATCGCCTCCGGGGTGAGCGGACACGTGTCCGGCACGTTCGGCAGGAGTTCCTGTCCATAGATCAGCATGTTGGCCTCGGCATTCGTTCGTGCAATGGCCCAGATGTAGCGCCAATTGAGGCGCTGGCGCATCCCGGGCTCGATGCGCTGATAGGCTGCCTGCTGGAACGTCAGCGTTTCATGTCGCCAGTGGGAGACGACGGGGGCGAGCGGTGCAGAGGCCTGCTTCAATAGGTGGGCGAGCACCTGAACCAGCAGACTCTCGACAGCCCGAATCTGCGCCCGTCCCACGCTCTCGATCTCCTCGGCGACGTTCTCCCAATCGACCGCGTTCGACAGCTCGCCCCGCGCGCCGAGGGCGCGCAGCGCGGCGGCCTGCTCCTCGGCCCAGGCCACGATGTCGTCGTCGTAGAGGCTTGGTCGGTCCATCGGGGGAGAACTCCCGCGCGAGGGCTCAATCCTGCGGCAGGCCCGTGGTCAGCGCAAGCGCGTGCAGCACGCCTCCCATCCGCCCCTGGAGCGCCCCGTAGACCATCTGGTGCTGGGCGACGCGGGTCTTGCCCTTGAAGGCGGTGGAGAGGACGGTGGCGGCGTAGTGGTCGCCGTCGCCCGCCAGATCCCGGATCTCGATCTGGGCGTCGGGCAGGGCCTCGCGGATCATCCGCTCGATCTCGCGCGCATCCATCGGCATCGGTGTACTCCTACGGATCGGATCAGGATGCGACCGCGGCCGGCTGGCTCGCCATGTAGGCGGGCAGCCAGTTCTCGTTGGCCTGGCGCAGGTCGGCCACCGATATGGTCTCGCCGCCCGGCAGGGTCAAACGGTCGGAGCCGGTGACGCCGACCACCGCCGCGTCGATCCCCTGCGAGGAGGCGCTGTAGAGGATGTCGGAAGCCGCGTCCGCCTCGACGGCGATCAGGTAGCGGCCCTGGTCCTCGCCGAACAGGTAGGCGTGGGCGGGCAGACCCTCGACCGCGACCTCGGGAAGCGCGGCGCCGATGTCGCCGGCCATCGCCATCTCGGCGAGCGCCATGGCGAGCCCCCCGTCCGAGAGGTCGTGCACCGTGTCGACGAGCCCCGAGGTGATCAGGCCGCGCACGAAGTCGCCGTTGCGGCGCTCCAGGCCGAGGTCGACCGGCGGCGGCGCGCCCTCTTCCCGACCCTCGATCACCGAGAGGTAGGCGGACTGGCCGAGCCAGCCCTCACTCGCGCCGACGAGGACGAGCACGTCACCCTCGCGCTTCAGGGCCAGCGTCGCGTGGCGCTCCACGTCGTCGAGCACGCCGACGCCGCCGATGGTCGGGGTGGGCAGGATGCCGACGCCGTTGGTCTCGTTGTAGAGCGAGACGTTGCCCGACACGACGGGGAAGTCCAGCGCCCGGCAGGCCTCGCCGATGCCCTGCAGGCAGCCGACGAGCTGGCCCATCACCTCGGGCTTCTCGGGATTGCCGAAGTTCAGGTTGTCGGTGATGGCGAGCGGGCGCGCGCCGACCGCCGTGATGTTGCGCCACGCCTCGGCCACCGCCTGCCGGCCGCCCTCGACGGGGTCGGCCTCGCAGTAGCGGGGCGTCACGTCGCAGGTCAGCGCGAGGCCCTTCGGCCCGCCCTCGACGCGCACGATCGCGGCGTCGCCGCCCGGCTTCTGCACGGTGTTGCCGAGGATGTAGTGGTCGTACTGCTCGTAGACCCAGCGCTTCGAGGCGAGGTCGGGCGAGGCCACGAGGCGGCGCAGCGCGTCCGCGAGCGAGGCCGGATGCGCGATCTCCTCGGCCTTCAGCACGGGCAGGTGCGTGTTGGCGATGTGGGGCCGGTCGTAGAGCGGGGCCTCGTCGCCGAGTTCCTTGATCGGCAGGTCGGCCACCGTCTCGCCGTGCCACTTGATGACGAACCGGAGCGTGTCGGTGGTGCGCCCGATCACCGCGAAGTCGAGGCCCCACTTCACGAAGATCGCCTCGGCCTCAGCTTCCATGCCGGGCTTGAGCACCATGAGCATGCGCTCCTGGCTCTCGGAGAGCATCATCTCATAGGGCGTCATGCCCGCTTCGCGGGCCGGTACCTTGTCGATGTCGAGCTCGACGCCGAGGTCGCCCTTGGCGCCCATCTCGACGGCCGAGCAGGTCAGGCCCGCCGCGCCCATGTCCTGGATCGCGATGACGGCACCCGACGCCATCAGCTCCAGGCAGGCCTCAAGCAGCAGCTTCTCGGCGAAGGGGTCGCCGACCTGCACGGTCGGGCGCTTCGACTCGCTCTCCTCGTCGAACTCCGCCGAGGCCATGGTGGCGCCGTGGATGCCGTCGCGGCCGGTCTTGGAGCCGAGATAGACGATCGGGTTCCCGACGCCCGCGGCCGCCGCGTAGAAGATCGCGTCGGTCCGGGCGAGGCCGACCGCCATCGCGTTGACCAGGATGTTCCCGTCATAGCGCGCGTGGAAGCCCATCTGGCCGCCGACGGTCGGCACGCCGAAGGAGTTGCCGTAGCCGCCGATGCCGGCGACCACGCCCGAGACGAGGTGGCGGGTGCGCGGGTGGTCGGGCGAGCCGAAGCGGAGCGCGTTCAAGGCCGCGATCGGGCGCGCGCCCATGGTGAAGACGTCGCGCAGGATGCCGCCGACGCCGGTCGCCGCGCCCTGGTAGGGCTCGATGAAGCTCGGGTGGTTGTGGCTCTCCATCTTGAAGATACAGGCCAGCCCGTCGCCGATGTCGATGACGCCCGCGTTCTCGCCGGGGCCCTGGATCACCCATGGCGCCGAGGTCGGCAGGCCGCGCAGGTGCTTGCGCGAGGACTTGTACGAGCAGTGCTCGTTCCACATCGCCGAGACGATGCCGAGCTCGGTCAGCGTCGGGTCGCGGCCGATGAGCGCGCGGAAGCGTTCGTACTCGTCGGGCGTCAAACCGTGCTGGCGCACGAGTTCGGGTGTGATCGGGACATCGTTGCGGAACATGCGCAGGGTCTCGACAAGTGGTGGTCGCGGCCGCGGGGGCGGTGGGCCCGCGACCGTGCCCGGACCGGGCCGAAAGAATACAAGCCGCCCCGGCTCTAGAGCGGAAGCGGGCACGGAGGCAACTGCCGAGCGCCCGCGGCGCCCACGCATCCGGCGCAGGGTTGCGTCCGGCGCGCGCCAGCTCGGCGGATCCGGCTCAGGCCGCGGCGGCCGGCGCGCGCGCGGGCGCCCGGCGGCAGGACTGCACGACCCGGTGGACCGGCTCCGGCCCGGAGACCAGATCGATGTAGTCGAAGCCCGTCGCCTGCCGGCTCGCCATCAGCAGCTGGAAGTGCATGCGGAACAGGTTCCAGCTCAGCCGCGCCACCTTGCGGGGCTCGACCAAGTCCCGGATCTGCACCCGCAGCACCGCCGGGCGCCCCGGCCCCGGCGAGGGGATGCCGCAGGCCGTGAGCGGGTCGCGCAGGTGGATCGACAGCCAGTCCCAGGGCGCGCGGATGTCGAGCCAGCCGATCGCCTCCGCCGCGGCGACGCGCGCGAGCGCGGCGCGCACCCGCACCGCCGCCGGGTCGAGGCCGATCCACGGGATCACGCTGCCGAGCGTCACGAAGGAGACCGGCGTGCCGCGCGCGCCGAAGCCGGGATCGCGGGCGAGCACCCGGTCCAGCACCTCGACGCCGAGGAAGCTTGAGGAGGAGTGGCCGATCAGCACGATCTCGTCGGCCGTGCCCTCGGCGGCGCGGATGCGGGCCGCGAAGGCGTCGAGGCGGGCCGGCATCTCGGCGACCGCCCCGGCCGCGTGGGCGTGCGTGAAGGCGGTGTCGTCCACGAGATGGGCCACGTAGAGCGGCTTGCCGCGGGTCAGCCGGGTCAGCAGCGCGAGGATCGGGTAGGCCATGACCGGCACGGCAAGCAGGCCGAGGAGGCGCCACCCGGGCGGCAGGAGAAGCAGCGGCAGGGCAGCGAGCACGAGGCTCAGCACGGCCAGCCCCAGATAGATGCGGTGGACGCTATAGATCACGGTCGCGAAGCGCCGCGCCTCGCGGCGCAGGTTCCGGCCGTAGCCGCTGCGGGCGAGGCGCCAGAGCAGGACGGGCACTTCCGAGAGGCGGCGCCATTCCGGGCGGGGGAAGTGGGCGCGCACCACGTCCTCCCAGCGCAGCAGGCTGTAGCGCGTGCGCGTGCCGTCCTCCTCCACGTCCCAGTCAAGGCTGATCCCGTCCGGGGCGCGGGCCGGCTCGCCGACCGCGATGGCGCGACCGCGCAGCGCCGCGGTGCGCCGCGCCTCGCGCCGGAACAGGCCCCAGTAGGTTTCGGGGTCGCGCGGGTCGAAGCCCGGCATGTAGAACACGGCACGCCGGCCGATCCGCGGGGAGCGCGCGCACGCCTCGTCTGTCATCGTCTGGGAAATGGGATCGCTCGCGGCCGCCGGGGTGGCCGTCCCTAACAGACCGAATCGGGCGCGGACGAGGAGAAAGCGCGGCGCGGAGCGGTCAGCCGCGCCCCTCCGTCAGCCGGCGGGCGTGTGGCTGAGGAAATCCGCGATCGCCCCCACGAAACGCTCGCCGTAGGCCTCGCGCTTGCGCTCGCCGACGCCGTGGACCGAGCGGAGCGCCCAGAGATCGACGGGCTTCTGGCGCGCCATCTCGACGAGCGTCCGGTCGGGGAAGACCATGAAGGCCGCGATGCCCTCCGCCCGCGCGATCGTGGCGCGCAGGCCCCTGAGATGCTGGAACAGCGCCTCGTCGGCGTCCGAGAGCGCGAGCGCGTCGTCGTCGCCCCGGGACGAGGCGCGGCGTCGGTCCCGGCTCTCCGCCTTCGGTTGCGGGTCGGGCCGCAGCTGCACGCTCTCGCGCCCGAACAGGATCGCCTCGCCGCGCTCGGTCATGCAGAGGCCGCCGTATCCGTCGCTGTTCTCAGCGACCGCGCCCGCGGCGAAGAGCTGGCGCAGGATGGCGCGCCAAGCCGCCACCGGCTTGTCGGCCCCGACCCCGTAGGTCTTGAGCTGCGTGTGGCCGTTGCGGCGGATCTGCTCGCTCTCCTTCCCGTGCACCACGTCGCACACATAGGCCGCGCCGAAGCGCTGGCCGGTGCGCACGATCGCCGAGAGCACCTTCTGGGCGGCGACCGTGCCGTCGATCAGCTCGACGCCGCCGCGGCAGAGGTCGCAGCGCCCGCACGGAGCGCTCGCCTCGCCGAAATAGCCGAGCAGCGACTGGCGGCGGCAGGCGGCGCCCTCGCAGAGCGCGATCATCGCCTCGAGCTTGCGCCGCTCGACCCGGCGGCGCTCGTCGCCGACCTCCTTCTCGTCGATCTGGCGGCGGCGGAGCGCCATGTCGTCGAGGCCGTAGAGGGTGAGCGTGTCGGCGGGCAGCCCGTCGCGGCCGGCGCGCCCGATCTCCTGGTAGTAGCCCTCGATGTTGTTGGGCATGTCGGCGTGGCAGACGAAGCGCACGTCCGGCTTGTTGATGCCCATGCCGAAGGCGATCGTCGCGGTCATCACCACGCCGTCCTCCTGCAGGAAGACGTCCTGGTTCTTCATCCGCGTCGCCTGGTCGAGGCCCGCGTGGTAGGGCAAGGCGTTGAAGCCGTCCGCCTTCAGGCTGTCGGCGAGCTGCTCGGTGCGCTTGCGCGACGAGCAGTAGATGATCCCGCTCTCCTGGCGGCGGTGCTTCAGGAAGCGCTCGATCTGCCGCGTCGGGTTGTCCTTCGGCACGAAGGTCAGGCGGATGTTCGGCCGGTCGAAGGAGTGCACGAACACCCGGGGCGGGCGGCCGGCCTGGAACAGGCGCTCGGCGATCTCCGCGCGCGTCGTGGCGTCGGCGGTCGCGGTCAGGGCCAGCACCTGCACGTTGCCGAGCGTCTCGCGGGCGCGGGCGATCTCGCGGTACTCGGGCCGGAAGTCGTGGCCCCATTGCGAGACGCAGTGCGCCTCGTCGACAGCGAGCCGCCGCACGCCCGCGCCCCGCAGCGCCTCCATGCAGCCGTCCATCAGCAGGCGCTCGGGCGAGACGAAGAGGAGGCGGAGTTCCCCGGAGCGGATGCGCCGCCACGTCTCGCGCGACTCGGCTTCCGGCACCGTGGAGTTCAGGGTGGCGGCCGGGATGCCGAAGGCGCGCATCTGCTGGACCTGGTCGTGCATCAGCGCGATCAGCGGCGAGACCACGACGCAGAGGCCATCCTCCACCAGGGCGGGGAGCTGGTAGGTCATCGACTTGCCGGAGCCCGTCGGCATCACGGCGAACACGTCGGTGCCGTCGAGGACGGCGCCGATCACCTCGGCCTGTCCGGGCCGGAAATCGTCGTAGCCGAAGGTTTTTCGAAGGGCGGCGCGGGCCTCGTCGAGGCGTTGGGACATGGGGCTGGGGGTCCGGGACTACGAACGGCTTGAAGCGGGTTTGTGTAGGCCGTAGCCTTCAATGTCTATGCGGTGGAGAGGCCCGTGCCGCCGGACATCTGCGACGAGGAAGCGAATCGCTCGGCCGACAAACTGGCCCTCACAGCCACGGTGAGCAAGACCGAGTCTGTGCGCGGCGCCCTCGTTCATGACCTCTGGCGAGAGGAGCAATGCGTTTTCCTGGCAGAGCGTCTACAGCCCTTGTTGGACGAGATCGCGGCGGCCCCCAAGACCGGGCACGAGGCAGACAAGGCGTTTTACGACGATCTGAGCGGGGATCCGTGATGTCCGTCGATGCCTCTGGGATCATCGCGATCCCCAACCGGGAATTTACCGCGTCGCGACGGCGAGTGCCGCCCCCGCCATCACGGTGCCGGCTCCCCGGTTGACCGCCCGCCGCGCGCGGACCGAGCCGAAGAAGCGCCGGACCCGGGCCGCCGCGAGCGCATAGGCGGCGAGAGTCGTGCCGAGCACGATCACGATGATCGCGGCGTTCTCCATCATCCCGATCATGGTCAGGTGTTCGAGATCGATCACGGTCGGCAGCAGGGCGAGGAAGAACAGGACGACCTTCGGATTGCCAAGCGTCAGAGCGAGGCCGCCGAGGAAGAGGCGCAGCTCGCTCTCGCCCCGGATCGGTTCGCCCGCGAGCGGCTCGACCGGTGCGGTCCAGGCGCGCCACGCGAGGTAGGCCAGATAGGCCGCACCGAGATAGCGGATGACGACGAAGAGGGCGGCGAAGCTCTGCGCGAGCAACGCGAACCCCGTTGCCGCGACCGAGAACCAGAGCAGGTCGCCGACGAGGAAACCCGCGATGAAGGCCGGGATGCCGCGGGTGCCGCGCGCCAGGACGCGGGCGACGAGCGCGAAGACGCCGGGCCCGGGCGAGGCGACGGCGACCGCGTAGACGACGGCGAACAGGAGGAGGCTCGATAGGGGCATTGAATGCCTCAACCCGCTTCCGACGCAACGACGCGCCCGTCCGCGATCCGGACCACGTCGGCGCGTCCCGCCAGTTCCGAAAACATCGCCGGGTCGGCCCCCGTCATCCAGACCTGACCCGGCAGGGCTTCCAGCGCGTCGAACAGGCCGGCGCGGCGGCGCGGGTCGAGATGGGCCGCGACCTCGTCCAAGAGGATCAGCGGCGCGATGCCGCTCATCGCCTGGACGAGGCGGGCATGGGCCAGGACCAGCCCGATCAGCAGCGCCTTCTGCTCGCCGGTCGAAGCGGTGGCGGCCGGCACGTCCTTCGGGCCGTGGCGCACGGTGAGGTCGGTCGTCTGCGGGCCGATCAGGGTGCGGCCGGCGGCGCGGTCGCGGTGGCGGCCGCGGGCGAGCGCCACGCGGAAGCGGTCCTCCGCCTCCACCGCCGGCCAGACCGCCACGAGGTCGTCGAGTTCGCCCTCGAGCCGCACGCTCGCCCAGGGAAAGGGCTGGGCGTCGTCGCGGGTCTCGGCGATGAGGCGGTCGAGGCGCTCCACGGTCTCGCGGCGGGCGAGCGCCACCGCGACGCCGAGCTCGGCGGCCTCCCGCTCCACGGCGTCGAGCCACTGCCCGTCGTTCGGGCGCTCCTCTAGGATGCGGTTGCGCGAGCGCAGGGCCCGCTCCATCGCCGAGACCCGGGCGCCGTGGGCGGCGTCGACCGCGAGAACGAGCCGGTCGAGGAAGCGGCGGCGGTCGCCCGCCGGGCCCCGGAACAGGCCGTCGAGGTCGGGGGTCAGCCAGACCACCCGCAGGAACTCCGCGAAGGCGATCGGGGAGGGGACGTTGCCGCCGTCGATCCGGCAGACGCGCGCGACCTTTCCGTCGTAGCCCGGCGGCTCGATGCCGGTGCCGAGGCGGTGGGCGTCGCCGTCGCGGGCGAGCGTCGCCGAAACCGCGAAGCCGCCGGTCCCGCCCTCGCGCGCCATGGTGGCGAGGTCGGCCCGCCGCAGGCCGCGCCCCGGCGAGAACAGTGAGATCGCTTCCAGGAGGTTCGTCTTGCCGGCCCCGTTCTCGCCGACCAGCGCCACGAAGCGGCGCCCGAGTGCGAGGTCGAGGTCGGCGTGATTGCGGAAGTCGCGGGCGATCAGGCGGGTGAGACGCTGGGCGCCCTCGGTGTCAGTCATGCGGCCAGGGTGAGGGCTGTCGCGGCCTCTTCGGCCTCTCGGGTCCCGCCGCGCAGTGGGCGCGGCGGGATGTCGTCGGATCGGTCCTCAGCAGCTGAGGCGGCGGCCCTCGCGCTGGCCGAAGGTGCGGTAATGGGCGAGGCCCGATTGCATCTGGCCGTTCACGATGGCCCTGCGGACGTCCGGGTTGCAGCGCAGGTACTCGCGCTCGTCGAAGGCGTAGTCGCCCCGGTTGCGCCCGCGCGGGCGGTCGTAGTCGTCGTCGCGGCCGCGGCGGTAGTCGCCCCGGTCGCGGTAGTCGCGGTCGCGGTAATCCCCGCGGTCGCGGTAATCGCGGTCGCCGTAGCCGTAGGGCTGGGCGGAGGCGAGATTCATCGGGGCGATCAGGGTCATGCCCGCCACCGCCATCGCCAGAATCGCTCTCATCTCGTTCCCCTCTTCCATGTTTCGCGCCGCCGGGCGGCGCGGGTCACGCCGACCACACCTAGGGCGCGCGCGACCGAAGTGGATGCCGCGCGGCCCGCCGCGCGCTCACACCCGCATCGGCATCAGTACGTAGAGGGCCGGCGCCCCCTCGCGGTCCTGGATCAGGGTGGGGGAGCCCGGGTCGGCCAGCCGGAAGAGGGCGGTGTCGCCCTCGAGCTGGCTGGTGATGTCGAGGAGGTAGCGGGCGTTGAAGCCGATATCGAGGCCCGCGGCCTCGTAATCCACGTCGAGCTCCTCGGTGGCGCTGCCGGAATCCGGGTTGTTCACCGAGAGGGCAAGGCGGCCCTCCGAGAGCCCGAGCTTCACCGCCCGCCCGCGCTCGGAGGAGATGGTCGAGACGCGATCGACCGCGCGGGCGAAGGATTCGCGCTCAACCGTCAGGCGCTTGTCGTTGCCGGTCGGGATCACCCGCTGGTAGTCCGGGAAGGTGCCGTCGATCAGCTTCGAGATCAGGGTCACGCCGCCCGCGAAGCGCAGGCGGATCTTGGCGGGCGAGAGGTCGATGTCGACGCTCTCGCCGCCGTCGTCCACGAGCTTCTGGATCTCGGCCACCGCCTTGCGGGGCACGATCACGCCCGGCATGCCCTGGCTGCCCGGGGGCGCGTCGAGCTCGACCCGGGCGAGGCGGTGCCCGTCGGTCGCGACCGCGCGCATCTTCAGCGCGCCCTCGGACTCGATCGTGTGCAGGTAGATGCCGTTGAGGTAGTAGCGCGTCTCTTCCGTGGAGATCGCGAACTGCGTCTTGTCGATCAGCCGCTTCAGGTCGGCGGAGAGGATCGAGAAGCTGTGGGGCAACTCGCCCGCGGCCAGATCCGGGAAGTCGCCCTCCGGCAGGGCGCCGAGCGCGAAGCGCGAGCGGCCCGAGCGGATCGTCATCTGGCCGGACTCGCCGCCCGTCTCCAGCGAGACCTGGGCGCCGTCGGGCAGCTTGCGGACGATGTCGTAGATGACGTGGGCCGGCACCGTGGTGGCGCCCGGATCGGCCACGTCGGCGGGCACGCTCTCGGTCACCTCGATGTCGAGGTCGGTCGCACGAAGCTGCAGGCCACCGGATTCCGCGCGCAGCAGGACGTTCGACAGGATCGGTATCGTGTTGCGCCGCTCGACGACGCGGTGCACGTGGCCGAGCGACCTGAGAAGGGCCGCGCGCTCGACAGTGACTCTCATCGCTCAAACTCTGAAGCTGACGCGCCGCCGCGGCCGGCGGCGCCACTGAAATTGGCCGGTCAGCTTGGCGAAGGGTGGGGGCGAAGGCAAGGGCGCGGCCCGGCCTAAGGCCAAGCTCGCGCCCCGCACCCACAGGTCTGGCCCCGGGCGTCGCGCCCCCGGCGCTGTCGGGTCAATCCTGCAGCATGCGCTTCAGGAGCTCGACCTCGTCGCCCAGCACCGCGTCCTCGCCGATCTGCTTCTCGATCTTGCGCACGGCGTGCAGCACCGTGGTGTGGTCGCGGCCCCCGAAGCGGCGGCCGATCTCGGGCAGCGAGCGCAGCGTCAGTACCTTGGAGAGGTACATGGCGATCTGGCGCGGCTTGACCACGGCGGCGGTCCGGCGCTCCGAGAGGATGTCCGAGCGCGAGACGTTGTAGCGCGAGGCCACCAGCTTCTGGATGTCCTCGATCTTGATGCGCTTGGGCTCGCGGTTCTTCACGAGGTCGCGGATCGCGGTCTCGGCGGTCTCCATCGTCACGGCGGTGCCGGTGAGCGTGGCGTGGGCCAGCAGGCGGTTCACCGCACCCTCGAGGTCGCGGCCGTTCGCCGTGATGGCGCGGGCGACGTAGGCCGCCACCGTCGGCGAGACCTCGAAGGTCGGGTGCGCGGTCCGCACCGCCTGCAGGCGCGCGGTGAGGATCGAGACGCGCAGCGCCTCGTCGAGCGTGCCGATCTCGACCACGAGGCCGCCCGCGAGCCGCGAGCGCACGCGCTCGTCGAGCGCCTCCAGCTCGGTCGGCGGCCGGTCGGAGGCGACGACGACCTGGCGGCCGGCATCGATCAGCGCGTTGATGGTGTGGCCGAACTCGGCCTGGATCGACTTGCCCTGGATGAACTGCACGTCGTCGAGGATGAGCAGATCGATGCCGCGCAGGCGCTCCTTGTAGGCCAGCGCGTTCTGGGTCTTCAGGGCGTTGACGAAGCCGTACATGAAGCGGTCGGCGGTGAGGTAGATCACCCGGCGGCCGGACTCCCGCGCGGCGTGGCCGATGCCGTGCAGCAGGTGCGTCTTGCCGAGGCCCACGCCCGCGTGGAGGTAGAGCGGGTTGTAGAGCGCGCCCTCGCCCTCGTGCCGGGCCACGCGCTCGGCCGCCGCGTGGGCGAGCGCGTTCGAGCGCCCGACCACGAAGCTCGCGAAGGTGAGGCGGGCGTCGAGCGGGGTACCGTTGAGGTCGCCGCCCTCCGCGGGGCGCGCCTCGGGCACAGCGGCGACCGCCACGGGGGTCGGCTGGGGCGAGGCCTGCAGGCGGGCGAGCGGGCCGCTCGTCGGGCTCGGGCGCGACGCGCCGGGGGCGGTCACGGGCCGGGTGGGGGCGCCGGTGCCGCGCACGCCGACCTCGATGCGGGCGATCGCCTCGACCTCGGCTCGGAAGGTGGTGAGCACCCGGTCGAGATAGTGCGACTCGATCCAGCTCTTCAGAAAGCGGGTCGGCACGGTGAGGCGGGCGGTGCCGCCATCGACCGCCTCCAGCTCGAGCCGGGCGAACCAGCTCGCGTAGACGTCCTCGCCGAGTTCCGCCCGCAGGCGGCGCTTCACCCGGGCCCAGGCGGCCGAGATCTCGGAGTCGCCGGAGCCGTTCCGGCCGTTCCCGTCGTCGCCTGCAACGTTTCCGTCGACACGCATCAATCGCTCTCCTCGCCCCGAGGACGGAGGACCGCCGGCGGGACGTACGCAACACTACGCTTGGAGCCCCGCGAATACGGGCAGGGCGCAGATAACGGGGAGAGTCAAGGCCTCCGCCGCCGACATTCGTCGATGCTCGGACGCTATCAACAAAGACCTACCCGGGTTTTAACAGTGGGACTTGCGGGGACAGCGCCGCCAGGGCAGCCGGATATGTGCGCGCGGGCGGTTCGGTGACCGCTATCGTCTTGGTCTTCCACGGAAATCGACGGGCGGGATCTTCGCGGCGTGCGGGCCTGACGCCGCCGTGCAGATGCGGCGCCGGCGGCGGGCGCGGCGGATCAATCGACGGCAGGGTAAACGAAGGGTGTGCGGGGGGGGGCTATCGTGGCGCCGCCCGAGGGGCGTCGGGGCATGGCCGCTCACATGGTAGGCGTCCGAGCCGCCGCGCTCTCCCTCCCCCGCAGAGGAGGGAGGGCTACGGGCTGGACGGCGCGCACGAAAAAGCCCGGCGCGAGGGCCGGGCTCAATCTCGATCGCGATGGATCCGCTTGCGCCTCAGGCGGCGGCGGGGGCCGCCGAGAGGGCCTTCACGCGGGCCGCGAGGCGCGAGACCTTGCGGGAGGCGGTGTTCTTGTGAACGATGCCCTTCTGGGCAGCGCGCATGATCTCCGGCTGCGCGGTGCGCAGGACGTCGGCGGCGACGGTGGAATCGCCGGCGGCGATAGCCTCCTCGACCTTGCGGATGAAGGTCCGCATGCGGGACCGGCGGGAGCGGTTGATCGCCGTGCGCTTGGCGATCTTGCGGGTCATCTTCTTGGCCGACGTGGTGTTGGCCATGGGCATCCTCGTCTCGTCGGGCGATACCGACGGGCCGGTGGTACCGGGGGTCGGTCAACGCGTGCAGGTTGTACAGGCAATAAGCGAAGCCGCAGCGTGCGAACGCCCGCTCCGGCAGAGCGCGCTCTATAGACAGGCCCGGCCCGGGCGTCAACGCGGGGTGCCGGCGGCGCCGCGGGTTGATCCCGCCCGGCCGCGCCCGGATGATACTGGTCCATCAGCGGAAAACGCCGAGGCGGAGCCCCCCATGCACCACAGCGTCAGCGAGGCCGACGCCGCGCGCATCGCCCGCTTCCGGCCGGCCTCCGGCATGGAGACGCCGCGATTCGCCGGGTTGGCGAGCTTCATGCGGCTCCCCGTCCGGGCGCCCGATTCGGCGGAGGGGGTGGAGATCGGGCTTGTCGGCATCCCGTTCGACGGCGCGACAACCAACCGGCCCGGTGCCCGGCTCGGGCCACGGGGCGTGCGCGAGGCCTCCACCGGCACCCGCATGGTCAACCACGCCAGCGGCATCGCGCCCTACGCGCTCGCGGCCTGCGCCGACCTCGGCGACGTGCCGGTGAACCCGATCGACGCCGCCGCGACCTGCCGGCGCATCGAGGCGTTCTTCGCGGACCTGCGCGGGCAGGGCATCGTGCCCCTCGCGGTCGGCGGCGACCACCTCGTCACGTACCCGATCCTCCGGGCGCTCGGGCAGGGACGCCCGCTCGGGCTCGTCCACATCGACGCTCACAGCGATACCGACGACGTGCAGTACGACGGTACCCGGCTCACCCACGGCACGCCGTTTCGGCGAGCGGTGGAGGCGGGCGTGCTCGATCCGCGCCGCTGCGTGCAGATCGGCATCCGGGGCAGCATGGACGCGGCCGACGAGCGCGACTGGGCCTGCGGGCAAGGGATCCGCATCGTCACGATGGAGGAGGCGGTGGCCCGCGGCCTGCCGGAGATCGTCGCCGAGGCGCGGGCGATCGTGGGGGCGGGGCCAGCCTATCTCAGCTTCGACATCGACGCGCTGGACCCGGCCTACGCGCCCGGCACCGGCACGCCGGAGATCGGCGGCTTCACGGCGCGGGAGGCGCTCTACCTCGTGCGGGCGCTCCGCGGCCTCGACCTCGTCGGTGCGGATCTGGTGGAGGTGGCCCCGCCGCTCGATCCGTCCGGGGTGACGGCGCTGGCCGGCGGGCAGCTCGCCTTCGAGATTCTGTGCCTGCTCGCCGACGCCGTGGCGGCGCGACGGGCAGGGGCAGGGTAGGGCGCGCGATTTTCCCTCCCCCCTCCGCGGGGGAGGGGGTACGTCGCGATGTCAGGCGAAGACGTAGCCGCCGACGATGCGCAGGCCCACCGGGTGGCCGGCCGCGTAGCGCTCGCCGTCGAAATCCTCGACGAGCAGCGGGCGGCCTTCGCCGCGCTCGACCTCGATGCGTTGCCGCCCCTGGCTGCGGTGCGAGGCCCGCACGGTGCCGCGCAGATGCGCGGCGGAGGGTTCGGTCAGCTGGAACTGCCAGGGCCGCACGTAGAGCTTCACCGGGCCGATCAGGCCGGCGGGCGACACGACGCCCGGCACCGGGCGACCGTCGACCCGCACCTGCCCGCTCTCGGCGATCGCCTCGACCTCGACGGCGTCGCCCAGGAACCTCAGCACCGTGGCTGAGGCCGGGTTGTCCTGCACCTCGTCGGGCGTGCCGACCTGCTCGAGGCGGCCCCGGTCCAGCACGGCGACCCGGTCGGAGAGTTCCAGCGCCTCGTCCTGGTCGTGGGTCACGAAGATCGTGGTCTGCCCGGTGCGGTCGTGGATCTCGCGCAGCCAGCGGCGCAGGTCCTTGCGCACCTGCGCGTCGAGCGCCCCGAAGGGCTCGTCGAGGAGCAGGACCCGCGGCTCGACGGCGAGCGCGCGGGCCAAGGCCACGCGCTGGCGCTGGCCGCCCGAGAGCTGTGAGGGGTAGCGGTCGGCGAACCCCGAGAGCTTGATCAGGTCGAGCAGGTCGCCGACCCGGCGCTTGATCTCGGCCTTGTCGGGGCGGTCGGCGCGCTTCCTCGCATTCAACCCGTACGCGATGTTGTCGGCCACGCTCATGTGCTTGAACAGGGCGTAGTGCTGGAAGACGAAGCCCACCGCCCGCTTCTGCACGGGCAGGCCGGTGGCGTCGTCGCCGCCGAAGAGCACGCGGCCGCGGTCGGGGAAGTCCAGCCCGGCGATGATGCGCAACAGCGTCGTCTTGCCCGAGCCCGAGGGGCCGAGAAGGCCGAGCAGTTCGCCCGCCCGCACGTCGAGGTCGAAATCGTGCAGCACCGCGGCCGTGTCGAAGGTCTTCGACAGGCCCTCGACCCGGATCGCCGTCGAGGGGCGGCCGCTAATGACGCCCGCCGGCGGCGAGCTCGCCCGCGTAGCGCCACTCGAGGACGGATTTGATGAGGAGCGTGACAAGGGCGAGGCCGGCGAGGAGAGAGGCGACGGCGAAGGCCGCGACGAAGTTGTACTCATTGTAGAGGATCTCCACGTGGAGCGGGATCGTGTTGGTGAGGCCGCGGATGTGGCCCGACACGACCGAGACCGCGCCGAACTCGCCCATCGCCCGGGCATTGCAGAGGAGCACGCTGTACAGGAGGCCCCAGCGGATGTTGGGGAGCGTGACGGTGAGGAAGGCCCAGAGCCCGGAGGCGCCGAGCGTCAGCGCGGCCTCCTCCTCGGCGGTGCCCTGCTCCTGCATCAGGGGGATCAGCTCGCGCGCCACGAACGGGAAGGTGACGAAGATCGTCGCCAGCACGATGCCGGGCAGCGCGAACAGCACCTGGATCCCGTGCTGCACGAAGAAGGCGCCGAACACCCCCTGCGCGCTGAAGACCAGCACGTAGATCAGCCCCGAGACCACCGGCGAGACCGAGAAGGGCAGGTCGATCAGCGTGACGAGCAGGCTCTTGCCCGGGAACTCGAACTTGGCGATCGCCCAAGAGGCCGCGATGCCGAAGACGAGGTTGAACGGCACCGCGATGGCGGCGACGATCAGGGTGAGCCGCACAGCCGCGAGCGCGTCGGGCTCCCGGAAGGTGGCGAGGTAGGTCTCCCATCCCTTCGAGAGTGCCTGGACGAAGACCGTCGCCAGCGGCACCACGAGGAAGAGCGCCAGGAACACGATCGCGACGGCGATCAGGGTCCAGCGCACCGCGCGCCCCTCGGTGACGGCGCTGCGCGGCGTGTCGGGCTTGGCGGGCAGGGCCGCGAAGGTCGTGGCGGCGGTCTCAGACATAGCCGAACCTCCGGCGGCTCCAGGCTTGGATCAGGTTGATGGCAAGCAGCGTCAGGAACGAGATCCCGAGCATGATCGTGGCGATGGCCGCCGCCCCCGCGTAGTCGTATTCCGAGAGCTTGATCACGATGAGCAGCGGCGCGATCTCGGAGACGTAAGGAAGGTTGCCGGCGATGAAGATGATCGAGCCGTACTCGCCGACGCCCCGGGCGAAGGCGAGCGCGAAGCCGGTCAGCACCGCCGGGATGAGGGGCGGCAGCACCACCTTCCAGAGCGTCGCCCGGCGGCTGGCGCCGAGCGTGGCGGAGGCCTCCTCGACCTCCTTGTCGATCTCGGCGATCAACGGCTGCACGGTGCGCACCGCGAAGGGCAGGCCGATGAACACCATGGCGATGAAGATGCCGACCGGCGTGTAGGCCGCCTTGATGCCGATCCGCTCCAGCTGCGCCCCTATCACGCCGTTCGGCGCGTAGACCTGGGCGAGGGCGATGCCCGCGACAGCGGTCGGCAGCGCGAAGGGCAGGTCCACCACCGCGTCCACGATCCGGCGGCCGGGGAAGCGGTAGCGGGTCAGCACCCAGGCCACCAGGAAGCCGAACACCGAGGCCGTGAGGGCGGCGAGCAGCGAGACGCCGAAGCTGATCTTCAGCGCGCTCGCCACCCGCGGGTCGGCGGCGACCTCCAGGATGCCGGAGAGGCCGAGCCCGGAGGCGCGCACCACCAGCGCGCCGAGCGGGATCAGCACCACAAGCGAGAGGCACAGGATGGTGTAGCCGAAGGTGATCCCGAAGCCCGGGAGCACGCTCGGCCGGCGGAAGCGCCAGCGCGGTTTGGTCGATGCGGTCATGGGGCGGTCAGCGGCCGGCCTTGCTGAGCTGATCGAACAGGCCGCCGTTGTCGAAGTTCCGCTTCTGGATATCGTCCCAGCTGCCCTGGATGTCCTCGATCTTGAACAGCTTCACCTCGGGGAGGAAGGCGAGGTCCTTCGGGTCGGCGGCCTCGAGCTTGAGCGGCCGGTAGCGGTGCTTGGCGAAGATCGCCTGCGCCCGGTCGCCGTAGAGGAACTGCAGGTAGGCCTCGGCTTGGCGGCGGGTGCCCTTGGAATCGACGTTGGCATCGACGATCGCGACCGGCGGCTCGGCGTAGATCGAGGTCGGCGGCACCACGATGTCGAACTTGTCGGCGCCGAATTCCTGCAGCACCAGGAAGGCCTCGTTCTCCCAGGTCGGCAGCACGTCGCCCAAGCCCCGCTGGGCGAAGGTGACGGTCGAGCCGCGCGCGCCCGTGTCGAGCACCGGCACGTTCTTGTAGAGCTGGCCCACGAAGGCGTTGGCCTTCTCGGTGTCCTTGCCCTCGCGCTCGTAGGCGTAGCCCCAGGCGGCCAGGAAGTTCCAGCGCCCGCCCGCCGATGTCTTCGGGTTCGGGGTGATCACCTTGACGTCGGGCTTGGCGAGGTCCGACCAGTCCTTCACGGCCTTCGGGTTGCCCTTGCGGACGAGGAAGACCACCGTCGAGGTATAGGGCAGGCCCTCGTTCGGCAGCTTGCTGCGCCAGTTCGGATCGATCTTCTTCGAGATCCGGGCGATCGCGTCGATGTCGGAGGGGATGCCGAGCGTCACAACGTCGGCCGGCACGCCGTCGATCACCGTGCGGGCCTGCGAGCCCGAGCCGCCGTGCGAGGCACGGACCGTCAGGGTCTCGCCGGTCTTGGCCTTCCACTCCTCGGCGAAGGCCGCGTTCACGTCGCGGTAGAGTTCGCGCGTCGGGTCGTACGAGACGTTGAGAAGCTCGGACTGCGCCCGCGCGGCGCCGGACGGCACCAGGACGGCGAGCGCCAGCGCGCAGGCGAGGCGGCGCATCCGGCGGGCGGGCGCGGCGGGACGGTGGGCGCGCAGATCGGTCACGATGGCCTCCAGAGAGCCGGTGCGCGGAACGCGACCGGGGCTGAAGCCCATCAGGTGTTCGTTTTACAGAACGAAGTCAACCCGTCCGGCGGGCCGGGACGGGGAGGCGATCCTGCTGTCCACCATCGCCACCGCGGCGCGGGACGGTGCCCGCGTCCCTGTCTTGTGTCGGCCTCCGGAAGAACGTTCTTCCAGGCCCCCGCGAGGGAGACGAAACTTGCCTCCCTCGCGCGTCCTGTAGAAAGAACGTCGCCGTCCCGTGCCGGGCGCGCTACCGCGTGATCCTCTTCGGCGCGATCGGGTCGCTCGCCGGAAAGGTTTCCTCGATCGCCTCGTCGAGGAGGCGTTCCTGGCGCGCGCGGAGCTCTTCACCGCCGCGCCGCTCGCCCGAAGCCGACCGCGTCCCCCGGTCCGGGCCGGGCCGACCAGAGCCGACGCCGACCGGGCGGGTCTGCCGACCTGCGTTACCGCCCTCGGACCGGTCGCCGCCCGCCGACCGCCGCCGCGAGCCGGCGAGCCGCCATGCGAGCAGGGCGAGGCCGGCGACCGCGGCGACCGCGGCCCCCGTCGCCGCGCCGCCGCCAAGGGCGCCACCCAGGAGCGCGCCGTCGCCGCGCAAGGCCTGGATCTTGGCCCGGACGTAGGCGTGGCCTGCCCGCTCGGCCGCCTCCGCCGAGAGCAGGGCGCGGGCCGCGGGCACCAGCTCGTGCACGTGGCGGTGCAGGCACTGATCGACCGCGTAGGTCACGTCCTCGAAGCGGTTGAGCCACCCGGAGCCGCCGCGGCGCCGCGCGAGCGCCCGGAGGTCGCGCATGAAGGCGGCCTGCTCGTGCGCGAGTTCGTCCACCAGCCGCGCGGTGCGCGCCTCGCGTCGCAGCGGCGGGTAGAGTCCGGCCGCGAGCGCCGCACCGTGCCGGTCGAGCGCATCGATCAGGTCGCCGAGCAGCCGTTCGCGGCTGCGCACCACGCCCGGACCGTTCAGCGCGTTCGGCGTCTCGTGGATCAGCTGCGCGATGTTCGCGTGATCGTTCTCGATGCGCTGCCAGATGTCCATGCGGTCCTGTCCTCCGGGCGCCCGGATCCCGGTCCGGGGTCGCCGCTCCTGTCGTCCTGATCAGGCGCGCGGCACGGCCGTTTGTTCCGCGTCGCGCGCCGCGGCGGCGCTCAGCCGTGCTGGCGCCGCTTCAGGCTGCTCTCGTCGCCGGAGAGATCGGTCATCGGCTCGGCGAGCCCGCTGGTGTTGCCCGGGCGGCCGCCGGCTGTACGCTCGGCGGCGCCCAGCCTCTCGCCGGGCCCCTCGGCTCCCGGCGCGTCCAGGCGGTTGCCCGCGTGGTCCTGGTACTGCTCGGTCTGCACGTGCTTGCCGTCCAGGCCGCGCTCGTCGCCGTGGCGGCTCTTGTCGCGGTTGCTCAACACCATGTTCTCGGGGAGGATTCCCTCCGGCAGGTCGGTCATCGCGCCGGTGCCGGACTGCTTGCCCTGGGCGCCCGGGCCGATGCTGTTCTTGCTGGCGTTCGCCATGATCGTCCTCCGTTCTTCGTCGCGCCGCCGGACCGGCGACATCAGGCGAACGAAGATGGCCGCGCGGGCCGACAGAGCAAGCGGAGCCGCTGCGAATTTATCCGGCCGCCGTCCCGGAACATTCTGCCAGGATCCAGGATCGCGAGCGGCGGATTCGACAGGTCGTCGGCGTGGATAATCTTGGCTTGGTCTTGAGGGCCGGACGGATCTGGTCGTGCGGAAACGTTCGAGCCGCGATGAACCCGACTTCCGGCCCGGCGTTGGCTCATCGAACGATCCCGGCCCGCCGCCCGAGACTCGTCCCATCCGGGACCCGGCGCCCGGCGCGCCGTCCAGACCCGAGACAGCGGAGATCCGATGACTACGAAACCGCCCCCCGTTCCGCCCGCGAACCGCTCCGACAAAGGCCCCGGCAGCGCCGCCGCGGCGCCGACCGAAACCGGCCCGAAGGGAGCCGGCCAGACGCGCGACCCCGACAAGGTCGGGCAGGCCGGCAACACGAAGGTCAACACCACCAACCAGGGATATCAGCAGGACCGATGAGCACATCGAGCAAGACGCCTGCGGCCGACCGCCACCAGGGCGGTCCGGGCAGCAGCCACCAGGACGCGTCGAAGCCCCGCGCCGAGGAGCGCTCCGGGCCGACGCCCGGCTCTCCGACGAACGACACCCGCTCGCACGTCTCCGGGGGTGGGGGCGAGCGCGACCGGCACCACCGCCACAGCGGCCAGGGCCACGCGCCCGACCGCTCCGACCGGTCGCATTGAGCGGATGGCCGAGCGGGCGCGGCCGATCCCGTTCCCGCTCGGCGCCGGCCTTCTGTTCGGGCTGGGCCTCGGCGGGTTCTTCGACGGGATCGTGCTGCATCAGGTGCTGCAATGGCATCACATGCTGAGCAGCTGGTACCCCGCCGACACGATCGACAACATCCGCCTGAACACGCTGTGGGACGGCCTCTTCCACTCGGCCACCTACGTGTTCGTCGTGCTCGGCCTGTTCCTGTTCTGGCGCGCCGCCCGCCTGCCGCACGTGACGTGGTCGACCCCGCGCTTCGCCGGCGCCGTCCTCGTCGGCTGGGGCCTGTTCAACCTCGTCGAGGGGCTGATCGATCACCAGATCCTGGGCGTGCACCACGTCAACGAGCTGGCCCCCCGGGACCGCTGGCTCGTCTGGGATCTCGGCTTTCTCGCCTGGGGCCTCGCGATGGTCGCCGCGGGCACGTGGCTGACCGCCCGGCGCGGCCGCCCGGCGCCCGCCTGATGACGGACCCCGCGCCTCCTGGCGAACGCGCGGACCGGCCCCGGATGCCGGCGCTCGCGTGGCTTCTCCTGATCCTCGGTCTCGTGCTGGCGTCGGCGCCCGCCTGGCGCGCCCTCGTCTTCGGGACGGACCTGCCGCTCGATGCGCTGCTGCGCCTGCGCTGCTGACGCTTCCGGTCGCGACCCGGTTGACGCTGAGCGCACGAACACCCTAGACACGAACGGCTCGCCGCGCAGAGCGCGCCGACAGGGCCCGAGCCCCTGTGGAAGGGTGGCCGAGCGGTTTAAGGCAGCGGTCTTGAAAACCGCCGTGGGGGCAACTCCACCGTGGGTTCGAATCCCACCCCTTCCGCCAAGCGGACTTGTAGGTCGTTGTGTACATTGGGCGTTTTGATTTTTGGCCTCTTCGGCATTCTCTTTTCGCTCAGCCGCCCAACGGGTCATGGCTCCAGAGGAGGGGCGCGCCGATATCCACGCTGGTGGTAAGTGACCGCTCAAACTGGACAGCGGCGGCGACCGGTGGATCGCTCGCATCCCAGGTTTGCAGGCAGTTGTAGCACTCTACCCAGCCGAACTTGTACGCCAGTTCGGGGGGTCTCATGGCTGCCCCCTGGGTTCTCAGCGTGCCTCAGAGGGCCCCGCAGCGCGAGCAGCAGTTCGGCGTTCGTTTTCTTCAGAGCCTCAAGTTTGTGCGCCTCCATACAGTCCTTTCATGATGCGCCGCGTCCAGTTCCTTGCGATAGAAAGGATTGTAGCGCAGGGCCATTCGCCCGTGTAGGCAAATTTCTACCTTTATGCTGTATTTCACTGAATGATATGAGGTATATCAGTGCATTTTACGCCTTCGATCATTTAATTGATTGAATATCCGGATAGTAGGATGGAGACATCATCAGTGAAAACTGCTACTCGTCCGTTGAGCTTGACCGAGCCTGGAGCGTCATCCAGCGCGACGCGCGATCAAGTCGCTGTACAGGGCAATCAAATCAGACCCCTGGTCTGAGGCCGTCCGCATCGATTGAGCGTCCGGCGGACTGCGCGAGAAATGATGGGGCTCGGTGTTCAACCGGGAGAGCACCTCGCGCAGATCCTGCAGCGACTCGACATTGATCCGGAAGCCATCGACGCCTTGGCGAATGTCCTGGCCGATCGCGCCACGATCGCTGGCCACCACCCAAAGACCCGCGGCGCGGGCTTCGCGGGTGACGAGTCCGAAACTCTCCGGCCAAATGGAAGGCGCCACCAGCACATCGAGTTCGGCGTAGAGGTCGGCGATGCGGTCCTGTGGCAGGCGGCCAATGATCCGGACAGGGGTTGCTCCCCAGACCTCCGCACTCGTGTAGTCGGGAGGATAGCTGTGATCGACAAGGGTCAGGTCGAGATTCTCATAAGCACCCGTGCGCAGGGCTACCTCCAGCAACGAGGCGCCTTTGTGCGCTGTACGGCCTCCAACATGGCCCAGGCGCACGCACCCGTCGCGTCCGAAGACGCGCGACCGGGGCGTAAAGGATGACACGCCGTTCGGCACGGCGAGCGTCTGTGGGTGGCCTGCACGGCGGTACACCTCGGCGAAGGCATCCGACACGGCAAGGAGGGCGGTCGCCCCATCCAGCAAACGACCGAGCCGCCGCCGCCGCGCGATCGAGTTGATGGGGCTGAGCTTGCGATCCGTTGCGTCGGCAAGCGCGTCGTCGGACGGCATCTGAAGGATGCCGTCGGCATCGGTCAGGAACTGGAAGTCGGAGATCCACCAAGCGTCATGCAGGGTGATCAGGTAGGGCACGCCGCGCGCCCGCACGGCTTCCACGACGGACCCCGTCAGGCGCTGCACGCAGTGGAAATGCACGAAGTCGGGTTCGAAGCGGTCGATCAGCGCCTCGAAGGGTCCCTCCATTTCGGGATCGAATGGGCGCCAGTCCATGTGCATTTCGGCCGGGACCGCGATCCGATAGACAGGCAGCCCGCGGTAGTTGTCGATCCGTGTCCGATAGGCCGGCTCCGCATCGAGGTCGGTCGCAGCGATCGCGATCTCGAATCTGTCGGCTCCGACCGCGATGAGGTGATCGACGTTGTCGCGCAGCACGCGCGTCGCACCGCCGATCGTCTGCGGTGGGAAGTACACGTGCACGAAGAGGAGGCGCGGTCGGCCCGCCTTCCGGGTGCGCTGGACCGGAGCGCTGCTGCGACCCACCGGGGCCTTGGGCGGGAGCGGCGGTAGAGCCTGAGCGAGGACCGCGCTCGCGGCGTTCAAGGTGTAGGCATTCCGCGCCTTGGCATGGGCGCCGAGGCCGATCCGTCGGCGCAAGCGCGCGTCCGAGATCAGGCGCCCAAGCGCCGTCGCCCACTCGTCCGGGGTCGTGGCAAAGAGGACATCCTCGCCGTCGACGAGCATCTCGCGGTAGGTGCGCGTCGGCGTCACGACCGACGGCAG
The DNA here is from genome assembly GCF_022179285.1 of Methylobacterium hispanicum. Taxonomy (GTDB): domain Bacteria; phylum Pseudomonadota; class Alphaproteobacteria; order Rhizobiales; family Beijerinckiaceae; genus Methylobacterium; species Methylobacterium hispanicum. The sequence goes on along the minus strand of NZ_BPQO01000012.1, from coordinate 40,030 downwards.
GCCGCACATGGCCGCCTCAAGCCATTTGATCTCGCTCTTGGCATCCGTCATCGGATTGATCGCGAGCACCGCGATGTTGATGTCGGCGCTCGAGAGCACCTCCCAGTAGGCCCTCACATTCGGATCGAAGCCGAGCTGGTGGATCCGGTGAGCATAGGTCCGGAAGCGCTCATCGAGCTTGAGGTAGCCGGCGACGACCAGCCGGACGCCTGCATGTTTCTCGAAGATCTCGATCAGAGCCGAGGCGACGAGATCATTGAAATCCCGGTTGTGCGCTTTCGTCCCAGACCCGTAGAACAGCGTGACCGTATCGGTGGCGGCCGGCATTGGACCGCGCGCGATGAACGGCTCGTTGCGGCTGTCGAGCCCGTTGCGCAGGACGTAACAGACGCCCGATCGCACGAGCGGCTGCATGGCTTCCGCCAGGGCAGGCGTCGAGGCGAGGCCGGTCTCGCACAGGTGCATCGCGTAGCGGAATAGCGGCACGCCGTACTGCAGCCCGGCGTACTCGGCGGGGGTGATCTGACCCTCGAAGCTGTCGAACGGATCCGGGTAGAAGGCGGGCTCGAACAGCAGGTCATCGATCTCGTAGAGGGTCGGGACGCCGAGTGCGCGTGCGTACAGGATGGCGTGAACGACCTCGGGGAGGGCTGCCACGCGATAGAAGATCACGGCCGATGCCGCATCGATCGCCGGACGGCACCGGCCTGCCTCGCCCTGGCGGAACACCTCAACGTGCCAGCCGAGGTGCTCCAGCTGCTCGATCTTCTGGACCACGCGGTAATGATCGCATTGCGGAAGGTCCCGGTTGGCGACGAGGACGATGCGGGCGGACGAGGCGGGCGGCAGGGGGGCGGGCAGCGGATCGACGACCGGCAACAGCGCGGCGATCTCATCCAGACACGCCGTCAGCGCTGAATCTGCCTCGATACGCCGATGTGCCGCATAGAGCGTGTGCGCCCGCGCGCTCGCCGCCTCGAAGGCACGCGCAATCACCCGATGACCTGCGGCGCGCCAGTGCGGCGAACCGCACCAGTGCGGCGCGGAGCGTCGCAGGCGATCGAACGCGGCCTCCAGCCCGTCGCGCTCGGCCGCGAGCCCTTCTGCCGCGTGAATGTGGCTCCAGACGATGGCATCCGGCGCTTCGGCGGCCACCAGATAGTCCGCGGTTGCCTCGCGCGCGCGCCCCAAGGCCCGCAACGCGTCGCCGCGGCGATGATGGAAGCGCCCGATCCCCGGCTTGGCCGCGATCGCTCGGTTCAGCGCGTCGTGGGCAATGACGTTGTCGCCCCGCAGGATGTGGTACTCGCCGATCTGCTCCAGAAGGCGTGCGGAGCACTGGCGACGGACGCTCTCAAGGGCGGGAAGCTGAAACGTCTTCGTGACGAACTGCGCGAGCGCGGCGAAGCGCCCGGATCCGGGCTTCTCAACGGTTCGTGGCAGCTTGGCCCGGTAGGCTGCTTCGTCGAAGCAATCCGGGAAAGCCTCCTCCCGCAGGAGCGCGAGAAGCGCCTCACCCTCGCAGCCGGGTAGTCCCTCGGCAATACCGAGTCCGAGCCACTGTCGATACAGGTCTGTATCGCTCGCGGTCGCACGCGCGCCGACATGGCCGCGATAGAACGCGGGGTCGAAGCGCCTGCCGAGGGCAATCGGCGCGAGGCGCTCGATACCCTGCTCGAGAAACACGCACAGGCCATCGATTCGGGAGACCGGCTGCCGCGCCAGCCACGACGCGTTGAGGATGTTGAATTCGTGGAGGACGAAGCATTCGAGCCAAGCCCCCGGCAGCACGCCCGCGATCGACAGGCGTTCGGCGAACGTGTCGGTTGCAGGTGTCCCTTCAGAACAGCCAAGATCCTGGGCCTGGGCGGCGCGCATGCGCTCGAACGACCGCTCGTACGGCGCCAGGTCCAGCGACCGATAGGTGCGGCCCTCCGCACGGCCGAATTGCAGGTAATGGGCCTTGAGTTGCCAGGGGAGAGAAAACTCGACCAGATCGGCATGATTGAGCCGGTACTGGACCGGAACGAAATCGTCCGGCAGCGGGCCGTGACGTCGTTCCAGCGCGGCGATCAGGGCGTCCGCGTTCGGAAAGCGGGACTCCACGCACCCATGACGCTGGAAATGAAGGGCCAGGGCCTCGTCGCTCGTCAGTCGGTGCAGGTCGGGGTAGCATCGCCGGTAGAAGACCGGATCGAAGCCGTCGATGCGGGCTTTGCTCCTGCCGAGACGACGCAGGTTGGCGAGGGCACGGGTCGGAAACAAACTGACCAAAACGCCGCCGAGCTACGAGAAATCGGACACCCTGACCCGATCACTATGGCAGCAGTGGATCGGCACCGTCGAGGGGACGAGTGCACACTTTGGGGCTATCAGCAGGCCGCCCGCCTCGAACGCGACCGACTTCGCGGAGCTTCGTGGGCCGAGCCCATGGCTCCCCCAGCCGATCCCAAATAGGATGATCGGAGATCGGCGGCGCGCGTGTCGCCCTCACGCGCAGCACAGACGGGCGAGCAGGGATCATGGCGTTCGTGGAGGTTAGCTTCGCCGGTCGCGTGTTTCAGCTCGAGAATCGGAACGACATGGACCTCGTGGCCCGGCAGATCGCCGGCGGTTCCTACGAGCCGCCCCTGCCGATGCTGATGATGGCGGCCCTGGTTCGTGCCGAGGGGATTTTCGTCGACGTCGGAGCCAATACGGGCGTCTACACAGTCATGGCCGGGGCGATCGCTCCCGATCGGTCCATCATCGCCTTCGAACCGTTGCCGCCCGTCGTCGAGATTCTGAAGCGCAACATCCTGGCCAACGGATTGGCGGAGCGCGTGCGTCTGATCGAGGTCGCGCTCAGCGAGAGGGCCGGAACGGCGACGCTCCACCTGCCCGACCCGGGTCACGGCCTCGTCGAAACGAGCGCGTCGCTGGAGCCCGATTTCCAGCCGGCCCATTCGGTCTGCGCGGTGCGGGTCGAACGGCTGGACGACATCGGGATCACCGATCAGATCGGGGTGATCAAGGTCGACATCGAGGGGCACGAGCACGCGTTCCTGCGGGGCGCGCGCGACACGATCCTGCGAGACCGACCTATCATCTTCGCGGAGGTGGTCGGTCCGGCCAAGCGCGCCGCCATCGGTGCGTTCCTGCACAGCGTCGATTACATGGATTTCCGCCTGCGGCCCGATATGGCGATCCACGACGGGGCGGTGATGTTCGACAATGCCGCCTGGAATCATGCCCTTGTACCCAGGGAGCGCCTGCCGGACTTCAAAGCAGCGTGCGATTCCTGCAATCTGACTCTGCTTCGCCGGTTTCAGCTGACTTGATCGGCATCATGAAGCATGGACGATGCTTCCCGACCTATTCCAAGCGGACAGCTTGCCGAAACCAAATGCAGTGCAGCACCTGAGGCTCGTTTTTCGCGCAGCTGCTTGCTCATGCAGAATGATGCGCTCGTTCTATCATTATAGAAGAACGACTCGTGCGGACTTGTTCTGACGGCTGGGAGTGCGCGCCGCTGCACCCCGGTGGACGATTGCGTGGGGGGAATCGGTTCGGGCCGCTGGCTCGGCTCCGTGGGACCGGCCGCTCGGCCTAGCGCTTGTGGCCTCGGCCATACGCATCCAGACACCGACGTGCTAGACGCTTTGGCGTATCAGCTCGGTTCCCGGCATCCTTTCGCCACCGTCATCGTCGGGGGAACCGCCAGGTCCATCCCAGACCGCACATCATCAAGCCACCAGGATCCCCATGGCCGGCCTCAAGGACAAGCGTGGCTTCATCGATAAGGACCGGCTTGACCTGTCGGAGCGCAAGGCTGTCGAGTTCTGGATGAAGCGATGGGGCGTCACGCAGGACCAGCTTACGGCAGCGCATCGGAAGGTCGGCCGGATGACGAAGGATATCGCCGCCGAGTTGGGTAAGAAGCGTTAGGCGCGTGCTCGCTGCGGCGGCACACCAGGTTGGCGGACCCGGGCGATGGTGAAGACGCCGTGGACGTCGGCCGGACCACGTTGCTGAACGCAAGGCGGGTCATCGCCCGCAAAGACTCCCCACGATCCGATCTCGGCATCGCGGGCGCGTGGCGGCCTGATGGATGGGTCCAGGGACGGAAGGGGCTGCGCGAATGCCGATCAGCAGGAAGGACCTCGCGGACGCGCGCTCACCGGAGGCGCTCGTCAAACGCATCTTCGAGGCCGAGCCGAACCTCTCAGTGCCCGTGCCGATCCAGGACTTGTGCGCGCGCCTCGGCATCATCGAGATCGAGGATCTCGACACCCCCGGGTTCGAGGGTGGCCTCGTGACCGATGCGAAGCGGTCAGACGGCACCATCCTCGTCAAGCGCGGAGGCGAACCGCGTCGCCGCTTCACCATCGCTCACGAACTCGGCCATTTCCTGATGGCGCACCACGTCCCAGATCAACCCGGCCGGTTCCTGTGCACGAGTGCGGACATGCTGCGCACCACGGCCAGAGCGGGCGACGGGCGGCAGCAAAGGGAGGTCGAGGCCAACCGCTTCGCCACCCTGCTTCTGATGCCCCCGCACCGGCTGCGGGGGGCGATGGCGGCCTTTCGCGAGCCCGACCTGCAGCACGTTCTCGCGCTCGCGCGCGACTTCGCGGTCGGCAAGGAGACGGCGGCTCGGGTCTACGTACAGTACCATCCCGCCCGGATCGCGATCGTCGTGACGGGCAGAGGCCGGGTGCAGCGGTGCTACCGCAGCCTCTCCTTCCCGGAGATCATCCGCGCGGTCGGCGACCCCGTCTCGACCGGCTCGCTCTATCACGGCAGCCCGCATCGGCCGAACAGCGCGAGCGACATCGCCGCGTCCTCTCCCGATCTCTGGATCGATGTGAAGCGCGACCTCCGCGCGCCGGCCCTCTACGAGCAGGTGTATCTTCAGCCGAACGGCTTCGCGATGATCCTGCTGCGTCTGGACCCCGTCCCGGAGGAGAGCGCGGAGGAGCGCAGGCTGGAGGAGGGCTGGCGTCACCGCTTCCACTCGGGGCGACGGTAGGCGGCACTCGGTCACGGTCGGATCCGGCAGCGCGCCGGTTTCAACTCGCTTCGCTTGGCATGACCCGCATCTCTGGCTTGTGGAGATCGATGGGGCGGAGGCTGTCGCCCGGGTCGAGGCGCGCAATGCCGAGACCATGGCCCGCTCCGCCGACGCGGCCTTCGCCCGGAATCGCGAGACGGCTCGGGGGCTGCTTGGCCGGCCCGAACGTATCCCGCACGTCCAGCGGTATGGCGGCTTCCTCTCCAACGTCCGGACGGTGCCGAACAGCATGAACGAACCGGACTACACCGCGGTAGCCACCCGTTACGGCCTGCCGGGACCTGAGGTCAGTGCGTACGACTGGCCCCGGACAGAGATTCAGGACTCGGGTCTCCCGTTCGTGCACAGAGGGGCGTAGCGTGCCGGTTGAGGCGCTGGAGCCCGCAGGATAAGCGGGATCGCTCTGGGCGGGTGGGGGAGCCGTGCCGACTTTGAAGGCGCCTGCCGACGCAGATCTTGCGCGGCTGATCAGGGCCGTGGCGGAGGGCGACCGCACAGCCCTGCGCGCACTCTATGACGCGACCGCCCCGAAACTTCTCGGGATCATCCTGCGTATCCTGCGGGATCGGGGCGCGGCCGAGGATGCGCTGCAGGAGGTCTTCGTGCGCGTCTGGCAGCGGGCAGCCACCTATGATGCGCAGGCTGCCCCATCGCTCGTCTGGCTCGGTGCGATCGCCCGGCACAAGGCGATCGATCGGCTCCGGCAGGACAAGGCCGCGCGTCTGACACAGGCCGACGAGAACTGGCTCGAGCGCCTCGCCGACACACGCGACGGCGAGGCAGACCTCGCCCGTCGAGACGCCCTCGCGCATTGCCTCGAAGCCGTCGAGCCCAGCCAACGCGACTGCCTCCTCCTGGCGTACTGCGAGGGCTGGTCACGCGAGGAGCTGGCGGCGCGGCACGATCGTCCGGTCAATACGATCAAGACGTGGCTGCGTCGTGGCCTCATCAGCCTGCGCGGTTGCCTGGAGGCGTCATGAGCGGCGAGACACGAACGGGCGCCGTGCCTTTCTGGGACGAAGATCGGGACGGGGCGGCGGGTGAGTACGTGCTCGGCACCCTGACCGCCGAGGAGCGCGCCGCCTTCGCCGAGGCGCTGGAGCGCGACGCGTCCCTGCGCGCAGCGGTAGCAGCGTGGGAGGTGCGGCTCTCACCGCTCGCGGCCGCGCCCCGGGCCGTCGAACCCGCCCCGGGCGTGTGGGACGGGATCGAGGCGCGGATCGCGCAGGCGCCCGCAGCCGTATCCGCCGATGGTGGGGCGCGCATTCGGAGGCTGGAGCGCAAGGTGCGAAACTGGCGCCTCGCGGCGGGGGCGGCGACCGCGCTCGCGGCCGGCCTGGCCCTCTGGCTGGCCCTCGGCCTGCGCCCCACGGGCACGGAGCGGCAGTATCTCGCCGTGGTGGATCGCGGCGGCGCTCTGCCCGCTCTGATCGTGCGGGTCGATCTCGACAGCGGCACCGTGCAGGTCCGCAGCCTCGCCGCGGAGACGCCGCCGGACCGCAACCTGGAGCTCTGGTACGTGGGGGCAGGCGCCGCGCCGCGCTCCCTGGGTCTCATCACGGAGGGCGTCGCCCGGCGGCCCATACCGGCTGCCCTGCGTGCGGACGCGGACGGTATGAGCCTAGCGGTCTCGGTGGAGCCGAAGGGCGGTTCGCCGACCGGCGTACCGACCGGTCCGGTCATCTATTCGGGCAAGCTCGTGCGCGAGTGAGGCGGGCTCCGACGTCTGCCGGAGCCCGCTCGGAGGGGATCAGGGCATCAGCACGCCGTTGATGACGTGGATCACGCCGTTCGACTGCATCACGTTGGCGATGGTGACACGGGCGGTGTTGCCCTTGGTGTCGGTCACGGTCAGGCCCTTGCCGCCGCGCGCCATCGCCACGGTGAGCGGCTCGCCCTGTGCGGTCTTCAGCGTGGCCTCGCCGCCGCCCTGTCGGACCAGCTTCATCAGCTCCTTCGACGTGTAGGTGCCCGGCACCACGTGGTAGGTCAGGATGCCGGTGAGCTGGGCCTTGTTCTGCGGCTGGACCAGCGTCTCGACCGTGCCCGGCGGCAGCTTGCCGAAGGCCGCGTTGGTCGGCGCGAACACGGTGAAAGGGCCGGGGCCCGACAGCGTGTCGACGAGGCCCGCGGCCTTCACGGCGGCGACCAGCGTGGTGTGGTCCTTCGAATTGACCGCGTTCTCGACGATGGTCTTGCTCGCGAACATCGGCGCGCCGCCGACCATCGGATTCTTGGCCAGAGCCGGGGTGGCGGCCACGAGAGCGAGGCCGAGAGCGAGGCGGAGAAGGGTCGTGGACATGGTGTCTCCCTGGAGGTGCGCCCTATGGGGGCGTCGCGAGCCCCTACGGAGGCCAGGGGTGGGAAAGTTTCAGCCTTGCGTCCCGGCGATGCTTAAAAAATCGAACGGGTCGCCGGCCGACAAGCCCAGTCGCCGCGACGTGCTCGGCCAGAGCGTCCGAATGGGGCGGGCTCTCGCGCCGCGCCCGGAACCGGGCGACCCGCTCCCAACCCCGTCCAGGGATGCGGGCGATCCCGGTTCGCCGAGCCGCCGACGCATCGCCGCCGATCCTCCCGGATATGCGCTGACCCTTCAGGATCGCCGTCCGATCGGCGCAGGCGCAGCCAGCGGGTCCGGGCGGCAAGGGCGGCGCGATGGCCGCCCAGCGCCTGTCGAAGGCGAGAGCGTCCGGACGAACGCCAGCCCCCCGAAACGGCCTCGTTCGAGGCTCCGATCACATGGGAGGCGTCAAGCCGTCCCTGCCCACCGCGACGAGCTTTCCGTCGGTCTTGCCGCCATCCTTGGCCACCACGGCGAAGACCTTCGCGCCGGGGACAAGCCCCTGCTTGCCGGCCGGCTCGAAGGCGACGATCGGCGCATCCGAGGGCACGACGATCGTCTTCGCACCACCGTCCTTGCCGTAGCTCACGGTGAGCGTGCGCGCGCCGCCCTCCGCCGAGACCTTGCCGGCCCGAACGGTGCCGTGCGTCATCGCGCTCTTCACCTTCGAGCCGCCGGCCGTGTGATCGGTGATGGCGTCCCAGGCAGGGTCGTCGTCCGCCGGGCCCCGCTACACGGACTGGTCTCGCAATCTCGCACGGCGCGAGCCCTCTGCGCGATCGCCGGGGGCGCCGCATCACAATCGCGTTGACGCCCTGCGGACGACGGGGCCTCCACGACCGCGACTGCCTGCGGCACCGCGTCGGGTGACAGGCCTGCGCCTACGAGGTCGATGTCCGGACCTGCCGGTATCAGCCCGCGGCCGATGCGCCGCGGACGGTCGCAAGGTCGCAGGGCGTGAGCCCGGCTCTGCAGCGCTCTACCTGGGCGGCATGGATCGCGCCTTTCCCATGACCCGCGAGGCCGGCCTCGCTCGTCTCGCCGCCATCACCGACCGGCTCGGGCCACACTACGCGGCCGAGCGCAACATCGCACCCGGTCCGGACGCGGAGACGACGACATCGGCGCTCTCGCCCTACCTGCGACGCCGGCTGACCACCGAGCAGGAGATCGTCGCCCGAGCCCGGGAGGCGCATGGCGGAGCCGCGGAGAAATTCATCTCGGAGGTGTTCTGGCGGACCTACTTCAAGGGCTATCTCGAGACGCACCCGGCGATCTGGGCCGACTATCTCCGCCTCGTCGCCGCGGGCGAGGAGCAGCTTGCCACCGCGTCCGGGTTGCGCCGCGCCTACGAGCGGGCGGTGGCGGGACGCACGGGCATCGAGGGCTTCGACGACTGGGCGCGCGAACTCGTCGAGACCGGCTGGCTGCACAACCACGCGCGGATGTGGTTCGCCTCGATCTGGATCTTCACCCTGCGCCTGCCCTGGGCGCTCGGTGCCGACTTCTTCCTGCGCCACCTGCTCGATGGCGATCCGGCCTCGAACACCCTGTCCTGGCGATGGGTGGCGGGACTGCACACGCGTGGCAAGCACTACCTCGCCCGTGCCGAGAACATCCGCCGCCACACCGATGGCCGCTTCGATCCGGTCGGTCTCGATGAGCGGGCCGCCCCGCTGAGCGAGGTCGAGATCGCCCCGACAGTGCCGCTGGCACCGGCCGACCCGCTTCCTGCCGGCTCGGTCGCCTTGCTGATCCATCTCGACGACCTGCACCCGGAGAGCCTGCCGCTCGACCCCGCCCGCGTCGTATGCGTCGGCGGGCTGCTGGCCCACGCACCGGGCGCGAGCGAGGCGGTGCGGGCAGCCGACGCGGCGGCGATGGCGGACGCCCTGGCCCGAGCGGGGGCGCACTTCGCCTGCCCGGCCATGCCGGCGGATGCCGGCTGGTCCAGCGACCTTCCGGTGGTTGGTGCTTGGGCACCGGTCGGGCCGAGCGCCTCGAATCTGCCGGCCGGGGTTCTGCGGCTGCGCCGAACCTGGGACGAGGCGAGTTGGCCGCACGCGACGCGCGGCTTCTTCAGGATGCGCACGGCGATCCCGCGCATCCTCGACGCCGTCGCGGCGTAGGGAGACCGATCATGGTGAGTCGCCGCGAGGTCGGTGCGGCCGCCCTCATGGCCGCGAGCCTTCTGCCCCGTCGGGCGCAGGCCCGCGACGCACCCCCTCCGCTCGCCGCAGGGCGGCCGATGCGCATCGCCATGCTGCTCTATCCGGGCATGACGGCCCTCGACGTGGTCGGCCCGCACGACTTGCTCGCGGGCCTCGCACCCGGCAGCCTCCATCTCGTCGCCCGGACTCCCGGCCCCGTACCGAGCGACACCGGCATCGGCCTGCTTGCCACGACGAGCTTTGCCGCCTGTCCCGCCGACCTCGACGTGCTGTTCGTGCCCGGCGGTGACGGTACCCCCGCCCAGATGCGCGACGCCGCCACGCTCGCCTTCCTGCGGGACCGGGCGGGTCGCGCGCGCTGGGTCACGGGCGTCTGTACCGGTTCGCTGATCCTCGGGGCCGCGGGGCTGCTCGACGGATACCGCGCGACCTCGCACTGGTGCGTGCGCGACACCGTGCTGCCCCTCCTCGGCGCGGTCCCGGTCGATGAGCGCGTGGTGTTCGACCGAAACCGGATCACCGCGGCGGGCATCTCGGCCGGGCTCGACTTCGCCCTCGCGCTCGCCGCCCGCCTGCGGGGTGACGACTATGCGCGAACGGCCCAGCTCGTCGCGGAATATGCGCCGCAGCCGCCCTTCGCGGCGGGTAGCCCGGCAAAGGCGGGACCAGCGATCACGCGCGGGGCGCTCGCGATCCTCGGCGATCTCGTCGCCGAGGCGCGAGCGGCCGCAACCGCAAGTCGCCCCCGTTAGCCGCGCGCTTCGGGCGGATGCGAGAGGTCGCGCGGGGCGAGCGCAGAGGCTGACGCGGCCGCTCGCTTCACGCTATGAGCCGGAACCGTCGAAGATCCCATTCCGCATGTCACACCCGTCCGACCTGTCCGACGTCCACGACACCGAACGCCTGAACGCCCTCGCTTCCTACGGCATCCTCGATACGCCGGCGGAGGAGGGATTCGACGACGTCGTCCAGCTCGCCGCCGAGCTCTGCGCCGCCCCGGTGGCGCTGGTCAGCCTGGTTGCCGACAGTCGGCAGTGGTTCAAGGCCCGCCTGGGTTTCCCGGACTGCCAGACCGACCTCGACCGGTCGGTCTGCGTCCACGTCCTGTCCGCACCGGATCTGCTGGTCATACCCGACCTGACCCAGGATCCGCGGACTCGGGCCAATCCCCTCGTGGTCGAGGATCCGCACCTGCGCTTCTACGCGGGCGCGCCGCTGCGCAGCCCCGAGGGCCATGTGCTCGGCAGCCTGTGCGTGATCGACGGCGCGCCGCGGCCGGACGGCCTGACCGCCTCACAGGCCCGCGGGCTGCGGGCGCTGGCCCGGCAGGTGATGAGCCAGCTGGAGATCCGCCGCGCCGTCGCGGCCCGCGACGTGGCCCTGGCGGAGCAGGCGGCCACCATCGCGCAGCAGAACGCCCTGATCGCCACACAGGCCGACGTGCTGGCGGCCGGCGGCGACCTCGACCGCATCCTCGATGCGCTCCTGGCCGGGGCCATGCGCGCCGTCCCGCAGGCCGAGGGCGGGGTGATCGAACTCCTGGACGACGACACTTTGCTCTACCGCACGACCCGTGGCCGCCTGACGGACCGGCAGGGTTTGCGCGTCCCGCTCGACGGCAGCCTGTCGGGCGCCTGCTTCCGCGGCGGCGAGGCCCTGCGCCTGGACGACGTGCGGGCGGATGGCCGCGTCAACCAGGACCTGGCCGCGCGCATGGGCCTGCGCGCCTGCGTGATGGCGCCGATCAAGCGCGGATCCGACACGGTCGGGGTCCTCAAGCTCCAGTCGGACCGGGCCGGAGCGTTCGCCGAGCTCGACCTCCGGGCGGCGCGCCTGTTCGCCGGCATGATCTCGGCGGGGCTGGCCCAGGCCAGCGAAGCCGAGGCGCGCCGGGCCGGGCAGGTCAGCGAGGGTCGCTACCGCGCGCTGTTCGACAGCGCGACCGACTACGCCATCCTCCTGCTCGACCTCGCCGGCCGGATCGTCGATTGGAACGCGGGTGCTGCGCGCATCCTCGGCTGGTCGCCGGAGGAGGTGGCGGGGCTCACCACGGACCTGATCTTCACGCCCGAGGACCGGGAGGCGGGCATACCGGCCCAAGAACTGCTGACGGCGGCTCGCGAGGGGCGGGCGCTCGACGAGCGCTGGCATCTGCGCAAGGACGGCACGGCCTTGTGGGCGTCCGGCGAGCTGATGCGGCTGCAGGATCCGGCCGGAACCCATCAGGGATACGTCAAGTTCCTGCGCGACCGCACCGCGCAGCACGCGGCCGGCGAAGCCCTCCGCACGGCCGAGGCCAACCTGCGGCGCGCGCAGGCGGCCGGCGGGGTCGGCCTGTTCACCGTCAGCATCGCGGACGGCCTCCTCCACCCCACTCCGGAATTCTGCCGTCTCTACGGCCTGCCCGTGCGAGAGAGCTACCCGGCAGGCGATTTCGAGCGGCTGATCGTCGCCGAGGACCGGCACTTGATCTCGACGGCCGAGACCCGCCGCAGCGGCCGGCCACCCCGCGACGTCGAGTACCGCATCCGCCGGCCGGATACCGGCGCCCTGCGCTGGATCGCCCGCCGGGGCGAGATTGAGCGCGACGCCCGGGGCCGGCCGGTCCGGTTCTCGGGCGTGGCGCGCGACATCACCGAGCAGCGGCGCGCCGTCGATGCCCTGGCGCGCAGCGAGGAGCGCTTCAGGATGATCCTGGACACGATCGAGGCGGCCTTCGCCATCGTCGAGGTCAAGTTCGACGCCGACGACCGGCCGGTCGATTACCGCTTCCTCGAGGCCAACCCGGCCTTCGAGCGGGAATCCGGCGTCAACCTGCGCGGCAAGTGGGTGACGGAGTTCGCGCCGGACCTCGAACGATTCTGGTTCGAGACCTACGGGCGCGTCGCCAAGACCCGGGAGCCCGCGAATTTCGAGAGCTATGCGGAGGCCTTCAAGCGCTGGTTCGACGTGCGCGCGGTGCCCGTCGGGGAGCCGGCCGACCGCCAGATCGCGATCATCTTCAACGACGTGACCGCCCGGCGGGTCGCGGAGGAGCGCCTGCGCGCCAGCGAGGCGCTCGCGCGCGAGAACGTGGAGCGCGTCCAGCTCGCGCTGGCGGCCGGCGCGATCATCGGCACCTGGCACTGGGACCTGCCCACCGATCGGTTCGCGGTCGACGAGGCCTTCGCGCGCAGCTTCGGCCTCGACCCGGCGCTCGGGCGCGAGGGCATCCCGCTCGCCCAGATCGTCGCGACCGTGCACCCCGACGACCAGGCGGGGCTGGCCGAGGCGATCCGGGAGGCGATCGCCCGGGGAGGCGCCTACGCCCACCAGTACCGCACGCGCCGGACGGACGGGAAGTACTACTGGCTGGAGGCCAACGGCCGCGTGGACCACGCGCCGGACGGCACGCCGCTGAGCTTCCCCGGCGTCCTCATCGACGTTGAGGAGCGCCGCGCCGTCGAGGCCGAGCGCGACCGGGCCATCGCGGCGCTGCGCGCCCTCAACGAGACCCTCGAGCAGCGCGTGGCCGAACGGACCGACGAGCTGATGCAGACCGAGGAGAAGCTGCGCCAGTCGCAGAAGATGGAGGCGGTGGGCCAGCTCACCGGCGGCCTCGCGCACGACTTCAACAACCTGCTGGCGGGCATCTCCGGCTCCCTGGAACTGATGGGCACGCGGATCGCCCAGGGCCGCCTGTCGGACGTCGACAAGTACATGGCCGCCGCCCAGGGCGCGGCCAAGCGCGCCGCCGCCCTGACGCACCGGCTCCTCGCCTTCTCCCGGCGCCAGACCCTCGACCCGCGCCCGACCAACGTGAACGCGCTCGTGGAGGGCATGACCGACCTGATCCAGCGCACGGTCGGGCCGAGCATCCCGGTCGAGGCCGTGGGGGCGACCGGCCTCTGGCCGGCGCTGGTCGATCCGAGCCAGCTCGAGAACGCGCTCCTGAACCTCTGCATCAACGCCCGCGACGCCATGCCGGACGGCGGGCGCATCACGGTCGAGACCGCCAACCGCTGGATGGACCGCGAGGCCGCCCGCGCCCACGAGATCCCGGAGGGCCAGTACCTGTCCCTGTGCGTGACCGACACCGGCACCGGCATGCCACCCGAGATCGTCGCGCGCGTCTTCGAGCCCTTCTTCACAACGAAGCCGATCGGCCAGGGCACGGGCCTCGGCCTCTCGATGATCTACGGCTTCGCCCAGCAGTCGGGGGGGCAGGTCCGGATCTACTCGGAGGTCGGCCAGGGCACCACGGTGTGCATCTACCTGCCGCGCTACTACGGCGACGCCTCACCGGACGAGGGCGGCGTCGAGCGCACGCCTGCCGCCTTCGCGGAGGCCGGCGAGACCGTGCTGGTCGTGGACGACGAGCCCTCCGTGCGCATGCTGGTGACGGACGTGCTCTGCGATCTCGGCTACGCGGTGATCGAGGCCGCCGACAGCGTCGCCGGCCTCAAGGTGCTGCGCTCGGACGTGCGCATCGACCTGCTGATCACCGATGTCGGCCTGCCCGGGGGCATGAACGGCCGGCAGATGGCCGATGCGGGCCAGGACGTCCGCCCGCAGCTCAAGACCCTGTTCATCACCGGCTATGCCGAGAACGCCGCCGTCGGCAACGGCCACCTGCGGCCGGGCACGCAGGTGCTGACCAAGCCGTTCGCGATCGATACGCTGGCCTCCCGGGTCCGCGCGCTGATGAGCCTTTAGGGCGTCCGGGCACGGCTGCCGGGCCGGGCCGCCGCCTCAGGGAGAGGCCGGCCCGGCGACCGGGAAATCGAGGCGCACCACCACGCCGCCCTCCGAGCTGTGCCGGAGGACGCCGCCGAGCTGGCTCGCCAGTCCCTGGCAGATGCGGAAGCCGAGACTCCTGCCGGCCTCTGGGTCGAACGCGGCGGGCAGACCCCGCCCGTCGTCGGCGATGGTCAGCATCAGGCGCTCCGGCGTCAGCTGGTCCAGCCGGACCGTGATGGTGCCGCGCCCACCCGGGACGAAGGCGTGCTTGAGGGCGTTGGTGACCACCTCGACCACGAGGAGGGACAAGGTCGTCAGGCGTGGCAGGTCGAGCTGGACGTGGGAGGCATCGACCAGGCAGACGACGTTGCGTGCGCCGGTCGCGTCGAGCAGGTCGGAGCACAGCTCCTGCAGGTACCGGCCGACCGGCTGGCTCACCCGCTCCGGGTCGTAGAGGCGCCGGTGGATCCGGGAGATCGTCTCGAGGCGCACGCGCGCCTCGTCCAGGGCCGACAGCGCCGCCGACGGATCCGCGCCGACCTTCCTCTTCTGAAGGGTGAGCAGCGCGGCGACGAACTGCATGTTGTTGGCGACGCGGTGCTGCAACTCCTGGAACATGGTCCGCTGCTGCTCGTACAGCGTCGCGGTGACGGCACGCTCGGCCTGCAGGCGCGTGCCGGCGCGCTGCATGAGGTGGATCAGCGCGATGTCGACCCCCACGATGCCGGCATAGAACAGCAGCGCGAGCGCGGTCGCCCCGTCCAGCGCGTAGGATCCGGTCGGCGGCAGGAAGAAGTACCAGGCGGAGAGGCCGCACAGCACCGCGCAGACGATGCCCGGCCGCAGGCCGCAGAAGAAGGTCGTGAGGATCACGGCCGGGAAGAAGGTCAGGTAGGGAAAGCCCGGCGGCAGCACGTCGTCGACCGCGAAGCGCAGCGCGAGCGCGATTCCGGTCGCCGCCACGGCCGCGACGTCGCCCATCCAGGGATGGGCGCGCAGCCGCCCCGTGAGGTGGGCCAGGACGCGGAGATCGGGTCGATGCCGTGACGTCGCGGTCGAGCTGATGAGGACACTCCCGTTCGGGTGAGGCCGGCCGGGCGGCCCGCCATGCGCACCCGCACCGTTACGGCGAACCCGGCCTTAACAGGTGCTTAACGGCCCGGCGGCGCCGGTGCCGAAGGTCTCGATCCGGCATCACGCGGGTCCCAGCGCGCGATCGGCGATTCGCGCGCGGCACACCCGGCCGCGGCGGCTACTTGTCGAAGATGGCCTGGAGGGCGGCCCGCTCTTTCGTCGCCGGCAGCGCGATGAGCGCCAGGATCCGGGCCTTGTCCGGCGTGAGGTCGCCCGCGAACACCGCGCCGGCCTTGAGCAGCGTGTTGCCGCCGCCCTTGAAGCCGTAGACCGGCAGGGCGCGCCCGTCGTAGACCTTGGTGGCCACGATGACCGGAACGCCCTTGGCGATCACCTCGGCGATGGCGTCGTGCATCTCCGCGTTCATGTTGCCCCAGCCATAGGCCTCGACCACGATCGCCTCGGCGCCGGTCTCTGCCGCGTGGCGGACCTGACTGCCGTCGGCGCCGGCATACATCGCGACCAGATCGATCCGCGGCATCCGCTCGGGCAGCGGCAGGGTCTGGCGCCGCAGCGACTTCCGGCTGAAGACGACCCGGTCCTCGTCCACGTAGCCGAGGATGCCCGCATCCCCCGAATTGAAGGTCTCGACGTTGCTCGTGTGGGTCTTGCGGACCTCGCGCGCCGCGTTGATGCGGTGGTTGAGGGTCACCGTGACCCCGAGGCCGGCCGATCCGTCCGCCAGGATCTGGCGCGCCGCGTTGAGGAGGTTGCGCGGGCCGTCCGCGTCCCAGTCGGACGCGTTGCGCTGCGCGCCGACCAGCACCACCGGCTTGTCGCTCTTCAGCGTCAGGTCGAGGAAGTAGGCGGTCTGGTCGAGGGTGTCGGTGCCGTGCAGGACGATCGCGCCCCGAACGCCCGGGTCGGCCAGGATCTCATCGACCTTGCGCGACAGCGCCGGCCAGCGGTCCGGCCCCATGTAGTCGCTCGGGACGTTGCTGAACTCGGTGACCGCGATGGTGGCGATGTCCTTCAGCTTCGGCACGGCCGAGACGAGGTCCTCGCCCGACAGCGCCGGCACCGGCGCATGGGTGGTGGGGTCGAGCTTCATCGCGATCGTGCCGCCGGTCGCGACCACGGCGATCTTCGGAAGCTCCGCGGCACCCGCCTGGGCCCCGAGCAAAGTCAAGCCGGCGAGGCCGAGCAGCGTTTGCCTGAGAAACTCTCCAGCCATACCCAAACCTCCGTCGCCGAGAATCGGCCATTCGAACACCCTGCACGACGCGAGGGTTCCTCACATCCGCGGTGATGCTTCGCGGGACGCACGACGCCGACCGGGACGACTTCCGCTCGCGATCTAACGACCTTTGCGGGTATGGGATAGACGCACTGCGGCGCTACGGATCTGGTCGGTAACGATGCACCCACCTGTCGCCCTCGTCGGGAACCTCGGGACCGACGACGAGGTCCGGTACCTCGCGGCATTGTCCGCCGCGATGCCCGAGGAGTGCGTCCGGCCGTTTCGCGCGCTGACGGAGATGGAACGGGCCACGGTCGAGGTCGCGGTCGTGGCCAACTCCGACCCCGCGGAGGTGGCGCGGCTGCCGCGCCTCGCCTGGATCCACTCCCTGTGGGCCGGTGTCGAGCGTCTCGTGCGGGATCTCGGCGCCGGGGCGCCGCCGATCGTGCGGCTGGTCGATCCCGAACTCGCCCGCACCATGGCCGAGGCCGTCCTGGCCTGGACCTACTACCTGCAGCGCGACATGCCCGCCTATCGGCGCCAGCAGGAGGCGGCGATGTGGCGCCCGCGGGCCTACCGCGCGCCGGCCGACACGACGGTCGGGCTGCTCGGGCTCGGCGCCCTCGGCGCCGCGGCGGCGCATCGGCTGCTCGAGGCGGGCTTCCGCGTGGCGGCCTGGAGCCGGTCGGCTCCGTCCGCGACGGCCCGCGCGGCGCTGCCGCCGATCGTGACCTGCGCCGGTCCCGACGCGCTGCCGGATCTCCTCGCGCGCAGCGACATCGTGGTCTGCCTGCTCCCGCTGACTGCGGAGACCCGCGGCCTCCTCGATGCGCGGCGGCTTGCCGCGATGAAGCCGGGCGGTGCCCTCGTCAACCTCGCGCGTGGGCCGATCGTCGTCACCGGGGACCTGCTCGCCGCCCTCGATGCCGGCCATCTCTCGCACGCGGTCCTCGACGTGTTCGACGCCGAGCCGCTGCCCGCCGGTTCCCCGCTGTGGCGGCACCCGGACGTCACGGTCCTGCCGCACGTCGCGGCTCCGACGAACCCCGTGACCGCCGCGGCCGTGGTCGCGGGCAACCTGCGCGCCTATCGGGCGACCGGGCGGATACCCGCCTCCGTCGATACCGCGCGCGGCTACTGACGCGCCTGCGCATCGCGTCCTCCCCGGGCCGAGCGCCGAAGCCGGGCCGGCCGGTCCACCGCCGCGTCGCACCCGTTGTCCTGAATCAAGGCGGCCGGGATGCCCCTCGATAGAAGGAGCCTTCGGGCGCGCGGGCCCTCGCGGATCGGGCCTGCCCGTCCGGACGGGGGCCGGGCAGGCGCACCGGGCGAGGCATTCGGATGGCGAGCGAGCGAGCCCATCGGGTCCACGAGCCGGTGCGCGCGCGGAGCGCGGCGATCCGCGGGCCGGCGGCGCGCCCGCTCGCCCCTCCCGACGCGACGGCCGACGATGCCCCCCACGACACGCGGCAGATCCATGCCCTGCCGGTCCCCGAGGTCCTCGGACGCTTCGGGACCGTCCCGCATACGGGTCTGACGGAGGCGGAGGCCCGCGCACGGCTCGCACGGTTCGGTGGCAACGTGATCGCCGCCAGGGAGCGGGCCGGCGCACTGGGCCTGCTCCTGCACCAGTTCGCGAGCCCCGTCGTCTACCTGCTCGCGGCGGCCGCCGCCCTGTCGCTCGCCTTCGGCGACTGGCGGGAGACGGCGGCGATCGTCGCGGTCCTGGCGGTCAATACCGGCCTCGGCTTCTTCACCGAACTGCGCGCGGCTCGCTCCGTCGAGGGATTGCGGGCCCTGTGCACGCATGCGGCCCGCGTGCGCCGCGACGGGCACGCGCGGGTGCTCGCCGCGGAGCAGCTCGTCCCGGGCGACATCGTGCTGGTCGAAGGCGGCGACGCCGTGCCGGCCGACCTCCGGCTGATCGACGCGTCGAACCTCGGCGTGGACGAGTCCATGCTCACCGGCGAGGCCGTTCCGGTGGACAAGTCGGCCGATCCGGTCGCCCCCGGCGCACGCTTGGCCGAGCGCGCCTCCATGATGTTCCGGGGCACCCTGGTGACCCGCGGCAGCGGCACGGGCGTCGTCGTCGCGACGGGGGCGGGAACCGAGCTCGGCCATGTGTCGCAGCTCGTCGAAGGCGCCGAGCCCGACGCCTCGCCGCTGGAGCGTCGCCTGGAGCGCCTGTCCGGCCAGATGGTCTGGGCGGTCCTGGCGACGGCCGCCCTCCTCGCCGGTCTCGGCGTGGCGGCCGGCAAGGACCTTCGCCTCATGGCCGAGGCGAGCATCGCGCTCGCCGTCGCGGCCATCCCGGAAGGCCTGCCGATCGTGGCGACCCTGGCGCTCGCGCGCGGCCTGTGGCGCATGGCGCGGAAGAACGCGCTGATCGAGCGCCTCGCGGCCGTCGAGACGCTCGGCGCCACCACCGTGATCCTGACCGACAAGACCGGCACCGTTACCGAGAACCGGATGACGGTGCGGCACCTGTCGCTGCCCTCGGGCGAGGTGGACCTGGCCGAGCCTGGCCGAGGCGGCGCCGGGGCCGAGCGTCTTCTCCGCGCGGCCATGCTCTGCAACGATGCGGCGCTCGGGCAGGGCCCGGGCGGGGCCAGCGGCGACCCGATGGAGCAGGCGCTGCTGCGGGCGGGCCGTGCCGGCGGGCTCGACCGTGCGGCGCTCCTGCGCGACTGGCCGCTCGTCGGAAAGCACGCCTTCGACGCGGCCACGCGGATGATGGCGACGGTCCACACCGCCGGGCAGGGGTACGTGGCGCTCGTCAAGGGCGCGCCGGAGGCGGTGCTCGCCGCCTCGCGCCGCGTCGGCGATGCGCAGTGCCCCGTCCCCCTCGACGGCGCCGCCCGGGACCTGTGGCGCCGCCGCGTGGAGGCCATGGGCGCGCGGGGCCTGCGGGTCATCGCCTGCGCCGAGGCCCCCCTGGCGGATGCGCGGGCCCGCCCGTTCGAGGATCTCGCCGTCCTGGGATTGATCGGGCTGGAGGACCCGGCGCGCGCGGACGTCCCGGCCGCGCTGGCGGCTTGCCGCGCGGCCGGCATCCGCGTGGTGATGGTCACGGGCGATCACGCCGTCACGGCCCGGAGCGTCGCCGAGTCGGTCGGGCTCGCGCGGCCGGGCGACCGGGTCGCGGAGGGCGTTCCGGGCGACGGGGATCCGGAGGGGCTCGCGGACGTCTCGGTCTTCGCCCGGGTGAGCCCCGCCGAGAAGCTGTCGCTGGTCCGGGCGTACCAGGAGAGAGGCGAGATCGTCGCCATGACCGGCGACGGCGTCAACGACGCCCCGGCCCTGAAACAGGCCGATATCGGCGTGGCGATGGGCGGGCGGGGAACCGACGTGGCGCGCGAGGCGGCCGCCATGGTCCTGCTGGACGACGCCTTCCCGACCATCGTCGGCGCGATCCGCGAGGGGCGGATCATCTTCGACAACATCCGCCGCTTCGTCGCCTACCTGCTGTGCTGCAACCTGAGCGAGGTGCTGGTCGTCGGGCTCGCGGTCCCGACGGAACTGCCGCTGCCCATCCTGCCGCTGCAGATCCTCTACCTGAACGTCGTGACCGACATGTTCCCGGCCTTCGCGCTCGCGCTGGGGGAGGGGCCGGACGACATCCTCGAACGCCCCCCGCGCGACCCGAAGGAGCCCATCCTCGGAAGCGCCCAATGGGTCCGGATCGCCGCCCACGCCGCCGCCATGACGGCCGCGACGTTCGGGGCCCTGGCGGTCGCCGCCCTGTGGCTCGGCCTCGACCGGGCCGGGGTGGTGACCGTGACGTTCCTGACGCTCGCCTTCACGCAGCTCTGGCAGATCTTCAACATGCGGGCCCCGGGCTCGCATCCGCTCCGCAACGAGGTCACCCGCAACCCCTGGGTCTGGGCCGCCCTGCTGCTTTGTACGGTGCTGCTCGTCGGGCCGGCCTACCTGCCTCCGGTCGGCGCCGTGCTCGGCATCGTCCCGCCCGATCCGGCCATGTGGGGCGTGATCCTCGGCGCGAGCCTCGCGCCGCTCCTCCTCGTCGAGCTCCGGGCGATGATCGTCGGCGAGCCGAGGCGGCCGAGGCGGCCGAGGCCCGCATGACCGCCGCCGGCCTCGGGGCGCGGGCCGAGGGCCAGCCTCACCGCTGCTCGAAGCGGGCCTGGAGGCTGTGGCCGTGCAGCTTTGCCGAAAGCACGACCTTCGTGCCCACCGCCAGCGGCGCCTTCAGGTCGCCGACGAGCCTGTTCGGAGCCGCAGGCCTCAGGGTCACGGTCTCCGTCCTACCCCCGGCCTGGATGAAGGCCTTGGCCGCCAGGCCGGCCGTGTCGACCGGCTTCCCCGCCTCGTCGCTGAGGAAGAACGTGACGCCGCTCTCGGTGGCGACGAACTCGACCGGATGGCCGTCCGAGACCGTGGTCTGGCCGCCGTTCGGGCCGGCGCCGAGCGCCGGCGTGGCGCCGAGCGCCAGGACGAGGGCCGCGGCGCGGAGTGCGGTGCGCATGGTGATGTCCCTTCTGGGTGGGTGAGGGCGGCCTCAGAACGCCTCGGCCGGGGTGGATCTCGGGGCGTCGGGCGAGGCCTCCGGCCGGCGCCGGGCCTCCGCCCGCAGCCGCTCGAGCGGCCCGCGGCCGAAGGTCAGGAAGAGGACCGGCGTCAGGACCGTGTCGAGGAGCGTGGCGCTGATCAGGCCGCCGAAGATCGTCACCGCCACCGGGTGCAGGATCTCCTTGCCGGGCGCGTCCGCGCCGACCAGCAGCGGCACCAGGGCGATGCCGGCCGAGAGCGCCGTCATCAGCACCGGCGCCAGCCGCTCCAGGCTGCCGCGGATCACGAGGTCGCGCCCGAACGGCATGCCCTCGTGGATCGCGAGGTTCAGGTAGTGGCTGATCTTGAGGATGCCGTTGCGCGTGGCGATGCCCGTCAGCGTGATGAAGCCGATCATCGAGGCGACCGAGAGCGGCTGCCCGGCGAGCCACAGGGCCGCCACCGAGCCGATCAGCGCCAGCGGGATGCTGCCGAGGATGATCAGCGTGAACACGACGGAACGGTAGCGGCTGTAGAGCAGCGCGAAGACCAGCGCGAGCGAGAGGAGCGAGAGCAGGCCGATGGTCCGGCTCGCCTCGGCCTGCGCCTGGAACGAGCCCTCCAGACTGGTGGCGTAGCCGTCGGGCAGGTGCG
The DNA here is from genome assembly GCF_022179285.1 of Methylobacterium hispanicum. Lineage (GTDB taxonomy): Bacteria > Pseudomonadota > Alphaproteobacteria > Rhizobiales > Beijerinckiaceae > Methylobacterium > Methylobacterium hispanicum. The sequence goes on along the minus strand of NZ_BPQO01000012.1, from coordinate 18,269 downwards.
TCGCGGCGACCCTCTCCCGGATGGCCTGGACGATCCGGCCCATGTCGGCGCCGGCCTGCGTGTTGGCCTGGACCACGATGCGGCGGCGGGCGTTCTCGCGCAGGATCTGGTTCGGCCCGTCGGTCTCGCGGATGTCGGCGATCTGGCGCGCCGGCACCCAGCCCGAGGGCGTCTCGACCAGCATGTCGCCGAGGCGCTGGGTGGTGCGCATCGTGTCGGACAGCCGCATCACCACGGCGAAGCGGCGGTAGCCGTCGACCACGCGCGAGACGACCTGGCCGTTCGAGAGGCGGCTCAGCTGCTCCACCAGGGCCGCCGGCTGCACCCCGTAGAGGGCGGCCCGGGCGTAGTCGACGCGGATCTCGAGTTGCGGGATCAGCACCTGCTTCTCGACCTGCAGGTCGGCGATGCCCGGGATGTCGGCCACGCGCCGCCGGATGTCCTCGGCCAGCCCCCGCAGGGTGTCGAGATCCTCGCCGAAGATCTTGAGCGCGATCTCGGCGCGCACGCCCGACAGCATGTGGTCGAGCCGGTGCGAGATCGGCTGGCCGACGTTCACGCTGACCGGCAGCACCGCGAGGCGGCCGCGGATGTCGGCCACGAGCTCGCGCTTGGGCCGGGCCCCGGGCTTCAGGTCGATCTCCAGGTCGGAGGCGTGCACGCCTTCCGCGTGCTCGTCGAGTTCGGCCCGCCCGGTGCGGCGGCCGATGGAGCGCACGTCCGGCATGTCGAGGAGCAGGCGCTCGGCCACGAGGCCGATCCGGTTGCTCTCGGCGAGCGAGATGCCGGGGTTGAAGCTCATGTTGACCGTGAACGAGCCCTCGTTGAACGGCGGCAGGAAGGTGCGCGGCAGGAAGGCCGCGGCCAAGCCCGCGCCCGCCACCGCGAGGGCCGCCGCGACCATCACCGGGCGGGCATGCCCGAGCAGGGCGCGCAGCAGCGCGGCGTTGCCGCGCTTGAGGACGCGCACCAGCCCGCTCTCGTGCTCCTCCAGGCGCTTCAGGCCCGGCAGCAGGTAGTAGGCCAGCACCGGCGTCAGGGTGATCGAGACGAGGAGGCTTGCCAGGATCGAGACGATGTAGGCCTGCCCGAGCGGCGCGAAGAGCCGGCCCTCGATGCCGGAGAGGGCGAAGAGCGGCACGAAGACGAGCACGATCACCATCGTGGCGTAGACGATGCCGGAGCGCACCTCGTTCGAGGCCGAGACCACGACCTCGAAGACCGAGCGCGTATTGCCGGCCCGCCGGTTCTCGCCGAGGCGGCGGAAGATGTTCTCGACATCGACGACCGCGTCGTCGACGAGCTCGCCGATGGCGATCGCGAGGCCGCCGAGCGTCATCGTGTTGATGGACAGCCCGGCCGCGTGGAACACGATCGCGGTGGCCAGGATCGAGACGGGAATCGCAGTCAGCGAGATCGCGGTGGTGCGCACGTTCAGCAGGAAGGCGAACAGTACCACGGCGACGACGGCGACCGCCTCCATCAGCACGGTCTCGACGTTGCGGATCGAGGTCTCGATGAAGTTGGCCTGCCGGAAGATGAGCTGGTCGGCGCGCACCCCCTTGAAGGCGCAGGCCTCGCCCGCGGCCTCCGTCCGGGACGGGCCCCCGCGCTCCGGCGTCTTCCCGGCGCCGCAGGCGTTCAGGCCGGCGGTGATCTCCGCGAGCGCCGCCTCGACCTGACGGGTGAGCCGGACCGTGTCGACGCCCGGCTGCTTCTCCACCGAGACGACCACCGCGGGCGCGCCCATGTAGCCCGCATCGCCCCGCTTCACCCGGGCCGCGAACGAGACCTCGGCGACCTGCCGCAGGTAGATCGGCCGGCCCTGGACGTTGGCCACAACCAGGGTGCGCAGGTCGTCGAGGTCCATGGTCCGGCCGATGTTCCGGATCAGGTACTCGCGGGCGTACTGGTCGGTGAAGCCGCCGCCCGTGTTGGTGCCGAACTGCGCGAGCGCCGTCTCCAGCTGGGCGTGGGTGACGCCCAGCGCCCGCAGCGCCGTGGGCTGGGGCGCCACGCGGAACTGGCGCACCTCGCCGCCCATCGGGATCACCTGGGCGACGCCGGGGATCGAGAGCAGGCGCGGGCGGATGGTGAAGTCGGCGAGTTCCCGCAGCTGCATCGGCGAGACCGAGCCGCCGGAGAGCGCCACCATCACGATCTGGCCCATGATCGAGGAGACCGGGCCCATCATCGGGTTCACGGTGGGGGGCAGCTGCGGCCGCACCATCGCCAGCCGCTCGGAGACCTGCTGGCGGTTGCGGTAGATGTCGGTGCCCCAGTCGAACTCGACATAGATCACCGAGAGCCCGACGCCCGAGACCGAGCGGACGCGGGCGACGCCGGGCAGCCCGTTCATCTGCGTCTCGACGGGAAAGCTGACGAGCTGCTCGACCTCCTGGGGCGCCAGCCCCTCGGCCTCGGTCATGATGGTGACGGTCGGCCGGTTGAGGTCGGGGAAGACGTCCACCGGCAGCTTCGTGACGACGAAGCCGCCGTAGAGGACGAGCACCGCCGCGAGCGCCAGGACGAGCAGGCGGTTGCGCAGGGACTGCGCGACGAGGAGCGTGAACATCGGGCGCGTCTCCTCAGCGGACCTGGTTGAGGAGTTCGGCGCCCTGGGTCACGATCCGCTTCCCCGGGGCCAGCCCGGACACGACCAGGACGTTGCCCGCGTCGAGGGGCTCGACCCGCACCTCGCGCGGCTGGAAGCGCTCGGGCGCGACGTGCTCGTACACGATGCTCTGGCCGTTGCCGCCGCGCACCACGCTCATGCGCGGCAGCGCCAACCCCGCCTGCTGGGCGTCCGTCGCGGCCAGCACGGTGACGAACTGGCCGGTGCGCAGTTCGGGCGGCGCGCCCTCCACCGCGAAGTGCATCGGCACCGCTTGGCTCCTGTCGGCGAGGCCGGCGCCCATGTAGGCCAGGCGCAGCATCCGGCCGTCCGCCAGGCGCGCCGTCGCGTCCTGCCCGCCCGCCAGCGCGTCGAAGCTCAGCGCCTCGACCCAGAGCCGGCTCGGATCGACGATCTGGAAGACCTGCACGCCGGGGCTCGCCATCTGGCCGGCCACCGCGCTCGCCTCCGCGACGACCCCGTCGACCGGCGCTCTCAGCGCCTCGGGCTGCTGGCGGATGTTGTCGAGGGCCGCGCGGCGGTCGTGCAGGCCCTTGAGTTCGGCCTGGGCATCCTCCAGCTGGACCTGCGAGACGGCGCCGCCCGGCGCGAGCTTGCGGTAGCGCTCGACCCGCCGCTCGGTGATCACGATCTGCTGGTCGAGTTCCCCCTGCCGCTGGCGCATGTCGGAGACGTCCACCGCCTGCACCGGGGGCGTCACGTAGGCGAGCACCTCGCCCTTGCGCACCCGCGCGCCCAGGCGCGGGAAGATCCCGGATTCCGGCGGCGAGAGGCGGCCGCCGACCGAGGATTGTACGACGCCGCTGGCGCTCGGATCGGGGACGATGCGGCCGGGCAGCTCGACCGTGCGTCGCAGGGTGTCGGAGGCGGTCACCACGGTCCGGACCGCGAGGACGCGCTGGGTGGGCTTGGGCACGAAGACCGAGCCGTCCGGCTGGCGTCGCGCGAGGTCCTGGGCGGAGGGCGCGGCCATCGGCGCGAGGGGGGGCGCGGACCCGCCTTCGCCGTGGCCCTCGTGCGCGAAGGCCCGGGGCGCGAAGGCGAGGGCGACGACGAGCACGACCAGGGCGGTGGCCGGCAGGTAGCGGCGGCCCCGCATCAGCAGCGTGACCGCGCTGCCCAGGAGGAAGCCGAGGCCGCCGACGGCGAGCGGCAAGGGATCCGCCTCCTTCAGGTGGCGCTGGAAATCGTGGGCCGCGGCGAGGCCGGCCGCCCAGGCCGAGGCACCCGCCGCCTCCGGTGCCGGCGGCGCCTCCGGAACGGTGAGCGAGACGGGGAACATGTCGGTCGTGCCCGATGCCGTCACCGTGAACAGCACCTCGTAGGCGCCGGGATGCTGGCTCCAATGGGCATCGAGCCCGTAGCTGCCGTCGGGCATCGGCAAGACCGGGACGGAGCCCTCCGGCGTCTCGGCCTGCACGACGGCGTCCGTCACCGGTTCGTTGGTGCCCGCGCGGTCGAGGAACACGGACAGACGACCGTCGCGGGCGATGGCGACCAGCTCGAGCGCCTCCGTGCTCGATGAGCCGCGCGGTGCGGTCGCCGTCGGCGGCGCCTGCGCCTCGCTGCCGTGATCGTGTCCCTCGTGGGCACGGGACGTCGGCGGCGCAGCGGCGCAGAGGCCGAGAGCCAGGACAGCCGTCCGCAGGGCGGCGGCGGAGAGGACACGCATGGGGAAACCGAGCCTTCGCGACAGGGAGGCTGGCGGCAGCCCTCAGGGGCCGCCGCTCAGGACGCGCATCGATGCGCGGACCTCAGGCGAAGGTTCGAGGGGGCTCGGGAAGGCTTTCGGGGGCGAGGCTGTCGAACAAGACCTCGTGGATGCCGGCCAGCATCCGACCGGGCCTCCAGCCGACCGCCACGGCCGGGAAGTCCCGGCGCAGGAAGGTCGCGTGGCAGCAGCAGTTCAGGCCGCAGGGGCTCGTCGGCGTCTCGTCGCCGGCAAGCTCGGCGCAGCCCGACAGGCCGAGGGTGCGTTCCGGGCCCGCCGCGTCCGGGTGAACCGCCGCGGCATGCTGCAGGACGCCGCCATGCCGCGCCCCGGCATGCGCATGTCCGGCACCCAGCACCGAGACGGCGACGAGCGACACGGCCAGGAGGACCGTGAGAAGCGAGCGCCAGAGGGAGCGGGTGGCCGACATGACGCCGCACGCTTAGCACGACGCGGGCTGTGCGGCCACGCGGTTTCTGGTGCCGATCGACACGCACGGATCGACACCTGCCGGCCAGCTAGGGCCGGCAGGCCCGGTCTCACCGGATGTTCTGCGCGTCGTACCCCGGCACGGGCGGCAGCGCGTCCGAGGACGGACCGAACAGGTCCTGATCCGCATCCCACGCGAAGTCCGGTGTCGGGCCCAGCTCGGCGTGATCGCCGAGGACCCGGCGTGCCGAGACGATCTTCTGGAACGCCTGCCGGCTGGTTCCGGCGTTGCGGGCCAGATCCTCCAGGCGGCGCAGCTTCTCGATCGTCAGGACCGTCGCCGCATCACGGCGTTCCGGTCCCTCCTGGGCGAGCTGCTGCACCAGCCAAGCGGTCTCACCATCGACGTCCGCAGCGTGCCCGTGCATGGCGATCCCTCCCCGTAACAGAGGCCTGGATCATGCTTTAGGCCCGGCGCGTCCGCCCCTCCTTAACCCTGGTGAAGATCGCGTGGATCGGCTCCGGAAGCGTGCGGGGCCGGAACGCGGCCGGGATCCGGCGGCACGTCGGGACGTGCCGCCGGCGCGGAGGCTCGGGGCCGGCCGGCGTTCACTCCGCGGCGACGGGCATCGCGTGGAGGGGCGTCACCCGCGCGGCGCAGAACTTGAACTCCGGGATCTTGCCCATCGGGTCGAGCGCCGGGTTGGTCAGCAGGTTGGCCGCGGCCTCGGCGTAGCAGAAGGGCATGAAGATCATGCCCTCCGGCACGTCGCGGTCGGAGCGCACCTTCAGCTCGACGGCGCCGCGGCGCGTCTCGAGCCGCATCGTGTCTCCCGGCTCCAGGCCGAGCCGGTAGAGCTCCTTGGGCGCCATGAAGGCCACGGCCTCCGGTTCGAGCGCGTCGAGCACGCCCGCCCGGCGGGTCATCGAGCCGGTGTGCCAGTGTTCCAGCACGCGCCCCGTCGAGAGCACCATCGGGAACTCCGCGTCCGGCACCTCGTCCGGCGGCACGATGGCGGCCGGCACGATCTTGGCGCGGCCGCTCTCGGTCGGGAAGCCGGCGTAGAAGATGATCTCGTTGCCGGGCTGGTCGGGCGCATCGACCGGGTAGGTCACCGCCCCCTCGCGCTCCAGCCGCTCCCAGGTGATGTTGTTCAGCGAGGGCATCACCTGCGCCATCTCGGCGAAGATGTCGGCAGGCCCCCCGTAGCTCCACGGCAGGCCCATGCGCCGGGCCAGCTCCTGGATGATCCACCAGTCCTGGCGCGCGTCGCCGGGCGGGCTGACGACGGGCTGGGCGATCTGCACGCGCCGGTCCGTGTTGGTGAAGCTGCCCGCCTTCTCGGCGAAGGCCGAGGCCGGCAGCACCACGTCGGCGTGGAAGGCCGTCTCGGTGAGGAAGAGGTCCTGCACCACGAGATGGTCGAGCATCGCGAGCGCGTGCCGGGCATGGTTGAGGTCGGGATCGGACATCGCCGGGTTCTCGCCCTCGACGAACATGCCGCGGATCTCGCCCGCGTGGATCGCCCGCATGATCTCGACGACGGTCAGGCCCCGCTGCGGATCGAGGGACTGGCCCCAGAACTCCTCGAAGAGCTCGCGCACCGCCGCCTTCTCGACGGACTGGTAGTCCGGGTAGACCATCGGGATCAGGCCGGCGTCGGAGGCGCCCTGCACGTTGTTCTGGCCGCGCAGCGGGTGCAGCCCCGTGCCCGGACGCCCGATCTGCCCGGTGATCAGCGCGAGCGCGATCAGGCAGCGGGAATTGTCGGTGCCGTGGACGTGCTGGCTGACGCCCATGCCCCAGAAGATGATCGAGGACTTGGCCCGGGCGTAGAGGCGTGCGACCTCCCGCAGGGTCTCCGCGTCGATGCCGCAGACCGGCGCCATCTTCTCCGGCGTGAAATCGACGATCTTCTCCTTCAGCGCCTCGAAGTTCTCCGTGTAGCCGGCGATGTACTGCTCGTCGTAGAGCTTCTCCTCCACGATGACATTGAGCATCGCGTTGAGCATCGCCACGTCGGTGCCGTTGCGGAAGGCAAGGTGCTTGTAGGCGTGCCGCGACAGGCTCTGGCGCCGCGGATCCATGATGATCAGCTTGGCGCCGCGCTGCTTCACCGCGTTCTTCAGGAAGGTCGCGGCGACGGGGTGGTTCACGGTCGGGTTGGCGCCGATGACGATGATCACCTCGGCATCGAGCGCGGCCGAGAAGGGCGCGGAGACGGCGCCCGAGTTCAGCCCCTCCATCAGGGCCGCCACCGACGAGGCGTGGCAGAGGCGCGTGCAGTGATCGACGTTGTTCGAGCCGAAGCCCAGCCGCACCAGCTTCTGGAAGAGGTAGGCCTCCTCGTTCGAGCCCTTGGCCGAGCCGAAGCCCGCGAGCGCCTTCGGCCCGCTGGTGTCACGGATCCGGACGAGCCCGGCGGCGGCGCGGTCGAGCGCCTCCTCCCAGCTGGCCTCGCGGAAATGGGTCCAGGGATTGGCCGGATCGACCTGATCGTTGGCGTCCTTGCCCACGTTGTCGAGGCGGATGAGGGGCTTCGTCAGCCGGTGGGGGTGGTGGACGTAGTCGAAGCCGAAGCGGCCCTTGACGCAGAGGCGGTTGTGGTTGGCCGGGCCGTTCAGGCCCTCGGCGTAGACGATCTTCTCGTCCTTGACCTTGTAGGAGATCTGGCAGCCGACACCGCAATAGGGGCAGAGCGAGGCGACCTCGCGGTCGGGATAGACCGTGCGGGTGTTGTGCTCGGCGTCGAGATAGGCCGAGGGCATCAGCGCGCCGGTGGGGCAGGCCTGCACGCACTCGCCGCAGGCGACGCAGGTCGAGCCGCCCATCGGGTCGTCGAAATCGAACACGACCTTCGCGTCGGCCGCCCGGTAGGCCATGCCGATCACGTCGTTGACCTGGACCTCGCGGCAGGCGCGGACGCAGAGGTTGCACTGGATGCAGGCGTCGAGGTTGACGCTCATGGCCGGGTGGCTGAAGTCGCCGGTCCAGCGCTCGGCCGCCGGGAAGCGGCTCTCCGTGATCTCGACGTGGTCGGCCTGGATCCAGAAATGCGAGGCCGGGTCGTGCGAGGTCGCCCGCTCCGGCTGGTCTGCGACCAGGAGTTCCAGCACCATGGCGCGGGCCTTCTCGGCCCGCTCGGTGGCGGACTTCACCTTCATGCCGACCGCCGGCGTGCGCTTGCACGAGGCCGCGAGCACCCGCTCGCCCTCGATCTCGACCATGCAGGCGCGGCAATTGCCGTCCGGCCGGTAGCCGGGCTCGGGCTTGTGGCAGAGATGCGGGATGTGGGTGCCGAGCCGCTTGGCGACCGCCCAGATCGTCTCGCCGGGCTGCGCCTCGACTTGGCGGCCGTCGAACTCGAACTGGATCGTCGGGGGCGCGCTCGGGCGCTCCGCGAGGCCGTAGAGGCCGGTGGGCTCGGGCGCGGCCTGGCCGCCGGCCTTCACGCCCTGCGTGTAGCTATTGGCTGCGGCAGGCCCCGCGCCGGGGGCGGGGCCACCGGCGTCCTGGGGCTCGGCGGCCCGGATCTCGGCCCGCTCGGTCTTGTCGCCGTGCGTTTCGGGTGCGTTGCTCATGCGTCCGCTCCAGTCTGGGGCGTCTGTGTCGGGCTTTCGGTCGGGCGCGCGATCGTCATTCGGCCGCGACCGCGCGCGGGGCCGGGAAGAGGTCCGGGAAATACTTGATCACGGAGCTGACCGGGTTCGAGGCCGCCTGACCCAGGCCGCAGATCGAGGCGTCGCGCATGCACTGCGCGAGTTCGCCGAGGAGGTCCGTGTCCCAGACGCCGTTCTCCATCAGCATGCGGGCCTTCTGCGTGCCGGAGCGGCAGGGCGTGCACTGCCCGCAGCTCTCGTCCTCGAAGAAGCGCATCAGGTTGAGCGCGGCGCCGCGCACGTCGTCCTGGTCCGACAGCACCACGACCGCGGCCGAGCCGATGAAGCAGCCGTACTTCTCGAGCGTGCCGAAATCGAGCGGGATGTCGTTCATCGAGGCGGGCAGGATGCCGCCCGAGGCGCCGCCCGGCAGGTAGGCCGCGAAGGCGTGGCCCTCGCTGAGGCCGCCGCAATACTCGTCGATCAGCTCCTGGATGGTGAGGCCGGCGGGCGCGAGCTTCACGCCCGGCTGCCGCACGCGCCCCGACACCGAGTAGGAGCGCAGGCCCACGCGGCCGTTGCGGCCGTGGCTCTTCCACCAGCCGGCGCCGCGCTCGAGGAGATCGCGCACCCAGAACAGGGTCTCGACGTTGTTGATGAGCGTCGGGCGGTTGAAGAGGCCGACCTGGAACGGGAAGGGCGGCTTGTGCCGCGGCAGCCCGCGCTTGCCCTCGAGCGACTCGATGAGCGAGGATTCCTCGCCGCAGATATAGGCGCCGGCCCCGCGGCGCAGATGGATGCGCGGGCCGCCCTCGGGCAGCTTGGCGATCTCGCGGGCCAGGATCTCCCGGGCGATCGGGTACTCGTCGCGCAGGTAGATGTAGACGTCCGCGGCCTCGACCACGTGGGCGCCGATCAGCATGCCTTCCAGGAAGCGGTGCGGGTCGGTGTTCAGGTAGAGCTGGTCCTTGAACGTGCCGGGCTCGCCCTCGTCGCCGTTCACCGCCATCAGGCGCGGGCCCGGCTCGCCGCGCACCGAGCGCCACTTGCGGCCCGTGGGGAAGCCCGCCCCGCCCAGCCCCCGCAGGCCGCCGTCGTCGAGCACCGCGAGCACGTCGTCGACCGTGAGCGCCCCGCTGCGGATCCGCTCCAGCGTGGCGTAGCCGCCCTCGGCCCGGTAGGCGTCGTAATCGGTGTAGGCCGGGATGTGGGCGTGCGTGTCCTGCGCCTCCACCGCCGCCTTCACGGCCGCCACGTCGGCGCGGTGCAGGAAGTTGTGCCCCACCTCGACGGCGGGCGCGTGGTCGCAGAGCCCGACGCAGGGCGCGCGCACGACGCGCACGTCGCCGCCGAGTTCCGCCTGCAGGGTCTCCAGGAGCTTCTCGGCGCCGAACATCGCGCAGGTGATGCTGTCGCAGACCCGAACCGTGAGCCGGGGGATGGCGGCCTCGCCCTCCTTCACCACGTCGAAATGCGCGTAGAACGTTGCGGTCTCGAACACCTCCGCGAAGGCGAGGCGCATCTCGTCGGCCAGAGCCGCCAGATGGGCGGCGCTGATCTGGCCGTAGGTGTCCTGGATCAGGTGCAGGTGCTCGATCAGGAGGTCGCGCTGGCGCGGGCGGTCGCCGAGCAGCGCCTCGATCTCCACCTTCGCGCGCGGCTCGACCTGCCGCCCCTTCGGCACCGGCCTCGCCCGCTCCCGGCCCCGGCCGGGATGCGCGAATTGCCTGACAGTCCCCGGAGCCTCACTCATGATGCGATCTGATTTCCAGCTGTTGAGACGGACGGTTGAGGTGGGGCGGCTACTGCCCGCCGAAGGCGCGCAGCGGCTGCCCGGCCTCGGACCGGTGCTCCATGACGACCGCGCCGCTCGTCTCGTCCAGCGACGCGATGCGGGGGCCGACGACCGCCCGAAGCTCGATCTCGAAGCCGTCGAGGGCGGCGTTCAACCGGTCTGCCTTGCCGGCCCGCGCGTCATCCCGCAACCCCGGCTCGAGAGGCTCGACGAGAGCCTCGAGCAGGGTCGCGCGGACCTGATCGACGAGGTCCCGGGTGAGCGGCGGCTTGGCGGCCGCCGCATACGCCTCGGCGACGGCGTCCGCCCAGAAGGCTGCATCGTGCTCGGCGTTCATGCTCAGGCCTGCTCGTTCACTCAAACTCGTTCGAGCCGCACATGAGGGTCCGGATCGGTCGCACGGACGGCGGTCGGCCTTTGGTATACCACATGGCAGCCGCGTTGGAATGATTGTTATATCGGTTTGGTGACTTTGCAAAATGCTGCAGCGCAGCGTCCGCGGCCGCGCCGCAGCTAGATCCGGATCGGAACGCCTGACGCGGGATCGCCGCGCGGACGGCCGCGACCGCCGGTGCGGGGGCGCTGGTCCGCCTCGGACGCTGTGGACGGGCCCGCCTGCCTTCGAAGCGTCAAGCTTTCAGCCCAAGCCCGACCCAATCGGGCGCGATCCGGTCGACCATGATCGCTGCTTCCCGCTCCCTCATCCGCGAGCATCGCGAGATCGCGGGCGTGCTCGCCTCCTCGGGCCTGTTCTTTGCCGGGCTTCTGACGCTCGCGACGCTCCTGTGACGGCGCCATCGGCCCGCGCCATCGGCCCGCGCCGCCGGCCATCCGCTTGGGCCACGGCCGCGCATGTGCCATGGTACCGAATGATTTCCAGAGACGAATGCGCCCGCGACCTCCGCTCCTTCATCCGAGCCGGGAAGCGCGAGGATCTCGGCGCGGCACAGGATCTGCTGCTCCACTACGCGCTGTGCCAGAAGGGAGCGGAAGCGCGCGCGGCCGCCCTGGATGACCTGCAGGTTGCGCTGACGGGCTACCGCGTGCCCGACATGACGAACGATCAGCGCGCCTTCGACATGGCCGTCGTGGGCATGATCGAGCAGACCAAGGTCGCGGTCGTGCGGCAGGCCCGGCCCGTTGGGTGAGCGCGGCCGCGTGCCGTCCCGTCGAACCGGCGGCACCCTTGCGCCTGGGCGCGGATGCGGCCCGTGCACCGCGTGCTGCAGCATCCTGGAAATCGAAGCCCTCGGCAAACCCGCGGGCATCCTGTGCGGGCACAATACCGGCGCGGCCTGCGGTATCTACGCGCAGCGGCCGGACGCCTGTGCCCGGTGGCACTGCCTCTGGCGCAGGATCGACAGCTTGCCGGACGCGCTGAGGCCGGATCGGTCCGGGGTGATGTTCTCGATGGATAGCCGGCCGCCGGTCGCCGGGGCACCGGAGGGAGCCTGCATCGTGGGCCGCGCCGTCGCGGGCGTGCAGACCTTCGACGAAGGGCGGGTGAGCGAGGCGTTCGCAATGTTCGTCCGGGAAGGGTCCCTGCCGGTGTGGCGGGCCTGCGGTGATGCGGCGACCCTGATGTATGCCGGGCCCGGGCGCCCGCCGGACGACGCGACGGCCTCCGGGACGCGCCGTTGAGGTGCGGCCCCGCGGGTGAACCCGACCCGGCGCGGCCTTACAGCGACACGATCGTGCTGGCCGTCAGGTAGAGGCCGAGCACGAGCATCGCGATCAGGAACCACCGTCGGAACCCCTCCGGGTCCATCCGCTGGCGGACCGCCTGGCCCGCGAACATCCCCGCGAAGGCCGTTCCCATGGCGACGAGTCCGGGCAGGGCCGTCGAGGCGTCGAGGAGGCCCACGCTCGTGAGGTTGAACGCCTGCGCCAGGGTCGCCACCGTGAAGAACACGCCGAGCGCCTGCACCAGCTCGTCCTTCTCCAACCCGATTGACTGCAGGTAGGGCATCGACGGGATCACCTGGATGCCCGTGGCGGCCGAGATCACGCCCGTGAGGAGGCCGACGACGCCCCCGACCCATTTCTCGTTCCGGGGTGGCGTCCGGAACTGCAGGCGCGTCAGCCCGAGCCAGGCGTAGACCACCAGGAGGAACCCGAGCACGATCGTGGCGTAGCGCGCGTAGGGACCCGCCATCAGCGCGCCCGCGCCCCAGATCGCGAAGCCCGTGCCGAGGAGCAGCGGCCACAGCCTGCGCAGGATGCCGGGCAGGTACGGGCCGGCGAAGGTCTGCCAGAGGTTGGTGACGATGGCGGGCACGATGACGATGGTCAGGGCCTGCAGCGGAGTCATCGCCACCGCGAGCAGGCCCATCGAGACGGTGGGCAGACCGAGGCCGATCACGCCCTTCACGAAGCCGGCGATGCCGAAGACGGCGGCGATGAGGACGAGCATGGCGGGGGATCTGGCTGACGGTCTCGACGGACGACCCGGATCGCGCGTCCTGCCGCGGGAGGCGCCGGAGCGTCCCCGAGATCAGGCGCGCGAGGCCGTCACTTCCTCAGCGGCACGCCCTTCGTGGTGAAGCGCGGCCCGCCACCCGCGCGGCGCACGGGCCGTTGCGGTCCGCCCGCCTTGCCCGCGCCCGCGCCCGTTCCCGGCGGCTGCGAGAACGGGACCAGCTGGTCCGGCCTCGGCCCGATCAGGTCCGCGCGGCCCATCTCCCGCAGCGCCTCGCGAAGCAGGGGCCAGTTCTCGGGGTCGTGGTAGCGCAGGAACGCCTTGTGGAGGCGCCGCTGCCGCAGGCCCTTGATCGCCTCGACCGGCTCGGCTCCGCCGCGCCGCACGCCCCGCAGCGGGTTGATCTCGGTGTGATACATCGCCGTGGCGGTGGCCATGGGCGAGGGCAGGAACGTCTGGACCTGGTCGGCCCGGTAGTCGTTCTTCTTGAGCCAGAGCGCGAGGTGCATCATGTCCTCGTCGGTCGTGCCCGGATGGGCGGCGATGAAGTACGGGATCAGGTAGTACTTCTTGCCCGCTTCCTTCGCGGCGGCGTCGAACATCTCCTTGAAGCGGTCGTAGGTGCCGATCCCCGGCTTCATCATCTTGTCGAGGGGCCCGCGCTCGGTGTGCTCGGGCGCGATCTTGAGGCGGCCGCCGACGTGATGGGTCACGAGCTCCTTGACGTATTCGGGACTCCGGACCGCGAGGTCGTAGCGCACGCCCGAGGCCACCATCACCTTCTTGACGCCCTTCACCTCGCGCACCTTGCGGTAGAGCCGGATCAGGTCGTCGTGCGAGGTGTTCAGGTTCGGGCAGATGTCCGGGAAGACGCAGGACGGCAACCGGCAGGCCGCCTCGATCTTCGGGTCCTTGCAGGCCATCCGGTACATGTTCGCGGTCGGCCCCCCGACATCCGAGATCACGCCCGTGAAGCCCGGCGTCTTGTCGCGGATCCGCTCGATCTCGCGCAGGATCGAGCCCTCCGAGCGGTTCTGGATGACCCGGCCCTCGTGCTCGGTGATGGAGCAGAAGGTGCAGCCGCCGAAGCAGCCGCGCATGATCGTGACCGAGAACTTGATCATGTCCCAGGCGGGGATCTTCGCGTCGCCGTAGGACGGGTGCGGCGCGCGGGCGTAGGGCAGGTCGTAGACCGCGTCCATCTCGTCGCTGGAGAGCGGGATCGGCGGCGGGTTCAGCCACAGGTCGCGGTCGCCGTGGCGCTGGACGAGCGGGCGCGCGTTGCCGGGGTTGGCTTCCCGGTGCAGCACGCGCGAGGCGCGGGCATAGGCCTCCTTGTCGTCCTTGACCTCGTCGTAGGCGGGGAGCCGGATCACGGTGTCGCCGGGCCGGCGGGCCGCGGCCTCGTCGGCCGAATCGAGGTCGTCGGCGGGCAGCTCGGTGTAGTGGCCGGGCACGCGGCGGAACAGGGCGACGCCCCGGACGGAGTCGATCTCCTGCGGCGCCTCGCCGGCCGCGAGGCGGTTCGCCACCTCGACCACGGCGCGCTCGGCGTTGCCGTAGATCAGCAGGTCGGCCTTGGCGTCCGCCAGGATCGAGCGGCGCACCTTGTCGGACCAGTAATCGTAGTGGGCGATGCGGCGCAGCGACGCCTCGATGCCGCCGAGCACGATCGGCACGTCCTTGTAGGCCTCGCGGCAGCGCTGCGTGTAGACGATGGTGCAGCGGTCCGGACGCCGTCCGCCTTCGCCGCCGGCCGTGTAGGCGTCGTCGTGGCGCAGCCGGCGGTCCGCCGTGTAGCGGTTCACCATCGAGTCGAGGTTGCCGCCGGTGACGCCGAAGAAGAGCCTGGGCTTGCCGAGCGCCCGGAACGGCTCGGCCGACTGCCAGTCGGGCTGCGCGATGATGCCGACCCTGAACCCCTGCGATTCGAGCAGCCGGCCGATGATCGCCATGCCGAAGCTGGGATGATCCACGTAGGCGTCGCCCGTGACCAGGACGACGTCGCAGGCGTCCCACCCGAGTGCCGCCATCTCGGCGCGGCTCATCGGCAGGAACGGCGCCGCCCTGCCGGTCGGCGGCGGTTTGTGGGCGAAGGGCGCCGGGGGTCGCTCGGTCGAAGCTCGGAGTTCCATGGCGGCATCCATAGTCCGCCGCGACCGCGATCTCAACGAATGGCGGGCGGGACGCTGGGCCGGACCTGCCCGTCCTGTCGGCGCCCGCATTGCCTTGATGACTGCCTCGAGGAATGCCTCGATAGCAGGCATCCTGCCTTTCCAGGTTGCAATTTCGACCGCCGTCCGTAAACCGGACTCTGGTATACCAGAATGCCGTGCCGACCGTCCGAGCGTCTGCCCGCGGAACGGGCAGCTCCGGCATCGGTGACGGCGAGCGAGGGACGCGCGCGGATGTCCAAGACGGTCAGCACCGGAGAGGCCGGCACCGCGTCCGGGTTTCGCTTGTTCAGACCGATCCTGGCCGGGGCGACCCTGAGAGAGCGGCTCGTCGCCTGCCTGGGGGCGCTGGTGGGCATCACGCTGACCGGCCTGATCTGCGGTCTGGTCTTCGGCCAGGGACCCCACATCCCGCTCATCGTCGCCCCGATGGGCGCCTCGGCCGTGCTGCTGTTCGCCGTGCCGGCCAGTCCCCTCGCGCAGCCCTGGTCGATCATCGGCGGCAACACGATCTCGGCCTTCATGGGGGTGCTTGCCGCCCACTTCATCCCGGACCCGGTCATCGCCATCGGCGTCGGCGTCTCGCTGGCCATCGCGGCGATGTCGCTCACCCGCTCCCTGCACCCGCCCGGCGGCGCGGCCGCGCTGACGGCGCTGATTGGCGGCCCGGCCGTCACCTCCGCGGGCTTCCTGTTCCCGCTGTTCCCGGTCTGCGTGAACTCGGTCATCCTGGTCGCGCTCGGCGTCGCCTTCCACAAGGTGTCGCGCCGCAACTACCCGCACGCTCCCGTCGCGGCGCCGGTCAACACCCACGGGACGGCGGACCTGCCCGCGCCCCTGCGGGTCGGCTTCCGGCCGGAGGACGTGGACGCCGCCCTGCTCGAACTGCACGAGACGCTGGACATCGACCGCGCCGACATCGACCGGCTTCTGCGTCAGGTCGAACTTCGCGCGCTCGTGCGGACGCAGGGCGATCTCACCTGCGGCGAGGTGATGTCGCGCGACGTGGTGACGGTGGGGCTGGATGGGCGTGCGGAGCGGGCGCGCGAACTCCTGATCGCCCACAACATCCGCACGCTGCCCGTCGTGGACCGGGCCGGCCGGCTCGCGGGCACGCTCGGCCTGCGCGAGCTGACGCTGCACGGCGATGTCGGCATCGCGCAGGTGATGTCGGAGGCCCGGACGACCGGGCCGGACGAGCCGGTGGTCTCGCTGGCCCCCTCGCTCACGGACGGCCGCACGCACGCGGTGGTCGTCGTCGACGGCGACCGGCGGGTCCTCGGGATCATCACCCAGACCGACCTGCTCGCGACCCTGACGCGTCTCCTCTCGGCCAGGGCGGTGGCACCCGCGGAATCGGTTCCGGCCTAGGCGCGCGCGCCGGTTCGAGCGAGGGCGCGCCGCCGCGGCGGAGCCGTTGGCCCGGTTGTTGCCAGAGACCCCGCAATCCTGGCACGGCCAGGTCCGCGGGATCGAGCCGATGCAAGACGGGGCGCTTCTCCTCCACCTCCTGCACGCCGCCCTGATGGCGGCGAGCATGATGCTGACCTGGCAGGTCCATCGCCTCCGCAAGCCCGCGGCGAAATAGGGTCGATCTCCGCGGGCGGTGCGACTCGGGGCAAACGTCCTGCCGAGGTGCGGGCAGAGGGCGAATTCCGGTGCCGGGCCCGCCCTCCGGTTCCGCCACGGCCCCCGCCGCCGACGTTCAGCCCTTCCGGCCCTGCTTGTAGCTCTGGATGGCGTTCTGGCATCCGGGTGAGAGCTTCGACAGGTTCTTCTCGAAGCAGGCCTGCGTCTCCGGGCCGTCCTCGGGCGGCATGTCCCCGCAGAACGTCGTGAAATCCCCCATGCATTGCTGCTGGAGGAGCGCCTTGTCGTCCGCGGACATCGGCGCTGCCAGGGCGGCGTTCGCCACGCCCGCCAGAAGTGCAACAGACGTCACGATGCGTACCAGCATGGTGTGCTTCCGATCCGTTCAGAGAAACCGGGACGAAAGTCGCGACGGCGCGAAAACGTTGCATGCGACGCTGCCGTATTCGACCGCATGCGGCGCTCGGGGCGGGAGGCCCGCCCGTGGTCCGCGAGATCGACGGCTGCGAGGTCAGCCCGGCCTCGCTCCGGCGCATGCCCGACAGGCCGTCGTCCGGGGCAGGCGGCCGAACGGCCGGCGCGACCTCGATCGGCGAGCCGGCGCCGGGGCGCCCGCGCGTGGCGCTCAGGCGAGCGCGAGTTCGAGGGCCAGGTCGGTCAGGTAGAAGGCGATGCGGTGGCTCGCCTCGCGGTCCGCGCAATCGATGCTGAACCCCACCCTGAGGGTCTCTCCCTCGTAGCGGCGCATCACCGACTCGGCCATGAGGGCGGCCTCGCGCTCGGCCGGCGCGTGCAGGACGCGTCGGCCGTCTTGCGTTTCCAGTGTCACCCGGAAGAACGTCTGGGGCATCATGGAACGCTCCCCTCGGGCCCAGGGCCGGCCGACCCGCAACTCCCTATCAACGACCGGGCGGATGAAACCGATCCCGGATCGTACAGCAAAATAAATACTCTTGCGGCGGACCGGCGCAGGAACCCCGCTCCGGCGATTCCCGGCCCGCGGAGTACGCGCTCCGTGCGCTCGAGGATCCGGGCCGGGACCTGCGCCGGGCCGCGCCTACTGCGACAGCAGGAGCTTGCCCGAGATCGGCCCGACGCCCTTGGGCACCGGCACACTCGTCTGGTCGTAGTTGGCGTTCAGGTAGAGGTTCGGTCCCTCGTAGAGGTTGACCTGCTGGGCCACCACGACCGTGTAGGCGGATTGGTCCGCCACCGGGCGCTTCGCATCGATCACCACGCGCCCGGCCGGCAGGTAGATCGTGCCCAGCATGGTGCGGGCGTTGTCGCTGATGATGCGGTAGGTCCGCATCGCCTTGCTCTGGCCGAGCGGCGGCGGTGTCGGCGCGATGGTGTCGCCGTAATCGACATCCACCACGTCGCTCGGATCGAGGGGTGTCTCGACCGCACGCTCCTCCATCATCAGGAGGCCGGCCATCGTGCCGGTGGTCGGCGCCGTGAGGCTGATGGTCGTCTTCTTGTCGAAGACGAGCCCGCTCGTGTTCCCGGTGAAGTAGAAGGCCACGTCCCTGCCGGTCATCGTCGCGGACTTGTCCACGATCAGGGGGCCATCCTTCATCACGTAGATCCCAGGCCGCAGCGTCACGACCGCGTTATTGGTGATCTGCAGGCCGCCGCAATAGGTGCCGGGCTCGAGCGTGACGCTCTGATCGATCTGGTTCGCCGGCGTGTTGGGCTTCTGCTTCGGCGGCTTCTTCGCGGACGAGGGAAGCGTCATGCACGCGCCGATGCCGGGCGCGGGCCGGTCCTTGAGCGGATCCTCGATCACCGGGCATCCGGTCTGGGGCGGGGGGGCGAAGTTGGCCCGCAGGCCGAGATAGCCGCCGGCCGAGCAGATCGTGTCGGCGCGCGCCATCGCGTTGTCGCCGCCCACCATCCCGGAGACGTTGGCCGAGTTC
>NZ_BPQO01000011.1 GCF_022179285.1 Methylobacterium hispanicum | reverse complement strand
ACCCGCGGGGATGCGCCATAGCCGATGCCGGCTACCGAGTGGCCGACATCAAATCGGAACGTTGGCCGGCTTCGCGTCGGAATGGGTGGCCGGCTTCCGTCGGAATCCGCAACTATACGTCGGCGAACTCGTCCGTCGGCGACGTCGCGGGAGCACTCTTATGGGGGAGGGAGGCTCGCGCGGCGGACGTCCCGGACATGGGGACGCGTCCTGGGCCTGTTCGCATAAGCGGTGTTTTGACAGAAAGTCCCCGGGTCGGTTTGACCGAGCTGCCCGGTCGGCGCACCACGGGCTCGAGCCCTGGCAATCGTCGGGCATCCGAACAAGGATCCGCCCGAGCAGGATCGCCGGCTAATCGGGAGGCCGGTCACGCCGTGAACGAGGTGTCGGAGAGACGCGCCACGCACGGGTCGGATAGAGGGTCAGCGCGTCCTGCAGCCGCCAACCGACGCCTGGACGATCCCGCGCAGACCGGCCGCGATCCGCTCGCGGTCGGCGGAGAAATCCGAACGTTTTGCGAGGCCGGCGTCGTCGCTCGCAGCACGGTCGAGGGCGTCGAGCGCCGCTCGATGGCTCCCCAGCCCCTCCAGAGCGAGCCCCCTCCCCCATCGGGCGTAGACGAAGCCTTCGTCCCGTCGCAGCGCCTCGTCGAAGTCGACCAGTGCCTTCGCGAATTCGCAGAGCCGCAGGTAGGCGATGCCGCGGCTGTTGAGGGCCTGACGATCGTTCGGATCGATGCCGAGCACCTTGGTGAGATCGGCGACGGCCTCCTGATACCGCTGGTCGTCGAGATGGATTTTGCCTCGCTCTCGCAAAGCGTAGGTCGTGCCGGGCTCGGCCGAGATCGCCCTCGTGAAGGTCGCGGCCGCCTTCTTCCGGTCTCCGAGGTCTCGATAGGCGAGGGCGAGATTGTTGAGGGCTACGGCGTAGTTCGGATTGATCCGGATCGCCTTCTCAAGGTCGGGAACGGCCTGAGCCGCGCGCCCGAGCTGACGCAAGGCGCTCCCCCGCCCGTTGAGAGCCATCTGGAGGTCCGGATCGATCGCGAGGGCGGCCTCGAAATCCTTTAGCGAGGCCTCGATGCGGTCCATTCCGTCGAGCGCCACGCCGCGATTGCTGAGGTATATCGCCGTTCCGGGCTCCAGGCGGATGGCCTCGTCGTAGTCGGCGATCGCCTCCGCGTAGCGCCGCTGCAGGCGGCGGGCGAAGCCTCGGTTGTTCCAAGCCGAAGCGTAATCCGGCTCCGCTTGGATAGCCTTCGCGAACTGCTCCTCCGCCTTCTGAGGTTGTCCGCTGTCCAGCAGCTTCTCCCCCGCGTCCTCGAGCCTCACGGCCAGAGAGCGGTTTCGGGTTCCGGCGGACTGCGCGGACGCACGTGCGCAGCGGACGTAGACGAGATCTTCCTGTGCGCCGGCGCGACGAAGAATCAGCTTCCTGTCGCCCGCGATCAGACTGACCGTCAGGCGCTTCCGTACTCCATCCCGTGTCGTGCACAGCGTATCGATTTCGGAACGGCTCGTGCCGATCACTGCTTCGAACGAACAGTACAGCCCTCGCGAGCTCATTCCGAAGCTCTGGATTTGGATCGCTCCTCCGCTATCGAGATGCCGTTGAGGGGCTTGGCATTGTGCAGGGTTTCTCGCCCACCACCCCTCGAACTCGGCGGCGCTCGTCGGAACGATGCCGCACAGGAGCAGAATGGTCGAAGCGGCGGAAAGGCGGAGCTTCATGATGGTCCTGGGACGTCCATCCGGCGTCCTTCCGGCACGCCCGGTCAGTTCCGAATTTGTCATCGGGTACCTGAAGGTTGTCGGCCCCGATTATGTCGAATTGTCTGGATTCCTCGGGCCGCCGCGACTGAGCCGGGGCTCGCTCCCAGCATCGTTGACGGAAACCTTGCGGGATCGGCAAAGCAGTTCCTTATGCAGGACCTCACCCGACTACATCACGTTCATGGGGTAACCCGGGTGGTCCCTTCGTACCCGGGGCATAGAACCTCGAACAGCCTCACCGCCTGCTCCCCTCCTTCCGCGCAGGAGTTCTCCAGCGGCACCTTCCGCGTGTTGGCCGGCTTGAGGTCGGGGATGCCGATCGTACCTGCCTTGCAGTTCGCTTCGGCCGTCACCGGGCCGCTGCGCTCGGCATCCCGCATGAATTCGCGGACGCAAGGTTCGATCTTGCTTCGGCTCGGCCCCGGCTTCCCGGCCGCACGCCCCAGTTGGTAGTGGCAATGCGTGATCGCGTCGGGCAGCGTGTATTGCGCGAGGGCTCGCGCGCGGGATGTGTCGAGCCCCTCGATGGATGTGATCGTCGCGGTCGGCCCGCGGCAGGTCGCCGGGTATTCCAGGCCCATGGCTGCACCGGCTTGGAGAACGCACAGCAGGGCGGCCGGCGTCGTGATCGATCTCGCTCTCAGGGCCATCGCTCGGTCTTCCAGAGCGCTCAGCCGCCCGCGCTCAGTTTGGCACGGTGCCTGGGAGAGCTGAAGCTCGCGTTCGCTCCGATCCCTCGCAAACTTGCCCTCTCGGCCCAGACCGGAGCCGTCCGCCGACTGTTCGCTACGCCGATCCACGCATTGCGGCCGTCCCTGTGAGAATCGGGCGCAAGCGGCATTCCAGAGCGCGGCGTCGGATGATCCTCGTCGCGTGATGGCGTCGTTGACGGATTCCTTACGGGACCCTCGCAGTTTGCCCCTATGCGGGAGCCCATGTCGTCCGATGCCTCCGTCGAGCTCTGGCTCGATGCCCTGTCCGCGGAGCGCGGCACGGCGGCGAGTTCGCTTGGGGTCTATCGGACGAGCGCGCGATGCTGGGCCGATTTCCTCGCCGCTCGCGGGATCACGGTCGAGGGCGCGTCGCGGACCGACTTCAACGACTATCTCGCCAGCCTCGACGCACGCCAGCTCTCGGAAGCCACGATCGCGCATCGGCGGACCGTCGTGCGTTCTCTTCACCGATTCCTGATGGCCGAGGATCATGTCGGCCACGATCCGACGAGCATGGTGGCCGCGATGAAGCGGCCCGAACGTCTGCCGCTGGTCCTGACGATGGCGGAGGTCGACAAACTTCTCGAGACCGCGCACGCGCTCGCCCGCGACGGCGAGGTGGGCCTCTACCGACAGGCGGGCTACGCGCGCAGAGCCGCGCTGTTCGAGGTGCTCTACGCCTCAGGCATGCGCGTCTCCGAGGCGGTGAACCTGCCGGCCGCCGCGATCGCTCCCGGCGCGCGCTCGATGATCGTCAAGGGCAAGGGCGGCAAGGAGCGCCTCGTCATGCTTCACGACCGCGCCGTCGAGGCGGTCGAGGTCTGGCGCGAACTCGCTGCGGCCTACGGTTCCGTCTCGGACAAGTGGCTGTTCCACGCCGTCAGAGGCGGCGGAGCTCCGCTCACCCGTCAGAGCGCGCTCTCCGAGATCAAGGAGGCGGCCGTGGCGGCCGGCATCCGAAACCCCGACCGGGTCTCCCCGCACAAGCTCCGACATGCCTTCGCCTCGCACCTGCTCTCGAACGGCGCGGACCTGCGGTCGATCCAGGAGATGCTCGGGCATGCCGACCTCGGCACGACGGAGATCTACCTGCACACGGACACGCGCCGAACCCACGGCATGGTGCGGGATCTCCATCCGCTCAACGACGTCGGTCCGGCGACCTGATCCGGCCGGAGGCAGACCACGGCGCGAACTTGCCGCTTGCCTTTCCGCCGCCGACGCTCGCGCCAGGAGCCTGCATGTCCGACCGCACCCGGCGCGGCTCGCCGCACGCAAGGCCAGAGGGTCCATACTGGGCTCAAGTCGTCCGCAGCTGGCGCGCTCCTCGGCGTTCGGTGCAGCGATCAGGACGCAAGTCGGCGCCCACTTACGGAGCGGGGCGCCATTGCCTCCAGGACAGGCAACGAACACGGGACATGGCGGCTTCGAGCTCCGAGAAGCGACACAGCCGCCGCGCGAGAGGCGGTTCGGCGTGCCTCGCCCAAGGACTTGCCGCTTGCGGACCGCGCGTCTTTGCTCCGAGCGGAGGGCATCAATGGCCGAGCGCACGCGCATCCGTATCTGGCATCCCTTTCCCGTCGATATCGTGCGGCCCGGCACCCGCAAGCCGGAGCGCAGACTTGCGCTGGCCCCGATCGACGTGGACGTCAGGACGACATCGACCGAGGAGCTAACCGTCGCCTCGAGATTCCGTCCGTCCAGCAGCTACGACACCTGGAAGGGGGAACTCGGCGGCGGTCCCGAGGTCGTGCTGCACGGCTTCGACGGAAGCCTGTGGGAACCCCTCCCCGGTCCCGACGGCACCTCCGGCGCAACGCTTGAGCAGTGGCAGGCTTCGATGACCGGAGGCCCCCTGCTTCCCGAACCGTACGAGCTCCTGGATCCGATTCTGGCTGCGCAGTACGCAACCCCGAGTGGCTTCGTGGACGGTTGGGACGGAGCGATCCGCCTCGGCGAGACGGCAGGCAGGGTGATCGCGGACAGCCGGCAGCGGGGCGCCGAGCGCGCGATTCGGGGCGCGGAGTCCGTTCTCCTCGTCAACGGCCACGTGTGGCGCAGGGCCGGTCCGCCCTTCTGGAGCGTCGAGCGGGAGGGCAACCTCCACAAGGTCTACCTGTGTTGGAACCGGACCGTTAAGCGGGAATGGCTGTGGCGGGATGGAGTGGCCAACCTCCTTGGAACATTCGCGGCCGACCGTCCGGAGGAGGCTGTGGCCTACGCTCGGGAATGCGCCGCATCCAAGGGCCGCAAGGCGGAGGTCCGCGGACCGGGAGGGGTATGCTTGGCGCACGATCCGCGACATGCCTCGCGGGAAGACCGCCTAGCGGACGGCCTGCATCTCGGCCGCCCCGTCATGGACCGCCTGGACGGGCTGGTGAAATCGCTGTCGACCGTCGGCATCGAGGCCTATGCCGAAGCCAGGATTTTGAGCTGCAGACTCGCGGAAGGCGATGGCGACGTCGGAACGGTGTCCGCTCTGATGGCGGCCTTCGAGGCCGCCTTGGCGGATCTGGAACGGTTCGACGCCCCACTCGCCTCCGTTTCCGCCAGGGACGAGATGAAGCGCACGCTCCAGGTCTTCGCCTCGCGGATGTCCCGCTTCGCCCCTGCCCCGGAGGCCTCCGGTCTGCCCCATCCGGGCCTGTGAAAAGGGCGGACCGCGCCTGGTCCGCATCACCGGCCGCCCGCTCGGAGCGCCAGCGTCGGCGGCGTTCAGAGCCGCGGCGAGGAAGGGTTCAGACCGAGAGCGTTCCTGACGCGCCCGAGCACCTCGGCCGGCGAACCGGCGCGCATGCCCTCGATCTCATCGACGAGGTCGAGAACTTCGTCGTCCTTCGCCTCGCGCGCCTCGCGCCGGACCTGGTCGAGGTCGTTCCCGAGCGCGGCGACGAAGAGGTGCCAGTCGCCTCCGGCGCGCTCCGCGGCCCGCTCGACGGCGAACTCGAGGAAGAGCTGGAATTCGACCGGTTCGCCCAGGACGCCACGTCGGACCTGCTCCCGGTGTCCATGGACCCAGTCGAGCACGTACTCCTCGCGCGGCCACGTGGTCGGCAGGAAGTAGGCGTTCCGGCCGATGCGGCCGACCGAATACGAACCGCCGTTCCGGCCGAAGAACGATGACGTGATCTCGCAGCCGACCTTCTCAAGGAACTCCGCCGCCTCGGCACGCCTCTCCGCCAAAGTCATCGCCGTCTCCATGGAATGCGATCGAGCTTCGCATCCGCACGCGAAAAGATCGATCCGCCCGGGGGCCTCGACAGACCCCGACCGAACGGCCGCTTCCCGTGGTTGAGCCTTGCGGCAGCTTCGGGAAGCCTTGCGGATCCCTTCGCACGCCGAGACAGCGACGACCGATGCCCGCCGAGAAGATCCGTATCTGGCACCCCTATCGGGCCGATGTCCTGGCGAAAGGGCAGCGGCGTCCCAGTCGGGTGGTGCTGCGTGCTCCGATCGATCTGGAAGTCGCTTCCGTCACGAACGCCGAGGTCCCGTTGGTCGGGCGCATCGTCGCCGGGACCGCCGCCTGGGCCAAGTCGGGCCGCGGCGAGGGACAGGGCGTCGAGTACCGCGGCTGGAACGGCATGCTCTGGGGACCAGTGGGACGTGGCGCGCAGTATGGACAGACCGACGTGGTCGGCTGGAACCGCATCGCGACGCGCACCAACAGGTGGCCTGACTTCCTCTACGATCCGGTGCTCACGGAGCATGAACACCGGACCGGAGATCATCTCGAGTGGCGCCGGATCGCCGCGCCCGAGGAGATCGAAGGGAGGATCGTCGAAGACGACAGAACCGAGGCCGCCGCCGCTGCCAGATCCCTGGAACGGAAGCTGCTCCTCGTCGACGGCAAGGTATGGCGAAGGAAATCGCCGCCGAGCTGGTCGGTCGAACAGTTGGGGCTTGGCTGCTACTGCGTCTACCTCGATGCGCCCAGCGGCGGCCGCCATCCCTATCGTGGCAACGCCGAGACCGCGTTCGGCATCGAGCGGCTCGACGACATGCTCGCGTGGTGTGCTGAGATCGGCCGCCGCCGTCACCGCGATCCGGAGACGTTCGGTCCCGCCGGCAGCGTCCTGGAATTCGATCCGGCCTATGCCCGCCGCAACGACCTCGCGTTGGAAACCGCGCGCCTCGGCGAGCAGGCGCTGCGGGTATTCGAGGATCGGATCGGCAACATGACGCTCACGGGCATCGACGCATACGGGTTGGCTCGGGCGGCTCACGCGCGCGTCGCCTCGGACGGGACGCAAGCCGACGTCGCCGCGTTTCTGGAGGCGGTCGAGGACATGGCCTCGGACCTGCGCCGATTCGACTATCCGGGAAAAGCGGCCGCCTCCCGCGACGACGCGCTCAAGATCCTCGACGTCCTGGACCGCAGGATCCGGGGCTACGAGACGGCGGCGCTGGCGGAGGCCTATGCCGCCCCCCCTGGCCTAGCTCCGCCCTCCCCGTCCCCCTGACCTTTCCCCCGCGGACGACGCGGCGGAGGGGCATCCGCCACGTCGGGGCCGATCCGGTAAGGCGCGCCCCTCCGGGCGGCTGCACGGTCAGGCGGCCGCCCTCATGTCGTCCCAGCCTGCCGGAGGCTCGCGCAGGCCTTCCGCGATCATGATGGCGTTGCCGATCATTTGGGGGATGGCGACGACGACGCTGGCTCCGAGGGCTGCAAGCTGGTCCACGCTTCCGGGAACCCGAGCATCCAGGTCGCCAACACGATCAAGGACTTCGACCCAAGGGAGCGCCCAACGGCCTGAGACATCTCGGTCCGATTGCTCCCTGAGGAGCGCAGGCCTGAGCAGGACCTCGGCGTAGGCAGCAGTTCCCGGTCCCTGAGATGCACTTCCAGCGCGCCCTTCAAGGTCGGACTGCCGCGCCGATAGGTGCCCGTTCCCCGTTTGGCGTCGGCGGAGACGGGCGTAGGCAGCAGCTTCCCGGGCGAGGATCCACACCCTGTCGCGGAGGTGGGGCGCCCCAACGTCGGAAGCTCGTAGGCAGTGCCACTCAGCATCATACCCGAGCGCGGCCAAGTCTCGCAGAACGGTGCCGAGCCCAGCGGCGAGAGCAAGTCCGTCTGCGGCGGCAGCCAAGTCCCGTCGACAAGCCGGGCAATTTCGACGGGCCTTGGTTCCGCGCCAACCGCATTCGCAGCGTCTGAGCTTGCGACGCGGAGAGCGGAGCGCCGCGACGTTCTCGACGACGACCCACCGCGGCCGGATCTCACCGACGAGCCGGGCGTACTCGGACCAGAGGCCCGAGCGCTCGCCTTCGAGCCCCCTGCCCTTCCCGGCGAGCGAGATGTCCTGGCATGGGAACCCGCCGCAGATGACGTCGACGGAAGGCTCGTCTCCTTCGCGGAAGGATCGACCATCGAGGGTCCGAACATCGTCATGGATCGGTACGTCCGGCCAGTGGCGGCGGAGGATGCGTCTGCGGGACTCGAGAGCTTCGCAGAACGCGACGGTACGGAACGGGCCGGCCTGCTCGAGCCCGAGCGAGATGCCCCCGATGCCGCTGAAGAGGTCCAGGACGGACAGCGTGTTGCGACCGCACTGGGAGGACGTCGGCGTCACCATCGAGCCGACTTCGGGTCGTCCCGCCCGATGTCCGCGGCTGCGCACATCCCGCGAAGCTTGCCGTCGGGCACGCGCCGCAGCGTCCGCAAGCCCGCTTGGCGAGCATCGCCCTCGAAACGAGGGATCTGCCGCATGCGTACCTTCTCTTCGCGGCACCCGTGCCGCCCCGAATGCGAACCCACGGCCCCGGAGAGGGTCCCGCAACGCAGGCCTTCGTCGGCACGCGTCGCCTCTACGTTCGAGACGATCCCGATCGACGATCGTGACGACGACAGCGCGCCTCACAGTCAACCTCGCTGCATGTTTCATTCCTTCATGGATAGGATGGCCACGCGCGAACGTCCAGCCTCCAGCGAAGCAACGAAGCCGTCGGGGTCGAGGTGAGCGGGGAGATGGATAACGACCGTGGGCGGATGGAAATGCAGGACGGACGCCGACACGGCCCGCCAAGGCTCGGCCGAACAGGCAGGGTGCCCAGCAGGCGGAGGAGGGCCTGAGCCGGCTACCGCTCAGCGTATCAGGCCAGCCCGCATCGCGAGCGCGACGGCATGGGTCAGATTCCGCGCGTCCAGCTTGATCCTCGCGCGGTCGAGATGCTCCCGCACGGTGTGAGCCGACACCTCGAGCGCGGCCGCGATCGTTTCGGTCTTCATCCCGAAGGCGCATCGCTGCAGGATCTCGATCTCCCTTCGACTGAGATCGGTGCGCTCCGGCAGATTGGCTTCGCGGCGCAGCCGAGCGAAGAACGCGACGTAGACCTCGAAGCCCCGGTGAATGGATCCCAGATCGACCCCCTCCCCTGCCGGCGCGAGGCCGATCAGCCGTCGCGAGGGATCCGGGCCGTCGACGGGCAGCACCGCGACGCTCTCGACCACGACTTCGCCCAGCAGCGCCAGCACGCCCTCGACTTCGGGAGGGCGGATCTCGGCGGCGTGCAGTTCGATGGCCTTGCGGGTGCGCCACGTCCGGGCCAGCGCGCCGTCGTTCTCGCAGGGGCCGACCGTTCCGGACGCGGCGCCGTCTTCGGCGCGCCAGGAGGCGAGAACGTCGAAGAGGAAGCCACCCTCCCCGCTCCTACGCATGGCGGCAAGGGCCCATGCCGACGCTCCCGCAGTCGCAGCGAAGGAGTGGAAGGCGAGATGAGCCGCCGCCATGTCGGAGGTGCTGCGGAGGACGTGTGCAAGGCCGGCGACGTCCAACGCGTGATCTCCTGCCAGGGTCCGGACGGCCGGCGAAGCGAAGGTCATGCCGCCGCGGGTGGCCGGCGGGACAACGGCCCGGGAGCCGATCGGTTCAAGGGCCGTTCCTTCGATCATGCGGCGAGGCGCGCCTCGCCATGGCCGAGCGCCTGCGCCACGCACCCCGCGATGGCCTGCGCGAGCATCGGGGGAACCGCGTTGCCGATCTGCCGGAACGCGTTGTTCATCGTCCCTTCGAACCGGAAGTCGTCCGGGAACGACTGGAGCCTGGCCGCCTCTCGGACGGAGATCACTCGGCTCTGCGTGCCGTCGTAGTGGATCTGCGAATAGCCGTCCTTTCCGAGATGGGCGAGGAGGGTCCGCGCAGGCCGATCGGCGACGAGTTTCCACCACCGGTTCGGGAACGTGTGCGTCGGGTGCGGGGGTACGATGCCGGCCCGGAGCGCGGACACCTCCAAGTCGCTCACGACCCGCCCGTCCGCAGTCCGGGCCGCGATCTCCTCCGCCAGGAGCCGTTCCGCGATCGCGTGGGCAGCTGGATACTCCGAGCCGGGCGGCATCAGCCCGCACAGAACGGCGTCGCGGCCGATCGCCCGCGTGACGTGCCCGGAGGTCGCGCCCTCCCCCGTGGCCGAGCGGAGGCGGGCCGCATAGTCCGAGGGGGTGACGTCCGTCCGATAGGCGGCGAGGTCGCCCGTGCTCCGCCGCCCCTTGATGGCGCCCGCAGCCTTCGATCCGGCGAGGCTCGGCAGATCGCCGATGGCTTCGACCGCCGTGATCGCTGGCATCAGCCCCACGACGGGATGTCTCGGCTGGACGAAGAAGCGCGACGTCGCGGCGCCGGCGCCCCGCATGGCGACGTGCCGGGAATGCAGATACCCCTTCGGCAGCTCGTGGGCTCGGGTCGGCTCGGGAAAGGCCGGCTCCAGACCCAGATCCCCCCGGTAGGCGAGCAGGAACGCGCGATCGCGCATCTGCGGAACGCCGTAGTGCACGGCGTTCAGGATCGTGTAGCGGGGAACGTAGCCCAGTCGGACGAGAGCCTCGGCCGTCTCCTCCATTACGTTCCGGCCGCCCACGCTGAGGCAGTCGAGTACGTTTTCCATCGCCACGGCCTGGGGCCGGATGGCTTCGACGAAGCGGAGCCAGTGCCGGAAGAGCAGCACCCGAGGGTCGTCGAGGTGGGCATCCTGACGGGAAGCGACGCTCCGGAGCTTCGCCCTGCCCACCCGGGCATAGGCTTGGCAGGGAGGGCCTCCGACCAGAACGGTGAACGGCGAGCCGGAGAGACAGGCCGCAGCCTCCGCCGGATCGAGGATCGTGGCATCGCGGAAGTGGATCGCGCCGGGAAAATTCGCGGCGTGGGTCGCTCGTGCGGAAGGATCGATCTCGACCGATCCCGCGATGCGGAAGCCCTCGGCCTGGAACCCCAGGGAGAAGCCGCCGCACCCGGAGAAGAGATCGAGCACCGCGGGGGCGGCACCGGACTGTGGTCCCATTCCTTGCATCGCCAAACACTGAAGCAATGAAATGCGAAGCGCAAGCGACCACGCTCGTCGTTGCTTCGTGGCGCGCACGCGCCGGTGCGGCGCCCTATCCTTTCCACCCGCCGGAAATGCGGACCAGCGCGCCGAGGCTTCCATCGGAAACGTCGGGTCGGACGCAACCAGGCCGGGGCCGGATCCGAGGCCACGAGGGAGGGGCGCACGATCCGTCAAAGGACGTCCGGCCCGTCGCGTCCGGGATCCGCGGCCCACGTCATGGAGAGCGAATGCTGCCGAGGTGCCCGAAGCATCGCACCTGTCTGGACTTCCGGACGGATCCCGGGGGGCCATGGGTGGACTTCAGGGAAGGAACCGCCGGACTTGCGCAGCGGATGTTTCGATCCGAGACTCCCGGAAACGAAGGAGCAACCACATGAGACGCGTGATGCTGGCCCTTGCGCTGGGTGCCTGCTCGGCCGGTGCCGCCCAGGGACAGACGGCGGTCTTCGCCCCGAATGGCATGCCGACCTACAGCCCCTACCGACCCGGCGGGTTGCCGACGGGCATCGTGCCTGGATCGACGCCCTATCAGGCCCTGCCCATCGGCGGAACCGCTCCCCCGGGCGTGGTGCTGCCGGGCCAAAGCTACCTGCGGACTTCTCCGTCCGATCCCTTCGGCCTCGGCAACGGGACGAACCGGGATTTCCAGGTGGCTACACCGCAGCCGACCATCGACCAGTCCCGCGGTCCGTCGGGTCAGCCCACGCAGGCCCCACCGATCGCACCGCCGGTTCCCGTCCAGGCGACGGTCCGTACGGGCGCGACGGTCGATCCGAGGGGGCTGGTGACCGAGGGGAATGCCATCGTCGTCGACGGCGACACCCTCACGATCGGCGGCCGGCACGTCACCCTGTTCGGCGCCGACGCTCCCGAGGTCGGTCAGGTCTGTACGGCCGGCGCCACCGGCTGGCGCTGCGGGGAAAAGGCCAGGGAACGACTGGCATCGCTGGCCGATGGGCGTTCCCTCCGGTGCGTCGGGGAGATCCAGGCCGGGGATGCCGTTTCCTCGGTCTGCACGACCGTCGACGGCGTGGACCTGGGCCTGACTCTGGTGACCGAGGGCTTGGCCGTCGTGCCGAAGGCCGTGACCACGCGCTATCTGGCGGCCCAATCCGAGGCGAGGGTGGCACGTCGGGGCGTTTGGATCGGTTCGTTCGAAGCGCCCTGGGATTACCGGAGGAAGATCGCCGGGAGGGGTTCCCTTCGGGTCGGGGACCGCTAAGCCAACCCCCTACGGATCGTGCACAGCCGATCCTCGGGCGTCGTTGCTTCGTCGTCGTGGATCGGCCCCACGGAATCCGGGATTCCCCTTCTATATATTTCGCATCGAAATCTTGTTCGGCAAGTCGTTGTATTTGCTAGGAAATCCCGTTCTCTAATTCGGACATCCCCTACGAATCCACCGACTATCCCCTACGGATCGTGCAAAACCGTCGTTGCTTCGATCGAGATGCCTCCCTACGGATCGAGCGACTATCCCCTACGCTTTTCCCTCTTGCCGTAGGGGATGGCGTAGGTGATAAGGGATGGAATTGGAGGTGATCATGCCATCCGTTCCTTCGATCCGGACGACCCGCGCCGGGCAGACCTACGACCGTACCTTCCCGAAGGCCATCGAGGCCGTGACCGCGAAGCCGAAGGGCGATCTCAACGTCGCCGATCACAAGCTGTTCGACTATCTGCTGTGGCTGGCCCACGATGCGCTGACCAGCCGCCCCGTGCATTCGGTCGCCGTCCGCGACGTGCTGCATTATCTCGGCAGCGGCGTGCGGCTCGCCGACCTGGAGGAGTCCCTCCGCAGGCTCGGCAACGTCAACGTCGAGATCGCGTACAAGAACGAGGGCGAGGAGCACACCGTCTTCGTGCATTTCCTGTCGGCGGATCTCTGCCGTGCCGAGAACGGCGAGTTGCGCTACGCCTTCGATCCGATCCTTCTGACCTTCCTCAACCAGCCGAGCGTGTACGCCGCCATCAACATGATGCACGTCCGCTCCTTCCGGCGGATCGGCGCGAAGCGGCTCTACGAGCACGCCCTGCTCTACGTGAAGCGCTTTCATCCGGTCTGGCAGGTCTCGCTCGACGATCTGCGCCGCGTCTGCGACGTCCCGGACGGGTATCCCCGCTTCGACAACTTCCGGAAGAAGGTGCTCGAGCCCGCGGTCGCGGAGGTCAATCTGATCGCGGGCTTCGTGCTCGAGTTCAAGGAGGTCACCGCCGGCGACAGCCGCAAGGTCACGCACATCCGCTTCGAGCCGCGCTTGAAGACGAAGGACGAACTGACCCAGATCAGGCAGGGAGCCGCGCTGACGGGCCCGCGCCGCACCCGCGATCGACGCACGCAGGACATCTTCGACGGCCAGAGCGACGATCAGCGCTCGGGACGCTTCGTGCTCTATGCCGAAACGAGGGATCTGGCCGCCCTCCTGCTGGGGAAATACGGGGTCGAGCGGGACGCGATCGATTTCGATCACTACCAGAACCTCTGGGAGGCCAGCCTGGGCGCGGGAGCGTCGGCCGTGCGCGATCCACACAACGAATTCCTGCTCTGGCTCGACGTGCACATGAAGGCGCAGCACAACCCCGCTCTCGGCCGCGTCGACGGAAGCGTCGTCGCCCGGTTCATCAAGAAGCGCTGAGGTCCCATGAGCAGGACCGCCCTGGACCAGACCGCCCGCCGACCGGCGAAGGGGGATGGCCGCTTCCGCACCATCGAGGACATCGAGACGGCGGGCGAGCGCGCCGTCGAGAACATCCTGCGCGCCGTCGGGGCCTACGACGTCGCGCAGTCCACGCTCGACCGCTGCGCGGCGCGCGCCGCCGCCTGCGGCTTCCCGGACCCCGACTTCGTGCTCGGACGGCACAAGGACTGGTATTCGGAACTCGAGGCGATCCGGACCGCGGGCGGAGGCGGGCCCTACCACTCCCGCATCGTCGAGGCGCGTCGCGATCCGGACGGCGCCTTCCTCCGGTGGTTCGAGGATCACGTGAGGCCGGACGACTACTACCTCGTCCGCATCGTTCCCGGGACCGCACGGCTCGAGGCCGCCGGGCTGTTCGGCGACGCGATGCACGCGAACCTCTTCCACGAGATCGTCTGGCCCCGCGAGATCGCTCTCGCGCGGGTCATGCGCCTCGGACGGCAGAAGCAGAAGGCGGCGCTCGCCCAGATCTTCCTGGCCCAGGCCCGCGAGCAGCCCGCGATGGCCTACGTCGGTCTCGCGCGCCTCCACCGCCAGCGCGACGGGATCGAGATCGACGAGATCGTGGAGAGCGGCGGCGGCCCGGACGTCGTGACCGCCTCGGCCTTCGAAGCGATGGAGGAGGGACCCTCCGGCATCGAGATCGATTTCGACAACCTGCTCCAGGTCGACCCGCTCTGGCTGCGCTGGATCCTCTCCGAGGAGGGCGACATCGCCGGCGAACTGAACCGGCTGCCCAAGGCCGATTTCAACGACCTCGTGCGTTCGGCGCGCGAGGAGGCCGCCATCGAGCAGAAGGAGGAACTCCGCCGCCGCTACGCCGCCCAGCTGCGCGATCCCGAGACGCGGCGGGGCCCCTGGCTGGACGTGTCCTTCGTCAGCCGGGCGAGGACGCTCGGCTACACGCCGAACCAGTACGTCGCCGCCGTGGACCGTCTCGTGGGGCACAGGATCGGACGGGACGGGGCGCTCGACGCCAGGGTCTCGACCGACGACCCGGGGAGCCTGCTCGTGTCCTGGCTCGAGGCCCATGCGTCCGACCGGCCCGAAGCGGAGGCTCTCGGCGGACGCGGCATGGCCTTCGCCCGGATCGACGTCGACGGGGTCAACCCCCGCTGGATGGAGGATCGGCTTCCCGATTCCTGGCGGCTGTTCGATCACGCGCGATGGAGCCGGATGACGCGCTGGCGGCAGTCGATCTCGGACAACAGGCGAGAGGTCCCGTCGGACTTGGCCGTCGACTACGCATTCTTCCTCCTGGACGACGTTCGGCGCCATCCGGTTCCCGACGACGCCGTCGAGTCCGACGAGGACGACCTGCCGTTCCTCGACTGACAGGCCAAGGCCTGGGCAGGCGACGTCCCGCCCGGGGCCTATGGGACGGTCCAGGCTCCTCCGCCGGCGAGCCCCGCAGGGCCCAGTACCCTCCGCTCGAAGGAACGTCGTTTCGTTGACGGGCTGAAGTGCTCCGGCTACGCTCGATCCGTTCCTTCACCGGAAGTGTTCATGTCCCGCTCCACGGATTTCGACGACAGGGTCGCCGCGGCCTTCGTCGATGCCCTCGCGATCTTCGGGATCGTGGGCGCGTCGAGCTTCGGCCTCGCCGTCCTCGATCCCCACCCGCGGCTCCTGCAGTGGGGCTGCGAAGCGGCGGCCTATGTCTTGTCCTGCCTCCTTCTCCCTCCGCTCTGCGAAGCCCGGTGGGGGGCGACGCCGGGGAAGCTTCTATGCGGGCTGAGGGTGGTGGACGCCGGCGGCCGTCCGCCGCGCTTCGGGAACGCGGTTCTGCGCAATCTGCTGAAGTACGGCATCGCTCCCATCCTGATCCTACAGGTCTCGGCCGGCCGCATCGGCGGGCACGACCGCATCGGCGGAACGCACGTCGTCCGCTCGCAAGCGAGGTTGGCGGCATGACGGATCGGGGCGGAACTCCGCACGGCGCCGACATCGGGCTCGAGGACGCGGCGCGACTCCTCATGGAGATGCCGGACGGGTCGCCGATCGCCGATCTTCTCGTCCACTGTCTTCTCGCCCTGCGCAGCCCCCGGGAGCGGATCCCGCTCGACGTGCTCCGGACGATGACGTGGCTTGCACCGATGCTGCCGGGCTACACCACCTCG
Source organism: Methylobacterium hispanicum (assembly GCF_022179285.1). GTDB lineage: Bacteria > Pseudomonadota > Alphaproteobacteria > Rhizobiales > Beijerinckiaceae > Methylobacterium > Methylobacterium hispanicum. Next base: position 163,149 of record NZ_BPQO01000011.1, on the reverse strand, counting down.
CCCGTCCATGCGCGCAGTCTTGCGCATCTGCGGGGCGTCCGGGCCGACGTCCTTCGCACGCGGGACGGCTGGCAGACGGTGGCTTGGCGCCCCGACCGCCTGGGGCAGGTCGGGACCGTCCGCGTGAACGCCGCATCCGAAGCCTTGGCGCTGTGCGCCGGCACCATCGCCGCCTGTGCCTCGGGCGCGCGTGCAGGCTGAGGGCCGCGCCACCTCTTGTCTCTAGCGACGGTCGGCGCCACGCTCCGTCACGAAGGAACGAGGACGCCTCGATGGACGCCTACGCCGAACGCGCCGCCGCCGAAGACGAGATCCTCGTCGAGATCGCCGGCAGGACACTGCCCGTCGCCTTCCGCGCTTCGGCCGACAACCCGCTCTGGCTCGGCGGCGACGCGGGGGGCGACCGACTGTTCCATTGGTCCTGCCGCCTCGGCGGCGACGCCCCGATCGAGTTCCATCACACCCAGTCCTGGCCGGACTTCGACGCCGCCACCGCGGTGAGCTGCCTCATGGCCGACGCAGAGGACGTCCAGGCAGCAGGAAGCTTCTCCGCCTGGATCGAACGGTGCGGCCTCGACGCGCCCGAGGCTGGCGAGCTGCGCGGACGCCTCACGGGGGTCTACGAAGCCATCCTGACCTACCTCCCCTTCATCCAGGGCATCCTCACTCCGGTCCGGACGGAGGATGCCCTTTGCTTCGAGCCGTCGTTTGCGGCCTGATCGAAGGAGCGACGCCATGCACGTGCTCCCGGTCGTCCCCGCTTCGATCTCAACCGCCGACGGCGCCGCATGCGCCGTCCTCGATGCGAGTTCGCTCGTCCACGATCCTGGATTCGATGCCGATCGCTTGGCCGTTCTGGCACGCGACGGCTTCGCCGGACGCGCGGTCGCGCTCGTGCTCATGGACCATTTCGTCTCCCGGCTCGGGGACGACGGCGCGCTGAAGGTCGTCGAACGGTCATGCGTGGACGGATCGGCGCTCAAGGGTCGGATCCTCTCCGGGGATTTCGTGCGCCTCGTCGCCTCGTCCCGTCCGGACGTCTACGCCGACTTCTCCCGGACCTACATGGATGATCCGGCGATCGGAGGGTGGTGTTCCCGGTCGGCGGCCTTCAGCGGCCCTCAGGCTTGTTGAGCCGCTCCCGGAGAAGTCGGGACGGCCTGAACACGGCTGCGCGTCGGGCGGGTACGTCGAGATCCCTACCGTCGCGCGGATCCTTGCGGCGGCGCGCCGGCCGCTCGCTGGCCGAGAAGCGTCCGAAGCCCTGCAGCTTCACGTCTTCGCCCGTCGCCAGCCGTTCGGCGACGAGCGCGAGTGCGCCGCGCACGACGCGGCTCGTCTCCTGGGCGTCGAGGCCGAGGCGGTCGGCGAGAACGAGTTCGAGCTCGACCAGCGTCATCGTCTGCGCTCCGTTGAAGGAGCGAGGATCCAGCGGCGTTGGCGAAGCGTCAACCGTTTTCGAAGGAACGAGACGACTCCGACCCCGGCCGCCTTGCGCTTCGGCGGGGATCTGTTGCAGGCTTCCGCGATGAACGCCCACTTTCCCGTTCCTTCACGGAATCGGACCGACGACACGCCGCCTCCGGTCTACGCAGGCGAGGCCCTGCTCCTGAACTGGTCGCATTCCGCCAAACAGGGCATGACGGTGACGTTCTGCCTGAGCTCGGTCCACGATCTCGCATCTCATCCGTTCAAGGGCATGCGGCACGGGCCGTCCGGGCAGCGCCTGCGCTTCGCCGTCGCACAGCCTGCGGCGTCCACCGACGAGGGGGGCGCGGGGACGGGGGAGCGCCCGGTCCACGACGGCGAAGGCATGCTCCTGCGCTGGGCGGACGACTGCGACGTGGGCATGATGGTTCGCTTCCTGATCGACAAGGGACCGGACGGCACCAAGGGCTTGCATCCGTTCGACGGGCTGCATTCCGGCCGCAAGGACGGTGAGCGCCTCGTGCTCGCCGTCTGGGCTGTTTCCGACGACGAGCGCGTCCTCGACCCGCGTCACCTGTCCCGACGGCGGCCGTTCCATACCCTCGACGCGACGCAGCAGGCGCAGATCCTCTGCAGGGACGCCCGTTTCGCGTCCTGGGCGCGGAGCAACATCGCCCGGCTGCTCGACGAGCCGGGTCTCAGGTTCGGTCTCGACGCGATGTCAGGCTACGATTTCGCCTCGGAGGCCGTCCGTCGCTATTGCGGGGTCCGCAGCCGCGCCGAGCTCAAATCCGACACCGCGGCGGGTGAACGGGCCCGCGGCCGCCTGCGCCGGATGATGCGCGCCTACGACGAGTTCGTATGGGGACCGGCGGCCGTCCGCTGACGGCGCCCGGCCAGGCCTTTTTCGTCGCCCCTCGGTAGAATCCCGCCGCGGTGCCCGATGGCCGGGCCCGAGGACCCTGGGTATGGAAGCCGCGCGTTCCAGACGCGAACTGGGAGCCTGGAAGCACATCCCGCCCGAGCAGCGCTGGGCCGAGATGCGCCGCAGGATCGAGATCAGCTTGGCGGAGGTGTTCCGCCCGGATCGCGATCGCGCGGTCTTCGCTCCCGAGCGGCTTCCGGACATGCGGCCGACCGGCTCGGGCGGCGACTGATCTCTTCTCGGCGTCCGCAACGAAGGAACGGTGGCATCGCCAACAAATTGTTGACGCCCCTCCGGGTCCGCCACATAGTCGCCTTCGGTAGGGCTGCATTCATTCCTTCGACGCTTCGTGGAAGCGCATCTGTTCCTTGAGTGGAAGGATGCGTCCGCGGCTGGGCGTGCGCAGATCGAGGTTCACCCAGCACGTAGAGAGCGGAATGACGCCCTCGGAAAAGATGTCCCGGGACAAGTTCTTCGACTGGTGCGGCCGTCGCGGCCTCACCATGCCGGGCCAGATTTCCGTCGTCCTCGGGGTCTCCCCGCAGACGGTGAGGAACTGGCGGAAGGAGGACGGCGAGGTCAAGTACTGGGTCTCCCTCGCCTGCGACGGATACGACGCCTGCGTCGAGGCGAATCTCGGACCCGTTCCGCAGATCCCGCGCATGTCCGTGGAGAGCTTCAACAACTGGAAGCAGCGTTGTCAGCTCTCCACCGACGACGAGGTGGCGGACGTCTTCCGGCTGACCAAACAGGCGATCCACAACTGGATCAACAAAGGGCATTTCCCGGAATGGCTGATGCTCGCCTGCCTCGGCTTCGAGTGGCGCCTGCGGCGCCGCGAAGCCGAGGAGGCGGCTGCCGCCGCGACGGCGCCGGAAACCGCCGGGACGGCTGCGCCGACCGGACCCGTTCCTTCCATCGAGGCGGACCAGCCATGAGACTCTTCAGCCTTCTCGTCGCGTCCGCACTCGTCGCTGGCGCGGCGCCGCCCGCGCTTGCCCAGGCCATCGACGGCTTCGGCCGGGACGTCCCCTTCTCCCTCGCCGTCCGGCAGATCGCTCCGGCAGGCGCGAAGGTGTCCTACGGCAACGGCGTCGACGTGCGCGAGCGCGTCACCTGGGAGGGTGGCGCGGATTGGCGCCGCGTCCTCGACAGCGTGGCGACCAGCCGCGGCTACGTGGTCACCTATGCAGGACGCAGCATCCGCATCACCCGCCAGGGCGACCCGAACCCGCCCGTCGAACCGGGCCGAGCGGTGCAGCAGGTGGCGACGGCGGGTCAGGGCGGCATCGTGTTCGTGCCCTACCGCGGCGGTCCCGCCCCGGCGCCGGCCGCCGCGCCAAGCGGCGAGGGGTGGAAGCCCTATGGAGGGCCTGGAGCGGGCGCCCCTCCTGCTCCCCCGCCTCCGCCGGCGGCGTGGCGCGCGGACAAGGACGCGAGCCTGCGAGGATTGCTTGAGGCGTGGGCCGCCCGCTCGGGCTGGAGCATCGTCTGGAAGTCCCAGTACGAGTACCGCCTCCAGGCCGGCGCGCAGTTCTCGGGCGACTTCGTGCAGGCGGCGGGCGAGCTCGTCCGCTCCGTCGGCGACGTCCAGCCGCGTATCAACGTCACCTTCTTCAAGGGCAACCGGGTCCTCGTCGTGTCGAACGACGGATCCGCCGTGGCCGAATAGCACCCGATCCGGAGCCCTTGACCATGTCGCGCACCCGTTCGTTTCTAGCCTTGTTCCTTGCAGCCGGCACCGCTCTTGGCGGTTGCGATGCGACCCGCAAGGCTGATCACGACATCATCTTGAACTCGACCCGTGCGGACGAACTGCGCCGGCAATCGGAGCGGCCTATGCCCGCTGCCGACAGTTCGCCCGTCCGAGTGAAGGATGCCGCCTTCGTCGGCGCCAAGGTTTCCGCTCTCGACTACGGTGATCCGCTGCCTACTCGCTTGGAGACGCCGAGCGGCATCACCCTCAAGCGTGCGGCTCCCATGCGCTTGACCCAGATCGCCGCAGCTCTGACCGAGGCGACCCGGATTCCGTTCGTCGTGGCGCCGGAGGAGGTGACAGGCTCCAGCGCAGCCGCGGCAGGCGCTGTTCACCAAGCTGTCGCGCAGGGTGCCTCCGGTGGTCCCGGGGGCGGACCCGTCCCCGGCATGACGATCGGTGCCGCCTACAATTCTTCGGACCTAGCGCCCGCGCTTGCCGCTCTCGCAGGCCCCGGTAGCCCAGGGGCGCCACTTGGCGCAGCTGGGCCACTGATCCGCTTCAGCGAAGCCAATCCGTCCGAAATGAAGGTCGACTATACTGGGCGACTTTCCGAGTTTCTCGATATCGTCGGGACGCACTTCAATCAATCTTGGCAGCACAAGAACGGCCGAATCATTTTCTCCAAACTCATTACCAGAACATTCGAACTCCCCGCCCTTCCGGGCGCCCAGGAACTTGAGTTCAACCTATCCAGCGGCAATGGGCAGACGTCCGGCGGCGGCGCGGGTGGCCAGCAGACCAAGGGCGTGCTCGATCAGAAGGCATCGATCAACTCCGCCGTCGATCTTTGGAAGGAGATAAAAGAAACGCTCGGGTCCATTGTTGGGCCGTACGGTCGCTTCGAAATTTCTCCCGCGACTGGTACGATTACTGTCACAGCCAGCCCCAACGTCGTGCAACGCGTCCAAGATTATGCGGACGTCATGAAAAAGCGGATGAGTGGTCAGATCGCACTCTCCATTCAGGTGCTGAACGTTGCGCTGGAGGACATCGACTCGTTCGACAACAACGTCGCTGCGCTGTTCACCGGCAGCACCAAGGGTGCCTTCGCGCTCGGACGCCGCTCGCCTGGCTTCAACGCATCGGATCCGCGCAGCAGCGCGATCGGCAACTTGAACGGTGCCACGCCTTCCTTGGGCTACGCCATTCTCGATCCTACGAGTCCATTCGCCAACAGTCAGGGCGCCATCTCGGCGCTCTCTGAGCGAGGCAACGTTTCGGTGGTGACCAGCGCATCGTTGACGACCGTCAACGGCTCGCCGGTTCCACTACAGGTCGTAAACAAGCGCAACTTCGTGAAGAACGTCACGAATACGCAAGGCACAGGCCTCTCTTCAGGGGTCGCTTCCACAACGATCCAGACCGACACGGTCTCCACGGGTTTCAACCTTCAGATGGTGCCGCGGATTCTCCACGACGGCAGCCTGCTGCTGCAATACGGCATGAACATCTCCGAGCTCGTCGGCCGTGACGATGGCTTCGACACCTTCACGGTCAACGGTTCCACCGTGCAGTTGCCGAACGTCAACCAGCGCAACTTCGTGCAGCAGTCCATCGTGCCGAACCGGTCCACCCTGGTACTGGCCGGCTTCGAGACCGCACGCAGCACCAGCGCCCAGTCGGGCGTCGGCGATCCCCGCAACTGGCTCCTGTCCGGCGGCAGGTCGGCCAGGAACCGCCGCGAGGTCGTCGTTATCCTGATCACTCCGACCCTGCTCGACGTCGGCAAGGCCACGTCGCAGGCGAACGCACTGCGCTGAGGCGGCCATGGCCAAGAGCGCGATCCGCAGATCCAACCCGAAGGATTCAGGCTTCGGCATCGAGGTGGAGGTCCCGACGGCGGCCGCCCCGGCCGACGTCGGGACCGTCACGGCCGCCGGCCGCGAGTGGGCCGTCGGCCTGCTCTGGCAGGCGGTCGAGAACCCCGCCAAGGCCGTGGCCGAAGCCAAGGCCATGGCGCAGAACAGCGTCGAGGGCGACTTCTACCTCGTCCGGTCCGAGGGCACGCACCAGTACGCGGTCGGCTGGAGGTCGGCGGGCCACAAGGCCGGCATGCCGTCCCTGGCGGCCGCGGTCGGCGAGGATCGCGACAACCTCATCGGCGTCTTCCCCGTCAAGGGTGGCTTCTACTTCGTGGCCATCCGCGACGGCGCCGTCCTGGCGACGTGCGACCGCTTCCTCGCGGACAAGCGGGACGCGATGGAGGCCTTCAACAACATCTACGGCAACGCCGGAGGGTGGAGCGAGGCCTTCGCGCCGGACGAATTCCGCTTCCACGAGACCCGCGAGATCGCGCTCGACGCCCTGATCGGGAAGAAGACCGGGCCGAAGCTCGTCGACGTCAGACGCGCCGGCGCGACGATCAAGCTCATCGGCATCCTGCTGATCGGTGCGGCCATCATCGGCAGCGGCTTCGTCTACTGGAGCCACGTGAAGGAGCAGGAGTACCAAGCCGAGCTCGAGCGTCTCCGCAAGCAGGCGGCCAACGTCAAGCTGCCCGGCAAGCAGGCCGAACCTCCGCCCCCGCCCCCCTGGGCCGGCCAGATCGTCGCCTCCAACTTCGTCCGATCCTGCCTGGACGAGATCGGCCGCTATCCCTTCGCGGTCGCGGGCTGGAAGCCGACGACGGTGACGTGCCAGCCGGGCGGACTCGTGGTCAGGGTCGAGGCCCTGATGGACCGCGAGGGGACGATCGCCTCCGCCAACTGGATCGGAGCGAGCCTGAAGAAGGGCGATTTCCAGCCCCAGATCACGCGGCCCTCGGCGGACAAGGCCGCCGCGACCTGGAGCGGAAGCGCCCAGAGCACGATGCTTCCCGACCTCAAGACCGAGAAGGTCGCTCGGGTGCAGAGCTACCTCGCGTCGCAGTTCGAGGAAACCTTCACGCGCCTCGACATCGCCGCGGGCCAGCAGACCGAGCACTACATCACGACCAAGTACACGTTCCGCACTCAGCTCGATCCGCGGGAATTTCTGTCCATCCTCGAAAAGGTCGCGGGGATGACGATGCAGAAGATCACGTTCGACTACGCGCAGAACAACCTTGCCGGAATCTGGATCGTGGAAGGCGCCTTCCACGAGGCGAAGCCGATCCCCGAAGGCGGCGTCAAGGCCAAGCCCGGCGTCCGCCCCGCCCCGAACATGCAGAGTAGGTCCTAGGCCATGCGCACGCCCGCCGTTCTCGCCGCCGCCCTCCTGTCGACGGCGGTCCATGCCCAGCAGGTGCAGCTGCCGCCCGCGGGGGTGCTGCCGGTCGCCGCGACCGGCGTCCCCTCGCCCGAGAGCCCCGCGGGCTTCCCGCAGCCCGCGGCAGTCCGGCAGGACGTCCTCCCCGTCCAGCCGGGCATCGTTCCGGCGGCCGTACCGGGCCCCGGCGCGGTGCCGCCGAATCCGGTCGGCCAAGTACAGCCCGGCTTCGGTTCTCCCCAGGGCGACGCCCAGGCTCTCCCCGCGTCCAGCCCGGCTCAGCAGCGCCTCGAGACGCTGAGGACCAAGGTCGAGGAGAAACTCGCGGCGCTCGACAACGCGGCCCCGATCCTCTCGGGCTCCCAGCTCCAGCAGATGCAGCAGCGCCAGATGCGCATCCGCGAGACGCTGATGATGGGGCAGGAAGCGAAGGCCCTCGCCGAGGTCCTGAAGGTCCTCGACGACATCTCGGGAGACGGCTCGAAGAGCGGCGGCGCCTCCGACGAGGATCAGAAGCGCAAGGTCGACGAGGCCGTGCAGCAGGCGCTCGCCGCTCGGAAGCTGGAGGAGGAGAACGCCCCCAAGCCCCTGGTGGCCTCCATCCACGGCAGCGGCGGGTCGCTCCGCGCGGTGGTTCTCGTGCCCTACGTGGGTCAGTTCACCGTGCGGGCCGGGACCCAGCTGCCGGAAGGCATGCGCGTGGCGTCCGTCACCGACAACGGCGTCGAGGTGGTGAAGAACGGCAAGCGCTTCCCGCTCGCCTTCGGGACCGTCGTGCCGGGCATGCGGCCCCAGCCCGGGGCCGGCCCGCAGAGCCTCCCCGCCCGGACGGTCCAGATGCCGATCGGCGCGTCCCCGCTCCCGATGGGCGGCTTCGGCTCGCGCTGAGGCCGCAGCCCAGCCCGCACCGCACCGAGGGGGCCCCATGGCGTTCGTCGAAAGCATCATGAGCAAGCTGAGGCTCCGCGCCGGGAAGCCGAAGCAGGCGAAGGCGCGCGGCCCCAAACCCTCGGCCGCGCGGCCGCGGCAGACGTCGCTTCCGAAGCAGGAGCGCGCCGACCGGCCCAACCGCGCGGAGCCGCGCGGCGCGGGCACGTTGCCGGCGGTGCCGGCTCGGGACATCGAGACCTTCGGGAACGGCGTCGGCAGGTCCGCGGACCCGGAGCGCTTCATCGAGCCCGGCCGCAAGGTGACGATCCCCGCGGCGACGGCGGCCGACCAGAGGGTCGTCACCCAGATCCTCTCCTACGTGGGCGACGTCCTCACCGCGCCTGGCGGCGCGATCACGACGACGGAGGAGCAGCGCCAGCACTGCGTCGTCCTGGAGAACGGCTATCTGCTCGTCCCGAGGACCGACCCGATCAACCAGCACGTCATGGCCGTGCGGGCCCTGATCGCGCGACTCGGAGTCCGCATCGAGCACCAGTGGCTCGTCGATCTCGACGTCATCCGCAAGGTCTACGACGCCCATACCCGCCGCAGCCGCGACCAGATCGTAGGCGGCGCCGACCAGATGAAGATGCAGCGGGCCTTCGTCGATCTCGTCCGGAAGGCGGCCGAGCTCAAGGCCTCCGACGTGGACATGATCATCGGGCGGGATTCCGCGACGGTGCGGCTCCGGGTCCAGGGCGTCATCACCGAGATCGCCCAGCTGACGCCGAACTACGCCCATCAGATGGCCTCCGCGGCCTTCGCGATGGCGGGCGTCAGCGACGTGAACTACCGGCTGACCGACTTCCAGGGCGCACAGGTCTCGGATCCGAAGCACGGAATCTCGCTGCCGCCCGACATCCAATCGCTCCGCCTGCAGTTCAACCCGATCCCCGGCCTCGGGCGCCACATGGTCACCCGGCTCCTCTATGCCGAGCGGGAAGGATCCGACCGCGACGTCGACGAGCTCGGCTACGAGGATTTCCAGATCCGCGACATCCGCCTGCTGCGGCAGCTCTCGACGGGCATCGTCGTCATCTCGGGGCCGACCGGATCGGGCAAGTCCACGACGCTGCAGCGCGCTTTGCGGACGCTCTACCGGGAGAAGAAGGGCGAGATAAAGATCATCACGATCGAGGATCCGCCCGAGTACGTCATCGAGGGCGCCATCCAGCTCGCGGTGATGAACGCCGACACGGACGAGGAACGCACGGAGGCCTTCCGCAAGGCGATCGCGGCCGCGCTCCGTTCGGACCCCGACGTCATCATGATCGGCGAGGTGCGCGACGCGGCATCCGCCAAGCTCGCCTGCGAGGCGAGCATGACCGGTCACCAAGTGTGGTGCTCGCTGCACACGAACGACGCCGCCTCGATCCTCGACCGCCTGCGCGACAAGGGTCTGGAGGACTACCGGGTCGCAGATCCGTCCTTGTTCACCGGTCTGATCGCCCAGCGCCTCGTGCGCGAGCTCTGCCCGAGCTGCAAGACGCCCCTCTCGCGGTCCTGGGACGTGATCCACCCCGACATCCGGGACAACCTCAAGATCATCTGCGAGGCCGCCGACGGGTTGCAGGACGTGCACGTCGCCAACCCGGCAGGCTGCGAGCATTGCCGGAAGAAGTCGCCGGGATACCGCGGCCGGACCGTGGTCGCCGAGACGCTGCGTCCCGACGAGCAGTTCATGCTCCACATCCGCGCCCAGCAGAAGCTGGAGGCCATCCGCTACTGGAAGCAGGATCTCAAGGGCGTGGGCATGCTGGAGCACGCGATCATCAAGATGCTGCGCGGCCAAGTCGACCCCCGGGAGATCTCGCGCGTCGGCCCCCTGTTCCACTTCGATTCCAAGCGGATCGAGACGCTCGCACCCCACATCGCCATCCGGAGCAAGCCATGAGCATCATGGACGATCTCAACGAGCGCTTCGTCCGGCTGCAGTTCGGCTCTGGCCAGCGCACGCGCATCTACGAGAAGCTGATCGACCTGCTGCACAACAACATCAAGCTGACCGAGGCTCTCGACATCTGCTGGGTCCACGCCTCCTACGACGGCAACAAGCCGAAGCGGGTCGCGGCGATCGCCCTCGACACGTGGCGTACCCGGGTGCGGGACGGCGTGAAGCTCGGCGACGCCATGGAGGGATGGATCCCCGACTCGGACCGCATGGTGATCAAGGCGGGCGAGGAGGCCGGCAAGGTCGAGGAGGCCCTCCGGAACGCCCTGAGGATCCAGGAGGGAATGTCCAAGATCCGCGGAGCCATCTGGGGCGGCGTGGCCTATCCGATGCTGCTGATGGCGGCCGTCGTGGGCTTCCTCGTGATCTTCGGCGTGATGGTCGTTCCGGCCTTCAACGAGGTGTACCCGCGCGAGAAGTGGACGGGCGCGGGCGGCTCGCTGGCCTTCCTTTCCGATTTCGTCGACATCTGGCTGATGCCGATCGTCATCGCGTTCTTCGCGTGCGTCGCGGTCAGCATGTGGTCGATGCCGCGCTGGACCGGGCGCATCCGCGTCTACGCCGACAAGGTGCCGCCCTTCTCCCTCTACCGGATGTCGGTGGGCGTCGGCTTCATGCTGACCGTGTCGGCCATGACGAAGGCCAACGTGACCTTCACCGACACGCTCCGCGCCCTGCTGCGCGACGCGAACCCATGGTACCGGGAGCGGCTCGGCCGGGCCCTGCAGCTGATGACCAACGGCCGCAACCTCGGCGAGGCGCTCTATCTCGCGGGCCACGCCTTCCCCGACGAGGAGGCGGTGCTGGATCTGCGCGCCTTCGCCGGTCTCGCCGGGTTCGAGGTCCGCATGCAGAAGATGGGCGTGAAGTGGATCGAGCTGAGCGTGCAGCGCGTCCAGGGTCAGATGAAGATCTTCGCCTACGTCGCGCTCGTCCTGATGACGTTCGTGATCGGCTGGCTCGGAGCGGGTCTCCAGAGCGTGCTTGCCCAGATCCAGAGCGGGGTGCAGTGATGTCCGAAGGAACCGTGGCCTCCCTGCCCCGATCGCCGCAGGAGATCTTCGCGGCGGCGGGCCATGCCGACAAGGACGGCTTCCGCCTCCGCGATCTCGAGTTCACCGACCTCTTCGTCGCGGAGGACGGCACCGCCTTCCTCAAGAACGTCACGGGGGCGAAGGGCGTGCTCGCGCAGATCCCGCGCGGCGTCGTGTCGGACCTCAACGACGTGATGCCGATCGTCTTCGCACGCGGGCAGAAGCAGAAGCACTTCGCCCTCGAGCACGACGGGGTCCGCTACCGCTGCGCGCGCATGAAGCATCAGGACAACGTCACCTACGTCCTGCGCCGCGTTCCTTCGCCGGTGCCGGGCTTCGGCACGCTGGGCCTGCCGAAGGTCGTCGTCCACACCTTCGCGGGCTTCGCCAACTCCCGGAAGAAGGAGGGCCTGATCCTTCTCGCGGGCGCGACCGGCCAGGGCAAGACCACGACCGCGAGCTCGCTGCTGCAGGCCTTCGTCACCTTCTCCGGCGGCGTGGGCGTGACGGTCGAGGACCCGCCCGAGCTCGGCCTCGAGGGGCGCATGGGGCCGAACGGCCGCTGCTACCAGATCACGGTCGAGGACGGCGTCTTCGGTCCCTACATCAAGGACGCCCTCCGGTGGTCTCCCAACTTCATCCTGATCGGCGAGGTGCGCGATTCCCAGGCCGCATACGAGGCGATCCGCCTCGCGGTCTCGGGCCACCTCGTGATCACCACGATCCACGCCAACTCGCCGATCGGCGCCATCCAGTCGCTGATCAAGTACGCCTCGGTCCTGGAGAACAAGGATCTGGTGCAGTCCATTCTTTCTGATAGCCTGTCCGCGGTGGTGCATCAGAAGCTGGAGCGCCATCCCGAGCACGGCATGCTCCTGCGCGGCGAGTTCCTTTTCGTCGGCGACGATCCCGCCATCCGGACGAAGATCCGCGAAGGCAGCATCTCGGCGCTGAAGCAGGAACTCGAGGCCCAGAAGATCCTGATCGAGCAGGGACGCTCGCCGCTCCTTTCGTCCGACGAGAGGCGGCGCTGAGGACGAAGGAACGAGCGTGTACATCCTCTATGTCCTCCTGTTCGTGACCGGAATGATCGCCGTGACGGACTGGCGCGGGGACGCGCGGGCCGCGGTCGACACGGCGCGAGCGGAGGCGGTCGCCACGCAGCTGGCGAGCTACCACCAGCAGGTCCTCGCCTTCTGCCAGGAGGTCGTCTGCCCGTCGGGCCCCGTCCTTCCGGCCGCGGCCCTGCCGTTGCACATGCGCGACGCCACCGTCTACGGACAGACGATCCTCAGCGTCCACGACGGCGCGGACCTGTTCGTGACCTACTACCGCGGCATCGGGACCCCGATCGAGAAGGGGCGCATCGCCGAGGCCCTGGTGACCCGCCTTCACGGCGCGGCCAACGCCGGCCGCTACAACGAGCAGCTCGGGATGGTGCTGCGGAGCGTCTTTCGCGAAGATCGCGTAAGTGCTCTCCGACAGCTGAACCTCGCCGTCCCGCCGGTCGTGGGCGGCGCAGTCCTGGAGGACGGCGATCCGATGGTGGCGACGCGCCTATCCAAGACCGGTTCGTCGACGCCCCCATGAGGCGCGTCGCAGACCTCCCACCCGAGCCGCTTCCGAACCCGCGCACGTCCGGAGAGACCGTTCCGATGTCCATCCGCTCCATACAGAAGGAACCGCTCCGTCTCCTGCATCGGCTTCGCCGGCGCAAGCGCGGTCTGACCTTGATCGAGGTCGCGGGAGCGCTCGGCATCGTGGCCGTCGCCGGCGTCGGCTTCGCCCAGATGGCCGCCGACAGTCAGCTCGCCACGAAGGACAAGGCGACCGCCGTGCGATTGAAGGAGGTCACGGACGCCGCGACCGCCTACGTGCGCTCGAACTACCCGCAGATCGTCGCCGTGGCTCCGCTGAACGCGCCGATCCAGATCGGCATCGTCGCGGGCGAAGGGGCGGCGGGCGGGCTGCAGGATCTCCAGTCGGCGGGATTCCTCGGGAGCAGCTTCCAGAACCGCAACGCCTACAACCAGCAGCACGCGGTCCAGGTGATCAAGCGCGCGCCGGCCGCCGTCGGTGGCCCGGAGCGTCTGGAGATCCTCGTCAACACCTACGGGGGCAACGCCATCTCGGACAGCTCCCTGCCGCGCGTGGCCACCCTCGTGGGCGCGGAGGGCGGCTACATCCCGCAGGCCGCCTCCGCCTACACCGCGGCCGGCACCGTGCAGGGCAACATCATCGGCGCCTACGGCGGCTGGCGCGCGCCCACCGGCGACTACGCGGGTGCGGGCGCCACCGCTCCCACGACCGGGCACGTGGCCGCCACGCTCGGCTTCGACGGCACCTCGATCCTGGCCGACTTCCTCTACCGCTTCGCCGTGCCGGGCATGCCGGAGGCCAACAGGATGCACACCAGCATCGACATGCTCGCCAACGACATCAACAACCTGAAGCGCATCACGGGCTCGGGGGGCGGCAACTCGATCGACCTCAGCACGGCGAACCGGATCGACATCCAGGACGATCTCTCAGTCAACCGCGACACGACCACGGGCCGCGATCTCTCCGTCGGGAGAGGCGCGACGATCGCCGGCGCCGGGCTGGCGGGGCAGCCGAGCCTGACCCTGCTGCAGGGCGACCTGAAGGTCGGCCAGGGCAGCCTCGACGTGGCCCAGGACGCGACGGTCGGGCGCGACGCGACGATCGGTCGGGACGCGGTGGTGGAAGGGCAGGTCTATACCGACGTCTTCGCCTCGAAGAAGGGCGTGAACTACGCGGTCTCACCTTTGACGACGACCACCGTCTCCACGCTCAATCCCGACTTCCTCAACGCCGACACGATGGTCTACGGCAGCGCCGTCGGGAAAGGCATCTCGACGCCGAGTCCAAGCTCGGCCCAGGTTCTGAACGCCGCCAAGGGCATGCCTTTCGAGGCGGCACAGAAGTACATCCGGGACATCTCCGCTCAGTACGATGCCGAGGTGAAGTCGCGAGCAGGCACCGCGACGTCGGCCGTTCGCCTTGGCGACCTTCTACCTAGCTACGTCGCTCGCGGCATGTACGTGATCCAAGACACAGGTGAGGTGATGGCCTATCAGGGCTCTCAGTTCGGGGTAATCAACACCTCATCCGTAGTGCCCAAGCCTACCAACAGTTGCGGCATCGGCGAGCCGCAGATCTATCTTTCGAAAATGGAAGATTCATATAGCTACAGCAAGAACTTGGGGGAACTCATCAGCGTTTCGACGACGCCCGGTGAGGTCTATTGCCCCCCGCACGAGAGCGTGGGAGGGCCCTGCTCACAGCAGGGTGGTTCCACCAGCGTCTCGGCTGGAACGCTGAACATCGACCTGTGGTCGACGGCAAACGTCCGCGACGATGGTACCGTATGGAGCGTCACCTTCAACTCCTCGCCCCCAGGGCGGAACCAAGGGGTGGTCGTGCCCCGCAAGTTTTTGGCACAGACGTTCTGTCACTATCGGTTCCCCTAGCCGATTCCCACGTCTCGGCCGAGCGGGGGTCCAGACGCGGACATCCCGGCGTTGGGAGGGTCGAAGCAATGCCGAAGGCGCTTCTCGTCGAGGACGACCCCGCCGTCAGGGAGATCGCGCGCGACATCTTGGAGGAAGCCGGCTTCGACGTGGTCGAGGCGGCCGACGGCGACCAGGGAATGGCCTGCCTCCTCGGGGGAGGTTCCTTCGACGTGCTCGTGACGGACTACGACATGCCGGGTCGTGTGGACGGGCTGGGGCTTCTCGCCGCAGCCGAGCGATTGCGGCCCGGCCTCGCGCGGGTGATGGTCACCGGCAGCCTCCCGGAAGGCACGGCCGGCGGCGTTCCGGTGCTGTGCAAGCCCTACAGAGCGGACGCCGTCGTCCGCACGGTGCTTGCGGCGATGGCGGAGCACCCCCCGAAAGAATGCCGCCTCGCGGCGCATTGACCTTTTCATGCTCCTCCGCTTCCCTGAACGGGTAGTCGGATGCGATCGGTTCCTTCGGGTTCCTTCATCTCCGGCGCACCGCGCCGACGCTCCGCTCGGCTCGGGCAGGATGGCACCTGGGCGTCCCATAAGGCCCTAGACCGAAAGGAACGAAAATGGGTTTCCAGTCTCGCAGCAGCGGCTCAGGCGGACCGCTGCCCCCGCGTCAGAACGTGGCCTACGAGGTCGTCAGCTACGACGTGAAGGACCGCTTCAAGCCGTCCACCGACGATACCTTCACGGCCATCCTCCTCACGGAAGCCTTCGGGCAGCCCGCCGGCACCGAGATGGTGTTCAAGCAAGGCCGCCTGCCTGAGCGCGGATTGACCATTCACAGCATGCTCTACGGCTCGACCAAGCCGCGCCTCGATCCGACCCAGGTCGGCGGCCAGGGCATCGCCGAGGGCGCGTACCTCGACCGCCGCTCCGGCCAGGTCGTCATGAACTGGCTCACGGTGAAGGTCCGCGAGCCCCAGAGCATCGATCAGCTGCTCTACGGCCAGTACTTCAGCGTCGATAGCGAGCGCACCAGCGATCGGGGTTTCAAGACCCAGGCCCGCTACATGTACGACGTGACCAACGCCAGAACGATCGAGGCCGTCTCCCCCGAGGCCATCCTGGCGGTCATCGCCGAGCACCTCGCCACTCCGTCCGCCAACCTCGGCGGCGATCCCGGCCTCGTGCTGCGCGGCATCGACCTGGATCGCTTCGAGGACGAGGCGTTCCAGGCGACCCGCTTCACCCTTCCCCGCATCGAGGTGAGCGAGGGCAACTACCGGAATGCCACCCCCGAGGAGGCGATCGCCCGGTTCACCGAGAACCAGTACTACCAGGACTTCGTCAAGAACCTCTTCGACCCGGACGATCCGGTGAAAAATCCCTTCATCGAGATCATCCCAATCGTCCGCATCCGGACGGGGCAAGACAGTCTTCCGGCCAACCGCGAGAAGAACAAGGACGACTCCTCGTTCTTCAAGCTCGAACTCGAGCCGATCAATCCGGACCCGGAGAAGAAGCGCTTCGCCCACCTGATCGCCCGCGGCCACACACACATCCGGTGGCAGGAGCCCAAGGCCGAGGGGCAGGACGGTTCCTTCTTCTCGACGCTGACGCTACCCATGCAGCGGCAGGCCCCGCTCTACGCACTGGCCGAGATCCCGACGCACAATCTACTTCCGGAGGTCGCCGAGTTCTTCTCGGCCCGGGCCGAGGCGCGTGGCCTCAAGGTCGACCCGCCGCAAGTCCGCGAACCGCGAGCGGCCGCGCCGAACGAAGAAACCGCTCCTTCGGCTCCCCGGCCGTAGGGAACCTGCGCAGAAGCAACGATACCGAAGGGGCGGCGCAAGTCGCCTCTTCTTTCTTTCGTCGACAGGCGGCATTGTCCGGCGATGTCCCATAGACCGTGGCCCAACCTCGCGACCTACGGCGCCCACCTGCGCATCGCGCGTTTCCGCGAACCTGCCGGCGCGACCGCCGCCGTCCTGAACTGCCGCAACAGCCTGTCGTCCGAGCAGGTCGAGCGCCTCGCGGGCATGGGTTTCGTACGCATCGTCCGTGACAAAGAGATCTATGCGCGTCCCGGCGACGTCGTGGACATCGAGCGGCTGCGCCAGGTCTTTCCCAGCATCATCGCCATCCGCACGGCCGAGGAAGCCATCTACTTCCGGGCGGACAGGTCGCCCTTCACCTCCCACCCTGCGGCCGAAAACCCGCCGGTTCCGGCGTCCACGCAACCGCCGACGGTCGCATCGGCCGTTCCCCGCATCGCATCCGCGCCGCCGCGCATCGCCCCCCGCCCGGCGCAGGTCCCACCATCGCCTCGGCCGGCGCCCGCGGCGACGCCCCCGTTGCCGATCCAAGGTCCGGCGGCGCGCGCTCCGCTGCCGCTCCCGGTCCGGATGCCGTCCGCGAAGCCTCCTGCGGCGACTCCCGTTCGGGAGACGGTCCGGCTCGCGCCCGCCAAGCCGCCCGCCCCCGCGTCTCCGCCCGGGGATCGTCCCGCCTCCCCCCTGGGATCCGGTCGGGTCCTCTCCCGAACTCCGGCGGACGTCACGATCTCGGCTTCGGACAGCCTGAGGCCCGCTCTCGACCTCGTCGACGAGATCGAGAGCCTGACCAAGGTTGCCGACTCGGATCGGCCGAACCGGTTCCAGGCGAAGTACGTCCCCGCGAGCCGCGTGGGACGCCCCATCGCCATGATCCCGGCGAACCTCGCGGGCCCGACCGCCAGGGCCTTGGGGCGGCTCGTCGAGGAGGTCGGCGACATCGACGAGTTCTCGGCCGGGCGTCTCGGCTGGTCGGTCTCCCAGATGGCGGAGGTGCTCTCCCCCGAGCAGATCGACGCCTTCGCCCTCGCGATCCACGCCGCCGACAAGGGGCGCGGCCTGATCGTCGCGGACCAGACGGGCCTCGGCAAGGGACGGGTGATGGCAGCCATCATCCGCGCGTCCATCCTGTCGGGGCGGCGGGTCGTGTTCTTCACCGAGAAGGAAAACCTCTTCTCCGACATCTGGCGCGACCTGCGTGACATCGGCAGCGACGCCCTGGTGGGGCGCCCCTTCATCCTGAACACCGGCTCCCGCATCGTCGACACGGCTTCGCCCGATGGCGACGTCCTGCACATGTCCCTCCGGCCGGCCGAACTGAAGAAGGTGGTCGCCGCCGGCGTGCCGCCCGAGGGCTGCAGCCTCTTCCTCGCCACCTACAGCCAGCTCAATCGGCCGGGACCGAAGGTCGATTTCCTCGCCGCCTGCGTCGAGGACGGCCACGCCATCGTCGACGAGTGCCACAACGCTGCCGGCGATTCCGCCACCGCCGCCGGCATCGGGCGGATCCTGGCCACCTCCGCCTCTTCGACCTACTCGTCCGCCACCTTCGCCCGGGGTGCGGAGAACCTCGCGACCTACCGCGCCGTGCTGCCGCCCTCGCTTCGCGACGCCGATCTCCCCCACCTCTACAAGGCCGGCGGGCACGCCTTCGCGGAGGCGCTCTCGCAGGCGCTGGCCGAGGAGGGGCTGCTGATCCGGCGCGAGCACGACCTCTCGAACATCCGCATCGAGGTGCGGGACGACCTCTCCCGCATCGAGCGCAACCGCAGCTACGCCGACAGCCTGTCGCCGATCCTGGCCGACCTTGCCCGTCTCTCCCGCATCGTCGACGCCCTCGCCGACCGCATGAACGAGCAGAACGAGGACGTCGTCGGCCAAGCCGCCAACGCAGCGGAGCGCAGGGCCGCGAAGGAGAAGTGGTACACCATCAACTTCGGGGCCTGCCTCGCCGGCATCCTGCGCCAGTTCCAGACGGCGTTGCTCGTCGACCAGTGCGTCGAGATCTGCGTCGAGAGCCTGCGCGGCGGCGTGAAGCCGGTGGTCGTGATCGAGACCACGATGGAGGCGCTGATGCGCCAGCTCGCCGAGGCGGCCGAGCGTCCCGAGCCGGTCGATGGCGAAACGGACGGCGCGGAGCCCCCGGAAGCCGACGACGGCACCGCCGAGGAGGGAGCGCGGCCGCCCGACTTCCGGGACGCGCTGCGCCTGATGGTCGGCCGCATGTCCCAGCTGATCGTGAAGCGGGACAAGGCGGATCCCGAACGCGTTCCGGCGGAGCACGACGACGTCCGGGCGCTCCGGGAGATCCTGCTCGCACGGATCGACGCGTTTCCCGATCTGCCCTTCTCGCCGATCGACGAGGTCCGCGACCGGGTCGAGGCGGCCGGCCGCCATCTCCACGAGCGGGGCGAGATTCCCGCCCCTTGGGTGATGGACGAGATCTCCGCGCGCGGCATGAAGGTCGAGCGCGGAAGCTACGTGCCGATGCCGGCCCGGGACCGCAACACGGTCATCGCCGGGTTCAACGGCGGTCGCATCGACGGTCTCGTGGTGACCCGGGCCGGCTCGACCGGCCTCTCGCTCCACGCCAGCGAGAAGGTCGCCGACCGCCGTCCCCGCCTCATGGTCGAGCACCAGATCCCGGCGAACGTCGTCGAGCGCGTCCAGTTCTGGGGCCGGGTCAATCGACGCGGCCAGGTCGTCGAGCCGGGCTTCGCGACGCTTTCCACCGGCCTGCCCATGCAGGCCCGACCGCTGGCCATGCAGAACAAGAAGGTCGCCGACCTATCCGCGAACGTCTCGGGCAGCGCCGACAACGCGACCGCGATGGACGTGCCCGACATCCTCGACGACATCGGAAACGAGATCGCCCGCAACCTCCTGGAGGAGCGGCCATCCCTGGCGGAGCGGATGTGCATCGCCATGAAGGTCGATCCCGAGGCCGCCGACGCCGAGCTCTATTTCGTCAACAAGATCCTCCAGCGCCTCGTGCTCCTGCCCTCCGACGAACAGGACGCGCTGTTCGCCGAGATGCTCGACCTCTACGGGGATCGCGAGCGCGAACTGGCGGCGATCGGGCGCCACCCGCACGGCTCGCGCGAGCTCGAAGGGGCGTGGCGGGTCGTCGAGCGCGAGGTGTTCGCGGGCGCGGACGCACGCGACGGCGAGGTCTTCGGCCGCCCGGTCTATCTCACGACGATCGAGACCCTTCGGCAAACGAAGCCCCTCCGGCGCGCCGACGTGTCCGCCGCCGTGGAGGAGGCCAACCAGCGCCTGGGCGCGGGAGCGAGGGCCGAGCGGCGCTACGGCCTGTTCGAGGAGGACGTGCTGCACCTCAAGCGGATGCGCGAGCAGTTTCTCGAGCACGCGCTGCCCCGGCGCTTCCAGAGCGTGGAGCACGCGCTGCGCGCCCAGGGGCCGAATTCCGTCAAGATCGCCGACGCGCGGGCCAAGCGGTTCCGCGAGATCCTGGCCTACGTCCGACCGGGCCTCTCGCTCTCGGCCCCGGACGAGGACGGGCGTCAGACCACCGGCGTCGTCGTCGACGTTCGCCGACCGAGCAACGACGAAATGCACCTGCCGGGACGCTGGACCGTGCGCTACGTGCTCCCCGGGGACGAGAAGCCGCGCGAGATCTCGATCGCGACCCTGGTGCGCGAGCAGAACTACAACCTCAACGAACCGCTGCCGGGCAGACCTCTCGAGAGGGGCTGGCCGAACTTCGACGCCCTCCCGGGCGGCCGGGTGAAGGTCGAGCGCAAGATCCTGGACGGCAATCTCGTGGCGGCAGTGCGGGCGGCGGCCGAGAGCGCGGAGGGCACCTTCGGCAGCGCCGTGGCGTTCAGGGGGGAGGACGGCATCCGCCGCAAGGGCGTCCTGATCCCCAAGAGCAAGCAGAACCGACTGCAGAACCTTCCGGGCAGCACCTCCGAGCCTCGCGTCGCCCTGGCGGTGCTGCGGGCGGGCGGGCGGCTGGATTCGACGGCGGCCTCAGACAAGAGCCAAGCCGTATCGATGATGGTCGAGGGGCGCTCGCTGGTGATCCAGTTGCCGGGCGGGCGCAACCGCAAGGCCGCGAAGGCCTATCTCGCATCGGAGGCCTTCCTGGCCGCCGTCTCGGGCGCGCCCTCGCGCGACGATGGCGGCTTCCGAGAGTACCGCCTGCCCCTGGATGCCGGCGCGTCGGCAGCCGCGGCCGTTCTGGACCTCGCCGGCCGGATGCACTTCGCGGGACGCTACCGGCATCTCGCGCTTCAGACGGCGGCGGCCAACGACGCCGAACCGGCGCCGTCGCGGCGCCCGGCCGTCTCGGCCTGATCGGAAGGGCGCCGCCGCCGGCGCCGGCGGAGAGCATCGATGACCTGTCCCGACGCGGTCCCGGATCTGCCGCTCGTCAGCAAGGAGATAGGGGCGACTTTCGACGTGGTCGGCCGGGCCACCGGAAAGCCGATGCGCATCACGCTGCTGACGATCGTCGGCATTCCCTACGACGAGGAGGGAAAGGCCAGGACCGACGGCGTCTTCGACGTCGAGGATTTCGACGGCTTCAGCACCCTGGACTACCTGCGTCTCGGCGGCGGTCTGTACGTCCTGCGGTTCGGTCTCGACCGGTACCAGAAGCCTTTCCGGGACCTCGCGCACGAACTCGACGTGCTGCAGGGGGCCAGCGAGAACAGGTACCTGATGAAGCGTACGGACCGGCACGGCGTCACGGGCGCCAAGGTGAACAGCTGGAACACGGATCCGAAGGGCCGGGTCGGCGATCCGTACCTCGACGGCATCTTCGACATGTCGGCCGTTCCCGCGCGCGTGGAGGAACTCCGGGCGGTCGTCGCCCGCAACGTCCTGCTGACGTCGCGGGGGCTGGCCTACCGCCAGCCCCATCCCTCCTGGGTCGTCTCGAACGGGGGCGACGTCGTCGCACTCTCACGGCCATCCCGGTCCGCGGAGCGGGTCGTCGACGCGTTCGGTCTCGGCCGGCTGGAGGATGCGCTCGAGATGGCGCGTCGCCTCGGCGGCGAGCCCCAGGTACGCGGCCGCGTGATCAGCGCGCCCGAGGCCCCGGTACCGGACGTTTCGGCGCCCGCCGCCGCCCTCTGTCTCGCGGAATCCGTCGACCAGACCCTGCGCCCAGGCATTGCCGATCTCCCGGATGGCGACGTGCTCCGGTGGCACGATTGCGCGAACGCGGAAGCGATCATGGACGCCTCCGGCGCCGACGGTCTGAAACGCGTTCTGACCGCGGCACGAGCCCTGGCCCGCGAACACGATGGGGGCCCCGGCTTCAAGGCCGCCTGGAAGTGGAGCGCCCGCCACGAGGTGAGGGCCGCCCTGGAACTCGGGGAGCCTCACACCCCGGCTCCCGCAGCGCTCCGCCCGTGACCGGCGCGGCACGAGGCCGTCACCGCCGGCAGCGGGTGTAGGACTCGCCGTCGATCCGGAGCGACCGGGCGCTCTTCTGGACGAGCCTCGCGGTCGCTCGGTTGGACACGCCGTTCTTCCGGAACTCCTCCCAGAATTCGAAGCACCGCAGCGTCAGCTCGTGGCTGCCGGCTCCGCCGGTGACTCTCTCGATCCGACAATGGTTCTCGTACCGGTCGAAGAGCGGTCCGTCCTTGCCGCCCATCTCGATCAAGGTGCGGGAGTTCGGTCCATCGCGGTCCCGGCATTCCGCCTCCGTCCTGGCCCAGATCCCCTCGTAGTCGGCACGGGGCGCAGCCTGCGCGTGCGGGACGCACAGCATGGCGAGCAGAACGAATGCCGATTGGCGCATCATGGCGAAATCCCGTGGTCCGTATCGGCGGTCGCTCCGCCGGCTCCACCGGCTTACGCCGGCGCAGGCCGACGTGCGACCATTCGGAGGGGCTTTCCGCTTTGCGGATTTCATCGCGCGGATTCATGGTTACCGAAGGAACCAAACGGCATCGAAGGAATGGAGCGAGCCGATGGACGCCGTCCTCCGCAGGATCAAGCCCCTGAACGTCGCCTCGACCGATTGCGGCTTCGTGGATACCCCGATGCCGGTCTTCGAGCTCGTCGATCCGCGCGACCTCTGGGTCGACGAGCGGTATCAACGCGGGCTGTCCGAGAGGTCCTTCTCCCTCATCCGTCGCATCCTGCGGATCTTCGATTGGCGGCGCTTCAAGCCACCCGTCGTCACGCGCACCCCAGAGGGCCACCTCCACGTCATCGACGGCCAGCACACCGCCATCTCGGCCGCGTCGCATCCGAAGGTCCTGCGGATTCCCGTGATGGTGGTCGAGGCCGCCGACATGGCCTCCCGCGCCCAGGCCTTCATCGGACACAACAAGGATCGGGTGGCGGTGACCCCGATGCAGATCTTCCACGCGTCCCTCGCGGCGGGCGACCAGGAAGCGGCGGTCGTCGCCCGCACGGTCGCCAAGGCCGGTGCTCGCATCCTGCGCTGCCCGCCCCGCAACGGCGCCTACGAGGTCGGCGACATCGTCTCGGTGCGGGCGGTGCAGTCGGCCGTGGCGTCCCTCAACCCGGCCAAGGCCCGGATCGTCCTCGAAACGCTCGTGAAGGGCGGCTGCGCTCCGCTCTCGGCCGACGCCATCAAGGCCTGCGCGCTCATCCTCTACGATCCGCTCTACGCCGGCGAGACGACGCCCGACGAGATCGCGCGGGCCGTCGAGCGGCTCGGCCCCGACGTCGACGACCGCGCCCGGCGCGAGGCCAGGCAGAACAAGATCCCCGCTTGGCGGGCGCTGGGACAGATCTATCATCGGACCGCGGTCGCGGGTCGGCGGATGCGCGCCGCGGCTTGACGCCGTTCCTTCGTCGGCCGACAGTTCCGGCGACCGGTCACCGTCCGAAGGACTCATTCCTTGCCACAACGGCTGTTCATAGCCGAGAAGCCGGCCCTCGGAAGGGCGATCGCCACGGCGCTCGCGACGCTCTCGGGCGAACGGCAGAGCCCCGGCCGCGGCTTCATCGAGGTCGGGAGCGACTGCGTCACCTGGACGATCGGCCACGCCTACGACACCGCCGAGCCGGGCGACTATTCGTCTACCTGGGACAGGTGGAACCTCGACGTGCTCCCGATGATCCCGGAGCGGTGGAAGCTCGTCCCGAACGCCGACATCGCCGACCAGATCGCGGTGCTGAAGGAGCGCATCCGACGCTACGACCACTTCGTGAACGTCGGCGACGCCGAGCGCGAGGGGCAGCTCATCGTCGACGAGATCCTCCTGGAGAACGGCATCGACCCGTTCTCGCCGAAGGTCTCGCGCATCTGGGTCAGCTCCTTCGTCGAGAAGGACGTGGCGACCGCGGTCGCCGGGGCGTTCCCGAACGACAGGAAGAGGAACCTCTACGAGGCCGCGGTGGCGCGCCAGCGCGCCGACTGGCTCCTCGGCATGAACATGTCGCGCGTCTTCGGCCTCCTGATCCAGCTGGGCGGGGCGCGCGGCTTCCGCGTCTCCGTGGGGCGGGTGCAGACGCCGACCCTCAAGCTCGTGGTCGATCGCGACCGGCAGATCGAGGCCTTCAAGGCCGTCGACCACTTCGCTCCCTCCATCACGTTCGTGCACGAGAACGGGACCTTCAAGGCCGCTTGGCAGTTCCCGCCGGACACCAAGGGCCTCGATCCGGAAGGCCGCCTCCTCGACAAGGCCGTCGCCACGGCCCTCGTCGCCCGGATCGCGGGCAAGACCGGCACGATCGAGAGCTATGCCGAGACCCCGAAATCGACCTCGCCGCCCCTGCCCTTCGCGCTCTCCACGCTCCAGAAGGCCTGTTCGCAGAAGTTCGGCCTGACCGCGCAGCAGACGCTCGACGTCGCCCAGGAGCTCTACGAGAAGCACAAGGCCATCACCTACCCGCGCTCCGACAGCCAGCACCTGCCGAACTCGATCCACAGCGACGAGGCCGCGGGCATCCTGCGCAATCTCGCGGGCGTGCGCGAGCTCGGGGACGCGGCCGGGCGGGCCGATCCGCGGCGGAAGTCGCCCGCCTTCGACGACAAGAAGGTCACGGACCACCACGGCATCATCCCGACATCCGAGGCGAGCGCCTCGAAGCTCGCGGCGATGGGCGAGATCGAGCGCAAGGTCTTCCTTCTGATCGCCCGCACCTTCGTCGCGCAGTTCCATCCGGACTTCCGCCACGTGTCGAGCATCGCCACCGTCCTGTGCGAGGGCGAGCGGTTCAGGGCGACCGGAACGCGGGTCGTCGATCAGGGCTGGAAGATGGTGTTCGGCGCCGAAGAAGCGGACGAGGAGGAGGAGGCCGAGGGCACGCTGCCCTCGATGAAGCAGGGTGATCGCGTGGATGCGAAGGCTGGCTCCATCGATCCCAAGCGGACGAAGCCGCCGGTCTCTTTCGACGACGGCACGCTCATCGAGGCCATGGCCAAGATCCACCTCTACGTGCAGGACCCCGAGGTGCGCAGGCGCCTGCGCGAGAACGACGGCATCGGGACGGAAGCGACGCGGGCCTCGATGATCGAGAAGCTGATCCGCGCCAAGTACCTGGACCGCAGACAGAAGGGAAAGCGCAAGATCCTCGTCTCGACGGAGGCCGGGAGGCAGCTCGTCGACCTGCTGCCCTCGGACCTCGTCGCCCCCGACACCACGGCGATGTGGGAGAGCTTCCTCAAGCGCGTGGAGAGCGGCGAGTTCACGCTGGCGCAGTTCATGGACCGGCAGACCCAGTTCGTGCGCAAGCGGGTGCAGACGGCGATCGCGGCCGGCGCCATCAAGGTGGAGGGCTTCTCCATCGAGCCTCTGGACGGGCATGGCGGCGAATGTCCGCAGTGCGGGGCGGGGCGTCTCGTCACTCAGCTCTGGCCCTTCGCGGACGATTACAAGGGCAGGCGCTTCCTGCGTTGCGACAACTGGGTCAAGGACCGGGCGGACAACTGCCGGTACCGGACCCGGCCCGAGGGCTTCAAGGAGCGTGCTCCGCTCGAAGGCGAGGGCGTCCCCTGTCCGGCCTGCGGCAAAGGCACCCTGAAGGGTGGCCTCGTGCGCAAGGAAGGTCCCAACAAGGGGCGGCCCTTCCTGATGTGCTCCGAGGTCGACCGTGAGAAGCCCGAGGGCTGCCAGCACTTCGAGTGGAAGGACGAGACGCCCTGCCCGGTCTGTTCGAAGGGCGTTCTGAAGCGCGGGGTCGTCCGCAAGGACGGCCCGAACAAGGGGCGGCCGTTCGCGATGTGCTCCGCGGTCGACCGCGGGAACCCCGAAGGCTGCCAGCATTTCGCGTGGCTCGACGAGAAGCCCGCGAAGGGACCGAAGATCAAGGGCGAAGGAGAGCCCTGCACGGTGTGCGGGAAAGGCACGTTGGTGCGCCGGACCGGCAAGACCAGCGGCAAACCGTTCCTGTCCTGCTCCAATTGGAAGGCCGGCGCGAGCGACAACTGCGACAACCGCATCTTCCCCGACGATGGTGGTCGCCGTCCGGCGGCCGGCGCAGGCACAGCTCCCTCTGCCCGTCCGCGCGGCGGGCGCGCTTCGCAGGGCGGCGGTAAGCGTTCCTTCGCCAAGGCACGTTGATCGAAGGAACAATTCCGGCCAATTTCGTTGACAGGTGCGTGCGGACGCGGCCATGATCGGCCAGCTTTCCGATCCACGCCCGCATTCCGCTTGCCGGCCGCCCGGCGGACGAGCAGGGTACGAAGGAACGAACCACGATGCGTCCACCACGCGCCGTCATCGCAGCGGCCCTGTATCTCGCCGCGCATGGTGCGGAAGCGCAGAGCTTCCTCAACGAACCGGTCAACCCGTCCGCCGCCCGCAACCCGATCGCGGCGCGCGCCGCCGAGATGGCTCCCGTGCTGTCGTGGCTCCAGACCCAGGGCGTGAAGCTCACCTACATCGGCGACGAGGGGGGCCTCAAAGCGTACTTGGGCGAGAGCGCCAACGGCAAGCAGCAGGTCTTCTACGTCGCGCCCGACGGCGACCACGTCGTGGCCGGGCTCATGTTCAAACGCGACGGCATGAACGTGACGGGCGTGCAGATCGGCGAGATGCAGCAACGCTTCCGCGAGGCGCAGCAGCGCTACGAGGAGGCGCTCAAGTCCTCCCGCGAACCGAACGACGACATCAAACGCCAAGTCCGGGAGGGCAGCGAGGTCATTCCTTCCGTCGGCGGCAAGCCGGCCGAGGGACCGGCCGCGCCGCCGACGGCGAAGATCGAGCCCGCCCCCGAGCGCAAGGTCGAGCCCGCCGCCAAGCCCTTCGACGCGAAGCCCCTCGACGCGAAGCATTCCTCTACGGACGCCCAGTCCGATGCCGGACATCCCGCCCGGGCTCCCGCGGGCAAGTCCGCGCCCGCCTCGGCTGTTCCGGCGGCCGGGCCCGCCCGGTACGTCAGCGGCCTCGACAAGGCCGAATTCGAGGCGGCCGTCGCCGACGCGGCGTGGTTCCGCGTCGGCGACGAGAAGGCCCCCGCCCTCTACATGGTCGCCGACCCGAACTGCCGTTTCTGCCACCGCGCCTGGGACGATCTGAAGCCGCTGGTCCTGGGCGGCAAGCTCCAGCTGCGCGTGATCATGATCGCCGGCCTGCCCGGGAGCGACGTGGCCGCCCGCGCCATCCTGGGCTCGGACCTTCCGGGTCAGGAGTGGCTCGCGGGCCGCGGCTCCGTCGACGGCGTGCAGGCCGGCCCGGCGCCCGAGCCCAACAGCGAGAAGTGGAACCTGACCACGCGGGTCCTCCAGGGCAACGCCGAGTTCATCAGGCGCTTCTCGATCCAGCAGACGCCGTTCCTCGGCTTCGTCGGCCGGGACGGCAAGCTCTACTCCTCGACGGGCACCCCGTCGGACCTCGCCCTCTTCCTCTCCTCGCTGATCTGATCGGAACCCCGCAGGATGGCAACCATGAGCAGCCTGAAGGCTCTCGAGCCCGTCGAACTCCGCCTCGCCGCCTCCTTCCGCGTCCGCCGCGAGATCGCCCGGCTGACGGAGATCGACGCCGCTCTTCGTTCCGAGGCCCGCGAGATGACCGCGGATGTCATCGGAGGTCGGCCCGAGGTGGTCGAAGTGATGCTCGACGTCATCGGCAAGCCCTTCGAGCAGGAGCCGGAGGCCTGCGCCGCGGCCTTCGGACAAGGGTTCGTCGAGGGCTTCCTCGTCGAGGAGCACGATCTGCGCCTCGAGGGCGCGCCGGCGCCCGGATCGCCGAGCGGGGCGCACGCGGCCCTGGGCGGAGCGCCTCCGTCCGGGAGCCCGTCCCTCCCCCCGCCCAGGGCCGCCGGACCGGCAGCCGTTCCTGGCCAGCAGGCCTCGCCGCCTTCCCACGAGACCGGCCGGATCCCGCAGGACGACGAGCGGCCGAGCCTGACGGAGATGCTCGCCCGGCGGTTGTCGGCCTACGACGTGGTCATGCCCGACGACTTCTTCGGCGTGACGTTCGACATGCTGAAGCGTCCCGAAGCCGAACAGATCATGGCGGAGGCCACGCTCGCCGCGGTCGACGGCCTCACGCTCGACGCGAGCCCCTACAAGGCCGACCGCGGCAAGGTCCACTGGCGGCGTAGGCTCTTCGAGGAGGCCTTCGCGCACTTCCAGGCCAACCCGCCTCTTCCGATCGAAGATGCGGTCGTCGGGATGGATGCCGCGGCCATCGAGCGGAGCGTCGAGCCTCCTCCTGCTCCCGAGCCGGCGCGCGAGACCGCCCCGGCCGTCGGGCCCGTCCGTGCGCAGGAGGCGATCGGATCGGAGATCGCCCCCGACGAGGTCCGCGACGAAGCCGCCTCGCCCGCATCCGCTTCGGGCGCGGATGCCCGCGACGACTTGATCCCCGAGCAGGCATCCTCGCTGGAGGAGCTGTCGGCCCCTGAATTCCCGGCTCAGGATCCGGAGCCGGTCAGGGATGTCGTGTTCGAGGCGCAGGAGGCATATGCCGGTCGCGAGGAGTCTTCCGATCCCGTCTCCCAGGTCGCGCCGGAGAACCCGGTGGGCGAGGCACCGGCGGCGCCGATCGGGCGCGTGATCGATTTTCCGTTGCAGGTCGCCCGCGCGCACGAGCCGCAAGCCGAGGACGTTCTGGACCCGTTCGGGGCCGGTCCGTCCCTGTCTCCCGTACGGGCTTCGGCTCCGATCCCGCCCGCGTCCGACGCCCCCTATGACGGCCCCGCCGCAGATCCGCACGACGAGACGCCGCCTCCCTACGACGAAGAGGATTGGGGCGCGCCGACCGACGATGCGGCCGACCTCGAGCGGGAGTTCAGCGAGCGGATCGGCTACGACCGCAGCGACGAGGAGGGTTCGGACGCCGACGGCCTGGATGCCGCGGCGGCGGCCGCCCTGGCCGTGGTGGTCGAGACGCCCGCGACGCCGGTCGCCGCCGGCCTTCCGACGGGCGGCATCCCGCCGCGTCCGGCCATGCCGAACCTGCGTCCCGCGCCGTCCATGCCGCCCCGGCCCGCAAGCGCTCCGCCGAGCATGCCGTCCGTGGGATCCGTCTCGCCGTCGCCGGTCGCCGCGAGCGCTCCGCCGATGCGCCCGAGTCTTGCGGGCGGCGAGGCCGGGATGCGCGTGGCACCCCGTCCGGTCGCGGTCCGTCCCCCGGGCATGTGACGGGCGACGTCAGGCGGACGCGGGCCCTTCCGCGTCCGCCTGCTCGAGCTTCCCGATCAGGCATCTGATGTCGGCGGGCATCTCGGCCTGGCTCGTCCGGGCGGCATAGACGTCCCTCAGGGCGGCGCCGATGCGCAGGGCTGCCACCCGCCCGAGCTTGGGCCGGCCGTCCGTCTCCCGGCGACGCGCACCTTTGCCCTCACATCCGCCCATCGTTGCCTCCCGAAGCCCCGGCCGCGAGGACGGGGACCTGTAACCGCGCTGCGCGACGGCGCAGCCAGGGCGCGATGTCCGTCGGAAGCGCGCTCCCGACCGCATGTTCCCGTCCGGGGGCGGCACCGGTCCGCGACGTCCAGCCCGCGCCGCGGAGTCGTGCGTCTCGTGGAGACGGCAGTCTGGGATGTCACGACGGCCGGTAGACGGTCCCCCGGCGCACGTTGCCTGCGCCCGCAAGGAAACGGCCGAGATCGGTCGCCGTTCCTTCGCGCGAGCGCACGGCATCCCGAGAGTTGCGGCCGGGGCGTACGGTTCCTTGGTGCGGCCGTACGGGGCGGCGCCTAGAAGCCTTCGTCTTCCGCCTTGCAGTTCGGGCATCGGCGGATGTGAGCTCCCTCGGACCAGAAGCCCTTCTCGCAGCTCAGGCACTTGCGGATCATCGGCGTCTTGCGCCGATCGACGGGCGCGCATTCCAGACGGCGCGACTGGCGGCCCTCGTCGAGCCGCGGAGGCTCGGGCAGCCATGCATGGCGCAGGAAGTTCTCGGTGGTGCCCACTTCCTGAAGGAAATGGATCGCCACGGTGTCGAGGCTCTTGCGCAGGGCATGCGCGAGCTCGACGAGCGGGGTGCGTCCGTCCTCCCGCCGCAGGCGCCGCTTCTCGGCGTCGTATTCTGCGTTCTCCTGTTCGGTCCAGCGACGGCGATGCGTCTCCGGTTCGATGTCGCGCCTCGGCAGACCCTTGCGGGAGGCCATCGTCTGGACGGCCGAGGTCGAGCGGCCGAGCAGGATCGCGATGACGACGACGCTCGGCTCCCACATCCACCAACGGATCAGGAGGTCGAGATCTGTCTCATCCCAGGGCCGTCGTTCGGACTGAGGCTGGAGCATATCGAAGGAACGGAACCGTGTTGACGCCACCCAACTCTTCGGACCAAATGAAGCTGCGTCAAGGAAAAAGCGTCCCTTGCGTGGAATGCGGCGGGCATTCCTTCACCATCGACCCCCGAGGAACCATTCCATGGCGGACGCCGCGCGCGTCAAAGGAACGAGAGGGCAGCGCCGCGCCGCGCCGGCGCGTTCCTCCGCGCACGACGTCGGCGTCGTCCGCTCCGCCGTCCGCGAGGCGGACCCCGAGGAGATCGCGCGCGCGATGCGCTCGCGGAGCGGCGCGGTCCTGTCGGAAGGGGCGCGCCACCACCAGGACGAGGCGGTCGCCACCGAACTGAGCCGCTCCGCCTACAGCCGCGAGCGCTTCATCTTCCTGCTGCGCACGCTCTACTGCGCGCTGGGTCTCATCGCGCTCCTCACCGTCGCCAACGTCTACCTCGCGGTCCGGCCCGTCGAGACGAAGGTCATCGCGAAGGACCCGATGGGCGGGGTTCGGGAACTCGTCACGCTGGAAAAGCCCCTCAACAGTCAGAACGAGATGCTAACCTGGGCTACGAGCGCCCTGACGGGCGCCTTCACCCTCAGCTTCTCGAACTACCCGCAGCAGCTCCAGGACATCCGGTTCAACTTCACCGAGCCGGGCTGGAAAGGCTTCCAGGAAGCCCTGCGCGGCCGCGGCGTCCTCGACGCGATCATCAACAGCAAGTTCGTGTCGACCGCCGTGCCCACCGCCGCGCCGGTCGTGGTCCAGCAGGGCCTGATCGGGGGCAAGTACGCATGGCGCATCGAGATCCCCATGCTGGTCACCTACGAGAGCGCCTCCGGCAGGGCGAGCCAGAGCTTCCTCGTGGAAGCGACCATCATCCGCCGACCCGAGACCGAGAACCTGCAAAGCCTCGGCATCCAATCCATCGTGGCCCGGTGACGGCCATGACGACGCGTCCGTTCCCCACGGTGACATCCATGCGCATCGGACCCCTGCTTCTGGCAGCGCTCCTCGTTATGCCCGCCGCCGCGTCCGCGCAGCCGGCGGGCCTCGACCTTCCGTCCCTTCCGCCAGCGGGCACGGGCAAACCCGTCGCGGTCTCGGACGAAGCCCTCGAACAGGCTCTGCAGGCCGTGCGGCCGATGACGCCCGAGCAGATCCGCAAATTCCGCACGATCATGGAGGAGCAGCGCAAGGCGCAGAGCCTCCCGATCTCGCCCAGCACGCCGATCAACCGCTCGATCGACGTGTCCCTCAAGCCGGGCGAGATCTCGCCCGTCGTGCGCGTCCAGGCCGGCAAGGCCACCTCGCTGACCTTCTCCGACATCACGGGACGCCCCTGGCCGGTCCTGGCGGTGACGGTCGGCAACAACCTCGCGGCCAAGGCCGAGAGCGCCGGCAAACCCGGGGATACGAACATCGTCGTGATCTCTCCGCTGCAGCAGCAGTTCGAGTCCAACATGATCGTGACCCTGGTCAACAATCCGGTCCCGGTCGCCTTCACGCTGCGGACCGGCGACGCCCAGGTCGACTACCGCGCGGACGTCCGGGTGAAGCTGCGGGGTCCGAACGCCGCCGTCGACGCCGTCGGCGGCGCGGCCCTGGCGCCGACGAGCGACGGAGCGCTGATCGCCTTCCTCGACGGCACCCCGCCCCGGGGCGCGGAGCGGATGCGCACGACGAGCGGCGACGTCGAGGCGTGGTGGATGGACGGGCTGCTCTACGTGCGCACGCCCAACCAGCTCCTGTCGCCGATCTTCAAGGCCAAGTCGTCCCACGTCTCGGGCGTGAACGTCTACCAGATCGTGGATGCCCCCGTCCTGATCGTCTCCCGCGACGGCCAGATGGCCACCGTCAGAATCTCGAGGTGATGCGATGGCCGAGGGCGGTTTCGTTTCGAATCTGAAGAGCGGCGTCTTCCGCAACAAGGGCGGTCGGAGGTTCCTCGTGTTCTCAGGCGTCGTCATGGCCGGCGCCGTCGGCATCGTGATGTTCGGCGGCGGCGGCGAGCAGCCGGCCTCGTCCCAGATCGCGATCCCGCCGACGACCCAGACGATCCAGGGCGGCAGCCAGGTCTCCTCGCAATATGCGGAGAACCTGCGCGCGGCCGATCGCCAGCGGCTGGAGGCGGCCGAGCGGGACGGCGGGAGCACCCAACCGACGCTCGTCGCCGTGCCGAACGGCAACGGTCCGATGATCGTGCCCGTCCAGCTGGCGGTTCCGGCGCCTTCCGAGCCGGCGCCGGCCGTCGACCCGCTGCTGGTGTCGCGCCCGCCGGTGATCAACACCAACCCGGTCCGGGCCCCGATCCAGTCGGCGGGACCGGAGCGCAATCCGCTCGTCGAGCTGATGGCCCAGCAGATGCGCGCCATCGCGGAGGACAAGCCGGGAACGGCGTCGGTCACGTACTTCCACGACCACAAGGAGGTCGCGGCCGAGAGCGAGCGCGATCGGCAGCTGCAGACGATCGCCGGCGCGTCCGGTCCCCCGGGGCTCGACCCGTCCCTGCCGCTGCCGGGGACGATCCTCTACGCCGAGACGATCGGCGAGGCGAACTCCGACGCCCCCGGCCCCGTTCTCGTGCAGGTCCTGCAGGGGCCGCTGGCCGGCTCGCGTCTGATCGGCACCTTCCGGGTCGCGCAGGAGGCCCTGGTCCTCGAGTTCGATCGGATGACGGTCCCGGAGGACCGCCAGAACCGGAAGCCCGCCAGGGTGGTCCAGCTCAAGGCGGTGGCCGTGGACACCGAGAAGCTCGGCACCGCGATGGCCACGGACGTCGACCGGCGCCTGTTCGAGAAGGTTGCCTTCGGCTTCAGCGCCGCCTTCCTGCAGGGCTTCGGACAGGCCGTGGCCCAGAGCGGCACGACCTACACCCGCGACGTGTTCGGCTCGACCTTCACCACGCCCAGGCTGAACACCAAGCAGCAGCTGTTCGTCGCGGGCGGCGCCGCCGCAGGTCAGGTCGGATCGACGCTCAACTCCGTGTTCGGCACCCGCCCGACGACCGTGAAGGTCCGCGCCGGCACGCCGGTCGGCATCCTCTTCCTGTGATCTCGGAGACCCCGCAATGACCAAGGACAGAAGGGCCTCCGCCCGCGATCCCGAGGATATGGACGTCGCCGGCTTCGACCTCGGCCTCGATGCGGACGAAGCTCCCGATCCGGCCGACGCCTTCGGGACCGGGCCTTCGCGGCAGGCAGCTCCCGTCCGTTCGGCCGCTCCGGCGCGCCCGCGGCCGGAGGCGATGCCGGAACCGGACGATCTTCCCGAGTTCGAAGGGGACCCCTTCGGCGGGCCGCCTCCCTTCGAGGCGCCCGTCCGATCCGCTCCGCCTGCTCAGGGCCACCGGCCCGATCCGGGCGACTGGGCGTCCATGCAGGAGATCGGCGGCTCGACCCCGCGGGGCGCCGGCTTCGGCGGCGGCGAACCCGATGGCGATCCGGCCGAGGAGTTCGCGAACTTCGGCGGCGCCCGGAGCGTCGCGTCGCTCGGGCGGCGCGCCGAGGAGCCGGAGCCCAAGGGAAGCTACCGCGCCGAGGCGGCCGGTCACGACGACGTCGTGATGCCGTTCGGCGACGACGAGGGCCAGGGCGAGATCCCCAAGGGCTCCCTCTACCGCGAGGACGAGACGTACGAGGAGGGCGATGGCCAGGAGGACGATCCGGCGCTGACTTTGGACGACGAGCCCGGTCCGGAGGAGGAGAATGCGGACGAGCAGGATGAGGCCAAGCCGTCGCTGGTCGATCGTCTGAAGCGCTTCGCCCTCCCGGCCGCCGCGGCGGCGGCCATCGGCGGCGGCGGCTACGTCGGCTGGACTCTCCTGTCGCCCATGCTGTCGTCGGGCGACGTCGCGCCGATCCAGGCGGCCGCGCCGATTGTGCCGAAGCAGCCGGTCGCCGGGCTTCCCCCCTTTCCGCCCTCCGCGCAGGCGCAGCAGCGGCCGGCGCTTCCGGGGGCGGCCGCCGCCCTGCCCGCGCTTCCGGGACAGCAGCCGGTCTCCGTGCCGGAGCTTCCCATGCAGCCCCGGCCGGTGGGCCTGCCGCAGAGCTCCGCGCTGCCGCAGGCGTCTGCGGCCCAGCTCCCCGCCGCCCAGATCCAGCCCCAGCCGTTCCCGGCCGCCCAGCTCCCGCAGGCGCAGGCCCCGCAGCTGGTCGCGGCGTTGCAGCCGGCGGCCACCGGATTCGCGCCGCCGGAGCCGTCCCGCACCGCCGCCGCGTCCGCTCCCTCGTTCGGCGGCGGACTGAACGGGCGCACGGTGCCGTCGACGGACATCGAGTCGAAGCTCGCCGCGATCGCCTCGGATCTCGCGGCGCTCCGCGGCCGACAGGACGAGGCCGCCCGCTCCGCGCAATCGGAGCGGGACGATCTCCGCAACCGGATGGGCGACCTGGAGCGCCGCATCGGCGAGACGCGGCGTCCGCAGGCGTCGCTGCCGGACAGGGACGAGACGAACCCCCGCCGCGCCGAGCGCGTGCAGCGCGAGGCGTCGACCGAGCGTCAGGGCCGCCCCGACCGGCGGGGCGAGTCCCGCGCGGTCTACCGGGAGGCCTCGGCCGACGACGGCACGCCTCCGCCGAAGCCGAAGGTCGTGCAGGGCTTCTCGCTCAAGGGCGTGAGCCGCGGCGTCGCTTCCGTCGAGGGCCGGGGCGGCGTCGTCGAGGTGGGCGTCGGCCAGATCATTCCGGGCGTCGGCGAGGTCAAGGCCATCCGCCGCTACGGTTCGGACTGGGTCGTCGTCGTCGGCAAGGGCGTGATCGTCCAGCAGTGAGGAGTCCGGACGCGCGATGTCCCAGAAGAAGCTTCTGCCGATCGTCCTGTCCTGCAAGACGCAGGGTTGGCGCATGCACGACCCGGACGCCCATGAAGCCGACCACGTCTTCCAGACGGGTCGGCAGCGCGTCCTCGATACGCAGAAGTACACCTGCCAGTACTGCGGCTTCCAATCGCAGAAATGGCAGGAGATCCATCACCGCAACGACGACCATCACGACAACAGGCCCGAGAACCTCGCGGTCGCCTGCATGTACTGCCACGCCTGCTTCCACATCGGCCTCGCGGGGCACAAGGGCGAAGGGGTCCTGATCTTCCTCCCCGAGATGGAGCAGGCGGACCTCAACTGCCTCGTGCGGGCCTGCCAGATCGCGCGACGCGCGGCGGATCTCTCGGGGGCGGACGCGGCGCGTCCGCGCGCCGACCAGGATGTGTTGCGGGAGTACAGGGACGTGGCCACGGCGATCCTCAAGCGTCTGGACGACCGGCGGGCCAAGGCCGAGGAGCTCCTGGGCGGCGTCCGCAATCCCTCCGACCTCGCCAACATCATGATGCTGATGCCCGACGACCTCTACGCGGAGCGCCACGAGAGGCTCCACGGCATCCGGCTCCTCCCGACCGGCGTCCGCAGGGGCGGCTCGGGCGAGGACCGGATGAACGAGATCGTGGACTTCTGGCTTTCCACCGGCGGCCCCTTCGGGGCGCGTCAGCCGCGAACCTGGATGACCACCCTCAAGCTCTACCTCGGCGCCCTGCCCTTCCTGCCCCAGGCCTAGGAGCGCGACACGTGGCCTTGGAAGGGACAGACCGGCGGTTCGGCGTCGTCATCTTCGACGACACCCAGGACGACCCCGGAAACGCGATCGCGACGGTGACCGAGGACGGGGTCCGCACGACCTACGACCGCATCTCGGGGCCGCACGAGCTCGCCACGGACGTTCTCTGGTGGTCGAACCTTCCCTACGAGGTGCTCTTCCGGAAGACCGAGATGTGGAAGGCCTCCCATCTCCGCCACGACAAGTACCTTCCGGTCGGGCCCGGCGAGGCCCTCCGCGAGTGGAACTGCGACCTGAAGTACGAGCCGCCGGAGCGTGCCGGCGCGATCCTCACCATGCTGTTCTACCGGGTGATGAACATCGCCTTCGGGCTCCTGCGCGAGAACAGGCCGCGGCTGTCCGTCGACGAGGCGTTCAAGGGCAAGACCCTGCGCGACGACCTGCGCGGCCTGCTCCCGGAATTCGAGTATCCGCGCCAGGAGGCGGCGCAGGCGCTGAAGCGGGGCGTGGCCTACGAGGAATTCACGAACACGATGGTGCGCGCGCCCCGCGACACCAAGCGCATCACCCTGCGCATCCCCCGCCTGACGCACGCGTGGCGCATCCTCGAGCAGCCCGCGCCGCAGGGCCCCTTCGAGTTCGTCGACAAGTCCCGCCTGCGCCGGCTCGCCTCCCCGTCGGAGTGGGTGGTCGACAGCGAGAAGCCGGTCTTCTCCGACATCGCCGTGAAGAAGATGGACGACCGGCACGCGCCGATCTTCGGCTTCGGCAACGCGACCAACCAGAGCGAGCGCCGCAGCAGGAACTGGATCCCGCAGAACGAATTCACGCAGCTCTCGAAGTTCGCCGATCTCGTCGTGCGCGGCGCCTACGTCGGCGAGACCTACGGCGACTCCATCGTCGACCGTTGCTCGGACGGCGTCATCGACTTCATGAGCGGCCGGTTCTCGGACTTCTCGTGGTCGGCCGGCATCGTCGCGGAGGCCTTGTGGCGCGCCGCCGCGCTGCCGGAGGAGAAGGGCCGGAGCAGCCAGGGACGCGCGGGCGAGGAACGCCCGCACACCTCGTGGCAGGGCGTCTGGGTGCGCGGCTTCGACAAGGGGACGATGTTCGTCCACGCGACGCGGTTGATGGAGCTCGGCTACCCGCCGGTCTCCTACGGCATCGGCTGGGTCCGCTGCGCCGTGTTCGACGAGCAGAAGGACGCGTTCATCCGCGACGCCGTCACCCTGGGACTGGTGCCTCAGATCGCCGACGTGCCCGAGAGCTTCAACGTCGGCGAGGCCGAGATCGCCCAGGCCTGGGGCGGCGACAAGAAGATGGCGCTCTACGTCGCCGGCCTCCTGCGCCGCGACATCAACTTCCTCTGGGACATGGACCGCCTGATCACCATGGACAGGACGGACCGGACCGCGATCCTGATGCGCTACCGCGAGCGCTTCGCGCCCGTCTGAGCGTCATCGCATCACGGGGGCGGAGACGGCGACCCGCGGCGGCGGAGCCGACGGCGTGCGCGCGCGGGGCCGGGCCGCCTGGACGGCGGCGGGGGCGAGCGACACGGCTTGACGCCGCGTCGCGGCACCGGCGGGCGCCTGGGTCTTCACGTCCTCCCGCAGATACTCCCGGACCTGCTCGACGATGTCGACGGCCTCGAGATCCTTCCTGCGGGCCGTGGTGAGCGCGAAGCGCCCGTCGAGGGCGAGCTTCTGCTTCTGGCCGTTCTGGATCCAGAACAGGTCGATGCGCACGCCCTCCCGCGCATGGGGCGGCAGCTTCATCTGCTCGACGAGCCCGAGGATCTGGTCGAAGCGGGCGTTCTCGGCCACGTCCAGGAGCGAGCGCCGACGCGTCTCCACGGCGGCCTCGGCGTCCGCCACGTCCCGGGCCCGGATCTGCGCTTCCTGGCTTCCGGCATCGGCCCGCTCGAGGCGGGCGCGGGCCTCGGACGCGGTCTGCTGCAGGGCCCGCAGCTCGCCCATCTCGGCCATGCCGAGCCGGATGCGCCGCGGGTCGAGATCGATGCGCACGTCGGTGGCGTACGGGGCGAGGAAGTCCTTGGCGGGCTGCACGTCGTCCACGTGGAGGCGCGGGTCGTCGGCCTGCCAGACCATGCGCCCGAGGATCGCCGCGGGCTGGCGCGATCCCCGGGCCGCGTCCAGGATCGCGTGCATCTCGTCCAGGGACCGGGTCTGGCCGCGCCGGTTGGGGTAGATGAAGACGCGGTAGTTGCCCCCGGTGTCGGAGGCCTCGACGTCGAGGCGCGGCCCGCGTTCCGTCGTCGTCTTGCGCACGTTCTCGATCATCGCGACGACCACCGCGCGCGTCTCGCTCTCGCGCCGCGCCGTCATGACCTCGTAGATCGAGCCGCGGGTGCCGACCCGGACGTCGGGGCTCTCCATGTCGGCCTTCGCCATCCGCGGCCGGAGCATCTTGAGCGGGTGCTGATCGAAGTAGAACCCGACGGCACGGTACTCGCGGTCGGGGATGTCGGGCCATTCGGCCGTGGCGTGCATCTCGGCCGGGAGTTCCTCCCGGGCCGTCTCCTCCGCCGCGAACAGGCCGAACTGGTCGGTCGACTTCGCCTCGCGCTTCGCACCCTTGGCGAAGAACTGCGCGGCGGCCGCGGCCTTGGCGCGGTTGGATTCCGGCGGCCCGCCGGCCACGATCGGCAGGCCCGCGAAGGCGCCCACGGCCGCGAGGTTCTCGATCTGGCTGCGGTTGAACAGGCCCACCGTGCGGCGGCCGAAGTCGGCGACCGTCCGGAAGGGGCCGTTGGCCTCCCGCTCGGCCACCATGGCGTCGATGCCGCCCGAGAGGCCCTTGATGCCGACGAGACCGAAGCGGATGGCGGCGCCCTGCTCCGAGCGCTCCGGCGCGAAACGCCCCACCGACCGGTTCACGTCGGGGGGCAGCAGCGGGATCCCGAAGGCGTCGAGATCCTCCTTGACCAGGGACATCTCGGCGGCGGCGTCGGTCTTGGTCGCTCCGAAGGAGAGCGCCGCGGCGTAGAACTCGTGCGGATAGTGCTTCTTCAGCCAGCCCGTGTGGTAGGCGATCAGCGCGTAGGCCGCCGAGTGGCTCTTGTTGAAGCCGTACTCGGCGAACTTCGCGATCTTGTCGAAGAGCTCCTCCGCGGTGCGCGCCGACGTTCCGTTCGCCAGCGCGCCCTTCACGAAGCCCGCCTTCTGAGCGTCCATCTCCGCCTTGATCTTCTTGCCCATGGCGCGGCGCAGCAGATCGGCCTCGCCGAGCGTCAGGCCCGCGACGGCCCGGGCGACGGCCATCACCTGCTCCTGGTAGACCATGATCCCGAAGGTCTCCTCCAGGATCGGCTTCGTCTTCTCGCGCGGCTCGGGATAGTCGGGCTCCTGGCGGCCGTTCTTGCAGTCGTTGTAGACCGGGATCATCTCCATCGGGCCCGGCCGGTAGAGCGCGTTGGCTGCGATCAGATCCTCGATGCGCGTCGGCTTCATCTCCCGGAGCGCGCGCTTCATGCCGCCGCTCTCGAACTGGAAGATCGCGTTCGTCATGCCGCGCGCGAAGATCTCGTAGACGCCCGCGTCGTCGAGCGGGATCTTGTCGAAGTCGAGCTCGACCCCCCGGGAGGCCTTCACGTACTGCCGCGCGAGCTTCAGGATCGAGAGCGTCTCGAGGCCCAGGAAGTCGAACTTCACGAGCCCGACGTCCTCCGCGCCCTTGAGGTCGAACTGGGCGAGCGGCATGCCGTCCGTCGCGTTCCAGGTGACCGGCAGCAGCTGCTCCAGGGGCACGTCGCCGATCAGGATGCCGGCGGCATGGACCCCGCGCTGGCGCAGCAGGCCCTCGATCTTGCGCGCGTTGTCGAACAGCACGCGGGTCTTCTCCGAGGCGTCGACGAACTGGCGCAGGTCGTGGATCTCGTCGTAGGCGCGCTTGAGCGGGTACGGGTTGCCCTGGACCATCGGGACGAGCTTGGTCATCCCGTCGGTCTCGTTGAAACCGTAGCCGCCGTCCCGCTCGTGCGTGAGCACCCGTCCGGCGTCCTTGATCGCCGTCTTGGACTTGATCTCGCCGAAGGAGGCGATCTGGCTGACGAGGTCGCTCCCGTAGCGCTCTCGCACGTACTGGACGACGGAGGCGCGGCCCTGGATGCAGAAGTCGATGTCGAAGTCCGGCATCGACACGCGGTCGGGGTTGAGGAAGCGCTCGAAGAGGAGGCCGAAGCGGAGCGGATCGAGGTTCGTGATCCGCAGCGCGTAGGCGACGAGCGAGCCCGCGCCCGAGCCGCGGCCGGGTCCCACCGGCACGTCGTGGGCGAGCGCCCACTTGATGAAGTCGGAGACGATCAGGAAGTAGCCCGGGAACTTCATCTTGACGATGACGTCGAGCTCGAACTCGAGCCGGTCGCGGTACTCCTGCCTCGCCTCCTCGCCGGTGCCGAGTTCGGCGAAGCGTTCCTCCAGACCCGTTCGGGCT
Source organism: Methylobacterium hispanicum (assembly GCF_022179285.1). Classification (GTDB taxonomy): domain Bacteria; phylum Pseudomonadota; class Alphaproteobacteria; order Rhizobiales; family Beijerinckiaceae; genus Methylobacterium; species Methylobacterium hispanicum. The sequence continues at coordinate 122,995 of NZ_BPQO01000011.1, read as the reverse complement.
TGATGGACGAGTTCGTCCTCCTCGCTGCGGCCGGCGGCGTCGAACCGCGGCAGGCGCGGCTTGCGCTTGGCGACCTTGAAGGCGGTGCAGCGCGCGACCTCCAGCGCGTTGTCGCAGGCCGTCGGCAGGTCTGCGAAGAGCGCGCGCATCTCCGCGTCGCTCCGCATGTGGTAGCGCGCCTCCACCCGCGCCCGGAGGGTGCCGGGGCCGACCGTGATGGAGCCCGTCTCCTTGCGGGCGACGGCGGAGAGGATCTCCAGGGCGTCGTGCCGCTCCTCGCCCGCGTAGAGGACCTGCGAGGTGGCGACGACCGGGCGCCCCTGGCGGTAGGCGGTGTCGATGAGCCACGCCTCACGGGCGAGATCCTCGTCGGTCTCCACGCCGTTTCGGCAGATCTCGACGAAGAAGCGGTCGCCGAAGATGGCCGCGAGACCGCCCGGATCCTCGACCCAGGACAGCCAGTCGGCCGCGCCCGGCGCGTTCTGGCGGGCGGCGTCCCAGATGCGGGACATGAAGCCGTCCTTGCCGCCCGACAGGCAGATCACGTCCTGGGAGTACTCGGCGTCGAGGAGATGGCCGAGCTGGACGTAGGACCGGTCCTTGTGCGCGGAGATCCGACCCTCGGCGTCGGGAAAGAGCGCGACCTTCAGGAGACGGCAGAGATTGACGTAGCCGGTCTCGGACTGGGCGAGGAGCTGCATCGTGCCGAAGACGTTCGTCGCCCCCGCCCGAACCCGGATCTTCGTCCCGACGATCGGCTGCACCCCCTTCTCGGCCGCGGCCGAGGAGAACTTGTAGACGCCGAACATGTTCATGTCGTCGGTCAGGGCCAGCGCGGGCTGGCCGAGCGCGGCGGCGCGGGCGACCAGTTCCTTCACGCCGCTGACGCCGCGCGTGCCGTGCGAGAAGGAGAAATCGCTGAGGACGTTGAGGTGGACGAACGGTCGGTCGGTCATGGCCCGTCGTGTTCCGGCGCAGGCGCCGATGGAAGAAGGAATCGACGCAAGGCGCCAGCTCCCCGGGGGCGCCCCAGGTGCGCGTCCCCCGCGTATCGAAGGAACGAAACTTGACGCCGGGCGATGCACCCGTCAAGAAAATAGCGCCCCAGCTTCGGAGTTCCGGTGGATCTCGTTTCACTCCTTCGTTCCCCTCTGGACGACCTGGATCCCGAGCAGCGCTCGGCCGCCGCCGCGGTCGCCGGCGGCCATGTCGTGATGGCCGGCGCCGGCACCGGCAAGACCCGCACGCTGACCGCGCGGATCGCGCATCTCGTTCGCGAGCGCGGCGTCGATCCTTCGTCGATCGTCGGAACGACTTTCACGAACAAGGCGGCGCGCGAGATCCGGGAGCGCGTCGGGTCGAGCGCGGGCGCGGCGGCGGCGGCGCTGCGCCTGGGCACGTTCCATTCCATCGGCGCGCGCATCCTGCGCCGGCACCCCTCGGATGCCGGCTTTCCGGACCGATCCTTCACGGTCCTGCCCCAGGCCGAGGCCGCCGAGCTTCTCAGGAGCGTCGTCGAGGATCGGAGGCTCCTGCGGGCGGTGCCGCTGCCGGACCGCGATCCGGCTCTCTCCGACGAGGACTGGGAGCGGCTCTCCGCCGAGAACGACGGCGATCGGCGCCGCGAGACGACGGCCTTCGTCCGCGAGGCCGCCAGGGCCATCGCCCGATGGAAGTCGTGGGGTCTCACCGCCTCGATGGTGGCCGACCCCGCCCGGGGACGGCGCGATCAGAGCCAGGAGGTCTTCGCGGCGACCTACCTCGCCTACCAGCGCGCGCTGGAGGTCCGCAACATGGCCGATTTCGGCGATCTCGTGCTGAAGGCGCTCGTCCTCCTGGAGGAGGATTCCCGGATCTCCCGCGCCGAGGCGGGTTCCGTCGCCCACCTCCTCGTCGACGAGGCGCAGGACGCCAACGCAGTCCAGGTCCGCTTCGCCCGAGCCCTCGCGGCCTCCGCGGACAGCGTCTTCGCGGTCGGCGACGAGAACCAGAACATCATGGCCTTCCAGGGGGCCTACCCGGGAGCGATGCAGGCCATCGCGGGCGCCGGAGCGAAGCTCCATGTCCTGACCCGCAACCGGCGCTGCACCGACGAGATCCTGCGGCCGGCCAACGAGGTCGTGCGCTGGAACGGGGGCGCGCGTCCCGGCGCTCTCGTATCGGGTCGGTCGGGCCCCGCTCCTCAGGTCGTGGCCTACGATTCCGAGGTGGCCGAGGCGCACGGGGTCGCCAAGGCCGCGCGGCAGCTGATCGCCGACGGCGCCGACCCGGCGAAGATCGCCGTGCTCGTGCGGAGCGCCTGGGTGCTCAAGCCCTACGAGGAGGCGTTCCTGCGCGCGAAGGTGCCCTTCGCGGTGGTCGGCGGCCGCAACGCGCTGGACCGCGAGGAGGCCAAGGACGTCGTAGCCTTCCTGCGCCTCGCCACGAGCCCCCGCGACGACCTCGCCTTCCGGCGGATCGCGAACAAGCCCGCGAGCGGGCTCGGCCAGGCTGCCGTCGAAGCGGTCGTCGGCCACGTCGCCGCCTCGGGCAGGACGTTCCACGAGGCCTGCCTCGCCGTAGCCGAGGCGGGGCATCTGGAGGAGCGGGCCCGCGAGAGGCTCGAGACCCTGGCCGAGGGATTGCGCCTCCTCTACGCCCGGGCCGCCGGCACGAAGCCCGAAGGGCTCGTCGAGATCGCGGTGACGCGCACCGGCTACGAGGAGCACCTGGACCGCAGCGAGGGCGACAGGAAGGAGCGGCGCGCCACGGTGGCGATGCTGCGACGCGCTGCCCGCGACGCGGACGAACTGCACGAGTTCCTGGAGACGCTTGCCCTGATGTCGGACCTCGAATTCGAGGGCCTGCGCGAGGGCGCCCGGGTAAGGATCTCGACGATCCACGCCGCCAAGGGCCTCGAGTTCGACGAGGTCTTCCTGCCCTGCTGGGAATCGGGCGTCTTCCCCAACCCTCGCGCCGTCGACGAGGGCATGCGGGGGCGGCCGGGCGACGCCTGGAACGGACCGATCGGCGGAGGCGTCGACGAGGAACGCCGCCTCGCGCACGTCGCGCTCACCCGCGCCCGGAACGGGGTCCGGATCTCCTACGCGACGAACCGCATCGGATTCGGAGCCTTCCTGGGGGCGGGCCCGTCGGCGCTGATCGCCGAGGCCGACCTCAAGCTCACGGCCGCCCCGAACGGCGATCTGAGGCCCGCCAAGGCCTCGCGGACCTCGCGGATGCCGGCCCGCCGCGGCCGGTGACGTCGGCCGGTGAGGTCGTGGCGCCTTGCATGACCGCCGCCTATGGTCCGCGGCATGGAGGCCGTCCGCTTCCCGCCAGCTTCGGGTCCGCGCCCCGGCCCACCCGTCCCGCGAGAGACCGATCATGTCCGATTGCACGCTCCCGACCGACGCCTCCCGCCTCGGTCTCCGACACCGCGACGTCGCGTCCATTCACGTCGACTGGGACAAGATCAGAAGCGACAACGACTACGAGGACATCGTCGTTCATCCCAAGCCCACGGCCGACGTTCTGCGGGAGCACGGCTACGAGGGCGACGAGGACTTGACCACCGAAGAGGGCCTGGAGGCTGCGATCGAGGAATTCGAGGGCACCCGCGGGCACGACGAGTGGCGGGACGCCAACCAGCCCATGATGAACTACGTCTGGCCTTGCGAGATGGCCTACGGGACCAGCAAGGAGACGGCGGCGCAGCGGATGGCGGAGCACGGGGGAGCGACCTGCCTCGTCAGCTACAGCATCGGCGGCGAGGAGTTCGTCGGCATCGCCCTGACGGGCGGCGGCATGAACCTCGCCCACGACCTCGCGGCAGCCTACGTCTGCTGCGGCCACGCCCCGCCGCTGGCTCTCCTCGACGACGCTCTCTCGCAGATCAACGAGATGTCGGCCCCCGTGCGCCCCCTGGTCGTCGAGGCCGCCGCGCGCGTCGTCGAGAGCCTGCGCTGGTCGGCGACTTCCCTTGAGGAACGGGTGGAACGGGCGCGCACCGTGATCGCGCCGCCGGACGTCGCCGAGACGTCGGCCCCGGGTCCGCGGGCCTGAGCGGGCCGAAAGGCTCGGCTCGGGCCCGCTCCTTCCGGCGGGCGGGACCCGCCGGCACCGTCCCGGAGTTCCGCGGAGCCGATGCCGGCGGTCAGCGCACCACGACGAGGGCGCCTTTGTCGACGCGCCCGTAGAGATCCTCCACGTCCGCGTTGCGCATGCGGATGCAGCCGGACGAGGCTTCGCGGCCGATCGAACCCGGCGCGTTCGTCCCGTGAATCCGGTACGCGGTGTCCTTGCCGTCCACGTAGAGGTAGAGGGCCCTGGACCCGAGCGGGTTGCCGGAGCCGCCCGCCACGACAGCAGGCAGCTTCGGATCCCGGCGGCGCATCGCGGCCGTGGGCGACCACGAGGGCCATTCGGTCTTCCGGCCGACGTAGACGACGCCCGTCCACTGCTCGTCGCGGCGCCCGACCGCGACGTCGTACGCGATCGCGTCCTCCGGTCCCGTGACGAGGAGCAGCGTCCGGCCGCGGGTGTCGACCACCACGGTTCCGGGCTCCTCGCCGCCGTCGTACGGGACGGCCTCGCCGGCCAGCGCCGCGCCCGCGAGCAGGAACGCCGCGGCGGCGACGGGGAGCAGGCAGGCGTTCACCGGCGGGTTCCGTGGGTGAGGAGGTCGAGGAGGCCTCCGAGGGTCGGGTCCGCGGGCCTGACGCGCAGCGCGATGGCGGGCTCCGGCAGGCAGATCTTGGCGAGGCGCATCTCGACCACGAGACGGTCGTCCTTGAACACGACCCCGTTCACCGCGTCGAGAACGGCCTTCACGAGGTTGTCCAGATCCCCGTCCGTGTTGTCCGTCGGCCAGAGACCGGCGTCGCCATCGAACGCCAGGATGGCGTCGATGCCCATCGAGACGGCGATGGGCTCGCGGCCGCGCATCGCCGCAGCTCCCGCCATCCGGACGGCGCCCTCGAAGGCGGCAGTCTGCTTCGGCGTGTAGGTGTGGTGGCGGATCCGTGTATCCTCGTCGCCGCCCCGGACGATCGAGAGGAAGCGGCTCGGATTGCCCTGGGCGGCCGCGAACGCCCTGGCGAGCTCGGCGGGCGGAAGGAACGTGCGGGGTCGTTCCTTGGGGCGCGGCTCGAGGGAGACGGCGAACGAGACCTCGGGGAAAGGGGCGAGGGCATTCGGAAGCCGACCGCCCTTGGCGGGTTTCCGGGGAGGCGCGGCGCGCCGGCCGGTTGCGGCCGCCTTCGTCCTCGCGCCGGGGGCTGCGCAGGCGATGCCCAGCCGACGGGCTTCGGACTCGCTGATTCTCGCGCCCATCGGTCACTCCGTTCCTTCAAGGATGGCCCGGGGCGGCGAAAGGCTCAAGCGCGAGAGGAGGCAGGCCGGCGGCCGCCCGCCAAGCCCCCGCCTCGTCGTGGGCCGCGGCCCGCATCGCGAGCGCCGGTCCCAGCGGGCAATGGGCGTCGAGGTAGGCCTGGAGCCGCTCGGCCGCCTTGCGGGCGTGGAGCGGCCGCGACGGCTGCTCGTAGGAGCCGTACCTGCGGATCTGAGCGGAGGCGAGGTCCTGCAGCATGGATGCGCAGCCGTCGGAGAGACCGCCGCGCGCGTCGGCGAGTTCCCGGACCAGATCCCCGACGCGGCCCGTGGGGGCCCCCGCTCCCTGGCCGAGCGGGTAGGAGGCGAGGCATGCGCCGACCCAGAGGCATGCAAGGGTCGAGAACCTCATGGTCGTTCCTTCGTTGACGGGTGCGGCGCGGGATCCTATCACCATTCCTTCTGAAAGGGGCACGCCGGTATGATCTACAGCCAGCGGATCGTCGTAGGCGATACGGAGACCACGGGCACGGATCCGAGGAGCGGCGATCGCATCATCGAGATCGGCTTGGTGGAGATCGTGAACGGCTTCCGCACCGGCCGCCATTTCCACACCTACGTCAACCCGGAGCGCCCGGTACCGGCGGATGCCACCGCGATCCACGGCATCACCGACGAGATGCTGAAGGATGCTCCCATCTTCGCCGCGGTCGCGGCCGACGTCGTGGAGTTCATCGGGGACAGTCCGACGATCTTCCACAACGCTCCGTTCGATCTGGGCTTCTTCGATCTCGAGTTCGGCCTCCTGTCCCTGCCATCGCTCGACCGTGGGCGCGTGACGGACTCGCTCGTCGAGGCGCGCCGGCGTCTTCCCGCCGGATCGAAGGCGAACCTCGACGCGCTCTGCACGCGGTTCGGCATCGACCGGACCCAGCGGACGAAGCACGGCGCTCTCGTGGATTCCGAGCTGCTGGCCGACGTGTGGCTCTCCATGACGGGCACCGGCGGCCTCGCACACGGTTTCGGCCCTGCCGCGCAGGCGGGCGACACGGAGCGGGGCGCCGCACCATCCGTGCTGCGCAGGCACGGCCCGGAAGTAGGTGCCACTCTCATGCGCCTCGTCCCAAGCGAGCACGAGACGGAGAGACATTCGGCCTTCGTCGCGGATCAGCTCACCAAGGCGATCTGGGCGACCCGCCCGACGGATGCGGTGCCGACGCCATCTCCGTGACGATCCACCGATAACCGCTGGACGGCTCCAAACCTGCGGCAGCATGTCGCGCTAACCGTTAGATGAAGTCAAATCAGCGTTGGTTTCACGCTTCGTTGACGATCGGTTCGTCATTCATTCCACTCTGCTCGGGATCGTCCAGTTGCGTGACCGGTCCGATCTGCGATTTTGCGTCCACCTCATGACGGCCGAAGCGGACCATCGGCAGTTTCCAACGGCATGGGGAGCGACCTACCGACGGCGGGAAGCTTGACCGTTGGCGGTGCCGCGAGTGATCGGAGCACCGGCATCGGTGCGACGGTGCGACAAGCACTCTGGACGCGCTTCCGGAGCGTGCCAGGGGACATCCAATGGCAGGCGAGATGCAGGAATCAGGATCAGGGGTACCTTACGTCGACATCTTGGACCTGACGGCCGACCTCGTGCGCGCGCACGTTTCCAAATCCGACGTGCCCCCCGAGATGCTCCGAACCCTCATCCTGGAGGTGCATGGGACGCTGAAGGCTCTTTCGGAGCCTCGGCCGGCCGGCGCCGCAGGTCCCATACCCATGTCGCCCGCCGCCGTCCTGGCCTCACCCGAGGAGCGGGCCTCCGTCGTCGCGGCCGCCTACGCCAAGCGTGACGAACCTCCCGCGCCGGTCGAGGCCGCCGCACCCGCGGCCGGCGCGAAGACCGACGCCACCCTTCCGGCATCGCTCGCCCCGGAGACGCTTGAGGGTGCGGCACGGCGCAAGCGTGCCGTCGCCGTTCCTCCGCCTCTGGCGTCCCTGCCGGACGACGCCCCCGCCGTGCCGCCGGCGCTCAGCGTGAGCCCCGACGCAGTGATCGATCTCGCGGGCGGAAAGGCTCACGGGAACCTGGGCCGCTTCATCGCGGACGCGCGCGGAGAGGATCCGGAGGCGTACCGCAGGCGGTTCGGGCTGCCGAAGGAATATCCGATGATGGCGCCGCGGCTCATCCGTACGCGCGGCCGCGTGAGCGAGATCGATCCGGTGACGTTCAGACGCCTGTCGAGCGGCCCCGTCGAACGCGACGCACGCTTCGACGGGGACCCGAAGAGCTCCTAGGCCGCGAGATCGACGGGGACGGCCTGGAGGTTCGAGGCTGCCACGCGCACGCGCGCCGCGAGAGCGTCCGGTGCGACCGGTAGCCGGAGGGTCTCCACCTCGAAGCTCTTCCTGATGGCCTCCAGGTCCGCCACGAGCCGCTTCAGCCCCTTGTCGGGCGCGACGGCCAGTCCGGCCACGAGACCCGCCAGGGAGAACTCCTGGTTCAGGGCGGTGGCCGTATAGGCGTGCGCGAACTGGACGTCGGACGTCTGCCCCTTGGTCGATCCGCGGGCGATGGTCCGGACGGAAAGATCGGGATGGGACGTCGCGATCGCGCCAGCGGCCGCGACCCAGGCGAGCGCCGGACGGGAGATGCAGTCGCCGAGTCCGGAGGCGAACGCGACGAAGCGGCCGGCGATCTCGACCGCGCAGACCAGCGCCTCGAAGGGTGCCTTGAGGGCTTTGCGGTCGACGTTGACCGCGAGGTGCAGGACGTCCCGGGGGAGGTCGGTCATGCGCGGGTTGAGGAACGCCACCCGTCCGTCGGAGGGGCCGAGTTTGCGGAAGTCGTCGCAGGCGTACCAGCGGATCTCGCGGCCTCCGAGGTCGATCACGGAGGCGAGCGCCGCAGCGACGTCGCCGATGCGCGCCGACGAGAGTTCGCCCGGCGTTCCGGCGGGAGCGAAGACGAGCCCGCCCTTCTTCGAAGCGACCGTACCGTGATACATGGGGACTGACATCTGGCTGTGCGCTCCTTCGCTGCGGAACCAATAGCGCATCGAAGGAATGTTCCGTCAACATGGCCCGATTGGGACAACGATTCCTTCATTCCCCTAGGGCAGGATGGCTTTCGGTCGGAGGTCGGTTGCGTGGAAGTTGCGAGGACGTGGATCGATACCGAGCTCGTCGGACAAGCGGCAGCCACCGCTGCGGCCGTCGCGACGGGAGCTTTCGCCGGACAGATCCTGTCAGGCGCAGCCGCCGCCGCCGTTCCGTGTGCGGCCGTCTTCGGGATCGCGTTCGGGACGGTGCTGCTGCGAGGTCCGCGCGATAGGCGCGATCCCGGCCTGCGCCTCGCATGCGATGCCGTTTCGGCGGCCGGAGCCGCGGCATTTTTCTGGGCCTCTCCCGGCCTGTTGCAGATTTGAGGGCCAACCGATGGGCATCGTCTTGCAGTTCCCCAGGCCGAAGCAGCCGCCGCGCGCAGAACGTCTCACGTCGATGACCGCCGCGGAGATCGCGGACATCGTCGAAGCCCACGACCAAGCCGTCGCGGAAGGGGCCGTCGATGAAGTCGAACGCCTCGGCCTCCTGCTCGACGAGATCGGCCGCGAGCGCCGGAACGCCGGGCTTCCGGAGCAGCCCGCGGCCTGAAGCACGCCCGCAGGAAGCGCGGCGTCGTAGGAACGGAGCCGAGGCGCTCCCTCCGGCCGGGGCGCGGCTTGCGCCTTGCGTCCACAGCCGCTCCAATGCCCAGGCAACCGGAGGGCGGCTCTTGTCAGGCGCAATCGAGAACCATGCGGCGCGCGTCCTGATCGAGCAGGCCGCAGCCCTCCCGGCGTGGCGTCAGCGGGAGGCCTTCTACGCGCGTGAGGAGGCGGCTCGGCGGCCCGAGGTCGCGGACCACGCCTACGCGGTCGCCCTCCTGGCCTGGAACCTCGCCAGGGCGCTGAACGTGGATCCCGGAACGGCGGCCGAAATCTACGAGGCCGCACGGCTGCACGACATCGGCAAGATCGCGATCGACGACGCCATCCTCTACAAGCCCGGCCGCCTCGATCCGGCGGAGGCGGAGGAGATGCGGCTGCATGCGGCCTACGGAGCCGCACTCCTTTCCGTCGAAGGCGCGCCTCCCCTTCATGCCGTGATCGCCCGCTACCATCACGAAAGGTACGACGGGTACGGCTACCATGCGCTCAAGGGCGAGGACATTCCCTTCGCGGCGCGGATCGTCCAGATCGCCGACGTCTACGAGGCGCTCACCGCCCGCCGCCCCTACAAGGGCCCCATGGCCGCCGAGGACGCGCTGCTTGCGATGTGCGGCGACGCCCCTTCGCCCGCCTTCGGTCGCCGTTCCTTCGATCCCGGCTTTCTCCGCGTCTTCGTGCGCCTGCGGCTCGACACGGACCCGTCTCTCGCCGCGGAAGCGACGAACGGTCGGGACGCGGCGGCGCGGCGCGAGAAGATCCGCACCCTGCGGGACTACGTCGCTTCCGACCCGATGCTCGACTTCGGCCCCGGCGAACTGCCGGACGGGCTCGTTCTCAAGGCGAGCGGCGCCCGTCTGCTCTACGAGATGGACGGCGAAGGCGCGAAGGTCCGCCTGCTGGCGCTCGTGCAGCCGAACGGCTCGGTCGTCGGCGGGATCTCGGCGGACGCGTTGCGGACTGCCCTGTCGTCCCAGCCCGAAACGTCCCCGGTCCCCGGGGCCTGCGCCGCCTAACGGGCTTCCGTCGACGAGGCCCCGGTGACGCCGTAGCCGCGCACCTTCGGGAGCGGCTCGGAGAAGAAGGAAGGACCGGGGCCGGGCTGCCGGGCGGCCGCGGGCGCGGGCTTCGGATTCGGCTGCGGGCGGACCTTGACCGCTTGACGCGCCACCGCCGCGTCGGTGGCTTCCCCGGATCGGGCATCCGGAGCGGGCGCCGACGCGGCCGGTGTGGAGCCCTGCTTGGGAGTCGGCGTCTTCGGATGCGCCTCCGGGGGCCTGCTTGGCGCCGCGGCGATCGCGGCCGGAGGCTTGGCCGCGACGGCGCCGGTCCTGGGCTGGGGTTGCGGCTTCGCGGCAGCGAGCGCCTTGGGCTCGGGCGCACGTGCCGCGGCGGGAAGCTCCTCCATCCCCAGAGTACCGTCGCGGTTCGCGTCGAGCTCGTCGAAGGCCTCTCCGAGCGCCAGCGTCGCCTTGTCGAGGTCCAGGTAGCCCTTGCGGCCGCGCGTCCCGTCCTCGACGAGAGCTCTCGCGATGCGGGCCGACCGCCCGATCCTCTCGATCTCCTCGGCGATGCGCAGATCCACCTCGGACCGGTCGACGACCCCGTTCCCGTCGACGTCGAAGCGGGCGAACTGCTGCGCCGCGCCGCGCTCGAAGCTTTCGCGGATGCCGGCCTGCTGGAGCGTTTCGGTCCGATCGGCGGCCAAGCCCGTCTGCTTGCGGAACTGTTCGGCGGCCGCGGCGAGCGCATCTTCGCGGCCGACCTTTCCGGCCTTCGCCCCGTCGGTCTCGCGCCACCACCGGTCCGCGCCTTCGCGGACGTTCCTCTCCATCAGAGCGATGTTCTGGGCGAGCTGCTCGGCGGTGACGAGCCTGCGGTTGTCGCGGTCGAACCGGTAGAGGCTCTCGGCCACGAACCGCTGCACGAAGATCGCCTTTTGGACGCCGATCGACGAGCGGAGATCCGGCGCCAGCGCGGCGGCGAGCGTGGCCGCCCCGGCTGGGACTCCCGGCCGCCGGGGCGTCGCATCGGCACCGCGCGGAATCGAATCGGGGGATGCCGGAGCGGATACGGCGGCGGGGACGGCAGGCTGCGGGCGTCGGATCTTCCGGGCGCTCCGCTCCGCGGAACCTGCCGACGTGGCGGGCGCGAGCGAAGCGGGGCCCTGCGCCGACGGCGGGGCGGGCGCGTTCTGCGCGGAGGCCGTGGCCGCGGCGAACGCCGCCGCGACGGCCGCGGCCAGAGTGAGAGTTGTGCGCGCCATGCGGTACTGTTCCTTCGTCCCGTCGAACGATCGAGTGGATGCGCTCGTCCGTCAAGAAGGAATGGCCGAGCCGCTCAGGCCGCGAGGCGTCGGGCGATCCGCACGTTGCGACGCCCCGGGTCCATGAAGCGCTGGACGATGCGGAGCGCGAGCAGGTCGTCGCAACCTTCGGCCCTCGCGTCCGATGCGATGCCCGCGGCTGTTCCGGGACCGGCGATGTCGCGCACGAGCGCCTCCGCGTCATCGCGGCAGCGGGTGTAGGAAGGGATGGCGAACACGTCCTTGAAGACCGTGGCGGAGGACCCCTGGAAGGTCCGGTAGGCCCGCGACAGCGGCATCGCGCCCGTCCGGGTCTCCACCGCCGGATCGACGTGGGCGGCATGGAGCAGGACGTCGATCTCGTCGAGGATGGCCGGCCTCGGATCCGTCTCGGCGCTCGCCAGCAGTTGCCGGACACGCCCCTCGATCTCCTCGCGCGCGACGAGCCCCGACCGGTGGAAGTAGCCCGTCATCTCGCTCTCCTGAAAAACCCGCCCGTCCGGCGGAGGGATGACACTGCGGTTCCTTGCAAAGGACAAGCGCTGGCGCGTTGCGCCGAGCCTCGTTAGCCCGGAAGCCACGGAGGACGCACCATGCAGACCAAGCGCCGCGACGAGATCCGGTGGTTCGAGCCCGATCTGGAGATTCCCGGGCACGGAAGGAACCTCGTCCGGATGATGATCCGCTCGCCGGAGGAGGCGGTTCTGTCCGTCTGGGTGCCGGGCCGCATCCAAGGCGCGGCGAGCCTCGAGGGGACGTACCTCCTCGACATCACGCGCAAAGGTCTCGATGCGCCCTGGACGCCGGCCTACTTCGAGAGCGGGGTGGATTGGTGGCTGGCGGGATCGGGAACCCCCGGTCGGCGCAGCCCTGACGTCCGTGAACATCCCGTTCTCGTCACGGCCTTGGCGGACGCGCGACGCCTGTTGGCGGACGAGGAAGCCCATGTGCTCGCACTCGGTGCGGGCCGCCTCAGGCTCGAGGCGGGAGCCGCGCGGGGGCGGGGGGCGGAGGATCGGCCCACGATTCCCGATCTCGACAGGGACGTCGAACACGTCGCCCGTCAGGCGCCGAAATGGCTCTCGCGGCAGGAGATCGAGGCTCTGGGACCGCGACATGCGGCCTACGGCTTCGGAGCCGCCATCGACACGGAGTTCGGCCCCGTGACCGTGCAGATCCAGGCCGGCCCGGTCGTGCGCCTCGACGCGATCGTCGGCGTTCCGCTCCTGAAGGCCTCCCCCGACGGCCCGATCGCGTTCCATCTCGCCGCCCGGTGGTCGCAGGGCGGCGGCTGGGATGAGGTCCGTCCCCGGTCCGAGGTCAACATGGCCGCCGCGGAGGCCATCTTGGAGGACGTGCGGCGCCTATTCCCGGTCGAGATGCGGGCCGCTTTCTCGGCCTGGGCCTGCACGACGCTCGCGCGGGCGGAACTCGCCGACGCCGCGGCCGTCCGGAGGGCGGCGATGTCCGAGACGGTGGCCCAGGGCCTGGATGCGCGCGCCCTGGCGGCGGAGGAGCGGCTCGCGTCCTTGAGCGGGCCGGTTCCCCGGGCGTAGTCCGGGCGCCCTTCAGTTCCCCGCGGTTGCCCCAATCTGGTCCGACGCCCGGGCCCAGAGCGAGAGGATCGCGGCCCGGACTTCCGGTGGGACGTCGTCCGCCTCGAAACGGGTCTGGATGGCCTCTCGCAACAGGGATCCGTCTCCCGACCGGCCCATCTCCAGCGTTGCTTGGTTCTTCAGAAGCTCGACGAACGCGCTCGCCGGCGCGGCCTCGACGACCGATCGCGCGATCGGCTCGCCGATGGCGGTCGGTTTCGCCGGAGCGATCTGCAGGCCGGTCAGATCGAACAGGTCCGTTCCGGTCGGAAGATCGAGGACGTGCGGGACGATCTCGCAGTCCCCCGTCAGTTCGAAGACCGTCGGAACGTGGTCCAGCGCGTCGACCGCGGTCTGGGTGATGTTGCCCGTGTTGAACCAGACGGTGGGTCCGCAGGTGACGAGCGGCTTGCGCAGGTGCATGTGGCCGTTGACGACGAGCGCGCATCCCTCGATCGCGTGCGGCACGAGCGCTCCCGGGTAGGCTCCCTCCAGCGCGACGTCGTGGTGGGTGATCCAGACCACGGTGTCCACCTCGGGGAAGGCGTCCCGGACGTCCGTGGGAATGGTCTGCCCGTATGGCGTCGCGCCGAGCCCGACCCGGAGTTCGCCGATCCGGTAGACGCAGACCGGGCCGCTCGTGCGGACGACCGAGATCGTGCCCCCCGCCGCGAGGAGCGCGAGGCTGTCGCAATCCTCCAGCATGTCGTTGGCCTTGTCGTGGTTGCCCGTGTTGGTCACCGGCGTGGTCCAGCACCCGGCCAGGATGCGGGTCAGGCGCGTCTTCAGGCGCTCGTCCTCGACGTACGGGCGGTCGTAGATGTCGCCCAGGAAGACGGGGACGAGCCGGCGGGCGTCGGCGATCGCGATCGCCTGGGCGACGGCGCCGAGCACCGTCGCGCCGTAATCGACGTCCTTGCGCCGACCTGGCTTGGTCGAGCCGAGATGGGGGTCGCCGATGAACAGCAGGCCTCCCGCATCGATCACCGGCAGTCGTTCGGTCCAGGCGGTCATGCGGCGTCTTCGATGTCGTGCGCCAGGAAGTGGCTCGCGTCCCCGAGGCCTGCGCCGCAGGTCGGGCAGAGTCCCCCGAGCGACTGGATGGCGGCGGCGCAGGCGCGCTCGTTCTCGACGAGCTTCGTCCGCAGCGCCGCGAGATCTTCATGGGCGGCCAGGGCGGTCCGGCGGGCCTGTCGCAGCCGCTCGAGGTCGGCGGCGGCATCGGCCGCGGTCCCCAGCTCGGGCGCCTCGGCGAGGCCGCTGCCGACCCAGGCGCCGACGGACGTCAGGTATGCCCGCACCCGGGCCGCCAGCATGCCGCGCACGAGCGCCTCGCACGCGCTTCCGTCTTCCAGCGCCGGGACGTCGTCGGGCAGGGTCGCGAGAAGGCGCGCCCGCTCCCGCAGGGCCGATGCGCGGGCGCGCAGACCGGCCATCGATCTCGCGGCTTCGTCGCAGGCCGCGGTCTCGGCGAGGGCGGCGAGGGCCTCATCCGCCGCGTCGGCTTCCGGCAGACGGGCGTGGACCGCCACGGCGGCCGAGCGGACCGCCGACCTGGTTCGTGCGGCCACGAGGGCAGCGGCGTCCCGCTCCATCCCGCGGAGCGTCTCGGCCTCCCGCTGCACGGCTTCGGCACGGCCGACCAGCGCGGCGCAGTCCACCTCCAGCGCCAGTGCGGACGAGAGCCTCGCGATGCGCTCGCGGAGCGCGGCGACCGTGCGCTCGCCCTCCCGCACCGTCCGGGCGTCGGCCGTCACGTCCGCCTTCTGGAGGTCCTGCATGACCCGGATGAGTTCGCTCTCGCGTCCGATCGAGAGGACGGAGGCCCGGTCCGCCGGCCCGCGGTCGAGGAGGAAGGTAGGGAGCTTCTGGCGCTGGAAATGATGCTCGTCGTCCGCGATTCCGACCTTCTCGGCCACCCACGCCGGAACGTCGCGGCCGCCTGCGTCGCATCCTTCGTGGACGGTGCCGTCGGGCTCCAGGAGCGTCCAGCACTGGATCGGGTTGCCCTTGAGACGCCGGACGTACCGCAGGATCCGGCCGTGCTCGAGACCGATCTCGACCACGGCCTCCGCGGCCCCCCGATCGCGCACGAGGCCCTCCCGACCCTCGCCGTGGAAGACCGCGCGCAACGCGCGGTTCACGATGCTCTTGCCGAGGTTGTTGTCGCCGCAGACGCCGGTGACTCCGGGGCAGAGGTGCAACACCGCGTCGACGTGGGACTGCACGTTCCGCATGCGGATGTAGCGCATGCCGGGCTCGTCGTCGGTCCAGGCGTGCCGGCGCGGATCGTTCTCGATCCGGACGCCCTCGGGACTGTCGGGGATGCCCTCGACGCGGGCCAAGTGGACGCCTTCGGGCAGGAACGCCGGATCGTGGTGCGAGATCAGGATGGTCTGGAGCGAGAGCTCGCGGGCCGTCTGGTGGACGACCTCCAGGTAGCTCCGGACGCGCTCCGGCTTGATCCAGCAGTCGGTCTCGTCGAACACGACGATCTTGCGCCGTCCCGACTTGACCGCCGCGATCAGGCGCAGCCCCGTGGAGACCGCGTTCGTCAGGGCGCCGCCCTGATCCTCGTAGATGTCGGAACGGCCGCCCTCCGGCTTGCGCACGAAGATGTCGAGGGCGGGCAGGGAGCGCTTCACGCCGAGCTCGAGCCCGACCTCCCCCGCGGTCGGGACGACCTCGCGGGCGATCAGCGACAGGAGCGCCTCGTAGCTGCCGACGTTGCGCCGATGCGCATCGGCCTGCAGCCGCTCGATGAAACTCTCGATGCCGGGACGCATCAGCTGGCGTCCCTTGGCGAGCGCCACCTCCCCGCAGGTCGCCGCCTCGAGGGCGACGAGTTCGTCGCGGCGCGCGCACAGGCGGGCGCAGGTCCGCAGCAGCTCGGAGAGCCCGCCCGGTTCGGACGTCGCGTGCATGCCTCAGGCCGCTCCGGCGACGTCGTCCACGAGCGCGGATACGGCGCCGAGGCGCTCGTCGAGGAGCCTGCCCAGATCGGCGATGCGGGTGCCCGGCTGCCTCAGGATCGCTTCGATCGCCCTGTCCTCGGCCTCGAGCCGTGCGGCGGCGTCGCGGACGCGGACCAGCTCGGCTTGGTAGGCGTCCACGGCTTCGGTGTTGCGCCGCCACCCGGCCTCGATGCGGCTCTGGAGCGCGTCGACGTCGGTGGTGCCGTACTTGTCGAGGATTTCAGCCTCGAGCCGGGCGAGTTCCGCGGCGGCGCGCTCCGCATCCGCCTCCGAACGGATGTGGGCGCGCCGAAGGGTCTCGTGCTCGGGCTTGAGCCGCGTCAGGAGGGCGCGGTTCTGTTCGTCGCTTCTGCTCTGGACGGCCATCTGGGAATCCCTCATCCCGACAGCATCGGACCCGGAGGCCGGCGCGTCAACGGTCCATTCCTTCGATGGTTCTCAACATCTTCCCTGCCGTGAGCAACGAGGACCTTCGGAGATCGCAAGACCTCGTCCAGTCGACGCTCCGCGGGTATGCCGATGCAAACCCTCCACTTCCTGCAACGGCGTGTTCCACCGCCGCGTGATGTTGACCGACGCGTTGATGACGGCGTGTGCGGTGCGGCCACAGCTGACGCAGACGAAGGGAGCTTGGCTCCATCGGGTTGTCGCGCCCACCACACGGCACGTCGCGCAGGTCTGCGACGTGAATCGGGACGATCGCCACCTGCAAGCCGTGACCATCAGGCATGGTGCGGAACTCGCCCGCGGCTTCAGGGCGCGATGGGCTTCGAAACTGCGGATCTGCTTCTTGGTCGGCTGGAGAATGCACATGTGACGCGGTCGTCTAGCGAGGGCATCATAGGACCCCAGTCATTTCACCGTCCGAATTGCCGCGGCATGTATCAAGCTCACCCCTTCGTGAATGGTATGAGTTGCTTAGCAATGCACGCGCCAAATGCCAAAGCGCAAAAACCTTTGTATATGGCTGATCTACTGCCATAACCATCCATGCATTTAACGTTATCGGAAATGCACTTGAAAGTTGGCGTATCGAATTTTGGATGACGCCTAACTTTTATTTCAAGCGATTTGGATTTCTGAACCACCAAGTCTACGGCATTGACTGCCATTTGCGTCTTCACAGCGGCTTCAAGATCCAGCATTTTTTGGAGTTTGGCTTTTTGCCTAGTTTCATGCCTCCGTAGAGCGATCTTTACCAAAAAGGGCAATCTAGTTGCCGCAGCTATCGACTCCAGCAATGAAAAATCGGCAACTATGACTTGGTGACTCGCTGGCGCTTCCAAAAGAGCATTCATCTCCAGGCGATTGTCGAGCCGACTTACTGCGGCGTGCAGCGCCTGAAATTCTTCCTTTGTCTCAGGGGGAAATCCTTTCTCCCTCAAATCATCAATAGCCTTCAGCGCAGGCCTCACAAACGGTCGTATTTCGTTCAGTGCGATCCATGTCGCCCGCACTTGCTGGGGTAAAACGACTTCGCCGCCCGGCTCCGCTTCCAGTGGCAATGCCTACTCCCTCTATCGATCTAAATCACCAGTCAAAGAGTGTTACCACTCGGAAATTCGCCCTGCACGTTCCATCTGCGGGTTTAGCCTGAGACCTGAACCTTGGGGCAAGAGGTGTAATTGGATGATGGCAGCCTCTCAAAGGACATTCGTGACTACCACGTACCCCCGTCCCGCCGATCATCCAGGCAGCCATACTGCCCAGCCTCCTACCTCGAAGGCCGCGGTTTCAGGGATCTCCGATGACGCCACCACAAGCATGGCCGTTCCTCGTGCGACGTACTCTCGTGCCGAGTCGAAACGTGCCGATGGTCGAGGAGCCGGAGCGGTGCGGAACGGGGCGATCTCGGTTCGGGATGCGATGCTGACGTAGAGACGGGGCCAGGTGGATGCGCCCGGCCGTTCCGGCGCCCTGTCCGCCCGCCTGAGATCTGCGGCATGCTCGCCAGTTCGACGGCTGTCCGTTGGCTCATACGGAAGTCCCGACCACGGGGACCAGGGGCGAGTTGTCGGTCTCGCGACCCCTGGATCGGGCGAACGCATCCGGGGGATCGAACTTGCACGTCATGCTCGATCCCGTCTGATTCGACTTACCTCATGGAAGGTGTCCTCGGATGCCACGTCTCCGAGGGCTGCACTTCTCAGGCGGAAAGATGCGCTGCGAGATGCTTGTTCATCTCGAACATCGTGCACTTGTCCTTGCCGAAGACCTTCTTGAGCTTGTCGTCGGCGACGATCTCGCGCTTGTTCTCCGGGTTCTGGAGGTTGTGCTTCTTGATGTAGTCCCAGACTTTGCTGACCACCTCGCCGCGGGGCAACGGATCGGTGCCGACGATGGCGCCGAGTTCCGCCGAGGGCTTCAGAGGCTTCTGCAGGGCGTTCGGCTTGGCGCCGGCCTCGGCCTTGGCTGCCTTCGGGGTCTCCGCCTTCTTGGAGGCTGCTGCGGTTTTGGCCATTGCTTCGTTCCTCTCCTGAAACGGTTGGCGACCAGCGCCTTCCTGTCGGGCGGCTCCGAGATAGCACCCGTTGAGTCGCGCACAACCCCGCCCGCCCCAGGGCATCCCGAAGAATGCAAGTTCCGGTTGAAATCCGGTTGAAAATCACGCCCCGCGGCCGATACGGGGCACGTCGACGCTCGCTCCCCCTTCAGAACCCCGGAAAGCCGATCTGTTCGGGGACTGGGGCGGCGGCAGGCACGGACGCTGCGGAGACCGATGGCGGCGAGGCCCTGTAGGCCGCCAGACGCGCCTCCCGGGCGGGTGTCAGGGCGCCTTGGAGGAGCCATGCCACCTCAAGCGTAGTCGGCCGGTCGGCCGCCAGGGCCCCCAGCCTGATCGCCTGCGCTCTCTTGGCTGCCGTGACGTCGTAATGAGGCCAGCTCGCCCGCGGCGGGCGCTGGAACCAGTCGCGTCGCAATCCCAACCGGTCCGCGAACGCGTGGAGAGCCTCCAAGTCCGGCGAGAAGAGGTGCGCCCAGAGCCGACCTCGCCAGGGATGAACGGCTTCGTCGACGAAGACGGCCGCGGGTGGGGCGGGAACCGTGATGATCTTCATCGAGGCAGTCGCTCGGGAGGGCTGCTGCAGGAGAACGGATCGCGGCGCATTGGACAAGCCCGCGTCGAGCCTCGCACCGACGCCGACCCCGGCCTGCCGAACCGGCGGCTACGGCTTGGCGGGAGGCGTCCGGGCCAGGATTTCCTCGACCTCCCAGAGGAACTCGAGATCGACCGCGCCGAGCCGACGCGCGTCGCCCGTCCGGAGCCGTTCGAGTTGCTCTTCGGGCCGGCATCGGCCGCCCTCGGCCGACGCGCCCATCAGGGCGAGCCACGCCGAGAGGCGGGCGCGCAGCATCTCGCGCTCCAAGGGCGTGTCGGCCCGCGCACCCCGCAGCGCCTCCCGCGTGGCGTCCGGATCCGCGTCGAGCCGATCGACGAGAGCGCATAGGCGTTCCTGCTCGTCGTCTTCGAGAAGCCCGACGGGCTCGCCTTCCCGCCCGTCCATCTCCTCGTGCTCCGCCCGGCGGCCGTCCGGAGCTACGACCCCCTGGCAATAGCTCAGTCCTCCGTCGCGAACGAACAGCCGCAGGAGCCAGCCGTCGGCGCGCAATTCGCCGACGGAGTGGTAGAGCTGCTTCCAGGCGAGCGGCGGCGCGACCATCGCGGGCTCGGCCGAACCTGCCAAGATCCGCCGCAGCAGCGCGACGACTTCCCCCACGGCCACCTGCCCGGCGGGAAGCGGAGGAAGCTCCGGCGAAGGCGGCCGCGGCAGCGCAAGGAGGGCGGGCATGATCTGCCCGATCTCCGTCAGCAGCGCGTCGTCGTCCCGCACGGGGCTGCGGGCGGCCTGGTAGAGATCCCGTGCCCGTCGCGTGCCGAACCGGTAGGCCTCGTCGGATATGCGCCGACGACGCCATTCGGCATCGAGACCGCGATGGAGCCGCAGAAGCGCCGCGGCCGTCGCGGCACGCATTCCGTCTCCCGCTTCACCGTCCATGGCAGCCTCCCGCATCGCCCTTCCGCCGACCTCGACATTTGCGGAAGCGTCCCCGAACGTCCCGTCGCAGCTCCCGCCGGCGCACGGCGCGAACCGAAGGAACGGACGTCGATGGCCGAGGCCAACAAGTATCAGAAGCGGCTGCTCGAGAGCTACCCGAACGTCGATCTCCTCCCCCTCGACCCCGACGACGAGGCGGAGGTCGCGAAGGCGGTCGAGGAGCACCGCACGGGCGACGGGCTGTTCGAATTCCTCTGGCGGGAACTCTCGGCACTCGGCGACGACGACGTCACCGAAGTCGACAAGGCGCTCGGGCAGGCCCTCTTCGACGTCGAGGCCGTCCGCCGGGACATCGTCCACACCTGCAGCACGCCGTCCGACGGCGCTCCCACGGCCTGAGGAGATCGTATCGTGCAGCCGCCCGAGAAGCAGTTCCACATCCAGTTCACCGGCGACACGATCGCCACCAACATGGAGCAAGCCCTCCACATGGTGATGGACCAAGTCGTCGACGGCTCGGCCCACGCCGAGGTCACAGACGACTTCGGCGGTGCGTGGGAGCCCGATCTCGAGAGGATCGCGGCCGAGCGCAGGCCGCTCCGGCATCCCCTGGCCGCCGCCGGCGATCAACTCACCTACGACCTCGTCCTGAACGCCGCCCGACGGCTAGCCGGGACCCTGTCGCCCGAGCAGAAGGATCTGCTCGCGGCGCTTGCGACGGCGGGCACGCCCGAGCGGGCGCAGATCGTGAAGGACATCGCGGCCGCCGTGCTCGCCCAGGACGCCGCTCCGGCCGCGGGCCAGCTGGACGCCCTCGTCCTCGCGAACGTCCGCCATGCGGTCGGGCGGGGCACGCACGTCGTCGGCTCGACGGTCGATCTCGTCATAGCCCACTGGCCGGACCTCTCCGACGACACCCGCGAGGCCGTTCTCGACGAGGTCTCCCACGCGCTGGCCGCTGGCGGGGCGGGCCTGGAGACGGATGAGCCCGAATGGAACCGCCTCGTCGCGCACGCCACGTCGCCTTCGCCCTCGCCGTGAACGCGGCGGCGTGGCGCGCCCCTTCGAAGCCACTTCCAAGATGCCGGGATCGAAGGCATGATCGAAGGAACGGGTCCGACAACCGCCCGTCCCTCAGGAGACTTCCCACGATGATCGTCAACCCGATCGATCATGCCGTCCTCCACGCCGCGATGCGCGAGATCGCGTCCGGCGTAGTGACGCTTCGGCCGAGCCTCGAGGGCACAGCCGACGGATCGCGTCTCTACGGGGTCCGGCTGGCGGACGGCGACTTCGCCCGCATCTGCCTCGACGCCGACGGCGCTGCCGACTTCACGGTCTTCGACCGCAACAACCGCCGCTTCGTCGTCGACCTGCACGTCGGAGCCGGCGGCGTGGTCGGGTCGCTCGGCGGCAAGCCGTTCGAGGGTCCGCTCGTGTGCGGCGGCATCGACGTCGTGGACCTCGTCGCCGCGATACGCGACGTCGTCGCCGCGGCCGACGGCGCGGTCGCGTTCTCCTACGGAGGCCGCGTCGCTCAGGCGGCCTGACGGCTCGGTGCATGGCGGCCCGTCTGCCGGAGCGCCACCCACCGAGCCGGGACCGGCCGGGGTTCGCGCTGCCCATGCAGGGCACCACCTGCCGCGAAGGAACCGGCGCGGTCTCCTCGGTCCGCGTCGCTTCTCCCAAAAACCGGACACGACGATGATCTTCGAGATGCTTCTCCCCGTGGCCGCGATCGGGGGCGTGCTGATCGGTGCCGCGTGCTCGCGGGCCGCCGACCGCCGGCGGCGGAGAAGGATCGTCCGCAGAGTCGTGCGGATCGGTGGACGCATCCCGCCGCTTCGGGCCGTCAACGACAACGCCCGCAAGGGCCTTCTGTCGGCGTTCGTTCGGATGGGCGGGCGGGAACGTCTGAAACCGGTGTTGGAACCGTAGAATTTTCGGTTTCGCCGACACCCGACCTAAAAAGGCGCCGCCGTAGGATCGGGCCATGACGATCCTGAGCGCATCCCCCCAGCTCCGGGGCTTCGGCCCGCAAGCCGCCGCCGTTCTGCCCGCAGCCCGCGGGGGAGCCGTCGAGAGGCAGAGAACCGCCTGCCTCGCGATGATGGCGGCCACCGGCCTCTACCTCCTCTTCGAGATTCCTTTCGGCTCCCTCGTGCTCGACGTGGTCGGCTCCGCCGCCACCCGCGAGCAGGTCGACCGGTTGGAATGGACCGGCCGGATCTTCACCGCACTCGCGGTCCTCATCGTAGTCTGGGGGTGGTTGTTCGACCGCTACGTCGCTGGTCTGGCGGATCTGCGTCGGACCGTCCTCGCTCTGGTCGCGACGGCCGTCCTCGTCGTTCCCGTGGCGCACCAAGCCGTCTGGCATGCCGTCGAGGGCGTCGTCGCCGCTTCCTCGCCGAGCGCCCGGCAGCGCGCCGCCAACGCGCAGCTCCTGCGTACGGAGCTGTTCTCGGCCAAGCCGCGGATCGACGGCTTGGTCCTGGAGGCCGATTCCCTGGCGCGTCCCGAGTGGAAGGCGTTCGCCGCCGCCGCTCCGCTCGTCGGCATCGCGGCGCCCCACGCGCTCGCATCCGTGGCTCCGGGCTTTCGCGAACTCCTGCGGCGCGACGTCGAGGAGCGGCTGGGCGGTCCCGCTCGGTTCCGGGAGAGGGAGTTCGAGCCCGCCCTCGTCGAACTGCGCAAGGCGTACGGCGCCTATCGGGACGGCCTCGCCGCCCGCACGGCGGCGCTGGGGCCGGCAGAGAGGCAGGCGGACGCACGCTGGAACGAGTGGCGCGAGTTCATGCTGAAGGTCTCCGAGCAGACGATGCGCTTCACGCCCTCGGAAGTCCGCAACCTGCGGGCCAAGCTCGCCTACAAGGGCCTGAAGCTCGGCGACGATCAGGATCCGCGCTCCGAAGGCGATTTCAAGCGCGCGGTCCTCGGCGAGGCCGTCGCGCCCGCCGAGGCCGCCTTCGACGCCAAGGTGCGGGATGCCCTCGGGACGGAGGGCGCGCTGCCGCGCGACATCGACACGTTCGAGCGGTTCGCGTCCCAGGGGCCCGTGCAGGCGAAGATGAAGTCGCTTCTCGGTCTCGACGCCTCGACGCCCATGCTGCCCGTCGACGCTCGGGGCGCCGCATTCGAGAAGAACGTCTACCGTCCGGTGTCGGAGTCCGTGCAGCGCAAGCTCTCGGCCGCCTACGTGGGCGATCCCGCCTCGTTCGCCGACGGGCGGACGAACGGATCCCTGGGACGCGACGTCTTCCGGGCTTCCCTGGTTCCTCCGGTCGCTCTTTTCCTCTCGCTCCTCGGCATCCTGGTCCACGTCTTCAAATTTTCGAACTACGCCCTGATCCTGCGCGCGCAGCGGCTGCCGGGGAACGCGGGACGCTCGCGGCGCGGCCGGCATCTGCGGATCGGGCTTTCCATGGCCGCGGTCTTCGCCGCTCTCCTGGCCCTGTCGCCGTCCACCAGCCGGTTGACCTCGTCGTCCTTCGTGGGTGCCGTCGACGCCGATGCGGCACGGGCGATGCCGTGGCTTCCCATCGCGGCAGTATCCGGACCGATCCGCGCGGAGGCCGCGATCTATCCGGTCAAGCATCTCTTCGCCGTCCTCCCGCATTTCGCGGCGGTCGAGGCGTACGTGCGGGCGGCCAACCGTTGACCCCCGCCCTTCCGCGGTAGGAGCTCCTCGCCGCTTGACTTGGACGGGCGTCACGAACAACTTCCCGGCTCTGCGGAGATACAGCGCCGAGCCTCCCGTCGCGACGGGGACGATCCGGCGGTCCGGTCGGAGGATCCCCCTCCGCCCCCCCTACCCGCAGGCCGAAGCGGGAGCCCCAGTGGAGACCTCGACCAGCATCCAGACGGGTCCGTCCCGCGAGGGAGCGGAGACCGCGCTGCGCGAAGCGGCGGCCGCCGTCCTCGGCATGGCCCCGATGAAGTCCAGGATCGACAGGGTCTTCGCCGCCGGGTTCGGCCGCGAGGATTGGGAGGCCAACCCGGGGACCTGGAACGTCCAGGCCGCCGCGGAGGCGGTCTCGAAGTGCTATTCCCTTCCCTGCGATCCATCCAAGGCGATGGCGGTGTCCCTGCGTCTGGGAGCCGTCCTGGGCAGCCGACCGGCCCCGTCGGAGGACGACGTGGCTGCCGCGTTCGGCATCTCGCGCGGCTGGATGCCGCTCCGCCCCGGACATGCCGGGGATCTCGTCGCACTGGCGCGGGAAGGGGGCTTCGCGGAACTCGGTCGCGCCCTCGTCGACGAAGTCTCGATGTCGCCCGCGCTCCTGTCCGACATGGGGGTCGACATGGCCAGGGGCGCCATCGCGGCCGCCGGCACGCCCGAGCAAGTCGCCCTGGTCGCGGCGGCCTTGCCCGAACTGCGTCGCGTCCTGCACGGGTTGTTCTCCAGGCCCCGCCATCCGGCGTGGCCCGCACTGACGGTCGTCCTGCTCTCGCTGCAGGCCCTCAGGGCGGCCCCCGACGACGGTCCGGAGGGCGCTCTGGGAGCGGTGAAGACGCTCTTCTCCGCCGAGACCGCCGCCTCGCCCGAAGCGCTGCGCTCCGCGGCCGCCGCGCTCTCGGCGGACCTCGACCATCGTGGGCGTGCGGCGGTCGTGGCCAGGATGATCGAGGAGATCGCCCTGTGCATCGTGCAGGCCACGGTGCTGTCGGGAGCCGACCTCGGGAAGTTCGGGCGCGAGATGCTGGCTCGCGAGGACCTGCCCGCCAGTCCCTTCGGGTTGATCTCCTCGACCGCCGACCTCTTCTGGCCCGCGCCGGACGAGGACGCGCTCGGTGCCGCCGACGAGCCGGGCTGGCACAAGCTCGTCGACGGCGAGCGGGTCCCCCGAACCGAATGGCATCGCGTGACGGTCGAGGAGGACGCCGCGGCCGATCTGCTCTGCCTGTGCGGCAGGCCCGATCTCGCCGGCGCGGTCACCCTGCGGGCCGATCCCCTGTTCGCCCGCACGGTCCACATCGTGGGACGGGGGCTGGAGGCCCACCTCGTGGCGCCGGCCGGAATGGCGGTGGTCGAACGAAGGCTCGTGGCGGGCCGGGGCCGGTTCTCCTACGCGGTCGAGATCGTCGGCCTCCACCTCGTCCCCGGCGAGACGGGCGCCGCGGTGGAGGCGCTTCTGGCCAGATCCGTCGAGGATGCCACCGCGACGGATCTTCCCCGCCTCGCGGACGCGCATTCGGGCACCGCCATCGACATCCGCTGCACGGTCTCTCCCCTGCTCGCGTCGACGGAACTCGGCCGCGTCTTCTCCCGGCTCTCCGCCGACGGCGTGTCGATCCGAAAGAACTCGATCAGGGAAACGGAGGATCTCGTCCTCTCGCGTCGACGGGCCGCCGCCGCGCTCGCGGGCGAGATCAAGTCCGCGCGCGCGCCGCAGTCCAAGGCGATGCCGGCACCCGCCGCCTCCGGACCGGGCCGCCCGCCGAAGCCGTCGCTCCGCCGGCGGTTTCGTCCGTAGCCGATCCCGCGGCCCGGCCGGGCAACCGACGGTTAACCGGTCCGCTTTACCCTGTGGTCACTCGGACGTGCATACGTCCGCTACGCCGACCACCGGAGACGAGGATGCGGGCGCTTCTGATCGAGGACGACCCGAACGTCGCCCAAAGCATCGAACTCATGCTCCGGTCGGAGTCGATCGTCCCCTACACCACCGACACGGGCGAGGAAGGGGTCGATCTCGCCAAGCTCTACGACTACGACATCATTCTGCTGGATCTCGGCCTGCCCGACATGACCGGCTACGACGTGCTCCGGCGGATCCGCGTCGCGAGGGTCGAGACGCCGGTCCTCATCCTCTCCGGCATGGGCGGCATCGAGGACAAGGTCAAAGGCCTCGGGCAGGGCGCCGACGACTACGTCGTGAAACCGTTCCACAAGGACGAGCTCGTCGCCCGCATCAACGCGATCGTGCGGCGCTCGAAGGGGCATGCCCAGTCCGTCGTCACGGTGGGCGACCTGAGCGTCAACCTGGATGCCAAGACCGTGGAGGTCTCCGGGAACAGGGTGCACGTGACGGGCAAGGAGTACCAGATGCTGGAACTCCTGATGCTCCGCCAGGGCACGACGCTGACCAAGGAGATGTTCCTCAACCACCTCTACGGGGGCATGGACGAGCCCGAGCTGAAGATCATCGACGTCTTCATCTGCAAGCTGCGCAAGAAGCTCGCCAACGCCTCCGGCGGCCAGAACTGGATCGAGACGGTCTGGGGGCGCGGCTACGTGGTCCGCAATCCCGCCCTCGAGGCGAGGGTCGCCTGAGGCGTCAGGGTCGGGGCGCGTCCGCCGGAACGCCCGCCTCCTTCAGGATCTCTCCGATCGCCAGCCGGGCCGCGCCCGTCTGGGCTTCGAGATCATCGCCTCCGTCGACCGCGCGGGCGCCGACCTCCGCCAGCCGCGGCGCGACGTGCGTCTCGAACAGCGCGTCGGCTTCGTCGAACCCGACGTCCCTGCCGGCCTCCCGGAGGACCTCGATCAGATCGTCCGAGGTCGCTTCGAAACCTGCGACGTAGGCGTTGCGCATTGCCGCCATCCCTTTCCAGCATTCCGTCCCGGGTTTCGGCTGCGGCGGCGCAAGACGCCAGAGCGTTCCGCAACCATGTCTGAAGGAACGACCCGACTTCGGCGTGCGTACCCGCCGGCCCCGTGCTAGCTCGCAGGTGACGACGAAGGAGCGCGCCCGTGACGTCCAGTTCCTCTCCTGCAGGCGGCGATGCCATACGGCGGCGGGCGGAGGCGGTCGTCGCGGGCTTCGTGCATCTTTTGCCCGAAGAAGTCCGCCCGCAACTCGTCGAAGGGATCGAGGCCGCATTGCGCGAGGTCGTCCGCGAGGGCGAGTGCTGCGTGCCGCTTCCCGGCGAGCCGAGCTTCGTCCTCCTGGCGCGCGACCCGCAGGCTCCCGCCCTCGTCGAGACCTGGGCCGCCGAACGCGATCGGGCGGAGCCGTCGTCCCCGAAGCCCGCCATGGCACGCCGCATCGCGGGCGCCATGACGACCTGGAAGATCTTCAATCCTGGAATCGGCCTGCCGATGTCCGCGTTCGCCTTCGCGGCCCCGGCCACGCGGGACGCGGAGAACGCGGCCCTCCGGCGCATCCTTGCGTACGACGCGACGTGCTTCCCGGGGATGGAGGACGAGGCGGTCCGTCGCGTCGCGGTCGGCATCCGCTGTCCGGTCGCGCTGCTGGAGGCGTGCGAAGCCGTCGCGGCGGCGGGCGCCTCCGAGATCGGCATCGACCTGGGTGCGGGCGCGGGGAGACACGGACGTGATCCATGACCGCCGGGCCGCCCGAAGGGGATGACGCCGCGGCGCCATGCGTCTAGGAGACCCTCATGAACGTGCACGACACAACCAGAGAGTGTATAGACGGGAACTGCGTCGTCGGAGACCGGCTTCTCCGTCGCCTTCCGAAGGGGTCGCTGTGAGCGGGGTCTACGACGATTGCGCGGCGCGCGCCCTGGATTTCGTGGAAGGCCTCGACGACTGCCACGACCAGGATCAGGTATCCGCCTCCGTGGCACGGATACTGGCAGAGTTCGGTTTCGAGCATTTCGTGATCACTGGAATTCCGAATCCGAACGATCTCCTGGAGCAGGTTCTGCTGATCGAGCGGCTGCCGGCAGGCTGGTTCGAGCACTATGCCGGACACAACTACATGTACGCGGACCCCGTGTTCCGGAACTGCCGGGCGACGACGTCCCCCTTCCAGTGGGAGGAGGCCCCCTTCGACGCCGAGATCGAGCCTGGCGCGGTCGAGGTCATGCAGCGCGCCAACGACTTCGGCATGGTCCAGGGGTTCAGCGTCCCGATCCATGGACCCGAGGGGTGCGAGGCCTGCTTCTCGATGAGCGGCCGCTCCCCCGATCTCTCCGGCCGTACGAAGCCTGCCGTGCACATGATCGCCATGTACGCCTTCGAGCGCGCGCGGCGGATCGGGCGCCGCCCAGGCCGCCCGTCGTCGAATCCGCTCACCCAGCGCGAGCAGGAGGTCCTCACCTGGGCCGCGCTCGGCAAATCCTCGCGGGACACGGCCGAACTCATGCACATCACGGAGCGGACGGCCCTGGCCCACGCCGTCAACGCCACCCACAAGCTCGGCGCGGCCAACCGGACGCAGGCGGTCGTCCGGGCGATGCAATCGAAGTTCATCCGGGTCTGACGGAGCCGCGGCCCCGACCGCGCGCCGCTCTTTCGACACCCGCCAACGAAACGTGGCCGGTCGGCCACATGACCAGAGGGAAACCCTGTAGGAAACTGCAATAACGACACGCGCGCTGCGGACGGTAGCTTCCGGCTCAGAAGTTGGAACCGAGCCCGGCGCAATGACCGACATCCACGTCATCACGAACGCGAACCGCACCCGCTATGCGGACCTGATCGAGCTCCACCACCGGGTCCGCCACGACATCTTCGTCGGCGAGAAGGGCTGGGAGGCCCTCAGGAAGCCGGACGGCCGCGACGTCGACGCCTACGACGACGAGCACGCGGTGTACCTGCTGGCCGTCGACGGCAGCAAGCTCGTCGGAGGCCAGAGGCTCTACCCGACCACCCGGCCCCACATGATCTCGGAGGTCTTCCCTCATCTCGTCCACGTCAGCCGCGGGATCCCTTCCGGCCCGGACGTCCGGGAGTGGACCCGCTACTTCGTCGTGAAGGAGCGGCGCTACGGCCGTACGGACTGCAGGCTCCTCGCGGCCATGCAGCAGTACTGCCTCGACGAGGGGATCGAGACCGTCACGGCGGTGGCCGAGACGTGGTGGCTGCCGCGTGTGCACAGCGTGGGCTTCACCACGAAGCCTCTCGGCCTTCCCCAGATGATCGAGGGACAGCCCACGATCGCCGTGAAGGTCCCGATCTCCGAGGACAGCCTCGCCAGCGTCCGCCGGCATGCCGGCCTGCGCGGACACGCCATCCTGCCGCGGCACTTCGCCCGCGCCGCCTGATCCGTGCCCGCCGACCGGCTGCCGCGCATCCGGTCGGACCGGACTTGGCCGGATCGGCGCAGGACCCGCGCGTTCCTTTCCACCCATCCCTTCCCGCGAACGCGAGCCATGGTCCGGCATTACCTCCACCATTGGTCCATGGGGATCGTCGAAGGGACCGTCGAGCCCGACCGGCTCGCCGAGATCCTGGGTGGGATGCCGGGGATGGGACCGATCCGCGTCCGTCACGGCGCCGAGCCGGGACGGGCTCTCGTCGTGTTCCAGGAGCCCGTGACGCATGCGCTGCGCGGCCTGCAATGCGCGACGGGAGAGCTGGCGGTCGCGGAGACGGGCGATCTCATCGAAGGGCCGAGGACCTTCGTGCGGATCGCCGATCACGGCTGCGCACGCCAAACCGTCAGAAGCCTCGTGGAGCGCTTCGGCGGCCTCTATCGCCCGACCGACAGGCCCGGGATCGCCTGGGAGCGGATCGCCGCTCCGAGCGACGGGCATGCCCACGGGGCGCCGGTACCCTGAGCCTACGTCAGCAGGAGGCGGAACATGTCGGAGGAACGATTGGGTGAAGCCCTGGAGGCCGCAGGTTACGCAGGTACGTGGGAGCGGCGCGGCGACCGCATCGTTCTCGACGCTGCGGCCGCCGCGCTCCTCCTGGACGACGCCGAGCTGGGCGGCCTGGACCTCGATGCGCAGGTGCTGACGCTCCGGATGGAGCCGAAGGACAGGCTCTCGCTGGCGGCGGCGCTCGTCGGCGCGGGCTTGAACGGAGGCAGGCACCAGGTCGAGTACACGGTCCGGACCGACGCTGGCGAGCGTCGTCTCGCCGAGCGCGGGCGGTTCGAGGCGGATCGGGACGGGTGCATGCGCGGCATCGGCGTCATCGTCGATCTCACCCCGGACGCCGCTCCCGAAGCAGGCGACACGCCGCTCGAACACGCAGCCAGGACATGCATGGCTCTCCACCACCTCATCGCCGAATTGCCCGAAGGCACGGCCATGATGCGCAAATTGGCGGACATGCTTCTGCTCGAGTTCGGCTTCCGCGTGGCGCAGCAGGCCACCCAGCGTTCCGGCGGCTGACGGCCTCGTCGCGTCCGTGCAACACCGATGGCTGATAGGCACCCACCGGAGCACCTCGCGAACGTTACGTGAATCGTCGGATCGCCGTCGGCGGGCTAGAAGGGTCGCCTCCGAGGAAGGCCTCCGCCATGCGTCTGTCGATCACGAAGTCAGGGACGCGGCGGCCCAAGCCCGCCCGCGTCGACGGGGACGTGCCCGATGATGCAGGGAAGGAACCGAACGCCACCGCACCGCGCGCGGCGGTCTTCATCGCGATGGCGCGCGCCGCACGGCGATCGACGACTTGCGACCGCCACGTCGCCTCGTCCTGGGTCGGCGAGCCGAAACGGGGTAGGGCTCGCGTTCCGGCTGCCCCACTGCATGGACGTCTCTCGCCCAGGCGGCCTCGTCGCGGCGCCTGCGTGGCGCCGTCTCGCGCTGGATCCGGTCACGGCCTTCGCCAGCGGCGTACCGTTGCTGGCTCTCGTGGGCCTCGCCCTCGCGTGGCGCGTGCTGCCCGCGCTGTTCTGATCGCGGCTACCGCAGCAGGTCGTCGTCGAAGGGTACGGAGACGACGAGGTTCGAGGGCAACTCACCTGCAGCCGTCGGCATCGTGCCGCTCTTGCCCCCCGTGCAGACGATCTCCGCGATCTTCCGGTCGCCCTTCCGGACGACGACGCCGGAACGCTGGGGGCGGGTGCTTTCGTCCTCGAACGCCACGTAGTCGTAGCCCTCCCGGGAGAAGCGCACGTACGAGAGCTCGCCCTTCGCCAACAGGGTGGCGCTCCCGTAGAAGCTGCCGCCGGTCCCGGGCTTCACGCTCCTGTGGGCCAGATCCAGCTTGGCCGGCGTGCCGGACCGGTACTCGATCCAGGAATGCGGCTTCTCGAACTTCTGCCCGGAGGTGCAGATCGAGTACTGCTTGGCTCCCGCCGAGCAGGTGAACACCTCTCCCTCTCCGAGCCCGCACAGACTGCCGGACGCGGCGGCCTTGGCGTTCTTGTCCCGCAGCTCCTTGTCCCCCTCGGCGATCTCGACCTTGAGCATCTCCGACATGCGCAGGCTCTTGAACCGGGCGGAGGCGGATTCCCGGGGGAACTGGACGTCGTCGATGCGCCAGCCCTCGGGCGTGCGGACGAGGTCGAAGGTGGTGGAGCGCGGCTTCGGCTTCTCCTCGACGAAGTTCCGGAACGTCACGATCCCGAGGGCGCGGCCCGGCCCGACGTCGTCGACTTCGATCTTCACGCCCCGGATGTCCCACTCCTGAGCCCCGATCCACGGGCTCGCACCGACGCTCTCGCTCTGCAGGATCTCGGATGCGCGGCGGGAGCGCAGGAGGAGGTCGGTCAGCTTGGGCGTGAACAGGCGGCCGAGATCGTCGTTCTCAAGCCAGAAGTCGCCTTCGCCGCCCTTGAAACGGGAGTAGACCCATTGGAGCGGGTCCTTCGGGCCGGCGAAGTCCTGGACCCGGGTGATCCTGGCGACCCCGACGAGCGTCTCGCCGCTGACCCTGCCGGTCAGATCGCAGAGGTCGTCCATCTTGCAGGCCGCGAACACCTTGTCGGCGACCGGGCCGCGCGTCGCGAAGGAGTACTTGCCGATGGCGGAATCGGAGGTGCCCGTCCTCACCACGCCCACGACGGTGGTCGGATGCGGGTTCGGGGACTGCGCCAAGGCCGGAACCGCCGCGAGGGCAGCAGTGATCGTCATGAGGGATGTCGGGCGCAGAATCATGGACGGGACTCCGGATCGTGCGACGTTTGTGCACTGGATCCGGCGTCGGCGCATCCGCGCCGACGCCCCCGTCCCCTGCCGAACGCTCAGGCGCGTTCGAGCTCCAGGTAGCCGACGCAGGAGACCGCGTCCTCGAAGTACCGACGGGAAGCGACGTCAACCTCCGAGATCTCGGCGGCGAAGCCTTCGATCTGCTCGCGGGTGCGGTAGATGAGGCTCCAGTTCATGTAGGCTTCCATGTACGCGGTCTCGACCCGGCCGCCGAGGAAGTTCGCCACGATGGCGCGGCCGCCCGGGTTGAGCAGGGCGAAGAGCTTGCGGGTCAGGCGCGCCGAGATGCGGTCGTCGAGGTAGTCGTAGAGGCCCGCCGCGTAGACGAGGTCGAAGGTACCGAGCGCGCGCTTGCCCGAGATGAAGTCGCGTACGCTGAGCTTCATCGGCTCGACGGCGGGCGAGATCGTCTTGGCGTAGCCCGCGACGACGGCGAGGCTGTTCTCGTCCTGGTCGGTGGCGAGCAGACGGCCGATGCGGCCCTCGCGGAGCGCGACGCTCACCTCGGCCTCGCGGAGATGGCCGCAGGCGACGACGAGGACCGAGGCGCCTGGGCGACGGGCCGCCGCGTCGTCGATGGCGCCGGCGAGGATCCCGCGGCGGAGCCGGACCGACTCGCACATGTCGGCATTGACCGTGTAGGCGTTGATCGCCCGCCCGATCTCGGATGCCGAAGCCACTCTGGCCGAGACGGCCTCGTGTCCGTACATGAGGTCGAGCAGGCCGGCGTCGCCCGGATAGCCGCGCGGCCGGGTGAAGGAATGGCTCGTGATCGGATCCTCCTGGAGGATGCCGAAGATGGCGTGCTCCCGGGCCAACGGCACCCCGCTGGCGAGCCAAGCCTCTTCGCCGATCCGGCTCCGGAAGCCGCCGAGAGCGTGCAACACATCGCGCGCGACCGCCGTGTGGCCCCGCGGTCCGACGTCGTGCGCGAAGCCGTCGAGCATGGTGAAGAGGTCGTTGCGGATGACGATCTCTCCTTCGGTCAGGACGCGTTCCGAAGGAATCGGCAGCACGACGGGCGGCGGGGCGGCGGACCCCGGGAGCACCGACGGCACAGGCGTCGACATCCTGCTGGTGCGCGAACGAAGGAGCGGTTGGGACGAACCGACCATGGGAGTTCTCCGGAAGGAACGCGCAGTTGGAATGCGCTCCTTCCGATTTACTCGACGTTAAGGATCCCGCCAAGGCGTAAAGGAATGATTAACCATGAAGGCCGCCGCGCAGGGCTCGTGAAG
This sequence comes from Methylobacterium hispanicum, assembly GCF_022179285.1. GTDB lineage: Bacteria > Pseudomonadota > Alphaproteobacteria > Rhizobiales > Beijerinckiaceae > Methylobacterium > Methylobacterium hispanicum. Next base: position 90,071 of record NZ_BPQO01000011.1, on the reverse strand, counting down.
GAACCGCGATCCGCTGCGGACTTGCCCACCCCCCCCGAGGAACCGCGGCAGGGGATCGGACGCTGGGACGATCCGCTTCTCACGGGTCGCGACGGGTCGCGAATCCGAGCCCTCTGCACCGGCCGCCTTCCAGCCTCGCCTCTCGGCGCCGGAGGGGCCTCGTGGTCTTGCTCGGGCCTCGTCTACTCCGCGGCTGCGAGCTGCGGCTCCTCCATCTCGACGAGGTCCGGGGCATTCGGGTCGCCCGGCGCGGTTTCCCACCCGAGCGCGGGTATCGCGATGGTGCGCAGGTTCCTGAAGCCGCTCCGGACCGCGACGTGGCCCTTCCGCTCGAGGAACGAGATGAGGCCTCGGGCGCGGCCGGCCGACCGCGTACCGGAGATCCGTGCAACCGTCGCATCGGGCGGGCACGGGGCGCGGTTCATGGCGGCCTTGGCGAAAAGCAGGAAGATCGCGCGGTCCTCCAGCGGCACGCCCTCGGCGGCTGCCAGCGCCTGCTGCCAGCGCTCGTCGGTGGCGTCCATCGCGTCCGCACCCGCCTTGGCCATGGCCAGTAGACGTTTGAACTCGTCCCTGTTCGCGTTGCCCGGCACGCGACGGAACCGGCATGCGTAGGAGAACTCGTTGAAGAGCTTGGAATCGTCCGCGAAGGCGTTGTCGGGGTTGGCGACGATCGCCTGGACGATCTCGCGCAAGAGACCCTCCCGCTCCTCGGGTGGCATCGCCGGCGCCTCCGCGACTTCCTCGCCCGCGGACCGGCGCTCCGCGATGGATGCCAGCATGTCGTTCACGGAGGGGGGTGGCGGCATCGCCGCGCGGCGCTCCGCGGCCGGACGCGGCGCGCTGATCGGAACAGGCGCGAGCATCGCCTCGCGCTCCTCGTCCGAGACTTCGGTCGGGGGCGGGGTAAGCTTCGGAGTCGTGCCCAGGGCGCGTGTCTCCACGGAGGCAACGTTGACCTGAGTCGGGCGCCGGTATAATGCTGGCCCGAGGGCCATGAAGTTCCCGCGCCCCAGATCGCGGAACATTTCGGTGGACTTTCTGTCGAGACCTAGAAGGTCCCCAGCTCTCGCCATATCAATGTCCAGGAAAGTTGGCCCCATGAGGTAGATCGCGATCACGCAGAGCGGAACCGAGCCGAAAAATGGGTTTTGGCAATGGTTTTGGCAATTGGATGCCCCGTTCGTGCGTACGCGGGCCGGCAACCTCGGCCCGCGTCCGATCGACGTCCGGCCGCGCGATCCGAAGGAGTGGCGCGGCCGGGCGGACGGGCGACGGCACTTAAGCCCCATGCGGCCCGATCGGACGGGGCGCCCAACCTGAGCGTGCGCCGCCTCCCCGTATCTCATCCGCGACGGAACCATCGAAGCCTCATGAAGCGCCGGCCATTCTATGCGGCAGCAATCGCCACTTCGCGTCGGACGTCGTGCCCGGAGCCTCGTTCGCGCAATTCGCGATTCGGCGGCGGGTGCCGGGCGCGGCGCCGTCCGGCTTCCGATCGGCAACGGTCTCGGCCGAGCCGACCACGCTGGGCTGCCCACGCGTTCGCAGGCGACGTGGGCCCGCACGGAGAAGGGAATCGGGATCCCCAGGCGTCCGACCCGAGATGCAAACAGCCGGCTTCCGGAAGCCGCCGGCAAGGCCGGCAGGAGAACCGGCCAGGAGCGACCTGCAGCCACGATCGTCGCGCCGCCTAGCGGAGTTCAGTTGGCCCTTTCTCCCAGCCTGTAGAACCTCGACCTCGTGCGCGCGTAACCCAAGTCCGGTTCGAGCGTGAACAGTTCGCTGGTTCTGCAGAGTTCTCCGTCCGGTATGACAGGATGACCGAGCACGATGCCGACGAGGTGTGGCGCGGGAGCCAAGCGAAGCCTCCATTCCATCAGGAGTGGCGCATCCCTCAAATCGTCGGCACCGGGATGGTGGCCGCCGGCGATGCGTTCGAGATCCTCCGCCAACCGACGATGGCGGGCAGCGATGCGGGCGAGTTCGGGAAAAGGGCCAGGACCCTTGTGCAGGACCGACATGATCGATGTCCTTCGTTCCGACACCGTGGTCGGATGGGGGGCGACAGAGCGCATCGAGGTCGGCAGGATCGCGCCTCCGAACGCGGCGATGCGACATCGGCCATCGTCGGCCGTCGTCGGGACGGATCGTGCGGCAACTGGGCCCCGATCCTCCCGCGCGCGCCCGAAACTCGCACGGGCGCGATTCCTTTGATCGCGGCTCGAACGACGTCACCGAGCGGTCCCGTCCGAAGCCAGCGCCGGATCCCGGCGTGCGACTGCCGATCGCCTTCGGCGACACGGACTTCCGGGCGGCTTCGAAACCGACCGCCTCGCCGGAGATCGCCTTTCATCGTTGAGTCCCGACCTTCCAGGTCGACAGCCCGGGAGCCGGAACGGAATCCGGATCGTCCCCGGACCGAGATACCGGAGCTTCGCCGACCGACCGAGCCGCCGCCGAACCTGCGACTTCGTCGTAACGGGCGCCGAAGACGTGATGCCGATTGAGCAGGCGCAGTACGAAGTGCGGCGACCTCTGCCGCAGATAGAACTCCTCTCTCGAGCGTCGGGCCCGTCCGCCGCGCGCAGTCAGGTAGGCGACGAGATCCTCGGTCGCCTGGGCCCGCATGAGTGCCGCGGCGAAGGTGAGCCGCGCCGACCGGATCTGCGCACCCTTTCCGAGCGACCTGTCCCGAGCGCAGCGCGCGATCGCAGTCCTGAGATCGGCCGCGCCAAGTGGTTGCTTCGCCGACAACATGAACAGGCCGTTCCCGCCGGTCGCATATTTCCGGCGGTCGCGCATGTACGCTTCCAGAACGTTCCGGACGGGCTTGAGCAGCGGAACCGTTCTGGCGGCGTCCCGGCCGTGGATCGAGCGGCGCGCACCGACCACGATCGTCGCGATGCCGGCTTCTGTCCCGAGATCGTGAGGGTGGACGGCGCATAGCTCGTCCGGTCCTGCCCCTGTTCCTATGGAGACGGCCAGAGCAGCCGCAAGACAGCGTTGCGCTGAGGGAGGAACGTCCGGTCGTGCATGGACGACAGGATCGATCAGCGCCAGAGCGGTCGCCCTGTCGAACGGCAGAGCCGCGAACGACGGGATCATGGCGTACGTCGCCGGTTCGGTCGCTTGGACATGCGCCAATCGCGCGTCCATCTGTCACCACGACCATTGGATCTGCCGGGGTCGCTCGGCACCCGTAATGTGACGGGAGCTGCGGATGCATTGCTCCGGCGGTCCGGCGACACCTGCCGCTTTCGATGAGCGAATGCGTCCACGACCAACTCGTGGGAGTCGAGCGTATGCGAACCGTAGACGTTCTCGAGAGTTTCCACCGTCATCGAGAGGTAGTCCGCCGCAACCCAGATCGGCACCCCCTCGTTTTTCATCCAGTGCGCGCAAGTGTGCCGGAGAGTATGAGGGGTGATGCGCTCGGGGTCCAGTCCGGCGTCTTTGACGATCTGCTTGAAGGTTATTTGAATGTACGCATTGTAACCTGTACCATTTTGCTGATGGACGATGTTCAGAAGATCGCGCTTGTCGTCGTTCTCCTGCCAACGACGTATATGTGCCTGAAGCGATGTTGGGATTCTGCAAGGATTGCGGCTTTTCGAGGTATCGGCCTCGCGATCACCTCTGCGAAACAATGTCCTCAGATCGCCTGAAACGTATCCGGCCGAGTCGTTTTTCTTCCAGCGCAATCGGAGCACCGAGTCGTGCCGTGTTCCGGTCCAAGCTGCCAGCAATATGAAACGGGCGATCCCGGCACGTCGGCGCCGTGTGTAGGGATCCTTGATGACGAGACGGCCGCGAGCGTCGCGAATCCAGTCGTCCGCCTCGGGATCCCAACGACGCCCACGGCACGCTAGGAGGAGGCGGGCGACCTCGTCGTAGGTCAACCACTCGTCCCTAGGCTGAGCTTTCGGCGGAAGCTCGGCCTGTCTGATCGCGGTTAGGTTCTTCTCGCGCGCATAGCGCTGGATCGCCGAGTTCAAAACCTCGAGCTCTCTGCGAGCCGACTGTGTTCCGGTTACGCGGATCTTGGAAGAATCGGACTCCTTCGTCTGATTCTTCCAGCGCACACCCGTTCTGATGTTGCGGTATTCAACACTGGATTGCGCCGTGACATCGGACAGGTACTTTCCGCTCCAGTATTTTCGAAGTTCGGAAATGCAGAACAGGAGGTTCGTGCGATTGCGGATCTCTGCATCCGTCGCGCCCGCCTTTTCAGGGTTGGACGCCTCCATGTGGTCGAGGATGTCGTCGAGGGGAATCTCATCCGCATTGGATGGCGCCGCCGCCGTTCGCGGCCCTTTCGCTTTGTCCACCTTGTACTCGGAAAGCAGAAGATCAGCCTTCGTACCGTCGGGGTCATGCGGATCCCAGAACAGGCCCAGACTGAGCTGATTTTTTCCGTCGATGATATACCACATCCACGTTGAAGAATCCTGTTCGTCGCGCTTGCGCAACCAGAGCCGCGCACCCGCCTGTTTCCTTCTTCCAGCCATGGCCCGATCCCTTGCTTCGGTCAGCGGAACATCAAGGTGCAGTCGTTCTCGAGATGTTAACGGGAAGATCTTCTATTCCCTCCGCCGGACCTCGCTTTGGAGTCTGGTTGATGAGACCATAGTCTCACTTCTAAAAGCCGGCGGTAGAGATTCAGCGCGACTTACCAGGATCGATGGAGCAGCTTCGGCTTGCGACCCCGGCGGCGGGCGACGGACGGCACCTCCGCCTCTCGATCCGATCGCGGGCTCCTTCGGTCGTCCATGCTTTCGGCCGATCCGCACGTGTCCTTCGCATCCCGACGAAGCTGCGGCTCGAGAAGCGAGCGGACCGCCGAAGGCGTCGTGTAGAGCCTGCCTGCGATCGAAGCGGATGCGAGTTGACCGAGACGGACCGCCGAACGAAGCGATTTGACCGTCAGCGGGCCGTTCGGGAAGAACAGAGCGCGCGCCTCTTCGAGGGTCACGATCTCGTCGTCGGCCCATTGATCGACCGCCGGCCTTCCGACGAGGCGTCGAAGAGGATCCGCACGGTCGTCGATCCGGCCGCGGCTTGGACGCTCATGCCGCTGGCCGCGGTCTGCGGCCCGAGGCCGGTCGCCTCCGAACGCGTCCGGATCCGGGCCGGGAGCTTCAGAGTTCATCGATCGGCATCCAGGTGAGACGCGCGGACGCGGACGCCCCGCCGGTGACGAAGGCGGTCGCTTCGCGTGCGCTGCGGAAAGTGACGAAGGCGGCGACGGTGAGGTACCGCGCGTCGTCGCCGGGCACGAGGACGCCGGATCCGATCAGTTCGATCCGCTTCTCCCGCAACCACTGCGTGTTCGCGCATACGTCCGCGACGATCCGCGAGCCGGGCAGAAGCACGGTTTCACCGCCGCGCATCGTCGCGGTCGCCAGCGCGCCCCGCCAACGCATCGTATGTGTGGTTCGGACGAGACCGAGGGGATCGAGGCCGCGCGGGGCCATGACCACACGCGCGCCGATCGGCGCCTTCACCGGTTCGACCGCCGCGACGAGTCCCGGCATCGCCATGTCGAGGAGCGGGCGTAGATCTTCGGTCACCTGCGCCGCCGTGGCGATGTCGTGTTCCGTGGCCGTGAACCTCTCCGCGTCCTGCCTGTTCGCAATCGTCGCGAAACCATGGTTGGCGATCTCGTCGACGAACGCGCGCTGGAGGATCAGTCGAACGGTCTCGTTCATGATGCGCGGCCCGGTCGCGACGCACGCGTCCCAAACGAAATCGAGCGTCGGGTCAGCGGCGTGTGCGGCGAGACGCTCTTGAAGCATGCCCGATTCGCCGACTACAGCTCTGAGCTTCGTCGATTGCGGTGCCGGCATCCCGACCAGGATGTACAAGCCGGGACCAAGCATTGCAGGAAGGTCCAGCAGACGATCCATCGACCATATCGGACATGCATGGAGCGCGACGCCCGATGAGACGAACTCGAGTGAGACGTACCCTTCGTCCCGTGTGCCGGCCATCATTCCTCGGAACGGACGCGGACGTTTCTCCAGCATCGCGATTCCTCCTGCACATCATGTTGGGAGTCGCGATCGGTTCGTCGCGACGATCGCGCTACTTGGATCGGAAGGACCGACCGGTCGGCGACGCACCTCCGGTCGTCGACCGCATCGAGGACCGGCGGGTCGCGTCGCCGATCATCGGAACGTCAGCGGAGAAACTCCTCGACTTCGACCGAGGCGAGCGACCTTCGCGATTCGAGCATCTCGGCCAGTTCCAGGAGTCGTTCACGTCGGGTCCCCAGGAGGGCCAGCGCGGACTTCGCCGCCGACCGCAGCGCCCTCTCGACGAGAGTCCCCACCGCAGGGTCGACCATGCGTCCGCCATCCGCCGACAGCCGCCGGTCCAAACCCCAGCGGACGTGCATGTCGCGCGCGAGCGTCGTTGCGGCGAGGAGATCCGCCTCGGCTCCGGCGGAAGGGTCGCCGAACGCGAGTATCTCGGCCGCACGTCCCGCCATGAGAACGATGAGCATGTTCCGGAGCACGTGTCGGGTCACGACCCCGGGGGGCGCAAAGCCCATGTAGCCGCCCCCCCCGTGTCCGGGCGAGCGCAGGACCAGATCGCCGATCGACAGGCCGAGCGACCGCGCGGCTACGGCATGCCCGCATTCGTGGATCGCCACCCGTCTCTCGTCCTCGACTCGTGCGCGTCCGGCTGAGCCTGCGATCTCCACGAGGATATCGTTCTCGACGAGAGGCCGTCCGGCGCGGCGGGCCCGGCCTCTGGCGCGCCGCACCCAGGCGGCGCAGTCGGCGCCGGTTCCGCCCAACGCCTTTCGGGCAATGGGCCGAAGATCGGAGGCGACGAGATCCGATCCGAGATGGTGGCGCAGGATGGCGGGCAGTTCCTCGAGGGCGGGCCGGGCGATCGCGATCACCCGATCGAATCGTCCCGCTCTCAGGATCGCGGGATCGATCTGAGTGGCGTCGTTGGTCGCGCCGATCATCAGCACGCCGGCCCGGCCGCCATCGCCGTCGAGACATTCCAGGAAGCCGTTGATGACCTGGACCCCGTAGCTGCGGTTGTAATCCGCGAGTTTGCGGCGATCTCCGAAAGAGTCGAGCTCGTCGACGAGCGCGACGCAAGGCGCCATTTTTCGCGCCTCGCGGAAGAAGCCGATCATCGCCTTTAGCGTGGTCCCAAGGTGCGCTTCGCCTTCCGCCTGCCACTGTGCCAACGAACCTGCGATGAAAGGTACATCCGCTTCTCTCGCCAGTGCCGATGCGAAAATGGTCTTGCCGACGCCCGGCGGGCCGCTCAGTAGCGCACCGGGCTCGCAATCCGCCCAGGGCAGCTCACCTCTGCCGAACGCCGCCAGATCTGCCGCTGCAGCGATCCCCCATTCGGCCGCAGCGCCGTAACCCGATAGATGCGACAGACGCGGCGTAGGAGCGGCCGGCGGCTTCGAAACTCTGCGTTCCACGATCGCCCTGAGCCGGTCGATGGACCCGTCCGCTCCCCGGGAGGCATGCAGCGCGATCCGGAGATCCGTCGCGTCGACCCGCGCCGCGATCGAAGCAGGAACGGTCGTCTTCGGATCCGACCCGACGATCCGGGCTGCAATCATGGTCAAATCGTCGGGCTCGAGCGGGCCGAGCGGGATCCGCTCCTCCCACGATCGTTCCACTTCGAAGGGCAGCCGTGATCGGCCGGGGGCCGCGACGCAGATCAAGGCTTGGAAGTTCCGAAACGCTCGTCCGACGTCGACGCCCGGCGTCTCGGCTCTGATCCGAACGTCGTCGGACCGCCCCTTCACGACCACCGCCTGGCCGGCACTTCGCTGCATGCCGGGCGTTCGCTTCCATAGCGTGGATCCGGACCCGAAACCTCGTACGAGGACGTTCGTCATCGGTTCGAGCCAGCTGTCGTCGGGGCAATCCACGATGAGTACCGGCGAGCGCTCCCGGATCCGATCCAGTATCGCGGGGTCCCGCTCGATGGCGCGACCGAACAGGATCGCCGCTGCGATTTCGGCCGGGTCGTCGGGTAGGTGGGACGAAGAGGCACCCGGCTCGGCCTCGTCCGGGTCGACATCGACCGCTCGACGGCTAGAGTCGAGAAGCCGAAGCATCGCGAGGATGCCTGACGGGCGATCTTCCGCGAAGGCGACGCTTGTCGTCGGCCCGCCTTCCGCGGGCCGCTGCGTGCCCTTCGAACGGCCGAGGGACGGGATCGGACCCTGGCCGCTCATCTCGTTCCCCCGGTCGTTCCGACGAGTCCGGGACACGCGATTCCGATGAGAAAGAGGTGACGGCGGGCTTCGCGTGCGCGCTCCACCTCCCCGGCTGGAAAGTTGCATGACCACGGCGCGGCGGTTCGAACCTGCGTTCCGCCGTGCCGCAGCGCGTCCTCGATGCCGGCGACGGCCAGGGCCCGGCGCTGTGCCGAGAGAGGCAGCCCGCCCACCCAAACAACCTGCCGCTTCTCGGATGGATCCTGTCCGTGGTCTGCGCGCCTCTGATCGTCGAGCCGAAGTCGTGCCATGCTCACATCGATCGTAGGACGGCCGTTCGGATCCAGGCTGTGCACCAGCTGAAGCGTACCGCTTTCTGGAGGGCACAGACCGCACAGCAGGTCGAGATCGGCGAACCCGCTCCGAGCCACCCAGGCACAGCTCGCCCGGTCCTCGATTCTGATCGCGAAGCGCCCGAACACGTCACCGGCGAAAATGAATCGCTGGCCGTGAGGCCGCGCGTCGTGCGCACCGGCGGCTTCCGACCAGGGGCGCCCGATCTCGAAAGCATGACGCATCGCTAGTCTCGCCGCCGTGGCAGGCGTGAGGACCCGGCTTCGGGCGAGAGCCGACAACATGTCCACCGTCTCGTCGGCCACGCCGGTCAGATCGCGAAGTTCGATGGAGAGAGGCTGGCGCCCGGATACGGACTGCCGGCGCCGAAGTGCGGACGCCAGCTTCCGTGCCATGGTCGCGACTCTTCCTCGGTCGTTCGTGAGTCGTGGCATCGGTCGTCCGGTCGGGAACACGACGACGTTCTCGTTCCGCATGAGGCACCTGTCGGGTCCGGAAAGGTTCGATAGCGTTCGCGCGCCAGGATCGAAGCAAGCCGCTCGAAGGACGACGAAAGGGTCAGTCCAGGGAACGGGACGGCGAGAGGCTTCGCGGGTCGCGTCTGCACCCGGCCAAGCGGAGCAAGCCCCTTCCCGTGACGAGCACGACGCGTCGGCCGATACGGCGGGCGTCGCGCTTGACCGCGATCAGCCGACGTCTCAGATCCGGCCGCCGCCAGACGCGACCGGCCGCCGCCAGGACGATCACAGTTCCTTGGGCGCGCCGGACTGTTGCGTGCGCCAAGCCGTGGTCGGCGAGCTTCCTGTAGGATTGGATGTCCTCCAACCCCCTGGGAAGGACGGACAGGACGTCGTCGCGCGATCTCGCGACGATCTCGAGTTCGCGGGCCAATCGGATGCGCTCGCCCGCGATGCGGATGCTGCGACACAGGCTGTCATGGATGCCGCCGACGATGGCGTCACCAGATCCGGTGTACGACTTCGACATGGCACAATCTCCCGATCCGCCGAAGGAGCGGAGGAACAAGGCTGCCAAGTTTCGGGGTGCCGTCGCTTCCTCTCGCCTGCGGCGCCAAGGAAGCGCGTCGTCTTCGACAAGCATCGAAGGAATCGCCGTAGCAACGGCGTGGACCCATTTCGACGGACTTGCAGGTCGGCCAAAGATCAGGTCTTCTGGACAGACGCCTTCCGCAATTGGCGTTCCGGCTCCGTCTTCCAGCGATTCGCAGGCTGCACCAGAGATGCGTCCGCGTCAAGTATCTTCCGCGGCCAAAGTGGAAGCTTCGCAGATCCGAGGCGCCAGGGCGATGCTCGGCTGGACACAGAAGGAGCTCGCCGTCCGCTCCGGCGTCGCCAAGAGAAGTATCGCCGGACTGGAACTCGGTACCAGCACACCGAAGCCCGAAACCCTCGAGCGTTTGGTTGCCACGCTTTCGGCCGGCGGCATAGAATTCCGGAACGCCGACGCCGACGGTGTCGGCATCAAGCTTTTCAAAACTTCGAAGTTCGCCCACGGATCGAAGCCGCGGTTCGACGAGATGAAGGGCTGAGGTGATTTCGGTGTGGAATGCACCGGAATTTTCTCACCGCTCTCTGAACTGTCTCGTGTCGCCTGAGGCTGCGCGAGCGGCCAGTCGAGGAGCTTCGGCCTGAGGTGCAGCCCCAGACGACATCCCTCGTACCGTGCCCGCCTCGCGGTTGGCGGGCGCGCGGGGCCCCGAGCGAGCTCCGGATGGGGGCGGCATTCGCCGAGAGCCGCCGCTTTGATCCTCCGGTGAGCCTCCGCCCATCCGCACGCACGCTGGGGCAGCGCCGCTGTGGGCCAACTCCGATCCTTTCATAAACCGGAGGCGACTTCGTGCGTGCAGGACGGCAGGACGTCCATGATCCCGCGCGCGGCGGCCGATCAACGCCGCGCATTTCGTGCCGGCTGGGCAACCGCCGCGGCGAGCATCGGAAAGTGAATATGAAAGAAAACGCTATGTTCCTTTGAGGCCGAAGTATCGCGTCTGCGGCCGAAGTGCAGGCTCTCAAGGCGGCACCGCAGGAGGCGAAGGCTGTGCTGGACAAATTGAGCCGGTTCCTGCTCGCCTGCAGCCAGGATCCAGGATCGGCCACGCTCACGCACTACATCGTCGCGCAAGCGCTGCAGTTTCCCAACCTCGCGCGGCTCGCCTACGAGGAAGGATGGTTGGGTGGCGTGCGCGCGGTTGCACCGCTCCTGGAGGTCATGGCCGCACGGGGCCAGATCGCCGTCGACGACGTCGAGATCGCCGCGGACCTGTTCCTCAACCTTGTGCCCGGACGCAGTTCCAAGCAGGCGCTGTACGGCATCCAGGGCGACCCGGAGGCGCAGGAGAAGCGCTGTCGGGCAGCCGTCGCGCTCTTTCTCGCGGGCGTTCGCCCGCAGCGACAGGGACGGCCGCGACGAGCCGGAGTTCCGTCCCAGGCGGAACCGACGTGAACAGTCGCGTTCGTGAGCCGGTTCCGATCTGACCGCCAGCCCGTATCGACGGGTTTCAAGCTTCGCGCGAACAAATCGACCCGAGCCGTGTCGACAAACGTTAAAGGTCGGCGTTCGTGGTGATCTCGGCCTCTGCACGCGGGGCGGCATGCAGGGTACGCGGCGCGGTCGAGGTCTGGGCTGTCGGCGGAGTTCGTTGCCCGTTGCTCGCGCGGCCTCAGGCGCGGCGAGACAATCCGGAGGCCGGTCCGGTGCAGCTCATGCTTTCGGCAGGAATCCAGACAGCCGATCGGAACGGTGAGGACCGGTACAATTCGTCAGATCCTTCAGAGACCAACTCCCGCGTCCGAGTCATCGGCTTTACTCCTCTGGTATAGTTCGTTCACCCAGGGTGATTGTTGATTTTCTTGAAATATCAACCCAAGCTCTTTCCGTGGTCGGGTAACTCCCACATAGAACAGGCGGCGAGTCTCACGCAGGGCTCCGGCGGTCCTTTTGTCGCGTTCACTGGGAAAGTCTCGTGCATTCACGCCATACATGACTACGGCATCGAACTCCCTTCCCTTGACGCTGTGCAACGTGCTCAGATTGACGCGACCGGTTCCGCCCACGCGGCCGGCGAAATGGCCGAGCGGCATATCGAGACTCGAAGCCGGATCGGTGTTGGCGATCATCTCGACGCAGACATCCCACTCCTGCTCCGAATTACGGCCAATTGACCGCCAAGAGGATATCAGCTCGCGATCGAAGCGTTGCAGCCAAGCATGCGTGCCGTCGACATGTCCTATCGTCGATTGAAGGAAGCCGATGAGTTGCTCCGACAGAAATCGCTCTTCATCGGCGGTGGCGTGCCTGCCGAAGACGAGCAGCGATGCTCGATAGATCAGACGACTGTATCGCGGGTCCGCATCCCGCCAGCCCCCGACGACCCAGCGCGCACAGTCCTCGATGAAGCGAGCGAGACGCGAGCTACGTCGTACGAGCGCATTTCCATCCGTCCGCACGAAGGGAATGTCGGCTTGCTTCAGGGCGTCCGCGACTTTGTCGCCGAGGTATGCGGCTCGGTACAGCACGGCGATTTCGTCGAGCGGAATGCCTTTTTCCACGAGCTTGGGAACAACCGTCTCGGCGATCGCCCGCGCTTGCATATCGAGGCCCTGGGTCGTCGACCAGAAGGTGAGCTCGCCTTCGGGCGCGCCTGCACGTTCCCGGTAATCGCGCTCCTCGCCCAACGCGCCTAGGGAGGCGCGGACGATCTTCCTGCCGGACCGATAGTTGAAGCGCAATCTGATCGTTCGCACATCCGGTCGTTCGGTCAGGCCCTCGAGCAGTTCCGGGTTCGCTCCCGTGAAACCATATATCGACTGGTCCGCGTCGCCGACCGCGAACAATCGGATGCCTCCGCCGAAGCACGACAGGAGAACGAGCTCGTGCAGTGCATGGCCGAGATCCTGATATTCGTCGACGAACAGGATGGGAAAGCGGGCGCGAAGCGCGTCGCGTATCCAGTCATGCTCCTTGATCATGCGATAGGCCAGTAGTGGCATGTCATCGAAATCGATCAAGCCTTGCTGCCGAAGCTTGAACTCGTATGCTTCGATGAACATCGCGAGCTCCGGATTGCGTCCCCGCCACTCCGGTCGGGTGCGATCCACGTCCCGACGACGCTTCTCCGAGGCGAAGCTCCATCGGCGATGAGGGTCGTCCGTGCCGGCGATCGCGACCGCGTAGGCGGCTTCCACCGACGCGCGCATCTCGGCGCGCTTCGCGACCCGGAAATCGGCGGGCAGTCCGATCGGCACGCATCGGGCGTACGGCGCGATCACCTGGCTAAGCGCAAAGCCGTGAACCGTACCGACGAAGACGCGGTCGCCAGCTTCCATGCCGAGGCGCGCCAGCCGCATTTCGAGCTCAATCGCGCATTCGTTGTTGTAGGTGATGCATGCCACGCCGCGTGGTTCAACCACGTCCTCCGCCAGCGCGCGCGCCATTGCGGTAGTCAGCGTCTTGGTCTTTCCGCTGCCTGGGCCCGCCAGCACCACGCAATGCCCGGTCTCGCGTACGGCCGCCGACTGCTCCGGATTCGCGGCGAGTTCCTCGAGCGCCTGAAGAAGCAACCGACTACTGGACACGGCCGGCCACGAAGCGGATTGCATCGGTGATGTAGTCGGGTGGAGCCAGACCAACCGCCTTTTTCGCGAGCTTCGCGCTCAGCCGGCCTTTACCGATGTCCGCCACCATGGCCAGCAGCTGCGACGCGTCGACGGGGGCCGAGCCTGCCCTCCAGTTCGCTATGCGGGTGCTTCGGGTGGATCCGAAGCCCTGCTCATCGAGGATGTCGAGGAGAGGCTTCAGCAGCGACGGCGTATTCGCGACGGAGACTTCAAATGTCTGCTCGTTGAGAAAGATGCCGGCACCGGCCCAGGTCGATGCGAACGACACGAACTGGAGCGCCTCCCACGCTGTCCGCTGCGCGGGATGGATGGGCGGCTGCCCACGCACCTTCAGCACATCGCTCCAGAGATCGATCACACGCTTTTTTCCGAGCGGTTGTTTGGCACCATCCAAAGGATCCCAGTCGGTAATCACCGCGTAGGGCATGCCCAGAGCTTCGGCGAGCTTGACGTATGGACCGAAGTTCGTGCCGGCGACGTTGCACACCGTGATGCCGAGATCATCCAATACTTGTCCGAGAGCCGAGGCGAACACGGGAACCAGCGCCTCCTCGGCGTCGCCTTCGACGAATATCACGCCGCGGGCGAAGAGCAGCTCCGCTCGCGTGGCATCGAGGTAGTTCTCGAGATCGTCCAACTCGTCGGACGTCACCGGCAGGTTGGCAAGGGAGAATGCCTGCGTCGACCGGTTCCGTCCTTTCAGCTGGATGATCGACCGCAGCGGCGTGACCGCGGCGAGCGTCGGGGAATGGCTGGTGACGATCAATGCCTGTGCGGCATCCGCAGAAGCGAACAGCTTCTTGAAGACGGACCGCTGCAGCTGCGGGTGAAGGTGCGCCTCCGGTTCCTCGATGCACAGCAGGGAGAAGTTGCGCTCGTTCTTCCTCCGGCGCCATGCGAATTCGGCCAGCTTCAACGCCAGCAGGGCGACGTTGGCTGATCCAAGACTCGCCTCCGCGATGCCGCGCTTGCCGCCGTCGATGAACATCGCGATCGCCCGGAACAGTCGCAGCGGGTCGGACGGCGCGAATCCCAGACGTGGATCGATATCATGCGCTTCGCCGGAGAGATGAAGGATGCCGGCGCGCAGCTCGTTCTCCAGCACCTTGATCGTCGGAAACGCCTCCAGCGTCTTCGTGGCCTTGTCGAGATCGGCCGCGACCGCGGCGAGATCCTCGCGGGTCACGCTCGAAATCGCGTCCTCAAGAAGGGGGCGCAGTGGCGAACCTCTCCATGTGCCGAGATGCCCTTCGGCATCGCGCAACGCGTCGAGCACGTCGATTGCGATCCGGCGTCGAACCTTGCTGGGCACCGGCCGGGACTCCTCGCCGCCGCCGAACACGACAAATTCGAAGTCGTCGCTCGACTGCGGAATTCCAGCGACGTCGGCCTTCTTCCGGAAGATGTAGCTGAGTCGCGCAATCGTCGGATCGCCGGCGACACGATACTCCGTCAATAAGGCGAGCAGACCGAAATCGGTCGTGAATTCCGCGAAATCCAGATGGATTTCGATCGGACTGCCGTAGTCGGGCGCCGCACCATCCCAGAAGTCCGACATCTTGAGCTGACGCGCCGAGTCCGGAAGCGTAGGATCGAGAACCAAGCGTATCGCGAACAGGAGATTGCTCTTTCCGATGCGGTTTTCCCCCAGGATAACGATGTTTCCCGAGAGAGGGATATCGACCTGTAGAAAATTTCTGAAATTTCTTATGCTGAAATTACTCAACAGCATCCGCTTAGATCCGATTCTCTAAAGTGAAATAATTCAAGAGTAAGATCAGTAACCTAGAGCAGTCGCTTCCACAATAGGAAAAGACCACGGACCCGCTTGAAATACCTTCGGGTTTCCGACGCGTGCCTGATCTTTGCTGCGATGATATCCGGGATCGAGAGGCGCCGGGCCAGCGCTTCGTAGATATCCATTCCGTCTGCGAGAATGATCTTCCTGACTGTGAACGCCTGCAGACCGACTTCGGTGAATCCCGCGAAGCTAACGAAAAGACCGCGCGTCCATTTCGGACGTTCGTTCACCTTACCTTGAAAACCGCGCAAAGTACTGGCGTCGGTCTTCACGCGGTGCCACTTCGCCTCGAGCAGATACGTGTTGCCATTCAACTGGAACGAACCGTCGATCTGCTCGCCGACAACGGTGAAACCTCCGCGCGCATCCATGTCCCATGCGTTGTAGAGGTCCGTAAGTAGCCGCTCGAAATGGCGCCCTCGGGCCTGAGGATCATCCGACAATTCGTGAAGAGCAAGAAAGCGCTCCTCAAGTCGTCGCAACTCCTGCTCGTTCGAACGTAGTGCTTTCCGAGTGTTCGGCGGATTCGGATCGACGCCGCTCCGAACGATTTCGTAATCTGGAAGTAGAGGTCCGCCCAATCGCTCCACGATTAGGCTTAGACGCCGATGTGCATCGACGGCCATCTCGATCTGCTGGCTAGCGACTCGCTTCGTCTCACAGTATTCCCATAACGCGGCCAGTGCTCTTACGATCGCCCGCGGTTGCCCGACCGTCAAGAATGCGCGGAGGCGTTTACCCTTGCTGCCGCCATAGATCGCGTAGGCGCCATCATCGATATCGACCCCGACCTCCCGGTTGAAGAAATCCGCGAAAGTGTTGTTGGTAAAATCAACCACGTAGCCCGAGCTCATGCCGAACAGCTCGTCGACGAGAATTAGTTCGATTGGTCGAAGCTGCTCCATCCGTTCGACTATCCGCATGTTCGTGTGCAGCCCTGCTCCGTTCCGCGCTGTTCGCGGGACCTCCTTGCTGCGTCCGAGCCTGTGCGAACGGCCGGGCGACGCGCTTCGGCCGCAGACGCGGATTCGGGTGGCACACCGCGTAACCTGACGAGCTTGCGGCGCAAAGGGTTCGAGACCCCGAAGCGAGCCTCCGACGCGAGCGGTGCACAAGGAGTGTCGCTTCCGCCTCCCGACGGGCGGCGCCCGCTCCGACGTACATCCCGGAAGCCTGGTCGAGCGAGGCGCGTTCTACCGCTCTCCGGATTTCTGCGTGGAATGCATGAGCCGCTCCGAACCTGCCTTCGGACTGCCTCGCCTCGCATGAGATCGCGCGAGCGGCAGGGCCACGCGTTCGGTACCGCGCAGTTCATCGGCCGGCCCGGCTACCAGCGGAAGTCGGGAAAGCGGATTGTCAAAATCCGACAACGGACCGGGCGCTGTCAGCCTCCGAAAAGATTTCCGGCCCGGTCCCTGCCCGACGTCTCGCGATGAGGGGGCAGAAATCGCGAGACACGGCGGAGTGGCACAGGCTCCGAATTCGGCCCGCACCGATGACGAAAGGTGTTCAGTTCGCGCTATACGGCCAATGCAGCTCGGAGTTCGCGACACCTGCCACTTCGATCTCGTGTGCCAGCGCCTCATCACAATGGACCCGACCTCGCGGCGACAAACTAGCATACTGCGCCAACGAACTCGCTGGATGCGCCGGCTACGCGAGTTGGCAAGATGCGCCTGAACGTCCGTGTGTGGACGCCCCATCGGATTCAAGGGGGTGTTTGAGAGATCTGTGCGCGCAGGTTCAGGTGCTTCCGTGTGTCCGGCCTTTCGATGCAGCCATCCTCACGGCTGCTGGCCTGTATGGAGATCGCGGATCGGGTCCAAGTCGCTTTGGCGCGCTCGAGGCGCTTGGACGTTCACTGGTTTTCCCGACCCCGTCTTCTGACCGTTGCGCCATACCTCTCGCCTGACCTTCCCTGCCTCCCTGACGCCTCAGGCCGTGGCGGTCACGCCGTGGCCGGAGCTCTGTAGGAGCCGCCGCGGGCCATCAACGCCCAGACGATCCTCGCCATCTTGTTCGCCAGGGCGACGGTGATCAGCATGCGCGGCTTGCGCGACAGCATACCGGCCAACCACGCCCCAGCTTTGTCGGGAGCGCGCGCCGCGACCTTGGTCGCAGAACTCGCGCCCAGGATCAGCAACCGTCGCAAGCTGCGCTCGCCCATCTTAGTCGTTCGCCCCAGCCGCTCCTTGCCGCCGCTGGAGTGCTGCCGCGGGACGAGGCCGAGCCAGGCCGCAAAGTCGCGCCCGCGGCGGAAGGTACTGGCGGCCGGTGCCAGTGCCACCAGTGCGGTCGCGACCACCGGGCCGATACCCGGTACCGTCATCAGCCGCTTAGCCACGGCATCGTCCTTCGCACGCTGGGCGATCGCGCGGTCGAGGCGCGCGATCTGCGCTTGGAGCGCTTGCAGGCTGTCCGCGATGACGGCCAGGACCGGCCGTGCCTCGGCCGGAACGTCAGATGTGGGGTCGCGGACGATCGCGACGAGCTGGCCAACGTGCCCGGCCCCCTGGCGAACGACGTATCCAAACTCGGTGAGGTGCCCGCGCAGCGCGTTGATCAACTGGGTCCGCTGACGCACGAGCAGGTCGCGCGTACGGAACACCACTGCCGCAGCTTGAGCCTGCGCGCTCTTGCCCTGGACGAACCGCATCGTCGGGCGCTGCGCCGCCTCGCAAATCGCTTCCGCGTCGGCCATGTCGTTCTTCTGCCGCTTCACAAACGGCTTCACGTAGGCTGGTGGGATGAGCCGCGTGTCGTGACCTGCCACGGCTATCTCGCGCGCCCAGTAATGAGCACTGGCGCACGCCTCCATCGCGACCACGCATCGCGGAAGTGTCGAGAAGAACGCCAGCACCTGATCACGCCGCAGCTTCTTGCGGAACACGACTGCGCCACTCGGACCGGAGCCGTGAACTTGGAAAACCGATTTGGCCAGATCGATTCCGACCGTGCTAACCTCGCCCATGGACGCCTCCTGCAGTGGTGTCACAACACCTCCACTCTGGCACGCCGATGCCGTCAGGGGGCGTCCACCCCAACGCTCCCGGGAACGGCAAGGACCCGCTTCGACCGCGAGATCGGCCGGAGAGCGGCTCCACGTGCACCCGCGCCGCCTCACGAAGGTGGCGAAGCGGATTCGATCTTCCGGAGAATTTCGGGCAACGAAACCGGCCTGAAATTCCAAACGTCCACTCCGACGTCGCAGGTGGCTGGCAGGTTCGGCAAGGCTCCGTGGCTATGTCCATGCAAAGCCAGAGATCCGCGGCGGGATCCCCTCCACCCGCGCAATGCGTAATGGAACAGGACCAGCAGGCGGCCATTCGCGTCGATCTCGGCGTAGTGCTGCACCGAAGCCCAAGGCAGCGCCAGGGTTCTTCCACGGTCGTGGTTGCCGCGCACCAGATGGATCGCCCGACCGTGTAGGCGACCGAAGATCTCCGCCTGCCGATTGGGACCACAGCGGTAGGCGAAGTCGCCCAGATGCCAGACTTCGTCGCGGTCCTCGACGACGGCGTTCCAGCGTTCGATCATCGCCTCGTCCATCTCGGCCACGTCGGCGAATGGACGATGGCAGAAGCGGATGATGTTGGCGTGGCCGAAATGGTGATCTGCCGTGAACCAGAGGGTCATGGCTCCCTCCCCCATGCGCCTGCTGAGTCGCGATCGGCGCCCACTTAGAAAACCAGATTTTCTGATAATCTTCCATCCGGTCTAGCTGGCTGGTCGGCTTTCTCGATCCCGCCGACGGGCCAATGCCCAAGACCCTCAGAAGCGCACGTCATCGAAGATTGATCGAACTGCTCGTCGAAGCTCGTGAGCGATCAGGCCTGACTCAAAGCGAGCTCGCCTCGCGACTTGGCCGATATCAATCGGTCGTCGCCGCGATCGAAGGAGGGGGAAGGCGGATCGATCTGGTCGAGTTTCTCGAGATCGCGGACGCGTTGGAAATCGACGCGACGGTGGTCCTGAAGGCAGTTCGCGCGATCTCCCCCTGACGTCGGTTCAGCCCGACCAATCCTCGTCGAGGAACCCCAGGCCGGCGAAGGGCGGCTCGGGTTTGCAGCGATCGTATCGATTGCGACGGTCGCTGCGACGGCACCAGCGCCCATCGCGGATTCCGTCATTGTAGCTGGCGACAGGCTACGGCCGCACGGCTAGGATCCTCTCCATGACTGCGCCGATGGATGAATTCTCACCTCTCACGATCGCAGGCTACGCCTCGCTCGCCTCGTCCACCGACCAGCGAAGCGACGGTGGCTCGCTGGCGTTCCCTCTGCTCGGGCTCTTCGGGGAAACGGGCAGCCTTCTCAGCGAAGTCAAAAAGAAGCAACGTGATCGGGCCTCGTATCTCGGATACGCCAGCGCCGTCGTCGAAGAACTCGGCGATGTCCTCTGGTACGTGACCGCGGTCGCTTCACGCGGCGGACTCCGATTGGAGGAGATCTTCGCAAGCCCGACCCAGACCGGTGCGGCGACCTTCGCATCCCTCCAGCCCGCGATCATGCCGCATCAGGACGCGCCGAACGCGGCTTTCGAAAGGACGCTTCTCCAGCTTGCCAGCGAGGTCGGTGTGCTGCTCGCCGACCAGCACGAGGAGCGGCTCGGACAAGGCGATCTGCTTGCGGATCGGTTGAGATCGATCACACGGTCCCTGGTCGAGGCCGCCACCGAAGCGGGAGTGACGCTCGAGGCGGCGGCAGTGAAGAACCTGGAGAAGATCTTCGACAGGTGGCCGCACGAGCGCATCTATCCGGTGCCCCTCGATGCGCAGTCCGATCCGGCGGAGCAGCTGCCGCGAGACCTGTACGTCGACATCTTCGAGCGCGACGTCCGCGAGCGCAAATTCGTCTACCAGCGTTGCAACGGCATCAACATCGGCGACCGGCTGACGGACAACGCCATGCTTCAGGACGACTACCGCTTCCACGACGTCTTCCACTACGCCTACGTCGCCGTGCTCGGCTGGTCGCCGGTCGTCCGGGCCCTGCTCCGGGTGAAGCGCAAGAGCGCGCCGAAAGTGGACGAAGCGCAGGACGGCGCACGGGCGATCCTGATCGAGGAGGGGATCACGACCTGGATCTTCGGGCAGGCAGTGGACCTGGAATTGTTCGCCGGCGCTCGGCCCGGCGACATCCCGTTCGACCTCCTGAAGCACGTCCGCCAGTTCGCGGCGGGCTACGAGGCGGAGCGCTGCCCGCTTTGGATGTGGGAAGAAGCCATTCTTCAGGGCTATGCGGCTTTCCGCTTCCTGCGCGAACATCGGCGCGGGCGTATCCACATCGACATGGTCAACCACCGCCTCTCGATCGAGCACCTGCTTTGAGAACGCCCGCATCCTTCGCTGCAGCGCTCGCCGAAGTTCGGCTGCCCTCGGTCTTCAATCCGTACGGAGACGTCTGCCCGGAACATGATCGCGCCGATGCCGCCACCGTGCGTCGACGCAATCTCACGCGCTGCCTGGAAGCGGCGCTCGACGCCAACGTCGATACGATCTGGATCGCCCGCGACCTCGGATATCGCGGCGGCCGCCGGACCGGATTGCCCCTGACGGACGAGGTCCATCTCGAGCCGGCCGGCGCCCTTATGGGCGGCATCGACCTCAAGCGCGCCACCCGCGGTCCCGTCGTCGCCGAGCGCACCGCGGCGATCATCTGGCGTGTTCTCGCCCGGATAGGCGAGCCTGCGATCCTATGGAACGTCTTCCCGCTCCACCCACACGAGCCGAAGAACCCGTTCTCGAACCGATGCCACACCCGCGCCGAGCGCGACGCCACGTGGTGCCTCATGGAGGCCTTGATCGCGATGGTCGCGCCCAAGCGCATCGTCGCGATCGGGCGCGATGCGGCTCTGGCTCTTTCTGGTATCGACATCCCGCTCTCAGTCGTCCGCCACCCGAGCTACGGCGGACAGGCGGAGTTCATCTCTGGCGTGCATTCGCTCTACGGTGTCGCCCAGACGACCAAGGAGCGGCCGACGCCTGCGAGCCTGCCCTTCTGAACACGCATGCGGGCCTTGCGGAAGGGCTCCGGCGACTCCGTCCGAGACGATCGGCGGCGACGGGACGAACGTGGTCGCGGCGCCCCCTCGATCCGGCATCGGTCAGGCCGCGTATTTCTGGCCGGCATCCCGGACTCGGCTTAGAAGGGTCTTGATGTCGTTGCGACGGGTGCCCTTCGGCAAATCGACCTCAGCACGCGTGGAGACGATCGTGAGTTCGCCGAGATCGAGGCCCGTCTCACGGCAGACGAAATCCATCAGACGCCCAAGGCCGATGAGGTTTCCGAGCAATTTTTCAACGTAGAAGTGGTTACGATACATCGCCGTAAGCCCAAGCTTCTTTCCGCTGTTCTTCGCTCCGGGCACCACCTTGAAACTCAGGAAGCTGAGACATTGTCCTCCGTAGGGTGAATTGTCGACGTCGCGTGCCGCATCGAACAATGGAAGCTCGAATTTGTTGAGGGATTTGACTTTTTTGTCGTTGATCCGTCCGACGATATCCCAAAGCTGATTCGGGCTCTTCCCTTCCGGCACCGAAACGTCGATCATCCGCTCGAAGTAGTAGCCAGACCACCGCTCGTTGCGCCGAACCCTTCTCAACACCCGTTCCTGGAAGACGTCGAAGAAGGCCGGGGCACCGTATCGGTGGTAAAGACTGGCAGGGAAGATCGTGTTCGCCACGGTCCCGACCGCCTGTTGACCCTGTTGGCGGAGGAAGTCATCGACCAGAGCGACGCCTGGATCCTGCAGCGTCGTGTTCCTCGTCGGGTCCGCGATGTCGAGGACGACGTTGTAGGCGCAGTGGCTCGGCTGCGCTTCGACCATCCGTACGGCCTCGCGCCAAGCGCTGATGCAGTCAGGCTGCTGGGGGATCGGGAGATACAACGACATCCTCCGTCAGTTTCGCGGCAGCGTAGATGCGCGGGGCGATAAACGTCTCGGTGAGCCAAGCGTGGCCTCGCTTGCCCCACTTCGCGCCCCAGCTGTTCCGCACCAGGATCGCACGATGGCCGCCGGCCTTTCCGTGGCCGACGGCGACCACGGCGTGACGGCGCTGCGGCTCCGGCGTTTCGCCGGTGGCGGGATGGATCATGCCGTCCGCATCCGGTCGAAAGAAGGAGCGGGAAAGCTGGATCAGGACGATGACCGGCTGGCCGCGCTCGATCTCGCCCACGATGATGTCGAAGGCGACCGGGCGACGTTCGGATCCGCGTCTGAACAGAAGGCCGACGTCGCCCGGCGGGACCCAGGACGCAGCATCGACCGGCGTCGCCGGAAGGTAGGGCCAACCGCCCTCCTCCGGCTGCCCGTCCTCACGCAGTACGTCCAGCATGGACGCCAGCGTCGCTCCTTCATCCGGACCGAAACCCATGCGCGTCTGAGCCCGATGAAACGCGTACTCGGACGAAAGGGGGAGCCATCCGGGCCGAACCCCGGCATGGGTGTCGCTCGCAGCAAACGCGAGACAGGTCGGCCGGGGGCCCTGATCGCGCGCATGACCGAAGCGCGGCCGCAGGTCTACGAAAACCTCGACGCCGCTCATGCCGCCTCAAGCAAGCTCCGCCGCTCGGCACGAGAGAGGCCTTCCTCCTCGGGGCCGGTCAGGTCCATCTCGACGTCCAATTTGGTTAGGAGCGCGTCGGGATCCCAGGGCCGAAACTCGGCGAGTTCGATCAGTCCGCGGAAGTCGTCCGGCGGCGCGGCCGTGACGCGCCGAAGCACGTTGTCGCCGACGCTGTCTTCGGGTGGCTCCGACAATTCGTCCCCGACGATCGCGAAGCCGCTGTCTTTGAGCTGATCGATGTCCCACAGATATCCGCCGCCGCTGTGCTCCTTCAGGCGGAGCACGAAGATGTCGTTGCGGCTTCCATCGATGCGGGTTCCGGCGTCGCGTTCCGTGAGAAGCCAGACGTCGCCTCGATAGTCGTCTGGGCGGTAGGGATCCAGAAGCTCGGCCTTGAGTTCCCGCGGTTTCGTCTCGAGGAGCGCGTCGACGTGTCCGGAGGTGATCAGACGATGCCTCGCGAGCGTGTAGCAGGTCGCCGCGTAGCTGGCGCCCAGACGCAGAGAAAGCTGGTAGACGCGATCGGGTCGGACGAAGTCCCTCGCCGTCCAGCCCTGACGCGATGCGTGTGCGAAGAAGAGCCAACGCGGCATCATGAACTCGACCGCGAAGGCATCCGCTTCGACCTCCTGGAATTTCGGCGCCCTCTCACCAGCCATCGGCATGCGCCGCAGAATTCCCTCGTCGTCGAGACTGGGCTCGTGCCCAAGGGAGAAGTGCCCGAGCTCGTGGGCTGCCGTGAAGCGCTGGATGCTCATGGCGCGCTGTGTGGTCACGAGGATTCCCGGAGCCGGATCGTTCAGATAGGCTCCGAGGAGTCCCTGCAGAGGACGCAGAAGGAGTGGCAGGTCGAGCGCTCCGATCGATCCGAATACGTCGACATTGCCCCCATGCGCTTCGACCCGTGATCGTATGCCGAGATCCCGATGAAGCCGCGCGGCGGCCTGTGTACCGGCCCGGACCGCTCCTGCGTAGGTTGTCGCGACCATCGCTCAGCCTCGATCCGGCCGCGCTCTGACCCGCAGGTACTCCGCGAAGCGACCGAGCTCCTCTCTGTCCTTCTCCGAGAGCGCCGCCGCCTGCCGCGCCAAGTGGGCGACGTCGATCGGCAGTTGTGAGGAGGCCTCGTCTTCTCCGGTGAAGTAGCCCACAGGTTGGCGGTAGAGTCTGGCCAAACGCGTCAGCTCGATGGCTTCCACACGGCGCTGGCCACTCTCGATATCGGTCAAGGCAGTGCGCGGGATCTTGAGGTAGTTCGCCACCTCCTCCTGCTTCAGACCGAGATACTTCCTGGCCTCTTTCAGCCGATCGCCCAGCTTCCTGCGTTCCTCCTCGTCGCTGCCCGGAGGGCTCGAGGCTTGGTTCACGTCTTCACTCCGTTGATCTTGGCCCAGTGCTTCTCGATCCGTGGAACAAGCTGTTCCAACGCCTGCTCCACCGACGTGAAGCCACCCGCGCGTACGACGGTATCCGGCAGGTTGCAGCCGACGACACTTTCGACCGCCGTGAGCAGCGAGACGACCACCAGGGAGTCGATCTGAAACTTCGTCGTGGCGATCGCCGCCGGCGTGGGCGGCAGGGCGTCGCCTTTCACGGCCGCCTCCGATTTGACCGCCTCGATCAGCTCGTCGCGTAGGCACTTCTCGACTTCGGCCGTCGGGAAGGACGACACGGATGGAGCGGGGAACGTGGCGAGCGTCATGGCCTGTCGAAATCCGTGACTTTCCAAGAACAATAATGTCGAATTTTTCGACATGCAAGCGGCGATCAGGATGCGACCTGAAACGGCTGCGGACGCCCTGCAAAAGCGTTGGACGACCGATCGCGGCCAAGCGTATCGGAAATGCCGCATCCGATTTCGGACCGGTGGCACGACGCCGATCCGTACCTTCCATGGCCTCGCGATAGGTTGCCGAGGAAGTTACGGACAAGGAAGACGCCGGACCCAAGCCCGAACGGATCAGTCACCCGACGTGCCGAACCCGCGATCATCCGGCCTCGGGACTAGAACGCCACGCGGCCCTGCAACTGGTCGCGCCGTGTCCCGCCCTGCTGACCGCGGCGATGGCACGACGACCGATCTCGGTCGACGGTGCTGCCTCAGGCGACGCATCGCACACCCGGCCCGCCTCGCGACGAGCGGCAGGTCGATACGCGATGCGAGATCCGGATGCGGGCGAAGGACGCCGTGCGACGCTTCGGCCCGTTGGTGGATCGACCCGATCCGCACGTGAGCCGAGAAGGCACCCCCATCAAAAGGGTGTTTCGATTTTTTCGTGGGCCGACGGCGACCTCGTGCGCGTAAGAACGGCAGGACCTCCTCGATGTCCCACCGAGTGACCGCGCCCGGCGCGCGATCTCGGCCGCCGATGTGCCCGTGTCGAGTGCATAGGAAGCACCGGCCCACTTTTGAACCGCGTTCGCCGTCGGGCGGAGGAGGCGCCCGCATGGACCGCGGAGCACCGAAGGAACCAGCGTACCCTGGATCGGCATAGCCGCGGACGACGTCTGGAACGTCGAACGCCTCCGACCCTGGATATCGCCGATCGACGAGCGGCACACCCGCCTGGACCGAAGGCAGTGGATTTCTGAGCAGGTCGGAAGGAATGCGCAGGTCCCGTGTCCCGCACCTAGGTCGAGATCGAGCTACGAAGGCGCCTAAGGCGTCGGGAGATCCAGCGCGGCCGAAACCGGAAAATCGGAGTGAGCCGTCGCTTGCCCATTCCTTCGGGAGCGGACCCACACGCGGGTCCCGCAGCGTGGCATACCCGGTGCCGCCTTGGTGCTGCCTGGAAAGCTGCAACGCCGGGGTGAGGTGTTGCAACGATCCTGCAAGTACTTGCAATAATTGAAGTTTTGGAGCGGGCGAAGGGATTCGAACCCTCGACCCCAACCTTGGCAAGGTTGTGCTCTACCCCTGAGCTACACCCGCTCACAACCGCGCCGCTGGTGGGAAAGACCCGCCGGCGGCCCCGGACGGCGTCTCTAAACACCATTCCGCCGGGCGTTGCAAGCGCTGAATCCAGGCGCTCGCCACGTCGGCCGTTTGCCGGCATCGCACCGTCCCTCAGGGCTGCCACTGCGCGGACGGAGGCAGGCCCTCGCGGATTTCACGCAGGCGCGCGCGGGTGGCGGCTGTGGTCTCGGCCGGCAGCGCATCGAGGGGGAAGAAGCCGCAGGCGGCGATCTCGCGGTCGGGCTGCTTCGGTGCCCGCACCGCGAAGGCGGCCGCCACGTAGAGGGCGACGTGGTCGCGCCCGGCCCCCGCGCGGCTGTGGTAGAAGCCGTGCAGCCGCAGGGAGTGGCCGGGATCGACGACGATCTCGGCCTCCTCGCGGAACTCCCGGGCCATGGCCACCACCGCGCTCTCGCCTGCCTCGATGCCGCCGCCGGGCAGGTGCCAGCCCGACACGTAGGTGTGGCGGACGAGGCAGACCCGGCCCGCGGCGTCGATGGCGACGCCGCGCACGCCCAGGGTCATGCCGCGCGTCGCCAGGGCGCCGTAGTGGATCAGGCGCCGCATCCAGGGGCGTTGCAGGAGCATGCGGTTCAGACGACGCGCAGGCGGATGGCGCCGAGGCCGTCGATGGCGGCCGTCATCGTCTCGCCGCGCCGGACGGCGCCGACGCCCGAGGGCGTGCCGGTGAAGATGAGGTCGCCCGGGTGCAGCTCGAAATAGGTCGAGAGCAGAGCGACCTGCTCGGGGATCGACCAGATCATCTCGGAGAGGTCGCCGCGCTGGCGCTCGCCCGCGTCCACCGCCAGGGTGACGGCGCCCTGGACCGGGTGGCCGATGGCCGAGGCCGGGTGCAGCGGCCCGATTGGCGCCGAGGCGTCGGCGGACTTGGCGAGGTCCCAGGGGCGCGCCAGGCGCTTGGCCTCGTCCTGGACGTCGCGCCGGGTCATATCGAGGCCGACGGCGTAGCCGTAGACGTGGTCGAGGGCGGAGGCTTCCGGGATGTCGCGGCCGCCCAGGCCGAGGGCCGCCACCATCTCGACCTCGAAATGGTAGTTCTCGGTGCGCGGCGGGTAGGGATGGTCCACCGCTTCCGTGCCGGTCACGATCTGCAGGGTGTCGGCGGGTTTCATGAAGAAGAACGGCGGCTCGCGATCGGGGTCCTTGCCCATCTCGCGGGCATGGGCGGCATAGTTGCGGCCGACGCAGTAGACCCGGCGGACCGGGAAGAGGTCGTCGCTGCCGACGATCGGAAGGGCGATGCGGGGCGGGTTCGGGATCACGGACAGCATGGGTCTCTCCAACCTCGTTTCTGGGCGGATGCGGCGCGGCGCCCGGTCGCTCGCCCTGCACAGGACGCCGCGCCATCCCTATCATAGGCGGCAGGCCAAGCCGCGCCATCCCGCCGCGTGCCGAGGCCTGCCGTTGCGAGTGCCGTGGTGACCGATCCTTCCCGCCTGCTGGCACACCTCGCCGCGCATCTCGGCGCCGCCCACGTCCTCACCGATCCGGTCGACCTCGCCCCCCACCTCACCGAGACCCGAGGATTGCGCCGCGGCCACACCCACGCGGTGGTGCGGCCCGCCGATACCGAGGGGGTCGCCTTCGTGGTGCGCGCCTGTGCCGAGGCGGGGGTGCCGGTGGTGGCGCAGGGTGGCAATACCGGGCATGTCGGCGGCGGCCTGCCGCAGGGGGGCATCGTCCTCTCCCTGGCGCGCCTGAACCGCCTGCGGGCGGTCGATCCCGTCAATGCCAGCATCACGGTGGAGGCCGGGATGGTGCTGGCCGACGTGCAGGCCGCCGCCTCGGAGGCCGGAATGCTGTTCCCGCTCTCCCTGGCCTCCGAAGGCTCCTGCCGCATCGGCGGCAACCTCTCCACCAATGCGGGCGGCACGGCGGTCCTCGCCTACGGCAACGCCCGGGACCTCGTCCTCGGACTGGAGGTGGTGCTGGCCGACGGCCGGGTCTGGAACGGGCTGAAGGGCCTGCGCAAGGACAATGCGGGCTACGACCTCAAGCACCTGTTCCTCGGTTCGGAGGGGACCCTCGGGCTGATCACCGCGGCAGTGCTGAAGCTCTATCCCCGGCCGGTCTCGCGGGCTGTGGCCTTCGTCGGCCTCGCCTCGGCCGAGGCCGCCCTCGCCCTGTTCCGGACCCTGCGGGCGGAGGCCGGCCCGGCCCTCACCGCCTTCGAGTACATCGTACCCTTCGGCCTGGAGATCGTGCTGCGCCACCGGGCCGGGGCCCGGCGGCCCCTGGCCGGGGCGCACGCGGCCTACGCCCTGGTGGAGGTCTCCACCACCCGCTCCGACGAGGAGGCCGGCACCCTGATGGAGGGGCTGCTCGCCCGGGCGCAGGCAGCGGGCCTCCTCGCGGACGCGGCCCTGGCGGCGAGCGAGGCGCAGGCGAACGCCTTCTGGGACCTGCGGGAGAGCCTATCCGAGGTGCAGAAGGCCGAGGGCGCCTCGATCAAGCACGATGTCTCGGTGCCGCTCTCCCGCCTGCCCGCCTTCCTGGCCGAGGCGACGCGCGCCTGCGAGGCGGCGATGCCCGGCCTGCGGGTCTGCGCCTTCGGGCATTTCGGCGACGGCAACATTCACTTCAACCTGAGCCAGCCCGTGGGCATGGACCGCGCCGCGTTCCTCGCTGCCTGGGAGCGCTTCAACCGGATCGTCCACGACATCGTCGCCGGGCTCGACGGCTCGATCGCGGCCGAGCACGGCGTGGGCCTGCTGAAGCGCGACGAGCTCGCGCGCTACGCCGATCCCGTGGCCCTCGACCTGATGCGCAGCCTCAAGGCCGCCCTGGACCCGGGAAACATCCTGAACCCGGGCAAGGTCCTCAACCCGGGCAAGGTCCTCAACCCGGGCAAGGTCCTCAACCCGGGCAAGGTCCTCAACTCGGGCAAGGTCCTGCCCGACGGGGGCGCCGGCGCGGCGGCGTCGTGCGGCGTTTCCGAAGCCTCAACAAAAATTTAGTCGGAACCGGACCGGCCCCCGCCGGATTGTTGTTGTGCGCCGCACAAAGCCTTGCCAGATTGTCGACGGCAATGCGCCATAAATCGGCTCCGCTGCGGGCGGAAGAGGTTGCACGACAACGGCGGATGGCTGGTTGCAGTGCGGTGGGTTAGCCCGGTCTTAACCCTTCCGCCCTCTCTTGAGAGAGAACAGATCAGCCGTCGCGATCGAAGACTGAGCAGGAGACACGTTCGATGCCGACTTCCCAGGCGAGAGTCCCGACGGCCGAGGCGAGCCGCTACCTCAAGCAGCTCTGCCGCCACTGGAGCCACAAGTTTCCGGTGGAAGCCACCGAGGATGCCGGCCGCGTCCCCTTCGGCGAGGACCGGGTCTGCACTTTCGAGGCGGGTCCCGACGCCCTGCTGATGCGGGTCGCGACGCCCGATCCGGCCGCCCTGACGCGCCTGGAGAACGTGGTCTCCGACCATCTCCTGCGCTTCGCCTTCCGCGAGAACCTCGGCGAGATCACCTGGTCCCGCGCCGCCTGAGTTCCCGCCGCGGTCGGGCCGCCAGGCCTGCGTCCGCCGAGGGTTGACCTGCCGTCCCGAGACCTGATCTTGAGCGCACGTCGCTGAAGGCAGCATCGGGAGACAGGCATGGACGGGATCGCGCAGACAATTGCTGGGTCCACACCGACCGGGGCCGCGTCGCCGTATGAGGCGCAGCATGCCGAGCGCCTGGAGCGCCTTGCCGAAGTCGCCGTGAAGGTCGGCCTGGGTCTCCGACCCGGGCAGGAACTCGTGATCACCGCGCCCCTGGAGACGGTGCCGCTGGCCCGCCGCATCACCGAGCAGGCCTACAAGGCCGGAGCCTCCCTGGTCACCACCTTCTACACGGACGACGCCGCCACCCTGGCGCGCTTCACCCACGCCCCCGAGGCGGCCTTCGACACCGCCGCCGGTTGGCTCTACAGCGGCATGGCCGAGGCCTACCGCAACGGCGCGGCCCGTCTCGCCATCGCGGGTGACGATCCTTCCCTCCTGGCCGGCCAGGATTCGGCCAAGGTGGCCCGCGCCAACCGGGCCCGGTCGAAGGCCTACGTCCCCGCCCTGGAACTCATCGCCAACTTCTCCACCAACTGGACCATCGTCTCGGCGGCGACGACGCCCTGGGCCCGCACGGTGTTTCCCGACCTGCCGGAGGCCGAGGCCGTGTCCCGCCTGTGGGACGCGATCTTCGCGGCCTCCCGGGTGGACGGCCCCGACCCGGTGGCGGCCTGGGAGGCGCACAACGCCGCCCTGCACGCCCGGATGGACGCGCTCAACACCCATCGCTTCGCGGCCCTGCGCTTCTTCGGGCCCGGCACGGACCTCACCGTGGGCCTCGCCGACGACCACGAGTGGTGCGGCGGCGCCTCGGCCTCCCGCAGCGGCATCGTCTGCAACGCCAACATCCCCACCGAGGAGGTGTTCACCACCCCGCACAAGGACCGGGTGGACGGCACCGTCACCAGCACCAAGCCGCTCTCCTACCAGGGCACCCTGATCGACGGCATCCAGGTGCGCTTCGAGGGAGGCCGCATCGTCGAGGCCAAGGCCCGCACCGGCGGCGACGTGCTCGCCAAGGTGCTGGAGACGGACGAGGGCGCGCGCCGCCTCGGGGAGGTCGCCCTGGTACCGGCCTCTTCGGCGATCTCCGCCTCGGGACTCCTGTTCTACAACACCCTCTACGACGAGAACGCCGCGAGCCACATCGCCCTGGGCCAAGCCTACAGCAAGTGCTTCCGCAACGGCGGCGCGGACTACAGCGAGGACGACCTCGCGGCCCGGGGCGCCAACCGCAGCCTGATCCACATCGACTGGATGATCGGCTCCGACCGGATCGACGTCGACGGGCTCTCCGCCGAGGGCCGGGCGGTCCCGGTGATGCGCGCCGGCGAGTGGGTCGACTGACGTCCTTGCCGCGGCGTCGCCCGCTGGCCTGAGCCGACACGCCATCCGTTCGCGCGCCCCCTCCCCCGTGTGGAGGCGCACGCGCATGACGGCTCTCGAATTGACGTGGGTAATTTTCCCACGCATGGTCCGGACGTGGTCGCACCGGCCACGGACATTCGAACGGACGTCCGTACAGATCTGCCGCCGCCCTCGGGCGGGTTCGGCAGGCGCAGACGACCGCCCGATTCCCTTGCACCCGTGTCTGCCGGCGCACGGATGCGGAGATCGGGACCGGCCTCGTCTCGGAGACGCCCGGGCACCCGCGGGTTTCCGCCCGGGGTGTCCGGCACCGGTCTGCGGGTTGGAACCGTCGTTCGGGTTCGCCATCTCCCCAGGGAGACAACGAGGATCTCATGACCAAGCCCCTTCTCCTGGCCGGCCCGATGGCTGTCCTGCTCGCCGGCGCGGCCTCCGCCGCCGACCTTCCGCGCCGCGTCGCGCCGCCGGTCTTCACCACGGTTCCGGTCTTCAGCTGGACCGGGTTCTATGCGGGTCTCAACGCCGGCTACGGCTTCGATGCCAACAGCAGCAGCGGTGCCACCGTGATCGGCACGACGGCCGCCTCGGGCGTCATCGCCAACGGCGCCGATCCGGGCCTCGTGGCCTTCAGCAACCGCAACGCCAACAACGGCTTCACCGGGGGCGGCCAGATCGGCTACAACTACCAGTTCACGCCGGGCTCCGGCGTGGTGGTCGGCGTCGAGGCGGATGCGCAGTATCTCGGCTTCGGCGCCAACCGCAACACGGCGTCCTTCGTCGGCACGCCCAACGCGGACCTGACCTTCGTCAATCCGAACGGCCTCTCGAACCTCGATTATTTCGGCACCGTGCGCGGCCGCCTCGGCTACGCCTTCGACCGGACCCTGGTCTACGGCACCGGCGGCTTCGCCTATGGCGGCGGGGGCGGCTCCAGCTTCGGCTTGCCCAACAGCAGCAGCGACACGTTCCGCACGGGCTGGGCCGCGGGCGGCGGCATCGAGTACGCCCTGCCCACCGACTCGTTCCTGAACTTCTTCAAGTCTTCCGCCGTGACCGTGAAGGTCGAGGGCCTCTACGTCAGCCTCGACCGCAACAGCACCAACGGCGTGTTCGCCTATTCGAACTCGACGGGCGCCCAGTACAGCGTTTCCGGCACGGGTTATGCAGCCACGACCGGCTATGCCAGCCGACGCTCCGACGAGTTCGCCGTCGTCCGCGCCGGCCTGAACTACAAGTTCGGGACGTACTGAGCCGTCGCCGGACCCGCTTTTGGCCTGAGCCTCCCCAGCCCGATCAGACTGGCCGCTCGGTCAAACGGTGCCCCGGGAGCGATCCCGGGGCGCCGCCAGAAGCCTGGCACGCGTCAGAAGACCAGTGCCTTTTAGAAGCCCGGTGCCTTTTAGAAGCCCGGTGCCTTTTAGAAGCCCGGTGCCTTGGCGGCGCCGAGGATGCGGGTGGGACGGCCCTCGTTGCCGCCCTGGAGCACGACGACGTAGGAATCGGCATCGGCGACCTGGGCGGCGTGGCGGGGCACCTCGAAGTGGGCCGCATGGCCCGTCCAGGGGCCGATGCGATGCATCCCGCGCACGACGTTGATGTAGTCGAACACCTGTCCCTTGTTCTCGCCGCCGCCGATGGCGATGCGCCGCCGGCGCATCACCGGCAGCAGCCAGAGTTCGGCCTTGGCGTCCGGCCCCGTGCTCGCGCCGACATCGACGCAGATCCGATCGCCCTCCTCCCAGCTCCGGATCGGCACCTGGATCGGGCTGGTCGCCCGGGCCCGGCGCAGGGCCCGTTCCAGGGAGTTGCGATCCGAGCGGATCATTGAGGGCTCGCCGTTGACGATGGCCTGGGGCGTGAAGACCTGGCGCTCGCCGCGCAGGGAGGCGTAGGCCCGCTGCCGCGCCGTGAAGGCGGGCTGGGCATAGGCATCCTTCCAGCCGAGATAGTCCCAGTAGGTGATCGGGAAGGTCAGGGCGATCACGCCGGGCTCCCGGGAGAACTCCCCGAGCACCCGCGAGGCCGGCTGGCAGGAGGCGCAGCCCTGGCTCGTGTAGAGCTCGATCACCACCGGGGTGCGCTCGCCCGCCCGGACCTGGGTCGCACCGGCCAACAGGGCGCCGGCGGCGACCAGGAGGGCGAGGCGCAGGCCGACGGTTCGGCGCGGAAGGGACGGGGCGGCGCGACTCATGGGGTCAGGATACCGTCGCCCGATCATTCCCCGTCATCACGGTCGCTCGATCCTCCGGCGCGCCGGCCGGGGCCGCCGTGCACGGAGCCGGGGCCGGCGCGGGCTTGGGCTTCGGCAGCATCGCGGGACGCCAGCGCCGGTGCATCCAGAGCCACTGGCCGGGATTCTCCCGGATCCAGCCCTCGATCACCCGGGTCATCGCCTGCATCGCCCCCTGCACGTCGATGGCGCCGGAGGCGTCCCGCGGCAGGTCGAGGGGTGGGGTGAGCTCGAGGTGGAAGCGCGTGCCGTCGCGGCGGACCACCCGGGCGCCGTGGACGGGACATTCGTAGTGGCGGGCGAGCTTGCCCAGGAGCGGATTGACCAGCACCGGCTTGCCGAAGAACTCCACCACGACGCCCCGGGTGAAATGCTGGTCGATGAGCTGGCCGAGATGGCCGCCGCGCTCCACCACGCCCTGCATGGCGAAGACCGCGCCCTGCCCGGCCGCCGCCAGGCCGCCCATGGTCTGGCGCCTGACCTCCTGGACGAGGCGCGCGGAGGCCGCGTCGTTGGGCGGGCGGAAGATCGCGGTGGCGTCGAGGCCGAACTGGGCCGCGCAGATCGCCGGCAATTCCCAGTTCGCCAGGTGGGCGGAGAAGATCAGGCCCGGTTTCCCGTCGTCGCGCAGGTCGGCGAAATGGGTCTCGCCCGCCACCGTGATCCGGCCGCTGGCCGAGAGATCCGCCGGGTCGAGATCGAACAGCGTGTGGAGATGGGCGTATTCCGCGCCCGTCCGGCCGAGATTGTCCCAGGCTTCGAGGGCGAGGGCATGGATCGCGGCCTCGTCCCGCTCGGGGAAGGCCGCGCGCAGGTTGGCCGTCGCGATGCGGTGCGCCGGCAGGAAGGGACCGATCGTCCGGGTGATCCAGCCGCCGACCCGGCTTGCCCGCTCGGCGCCGAGGAGGCGCGCCAGCCAGAACAGCCCCCGGATCAGGGGAATCATGGCGAGGCCGGCCAGCCGCGGCAGGTTACGCTTCAGGACGAGGGCAAGGCGAAGCAAAACGAATCCCGTGACGCGGGGCGTTCCGGCGACGACCCTGGCCCCTGGCATAATTCATTTTAGCCCGGGAGGGCACCCGCATGCGCTGCAACTCAGAGCGTCACGAGAATCTTGCCGAACACCTTCCGGGATTCCAGGCGCTCCAGCCCCTGCGCGAAATCGGCCAACGGTAGAACCGTGTCCACCACGGGAGTGATGCCTTGGGCCATCTTGGCCATGGCGTCGCGGATATTGGCCATCGAGCAGCCGAACGAGCCGGTGATGCGGTACTGTTGTTGGAACAGCTGCATCAGGTTCATGCTGGTCGAGACGCCCGAGGTGGAGCCGCAGGTGACGAGCCGTCCCCCGCGCTTGAGGCAGAGGAGCGAGCCGTTCCAGGTGTCGGGGCCGACATGCTCGAAGACTACGTCGACGCCCTTGCGCTTGGTCAGGCGGCGGACCTCGCCCTCGAAGCGCTCCTCGCGGTAGTTGATGACGTGGTCGGCCCCGAGCGCCTTGGCCTTCTCGCCCTTGGCGTCGTCGCCCACCGTGGTAAAGACCGTGCAGCCGATGGCCTTGGCCATCTTGATCGCCGCCGTGCCAATGCCCGACCCGCCGGCATGGACGAGAATGCTCTCGCCCGGCTCCAGGCGGGCATTGTCGAACAGCATGTGCTGCACGGTGCCGAAGGCCACGGGGGCGCAGGCCGCATCGGTGAAGCTGACGCCGTCCGGCATCCTGATGACGAGGCGCGCCGGCATCGTCACCCGCTCGCGGGCGAACCCGTCGATGTGGAAGCCCATCACGCCGGAGACGTCCTCGCAGAGGTTGTCGCGGCCGTCCCGACAGGCCTTGCACCGGCCGCAGGTCTGGGCGCCGTACATCGCCACCCGGTCGCCCGCGGCCAGGCCCGTGACGCCCTCCCCGACGCAGACGATCTCGCCCGAGGCCTCGGCCCCGACCGCCAGGGGCAGCTTGCGCTTGGCGAAGGCCATGCCGCGGAAGCCCCAGACGTCGATGAAGTTCAGGCCCACCGCGCGCACGCGGATCTGGACCTCGCCGGGGCCGGGGGCCGCGGGCTCCGCGACATCCTCGAGGCGCAGGTCGCGGTCACCGTGGAGCTGGAGGGATTGCATGGGGTTCGCTTCCGTTCGCGGGGCGCCGCGGATGCCCCCGCGGGGACTGGGCGTTCATGCGCCCCTCGCTAGCCTCCGCGGGACCAGGCATCAACCCGCCGGACCGGCCTCACTCCGGCGACAGGTAGCGCCGTCGGGCCCAGCCGAGGATCGGGCCGGCCTTGACCCGGCACCAGGTCAGCCCGCTCGGGGTGTCGGCGGTGCAGCCGAAGCCGCGCAGGCGGGCGCCCGGTGGGGCCTGGCCAAGGGCGGGGGCGGCGGCATCCGGTGTCTCGCGGATGCTCAGGGTCTCGCCGCGCGGGAGGCCGTCGACCCGGAACGCGTCGGCCGCGGCGGCGGGACCGGCGGCGAGGAGCAGGAGGACCAGCGCGGC
This sequence comes from Methylobacterium hispanicum, assembly GCF_022179285.1. GTDB lineage: Bacteria > Pseudomonadota > Alphaproteobacteria > Rhizobiales > Beijerinckiaceae > Methylobacterium > Methylobacterium hispanicum. The sequence continues at coordinate 54,896 of NZ_BPQO01000011.1, read as the reverse complement.
GGGGATCGGGGACATGCTCGGTTCGACCTCAGGAACGATGGACGCCCATCATCGCGGTGAGGCCGCCGTCGACGGGCAGCACCGCGCCGGTGATGTAGGCGGCGCCCTCGCCCATCAGGAAGGCCGCGAGGGCGGCGACGTCCTCCGGCCGGGCGAAGCGGCCGGCGGGGATCTGGCGCTCCATGGTGGCGCGATAGGCGGCGTAGGGGGCCATCATCCCGGTATCGATGAAACCCGGCGCGATCACGTTGACGGTGACGCCGCGCTTGGCCGACTCGACCGCCAGGGTGCGGCAATAGGCGATGAGGGCGCCCTTGGTGGCGGCGTAGGCGGCGTTGCCCGGGTTGGCCCGAAGGGCCGCCACCGAGCCGATGGCGACGATCCGTCCCGCCCGTGCGCGGGTCATGCCCCGGACCAGGGATTTCGCCAGGCGCGTGAGCGACCAGAAGTTCACCTGCATGGCCGCCTCGGCCCGGTCCTGGTCCAGCATCGCCGCCAGGGCGTCGTAGGACTGGCCCGCATTGTGGACGAAGCCGTGGAAGCCGTCGTCGGCCTCGAGATCCTCGCAGAACGCCTCCACGGCGTCACGGTCGGCGAGGTCGAGGGCCCGCGCGGTCACCGTGCGGCCGGGATGAGACGCGGAGAGTTCCGCCACCAGACCCTCGGCGGCCTCGGCGGAGGAGCGGTAGGTGAAGGCGACGTCGTGGCCGGCGGCGACCAGGGCCCGCACGATGGCGGCGCCGAGGCCGGAGGCGCCCCCTGTGACGAGGACGCGGCGGCCGGGCCCGGGGCTCGGCTCCGTCGTCATGCCGGCTCGTCCGCCAGCACGAGGCAGGTGTTCTGGCCGCCGAAGCCGAACGAGTTCGACAGCACCCGGCGCACCGGCACGTCCCGGGCCTCGGCCACGATGTCGAGGGGGATGGCGGGGTCGGGCACCGCGTAGTTGATGGTCGGGGGGATCCGGCCATGCGCGATGGTCAGGAGCGAGATCACCGCCTCCACTGCGCCCGCGGCCGTGAGGGTGTGCCCAATCATCGACTTGTTGGACGAGACCGGCAGGGTGCGGATGCGGTCGCCGAACACGGCGGCGCAGCTCATCGCCTCCATTTTGTCGTTCTCAGGCGTCGAGGTGCCGTGGGCGTTCACGGTGTCGATGGCGTCGGGGGGCGTGTCGGCATCCTCGAGGGCCGCGCGGATCGCCGCGATGCCGGGGGCACCGTCGGGGCTCGACCGGGTGCGGTGGAAGCCGTCGCCCTTCTCGCCGCAGCCGAGGACGTAGCCGAGGATCGTCGCCCCGCGGGCCCGCGCCGCCTCGGCGTCCTCCAGCACCAGGGCGCCCGCGCCCTCGCCCATGACGAAGCCGTCGCGGTTCTTCGAGAAGGGCTTCGAGGCGGCCTCGGGCGGGTCGTTCTGGGTGGAGAGGGCCGAGAGCAGCGAGAACCGGATCAGGGATTCCGGGTTCACCGAGCCGTCGGTGCCGATGCAGAGGGCGGCCGTGACCTCGCCGCGCCGGATCGCCTCGACGCCGAGCTGGATCGCGGTGGCGCCGGACGAGCAGGCGGTGGAGAGGGAGATCGGCGAGCCCTTGGTGCCGAACCGGTCGGCGATGTGGTCGGCCACCGTGCCGAAGATGAAGAGGTCGTGCCAGGGGTCGAAGCGGCGGCTCGCGGCGGCGCGCTGCAGGTCCGCGTAGGTGATCGGGCCGGTCTGGCCCGAGGCCTCGGCCAGGGCCTGGCGCTGCGGCCACTCGATCTCCACCGGGGGGACGGCGATGAACAGGGCCCCGGGGAAGTCCCCGGGCCGGCCGATCCCGGATTGCGCGATCGCCTCGTCGGCGGCGGCTTCCGCGAAGCGCTGCGACAGGGCCGGCGCCACCAGGGGGTCGGTGTCGAGGAAGTCGACGGTGCCGGCGATGCGGGTGCGCAGGCCTTCCGTGGGGAAGCGCCGGATGGCGTGGATGCCGGACCGGCCGGAGGTCAGCGCGGCCCAGTTGTCGGCCTGCCCCTGGCCGAGGGAGGTGACGATGCCGAGGCCGGTGACCGCCACCAGCGGCCGGCCCTTCGCGTCCCGAACCCTGGTGTCACTGAGAGGTTGGTTCGTCATGGCGCCGTCTTACACTCTATTTCGCCACGGCCGGAGTCCGGGATCGCCCCGGGGTCAGGCCGCCGTTACGCGGATCACGCCCTCGCCGCGGCGATGGCCCACCACCGTCACGGCGACCTCGCGCAGGCCCCTCTCGGCGACCAGGCCTGCGGCCAGGGCCGCGCCGAAGGGCGCCACCGTCTCGAGGGTGTGGCCGGTGAGGTCGCCCAGAGCCGTCACGGCCACGCCCGGCGCGAGGCGCGCCAGGGCCGCGCCCTCCTCGGCCGTGACCGGGGCGACGCCGGTGGCCCCGGCGAGGACGATCTCGGGCGCCGCGATCCCTGCCGCTGCCCAGAGGGCCGCGAGGCTGGCCTCGGTGCTGCCCGGGGCGCGCGTCGTGCGGTCGCTCGCCACCGGGCCGAGGCGCGCCAGCGCCCGGGCCCCGCGGGCGGCGGCATGCTCGGCCGCCTCCAGCACCAGGAAGGCGGCGGCACTGCCGAGGATGAAGCCCGCCTCGTCCGCCGGGGTCCGGTCGAAGACGGGGCGGAAGTCGCGGGCGCGCAGGAAGCCGCCCATCTCGTGGATAACCATGACGTCCGGCCGCTCGGCGCTGTAGGAGCCGCCCACCAGCATGCAGTCCACCTGCCCCGAGGCGATCCGGGCCTGGGCGATGCGCAGGGCGTCGGTGCCGGCGGCCTCCTCGCCCATGAAGGTGCGGGACGCCCCCGTGACCCCATGGACGATGCCGATATTGCCGGCGAGCAGGTTCGAGAGCTGGGCCAGGAACAGGGTCGGGCGCAGGTCGTTCTGCAGGTGCTCGTTGAGGTAGGCGCCCGGATCGGCGGCCTCGCGCAGGCCCGTGAGGATGGCGCCGTCCACCGCGGTGTCGCGCTCGCCGCCGCCGGCCGAGACCACGAGGTGCATCCGGCCCTTCAGGTCGGCATCCCCCTTCACCCCGGCGGCATCCAGGGCGAGGCCGGCGGCGTAGACGCCCAGGCGCTGCCAGGGCTCCATCTGGCGCTGGTCGGACTTCTTCGGGATCTGGCCGTCGAGGGCGAGGGGCGCCACCGGGTGCACCGTGTAGGGCGCGAAGGCCTCGGTGTCGGTGCGCGCCGGCGCGCCCGCGTCGAGGGCCGCGAGATGCGCCGCGATGCCCTCGCCCGCGCAGGAGACGAGGCCGATGCCGGTGACGACGACGTCGCGCGAACTGCTCATCTCACCTCGTCGCTCATCTCTGGACGCTCATGCGTATCTGCTCGCCCGCCCGCTCACGCGGGCTCGCCCGCGAGATCGAACAGGCCGATCTTGCGGGCCCGCGCGCGCATCGGCCCGTCGAGGCCGGCCGGGAACGGCATGGTGCGGAAGCGCAATTCGGCATTGGCCAGGGGCTTGCCGTCGTGCTGGATCGCCGCCTTCGTCACCGCGTAGCCCGAGCCGTCATGCTCGAGGCTGGCCTCGATCTGCAGTTCGGCGCCCGGGCCGACGAAGGACCGGAAGCGCGCCTTGTCGACGCCCATCAGGAACGGCATCTGCCGAAATCCCAGATGGGCGAGCACGAGGTAGCCCGAGGCCTGGGCCATGGTCTCGGTGAGCAGCACGCCCGGCACCAGCGGGTGGTCGGGGAAGTGCCCCTCGAAGACCGGGCTCTCCATCGGCACGCGGGCCAGGGCCTCGATGCGGCCGGCCTCGCGGTCGAAGCGGGTCACGGCGTCGATCATCTCGAAATATTCGAGGCGCATGGCGTCCTGGGTCCCGGGCGGGCGGGGTCGAAGGGGCGGCGTCGGTCGCCCGGGGGCTGCCCGGGCGGTCCGGCTTCAGGCCTTGGCGGCTTTCTCGGCGACGAGGGCGTCGATGCGGGCGCAGAGGTTCTTCAGGACGAAGTACTCCTCGGCCGGCACCTTGCCCTCGTTGACCTCCTGGGTCCAACGCTCGAGGGGGAGCTTGATGCCGAAGGCCTTGTCGACCGCGAAGGCGATGTCGAGGAAGGCGAGCGAATCGATTCCGAGATCGTCGATGGCGTGGCTCTCGGGGGTGATCGTGTCCCGCGGGATGTCGGCGGTGTCGGCGATGATGTCCGCGACGCGGTCGAAGGTGGCGGTATGGGTCTGGTCGGACATGCGTTCTCGCCGTGTGACTGGGTATCCCGCCGGATTCGGCCCGTGCCGATCGGGGGCCGGAGCGATCCGGCGCATGATGCCCGGTGCCCCCGGTCGCGCAGCATGCCCCGTGGGCCGGCGCTGCCGCCGCCCTGGAAGTGAAGGCGGTCCCTTACACGAGGGGGTCCAGAGGGGCAACCGTGGCCATCACGGCGTCGCGATCCGGCCGGGACCTCCATTCCGATCCCGCGGCGATGGACTAGATGGGCTGGCAGGACGTGGCCGCCGCGGCCGCTCCGCACGAGGTCGAACAACACGATGGTCCAGCTTCCCTCCGTGACGCCGGCCGGCACGCCGCCGGCGGGCGCGCCCGACCCGCGCCTGCTTCCCGATCATCCGCCGCGTGCGGGGGCGCACCCGCTCTCCGGCTCGGCGCAGAGCCTCGCGCGCCTCGCCCTGGTCCTCGCCCTGGCGGGCCTCGGGATCTGGGTCCTGCACCACTTCATCCCGGCCCTGGTCTGGGCGGTGATCCTGGCGATCGCCCTCGGCCCCCTCTACGCCCGCGCCGAGCGGCGCTGGCCGCCGGGCCGGCACAACCTGCTGCTGCCGCTCCTGTTCACCGCGGCGGTGGCCCTGGTCTTCCTGATCCCCCTGGTGGTGCTCGGCGTGCAGGCGGCGCGGGAGGCCCACGACGTGGTCGCCTGGGCCCGCTCCTTCGAGAAATCCGGCATCCCCGTGCCGGACTTCCTCGGCCACCTGCCCTTCGGGGCGGCGCAGGCGCAGGCCTGGTGGGCGGAGAACCTCAGCCACCCGGCCGCCGGCTCGGAGCTCCTGCACCGCTTCGACAATTCTTCGGTGATCGGGGTGACCCGCAGCCTCGGGGCGCAGATCGTCCGCCGCGTGGTGCTGTTCGGCTTCACCCTGGTGGCGCTGTTCTTCCTGTTCCGCGATGGCCGCGCGGTCGCCGCGCAGGTGCTGGCCGCCAGCGCCAAGCTGTTCGGTCCCCGCGGCGAGCGGGTGGCGCGACAGATGGTGGCCTCGGTCCACGGCACCGTGGACGGCCTCGTGCTGGTCGGCCTCGGCGAGGGCGTACTCCTGGGCATCGTCTACTACTTCGCGGGCGTGCCGCACCCGGTGCTCCTGGGCGCCCTCACGGCGGTGGCGGCGATGATCCCGTTCGGGGCGCCCCTGGTCTTCGGCATCGCGGCGGCGATCCTGCTCGCCAACGGTGCGGTGGTGCCGGCGGTGGTCGTGGTGGCGGCGGGCTTCGTGGTCACCTTCGTGGCCGACCACTTCGTGCGCCCGGCCCTGATCGGCGGCACCACCCGCCTGCCCTTCCTCTGGGTGCTGCTCGGCATCCTCGGCGGTGTCGAGACCTTCGGCCTCCTCGGGCTGTTCCTCGGCCCGGCGGTCATGGCGGCGCTGATCCTGCTCTGGCGCGACTTCACCCAGGGCGAGGCGGTCGAGGGGCCCCGGGCCTGAGCCTGGGCCACGGCTCCCGGCGCCTGGACGCGCCGCGCCGGGGCGGGCGCAGCCGCGCCAGGATTCGCAGGCCGACGCCCGGGCGCCGGCCCATCCGGGCTCACGATGTCCCTCGCCCCGTCCTGCACGCGGACGGCCCGTGAGCCGTCCGGACGGCCTGACTAATGAAACGGCTTCGTCAGCCCGACGCGGATGCTCGCGTCGGGGGCGAGGGCGCGCAGGTCGGCGTCATTCACGGTCGGGAATCCGCGCAGCTGCTCCGGCGTGAAGTCCAGCACGGCGACATGCTCGCCGAGAAGCGCGACGGCTTCGACGGGCACCGCGATCAGCCGCGTGCCGAAACCGAGAAAGCCTCCGGACCGGATGAGGATGTCGATCCCGCCGCGCGGATTCCGGTCGATGGCCGCCACGCGGCCGAGCACGTGCTGGGCCGGAACCGGCTCCAGCACCTGACGGCCGACGAGGTCGCCGACCCGGACCGGCTGCGGGTAGCGGCGGGCGGCCTTCTCCGCGAGCGTCGACGTGGCGACGGCCGTTTCGGAGACGGCGGCGGTCGAGACCAGCGCAGCCAGGGCGATCACGGACAGGCGAAGGGCCATGGGGATGCTCCGTCGGCGCGCGGCCCGCGAGGGCAGGCCCCGGGGCCGGTCTCGGCGCGGAAAGGGCTTCATGATCGGCGAGGTCGGCTCGTCTTGGCAAGACATGACCGTGACCTGTCGACGATACTATTTGTGCATCCTCGCGATTACAAAATGTCATCAATCTTCTTTCAGGTCACATGGTAACGAACCTCGTTTTCGCGACGAAAAGGGGGTTATGACCGTGACTATCTCCCAATCTTTCGCGTCCGACGGACCGCGGCTGCACCCCTGGCCGGTGCGGATCATGCACTGGATCAACGCGGTCGCGATGATCGTGATGATCGGTTCGGGCTGGGGCATCTACAACGACTCGGTGATCTTCGGGTCGCTGTACTTTCCGCAGCCGGTCCGCCTGGGCAGCTGGGCGGCCGAGAGCCTGCTCTGGCATTTCGCCGGGATGTGGGTGCTGGCGCTGAACGGCCTCGCCTACCTGGTCTACGGCTTCGTCACGGGACGGTTTCGCGAGCGGCTCCTCCCGATCCGCATCGCCGACGTGATCCGGACCGTGCGCGAGACGCTGCGCTTCCAGATCTCGCACGACGATCTCACCGTCTACAACGCGGTCCAGAAGATCCTCTACCTCGTCGTGATGGTCGCCGGGGTGATGCAGGTCATCACCGGTCTGGCGGTGTGGAAACCGGTCCAGTTCTCCTGGCTCGTCGACCTGTTCGGCACCTTCCAGGGCGCCCGCCTGGCGCATTTCCTCGGCATGGCCGTCATCGTCTGCTTCCTGCTCGTGCACGTCACGCTGGCCCTCCTCGTGCCCCGGACCCTCTGGGCGATGCTCAGCGGCGGTCCGCGCCTCGCCCCGCCTCGCCTCCGAAACCCCCACGCTGGAGAGCCGCGATGAGGTCCCTATTCCGTCCCGGATCGCGCCCGGACCCCCACATCCTCGACGACCATCGCCCGGAAATCCGCTCCCTGGAGCGGCGCGGTCTCCTGCGGGGCGGCCTCTCGCTCGGGGCGCTGACCATGCTGACGGGCTGCGACGTCGGCGAATCCAGCGCCGTCGGCAAGGCCCTGCGGGCGGTCTCGTCCCTCAACGACGGCGTCCAGGCCGCCCTGTTCGATCCGAACAGGCTCGCGCCCGAATACCCCGAGAGCCGGGTGCTCAAGCCGCCGCGCTTCAACGCCTACTATCCGATCGAGGAGATCCGTCCGGTGGACGGTGAGGCCTGGCGCCTCGAGGTCGCGGGCCTCGTGGAGAACAAGCGGTCCTGGACGCGGCAGGATCTCGCGGCCCTGCCGGAGAAGGAGATCATCATCCGGCACATCTGCGTCGAGGGCTGGGACTATATCGGCCAATGGTCGGGCGTGCCCTTGCGGACCTTCCTCGAGCGGATCGGCGCCGACCTGAAGGCCCGGTACGTGTCCTTCAAGACCGCCGACGACTATCCGAGCAGCATCGACATGGCGACCGCGCTGCACCCGCAGACGCTGCTGGCGACCCGGTACGCCCGCGAGACCCTGCCCGATCCGTTCGGCTACCCCCTGCGGCTGCGCACCGCGACGAAGCTCGGCTTCAAGAATCCGAAATGGATCACCGCGATCGAAGTCGGCAACGTCTATCAGGCCGGCTACTGGGAGAGCCGTGGCTTCAACTGGTTCAGCGGCCTGTGAGCGCCGCCGAGCCCCGCGCGGCGGGCGGCCCGCGCCCTCCGACCTGCGCCATCGGCATCATGGCGAAGGCCCCGCAGGCCGGCCGCTCCAAGACCCGCCTGTGCCCGCCGCTGACACCGGACGAGGCCGCCGCGCTCAGCGCCGCCTTCCTCCGGGACACCGCCGCCAACATCGCGGACGCGGCCCGATCCGCGCCGATCACCGCCTACGCGGCCTATGCGCCGCACGGATCGGAGGCCCGGGTCGCCGCCCATGTGGGGGCGCGGACCGGGCTCGTCCTGGCCGACGGCACGCCGCCGATGCCGGCGGGGGTCCAGGGCTTCGGCCGCTGCCTGCTCCACGCGATCCGGGGCATGCTGGCGCGCGGCCATGCGGCGGCCTGCGTGCTCAGTTCCGACAGCCCGACCCTGCCGACCCGCCGGCTGATCGAGGCGGCCGAGCAGCTTCTCGCCCCGGGCGACCGGGCCGTGCTCGGCGCGTCGGACGACGGCGGATACTACCTCCTCGGCCTGAAGGCCGCGCATGCCGAGATGTTCGCGGACATCGCCTGGAGCACCGACTCGGTCGCGGCGGCGACCCGGGCGCGGGCGCGCGCGATCGGACTCCCGTTGGTCGAGCTCGATCCCTGGTACGATGTCGACGACGCCCCGTCCCTGTCCGTGCTGATCGCCGAGACCGGCGGCTATGCCGCACCGGTCACGCGGGCGCTGCTCGGCAGGCTCGAACGGACCGGGCGCCTCGCCGACCGTCTGGCCCCCGCATGAACGCGCCGCTGGCACGCCTGACCGGGCTCGGCCTCCTGCTCGCCCTGCTCATGCTCGGTGCGCTGATGCTGCACGTGCCCGGCGCCGACACCGTCGGCTCGCCGGAACGGGCCAACGTCTTCGTCGGGATCCTGGCCCTCGGCGTCGGAGTCTACCTCCTCGCCGTCCGGCTCGTGCTGCGGACCGTCCTGCCGCCCTGCGCCTTCTGGATCATCGTCGGCATCGCGCTCGTGATGCGCGCGGCGCTGCTGCCCGCGCTGCCGTTCCTGTCGAGCGACATCTACCGCTATGTCTGGGATGGGCAGGTCCAGGCCGCCGGCATCAATCCCTACCGCTACCTGCCCGTCGATCCGGCCCTCGCGCACCTGCGCGACCCGGCGGTGTTCCCCTGGATCAACCGCGCGACCTACGCGCTGACGATCTACCCCCCGGCGGCCCAGGCCGTGTTCGCCCTCGTGGGCATGCTCACGCCGACGGTGTTCGGCATGAAGCTCGCCATGGTCGGCTTCGAGGCCCTGGCCCTGCTCTGTCTCCTGGGCCTGCTGTCGCTGGCGCGGCTCCCGCGCGAACGGGTCCTGCTCTACGCCTGGAACCCCCTCGCGCTCTGGTCCTTCGCCTGCGACGGCCATGTCGACGCCATCGCCATCGGCCTGCTCGCCGTCGCGCTCCTGTGCCGGGCGCGGGCGCGGGAAGGCCTTGCCGGGGCGATGCTGGCGGCGGCCGTTCTGGTCAAGTTCCTGCCGGTGGCGGCCGCGCCCGCCTTCCTGCGCGGCGGCCGGTTCTGGAGGCCGGTGCTGGCCGGCCTCGCCGTCATCGCCCTTCTCTACGCCCCCTATCTCTCGGTGGGTTCGGGGGTCCTCGGCTTCCTGTCCGCCTACGGCGACGAGGAGGGCTATCGCTCCGGCCGGGGGGTCTGGCTGCTGGCCGGCCTGTCCCATCTCGTGCCCCTGCCGGACGGAGCGGGACGGATCTACCTGATTGGCGCCGCCATCCTGCTCGGGGCGCTGGCCTTCCGCATCGCCCGCGGGCCGGCGTTGCGGGGACCGGCCGCGACCATCGCCCTGTGCCGGGACACCGCGATCCTCATCGCGTGCACCACCGCCGCGGCGAACCCGCATTACGCCTGGTACTACGCCTGGCTTGCCCTCCCGGCGGTCGTCGCGCCGATCCCGGCGGTGGTCTGGCTCTCGGCCGCGCCGGTCCTGTTCTACGTCGACCCCTTCGACGAGCGGTTCTTCTGGCCCGGCCTCGTCTTCGGGCCCGCGATCGCCCTCGCGCTCCGCGACCTGCTCAGGGCCCGCACCGTCACCCCGATCCCAAGCCCGGAAGGACAGCGTTGATGTCAGCCTCCGCCGCGATCAAGGACCCGCGCCGCTACTTCGAGGAGGTCGGGCGGGAACGCTCCGGTGACGCGGAGACCCCGCCGGTCTGCCTCTACCTGGAGGTGACGAACCGCTGCAATCTCCTCTGCGAGACCTGCCCGCGGACCTTCGAGGCGCTCGAGCCCCCGGCCGACATGAGCTGGGAGCTGTTCACCCGCATCGTCGACCAGGTGCCGAACGTCGCCCGCGTGGTCCTGCACGGGGTCGGCGAGCCGATGCTGGTCGCGGACCTGCCGCGGATGATCCGCTACCTCAAGGACCGGGGGACCTACGTGCTGTTCAATACGAACGGCACCCTGCTGCAGCCGAAACGCTTCCAGGCGCTCATCGATACGGGCCTCGACGAGTTGCGCGTCTCCCTCGACGCCGCGGACCGGACGTCCTACGCGAAGGTGCGCGGCAAGGACTTCTTCGACCGCATCGTGCGCGACGTCGGCAAGTTCGTCGCCTTCCAGAAACAGGTCGGCGCCGCGACGCCCGCCGTCTCGCTCTGGCTGACCGGCATGCGGGAGACGGTGGCGCAGCTCCCCGCCTTCGTCCGCCTGGCCGCCGCGATGGGCGTCACCGACGTCCATCTCCAGCGCCTCGTGTTCGATGAGGTCGGGTACGGCATGGCCCGCGCCGACCTCTCGCTCTTCGAATCGACCCAGGGCGAGGAGCTCGCGGCGATCGCGGCGGCCCAGGACATCGGGCGGGACCTCGGCGTCAATCTCGACGCCTCCGGCGCCACCGAGCCCGGCCTGAGCCTGAAGTGCACGAGCGAGGACCAGCCCTGGGCGACCTGCCGGAGACCCTGGTCGCTGATGTACTTCACCGCGCACGGCCGGGCCCTGCCCTGCTGCATCGCTCCCTTCTCCGTGCGCGGCTACAGCAACTACACCCTGGGCGATGCCACCCAGCAGAGCCTGCGCGAGATCTGGAACAGCCCGGCCTACCGCGACTTCCGCACCGCGCTCCTCTCGAACGCGCCGCCGGCGCCCTGCCAGAATTGCGGGATGCGATGGAGCCTGTGAGCGTCGTCATTCCCACGCTGAACGAAGCCGGCTCGATCGGCAGGGTCATCCGCGAGATCCCCGCCGCCTATGCCGGCGACGTGATCGTCGCCGACAGCGGCAGCCGGGACGGCACCGCCCGCATCGCCCGCGAAGCGGGGGCGCGGGTCATCGACGGCGGGCACGGCTACGGCCGGGCCTGCGCCCGCGGCGCGGAGGCGGCCGATCCGGCGCACCGCGTCATCGTCTTCATGGACGGCGACGGGGCGGATCGCGGCGACCTGATCGCGCGGATCGCCGATCCGGTGCTGCGCGGCGAGCAGGATTTCGTCCTCGCCTCCCGCACCCGCGGAGACCGCGAGCCCGGCGCCATGCTCTGGCACCAGGTCCTGGCCGGCCGGCTGGCGGGCTTCGGCATCGGCGCGCTCTACGGGGCCCGCTACAGCGACATGTGCGCGTTCCGGGCCATCGACCGGGCCGCCTTGCAGGGTCTGGCGCTGCGGGAGATGACCTACGGCTGGAACATCGAGATGCAGATGCAGGCGGCTCGGGCCGGCCTGCGCATCGACGAGGTGCCCCTGCCCTATCGCTGCCGGACGGCCGGCGCGTCCAAAGTCGCGGGCTCGTTCAGGGGAACGCTTCGGGCCGGAACGAAGATCGTCACGACCTTCCTGCGGGTGGCGGCGACCGCCGCGCCGGCCCATCCGGCACCGCGCCCGTGACGGAGCCCTTCGCCCTCGCAGCCTATCTGAGCCGCTGGATCCCGGCGGTCCGGCACGACCTCGCCGCCTCAGATTCCGAGACGACGACCCTCTCCGACCTCCTCGACCTCGCGGGGCAGGACGATCGCGCGCGCTGGCGGGGCCTCGGCTTCGGCTACCTCGACCCGCGCGGAGCGGATTGGCTGCGGGGTGCCGTGGCGGCCCGCCACCGGCGGCTGACGGCCGACGACGTGCTCTGCTGCGCCGGGGCGCAGGAGGCCCTGGCCGCGGTGGTCGCGGCACTGTTGACGCCGCGGGACCATGCGGTGGTCGTGCTTCCGATCTACCAGCCCTCCGAGGAGGCCGTCACCGCCCTCTGCGGCGCCACCGGGGTGGCCCTCCGGGAGACCGAGGGCTGGCGCCTGGACGTCGGCGAGGTCGAGGCCGCGCTCACGCCCCGGACCCGGCTCGTCCTGATGAACATGCCGAACAGCCCCACCGGCGCGACCCTGGACGCGACGACGATGGGCGACCTCGTCGCGCTCTGCCGCCGGCGCGGTCTCTGGCTCGTCTGCGACGAGGTCTACCGGCATACCCTGAATCGGGCTCCTAATCTCGCCCCGGACCGCGCGCAGGGAACGGCCGCGGTCGCCGACCTCTACGAGCGCGGCATCTCCATCGACGGCCTGTCGAAGGGGTTCGGCCTCGCGGGCCTCCGCGTCGGTTGGATCGCCTGTCGCGACCGGCGGCTCCTGGAGGCCGCCCTCAATGCCAAGAACAGGATGTCGAGCTGCCTGTGCGCGGCGAGCGAGGTGCTGGCCCATGTGGCCCTCGGCGCCGAGGCGCGCATCCTCGCCCGCAGCCGGGCGGTGGGTACCCGAAGCCGCGCGCGCCTCGACGCCCTGATCGCCCGGCATCCGGAGACCTTCGGGGCGGACGCCTCGCACAACCTGGCCTTCGCCTTCCCGCGCTATCTCGGGCCCGAGGGCGCCGACGGCTTCGCCCGGGACCTCGCCCGCCGGGCCGGGATCCTCGTCCTGCCGGCGAGCCTGTGGCGCTCGCGCCTGGGGCGGGTCCCGACGGATCGCCTGCGGATCGGGCTCGGGCGTGCGGGGGCTGTTCCGGCCCTCGATGCGCTGGACCGGCACCTCCGTGTCCCGGTGCCGTAGCGCGCCGGCGCCGCCTCGCCGGCCCTTGTCAGACGCGCGCCCATTCGCCCGCGCCCGGCCGGGCCGGTTCCGTCCGGTCGTGGGACTCGCCGTCGTTCGTCCAGGCATAGGCATCCAGCGCCGCGAGCAGGGCCGCCATCGGCGGCGAGGGATGCCGCTGGGCGATCGTCACGATGCAGACCTCGCGCGCGACCTCGGGGTCGACGACACGGACCTGCACGAGGCCCGGGACCGTCGCCGAGAACGACGGCAGGAAGCAGACGCCCATGCCGGCCGCCACCATGCTCTGGATCCAGTCCTCGCGCTCGCTGCGGTGCGCGCGCCGGATGGTGACGCCGCGCTCTGCCAGCATCTGCGCGAGGCGATCCCGGTACTCGCAATGGATGCGCTGGAGGTAGATCTCGCCCTCGAGGTCCTCCAGCGTGATCGCCGTACGGGCGGCGAAGGCGTGGGTCGGTCCACACGCGAGGATGAAGGGCTCCTGGTAGAGCACGCTCGCGTGGAGCGGCGGCTCGAACCCCTCCGGGTCCGAGATCACGGCAACGTCGAGGTCGCCGCTACGCAGGAGTTCCTTGAGCTCCGAGGACATGCCCTCGATCAGCGTCAGTTCGATGCCGGGATGCGAGACGCGGAATTCGTTGAGGAAGCCGGTGAACCGGACCGGTCCGACGGTGCACATCACCCCGAGCCGGATCGGCGCCCCCTTCAGGCGCAGGAAGCTCTCCGCCGTGCGCTTGGCCTCGCCCGCCTGGACCATCATCGCGCGCAGGCTCGGCTCGAGCAGACGGCCGAGATCCGTGAGGTGGATGTTGCCGCGCTCGCGGGACACCAGCATCCCGCCGAGTTCGTCCTCGAGCTTGCGGATCGCCCGCGTCAAGGCGGGTTGCGTGACGTGGCAGGCGTCCGCGGCCTTCGTGAAGTTGCGCGTCTCGCCGACCGCGAGGAAGTAGCGGATTTCGTGAAGTTCCATGGTCCTGACCTTCCTTGATCGCGCTGTGATCGCGGCTTGATCGCGCCTGGATCGCGCCGGTGCAGGCCGGCTCCGGCGGAGCTTCGCGCGGGAGCGCTGGAGGACGTGGGCCGAGACCGCAAATCCTGCGGCCCGAGCGGTCGTGAGGCAAAGGCGGGATGGATGGCTCCGTCGTCCGGAACCGATCTCAGCAACCCGTGCAGACGGCCCCTCGCAAGAGCCGGCCGAGGTGCCCGTCGGCTGCCGCCCGGACCGGGCCGGGCACCCCAGGGTTGGCCGGACCGATGCCGGGGACCTTCGTCGCGTTCCCGGCGGTCATGGGACGGAGCAGGACCGAGGCCGCGGGAAGCGGCGAAGGCACGGGCTGTTTCGCGGAGGCCGTACCGACGACCAGGACGAAGGCCGTCGCATGGGTCAGGGCGGCGGTGAGAAGCGCGGTGCGACGCAGGGGGGGCATGGCATATCTCCTGGGTGGATGCCGGGAGTTCGCGACCGCGGCGCCCGCGTTACGTCACGCGTGCAATGGCCGTGCGGCGTCGCACCGTCGGCCCCTCCGGCGGTCGACGATCCGGACATCCGCGGTCGAGGATATCAAGGATCCGCGATGTCGCCGATCCAATATAAAGAACCCCTATGACGACAATGCCGAAACGGCATGAGCACCGGAACTGCGCGACGCCTAGGCTGGCGACCGTATGATGCCGTGGACGGGGATCGGGACAATTTCGGAGGTCTTGTGAAAATCTTGCAGAAATTTTGAACGCGGCGAGCTGTCGTTGCACCCTGCCGGCAGCGCCAGGCCTGCCCGAGGCCGGTCATCGGACGGTCGACCCGGAGGGACGAAGGCGATGGCTCCGGTCGTCGGCGTGCCCTTCGACGGCCGGTGCCGGTCGCATGCGTGCATCCGCCGGGCCCGACTTTGTGAAGCGGCCGCGTGGCCACCTCCGGGCCGGGGCCGGTGCGCAGGCGCACGCAGGCCGCGGGACCCGCGTAACCCATCGCGGTCCGGTCGCGAGATCCCAGCATCGCAACCCGCGCAGCGAGGAGTTTCCACCATGAAGGTGCTGATCGCAGCCACGGCCCTGACCGGGCATATCAACCCCCTCCTCGCCGTCGGCCGGCGGCTCGCGGCGCGGGGCGACGACGTCGTCATGATGACCGCCGAGCGGTTCCGGACGAAGATCGAGGCGTCCGGCCTCCGGTTCGCGCCGTACGACGACGGCGACGCGGCCGAGTACCGGGCGACGGACCTGCCGGCCGGTCCGGAGCGCTATCGGATCGAGTTCGCCCGGCGCTTCATCGATCCCATCCCCCTCCAGACCGGGGTCCTGCGGACGCTGATCGCCGCGGAGGAACCCGACGTGATCGTCGCCGGGAGCATGATGCTCGGGGTGCTGCCCCTGCTGCTCGGGTCCGGCCCGCGTCCCCCGATCGTCACCCTGAACGTCAGCTTCCTGTTCCTGGACCGGCCGGACCTGGCCCCCGTCGGGCTCGGCCTCCCGCCGGCGCGGACGGAGGTCGAGCGCGCCCACTATGCTCTCCTGAAGGCCGGCATGGACACGGCCTTCGTCGATCCCGTCCGCGCCGCGACGGACACGCAGCTGGCCCGGCTGGGCGTCCCAGCCCTGCCGGCCTCGCTCCCGCACGCCATCGCCGTCCTGCCGGACCTGTTCCTCCAGCCGACCGTTCCGGCCTTCGAGTATGATTTCGGACGCCTGCCGCGCAATCTTCGCTTCGTCGGTCTCCTGCCGGCGCAGAAGTCCGACGCGGCGCTGCCCGCGTGGTGGCAGGCGCGCGATCCGGCCAAGCCCGTCGTGCTGGTCACGCAGGGAACGCTGGCCAATGCGGATTTCGGTGAACTGATCGAGCCGACCCTCGCCGCCCTGGCCGACCGCGACGACCTTCTCGTCGTCGTCACGACCGGTGGCCGCCCGGTCGAAGCCTTGACGGCGCCGCTGCCCGGCAACGCGCGCGTGGCCTCGTTCCTGCCGTTCGACGCTCTCCTTCCGCAGGTCAGCCTCCTCGTCACCAACGGCGGCTATGGCAGCGTCTCGCAGGCCCTGGCGGTGGGCGTCCCCATCGTCGCCGCGGGGCTCACCGAGGACAAGGCCGAGGTCGGTGCGCGCATCGCCTGGGCCGGAGCCGGTCTTAACCTGGCGACGAACGCCCCGACGTCCGACGCCCTTCGCGCGGCGATCGACACGGTTCTCGGGAGCCCCCGCTTCCGGAGCCGTGCCGCGGCCCTGGCGCGCGACTTCCAGGCGCTGGATTCGGGCCGGGCGATCCTCGGTGCCATCGACCAGGCCGCCGGGGCGCACGCCGTCGTCGAGGAGGCCGTCGCATGAGCGCGCTCACGCTCCCCGGCGGAGTCCGGCGTGGATGTCGGTCCGCACTGGATCGTCGCCCGGCGCCGCGCGACGCGCTGCGATTGGTCGGCTTCATGGCCACCCTGGTGCTGGTCGGCACCACCGGCCTGCCCTGGACGTCCGTCGCCCGCCTGATTCCGCAGGCGGACGATCACGTCGATCCCTTCATCGGCATCTGACGACCCGCGAGGCACGACCCATGACGCATGTCGCCGATCCGATCCCGGACCCGCCCGTCCCCTTGCGGGTCGTGGTCGACCTCAACCGCTGCCAGGGTTACGCCCAGTGCTGCTACGCGGCACCCGGTGCCTTCGCGGTGCGGGGCCACGAGATCCTGTTCTACGATCCCGCGCCGCCGCGTGCGCGTCGGGGCGAGATCGAGCGGGCCGTCCAGGCCTGTCCGGTCCGTGCCATCAGCCTGCAGGTCGAGCCCGGAGACGCATCGTGACGGCCGGGGACACGGCCGGCATCGTCGTCGTCGGCGCTTCGCTGGCCGGCCTCCGGGGCGCGGAGGCCTTGCGCCGCAACGGCTATGCCGGGCGTCTCACGATCGTAGGCGACGAACCGCATCGGCCCTATGACCGGCCGCCCCTGTCGAAGCACGTCCTGTCCGGCGAACTGGCACCGGACGCGACCGGGCTGCCGGAACTCGTCGCCCTCGACGCGCACTGGCGCCTGGGCCACGCGGCGACCGCCCTCGACCGGGAGGCGCGCGCGATCACCCTCGCGGACGGGACGCGGCTCGCCTACGAGCGCCTGCTCATCGCCACCGGGGCGCAGGCGCGGCCCTGGCCGGCGGCTTCCGGGGGGCGCCTGCAGAACGTCTTCACCCTGCGCAGCCGGGACGATGCCGCCCGCCTGCGCACCGCACTGGCCGGTGCCCCGCGGCGCGTCCTCATCGTCGGCGCCGGCCTGATCGGCTGCGAGGCGGCGTCCTGCTGCCGCGATCTCGGACTGCCGGTCACCCTGGTCGATCCCAACCCGACGCCGCTCGCCCGTTCCCTCGGCACCTGGGTCGGCGGCGTGCTCGTGGATTGCCTGAGGGATGCCGGCGTCACCTTCCAGGCCGGCGCACAGGTGCTTCGCTTCGAGGGCGACGCGTCGGGCCGGGTCGTCCGCGCGCAGCTCGCGGACGGGCGCGCCGTCGAGGCCGACCTCGTGATCGTGGCCCTCGGTGCGACGCGTGCCACGGACTGGCTGGCGGATGCGGGCCTGATGGCGGATTCGCGCGGCGTGACCTGCGACGGCGCCTGTCGCGTCCTGCGCGCCGACGGCACGCCCTGCCCCGACATCTACGCCGCCGGGGATGTCGCGCGCTGGCCGAACGCGCTCTGCGGCGACCGCCTGATGTCGGTGGAGCATTGGGGCAACGCCGTCGCCCAATCCGCACAGGCCGCGCGCAACATGCTGGCGGCGGCGGAGGACCAGCAGACCTATCGGCATCTGCCGGCCTTCTGGTCGAGCCAGTTCGGGATCAACATCAAGGCGGTGGGCGCGAACGCCGGCGCCGACGCGGTCGCGATCGTGCAGGGCACGCGCGCCTCGCGGCGCTTCCTGGCCGTCTACGGACGCGCCGGGCGCAGCGTCGGTGCCGTGTCGTTCGACCAGGCACGCTGGCTCCCCGCCTACGCCGAGGCGGTCGCGGAGGGCCGGGCGTTTCCGCCGATCGAGGAGGCGACCGACCAGGGGACGTTCCTCGCCCATGCGCCGGGCTTTCCGCCCGCGCGTGCCACCTTCCACCCGATCGGGGTTCGCCATGGCTGAGGATACCTTGTTCCAGGCGGTGCTCGACCCGGCCAACCGGGCCGATCCCTATCCGCTCTACGCGCGCCTTCGCGAAAGCCCGGTGTCGATCCAGCGCGACGGCAGCGCCGTGGTGAGCACGCATGAGGCGATCCGGAGCCTGATCTTCGATCCCCGCCTCAGCTCGGAGGACCTGCCGCCGTCCCACCGCCCCCGCACCGGCAACCCTCTCAAGGATTGGCTCCTCAACCCCCTCAAGGACCGGATCGCCACCGCGCACCGCCCGCTGATCTTCCGCGATCCGCCCGATCACGACACCCTCCGCCATGCCGTGATGCGCGAATTCTCGGTGGCGCGGGTGCGGGCGCTGCGGCAGCGCGTCGTACGGGACGTGGATGCCCTCATCGACGCCTGCCGGGGGCGGGACGAGGTCTGCCTCGTGGAGGACCTGTCCTACCCGCTCCCGGTCTCGGTGATCTGCGACATGCTCGGCGTGCCGGAGGCGGACGAGCCGCAGTTCCAAGCGTGGGCGACGCAGCTCGCCACCGCTCTGGAGCCCGATGCCCGGCACGACGAGGCCAGCCGGCACCGGACGGTCGCGGCCTTCGACGCGATCTCCGGCTACATGCGGGCCCTGATCCGCGAGAAGCGGCGGCGCCCCACGGCCGACCTGCTCAGCGCCCTCGCGGCGCCGAGCCCCTCCGGCAAGCCGGCGATGGGTGATTTCGACCTGATCTCGACGGCGATCCTGTTGCTGGTGGCGGGGCACGAGACCACGGTGAACCTGATCACCAACGGCATGTTGACCCTGCTGCGCCATCCCCGGGAGCTGGAGCGCCTGCGCGCCGATCCCGAGCGGGCGCCGCGCGTGATCGAGGAGCTGCTCCGCTACGAGCCGCCCGTGCATTTCCGGACCCGGAAGGCCCTCGGGGCCATCGAGATCGCGGGGCGCACCATCCCCAAGGGGGCGCCGGTCATCCTGCTCTTCGCCGCCGCCAACCGTGACCCGGCCCGCTTCCGGGAGCCGGACCGCTTCGATCCGGACCGCGAGGACAACCAGCATTTCGGCTTCGGCGGCGGGCTGCACTACTGCATGGGCGCCCCGCTCGCACGGATCGAGGCCGAGATCGCCCTGGTGGCCCTCAGCCGCCGTCTGGTCGCGCCCCGTCTGATGGCGGATCCCCCGCCCTACCGGCCGGGGGCGTCCCTGCGCGGTCCCGAGAGGCTCGGCATCCGGATTTCGGGCCTCGCGCCGGGGTGAGCCTGATGCCGGCAACTCGCAAAACACCTTCCGGCGCATGGTTCGGCCGCCCCGCGGCCGAGGCCGATGCCCAGACCTCGGCCTCGGCCGTCGCCGGCGAGCCCGGGCGACCGGATCGCCGCCATGGCCTCAGAATGGCAAGCAATCGTCCTGTCGCGCCCTCGTGCAACGGAGGGACGGTGCCGATTCGACAGTCTTCGTCGCCGTGACAGCCCGCCGAACGCTGATCGTCACCATGCCATCTCGGTATTGTACGGTCCTGCCATCGAGGCGTTACCGTCGAACGGAGCGAAGGGGTCCGGCGACGGTCCGGTGCGTGATCGGCTTGCCCCTTCGAGGTCACGACGTTTCCGAAGGATGTGAGACATGATCCGCTTGGCGATCGCGACGGGTTTCTCCTGTGTCGCAGCGTGGGCGTCCCCGGCTTTGGCGCAAACCGACGGGTCCATCGAGGCCTACGGCACGCGCTTCGCGCTGTCGCCGTTCGAGACGATGGAGGCCTCCGTCGCCGTCGCATCCGACAGAAACGGCCGCAAGTTCAACGTCGTCAGGGCACCGAACGGACGGATGATGGTCCTGCTCCCGGTGGACAGGGTGAAGGATGTCTCGCCTTATGCCGATGACTCGGAGATGATGTTCGGCGGCACCAAGGGGTCGACCCGCTAGTCGGAACGGCTCCGGACCCGTGCCGTCGTTCGGCAGAGGGAGGCGGCGACCGGAGCCGCCCGGGGGTGGCGGGCGATGCGCCAGGACGAGGGTGGTCAGGACGAGCGTGGTCACGACACAGGAGCGGGCGAGCCGGCGTTTTCCTACGCCTCCCTGCCCTGCCTCGGACATTTCGCCGACGTTCTCGACGAGAGCCGCTACGCACGCGTGCCGGACGACTGGGCGGTCGGTCTCTGCGACGTAATCGATTCGACGGGCGCCATCGCGCAGGGGCGCTATCGGGCGGTGAATTTCGCCGGTGCGGCCGTGATCGCAGCGGTCCGCAACGCACTCAAGGGCGTCTCGTTCGGCTACGCCTTCGGAGGCGACGGCGCGAGCGTGCTCGTGGCCCCGGCCGACCGTGCGGCGGTGGCCGGCGTGCTCGCCGCGACCGCCGGCTGGGTCCGCGCCGAACTCGCGCTCGACCTGCGCACGGCCCTGATCCCCGTCGGTGCCCTGCGCGCCGCCGGGGCCGATCTGCGGGTCGCCCGCTACGCGGCGTCCGCGCATGCCGATTACGCGATGTTCATGGGCGGCGGCCTGACCCTCGCCGACACGCTGATGAAGCGCGGCGCCTATGCCCTGACGCCGACGGTGGACGGACCGCGGCCGGACCTCACCGGGCTGGCCTGCCGCTTCGAACCCCTGGCGGCGAAGGATGGCGTCGTCCTCTCGCTCATCGTCGTTCCGAGACCGGGGGCGGACCGCCGCGACCTGCGGAACGCCCTCGAGGCGGTCTTGTCGGTGGTGGAGGCGAGCCCCGCCGCGGGACGGCCGCTGCCGCCCCAGGGACCGAACATGCGCGCGCCCTGGTCCGGCCTCGCGGCGGAGGTCGCGGCCGCGGGGCCCCTGGCCGGCTCGCGGATGCTCCGCCGCATCGCCGTGTTCGGACGGGCCTGCCTCGCCTATGCGGTGTTCCGGCTCGGCCTGCCCGTCGGCGGGTTTTCCCCGCGCACCTATCGGCGCCACCTCGCGGCGAATGCCGATTTCCGGAAGTTCGACGACGGTCTGCGCCTGACCGTCGCCTGCCCCCACGCGACCGCCGACGCGATCGAAGCACAGCTCGCCGCGGCCCGGACCGCGGGGCTCCTGCGCTTCGGCCTGACCCGTCAGGATTCGGCCGTGGTGACCTGCATCAGCCCCTCGGTGATGCGTGCCGGCCACGTCCATTTCGTCGACGGCGCCGATGGAGGCTACGCCAGGGCCGCCCAGCAGTTGAAGGCCGATCCGGCATGAGCGGGCACGGCGTAGGTTTCGGCGACATCCCGTTTCTCGCCGGGTTGGAGCCCGCACTCGCGGACGCCGTCGCGGCCCACATGGTGTCCCTCGCCGTTCCCGGCGGCGCGACGCTCTTCGCGGAGGGCGACGCCGGCGACGGGCTGTACACGCTGGTCTCGGGGTGCATCGGGATCTCGAAGCGCGATCCCCAGACCGGCCGCCCGAAGCGGATCGCCCGCCTCGCTCCGCCCGAGACCCTCGGCGAGATGGCCCTCCTCTCCGCGGCGCCACGCTCCGCCACGGCGACGGCCCTGCGCGACAGTCACGTTCTGTACCTGGCGCGCCCTGCCTTCGAGCGGATCATCGCGCAGCACCCGGCGACGCTCCTCTATTTCAGCCGCCTCGTCGCCGAGCGCCTCCGCGCCGTCTACGAGGGCAAGCCCCTGGACGACCGGCCCCGCAGCTTCGCGGTGCTGGCGGTGACGGACGGCCCTGACACCACCGGCTTCGGCCTTCGCCTCGCCGAAGCGCTCGATGCCGTCCTGCCCGGCCGGACCGGATGCCTCGCGGACTGGCCGGCCGGGGCGGACGAGGCCTGGTTCCATGCCTTCGAGGCCGCGCATGCCCGCACGATCTTCGTCGCCCACGAGATCGACTGCCCCTGGTGCCAGCTCTGCCTGCGTCACGCCGATCACGTTCTGCTGCTGGCCGATCCCGGTGCGCCGCCGCGCCCGGCGGCGCGCGCCTATGGGGGGCGCCTCCGCTCGGACTGGGTGGAAACGGATCTCGTCATCTGCCAGGGCGCGGATGCGCACCTGCCGAGGCCGCTCCATCCGGACACCGCCGCCCTTCCGGCCGTGCGTCCCGCCGCCCTGGCGATCCATGTCCGCCCGGGGCGCGCCCCCGATATGGCCCGCTTGGCCCGGCTCGTCAGCGGTTGCGCGCGCGGGCTGGTCCTGGGCGGGGGCGGAGCCCGTGGCCTGGCGCATCTGGGCGTTCTCGAGGTGCTCGCGGAGGCGGGCCTGGCGATCGACCTAGTCGGCGGCACCAGCATGGGGGCGATCATCGCCGCGAGCGTCGCCATGGGATGGGACGTGGCGGAAATCCGGGCGCGCACGATCGAGTCCTTCGTCGGTCGGAATCCGCTGAACGACTACACCCTGCCCTACCTCGCCCTGACCCGGGGCGCGAAGGTCGATGCCGGGCTCGCCGAACGCTTCGGGACCGCGACGATCGAGAACCTGTGGCTGCCGTTCTTCTGCGTCTCGTCGAACCTGACGACGGGCAGCGCCATGATCCACCGCGCGGGCCGCGTCGCGGAGGCCCTGCGCGCCAGCATCGCGATCCCGGGGCTTCTGCCGCCGGTCTGCACGCCCGAGGGCGTCCTCGTCGACGGCGGAATGATGAACAACCTCCCCGCCGACGTGATGGCCCGGCTGAAGCGCGGCCGGGTCCTGGCGGTGGATGTCGGGAGCGACCTCGCCTTCCAGGCCATGCCGACGCGGTCCTGGCGCGGCCGCACCCTGCGGCGCTGGCTCGGCGCACCCGATGCGATGCCGGCGATCGCCCCCCTGCTCCTCCGGGCCGCCACCGTCTCCAGCGACGCCCAGAGTATGATGGCGGTCAGCCAGGCGAGCGTGGTGCTGAAGCCGGCCCTCGCCGGCATCGATCTCCGCGCCTGGTCCAGTTTCGAAGAGATCGCCGTCCTCGGGGCCGACTGCGCCCGCGACGCCCTGGCGTCCGGCGGCCTCGCCGCCTGGGCCGATCCGGGCGATTGACCGCGTCGCCGGAAGGCCGCCGCAGCCCGGAGCCGTCATGGCTCGGGCGGGGATTCGCCGTCCGGCGGCGCCCGCAGCAACACCACGCCACCCGCTATGCGACGGGGCGGCCCAGCCGATCCCGGAAAACGCCGCCCTCGAGCGTCCAGGTTGGCGACGTGGAGGGCGTTACCCCGTCGAAGCCCGCAGCTTGAGCCTCGGTGCCGCGGCGCCCGAGCCTGCTTCGCTGCGCGTGGCGCTCCGAGGCGACCGTCTGACCGCCGCCCGACCCAGGCGGTCCGGGCGGCGCGAGCCCTGCTGCATTGCGGCGTGGCAGCCAGTCGCTGCACTGCTTGAAAGCATCCCTGCCAAGATCATGAGCACGATCATCTGGTTTCTGGCTCGTGACGCTACGTAACACCAAGCATTTCGATCGATTATTCGAGTAGTTTAGAACGGCTTCAGTTTTTAGGTGCTCTAAGTGTGTCTTTCACATCACGATTTCGACTTGCCTTATAGCTCGTGAGCGGCAATGAAATCGCTGCTGCGCCGCTCGGGGCGCCTATCAGCGTGCCCTATGCCTCATCGCACCTCGTTCCTCGCTCTGCTCCTCGCCACGACAGCCCTCACCGGGCCTGCGGCGGCACAGCAGGCGAGCGTGCAGCTCGACCAACTCTCCGTCGAGGGCGCGGTTCCTGGCCCCCGGATCGGGAGCGGGGCCAATCTCAGCGGGGGTGACGGCGGGACGGCGGCGACCAGCGGCGGCGGCGGCGGCCCGTCCGGAGTCGCCGGCTACACCGCCCGGATCAGCCCCACCGCGACCAAGACCAACACGCCGCTGCTCGAGACCCCGCAATCGGTCACGGTGCTCACCCGCGAGGCGCTCAACGATCGCAACGTGCAGACGCTCAACGAGGCCATCGGTTACGTGGCCGGCGTATCGTCGAACGTCTTCGGCTTCGACCCGCGCTTCGACTCGTTCTACGTGCGCGGCTTCAGCCTGACCTATGACGGCATCTTCCGGGACGGCCTGCGCCAGGTCGCGGCCGGCCTGACGGTGCCGCGCATCGAGCCCTACGGCATCGAGGCGGCCACGATCCTGCGCGGGCCGGCCTCCGGCCTCTACGGCCTCGGCTCGCCCGGCGGCATCCTCGACGTCACCACGAAGCGGCCGGTCTTCACCCCCTTCGGCGAGGTGCAGCTGCAGGTCGGCAACTTCGACCGCTACCAGGGCAATTTCGACATCGGCGGCCCGGTCGAGGGCACGGGCGGCACCCTCGCGTACCGCCTCACCGGAATCCAGCGCCAATCGGACACCTTCATTCCCGGGGGCTCGGACGACCGGAGCTACATCGCGCCGTCCTTCACCTGGAAGCCGTCCGCCGACACCACCTTCACCTTCCTGAGCGAGTATCAGGAGACCAAGCTTCCGGGCAGCACGACGTTCTTCAACCAGAACCTGCGCCCGACGCGGATCTACTCGGGCGATCCGGCCTTCAACGACTTCCGGCAGCAGCAGGGGCGCGTCGGCTACGCGTTCGAGCACCGCTTCGACGCGGATCTGGTCTTCCGGCAGAACTTCCGCTTCTACGACATCAGCAACGACTATCGCTACGCGTCGATCGGCGCCCTCAGCCCCGACGGCACGAGCGCCAGCCGGTCGACCGGATACTCGCGGCAGTTCCTCAGCCAGATCACCCTCGACAACCAGATCGAGGCGCACGTCACCACCGGGCCGGTCGCGCACACGCTGGTGGCGGGGCTCGACTACGCGCATTCCGACTTCAACTATCGCTTCGGCTTCGGTGCGGCCCCCGATCTCAACCTCGTCACGCGCAATTACGGCCAGCAGCCGATCCTCGCGCCGCTGCTGGGTCCGCGCACCGCGCAGAGCCAGGATCAGGTCGGCCTGTACCTGCAGGAGCAGGCCCGGTTCGACCGCTTCGTGCTGACCCTGACCGGGCGCTACGACTGGGTGTCCCAGACCACGACCGCGGCCCCCGCTGCCGCGACCCAGCAGAACGACCAGGCCTTCACGGGCCGCGTCGGCCTCAACTATCTCCTGGCCCCCGGGCTCGTCCCCTATGCCAGCTACGCCACCACCTTCGCGCCGCAGCCGGGCGTGGATGCCGCCGGACGCGCCTTCCGGCCGGCGACGGGGGACCAGATCGAGGCCGGCGTCAAATACCTGATCCCCGGCACGAACATCCAGGCGGGGTTCGCCGGCTTCGACATCGTCCAGAGCAGCGTCCTGCGCACGGATCCGAACAACGTCGCCTTCCAGGTGGCGACCGGCGCCGTCGAGTCCCGCGGCTTCGAGATGGAGGCCATCGCCAATCTCGCGCCGGGCACCAACCTCACCCTGGCCTACACGCATCTCAACCTGCGCTATCTCAGTCAGACCTCGTTCGCGGGCCAGTCCCTCGACGGCAACGCCCTCTCGGGCATCCCGGGGGACACGTTCACCGGCTTCCTGAGCTACCTGTTCCCGTCGAGCTCGGCCCTGCGCGGACTGACGCTCGGTGGCGGCATCCGCTTCAACGCCAACAGCTTCGCCAACGACGAGAACACGGTCCGGAACCCGACGGTGACGCTGTTCGACGCGTTGATCGCCTACGATTTCGCCGCCATCGACCCGGCCTACAAGGGCTTCCGCGCTCAGGTGAACGCGAACAACATCTTCGACCGCGACTACTTCACCTGTCAGGCCGGCTTCTGCTATCGGGGCGCCCCCGCCACGGTCATCGGCAGCCTGATCTACCGGTGGTGATCGTGACGGGCGTCATGGCCGGGGACCGGCCGCCGGCGGATGACGGGCGCGGCCCGGGTGGACCGGGCCCGGTGAGCGCCCCCGTTTCACGGCGCGCCGCCGCGGGCCTCCTGGCGACCGCCTGGATGACGCTGGGTGGATATGCCGTCCGCGCCGCCGGTCCGGACGAGCCGGCACGGCTCGCCGGCGCGGTCAGCTTCGACCTGGGGGGCGACGCGGACCGTGCGCCCTGGCGGATCACCCTCTACATCCCGCCCGGGGCGGCGCCGGTGGACGGGTGGCCCGTCCTCTACCTCCTCGACGGCAACGCGGTGACGGGCACCGCCATCGACATCGAGCGGGTGCAGGCCCCGTACCCGGACGCCACGGGAATCGCGTCCCGCTTCGCCGTCGTGGGTATCGGCTACCCGGGCGACGAGGCCCATGACGCCGCGCGCCGCTCATGGGACTACACGCCGCCTCCCGGCCGGTCCTACCCGGGCCACAGGCCCGGGGGGGCGACGATGCGGACGGGGGGCGCCGACGCCTTCCTTCACTTCGTCACGACGACGCTCCGGTCCGCGGTCGCGCAGCGATGCCGGGTCGATCCAGCGCGGCAGGCGCTGTTCGGACATTCCTTCGGCGGCCTGTTCGTCCTCTACGCCCTCGCGCATCGGCCGGACGCCTTCTCCCACTGGATCGCCGCGAGTCCGTCCATCCACTGGGAGGATCGGGTCGTCCTGAAGAGCCTCGCGCGTCTCGAACAGGGACCGCCCGTCCGCGCGCGCGTGCACCTCTCCGCCGGGGTCTACGAGGAGGCCTTGGCACCTTTCCAGGACCGCGCTCCCGACCGCGCGGCCCGCCTGGAGCGCCTCACCTCCGCACAGATGATCGCGCTGGCACGCGCGATGGCGGAGCGGCTCGGCCGGATCCCCGGCGTGACGAGCGAGTTCCGGCTGATTCCCCGGCGGACGCACATGACCGTTCTGCCGGACGCGGTGAACGACGCCGTCGCATTCTTCCTGCAGCGGGGGACGTAGTCCGACGCCGTGGCGGAACGCCGAAGCGGAGAAGGGCCACCGCTTCGGGTCGGGAGAGACCCGGATCGTCCCGCCGCCGCCGCTCTCCGGCGGCCTGCGGCGTGACGCCGAAGGGCCCGTCCGCCTCCGCCTGCTGTCGGCCGGCCCGGGGCCCGGCCTCAGTCCGCGATCTTGTAGCGGGCGCAGAGCTTGTTGCCGTCCGGGTCGCGCAGGTAGGCGAGATAGATCCGGCCCATCGGCGTCTGACGCTCGCCCGGCGGGTTCTCGACGGATGTCCCCCCGTGGGCGACGCCCGCCGCGTGCCAGGCCTCGGCTTCGTCCGGGCCCTCCATCGCGAACCCGATCGTGCCCCCGTTGGCGGCGGTCGCGGGGTCTCCGTCGATCGGCTTGGTGACGACGAAGCGGCTGCCGCGGTGGGCGTAGACCAGGCGTCCCAGGGCGTCCGTCCGGCCGGGTTCACCGCCCATCGCGCCGAACAGCGCGTCGTAGAACGTCTTCGACCTGGCGAGGTCGTTGCTGCCGACCACCATATGGCTGAACATGGAATTTCCTTCCTCGATCGCGCGTCCGCTGAGCTACCGCGTCCGGGGCACCGGGGGCAACCGCGGGCCATGCCGCTTCCGCGCAGGGCCGCCGGCGTGCGGCGGAGTCGCCTCCCCGGGGCGAAGGCGTCCGTCCTTCCCTGGCCTGCGGCATGGGCGGGCTCCGGGAAGCCCAGGTTCGAGACATGTCCAAGAACCGAAAAGGCCCCGGCGTTTCCGCCAAGGCCTGATGCTATGTCATCGAATTCGTTGGTAGCGAGGGAGGGATTTGAACCCCCGACACAAGGATTATGATTCCTGTGATCAAGGCCCTGCCGCCCCAGTTTCAGTCCGTCGGATGCGCCGGGAATAGCCGTTTCCCCTCTGAGACCTGTTAACGATGGACGCCATTCGGCCTTGCACACTCGGAGCCGCCCCGCCCAGGGTCGCCGCCCCAGTTCCGCCCCGGTTCATGGAGCGTTCCCGAGTGGCCGTCAAACTCACCCAGAAGAAGGTCGATGTCCTCGTCGCCGAGTGCGTGAAGGGGATGACCCCGCGCGACGTCGCCGACGACGGCTGCCTCGGCCTCATCCTCCGCCTCAAGCCGCGGGGCGCCTCGTGGACCTTCCGGATGGAGAGGGGCGGCGAGAGCCGGCGGATCAAGCTCGGGACGCCGGCGGCCCTCACCCTCATCCAGGCCCAGGCCATCGCGGCCGCCGCACGCCGGGACCTCGCGAACAAGGTCGCGGTGTTCGACGGGGACGAATGGCTGCACCGGCAGTTCGCCGAGCTCGGCCTCGTCGCCCCGCCGCCGCCGCCGGGCAAGCCGTCGAAGCCGGCCGCGCTGGTCGCCGAGATCGGCGCCGACTTCAAGGACGCGCCGTTCTGGACGTGGGAGCAGGCCCGCGAGGCCTACCTCGCCGAGGTTAAGAGGACCCGGCGCCACGACACCTGGGTCGACTACCGGACCGTGCTCAACATGAAGGAGCTCGCCCCGCTGGCGGAAGCCTGGAGGGTCTGCCGGATCACCCGGCAGCAGCTCTCCGTCATCGTCGCCGAGGTCCACGCGAGCGGCCGGGAGCGCCAAGCCGAGCACCTCGCCTCCGTCCTACGCCCCATGTGGGCGTACCTGTCGCGGGACTCCGTTCAGCACAGGAGCGGCGTGGCACAGAACATGGCGGGCCTGAAGGCGCCCGAGCGCTCGGCCGGCGTGAAGCCACGCGCCAACGGCAAGGTCCCGGGGACCTACATCGCCACCCCGCGAGAGGCGGGCTACCTGGTGGCCGTGTCCCGGGCGGGCGCCATCGAGCGGTCTATGGGCGTCGCGGCGGAACTGCTAGTCTCGACCGGGCAGCGCCGACGCCCGATTGCGACGGCCCTCGTCGAGGACTTCGTGCCCTGGGCGGAGAAGCCAGGCTGGGGCGTCTGGTCGATGGGGCCGATCCACCGCAAGACCGCCAGTCGGCGCCAGGACAAGCACCGGCACTGCGTGCCTCTACCGCCGGCGCTGTGGGAGCTTGTCCAGGGCCAGATGGAGCGGGCCCTCGCCGCCGGCAGCCCTTACCTGTTCCCCCAGATCCGCGCCAAGAAGGCCGGCGCCGCGGCGGACGGCCACCTCTCCCCGGCAGCCATCAACCATCGCATGCTGGACCTCGGGCTCCGCGCGAGCCCGCACGACCTGCGGCGCTGCCTGACGAACACGTGCCAGCGCAAGTTCCGTATCGCTCGGTCCGATGTGAAGATGGTCGTCGACCACGCCGAGGGCATTCGTTCGGACGATGTCCTGGAGGGGCACTACACCGAGGACGACCGCCTCGACCTGAAGGCCCCCCTGATGGAGCGGTGGTGCGCCTGGGTCGATGAGCAGGCCGCCGCAGTCGCCCTGCCGGACCTCTCGGCGCTGCGGGCCGAGATCGCAACCCGGCGTCGGGAGCGCGAGGCGGCCGGGAAGGCCAAGACGGCTGCCGCGAAGGAGGCGTCCGCCCAGGCCGAGGCCGCGGCGGGTGAGCCGGCCGCGGTCGGCGAGGCTGCCTGAGGTTCGCTTCACCCTTCCTCCACCGTGGCGGTGGATGGCGCCGCCGTCCCCGTTGACCGCACGAATCGTGAGCTGCGATCCTCCCTCCATCGACGCCACGAGGCTCCCATGAAACCGCGCATACGCCCCACCGCCGAGAGACCCATCCCCCCGGGGGCGTGACGCCGCGCGTGCAGCCCCCTTCGACAGGAGGCTGCCTTCATGAACCACCACCACAACCTAACGCCCCCCAAGGGCACCGTCTGGCTGACGGGTGACACGCACTTCGGACATGCGGGCTCCATCTCGCAGTCGAAGCGTCCCTTCGCCGACGTCGCGGAGATGGATGCCCTGCTGATCGAGGCATGGAACGCCGTCGTCCGCCCCGGGGACACGGTCATCCATGTCGGCGACTTCGAGTGGGGGCACACCCCGGCGGGGGCCGCGGAGATCTTCGGAGCCCTCCGGGGCCGCAAGCATCTCATCGTGGGAAACCACGACCGAGCGCGGGTGACGTCGCTTCCCTGGGAGAGCGTGCAGGAGCGCCTCACCGTGCACGTCGCGGGCCGCCGCATCGTGGCCGATCATTACCCCCTGCGGGCCTGGCCAGGGAGTTTCCGGGGCGTCCTCCACGTCCACGGGCATACGCACGGCAGCCTGCCTGGGACGTCGCAGTCGACCGACGTCGGCGTCGATGTCTGGGGGTACGCCCCGGCCCGGGCGGAGGACGTCTTCGCCCGGATGGAGGCGACACCCGAGCAGCCCGAGGAGCGACGCCGGGCGCAGGAGCGCGACGAGGAGGGCGACGATGCGTGAGACCGAGATCCCTCCGGACAGCGTCACCTGCACGCGGTGCGGCTGGGTCAGCTACGCCGTCAGCCGTGCGGAGGCCGAGCAGCGCATCGCCCGGCACAACGCCATGAGGCTGGAGCACCCCGACAACCTCCGATTCTGGCCGAACCCGACGTCGCTCGAACGATACCGGTGTCTCGGCTGCGGCGGGTGGGGGCCGTACCGGTCGGCGCGTACCGGGGACTGCCCGTCGGGGGCGACTATCAACCCCGTTCTCGTGGACCCCTAACGAGAAGGGCCCCCGGATCGCTCCGGGAGCCTTTCGTCTACCTGCTGGCCTCGATCTGGCGGGCGAGCTCCGATGCATCGGCAGCCCGCTCCCGGAGCAGCCGGGCCAGCATGGGCAGGACCCAGTCGGGCGCCTCCTTCGCGCCGGTCCCCCAGCGCCCGACGGTGCGGGGGTCCATCGTGTCCCGGGGGCCATCGGGGTGGACCTCGCCTAGGCGGCGGGCGAGGCCCCGGCGCCAGTCCTCGTCCCCTACAGGGCCTCTCCCGCGGCGGCGATGAGCTCGGCGTCTGTCATGTCATCAGATCCGGAAGGGCGACGTTTCGAGGTCTTCGAGGCTGTCGTACTCGTCGAAGAAGGCCAGCCGGTCGAGGTCGACGTCGTGCAACTCGGTCTTCTCCTTCTGGCGGTGCGTTGGCTGGCGCAGCGGGGGCGTGTGGGTGATGGCCAGGATGTGCTGGCCGGTCGCCCCCTTCACGTCCTCGGCCCAACGCTCCCAGGCGTGCTGCGCCTCCGGGGCGCTGTGAGCGGTCACCATCAGGTCCAGGCTCGGGTCGAGGGGCTCCATGTCCTCGCCGACGACGCGGCACGTGAACACTCGTGGACGACAGACGAGCGCCACGAGGACGGTCGGGTCCTCTATCGCCCTGCTGCTGGGAGCCCGTCCCTGCCGACGACGCCGTAGCCCAGCGCGCCCTCGACGCGGCCGAGGCGGCGGTCGCGGCGGATGACGCCAGGATCGAGCGTGCCGAATGGATGCGCCGGGAGATGCGGGAGGCGACGGCGCGCGGCCTCGCCGACGAGACCCGGCGCACCATGGAGCGGCTCCGGGTGAGCCTCGACAAGAACCATTGGGCCTGGCCTGTGAAGAAGCGCCTCCTCGCCGAGGAGCTCCTCCGCGAGCCGATGGAAGTCGACGACGTGCCGCAGATCCACGTCTCCGAGATGGCGTTCAAGCTGCTCAAGCAAGTCAACGACGCCATCGCAGCGGTCCGCGAGAGGGTCGCCGCGGACGCGAATCACGATTGGCTGGAGCGGGCCCGTGACCCCGAGGTCCGGCGGGCGGTTCATGACGCGTTGCAGATCCTCTGCGAGATGGACCAGGACCGGGAGTCGCTGCGGAACGGCTACGGCTGGGGCAAGAGCCACTCGCACGCCGGGCACGTACTAGGTGGGCTGCAGGAGCTCTCCGTCATTGAGGCGTCGCAGGCTCTGGCGGCGGTCTGGCGTCACCGGAAACAGGTGAGGCCCGAACTCCGGCAGGCTATCTTCGGCTCGGCGGAGGCCTGACATGGTGCCCCGCCCCGACCCCCGCCAACTCGACCTGTTCGCCGAGCAGGTCGTGCCGGCCTTCCGGACGGAGCCGACGCTCGACACCAGTCCCGTCCGAGTCGGTTTCATCCCGATGGACGAGATGCTCATCGAGGCCGGTCTCGGGAGCCGGTACTCGCTGATGACGGGCTACGCGCTCCAGGACACGAGCGTGCCGTACCTACCGCGCAGCATCGCCTTTCCGGTGACGCTGAAGCGCGACCGCGACGGCACCCCGCACCTGTTCGTGGCTTCACCCGTCTATGCGGACCTCCCATACGTCCGGCGCGTCGAGGAGGCCACGGGCCTGAAGGCGATCTCGCACCCGAGCGCGTCGGGGGCTTTCTGGCACCACGCCGTCGACCTCGCGGCTGACGCAGGATGGGAGCGCCTCGCCGAGAGCCTGGAGTTCACGACCCTGGAATGCGTCGACCAAGCTGTTGGCCTGCACGTCATCGATGGCGAGCTCTCCGCAGCAAACGCCCGCCTGCTGATGGGGCGCCTCGGCGTCCAGGAGCCTGGAGACCGCAGTGCGGCCGCCCTTGCGCGGATTGATGTCAACTTCGGCAGCTTTGAGCTGGATACGACGGCGTGGACCGCCATCCACGCGGTCGAGGACGGATGGATCAAGCCGGGGCGCGTGGGCAAGGGCCGGACCGTCTACGCCACCCTGACGAAGAAGGCCCTCGACCACGTCGCCTCGCGGAGGGCGCAGGCTGCCTGATCCCTGGTCGCTTGCTCGCCTCCGGCGACAATACCCATGTCACCCACCCTAAGGAGCTTCGCCCCCCATGCGCCGTTCGTTCGCCCGCTACCTCGCCCTCGCCATCGCCGCGATGCTGGCTGTCCCCAAAGCCGTCTGGGACGGCACCCGGTGGGTCCTCAGGGCCGCCTTCGCCCCGCCGACGCCGCAGGGCATGGAGATCGAGGATGCCATGGACGCCGTCCGGGCGGCCGCGGCCCCGACGTCGTCCCCCGCAGCGGACACCGTCCAGGCCGAGGACACCGTCCGCGTCGCCGCCCCCTTCGTCAGCCGGACACCGTCCGAGACCGAGGAGGCCCTCATCGCCTGGGGACGCACGGCACGGGCTTACGCGACGTCCCGCCTGTCGAGTGAGCCCGAGCCCGACATGCGAGCCTTGGACGAGTCCGCGGAGGGGTGGCTTCGTGGGCTGTCAGACGAGGAGTGCCGGCGCCTGCTGGACTTCTCGTGCCGGCGCGTCAGCGACCACATGACGGGGTCGCACCTCATCCAGGGCCTGCCCCGCTGCCTCGTTCGCCCGGCCTGGATGACGGCCATCGAGCTCGCTTCGGTCGACGGCGACGAGCTCTACGAGAGCGTCAAAGCCGACCTCGCCCGGGACCCCTCCAGCGTCCCCGGCTACCGCGTCGCCGCCTAAGGCCTCCCCTGGAACGACCAAGGCCCGCCTCCTCACGGGGGCGGGCCTTTCGTTTGCCTACGCGCGCCTGCGACATCCTGCCGCGCCTGGGTGGCCCGAAATGGGTTGTGAGTGTCCCTGTGCACATCTCTGCGCACCACGTCAGCATCTCGTGTGCGCACGTCAGCATCTCGTGTGCGCACGTCAGCATCTCGTGTGCGCACGTCAGCATCTCGTGTGCGCACGTCAGCATCTCGTGTGCGCACGTCAGCACGCGAGGGCATCACGTCATGCTGCACGGCGGGCCTGGGCAGCCTTCGCGAGGCGGACGAGGCAGCCCTCGGCCTCCAGGGCCCGCGACCGCATCCGGGCGAGCTCGTCGCGCAGGCGGGCGGTCTCCGTCCGGAGGCTGGCGTTCTCGGCGCGGAGACGGGCGGCCTCCTGCTGCGAGGCGATGAGTTCCCGGCGCTGGCGCTCGACCGCCATGACGGCACGCTGGGCGGCGCTGACGTTCCGGTCGGCCTGGATCTCGTCGGCGGCGGCTTGGCGGGCGCGGGCATTCTGGATGGACGAATGCAGAGCGCCCGCGAGCATGAGGCCACCGCGGTCGAAGGTGCTAGCAATCCCGTGGGCGTTCGTCATGGCGGCCTCCTGCGTGAGTGCGGCCACGATCTCAGCTCAGGGACTCAGCGTGAAGCCGGGGTCAAGGGTTATCCCTGGCCTGCGGGGTGGATTGGACGCCGCCGCAGGGGAATTTTCGGACTTTGGTTAGCGCCCCGTTACTGCAGTGAACTGTAACGCGGGAGCGGGTTGGACGTGTCCGCCCCTAGCGCAGGCGCAGGCGGAGGCGCTGCTGGAGGGCGATGGCCGCCTCGCGCTTCCTCACGGGCTGCCCCTCGACGCGCGCCCGCCGGATGCCAGCGAGCGCCTCGCGCAGGACGGGCTCCAGGTCGAGCGTCAGGCCGCGGGCATGCCCCTGCTCCCGAAGCCGCCCTGCGACGTCCGCGCTCTCCAGCGCCGCAGCCAAGGCGGTGACAATGGCCAAGTCCACCGTCCTGGGATCGGGAAGCCCCGCATCGCGCCGGGCCTGCCGCTCGATGCGCTTGCGCTCGGCGTCGGTCAGCGTGGGCGGCGGTACGGGGAGCTCCTCCGGCTCGGGGAAGAACTTGGCGAGGTCCGTCGGCTCGGGGAAGGTGTCGATTGTGTCGAAGCCCATGGGAATGCCTCCGTTAAGTGGAGGCAATGGTCCGCCTGGGGGTCGAAATCCACAAGGACAGACGCGTCCGGTGGACGGTGTCTTTCATGCGGGACGCGTCCGGAACCAGGGTTCTCGCGGAGAATGTCCAGGGCTCAACGGGCTGTGGACGGCATCCGGGGGCGCAGGGAGATCGCCACCTCGTAGCCAGTCACACCTCCGAAAGCGATTACGGTGACTTGGACCGACGCGTCGCCTGTGCCCGCTCAAGGGACGCGGCGTTGCGCCGTTCCCGGCGCAGGGTCTCGATGGTCGGCTGCCACCAGCCGCGGGCAAACTCGGCCTGGCTCGGTGCGATCCGCGCGGGCCAAGCCCGGACCAACTCCTCATGCGTCGGCCGGCGCCTTGTCGCCCATACCAATGTGCCGCCCTCGTCGACGACCTCCGGGTAGAAGCGGGCGGCGACCGAGTTCTCGACGACCTCGCCGGTGACCGCCTCCAAAACCACGCATCCTGCATGGGTCATCAGCACAGGCCCGAGCGGCGGAAGCGCGTCCTCGCGCACGGGATAGCGGTTGCGGCGGCGCTCAGTGGCCTCGGCCAGCCTATCGGCATGCTCCGGTGCCGCCCTACGGCTTTGCGCACGCTTACGCCGCTCCTCGGGCTCGGCCCGACGCGCAGCCTCCTCGATGGCCGGCCAGTGTCGGCGCAGTTCCTCGAACGACCGGAACGGGACGCGCCAAGCCTTGGTGGCTGGGTCCCACCGCGCCCATGGCACCTGGCGCAACCCGGCGACGACGTCCCGTGAATAGGGCGTGCGCACCACCAGGTCATCGGCCACCTCCAAATAGGGGCTGGCGAGCGGCTCGAACGTGAAGGCGTCCCGACCGCGCTCGTCGGCATGTGCCAGGACGCCAGACCATTCCCGGCTCGACCATAAGTTCAGGCGGCGCTCCGCGGACGTGCCCGGCACGAACCAGGCACCGAGGTCGTCGCGCCACCGCGCGCGGGGGAAGGCGGCGCGGAACCGCTCCACGGTCATCCGGTCATACGGGAAAGCAGCGGTCGCGCCGGGCTTCCCCTCGCCGGCATCACGCTGCGTCGCGCTGAACTGGCCCGTCCCTCCGGTCACCGGTCGTCCCTACGCTACCCTTTCCGTCAAGCCGCCATGAAAGGCGGACCAACGGCAAGTTCGGGCACAGGAAGCGGTTCCCGTGGCGAACGTCGGACAGGGTCCTCTGTCACACGGATCGTGACCGTGGCACGGTCGGGTTTGCTTTCGATCCTTGCCGACGTCGACGACGGTCGCCTCAAGCGGGTGCTGGTCGACTGGTGCGCGCCCTTCCTGAGCTCTCACCTGAACGACCCGCACCGGCGCCAGCCCGCGGCCGCCTTCGCCCTGCTCGTGGAAGCGCTGCGCCCGCCACAGGAGAGGAGGTCGCTACCAGGCCGCACGCGATCCTCTGGAGGCGTAAGGGCCTCGCTGTCCGAAGCCAAGCCTACCCTTTAACGCCGCCAACGCCTCGTCGGCGGCCCTGTGCCCGCTATCGTGGGCCCCGTGGGCAGTCGTGAAGTCGAAGGGGTGCGTCGCCTCGCCCGCGAAGAAGAGCCGGTTGTCGAACGGCTGGGCCAACCGTGCCCGCGCCTGGGATCGGCCCGGCAGGGCGCAGCTATACGCGCCCCCGATGGACGCCATCCGGCTCCAAGCCGTCGCCGCGAGCGGTCGGATCGCCGAGGCCACGTCGCTGCCGAACAAGGCGATCAACTCGGCGGACACGTATGCGAAGCCGGCAGCCGGGCCTTCCTCCTCCACGATACGGGCGCCGGCGCCCCCGAGAAACGCCTCGATCACCGGCCGGCCGTTGGGCCGGATGGAATAGGAGGCAGACCTCGCGTCGCGCAGGTTGCCGTAGGCGTGCGAGTCCGGCTCGAAGGCGGCATCGCGCCTGATTTCCAGGAAGACCTTCTCGTTGCGCCCGAGCGGAAGGGCGATGGCCGCCTCGCGCCAGGGTTCGGTCCCGGCGGGAAGGCGAATCGCGTCGCCGGCCAGGACCGCGGTCGAGACCGTGAGGATTGAGGCCCCGCCGCGAACGGTGCCGGTCCGCGTGGAGACGGCGACGCCCTCCGCCGTCAGGTCGATCCGCTCGGCGGGGGTCGCCAGGCGCAGCGCCGTGGAGGACGGCAGGCTGGCGGCGACGAGCGTGCCGTAGCCGAGCGGCAGATGCCAGTTCCGGCCCGTCGAAGCGTCGTCATAGGCCAGGTAGTCGGTGGCCGAGATCGCCTCGGGCCCGACGCCGCTCATGAAGCCGGCGATGGCCTGCACGTAGGCGTTCCAGGCGCCGCCAGGCTCAAGGGCATCGCTCGCCCGGTCGCTGCCCGCCGCGATCAAGCGGAGCCGCTCTTCCCAGTCGCCGTACGCCCTCTGCGCCGCCTCTTCAGCGTCCTCGTCCTGGGCGATGCCGGGATGCGCCTTCGCCCATGGCGGGTCGCCCCGGTCGACCGGGAAGCCCGATGCCTCGGCGATACCGACCCAGGCGTTGCGGTCGCCCGAATGGAGCCACTCGCAGCCAAGGTCGAGCGGATAGCCTCCGAGATCCTGAGTGAATGCGCGGCCTCCGAGACGCGATGACGCCTCAAGCAGCAAGGCCGATGCGCCATAGGCCGCGAGTCTCCGCGCGGCGCCGATACCGGCGGCACCTCCCCCTATGATGATGACGTCGAACGCGTTGCCCATCGGGAGAAGGTGAGGTCGTCAGTCACGGCTTCAAGGTTCATGCGGCAGTAGGGTTTTCGCTTCCACCTGGCTACTCGTGGACGGAGCACCCTTCGTTCGCAGGGTTCGCTGCATAGCCGACCCGCTGTGAGTTTGCCTCGTCCGAGTGGAAATGTCCGATATCGGACACCTTACTGGATCGATTGCTAGAACCTGACCTCCAGTCCTCTTCCACCGTCTTAGGGAAACGAAATTTTTCGCGTTGGGGTCTTACCGGCAAGTGAGAATTTTCTATCTTCGACCTTTCAAGAACTCGCGGCCTTCCTGCGTCGTGATCAACGAAAACACCATCCACGACGGACCGCCTTCAGGCATGACGCAGATCTCGCTTTCGCCAAGCCCGCTCGTTCGCAAGATGGAAGGGTTCGGCAGCTTGTCTGAAGTAGACCGTAGCGTGCTGGAAAACCTGGGCACATCGACCGAGACTGTCCCGGCCCATTCGGACCTCGTGCGCGAGGACGAGAGGCCAAGGGGCATCCTCCTGGTCCTAGAGGGAATGGCCTTCCGCTACAAGATGCGCGCGAATGGCTCTCGCCAGATCATGGCCTACCTCGTTCCCGGCGATATGGGCGACCTCGACGTGGGGCTGCTCGACCGGATGGATCACGGCATCGGCACCTTCTCGGCCTGCAAGGTCGCCTGGATCAGGTCCGATGCGCTTGCAAGCATTCGTGAGAATCATCCCGAGGTCGCGCGTGCGATACGCATGAGCACCTTGGTCGACGAGGCGACCTTGCGGGAATGGCTGCTGAACGTCGGCTGCCGCGTGGCCATTGAGCGTCTGGCCCACCTGTTTTCCGAGCTCCTCCTGCGCCTGCAGGTTGTCGGCCTTGCGTCCGAGAACAGCTACACGCTGCCCATCAGCCAGGGTGAGCTCGCCGACACGACAGGCATGAGCGCCGTCCACGTCAACCGCTCCTTGATGGAGCTCCGTCGTCGCGGCCTCATTCAATTCAGCGGCAAAACCCTGTCCATCCTCGACGTCCCGGCGTTGAAAGCGTTGGCCGAGTTCAAGCCCAACTACCTTCATCTCGGCGAACGGAGGGCGGCATGAGCCTTCGATTGCAGCCGGTTCGGGTCGAGACCGGGAGTGGCGATGAGGATGGCCGGCTCGTCTTCAGAGACGATGCCCTGATCGCCTTACTGGTGCGCTTATCGGACAACCACGACGCGGACTCCGGCAAGTGGTTCCTGGAGGCGGGGTTCGGCTGCGTTGCCCAGGAGCGAAACCCTCTCTTCGAAGACCTTGAACAAGCGCAGGCGTGGTTTGCGACGAGGTAGCGGACACGATGCCCGAAGGGGGCCGCGACGCGCCGCACCCATCTCGCTCCCGCGAGGTTCGCCTCACATCACCGTCTCGATCATCAGGGACTTCCGAAATGCCAAACGACGGGATCCCCTTCGAGCGCATCCGAGAGCGTGCCTACGACATCTGGGACCGCAACCATCGCCCAGCTGGCTTCGACTTGGAGTTCTGGCTGATGGCGGAACGCGAGCTGAGGGCCGAGGCGGCCACGGCGACGGCGGATCGGTCTGAAGCCAACAACCCGCAGACCTCGTGAGGAGGATACGGCTCGCTCTGTCTGCTTGAGGATAAGCACCGCAGAAGTTCTCTGCTTAAGGATAAGCACCGCAGAAGCCCTGGGTCCGCGCAACGGCGGGGACCTATTGAGGCTCACGGCGTTAATCCAAGTGAACATCTACCGAGAGGCCGACGAGCCGCCGTGAGCCTGGCGGCAGCCGGATGCCCCTTTCCCGCATCATGGTGCCCATGACCGACGACAGCCCAAATCCCACTGCCGCTGGATCACGCGACGCTGTTTCCACAGGTATCCCTGGTCTCGACGACATCCTTTCCGGTGGCTTGACCCGTGGACGGCTCTTCCTCGTCGAGGGCACACCCGGCACGGGCAAGACGACCCTGTCGCTGCAGTTCCTGCTCGAAGGCGCCGCCCGGGGCGAGAAGGGCCTCTACGTCACTCTGTCGGAGAGCGCCGAGGAGTTGCGCGCTGGCGCCGCTTCCCACGGCTGGAGCCTGGACGGCATCGAGGTCTACGAGCTCGTCAGCGAGCTCGGCCTCGATCCCGAGAGCGAGCAGTCCATCCTGCACCCGTCAGAGGTCGAGCTCGGCGAGACCGTGCGCGAGGTCATGGAGCGCGTCGACGCGCTCAAGCCTGCACGCGTGGTGTTCGACAGCCTGTCCGAACTCCGCCTTCTCGCCCAGAACCCGCTGCGGTACCGGCGCCAGATCCTGGCCCTGAAGCAGTTCTTCGCGTCGCGTCGCTGTACGGTGTTGATGCTCGACGACAATACGGCTGACGTTCAGCTCCACAGCATCGCCCACGGGGTGCTGGTCCTGGAGCAGATGGAGCGTACGTTCGGGTCCGAGCGTCGGCGCATCCGCATCCTGAAGATGCGTGGTGTGAAGTTTCGCGGCGGTTTCCATGATCTTGCGCTCGACACGGGTGGTCTCACCGTCTTCCCGCGGCTGATCGCGGCCGAGCACGGCGCAGACTTCGATCCGGTCACCACCTCCACCGGTCTGGCCGAACTCGACTTGCTGCTCGGCGGCGGACTCGTGCAGGGGACCAACACCCTGCTCATGGGCCCGTCCGGCGCCGGAAAGACGACCACTGCTGTCCGCTGCCTGCTTGCCGCGCTGGAGCGGGGTGCACGCGCGACCTACTTCCTGTTCGACGAGGGCAAGGCGACCTTGCTCGCCCGATCCGCACTCCTCGGCATGGACCTGCGCCCCTACGTCAAGTCTGGGGCCCTGAACCTCATGCAGATCGACCCGGCCGAGATCTCGCCGGGCGAGTTCTCATGCCGGGCCCGCGAAGCCGTCGAAGACCATGGCTCGACCTTCGTCGGCATCGACAGCCTCAACGCCTACGTCCACGCCATGCCGGACGAGCAGTACCTTGTCCTGCAGATGCACGAGCTGCTGAGCTACCTCAACCAGAAGGGGACTACGACAGTCCTCGTCCTGGGACAGCACGGGGTCATCGGCGAGGTCCGGAGTGACGTCGACCTGAGCTATTTGAGCGACGGTATCGTGCTGTTCCGATATTTCGAGGCCGAAGGCGCTGTCCGTACGGCCCTGTCCGTGGTGAAAAGCCGGGTCAACGCGCATGAGCGCACGATCCGCGAACTGATGATCTCGGGCACGGGCCTGCAGGTCGGCGAGGCGCTGACCGACTTCCAGGGCGTGCTCACCGGGTTGCCGGCCTACGGCGGCAAGGTCGCCATGTTGAAAGCTGACGCCGCCACGACGCCGGGACCAAGCGCATGATGCCCTTGGCAGAGGCCGAACACCGGGTCCTGATCCTGGCGCCGCGCGGTCGCGATGCTGGGGTTATCGAGCAGTTGCTCGCGAAGTCGGGGACGCCCGCCTGCATCTGCCCGGACGTCGCGACCTGGGTCGGCGAACTGCGGAACGGCGCGGCCGCCGCCATCGTCACCGAGGAGGCCCTAGTCGAGGCGGATACGGCGGCCCTCTACGCCTGGGTCGATGTCCAGCCGCCGTGGTCCGATTTTCCCTTCGTCATTCTCGCAACCCGTCAGGCCGGACGCCGACCCGCACGTGCCGCCGGAATCATCGAGCGGCTCGGAAACGTGGTGCTGCTGGAGCGGCCCATCAACGCCGAGACCTTAGCGAGCGCGGTCGCGTCCGCCTTGCGGGTCCGGCGCCGTCAGTATCAAGCGCGCGGGCACATCCTCGAACGCGAGCAGGCGCAGGAGCGTCTCAGGATTGCGAACGAGACCCTGGAGCGTCGCGTCGAGGAGCGCACGCGCGAAGTCGAGGCGGCGCGCGAGACCCTAGCCTTCGCGCTCGATTCCGCTGGCATGGGCTCGTGGGACCTCGATCTCATCAACGATACTGCTCGGCGTTCCGGTCGCTACGACGCGATCTTCGGTTACGACAAGCCGGTGGCCTCCTGGGGGCGCGCCGACCTTCTCGGCCATGCCCTTCCGGAGGACCGGCCCCTCGTGGAGGCGGCCTTCGCGAGGGCGATGGAGACCGGCTTCCTCGACATCGAGTGCCGTATCCTACGC
Organism: Methylobacterium hispanicum; assembly: GCF_022179285.1. GTDB lineage: Bacteria > Pseudomonadota > Alphaproteobacteria > Rhizobiales > Beijerinckiaceae > Methylobacterium > Methylobacterium hispanicum. The sequence continues at coordinate 13,831 of NZ_BPQO01000011.1, read as the reverse complement.
CCGGACGGCGCTGTCCGATGGATCGCCGCGAAAGGCCGCGCGGAATATGATCGCGATGGGCTGCCCGTCCGCATGGCCGGCATCGTCCTCGACCGGTCCGAGCAGCGCGTGACCGAGGATGCGCTCCGGCAGGCCCAGAAGATGGAGGCCATCGGTCAGTTGACCGGGGGCGTCGCCCATGACTTCAACAACCTGCTGACGGTCATCGTCGGCGGCCTCGACATGATGATCCGCAAACCGGAGAACACCGAGCGGGTCGTACGCCTGGCCGAGGCCGCTATGGGCGCCGCACGCCGGGGCGAGCAATTGACCCAACAACTCCTCGCCTTCTCGCGAAGGCAGATGCTGCGGCCCCAGACCCTCAACCCGAACCGCTTGCTCCTCGACTTCCGGCCCCTGGCGGAGCGGGCCGCCGGCGGCGCCATCGAGATGGTCTTCGACCTCGATCCGGCCCTAGATCCCATCCGCATCGACCCGGCCCAGTTCGAGGCGGCCGTGCTGAACCTCGTGGTCAACGCCCGTGATGCGATGGAGGGCGGCGAACGCGTGGCCCGCATCGAGGTGCGCAGCCGCAACGTCCGCCTCGACACCGCTGCCGTCGCCGACAAGGGCGTGCCGCCCGGAGACTACGTCGAGATCTCCATCTCTGACATTGGCAGCGGCATCCCGGCAGACCTGCTCGCGCGCATCTTCGAGCCGTTCTTCACGACGAAGGAGGTCGGCAAGGGAACGGGTCTGGGCCTGTCCCAGGTCTATGGCTTCACCCGCAGCGCCGGCGGCTACGTCGATATTCAGTCCGAAGTCGGAGCTGGCACCACGTTCCGGCTCCGGATCCCCCGCTCCGCCGATGCAGCCGGGGAGGAGGTCGGTACCGGCTCCGCCAGCGTGCTGCCTCTGCGTCGCGCCACTGAAGGCGACACCGTCCTTCTGGTCGAGGACGACGAGGGGGTACTCGGCATGGCGGTCGAGAGCCTGGAGGAGCTGCGCTACCGCGTCGTGGTCGCCCGCAACGCCGCCGAAGCACTGGAGCATCTCAGGGGCGTGGAGCGCATCGACATCCTGTTCTCCGACGTGGTGATGCCCGGCGGGATGAACGGGTCGCAACTCGCCGTCGAGGCACAGCGCCTGCGTCCCGGCCTGAAGGTCCTTCTGACCTCCGGCTACGTCGCCAACCTCGACGAGGGGCAGGTCATCGGAAAGGGTGAGCTCCCGGTACTAAACAAGCCCTATCGACGGGATGAGCTTGCCCGCTCCCTGCGTCTTGTCCTGAGCGGCGATTAGTATCCGGCGACAGCTCACAATCCGATGACCCCCGGCATTCCCGATGCCCCATGGTCAGCCCTGGCACCACAAGGCTCAACCGCATTTGCCATCGAGTCCGAACGACTACGACCCATCAACTCTGGTCTCCGGCAACGACCCCGGCGAGGCGTCAATCGCCGGATCAGATAGGGACGCTTTGACCGCGGTCGTGTCGTCGGGAAGCCGGGACATTGCCTTGGTCCTGAGCGGCGGCAATGCGCTCGGAGCCTACCATGCGGGTGTGTACGAGGTCCTGCACGAGCGCGGCATCCGGCCGGACTGGATCGTGGGCGCCTCGATGGGTGCGGTCACGGCCGCCATTGTCGCCGGGAACACTCCCGAAGATCGCGTCGCCAAGCTCCGCGGGTTCTGGGCCGAGGCGACCCAGCACACCGGTCCCAGCATCTCCGGCATGCTGAAGCCGCGTCAGGTCTATAACGGCCTGCATGCCGTCCTGACGCTGATGTGGGGCCGGCCCAACATCTTCCAGCACCGCTGGCCCGGCCTGTGGTCCGCGCTGCCCGGGGTGCCCAACGACGTCGCGATGTTCGATCACGCGCCCCTGCTGTCCAGCCTCAACCGGTACGTCGACTTCGACCGGCTCAATCGGGGCGACGTCCGCGTCACGATAGGCTGCGTCGATGTCGCGACGGGCGAGGAGGTCTACTTCGACACCGCGCACGGGACGGTGCGAGCCGAGCACGTCCTCGCCAGCACCTCGCTTCTCCCGGCCTTCCCACCAGTTGAGATCGACGGCCGGCTCCTGTGCGACCTCGGCTACACCAACAACCTGCCCCTGGACCCGGTCTTTGCGGACGCGCCGGAGCGCGACCTCCTCTGCATCGCCTCGGACCTCTTCAACCTGCAGGCGCCCCGGCCAGCATCGCTCGATGCCGTGCTGGAACGGGCCAATGACCTCATCTTCGCCAGTGCGGGCCGCCGAACGATCTCGGCCCTTGAGCGGGAGTACGAGATGAGGCAGCGGCTTGAGCCGAACGGACCGACCGTGACGTTGCTGCATACGGTCTACAAAGCGGCCGCCGACCAGCTCTCGGCAAAGAGCTTCGACTTCTCGCCGTCCTCAATCCGCGATCGTTGGTCGGCAGGCGGGCGGGACATGGCCAATGGCCTGGCAAGGCTGACTGGAGGGGCGCCCAATGGTCGGCGCTTCGTCTACGAAGCGGTTTGAGGGATAACCGTTGGCACGCCCGCATCTACCGCGCCTGGAGGCGCCGTAGCACCGTCATACGGAGACGGGAAAGGACACCATCGTGGTCCGCTTTCCGGCCGAGGCTATGCGCTCGGCTGCACGGTCGACGTGGAAGTAAATTCCTCGACAACCGGATCACGCTCGCGTGACGGACATTACCTCCCTGGTGGAAGCGGTGGGGGTCATCCGTGCCGACACACCTCGAACCAGGAGCGTCGACAGGATGAAAGCACTCACGTGGCAGAGCCGGGGCAAGATCTCCTGCGAGACCGTCCCGGACCCAAAAATCGAGCATGGCCGCGACGTCATCATCAAGGTGACCGCCTGCGCGATCTGCGGCTCTGACCTCCACCTCATGGGCGGCTTCATGCCTACGATGGAGTGTGGCGACGTCCTCGGCCACGAGACGATGGGCGAAGTGATCGAGGTCGGGCGCGACAACCAGAAGCTCAAGGTCGGCGACCGCATCGTGGTGCCCTTCACCATCTGCTGCGGTGAGTGCCGCCAGTGCAAGTGGGGCAACTGGAGCTGCTGCGAGCGCACCAACCCGAACGGCAAGCTCCAGGCCGAGACCTACGGTTATCCGCTGGCCGGCCTGTTCGGCTTCTCTCACATCACGGGCGGCTTCTCCGGCGGCCAGGCCGAGTACCTGCGAGTGCCCTATGCCGATGTCGGTCCCATCGTGGTGCCTGAGGGGCTCACCGACGAACAGGTCCTGTTCCTCAGCGATATCTTCCCCACCGCCTACCAAGCCGCCGAGCACTGCGACATCGGCCCCGAGGACACCGTGGCGATCTGGGGCTGCGGCCCGGTCGGCGTGCTGGCCGTGAAGTGCTGTCTGATGCTGGGTGCCAAGCGCGTCATTTCCGTCGACAGCGTACCGGAGCGCCTTGCACTGGCCCGCGAAGCCGGCGCCGAGACCATCGACCTCTCCAAGGAGAACGTGCAGGATACGCTGATGGAGATGACCCACGGCTTGGGCCCCGACTCCGTTATCGAGGCGGTGGGCATGGAGTCCCACGGAGCCGACACCACCCTGCAGAAGGTGTCCTCCGCCATCATGGAGCACACCGTCAGCCTGGAGCGTCCCTTCGCTCTGAACCAGGCGATCCTAGCCTGCCGTCCGGGCGGAAATGTCTCGATGCCGGGCGTCTTTGCCGGTCCTGTGGGACCCGTGGCCCTCGGCATCCTGATGAACAAGGGCCTGACCCTGAAAACCGGCCAGACCCATATGGTGCGTTACATGAAGCCGCTGATGGAGCGCATCCAGAACGGCGACATCGATCCGTCCTTCATCATCAGCCATCGCTCCACCAACCTGGAGGACGGCCCAGCGCTATACGACATGTTCCGGGACAAGGAGGACAACTGCACCAAGGTCGTGTTCAAGCCGCACGGGTAGACCTCGTCCGCAGTAGGACCACCCCTGGGCGTAAGACCGCATCCCATCCCATTGGCCCTCCAGGCCGATGGGAGACAGGGTTAGGTGGGTTGCCTCCAAGCCCTCATGTCACGCCACAAGCCCTGTCCATCCGAGGGATGATCAAGGCGCCTGCAATGCCTCGGGCCGTACGTCCCAGAGGATGCTCGGGCAGCTTTCGTGACGAGGTTCGACACGGAGCCCTGCGCGCGTTTATCGCTTGGTCGTGGCTGGCCCACATGGGATGACCGAACGATGCGCATTCCCTCGTTGCCCGATCACAGCGTGGCCGTCTCGGCTTGCCGGAGCGAGAGGGGCCGCTTCCGATGGTCGGTGACGACCGCCGGCTATCACCCGTACCGCTCCCAGGCTTCCTACCCCTCGGCCTCCATCGCCCTGGCGGCCGGAATAGCCCACGCCCACGTCCTGGCGGACCGGCAGCCGATCAGGGGTCGGATCAACGACGGGATCTGGATGTGACGCCGCATTCGGGTTCTCAACCGGATCAAGGAGGCGATGCGCGATAAGCTTAGGCGAATACCCAATCAAGGCGCATACTCGGAGCCTCAAAGGACGCCCCATGCACATCATCGAACTCCGACGCCAGCCGCGTTCATCGGCTGCGCGGGCCGCTATCGTCGGTGCGACGCGTGCGTTGAACATGGCCTTCCCCGTCATCCTCGACGAAGCGGTGCCCAACCGGCTTGGGCGGGCCGTGGCAGCCCTCTTCGAGGCCGAGGCCATCCTGGCGCTTCAATGCCTGCCCGAGGCTGCCTGAAGGGCACTTGGGAGATCCTGTCGCGGACAGGATGGACGCTTCATGCGTCAGGGCACGGATGGCAACATCCTCGTCGGCTCCCTGCCGTCGGTTCGGTCGGCGTAAGGGGGAACGTCCACGAGGGTGCCGATCAAGCGAAGAAGCGCTTGCTGTTCGGGCTTGCCGGTTCCGTCGCTCAGGAACGCCCCCAGCTCGACGTGGCGGAGCCGTCCGCCTGACGGACTATTGGGCTGGTGGATGACGAAGGCCCGGCCGTTCTCGGGTTCGCGGCCGAGATGCCAGGAATCCCCGTTGGGGCTTTGATAGAGTTCCCGTCTATTCGACATCGGGTTCAGCCCTCTCCATGAGGATCAAGCATACCTTGGACGGAACGAGCGCGCGAGAACTGAAAGTGTCATCACGCGATCCGCAAGGATGGGCCAGTAATCCTCAGCAGGGTTTTTCACATGTGACGAACGCTTCGTGTTAGAAGAGCCCGCCGGCACCGTTCGGCGGAGGCAGAACAATGCCGATGAGTTCACCGATATTCGGTATTCGACGGGCCGAATGCCTTGCGGAGCTGAACGCCTGCATCGTCGAGGCGGAAACCTCGACGTCCGCGAAGGCCGTCACCACCATGATCCTCACGGCGACGGGTTTTGACACCTCCGAGGTCTTGCAGGGGCTGTGGGCCGACATGGACGCCCTGGCAACTTTGCGGGACGTCCGGCGCAGCTTTTTGGTGTAACCCGCTACGAATCCCAATCCCGCTCGTCAGTCGCCATCCGACCGAACGGCTTTCAGCCGCCAGGTGACGAGGTAAGCCTTGTTCATCGTAAGGGTAACGATGGCACCAGCCTCGTTCCATTGGTGGCCTGCCTCCTGAAAAGTGGTCCTCCCTAAGGTATGGCTTCGAGCCATGTGGAGGATGTTGTCATGGGACGGAAGAAGCACACGGCTGAAGAGATTGTCGCCAAGCTGCGCCAAGTTGATGTTCTGGTCTCGCAAGGTCGCAAGGTTGCCGAAGCAATCCGGTCCATTGAGGTGACTGAGGTCACGTATTACCGCTGGCGTTCCGAGTACGGTGGCCTGAAGGGCGATCAGGTCAAGCGGCTGAAGTCCCTGGAGACAGAAAACCAGCGCCTTCGTCGGGCGATCTCCGACCTGACCTTGGAGAAGCTCATCTTGAAGGAGGCAGCTTCGGGAAACTTCTGAGCCCGGCTCGCCGCCGGGCTTGTGTCGCTTACGTCGTTGCCGAGCACGGTGTGTCCGAACGTTTCGCCTGCCGTGTCCTGGGGCAGCATCGTTCGACGCAACGCAAGACCGCCGTGGTGGTCGAGGACGAAGCTGCTCTGACGGCCGCGATCATCGCATTGGCCGTCCAGTACGGGCGCTACGGCTACCGTCGGATCACGGCCTTGCTCCGACGTGACGGCTGGACGGTGAACGTGAAGCGCGTCGAACGGATCTGGCGCCGTGAAGGGCTCAAGGTCCCGGCTCGCCAACCAAAGCGGGCACGCCTTTGGCTCAACGACGGCTCCTGCCTGCGACTACGGCCCGAGCGGCCTGACCACGTCTGGTCCTACGACTTCGTCGAGCACCGGACGCACAATGGGCGCAAGTACCGGATGCTGAACGTCATCGATGAGTTCACCCGCGAGTGCCTGGCCATCCGGGTCGCCCGTAAGCTCAAGGCGCTGGACGTGATCGACGTGCTCTCGGATCTGTTCAGTTTGCGCGGCGTGCCCGGTCATATCCGCTCGGACAACGGGCCGGAGTTCATCGCCAAGGCCGTACAGGACTGGATCGCGGCGGTTGGATCGACGACCGCCTACATCGAACCGGGCAGTCCGTGGGAGAACGGGTATTGCGAGAGCTTCAACGCGAAGCTGCGCGATGAACTCCTCGACGGCGAGGTGTTCTACACCCTGAAGGAAGCCAGCGTCGTGATCGAGCAATGGCGGCGGCACTACAACAGCATCCGACCGCACTCGTCGCTCGGCTACCACCCGCCTGCACCGGAGGCCGTCATTTGGCCAACGGAACCGAGCAGCTCAGCGCCGCTCGCACAACCCGCCATCGTCACGCGACCGACGATGCACTAACTTCGAACCTGGGCCACCGAATGGGGGCAGGCCAAGCCCTCGATCATGATCTGCGCCTCCTTGAGCGTGTAAAAAATCTCGCCATTCAGCAGCTCGTTGCGTATCTGTGCGTTGAAGCTCTCGACATATCCGTTCTCCCACGGCGAACCAGGGGTGATGTAGGCCGTCCTTGCGCCAACGGCTGGAGTGCGCCCCTATCGGTAGACAGGCTCAGGCGAGGGGTTTGACCCGCTGCCGGGCGTGTTGCTCCTCGAACTGCACGGGGCTCAGATAGCCGAGCGCGGAATGCAGCCGCTTGGCGTTGTAGACTTCGTCGATGAAGCGCGGAAGGTCAGCCGCGACATCGGCGAAGGTTTCGTACTCCGTCACGTACACCGCTTCGACCTTGAGCGTCTTCATGAAGCTCTCGGCCTTGGCGTTGTCATAGGGATTGCCGCGGCGTCCCATCGAGCCGACCAGTCCATGCTCGGCCAGGACCTTCCGGTAGGCAGCAGAGGCATACTGCGACCCGCGGTCGGAATGATGCACGCAGCCCTTGGGCGGCGAGCGCGCCGCCAGGGCGGCCTCCAGCGCGGCCACGGCCGTGCGCGCTTCGAGCGAGCGGCTCACGGCATAGCCGACGGCCTTGCGCGACCAAGCATCGAGGATCACGGCCAGATAGACGAAGCCGTTCGGGACGGCGATGTAGGTCAGGTCGGCGATCCAGAGCTGGTTGGGGCCGTCCGGCACCCGCTCGGCCGCCACGTTCGGGAAGACGGGCAGGTCGTGGTCGCTGTCGGTCGTTGCCTTGAACCGTCGGCGCAGGCGCGGCTGCAGGCCGTGCTCGCGCATCAGGCGGCGCAGCTTCTTGCCGTTGACGACGATCCCCTGCTGGCGCAACGCCGCTCCGACGCGTCGATAACCGTAGCCTTCGAACGCGTCGCACAGGTCCGTCAGGCGGGCCAGCAGCTCGGTTGCATCCGTGCTGATCGCCGGCTGGTCGTAGAAGGTCGAGCGCGGCAGGCCCATCAGCGTGCATCCTCGGCTGACCGAGAGACCGGCGGGCCGGCAACGACGGACATAGTCACGCTTTTCTGCGCTCGTGCGGGCTGAAGCCCCCCTTTGAGGAACTCGATCTCCAGCGTCTGCCGTCCGACCAAGCGCTCCAGCATCGCGATGCGGGCCTCGTACTCCTGCAGGAGGTCGGCAGCCTGCACGTCCTCGTCGAGGGCGCCCGCCTCGTGCTTGGCGATCCAGACCCGGATCAGATTGCGCGAAAGATCGTGACGCAGGGCGAGGCCGCGGAGCGTCTCGCCCGCGAGATACGCCTGCACGACCTGCCGCTTGAACGCGACACTGTGGGTTCGATACCGAGCCATGACTTCCATCCTCCGGAAGCCCAGCGCGGCGGGTCAATCCTCAGGTCCAGCGCCGTCCACTCCCAGGGGCGCACTCCAGGCCGCAATCCAGGACTGCACCGACTTGGCGATGAACTCCGGACCATTGTCTGACCGAATGTGCGCCGGCACGCCGCGCAGGATGAACAGGTCGGACAGCACATCGATCACGTCGGCCGCCTTGAGCTTGCGATCCACTCGGATGGCCAGGCACTCGCGGCTGAACTCGTCGAGGACGTTGAGCATCCGGAACTTGCGCCCGTCGTGGGTGCGCGTCTCGACGAAGTCGTAGGACCAGACGTGATTGCGGTGCTCCGGGCGCAGCCGGATACAGGAACCATCCCCGTCCCACAGCCGTGCGCGCTTGGGCTGGCGGGCCGGGACCTTCAGCCCCTCCTGCCGCCATAGGCGCTCGACCCGCTTGTCGTTGACCAGCCAGCCGTCCGCCCGCAGTAGGGCGGCGACCTTCCGATAGCCGTAGCGCCCGTAGCTACGGGCAAATTCGATCAGCTCGGCGACGAGCGCCGCCTCGTCATCTTTGCCCCGCGGCGCCTTGCGCTGTGTCGAGCGATGCTGCCCGAGTGCCTTGCAGGCCCGACGCTCGGAGACCTTCAGCACGGTCCGGACATGCTCGATGCAGGCGCGTCGGCGCGCGGGGCTGGTCAGTTTCCCCGGGCGGCTTCCTGCAGGATCAGCTTGTCCAGGGTGAGATCGGCGATGGCTTTTCTGAGCCGCTGGTTCTCCGTCTCCAGATCCTTCATCCGCCGGACCTGATCCGACTTCAGGCCGCCGTACTCACGCCGCCAGCGGTAGTAGGTCACCTCACTCACGCCGATCGCGCGGATCGCCTCCGCCACGCTCTGGCCTTGCCCGACCAGCACGTCCGCCTGCCGCAGCTTGGCGACGATCTCCTCAGGCTTGGGTCGCTTCCTCGACATCGATCCGTCCTCCAGGCTCAAAGCCATACCAAAGGGCGGACCACTTCATTGGGGGCGGATCAGTGTGAGGTCGAGACGGAAGACGTGGGCATTCTGGATCGCGTCCGTGAGACCTTCGGGGACGTGCGGATCGGCCCTTAAGGATCCGCTGCCGACCCAAACCGGTCACCCAGGCTCGTGCTTCATCCGGCTAAAAGCGGACTTCGGAATCTATGGCCGCGGATGACTGCGATTGCTCGAATGCAGAATAGCAGATTTCGAGCGATCAGGTGGCGGGAGCATCCTTCGTGGTGCGTCAATGTTAGATCGACTCAGGCCTTACGCTCTGCAATTTTATGGGCCGACCAACCAGTAGGATCCCTATAGCGACCCACTTCAGCACGACGAGTCGTGGCTGACTCCACCTTCAAACCGTCGGATCTACGGTTCGGACCCAAGAGGCTTCACCCGAGCCTGCTCTCCTCAGCTTGTCGCAGGGGCTTGCAATCACGTTAGCTTGGCACGTCCGTCCTGCCTTCGGCCAAAGGCTCGGACGCCAGTGGCCAGCGCAGGCTCCTCAACCTTCAGGTCGGCTACAGGAGGCTTGCTTGTCCGCGAGATTGAAAAGCCGGATCGGATGATCGTCAGCAGGAAGGCGGTCAGCATCAACACAAAAGCGCCAAACGAGATGATCCGCTGCTGCATGTGCTCTATCCCGAGCGTGGTCCCGATCCGACTAGGATCCATGGTCGCGCGCAGCAGGCGTGCACGTTCACCGGACCAACTGCCAAACACGAGATAGTTGAGCGTCCCGCCGACGCGGCTTGGATCACGTCGAGCAACGTACTCGATGTGGCACGTCGACACGAGATAGTACCAGCGCGTGCATTTCGACTCCTTGATCGCCAGGTCGTCGACCAGTACCCAGCGTCCGCCGACTTGCAGATCGCTCGCGAGCTGTGGTCCTGCGTACACCAGAGGACCTACGAGCGTGAACGTTAGGGCGGCAAGGAACAGGAGGGTCCGAACCATCTGTCTGCCTCCGATAGCTGTGCGATGCGTGCAGCTGTGGTGCGTAAGCGGGACTTAAACATTTCAGCGAGGACGGGACGTTAGCCCCGCGCTTTAGCGAACAACCGTTTGCCGGACCAAGCCATGAAGGCTGCCATGGCGCCGACGCCGAGCAACGTCGGCAGGCTGCCAGCGAGGAGGCCGCCGGCTAGCGCCGCGAAGCCCCAAAGCAGGGCAAAACTCCAGCAGATCAGGCCGCGCATATAGTACGTGCCAGCTCTGGCCGCCGCAGCACCGGCGACGGCCGCGGATCGTGCCCCGGTGACGACTGCGCTCTCGCGTCCCCAGACTTCGGTCGGCTTGCGGATCATCAGGCTGCCCGCCCTGCCTTGAGCGCAGCCAGCCGCTGGGCGACGGCCGCGCTCTTCTGCAATGCGTCGATCTCCGCAACCCGGTGGATCGTCCCTGCTTCAGCCGGTGTGAAGCCGACGCCGCCCACACCCTTCATGGCGCGCTCGAACGCCTTCTCCGCAACGTCGAGCCGCTGACCGGGCGTGTGTTCACGACGCATGGAACCGGAGCCATTCCCCGCCTCGCCTTTGGAGACCTCGAAGGCGGCAAGCGCTTCCTCCATCTGCCCCTTGCGCGCCACCAGTGCCGCGAGGCCGGCCTCCAGTTCTGCCTCCTCAACCCGAACCTGCGCCTGCACATCATCGAGCGCCCTGGCTTGGGTCTCAAAGTCGATCTGCCGGGACAGGGCCGCCTCGGCGAGATCCTCTCGGCCCTCATCGACGGCGAAGGCGGCTTTACCACCCAGATCCTCGATGCGTTTCGCGAGCAGCTGTTGCTGGCGCGCTGCCTGCAGCCGACGCACCGTGATGCTTTCGAGTTCCGCCTTCGCCTGATCGATGGCCCGCTCCGCTTCACGGACGGCTTCGCGCATCACAGCCGGGCCACCTGCGGCTTCCAGCCTGTCGATCGCGTCCTCGACAGAGGCCGATAAAATCCGCGATATCCGTGAAAAGATGGATTCAGACATGGCTCACCTCAACAGCATCCATGAAGCAGGATCGCCTGTCGCCCATTGAATTTAAATTAATACCGAACAGTAATTATCGGTGAGATAAACAGTTTCTATACCCGGCGCCTCTATCCTGGCACGTGTGTTGGGGAGAGGCTTGCCCTTATGATTGATACCAGTCTCGTCCTGCTGGCCATCGCGCTGGCCGCCGCTCCGTTCTACATCGTCGTAGCGACACGGAACCGGCTCGTGGCGCTTGATCAGCGTTGCGAGACGGCTTTCGCCGACATCGATGCGCACCTCAAGCACCGGCAGAACCTGATCCCCGGGCTGGTCGAGACGGTCAGAGGCTATGCCAAGCACGAGCACGATGTCCTGCTCAGCGTCATCCAGGCCCGCACCGCCGCCCTCGCGGCGATCCAGCCCGAGGCACGCCTTGAGGCTGAGAAGAACCTAACACAGACCATCAATGCCCTGATCGGGGCGGCCGAGCGCTATCCCGAGTTGAAGGCATCGAGCCACTTCACGGCGCTGCGCGACGAGTTTGTCGCCGCCGAGAACCGCATCACGGCGTCGCGCCGCTTCTACAACCTCTCTGTCGGCGAGTATGGGGCGACGCTGCGTCAGTTCCCCGGCAGCCTCATCGCGCGGCTCTGGAAGATGCAGCTGCGCAAGCCATTCGACCTTGGCATCGAGCGCGTCCTCATCGACGAACCTGTCGCCTTCAAGTTCTGACTTGCCTGCGAGATCCATATGCTGCGCGTCAACGGCCTGTTCGGCTGGATCGCCGCGAATGACCGGCGTTCGCTGGTCCTGTTCGCCGGCTTTCTCGCCGCTTTCCATGTTGGAGCCGTACTAGCGCTCTACTTGCCGCTTGCCGCCCTCGATCCAGAGCATGCGCCGGTCTTCACCTGGGTCGGCTACGCGAGCCGCTACCTGGTTCTGGTGACGCTCGCCGGCATCATCCTGTTCGTTGCGCTACTGCTCTGGCACGTTCACGCAGTGCGCAGGGTCATGGCGTTCACGTTCGTCGACGAGCAGGACGAGCCGCGCCTGTGCCGCATCGTCGAACCGCTGGCGCTCAGTATGGGATTGCCGGTACCTTATGTCGGCGTGATCCGTTCAAGTGCGCTGAATGCGTTCGCCTGCGGCATCCGACGCAAGGACGCGGTCGTCGTGGTGACCCGTGGGCTCATCGATGGTCTCGACGACGACGAACTGGCGGGAGTGGTCGCGCACGAACTCGCGCACATCCGCAATGGCGACATCCGCCTGATGGCGGCCGCCAACGTGTGCCTGCGCCTGCTCGATCTGTTGATTACGCCGCGGATGAAGGAAACCACTCCGCTTAAGGAACTCGTGGGTCTCCCGATCCTGACGTTGTGGTTTCCGCCGATCCTCGTGTTCGTGCTGATCGTCAGCTTCGTCGCCCAGTCGGCGCTGAAGGCGGGCCGGCTCGTTCGGCTTCTGATCTCCTCATCCCGGGAGTTTATCGCCGACGCAGTCGCCGTGGAGGCTACGCAAAACCCGGCCGCCCTCATCTCGGCCTTGCGGAAGGTGCACGGCCACAGCGCGATTGCTGGGCTTCCGTCCGGTCAAGACGCGATGATGATCGACGGCGCGGCCGAGGGCGGACTGGCGACACACCCGAGGATGGATGAGCGCGTGAATGCGATCATCGCGATGACCGGGTCGATGGCACTCATTGCACCTGCGCGGCGCGACACGCGCCCGGATGCACTGCGCCGACCGGCCGACCATCTGTGCGACGCATTTGTCAGCCCCGGCCGGCGCGAGGCGTTCCGAGCGATGAGCGCCCTCCGTCGCGTTGCCACCGACGACACAAGGAATTGGCTCGGCCTGACCCGCAACATGAGCTACGGCGTCATCTTGGCGGTGGCAGCAATCCTGTGTTGCAACGCCAAGCGCCTCGACCGCCCAGCCGTATTGATCGAGATCTTCGATCCGCAGCCCTTCAACGTGTTCCTCGCGGCTGCAGCCAAGGGTATGGCCTGCAATATTGGGGCGATCGCCTCAATGGCTAACGTTCCACATCTGGCTCGAAAGTGCGATCCGAAAGAGTTGAGCGCGTTCCTCTCCGTACAAAGCGAGCATGCTGGGCCGTTTGGCGCGATGTTGACTATGATGGCCGACGCACCGGATGGCACCTTTGCATCGACTAAGATCATTCGGAACAAAGAAGTTGGTCGTTAACTCATCCAGCACGGTCGAGCGCACGACCAGCCAAACAGCACGATCTGTTTGCAGGTCCGGTTTGGTTGCGTCGGTCCTCGTAAGCGGACAGGCAGGAAACCACCCGGAGCGGTCATTCAGCTGTTTCGACCGTTATGTACAAAAAACGAACGTTTTCCCGACGATCACTGACCACGCATGCTCGGTCGACCAAAACGATTGCAACCGCGTCGGAGAACCGTGTCGGCTATTCAAACGTCGGCAAAACGCGCGTCACAGACGCCTGTAGCAAGAATGCTGCGATGTCCGGTTTAGCGCCTCGCGGTGCCGAAATCAGCCAGTCGGCTTTCGTGAAGAGTTTCGGGCGCCGGCAGGCGTACGAAAGTCTCCGAGGAACGAACCCGCGGAGACCGAGGCAGTCGGCTATGGGGATTGAGCGATCCGGCCTGATGGCGCGGGCGAGCGCGATGGCCGGCGAGGGGCTCGGCGGAGATGGCGGGGTGATCCGCCGGGACAGGC
>NZ_BPQO01000010.1 GCF_022179285.1 Methylobacterium hispanicum | reverse complement strand
CACCAATCACAAATCATCGACAGAAGCACATCAGATCGCCGTTTCCAGCAATCCGGAGCTCCTAAAGAAGCTTTGGAACCAGCGTCTCATCTCACATCCCAGATCCGCACCGGCACAAGGCCGACACAAACCCGAGACCGCAAGGACGACGCCGCCCACGCTTCTCTTTCTCAGATCAACTTGTCAAAGAGCGCCAGGACGCACCCGGAGGCGGCACCTGGATCCGGGGCGAACCCCGGAGAAACCTGATCCGGCAGTCGAGCGCGCCGGGCTGTCCACCCGAAACCCGCTTGCCTGCCTGGAGGAACCGTGCTACCGACCTGCCCTTAGGAGAGGTCCGTCTCAGCGGTGGAGGGCGTTTAGAGCCCGCCGGATCCCCTGTCAACCCCGCCTCTCGTGGCCGCCGAAGCGGCCGGATCCTCGGAGCAGACACCTTCAGCCGACAAGACAGCGGACCACCCGGCTCGCGCCAGATCGTCTGCCTGAACTGTCGGAAGAAGCGTCGGCGCCCGGGTCGCTCTCGCGGCCGGCGCCGATGGACAGGGATATACGGGTCCGCCCCGCCGTCGTCAACACCCAAATCGCGGAGGCTGGCAAAAATCCGCGACGGCCGCGTGACAGGCGTCCTCCGGCATGGGCCGGATTCGGCGAATCGAACGCGCCCGATCAGAGATCGACGTCGAGGCTCAGGCCGTCATGGGCCGGCACCACGCCGGCGGGTAGGCGGGCCGCGAGCGTCCGGTAGTCGAGATCCGTGTGCAGGTTCGTGAGCACGGCCCGGCGCGGGCGCACCCGCTCGATCAACGCGAGGGCGTCCGTGACCGAGTAGTGCGTCGGGTGCGGGGTCTCCCGCAGGGCGTCGATGATCAGCAGGTCGAGCCCGCGCAGCCGCGCCTCGACCGGCTCGGGGATCAGGCTGACATCGGGCATGTAGGCGGCCGGGCCGAAGCGGAAGCCGAGCGCCGCCTCGTTGCCGTGCTCCACCGGCAGGGCCTCGGCGGCAAGCCGTCCCCCCTCCCCCGCGATCGCCGTCTCGGCCCGCTCGTCGAGCGGGCGCACGCGCTCGTCGAGCGGGCGCAGGTCGAGGATCGGCGGGTAGGCGCTGCCGGGCGGCGTCTCGAAGCAGTAGCCGAAGCGCGCGGTGAGCAGCGCCCGGGTGATCGCGTCGGCGTAGACCGGGATGCGCGCCCGCATCTGGATCACCAGCGGGCGCAGGTCGTCGATGCCGTGGGTGTGGTCGGCGTGCGCGTGGGTGAACAGCACCGCGTCGAGCCGCCGGACCTCGGCGTCGAGGAGCTGCTCGCGCAGGTCCGGCGAGGTATCGACCAAGACCCGGGTGGTGCCCCCCGCCTCCCGGCGCTCGGCCAGGATCGAGCAGCGGCGGCGCCGGTTGCGCGGGTCGGCCGGATCGCAGGCGCCCCAGCCGTAGCCGACGCGCGGCACGCCGCCGGACGAGCCGCAGCCGAGGATACGCAGGGTCAGCGACGCCATTCGGACCTCCCTCGGAGGTGGTATCCGAGGGGGGCGGCGCCTGTCACGCCCCGGCCTCCGTCCGGCGCGCCTTCGCGAACAGGTGGAAGAAGTTTTCCGTGGTGCGGCGGGCGAAGTCGTCGGGCTCCAGGCCGAGGGTCGCGGCAAGCGATCGGGCGGTGTCGGCCGTGTAGGCCGGCTCGTTGGTGCGACCGCGGTGCGGCTCGGGCGCGAGGAAGGGCGCGTCGGTCTCGACGAGGATCCGGTCGAGGGGGACGGCCTTCGCGATATCGCGCAATTCGTGCGAGCGCCGGAAGGTGACGATGCCGGAGAACGATACGAACAGGCCGAGTTCCACCCCGGCCACGGCCAGCCGCGCCCCGGAGGAGAAGCAGTGCAGCACCGCCCGGAAGGGTCTTTGCGCCATCTCGTCGGCGAGCACCCGCTCCATGTGGTCGTCGGCGTCGCGGGCGTGGATGACGAGCGGCAGGTCGGCGAGGCGGGCGGCCTCGATATGGGCGCGCAGCACCCGCTCCTGCACGGCCTCCGGCGCCGCGTCGGCATAGTGGTAGTCGAGCCCCGCCTCGCCGATGCCGACGCAGCGGGGGTGCGCGGCCAGCCCCGCGATGGTCTCCGGCGCCACGTCGGGCTCCTCGGCCGCGCCGTGCGGGTGGGTGCCGACCGTGAACCAGACTTGCCGGTGCGCCTCGGCAATCGCCCGGTAGGTGTCGGCCTTGGCGACGCGGGTCGAGATGGTGAGCATCCGCCCGACGCCCGCCGCCGCGGCGCGGGCGATCACGCCGGGCAGGTCGGCGGCGAATTCGGGGAAGTCGAGATGGCAGTGGCTGTCGATCAGCATGGGTCGCTATCGTGAACGGTGACTCAGAGTCCTGGGATCCCAAAGGGTCGTGACCCTTTGGCGGGGTCCGGGGCGCGCAGCCCCGGGATTGGTCTCCTCGACCCGGCAGAGCCGGGACGGGGAGACCAAATGCAGGGCTCTGCCCTGCACCCGCGAAAGGTCTTGACCTTTCGAAACCATGACTTCCGCGGCTCAGGCGGCGGGCGCTTCCGGCTTCTCGAAGCGCGGGAAGATCGGGGCGGGCGCGGGCAGGGGCGTGCCGGGGACGAGATCACCGCCCTCCCCCACATCCTTGAGCATCCGCCGGTCGGCCGGCACGGCGAGCAGGTCGAGGAGCCTCGCCGCCGCGGAGGGCACGAAGGGCTGGACCAGCAGGCCGACACGGCGCAGCGTCTCCAGCGTCACGTACAGCACCGTGTTCATCCGGGCCGGGTCGCTCTTGCGGAGCTTCCACGGCTCCTCGCCCGCGAAGTAGCGGTTGGCCTCCGCCACCACGGCCCAGATCTCGGCGAGCGCCGTGTGGGGCGCCGGCACGTCCATGGCGGCGCGGGCCTTCTCGGGGAGCGCGCCTGCGGCGTCGAGCAGGGCGCGGTCGGCCTCCGTGAGGGCGCCGGGCTCGGGCACCGCGGCTTCGCAGTTCTTGGCCACCATCGAGAGCGAGCGCTGCGCGAGGTTGCCGAGATCGTTGGCGAGGTCCGCGTTGATGCGGTTGATGATGCCGTCGTGGCTGTAGTTGCCGTCGCCGCCGAAGGGCACCTCGCGCAGCACGAAGTAGCGCACCGGATCGACCCCGTAGGTCTCGGCGAGGTCGAGCGGGTCGACCACGTTGCCGAGCGACTTCGACATCTTCTCGCCCCGCGAGAGCAGGAAGCCGTGGCCGAAGACGCGTTTGGGCAGCGGCAGCCCGGCCGACATCAGGAAGGCCGGCCAGTACACCGCGTGGAAGCGCACGATGTCCTTGCCGATGACGTGCAGGTCCATCGGCCAGTATTTTTTGCGCGGATCGGCCTCGTTCGGGAAGCCTGTGACCGTGAGGTAGTTCGTCAGAGCATCGACCCAGACGTACATGACGTGGCCCGGATGGCCCGGCACCGGCACGCCCCAGTCGAAGGTGGTGCGGCTGATCGAGAGGTCGTTGAGGCCGCCGCGCACGAAGCTCGCCACCTCGTTCATGCGGGTGTCGGGCCCGAGGAAGTCGGGCCGCTCGGCGTAGAGCGTCAGGAGCCGGTCCTGGTAGGCCGAGAGGCGGAAGAGGAAGTTCTCCTCCTCCATCCACTCGACGGGCGTGTCGGTCTTGGCCGAGCGGCGGCTGCCGTCGGCCTGCAGCACCGTCTCGGCCTCGTCGTAGTAGGCCTCGTCGCGGACCGAGTACCAGCCGGCATACTTGGCGAGGTAGATGTCGCCGTTGGCTTCCATGCGGCGCCACAGCTCCTGGGCGGCGGCGTAGTGCTCGGGCTCGGTGGTGCGGATGAAGCGGTCGTAGGCGCAGTCGAGCCGGTCGGCCATGGCGCGGAACGGGGCGGCGGTGCCCTCGACGTACTGGCGCGGGCTGACGCCGGCCCGCGTCGCGGCCTGCTGGATCTTCAGCCCGTGCTCGTCGGTGCCGGTGGAGAACAGCACGTCGTAGCCGTCGAGGCGCTTGAAGCGCGCGATGGCGTCGGTGGCGATCACCTCGTAGGCGTGGCCGATATGCGGCGCGCCGTTCGGGTAGGAGATCGCCGTCGAGATGCTGAAGGTCTTGCTGTCCGTCACGTCAGGTCCGTTCCCGCTGCGGGCGTGCCGGGCCGGTCAGGCGCGGGCCGTGCCCGCGGAGATGGTGCCCGCGAGATCGGTGAACAGCGCGAGGACGACGGGGCGGCGATCGAGATTGTAGATCGCGGCCTCCCGGGCGGCGCGGGCGAACTTGTCACACACCTCGACCAGGGCCGCAAGGCGGCTCGGGGACTCGTGGCGGCGGGCGTCGAGCTCGGCCGAGACGAAGCGCGAGACGGTCTCGCAGGCCGCCTCGAACAGGGGCTCGGCCTCGCGGCCCGCGAGCTTCTCCGCGAGCGCCAGGATGCGGCGCCAGTCCGGATGGTCGAGCCGGGCGAGCAGCGTCTCGGTCTCGGCGACGATGCCGGCCCGGGCCGGATCGAGCATCGCCACCGCGCGGGCGACCGAGCCCTCGGAGAGAGCGGCGGCGCGGGCGAGCGTCTCGGCGTCTGGCGCGCCGAAGGGCGGGGGGAAGCCCGCGACCACCTCCGCCACCTCGGCCTCGGCGAGCGGGCGGAGCGTCAGCATGCGGCAGCGCGAGCGGATCGTCGGCAGGAGCCGGCCCGGCGCGTGCGCGACGATCAGGAACAGGGCGCGGGGCGGCGGCTCCTCCAGCATCTTCAGGAGGGCGTTGGCGCTGTTGGCGTTGAGATCCTCGGCGCTGTCCACGAGGCAGATCCGCCAGCCCTCGGTGCCGGCGGTCGAGCCGAAGAGATCGAGGGCGCGGCGCACCGCATCGACGGGGATCCGGGTCGGCAGGGTCTTGGCGCCGGGCGCCCGGTGGCGGCGGAGCGCCACGAGATTCGGGTGCGAGAGCGCCGCGACCTTGCGGGCGGTCGGGTGCTCGGCCGGCACGTCGGTGAAGCCCGCCGGGTCGGCGAGCAGGCGCCGCGCCACCCGGTAGGCCAGCGTCGCCTTGCCGATGCCGGGCGGGCCGGCGATCAGCCAGGCGTGGTGCAGCCGACCCGCCGCGTGGGCCTGGGCGAAGGCGGCCTCGGCCGCCGCGTGGCCGACGAGGCGGGTGTGCTCGCGCGGGCGGGGCAGGCCCGCGAGATCGCCCGCCTCGGCGTCGTCGGGCGCGCGCTCAGGCGGCATCGAGGCCCTCCCCGCGCAAGGCCGGCAGGCGCGCCGCGACGACCGAGCGGATCGCGGCCTCGACGGCATCGGGCTCCTGGCCCGCATCGATCACGGCGCAGCGCTCCGGCTCGGCCGCGGCGATCGCCCGGAAGGCGTCGCGCAGGCGGCGGTGGAACTCGACGGTCTCGGCCTCGAAGCGGTCGGCGGTGCTGGCCCGGGCGCGGGCCCGGGCGAGACCCTGCTCCGGATCGAGGTCGAGGATCAGGGTGAGGTCGGGTCGGGTGCGGCCGACGACGACCCGCTCCAGCGCCGCGACGGTGCCGGCTGGCAGGCCGCCCGCGGCGCCCTGGTAGGCACGGGTGGAATCCATGAAGCGGTCGCACAGCACCACCTCGCCGCGGGCGAGCGCCGGGCGGATCAGCCGGTCGAGATGGTCGAGGCGGGCGGCGGAGAACAGCAGCGCCTCGGCGAAGGGGCCGTGCTCGCGCGCCCGGCCCTCGAGCAGGGCGGCGCGGATCTCCTCGGCGCGCGGCGTGCCGCCGGGCTCGCGGGTGACCACGACGGTGCGGGCCGCCCGCAGACGGCGGGCGAGGCGCTCGACCTGGGTCGACTTGCCGGCCCCCTCCCCACCCTCGAAGGTGATGAACGCGCCGGGGGTCATCGACAGGCCCGCGCGTTCTCCCTCCCCCCTCTGCGGGGGAGGGTGGCCCGGCCGTCAGGCCGGGTCGGGTGAGGGGTGCGACAGTGCCGGATGGGGCGCCGCCCTGCATGAAGGCTGCGCCTCCACCGGAAGCCGGGTTCCCCTCTCCCCCCCTGCTTCGCAGGGTACCCTCCCCCGCAGAGGGGGGAGGGAGAGCGCGGTTGCGTTGGTCCCAAAAAACTCACGACGGGTTGGCCGCCTTCTCGACCGTCGCCTCGCCCTTGGTCTCCCCCTTGCCGGCGGCCTTGTCGAAGGCGCGGCGCATCAGGTCGGTGCCGAATTCGAGCGCGCCGTCCATCGCCCGCTGCGACAGGGTGCCGGTGCCGACCGCCTCGCCCGCGTAGACGGGTTGGTCGAGGGCGACCACGTCGCCGCGCATCACCCGGAGCCGCCCGACCTCGCTGCCCGCCTCGACGGGGGCGGTGAGCGGGCCCTGGTAGACCACCCGGGCCGTGACCCGGTCGGCGGAGCCCCGCGGCATCAGCACCCGCACGGGCTTCTTGGCCACCAGCGGCACCGCGCCGCGCTCGCCGCCGTAGACCGAGGCCTCCGCCACCGTCTCGCCGGGCGCGAAGACCTGGCGCGGCTCGAAGGCGCGGAAACCCCACTCCATCAGCTTGCGGCTCTCGGCGGCGCGGTCGCGCGCGGTCTTCAGGCCCGACACGACCAGGATCAGGCGCTGGCCGTTCTGCACGGCGGAGGCCGTCAGCGCGTAGCCCGATTCCTCGAGGTAGCCGGTCTTCAGCCCGTCGGCGCCGATGTCGAGCGTGAGAAGCGGGTTGCGGTTCTGCTGCTTGATCTTGTTCCAGGTGAACTCGCGCTCGGCGTAGATCTTGTAGTATTCCGGGTAGGTCTCGATGATGTGCAGCGCGAGCTTGGCCATGTCGCGCGCGGTGACGCGCTGGTCGGGGGCCGAGTAGCCGGTGGCGTTGCGGAAGTTCGAGCGGGTGAGCCCGATCTCCTTCGCGCGCTGGTTCATCAGGTTGGCGAAGGCCGCCTCCGAGCCGGCCATGTTCTCCGCGATGGTGATCGCCGCGTCGTTGCCCGACTGCACGATCAGGCCGCGCAGGAGGTCGGAGAGCTTGATGCGGCTGTTGACCTGCGCGAACATCGAGGAGCCGCCCCCCCCGGCCCCGCCCCGGCGCCACGCGTCCTCGGTGACGGTGAACTCGGTGTCCATCGTGTAGCGGCCGCTCTTCAGGGCCTCGAACACGATGTCGGCGGTCAGGAGCTTGGCCATGCTGGCCGGCGCGAAGGGCTCGTCGGCGGCCTTCTCGAACAGGGTCGAGCCGGAATCGACATCGACCAGGATCGCGTGCTGGGCCGCGGTCTGGAAGCTTTGGGCCCGTGCGGCGGGGGCCGGCGCCAGCGCGCAGGCCGCCGCCAGGCAGGCACGCGCCAGGATCGTCCAGAGGGAAGTGCGCATCACCGTCTCCCGCGCGCCGGCCGGGGCACGCCCGCCCCGGGCATGGATCACGCCCCCATCGATAACAAGCGTGACCATATCGCGGTTTCAACGCGGATCGAACGGGAAATCGCTTGGGTGGGAGCTTCCCTTCCCTGCGCGCCATCCAGATCGCACACGCGTGGGGCCCCACCACGCTCTCCCTCCCCCGCAGAGGCAGGGCGATCGCATATGCCGAGCGAGCCTAGCCCCGGTCAGGCGCGGGTCCCCTCTCCCATAGGGAGAGGTCTGCTTTCGCAGAAAGCCGGGTGAGGGGTATGACGTTCCCGAATGAGGCGAGGGCCTGAACGCGCGTCGATGGGGTGCTCAGATCTGAAAGGTCATACCCCTCACCCCAACCCTCTCCCTATGGGAGAGGGGGCGCGGCGCGGTTCCAGTGGCGATCTCGGAGACGACCCCCGCCATATGCGATCGCCCTGCCCGCACCCGGGGAGGGATCCGCGTACAGCGGAGCGTTTGACCTGAGCCGCGTCAGTAGATCGCCGCCACCCGGTCGCCGCGGTGGGGCTTGCCGGCGACCTGCGCCTTGGCGGGGACGGCCGCTGCCTTGGCGGCGACCGCGGAGGGCTTGGCGGGCGCCGGAGAAGACTTGGCCGCCTGGGCCACGGCCGCCGCGGGTTTGGATGCGTGGGGCGCCCCGGTCTGGGCCTTGACGGGCGCGGCCGCGAGGCGGGCCGCGGCGGGCTTCGCAGGGGATGCGGCGGCGGATGCGGTGGCAGGCGCCTTCGCGCCGGCCTTGGCCGGTGCCACCATCGCGGCGCCGCGCAGGGCGGGTTCCGCCGCCGCGAGCCGGGCACTGGGCTGGGCCTTCGCCTGTCCCCTCGCCTCGCCCTTCGGGTGCTCCTTGCCCGCGGGCCGGGCGTCGAGGGCGGGGTTCAGCCCGGCCACCGCGACCGGCCTGAAGGCGGCCCCGCGCGGCGCGGTCGGCTGGAGCGCGGGCGGCACGCCGACCGAGGCGCGGGCGACGAGGACCGGCGCGGGCCGCGCGGCGGGGCGGGGCTCCTCCGCCTCCCGCTCGGGCGCGGGCTTGAAGGCGAGCGGCGCGCGCGCGGGTTTCGCCAGATCGCGGGCCAGCGCCTCCGGCTCCTCCGAGGGGCCGAGGTCGGCGAGCATCACGGAGCCGCCGCGCAGGCCGGCCGGGCGGCCGTCGGTGCGCAGCGTCGCCATCAGCTTGCGGTCGTCGCTGCCGGCGACCGAGGCCTTGCCGATATACTCGACCCGCACGTGGGTGGTGCCCTTGCGGTGGAATTCCAGCGCCTGGGCGACCTCCTCGGACACGTCCATCACTCGGTCGGCGTGGTAGGGGCCGCGGTCGTTGACGCGCACCACCATCGAGCGGCCGTTGGTGGTGTTGGTGACGCGGGCGTAGCTCGGCAGCGGCAGGGTCGGGTGGGCGGCCACGACCGCGTGGCGGTCGAACACCTCGCCGTTGGCGGTCTGGCGGCCGTGGAAGGCCGCGCCGTACCACGAGGCCATGCCCTCGCGGACGTAGCCGCGCGCGTCCTCGCGCGGCACGTAGGTGCGGCCGGCCACCACGTAGGGCTTGCCCGAGAAGCGGCGTCCGCCGCCCTTCGGGATCACGTCGCCCTCGTTGTAGAGGCGCGGGCTCGCCCGGACCCCGTATTTCGGGTCGATGCCGTTGCCGGCACCCGGGCCGGCGGCGAGCTTCTGGGGATTGGTGCTGCAATTGGCCGCGAGCAGCGCCACCGCGGAGACGGCGGCGAGGCGCACGGATATCGTCCGGAGGGCGGTGCCGCGCGGGCGGTCCGGTGCCGCCACCCGCGAGAGCGTCTCCGCGAGAGTCTTGCGCGCCATGCCACCCACTCGGCCAACTCCCGATACGCCACGCGGGAGCCCGATACGCCGGCTCCCGGTCCGGCGGGCCGCGAGGCGGGCCGGCACCGGACAGGGCGAGATTTGGCCGAACGCCGTAAAGGAAGCCTGAACGGCGCCGCCGACGGCCGTTCAGGGGGCCCGGCCCCGGCCCGGTCTCAGCCGGACTCAGCCGGGCCTTCAGCCCTCCTCCGGCTCCGTGAGCTGCGCGATCGAGCGCGCGCCGCGCTGGCGGAAGAGCAGGTCGAGGCCCTCGAGCATCAGGGCATGCATCTTGGTGCGCTCGGCATGCGCGAGGTCGCGGAGCTGGTCGTAGACCGGCGGCTCCAGGTAGACCGACATCTGCCGCGCCCGCTCCTTCAGGGTGGCGGCGGCGCGGCGCGGGGACGGGTCTGAAGGCAGGTGCTGGGGCAGGTTCCGGGGCAGGTGCTGGGGCAGGTTCTGGGGCAGGTCGAGGCGCACGATGTCGGCGCCGCCCTCGGCCGTCCTGGCGGCGGCCTTCGCCTTCGGGGACGCCCTCCGAGACGACTTCGCCGGCGTCGCCGAGGCGACGATCGCCGCGAGGCTGAGCTTAGGCGGCTTCGACATGCTTCATCCTGCCGCGCGTGCCGGCCTGGGCGCGCCGCTCGATCCAAGTCCAGAGCCGGCGCACCTCGTCGGCGGCCTGGCCCTTCGGGTTGAACTCGGTGACGCCCTGGCCGAGGCCGATCGCGTCCTGGTGGTCCGTGCGGGCCACGATGTTGACGTCGGGCAGGATGCCCAGCACCGCGAGCCCGTCCGCCGCGTCGCGGATGCGGTAGGAGCGCGGCGGGGTCTGGTTGAGCACGAAGGCGAAGCGCTTCTCCAGCCGGTAGACGGCGGCGAGCGTCGGCTTGAAGGCGCGCAGGTCCGCGGGCGTCGGCCGGCACGGGATGATGCAGAGGTCCGCCGCCCGGATCGCCGAGAGCGTGCCGGGCGAATCGACGCCGGGCGTGTCGATGAAGACGAAGTCGTAGGCCGATTCGGCCAGCCGCTCCATCACGGCCTCGATCTGGGTGGCGTCGATCTGGGCCACCTCGGGGCCCGGGGCCGTGCGGTGGTCGAGCCAGTCCGAGACGGTGGCCTGCCGGTCCATCTCCAGGATGCAGACCGTGTGGCCGGCCTCCTGCG
This sequence comes from Methylobacterium hispanicum, assembly GCF_022179285.1. Classification (GTDB taxonomy): domain Bacteria; phylum Pseudomonadota; class Alphaproteobacteria; order Rhizobiales; family Beijerinckiaceae; genus Methylobacterium; species Methylobacterium hispanicum. Next base: position 182,501 of record NZ_BPQO01000010.1, on the reverse strand, counting down.
CGGCGACCGCGAGCGAGATGCAGAGCGTGCTCTTGCCGCTCCCGCCCTTCTGGGTGACGAACGTGATCGCTTTCATGCCGGCAGCCCCCGTGCGCCGCCCGCGCGGCGGCTCCGGCATCCTCGGGGGCGCCGCGTCGCTCGCGCGCGGCCTGCCGTGACCAAGGTGTCCTGTGACCCAAGGATGCTCCGTTCGGCAGAAAGCGCGGAGTATGGTTAAAGGGAGGTTAAGGCCGCATCCGCGCACGGCCCCACGCCCGGCGGCGGCCGGCTCCGGCAGGCGGCCGTCAGGTCGATTTTCATAACCTCAGGTTAAGATTCACGCGGATCCCGCGGGGCGACCTTTTCTCGTTGATCTGATTGCTCTAAGTTTATCCGACTCCGGGCGGCACCCCCGTTCTGTTAACCTCAGGTTTATGAAGGCGGATGCGGCAGAGGAGATCCATGGCAGATCCCGGCGCGGACGATCCCCCGATCCCGCAGGCGATGCTCGACGCGGCCGGCATCGTGGGAAGCTGGACCCACGATCACTGGGCCGGCACCCTCATGCTCTCGGCGCCGCTGGCCACGCTGCTCGGCCTCGACCCCGCGGTCGCGGCGACGGGCCTGCCGCTCGCCGACTTCCTCGACCGGACCCACCCGGAGGACCGCACCCGCATCGAGAGCTACCTGCACGCGGTCGGCGAGGCCGGCGGGCCGCTGGAGGCGGAGTTCCGCGCGGGCGGGCGGCGGCTGCTGATGCGCGGGCGGATCGAGCGCGACGCGGCGGGCCGGGTCGGACCGGGCCGGGGCATCGCGCTCGATCTCACCGAGACCGCGGCGGCCGGCCAGCATCAGGCCGAGCGGACCGTCAACCGCATGGCCGAGCACGCCATCGCCCTGCGCAACCTCTCCGAGGCCCTGCGCCGGCCCGACCTCACCGCCCGGATCGAGGGGCTGATGCTGGAGATCGGCTTCGAGCTCGCCCGGCACCTGCGCGATCCGGCCAGCCGGCCGCGGCACTGAAGGCCCCGCGACCGGCGGATTGATCGGCGCCGCGTCCGGGATAGTGTCGTGGCCGAGGGCCGCCCGGATGCCGTGCGACGAGCCCGGAGGGAGGGCCATGCGCCGCGACAGCATCTACGACCGCGACCTCGACCGGGTTCCGGCCAACCACCAGCCGCTGACCCCGCTGGGCTATCTCGAGCGGGCGGCCCGCACCTTCCCGGACCAGGTCGCGGTGATCCACGGGCCCCTGCGGCGCTCCTACGCCGAGCTCTACGCCCGCTGCCGCCGCCTCGCCGGAGCGCTGGCCGCCCGGGGGATCGGGCGCGGCGACACCGTGGCGGTGATGCTCGCCAACACGCCCGCGATGGTTGAGTGCCACTACGGCGTGCCGATGACGGGGGCGGTGCTCAACACCCTCAACACCCGCCTCGACGCGGCGGCGATCGCCTTCTGCCTCGGCCACGGCGAGGCGAAGGTGCTGGTCACCGACCGGGAATTCGCCCGCACGATCGCCCCGGCGCTGGCCCGGCTCGACGCCCCGCCCCTGGTGATCGACTACGACGACCCTGAGTACGACGGGCCGGGCGAGCGCCTGGGCGAGACCGAGTACGAGGCCTTCCTGGCGGAGGGCGACCCGGAGCACGAGGGGGTGTCGCCTGAGGACGAGTGGGACGCGATCAGCCTGAACTACACGTCCGGCACCACGGGCGACCCGAAGGGCGTGGTCTACCACCACCGCGGCGCGGCGCTGCTGGCGCTCGGCAACGTGGTCACCTGCAACCTCGGCCAGCACCCGGTCTATCTCTGGACCCTGCCGATGTTCCACTGCAACGGCTGGTGCTTTCCCTGGACGCTCTCGGTGGTGGCGGGCACCCATGTCTGCCTGCGGCAGGTGCGGGCGGCGCAGATGTACGCGCTGATGGCCGAGCACGGGGTTACGCATCTGTGCGGCGCGCCGATCGTGATGCAGCTCCTGATCAACGCGCCGGAAGCGGAGCGGCGCCCCCTGCCCCGCCGGGTCGCCTTCTTCACGGCGGCCGCGCCCCCGCCCGAGGCGGTGCTCGCCGGCATGCGGGAGGCGGGCTTCGACGTCACGCATCTCTACGGGCTGACCGAGAGCTACGGGCCGGCGGTGGTCAACGCCTGGCACGCGGACTGGGACGCGCTCAGCGGCCCCGAGCAGGCGGCCAAGAAGGCGCGCCAGGGCGTGCGCTACCCGGTGCTCGAAGGGCTCGACGTGCGCGATCCCGAGACGATGGCGCCGGTGCCGGCCGACGGCGCCACGCTCGGCGAGGTGATGATGCGCGGCAACGTGGTGATGCGCGGCTACCTGAAGAACCCGGCCGCGACCGAGGCCGCCTTCCGGGGCGGCTGGTTCCGCACGGGCGACCTCGGGGTGCGCCACCCCGACGGCTACATCCAGCTGAAGGACCGCTCGAAGGACATCATCATCTCGGGGGGCGAGAACATCTCGTCGATCGAGGTGGAGGACGCCCTGTTCAAGCACCCGGCGGTGGCGGCCGCCGCCGTGGTGGCGCGGCCCGACCCGAAATGGGGCGAGAGCCCTTGCGCCTTCGTGGAGCTGAAGCCCGGCGCGGAGGCCGAGGCGGAGGCGCTGATCGCGTGGTGCCGCGAGCACCTCGCCCCCTACAAGCTGCCCCGCCACATCGTCTTCGGCGAGCTGCCGAAGACCTCCACCGGCAAGGTGCAGAAGTTCATCCTGCGCGCGCGCGCCCGGGAGGGCTGAGCGCCGGTCCCGGTTTCCAAAGGTCGAGACCTTTGGCGGGTGCAGGGCAGAGCCCTGCATTTGGCTCCTGCGACCCGGCCTTGCCGGGTCGCAGGAGCCAATCCCGGGGCTGCGCGCCCCGGACCCCGCCCAAGGGCCTTGGCCCTTGGGGATCCCGGGACCTGAGGCTCAGGCCCTCACCACTTGTAGCTCAGGCTCGCGGTGACGCGGCGGGCGTCGCCGTAGAAGCAGGACAGGGCCGACTGGCAGGACGAGACGTAGCGCCGGTCGGCGAGGTTCGTGGCGTTCACCGCGATGCGCCAGTTCTCGAAGTTGTAGTGCACCTGCGCGTCGAACAGCACGAAGTCCGAGACCCGGAGCGTGTTGGGCACGTCGGCGAACGAGCTGCCGACGTAGCGCACGCCGCCGCCGAAGCCGAAGCCGCGCCACGCGCCCACGGGGATCGTGTAGTCGAAGAAGGCCGAGGCGAAGGTCTCGGGGATGTTGACCGGCGTGCGGCCGACGCGGGCCGGATCCGCGTCCTTCGTGGTGACGAGGTCGTAGGTGGTGAAGGACGCGACCGCGTTGAGCCCCTCGGCGAGGCTGACGTTGAGCTGCGCCTCGAAGCCGGTGGAGCGCTGCGCGCCGGACTGGAGCTGGAAGAAGACGTTGGCGGGATCGGGCACCAGCGTGCCCTGCCGGTTGATGTCGAAGCCCGCGAGCGTCAGGAAGTAGCCCTGCCCCGGCGGCTCGAACTTCACGCCGCCCTCGATCTGGTCGCCGGTCTCGGGGCGGAAGCCCGCGCCGCTCAGGGCGGTGCCGATCTGCGGCTGGAACGAGGTCGAGTAGCTCATGTAGGGTGCGAGCCCGAAATCGAAATTGTAGATCAGCGCCGTGCGGTAGGTGAGCGCGTTGTCGCTGCGCCCGCCGCTGGCCGAGGGGTTGAGCTTGTTGCCGATGCGGTTGTCGGCGAAATCCTGGCGCAGGCCGAGCACGAGGCTCAAGCGGTCGGTGAGCTTGATCTGGTCCTGCGCGTAGAGGCCGAGCTGCTCGAACGAGTTCCCGTTGATCAGGTAGGGGAGCGGTGCGGCGACCCGCAGGCCGTAGACGGGTGCCAGGATGCTGATGTCCGGTCCCGGGAAGGTCGAGGCCTGGTTGTCGCTCAGGCGGTAGTTCTTGTAGTCGAGCCCGAGCAGCAGGTCGTGCCGGAAGAACCCGTCGAAGAAGCGCGCCTCGGCCTGGTTGTCGACCTGGAACAGGTTCGCCCGGGCGCTGTCACGGAACTGGTAGCGGGCGAGCCGGGTCTCGGCCGCGTCGCTGTAGCCGAGCTGGCCGACATACGAGTTCTGGAAGCTCTCGAGGAACGAGTAGCGCAGGTTCTGCCGGAAGGTCCAAGTCTCGTCGAAGGCGTGCTCGAACTCGTAGCCCACGAGCGCCTGATTGCGGCTGAAGGTGTTGAGGCCGATATCGCCGACGTTGAGCGAGCGCGGGATGCGCAGGCCCGAGGCGTTCGGGCGGACCGTGCCGGAATAGGGCAGGAAGTTCGCCGTCACCGCGGCGTTGTCGTGCTGGAAGCTCGACAGGAAGGTGATCTTCGTCGCCCCGTCCGGCTTATAGGTGAAGGCCGGCGCGATGTAGACGCGATCCTCCGGCGCGCCCTCGACCTGGTTGCCGCCGGTGCGGCCGAAGCCGGTCAGGCGATAGAACCAGTGCCCGTCGGCGTCGGACGGTCCGCCGAGGTCGAAGGCGGCGTAGCCGAAGCCGCCCTGCCCGAAGGCGCCGCCGCCGACCTCGACGTAGCGCAGCGGGTCGAGCGGGGGCCGCTTGCTGACCTGATTGACGAGGCCGCCCGGGGTGCCGGCGCCGAACAGAACGGCGGCGGGGCCGCGCAGCACCTCGATGCGCTCCAGGCCGAAGGTCTCGGTGCGGAAATAGGCGAAGCCGTAGTTCAGCTGCTGCAGGCCGTCGCGGTAGAGGCCGTAATCGCTCGCCACGAAGCCGCGCAGGGTGAAGAAGTCGAGGCGCGAGTCGGCGCCGAAGGTGCCCGAGTAGATGCCGGCCGCGTACTGCGTCGCCTGGGTCAGGGTCTGGGCCTTCTGGACGTCGATCTGCTCGCGGCCGACCACCGTGATCGATTGCGGCGTCTCGATCAGCGGGGTGTTGGTCTTGGTGGCGGTGGCCGAGCGGGTCGCCACGAAGCCGTTCACCGGGCCGGTCGGGCTCTCGACGGCGCGGGCCGCCGCGCCGACTCCGGCGCCCCCTCCGGCGACGGTCCCCCCGCCGTTGCCCTGCGTCTCGACGCTGATCTCGCTGAGCTGCACGCTGGCCTCGGCCGGCGGGTTCGCGGTGCCGCGGCGCGGCGGCGTCGCCTGCTGGGCCGCGGCCGTGGCCGTGAGGACGAGGAGCGAGGCGCCCGACAGCGCGAGGACGCGCAACGGACGAAGACGCTTCGGGGCGGGCGCAAGCGGCGACATGAGCGGATCCCGGACAGCCGACAGCGCGCCCCGGATCGCCCGGGACCGTACGGCCTGGCTCTTTAGAATGATGCTAAGTTCGTGAAAGGATTGAGCTTTCCCGAACAGGCCTACGGCCGAACCCCGGCCCGCACAAGGCTGTGCGCCATGGATTGCCGGGTCCTGTGGCCGGGCGGTCACAATCCATGATGGCACGCGCCAGGGATCACACGCGGGATGGATCGCCCCGGTGGGTCCCCTCAGCGCACCCGGCCGGCGATCCAGGCGACCAGCGCGTCGGCGACCGGATCGCTGTTCTTCTCCAGCATCATCATGTGGCCGTTGCCGCGCAGGCCCGCCTCGGCGAGGCGCAGGGATTCGGGCTTCGCCCCGGCCTGGGCCAGGAAGGCGGCCGTGCAATCGTCGACGGGCGCCCGGAAGGAGGCCTCGGCCGTCACGATCACGGTGGCCACGCGGGCGAGGTTCGGCAGCTTGCGGGCGGGTTCGCCCTGGAGCCAGCAGCGGATGCGTCCCTCCGCCGCGGGCGCCTTGGCCTGGATCACGGTGAGATCCTCGGGCGCGTTCACCGGCGGCTGGAAGCTCAAGGGGATGCGGGTGAGGCCGTAGGCGCGGGCGCGGCCCTCGCCGGTGCGCTCCCAGAACTCCTTGCCGCCGCGGTAGCGCACGTCGAAGAAGGGCGGCCCGTTCGGCTCGATCGCCACGTGCGCCTTCACGAGGTCGGGGCGCGCGTCCGAGACCGCCCAGCCGAACAGCCCGCCCTGCCCGTGGGTGAGGAGGATCGCGGGGCCGACCTTCTCGACGAGGGCGGTCAGCGCCGGGGCCATCAGCTCCTCGGTCTGCTGGGTGTTGGCGAGGTAGGGCACCTGGCTCGCCATGAACTGGTCGAAGGCCGGGTTGCCCGGCACGCCCGCCCCGCCCGGCCACTGGGTGTGGAGCTTCGCCTGCGGGAACAGGTCGTAGACCTCCTGGGCGGTGTAGGTCTCCTCGAGCGCGCGGGCGGAGAGGCGGGTGTAGGGCCCGTAGACCTCCGGGTTGGTGCCCGAGCGCCCGCGCCCGACCTGGTCCACCACGTAGACCTGGAAACCGTGATCGACGAAGCGCTGGGCCCAGCCCGGCCGCCCGTCCGGCGTGCCCAGGAAGTTCACCCCCGTCTGCGCGGCGCCGTGCACCATCACCACCGGATAGGGCTGCGTGACCTGGGCCGGGCGGCGCGACTGGACGAACATCTGCCCGACCATCAGGGTCTTGTCCTCGACCCGCTGGTAGCGCCCGCCGATGTAGAAGTAGCCGGTGACCGTGGCGGCCGACGTCCGCGGCGCCTCCTCGCCCCGCGCCGCGCCCGCCGCCAGGGCGAGCCCGAGGCCTCCGGCCCGGACGACCAGGGACAGTCTCGCGAACGGTCCCGGGCGCTGCCGTGCCGGCGGCACCGCGCCTCTCCTCACCGTCATGTCCCCTCCCCCGCTGCCACGGCCGCCTTATCACGGGAAACCGTGCGGCGAACCAGTCTCGCACAGGCGGACAACGGTCGTTTTCGTATCCGACCGGGCCCGGTGCCGCGCATTGACCGGTCGTTAACCCTGCGCCGGTACCGTTTCTTAACCATGCGGGCGGTGCCGCGCCTCCGGGCGCCGGCGACCGCGCAGGCGGGGCGTGTGCGAGCGGGGGCCGAGACGGGTGGCGGTGAGCGGGCGCAGCGGCGGCAGGGCGGAGGCGCGCGCGCCGGGTCCGCGCCGTGCCCGGGGGCCGGCCCTGCTGCTCGCGCTGCTCGGCGCCGGCCCGCTGGTCCCGCCGGCCGCCCTGGTGACCGCGCTGTCGGGCGCGTGGCCGGCGCGGGCGCAGCTGCGCGGCTCGACCGCGGAGACCGCCCCGGCCGACCCCGCCCAGTCCGACCCCGCCCCTGCCGATCCCGCGGCGGACGCGGATGCGGACGGAATCCTCGGCGGACCGGGTCTGCGCGGCCTACGGCCCGCCCTCCGGTCCACGCTCGGGCAAGCCTCGGGCGGCCCGAATCCCGGCCTCCGGTCGATCGACCGGCGCCCGGCGGCGGGGGCGCCCAGCCCCGGCGGCGCGCAGGCCGGCGGATCGGGCGCCGCGCCTGGTCCCGGGTCCGGCGCGGGCCTCGGCTCCGGCCTCGATTCCGGCCTCGCCCCCGCCTTCGGCAGCCGCCCGACCCCGCGCCCCGGGAGCATCGGCGCGAGCGAGCGCGCGCTCGCGGACCTCCTGCGCAACCGTGCCGCGCCCGCCCGCCGCAGCGGCTCGGCCACCCGCCGGCCCATTCGCGAGACCACGCAGCTGCCCACGGCGGCGGACCGGCTGACGCCGGTGGTGCGCAGCGCGGTGAGCGGCGTGCCGCTGCCGGCCACGATCCCCGCCACCATCCCGGCCCCGATCCTCGGCCTCGTGACGCCCGGCCTGCTGCTCGCCAACGGCCTGCGCCCGCCGCTCCAGGTGGACGAGGCCTACGCCCCGCTCGGGCTCAGGCTCGGCGGCCTCACGCTGCTGCCGGCCTTCACCCAGAGCCTCGGCTACGACACCAACCCGAACCAGGCCGCGGGCGCCGCCGCCCGGGGCTCGGTCGCCCTGCGCAGCGAGGCCGAGCTCGGCTTCCGCAGCGACTGGTCGGCGGCCGAGCTCTCGGGCGACCTGCGCGGCGCCTATCTCGAATATCCGCAGAACGAGTCCGCGAGCCGCCCCAGCGCCACCGGCGCGGTGCGCCTCGGCGTGGACGCGAGCCGGGACCTGCGCCTCGACGCGGAGGGGCGCTTCCTCGTCGACACCCAGCGCGTCGGCAGCATCGACCTCCAGGCCACCAACGCCACGACCCGCCCGCTCATCGCGTCCTACGGCGCCTCGCTCGGCGCCACCCAGCGCTTCAACCGGCTCTCGGTCTCGCTGCGCGGGCTCTTCGACCGCAGCACCTTCGAGGATGCCCGGCTCAGCGACGGCACCACCCTGGTCCAGAGCGACCGCAACCTGAACCAGTACGGCCTGCGCCTGCGCACCGCCTACGAGGTCTCGCCCGCCCTCACCCCCTTCGTCGACGTGCTCGCCGATTCCCGCGTCTACGACAGCGCCCGCGACGCGACCGGGCTGCGCCGCGACTCGACCGGCGTGGCGCTGACGGCGGGCGCGGCCTTCGCGCTCGGGCCCGCCCTGAGCGGGGAGATCTCCGGCGGCCTGCAGCACCGGACCTATCCGGACCCGGCGCTCGCCGACATCGACGCCCCGCTCCTCAGTGCCGCGCTCACCTGGCAGCTCAGCCCGCTCACCGCCGTGCGGCTCGGCGCCCAGAGCGCGGTCAGCGAGACGACCCTGCGGGGCTCGAGCGGCGCGATCACCGAGACCGCGACGGTCGAGGTGCAGCACGACCTGTTCCGCAACCTCTCGATCGTGCTCGGCGCCGCCGTCCTGCAGAACAGCTACCAGGGCACCACGACGCGCGAGACCGGCTTCTCGGCCACGGCCCGGGTCGATTACCGCTTCACCCGCTGGCTTACCTTACGCGGCACCTATCTCTACCAGCAGATCGACAGCACGGTGGCCAATGTCAGCTTCCGCGGCAACACCTTCCTGCTCGGCCTGCGCGTGAATCCCTGAGATCCCGCATCCGGGCCGGGAAGGACATCAGTCTTCGCGGAACGATCCCCGCCGCGCCGGGTTGCCCCCCGAGCGCGAGAACGCGCGCTTCGCGTCGCATGCGCCCGGATCACGGGAAAACGCCAGAGCGCGCGCGCGACATCGGCCGCGAAGGCGCCCGCCGCGACGCGTACGGCCGGCCCCGCGACGACCGCCTCCACCGCCGCGACGAGCGCTTCTGCGTCGGGCCGCCCGGTTCCGGCCGAGTACCGACCGGACGGGCCGGATCACCTGCGTTTCGCGGTTCGATCCGCGCCGCCGGGACGCGGTCGCGCGAAAATCGCGGCGCGGCAGCCCGCCCGCCCCCTCAAGCCTCTTGTGCACCGCACTGCCTTGATCTAGGTGAATCGGGCAATCTTTTTTGGGAGAAACTGGCAATGAGCCTTCGTGTTTCCAGCGCTTTCGCCGCCCTCGCCTTCGCGGTCTCGTCGGTCGCCGCCCCGGTCGCCTTCGCCAAGCCCACGAACGGCGCCGCCGCCGTCAAGATGATCGACACCGACAACGACGCCACCGTTGATCTCAAGGAGGTCCAGGCCGTGGCCTCGGCCACCTTCGACCGGCTCGAGAAGGACGCCGACGGCACCCTCGACGCCAAGGAGCTGAAGGGCCGCCTCGGCAAGGCCGGCCTCCGCCAGGCGGACCCGGACAGCGACGGCACGCTGGACAAGAAGGAGTACCTCGCGGCCGTGGCCGAGCGCTTCCAGGCCGCCGACCCGGACAACGACGGCACGCTCGACGCCAAGGAGCTGAACTCCAAGGCCGGCAAGGCGCTGCTCGCGCTGATCAAGTAAGGGCACGTCACGGATCCGTGGCGGGTCGCCCGCCACGGCATCCTGACCGAGAGGGCCGTCCCGCCAGGGGCGGCCCTTCCTCGTTCGGGCGTCCGGCGGGCGCGCCGTCCGTTGCGCCCGCACGACAGGTGGCGGCCGACCCGCCGTGCGGCGCCGCACACTGATTGCCTGCGGGAGCGAAGTGCGGCACGGATGGTGCCCGGCCGGAAACCCTGCCCGGCCCGCAAGCCCATCCAGACAAGCCGTCGGCGATCCGGACACCACCATGAGCCATCCGAAGGGCCGCGCCCGCTCCGCGCGGGCGGCACGCGCGGGCAGCCTCGCCTGCGCCCTCGCCCTCCCGCTCGGCCTGCCGCCCGGCCTCCCGCTCGGCCTGTCACCCCTGCCCCTCGCCGCGCAGGAGGCGGCCTCGGCGGTGCAGGACGTCACCCTGACGGACGTGGTCCTGCCGCTCGGCGGCGCCGCGTTCCGCGCGCCCCGGGTGACGGTGAGCGGCACGCGCCTGTCCAAGGACGAGCTCGCCGCCCTGCTGCGCCCCGGCGCCGCCGACACCTGGCCGGCCCGCCTCGCCCGGCTGGAGGCGGCCAGCATCACGATCCCGGTCCTCGTCTCCGAGCATCCCGGCCCCGGCCCCTTGCGCCAGACGGTCACCTACCGCGAGGTCACCGCCCGCGACGTGCGGGCCGGCCGCATCGCGGAGCTGACCGCGGCGGGCGCGGCGGTCAGCGTCTCCGGGGGGGCCGAGACGGGCTCGGGCACCTACGGCCAGATCCGGGCGAGCGACGTCGATCTCGTCGCCCTCACCCGCCTCTACGGCGTGCCCGGCGACGGCCGGGGCGCGGTCCAGCGCGTCTACGCGGGCATCCAGGTGGCGGACGTGGTCTACACCGACCCGAGCGGCACCACGATGCGGATCGCCGAGCTCCAAGGGCGCGACCTCGGCGGGCGCCAGATCCCGGGCGGGTTCGGGGGCGCGCTGGACGCCCTCGCGGTGGGGCTCGGCCGCCTCGAGGCCGAGGCCGACGCGCTGCCCGCGGCGGAGCGGGCGAAGCTCGCGGGCGCCGGCGCCGACCTGATCGAGGCGGTCTCGGTCGGCGCGCTCGAGGCCCGCGGCCTCTCGCTCAGCGAGACCGGGCCCGGCGGCGCCCTGCTGATCGAGGCGGAGCGCCTCACCTACGCGACCGGCCCCGAGGCGGGCTTGAGCCTCGACGGCCTCGCCTTCACGCAGGGGCCGACCCGGGCCCGGCTCGGGCGGCTGGCGCTCACCGGGATCTCGCTGGCGCCGACCCTGGCGACCCTGCGCCGCCTCGCCGACCCGGCCACCCCGGACGACGCGGACGACGCGCGCCGCATGATCCCCGCGCTCGGCGCCCTCACCCTGAAGGAGCTGAGCCTCGACCTTCCGGGCGAGGCGGCGCCGCCGACGGCCGACCCGCTCGCCGCGCCGAAGCCCGGTGCCAAGGCCGACGCCAAGGCCGACGCCAAGGCCGATGCCAAGGCCGATGCCAAGCCGGACGCCAAGGCCGCGCCGCAGGCGGCGCCCAGGCCGGTACCGCCTCAGCCGGTCGCGACCCAGCCGGCCACCCATGTGGCCCTGCGCGACGCGGCGCTGAGCTTCGGCCCGCTGAAGGACGGCGTGCCGACCGCCGGGCGCCTCAGCCTGTCGGGCCTCGTGATGCCGGCCGCCACGGTCGCCGGCGCGCCGGTCATCGGCGCGCTGCCGGGCTACGGCTACCGCGACCTCGACCTCGACCTCGTGGCCGACCTCGCCTGGGACGAGGGGCGGCGCGAGGTGAGCCTGCGCGAGGTCGCCCTGTCGGGCCGCGACATGGGGGCCGTTCGGCTCACCGGCACGGTGGGCGGCATCGGCCCCGAGATCTTCGCTTCCGGGATGCCGGCCTCCGAGCTCCTGATGTTCACCGCGAGCGCCAAGACGCTCGACCTCACGGTGGAGAATACCGGCCTGTTCGAGCGCTTCATCGCGACCCAGTCCCGGGCGCTGAGCCTCAAGCCCGAGGAGCTGCGCCAGGAATACGTCAGCGCGAGCCAGTTCGGCGTGCCGATCATCCTGGGCGGCTCGGCGGGCGCGCGGGCGATCGGGACCGCGATGGGCCAGTTCGTGCAGAAGCCCGGCCGGCTCGTCCTGAAGGCCCGGGCGCGCGACGCCGCCGGCCTCGGCTTCGCCGACTTCGCCCTCGCCCGCTCGCCCGCCGCGATCCTCGACCGGGTCGAGGTCGAGGCCAAGGCGGAGTAGGCGGCCGCCTCCGCCCTCACTCTCCAGCTGCAGGGAAGGGAGAGCGCGGAGACACCTCCCGCCTCATACCATTTCCGGTTGATGGGTTCGGTTCAACGCATCGTCTCGGAACGAAGCGCGGGTCCCCTCTCCCATAGGGCAGGGCGATCGCATATGGCGGGGGTCGTCTCCTCGATCGCCACTGGAACCGCGCCGCGCCCCCTCTCCCATAGGGAGAGGGTTGGGGTGAGGGGTATGACCTTTCAGATCTGAGCACGCCATCGACGCGCGTTCAGATCGAGCCCTGTTCGGACGCCTCATACCCCTCACCCTGTCCCTCTCCCTATGGGAGAGGGGACCCACGCCTGACCGGGGCTAGGCTCGCTCGGCATGTGCGATCGCCCTCCCCATAGGGAGAGGTCTGCTTTCGCAGAAAGCCGGGTGAGGGGTATGAGGCTTCTGGATGAGGCTCACCCTGAACGCGCGTCGATGCCGAGCGCTGTTCTGAAGCGTCATACCCCTCACCCCAACCCTCTCCCTGTGGGAGAGGGAGCACGGCGCGGTTCACCGCACGCGGCCGAACCGATCAACCGGAGATCGTATCACTCCGCGATCACGCCCGGGTGGCGCTCGGCCAGATCCCGCCGGGTCGCGTCCGCCCAGGCGCGGTCGCGCGCGGCCCGCGGCCGGTCGAGGCGCACCTCGGCCACGAGGCTCGCCGGGCGGGGCGAGAGCAGGAGCAGCCGGTCGGCGACCGCGATCGCCTCGGCGACGTTGTGGGTGACCATCAGCACGCTCATGCCGAGGCGATCGACGGTGTCCACCACGAGGCCCCGCAGGCTCGCCGCCGCCGCGTCGTCCAGCGAGACGAAGGGCTCGTCGAGCACGAGCAGGCGCGGGTCGTCGGCGAGCGCCCGGGCGAGCGCCACCCGCCGCTGCATGCCGAGCGAGAGCGCGCCCGGGTAGCGGGCGCGCCAGGGCGCGAGCCCGAGATGCTCGAACAAGGCGTCGAGGTCGCGCCCGCGCCGGCCCCGCGGCATGGCGAGGCGCACGTTCTGCTCGACCGTGCGCCAGGGCAGCAGCCGCGGTTCCTGGAACACCATGCCGGGCGCGGTCTCGGCCCCGCGCGGATCCGGCTCGATCCGGCCCTCGTAGTCGCCGTCGAGCCCGAGCAGGATGCGCAAGGTGGTCGACTTGCCCGCCCCCGAGGGACCGATCAGGCAGACGATCTCGCCCTGCCCCACCGTGAAGGCGAGCCCGCGCACCGCCTCGACGGGCTCGGGCGAGCCCGCGTGGTAGACCTTGCGGTCGATCGCGACCCGGAGGATCGGCGCCCCGGCGGACATCCCATCGCCTCCGGCGGACATCCTATCGCCTCCGGCGGACATTCTATCGCCTCCGGCGGACATGGGCCTGGATCCGCTGCAGGACGAGGATGTCGATCGCGATCATCACGCTCATGAAGACGATGCTGTAGCCGAGGATCGCCGCGACGTTGGTGCTCTGCACGAAGTAGAAGTTGATCGCGAAGCCGACCCCGTCCGGGCGCCCGAGCAGCTCGATCACCAGCACGATCTTCCAGGCGAGCGAGAGCCCGGAGCGGGCGGCGGCCACCACGTAGGGCTGGAGCTGGGGCACCAGCACGTGCCGGATCCAGGTGCGGCGGTCGAACCGGTAGGTGCGGGCCATCTCCTCGAGCCCCGCGTCGAGCTCGCGCGCGCCCTCGCGCAGGATCACCGCGACGTTCGGCAGCTTGTTGAGCACCACCGCCAGGATCGCGGCGCTCTCGGTCAATCCGACCCAGATGTAGGCCAGCACCGTGATGACGAGGGCGGGCGTGTTGAGGAGCGCGAGCAGCGGCGTGTCGAGCACCGCGTCGAGCGCCCGGATCCGCCCGAGCGCGACGCCGAGGAGCACGCCGAGGCCCATGGCGAGCGCGAAGGAGATCGCGACGCGCAGCAGCGTGACGCCGACATTGTGGAACAGGTCGCCGCGCGCCGCCTCCTGGGCGATGAACTCGGCGACCGCCAGCGGGGCCGGCAACAGGCGCGAGCCGGCCTGCGCGGCGGCCGCCTGCCAGGCGCCGAGCAGCACCAGCACCGAGACGAGGCGCGCGAGGAGCGTCATGCGGCAGGCGTCGCGGACGAGATCACGGGCGCGTCATGCGCGGGAGCGCCCCGCCCGCCGGGCCGCCTGCCGGGCCGTCTGCCGGATCCGCCGCTCAGCCATTCCGGGCCCCGTCGAAGTAGAGCCGCGCGGGCAGGCTCGCCCCGCTCCCGACGACGCGCTCGCCGCCGAGCCGCTGCAGCACCGCGTAGAGCCGCTCCCCGTCCGCGCGCTCCTCCGCGATGGGGCGCCGCGGGATGCCGGCGAGGAACTCGCGCTTCAGCGCCGCGAAGGTGGCCTCGTCCTCCGCCGTCATCAGCGGGCGGACGATCTCCCAGGTCGCGGGGTCGGAGGCCAGCATGTCCTTGGCGGCGCGCGAGGCGCGGGCGAAGCCCGCCACCAGCTCGGGCTTCCCCTCGACGGCGGCGCCGTCCACGAGGTAGCCGATCAGCGCGACGGAGCCCGTCGCCCCGAAGGCCCGCATGATGTCGTCGGCCCCGATCACCCGGCGGAAGCCCTTGGCCTCCAGCCGGGCGCAGTAGGTCCAGTAGGTGAGCGCGGCGTCGAGCGCGCCCTGCTCCAGCTTCAGGGTGATCAGCGGCGGCGCGCCGTAGGCGAGGTCAGCCCCCGATTCGAGGTCGAGCCCGGCGGCGTCCCGGGCCTGGGCCTTGAGCAGCAGCCAGTTCTTGTCGAGGGGGCCGCCCGCCACGCCCAGCCGCTTGCCAGCGAGATCCTTCAGGCCGCGGATGGGGCTCGCCTCCGGCACCATCACGGCGCCCTCGGTGGTCGAGTAGGGGATGAAGCGGATCGCCCGGCCCTCGTTGCCGAGGCGGGCCGCCCAGAGCAGGTCGCCCACGATGGCATCGACCTGGCCGCCCATGAAGGCGATGCGCGCCGCGTCGTTGCCGGCGAGCTTGACCACCTCGAGGCTGAAGCCGTTGGCCGTGTCGAGGCCGCGGGCCTTGATCACCGCCGCCTCCCAGGCGACCGTGCCGAAGGGCAGGCTGCCCAGCCGGAACGTCGGCGTGCTCGCCCGGGCGGACGGGACGGGCCGCGCGGCCAGGGCCGCGAGCGCCGCGGCGGCGAGCAATCCGCGCCGTGACAGCATGGCGTCGTCTCCCTGGGTGTTCGCGCTTCTTCGAGGCCGGGTCCCGCCCGCGAGCTTCGCGCGCGGGCGGGACCCGGTGCCATTGCCAAAAAGTCATAGGGTGCTCGCCCCACCGCGTCCATCGGCAACGGGCCGGTCGGGACGGAGGCGGGCGCCTGCGCCGCACCCCCGCACCCCGCCTTGCGCGCGCCTCCCGCCCGCGGCACGCTCTCGGAAACGAGGCGGAGGAGCGGACGATGAGCGAGCGGCGCGAGGGAGCCCTGGACGAGGCCACGATCGAGGCGCGGCTGAAGGCCGAGCTGCCGGCCTGGCGCTACGAGGACGGCTGGATCCGGCGCACCTACAAGACGGCGGGCTGGAAGAGCACGCTCATGGTGATCAACACGGTGGGCCACCTCGCCGAGGCCGCGTGGCACCATCCGGACCTCACCGCCTCCTACGCCTGGGTCGAGGTGCGGCTGATGAACCACGCCGCCAAGGGCATCACCGACAAGGACTTCGCGTTGGCCGCCAAGATCGAGGAGGTGGTGGGCTGGCAGCCCGGCGCCGAGGGCGGCCCGCTGGAGGGCACACCGACCGACCCGCGCTTCGCCTACGTCAAGTACGACAAGTAGAGTAGGGGCGCGGCTCACGCCACCTTGGGCGTGAACCGCGCCGCGCAGCCCGGGTAGCGCGCCACGAGCGCCGCGCCCGCCGCCTCGCCCAGCACGAAGGCCGCCGTGGAGAGGGCGTCGGCCAGGAGCCCGCTCGGGGCCGTCACCGTCACGGCCGAGAGCGCGGGCGGCGAGGTGCCGGTGGCGGGATCGAAGATGTGGTGGTCGCGCCGGTCCGCCGAGAAGGCGGTGGCGTCGTCCCCCGAGGTCGCCGCGAAGCCCGTGAAGGGCGCGATCACCCCCGCGAGCGGGTCGCCCCGGCGCGGCCCCGCCAGCCCGAGCCGCCAGGGCGCGCCGTCCGCGTGCGCCCCCCGCGCCCCGAACTCGCCGGTATCCACGAAGGCGTGCGCGATGCCGCAGGCCCCGAGCGCGCCCATCACGCGGTCGGCGGCGTAGCCCTGCAGCAGGCCGTTGAGGGTGAGCGCGCTGCCGGGCCGCAGCCGGATCTCCGCCTCGGACCGGGCCACGGCGCGCCAGCCGACGCGCCCGAGGGTGTCCGCGAGCGCGGCCGCGCCGGGACGCTCGCCCCGCGCGGCGGCCGCCGCCCAGAGGGTCCAGAGGGGTTGCACGGTGGGATCGAAGGCGCCCCCGCTCGCCGCCGCGAGGTCGAGGGCGAAGCCCAGCATCTCGGCGAGCAGCGGGTCGGGCTCGGCGAGGAGCCCGTCCCGGTTGAGCCGGGCGAGCGCGCTGTCCGGCCGGTACAGGCTGCCGGCCGCCTCGACCGCGCGGATCGCCGCGAAGCCCGCGCGAAACCCCGCCTCGATCGCGGCGGCCTCGGCGTGGACCAGGGTGAGCGAGACGGTCGTGCCGAAGGCGAGCCCGGCCCGCGTGGCCGTGCGCAGGCCTCGGGTCCGGGCCATCGCCCGCAGGGCCGCGGGCCCGGCGGCGAGCGCCGCCAGACCGCCGAGGCCGCCGATCAGCAGGCGTCGGCGGGCGAGGGGCGAACGTGGGCTCACGCGACCTCCGCGCGCTTGGTGGGAGCGGCGGCGGCCGGCCGGCGGCGCCGCGCCAGGACCTGCGGCACGCACTGTCCCGGGTCGTGCACGATGGTGACGCAATCCATGCACTGGAAGCACTCGGGGTAGTCGATCCGTCCCCGCGCATCGATCGCGCCGTAGCGGCAGCGCACCCGGCAGAGCTGGCAGGGGCTGCCGCATTCCGGCCGGCGCGGGATCCAGTCGAGCAGGCGCAGCCGCCCGAGCACGGCCAGGCCCGCGCCGAGCGGGCAGAGGTAGCGGCAGAAGCCCTTGTAGACGAAGAGGTTGAGGACGATCAGCCCGGCCCCGTAGAGCACGAAGGGGAGGCTGCGCCAGAAGTACAGGGTGATGGCCGTCTTGAAGGGCTCGACCTCCGCGAGGGCGTCGGTCGCCGGGGAGCCCGCGGCGGCCGTCGCCAGGATCGCGGCCAGCACCGCGTATTTCAGGTTCCGCAAGTGCCGGTCGAGGCGCGGCGGCACGGCGATCTGGCGGATGCGCAAGGGGGCGGCCAGCCGCGCGGCCAGTTCCTGCAGGGCCCCGAACGGGCAGAGCCAGCCGCAGAAGGTGCCCCGCCCCCAGACGAGGAGCGTGGCGAGCACGAAGCCCCAGAGCAGCAGCGAGGGCGGGTCGTAGAGCAGGAAGGTGAGGTCGCCCCGGCCCGCGGCGGCGCGCGCCAGCCCGGCCAGCGTCACCACCGAGAGCTGCGCCTGCGCGTACCAGCCGACGAAGCCCAGGGTGAAGGCGAGATAGGCCAGCCGGAAGCGCCCGAAGGGCCGGGCCCGGGCCACGAGGCCGCGCTGGCGCGCCAGGACCGGCACGAGGAGCGCGAGCGCCGCCGCGATGATCGCGAGCTCCGGCGCCCGCGCCCGCCAGCCGTCGCTCCAGTGCGGGCCGGTATCGGGCGCCTGCCGCACGAACAGGTCCGGCGGCAGGCGGTACTGGGCGCCGACCTCGCGGGTGACCGTCTCGGGAAAGATCTGGCCGCGCTGGCGGGTGAGCTTCAGGGCGAGCGTCCAGGGGGCGGAGGGGTCGAAGCCCGCCGCCTCGCCGATGCGGAGCAGCGTCCAGGGACCGGGCGGCAAGCCGGGGGCGAGGTCGCGCCGTTCCCAGGCCATGTCCCGGGCGGCGAGCGCGAGGCCGCCCTGCTGCACGCTCAAGGCTTCGGGGATCGAGCCGAGCACGAAGTCGTCCGGGATCGGGCTCCAGCGGCCGGCGCTCGCCACCAGCACGGCGTGGTCGCCCGCGAGCTCCCGCATCAGCCGCCCGTAGGCCGCCTCCCCCAGAACCGCGCGGCCGATCGTCGGCACGTTGAGATAGGCGATCCTGAGGTCGGCGAAGGGCTCGGACGGAGCCCCTCGGCCCGGATCGGCATCCTCCAGCCCGGTGCCCGCGAAGGCCCGGTCGGCCGCCTCCTGGGACAGGGTGAAGCGCAGGAGCCAGCCGCGGCGCTCCAGCTCCGCGACGTCGAGCGCCTCGGCCTCGGGCCGCGGCTCGACCTTCAGGCCGACCGCGCCGGCGCCGAAGCCGAGCTTGGCCCGGGCGACCGCGAGCGCGGCCGAGAGCATCGTCTCGTTGATCACCCGGGTCGAGGCGGTGGCCATGCTGATGCCGTCGACCGTGGTCTGGGGCGGGGCGCCGCCCGCCCGCGCGTTCGGCCGCCCGACCCGGATCGCCCGCCGGGCCGAGAGCCCGACATATTGCTCGACGAAGGCGAAGAGCGGCTCGGAGCCCAGCCCCTCGAGGAAGACCGGCTCGTGGTGGGCGAGCACCCGCGCGTCCCGGAAGGTGCCGTCGGGCGCCAGCGCGATCAGGAGGTTGGGAGCGACGCCGCCGAAGCCCGGGATCGCCGCGAAGTCGATCGACTCGAAGGCGTAGGCGAAGAGTTCGTAGGCCCCGGCCTCCTGCTTCAGGATCGGCCAGACGGGGAGCTTGTCGTCGCGCTCGCCGACGACGAGCGGGGCTGGGAAGTGGCGCTCGATGCCGGCGCGGTCGAGGCTGCCGGCGCGGGCGGGGGTGAGGAGGGTGAGGAGGAGGGCGAGGATGGTCGCCGCGGACGCCCTCACTCCCCGCCCCCGGCCGCGCGCCCCTCGGGGCGCGCGGCGCCCGGTGCGGGCCGCACCGCCGCCCCCCAGGGATAGCGCCCGACCTTCACGCTGCGCACGGCCTTGAGCGCGGCGGCGTCGATCACCGTGACGTCGCCCGAGACGCCGTTGGTGGTGACGAGTTCCCGCCCGCCCGGCAGCATCGCCACGTGCCAGACCCGGCGCCCGACCAGGATGTAGGCCGTGACCGTGCGGGTGCGCGTGTCGATCGCCGCGACCCGGTCGGAGGGCCCGAGCGCCACGAAGGCGGTGGCGCCGTCCTCCGTGAGCGCGATGCCGACCGGCTGGATGCGGTCGGCCGAGATGCCCTTGATCTCGAACGCGATCGTCTCGACCACCTGCCGGGTCGCCACGTCGATCACCGAGACCGTGCCGCCGATCTCGGAGGAGACCCAGAGCGTCCGGCCGTCCCGGGTGAACTCCGCGTGGCGCGGGCGCTGGCCGACGGGCGTGGCGTCGATCGCCTGGAGCGTCCGCGCGTCGATCCAGTGCACCATGTTGGTGGTCTCGGAGGTCGTCACCGCGAGCGCCCCGTCCGGGCTCACCGCCATGCCCTCGGGCTCGATGCCGACGTCGATCTGGGCGAGCACCCGGCGCGCCTCGGCATCGACCACCGTCGTGGTGGCGTTGTTCTCGTTGGCGATGAACAGGGTGCGCCCGTCCGGCGCCAGCGCGAACTGCTCCGGGTCCTCGCCCGAGGGCAGGTCGTGCAGGAGGCGGCCGGTGTCGGGGTCGATCACCTGCACGGCGTCCGAATCGCTCGCGCAGACGTAGAGCCGGCGCCCGTCCGGCGAGAAGGTGAGGCCGCGCGGGCGCCGGCCGACCGGGAAGGTGCGGGCGACGCTCCAGTCGCGGCTGTCGATCACCGAGACGGTGTTGTCGCGCTCGTTCGAGACGAAGATCTCCTCGGCGCGCGCCGGGCCGGCGAGGAGGGCGAGGACGAGCAGGGCGGGGCGGATCATCGGGAGCCTCCGAAGGCGCGGCAGGCGCTCTCGGGCGCGTCGAGCCCGAGCGTGTCGAGTTCGGTGCGCCGGTGCAGGAAGCCCTCGACCGGGGCGGCCGCCACCACGGCGCCGGGCCAGAGCACGAAGACCGGCTGGCGCAACTGCCCGTTCCAGGCGCGGAAGCTCAGGGCCCGGCCCTTGAAGCCGCCGACCTCGAACCTGTCCGACAGGAGCAGCCGGCGCACCGCCTCCGGGTCGGCGGACTTGAGCTGCGTCGCGGCCTCCGTCACCGCGTGCACCGCCATCCAGCCGGCCCAGTCGACCGGGCCCATCGGGCGCTGCGCCAGCTTGGCGAAGCGCGCCTGCAGCTGCACGGCGGCCCAGGCCTCGACCGGGCGCCCCCAGGCGGCGGGTGAGAGCCCCTGCGTGCCGACGACGGGCCGGGGCGAGGCCGTGTTGTAGACGAGGTTCGGCCCGAACTCCCCGGCCTCGTCGGCCACCGCCACCACGTCGTGCTCGGGGCCGCGGGTGACGAGGGCGAACTCGCGAAGCGCCGAATCGCGCAGGTCCGCGCCGCGGGCGTCGAAGCTGGATTCGGCCACGATCCGCGCCCCGAACTTGCGGGCGCTGCGGCGCAGGGCCTCGGCATAGGCCGCGTCCCCGGCGCCCGGCCCCTGCACCAGCAGGATCCGGGTCCAGCGCTTGTGGGCGAGGAGCTGCACCAGCGCGTCGGCCAGCATGTCGCGCGACGGCAGCACGTGCAGCAGCCGCGCCCGGCAGTCGCGGTCGCGCAAGGCGACGTCCGGCGCGCCGACGTTGAGGATCACCGCGTCGCGGGTCTCGGGCATGTCGGCGAGCGCCAGCAGGTCGGCGGCCGGCGCGTTGACCACGAGGAAGCGGGCGCCCTCCCCCTCCGTGAGGGCCGCGCGCAGGTCGGCCCCCGGCTCGACCACGCTGGTCCTCAGGCTGAAGCGCAGGCCGACGAAGCGGCCGGTGGCGTTGCCGTCGGCGAGGCCGAGCTGCGCCCCGGCGCGGCCCTCGTCGTCCGGCACCGGGGGCTCGTTGTTGAGGGGTTTCGGTCGCTCGACCCGGCGCTCGATGTAGTGGATCGCCAGCGGCGTCGGCTGCCGCGCCTGTGTCGGCGCGCCCCCTTCGGGCGCGGCGTGCGCCGGCCCGAGCAGCGCGGCCAGCGCCAGCGCCGCGGCCACGCGCGCCCGTCCGCCCCCGGCGAGATCGGAGCGTGTCGGCATCCTGCCCCGGCTCGTTTCCATCCCTGTCCTCGGGACCGAGCATAGGCGGGCCCGCACCGCCCGGTATTGGACCAAGGTCCGAGACGCGGCAGTCCGAGCGGGGTGGCGCGCGTCGTACCAAAGCACAATGGGGCGCCCCGCCCGGGCTTGCTACCGTTTTTCCCTGATGCGGGTCTCTCTCCCGCCAAGACGCCGCGCGCCGGCCGGGGCCGCTCGCCCCGGGCAGAGGAGCGCGCGGATGAAGGTGTTTTCGGAGGAAACGGTGATGACCAGACGGCTCCGGCTGACGGGCGGCGCCCTGCTCGGCCTCGCGCTCGGCGGCCTCGTGCTCGGCGCGCTCGCTCACGGCGACGTGCAGCCCCAGCCCGTCGACACCGCCGGGCTCGAGGCGCTGGGCTCCGAGTGGAAGGCCGAGAACCCCTACCGGGGCAACCAGAAGGCGGTCGCGGTCGGCGATTCCGGCTACAACCAGAACTGCGCCCGCTGCCACGGCCTGCAGCTGATCTCCGGCGGGCTGGCCCCCGACCTGCGCTACCTGCCGGTCGGCAAGGAGGGCGACGAGTACTTCGTCGAGCGCATGAAGCACGGGGCCGTGATCAACGGCGTGACCAAGATGCCGGCCTTCGACGGCATCCTCTCGCAGGA
This sequence comes from Methylobacterium hispanicum, assembly GCF_022179285.1. Classification (GTDB taxonomy): domain Bacteria; phylum Pseudomonadota; class Alphaproteobacteria; order Rhizobiales; family Beijerinckiaceae; genus Methylobacterium; species Methylobacterium hispanicum. The sequence continues at coordinate 160,872 of NZ_BPQO01000010.1, read as the reverse complement.
AGCCATGTGGGCGATCCGGACCTACATCGAAGCCAAGCACGAAGAGTAGGGATCGTGCTCACGCGACGCGCGCTGCTGGCGGGGCTCGGCGGCCTCGCCGCCCTCCCCGCCTCCCCGCCAGCCTCCGCCCGGCCGCTCGACGACGTCGCGTCGTCCGGCACGCTGCGCGTCGCGCTCTACGCCGAGAACGCGCCCTTCTCGGAGCTGCGCGGGGGCAAGCCGGTCGGCATCGACGTCGAGGTCGCCGAGGCGGTGGCCGGCGCGCTGAAGGTCGGGCTGGATCTCCGCCTCGTCGATGCGGGCGAGAACGTGGACGGCGATTTCCGCCTCAACCTCTGGCGCGGCGACCTCGCGGGGAGCCCGCTCGCCGACCTGATGCTGCACGTGCCCAACGACAAGATGCTGGCGCTGCGCAACGAGCAGGTCTTCCTGGTGCGGCCCTACTTCGCCCAGCGCCTCGCCTTCGCGTGGCGGCGCGGGGTGCTGGAGGGGTTCGAGAGCTTCGCCGACATCGGCGCGCACGCGGTCGCCGTCGAGGGCGCGAGCGCCTCCGACATGCAGCTGCTCACCGCCGAGGGCGGGCGCTACCGCCCGAACCTGAAGCACTTCCGCAACCAGGAGGAGGCGGCCCGCGCCTTCCTGGGCGGCGAGGCGCCGATCCTGGCCGGCACCCGGGCGGGCATCGAGGGCGCGCTGTTCGCCGCGGGACAGGCGGGCCGCGACGACGTCGCGCTCACCGAGATCGCGCTCGGCGGCCTCGTGAAGTCGCGCTGGGACCTCGGCGGGGCGGTGCGCACCGATTCGCGCGACCTCGCCTACGCGGTCGGCGACGCGCTGGCGGCCCTCATCGAGGGCGGCGGCCTCCGGGCGATCTGCGCCCGCCACGGCGTCACGGACAGCCCGCCGAGCGGCTTCTGAGGCGGGCCCGCCCCTCCCCCCCCCCCGCAGGGGGAGCGCGCCTCAGACCCGCTGGTCGCGGATGCCGCTGAGGATCAGCGAGAACGAGCAGAACACCAGCACGCAGCAGAAGAAGGTCACGAACAGGGCGCGGCCCCGGTGCGGGTAGAGGCTGTCGGTCGGCAGCGCCGGCTGCTCGATCACCGCCAGGAAGATGTGCTGCTTGCCCGCCGAAACCCGGGCGCGGTCGAGCAGGTTGCTGGCCGATTCGTGCAGCTTCTCGGCGATGGTGCGCTCCACCATCAGGCCCTCGTATTCCAAGAGCGCGTTGGCCATGGTGGGCGAGCCGGACTGGCCGACGTCGCGGGTGAGCTGGCCCTGGAGGTCGCGCATCTGCTGGTCGATGGCCGCCACGTTGGCCACCAGCACCTGGATCGAGCGCGACTTCTCGTCGAGGTTCGAGGCGCGCAGCACCTGGAGGTCGTTCTCGGCCTTGATCTTGTCGCGGCGCAGCGTGAGCATCGTCGTCATCGTCGATTCCGCGGCCTTCACCGGGTCGATGATGCCCCAGCTGTTGCGGAAGCGCTGGAGGGCGAGATGCGCCTCGCGCAGCCGGGCCTGCGCCACGTCGGCGTCCTTCTGGGACTGGACCAGCATGTCGGCCTGGGCCCGGCTCGAGATCTCGTTGATCAGGCGCTCGGCGCGGGTGATGACCTCCTGCGCGATGGTGAGCGAGTCCTGCGGCGTGAAGGTCCGCACCGTGAGCTGGATCACGCCCGAGATCGCGTCGATATGCGCCTCGACCTGCCGGCGCCAGTACTTGGTCAGCACCTCGACCGGCTGCGGGTCGCTGTAGCGGGCCCAGAAGTCGGCCTCGCCGCGCGAGAAGATCTTCGACAGGCCGACGCTCTTCTCCAGCGCCGAGACCAGCGTCTGGCTGCGGATGAAGTCGCGGACGATGTAGCTGTCCTGGCTGTTGTGCTTCTGGATCAGCGCGCTGAACTCGCCGAGGTTCGAGTGCTCCATCGGCTCGACGTTGCCGCGCACCGCGAACTTCGCCTCGGCGATGTACTGGTTCGAGGCGAAGACGAAGAGGTAGAGGCCGACCACCGCGGTCGGCAGCGCCACGAACAGGCCGAAGCGCCAGAGCAGCATGCGGGTGTAGCTGACGGGGCGGGTGTCCGGCGGCCTGAGGCCGGGCAGGCGCGTCCAGGCGAGGCGTGCGCGCGCCTGCTGCACCAGGGCGCGGCCGCGCTTCGTGGGGATCGGCTCGATCGTCTCCGCGCCGCGGCGCAGCTCCGTCAGCGAGCGCTGCGCGAAATCCACGAGCCCGCGGATCCGCTCGCCCTGCTTGACCTCGTCGACGCTCATGCGGGTGATGTGTCCTGGTGCCGCCGCGATGGTCCGGCGCGGATGGGGCCACGTGCGGACGGGGCCGCCGCGGATGCGCGCCGCCGCGATCGTCCGCTCCGGGAAGTCCTGCGCTTTTCGGCCCTTTTTAAGGCGCGCGGCCTGCCCGGGGCTGACCACGCGGCCGGCCGGGGGCGGCCGGGGGAGGCCGGGGGCGGCGACGTGGCCGTTGCGCTCCGCGGCCGGTGCGCTGTACCCCCGCGCGATGAGCGAGACCCGATCGGGCCAGATCCCCGCCGCCGAAATTCCTGCCGTCGAAGTTCCTGCCGTCGAAGTCCCCGCCGTCGAAGTCTCGGCCGCGAAGGTCCGGACCGCGAAGGCGAAGTTCGCCGAGGTGGTGCTGGTCTGCCGCAAATGCGCCCGGCGCCAGGGCCTCACGAAGCGGCAGGCGCGGGCGCTCGCCAGAGCGGGTTACGAGGCGGGTTACGAGGCGGGCCGCCGCGCGGCGCGGGCGGGGACGGGCCGGAAGGGGCGCAAGCCCCGGATCGTCGAGAGCGGCTGCCTCGGGCCCTGCCCCAAGCGGATGCTGGCCATCGCCACCGGCGCCAGCGTGGCGGCCGGGCGGGTGCTTCTGGTCGATCCGCGGAAGGCGGGCGCCTTCCCGGTGGCCGGCCCCGATTTCGGCCCCGATTTCGGCCCCAATGCGACGCTAGGCGCGCCTCCGGGGGACGCGTCCGCGACGGATCGCGGCGCCCCCGCGTGAGCGAGCGCCGCCGTGACCGCCTCCCCGAGACAGACGGGCCGCCCTGACCGGCCCCACCGGAGCGCGCCGTGACCGCCGCCGCCCGACAGGGGCTCGGCCGGGCCCTGCTGCGCCGCCTGCCGCTCATCGGCACGCTCGCGGGCCTGGGGCTCGCCGCCTGGCTCGTGGCGACGAACGACCTCGCGGCGATCGGGGCCGCCTTCGCGCGCATCGGGGTCCTGGGGCTCGTCGGCATCGTGCTGGTGCGGGCGCTCATCGTGTTCCTGTGCGGGCTCGCCTGGGCGCGCATCCTCGACGGCCTGGGCACCCCGGGCATCGGCCCCTTCGTGGTGCTGCGCTACGTGCGCGAGGGCATCAACGTGCTCCTGCCCGTGGCCTCGATCGGCGGCGACGTGCTGGGCGGGCGCCTCCTCACCTTCTGGGGCGTGGCGGGCGCGCTCGCCGCCGCCTCGATTCTCGCCGACATGCTGATCCAGGTCGGCACCCAGGCGCTCTTCGCCGGGATCGGCGCCGCGCTGCTCTCGCGCATGGAGGGGGAGGCGGCCGCCGACCTCGCCCGCTGGATGCTCAGGGCGCTCTCCGTCGCGGCGCTGGTGCTCGCCGCCTTCTTCGCCGTGCAGCGCACGGGCGCGGCGCGCGTCATCGAGGAGCGGATCGCCGCCCTCTCCCGCCGCTTCGTGCGCGAGGCCGAGCCGCGCCGGGAGGGGCGCAGCACCGTGCAGGCCGCCCTCGACGCGGTCTGGCACGGCGGACGCCGGGGCCGGCTCGCCGAGGCGGTCGCGCTGCACCTCGCGGCCTGGACGCTGGGCGCGGCCGAGATCTGGATCGCGCTCGCCTGCATCGGCGTCGAGGCGAGCCTCGCCGAGGTGGTGGTGATCGAGGCGCTGAGCCAGGCGATCAAGTCGGCGGCCTTCCCGGTGCCGAGCGGGCTCGGGGTGCAGGAGGGCGGCTTCGTGGTGGTCTGCGCCCTGTTCGGCATCGACGCGCACACGGCGATCGCGCTCTCGCTCGCCAAGCGGGTGCCGGACGTGGCGCTGGGCCTGCCCGCGCTGCTCGTCTGGCAGAACATCGAGGCGCGGCGCGCGAGCGTGCGGCCGCCGGGGGCGGACGGACGCGCATGACCCGGAAGACAGGTGTGTCGCCCCTCGGCCGGAGCGCCGTCCCACTCCTGGCCGGCCTTCTCCCGGCCGGTCTCCTGGCCGTTCTCCTGGCCGGTCTCCTGGCCGGTCTGGGCGTCGCGCCCGCCGCGGCGCAGAGCGTGACGGTCGATCTCGGCTCCGGCGGCGTCACCGAGCGGGCGCTGCAGCTCGTCGCGCTCATCACGGTGCTGGCGCTGGCGCCCTCCGTGCTGGTGATGGCCACCGCCTTCACCCGGATCGTGGTGGTGCTCTCGCTGCTGCGCTCGGCGCTCGGCACCCAGACCGCGCCGCCGACCGCGGTGATCATCAGCCTCGCGCTCTTCCTCACCGCCTTCGTGATGGCGCCGACCGGCCGCGAGGCCTACCGCGCCGGGATCGAGCCGCTGATCGCCGGCCAGATCACGCAGGGACAGGCCTTCGAGCGGGCGTCCGCCCCGTTCAAGACCTTCATGCTCAAGAACGTGCGCGAGAAGGACCTGAAGCTCTTCCTCGACATCGCCAAGGCGCCGGTCCCCGCCGGGCCGGAGCAGGTCGGGCTGGAGATCGTCACGCCCGCCTTCATGATCTCGGAGCTGCGCCGGGCCTTCGAGATCGGCTTCCTGCTGTTCATCCCCTTCCTGATCATCGACCTCGTGGTGGCCTCGGTGCTGATGGCGGTGGGCATGATGATGGTGCCGCCGGCGAGCGTCGCCTTGCCGTTCAAGCTGATCTTCTTCGTGCTGGTCGACGGCTGGGGGCTGGTGGCGGGCTCGCTGGTGCAGAGCTACGGGGGCTAGGGCGCGGGGCGGCGCCCGAGGCAGCGCTGGGGCCGCCATCCGGAGGCGGTTTCATACGGCCCCCGGTCGACCGGTTCGGCCGCGCGCGGTGAACCGCGCCGCACCCCCTCTCCCATAGGGAGAGGGTTGGGGTGAGGGGTATGACCTCACAGGACGGAGCACGCCATCGACGCGCGTTCAGGTCGAGCCCTACCTGGAAGCCTCATACCCCTCACCCGGCTTTCTGCGAAAGCAGACCTCTCCCTATGGGAGAGGGGACCCGCGCTTCGTCCTGGGACGATGCCTCAAACCGAACCGATGAACCGGAAACGGTTTCAGATCCCCGCCCCGTGCCCGTCCGGCGTCGCCTCCTCGTCCGCGCGCGCGCGCCGGACCTGCTCGCGGCCGAGCCAGAGGCTGTTGGCGAGCCAGGCGGCCGAGAGCGGGACCGACACCACCGCCGCCGCCGTCGCCCCGAGGCCGAGCGCCCCGATCCCCGCGTAGGACCACGCGCCCACTTGGTCGCCCAGGCGGTAGACCACCGTGTCGATGAAGCTCTTGGCCTTGTAGCGGTCCTCGCGCGGCACCACCGTGAACAGCACCTCGCGCACCGGCCGGCTGATCGCGAAGTTGCCGGCGCGCCGCAGCACCTGGAAGGCCACGATCGCCGCGATGGTGGGCGAGACCGCGAGCGCCGCGAAGCCCAGCACGCTCAAGGCCGGCAGGATCGCGAGCGTCGGCCCGACGCCGATCGCCCGGGTGATCCGCCCCGTGAGGAAGAGCTGCACGCCGAGCGTCAGCACGTTCACCGCGAGATCGACGCTCGCGAAGAAGGCCGTCTGCGCGGCGCGGTCGGGGAAGCTGCGCTTGGCGATGCCCGCCTGCTCGAAATACAGGACCGTCGAGGTGATCGAGAACAGGAGCAGGAACAGGCCGATGTTCAGGAGGTAGGGCGAGGCCAGCGTCCGGGTGATCCCCGCGAAGACGCTGCCGCCGATCGGCGCGGCCCGCGCCGCCGCCTCGGACGGGAGGCGGTGCAGCCCCTCGGCGTGGCGGGCGAGCCCGCGCATGGCGAACACGGCGACCTCCAGCAGCGCCACGGCCCCGAGCATCAGGCCCCAGGTCGGCACCGTGCGGGCGAGGCCGGCGGTCAGGCTGGAGCCCGCGATGGCGCCGAGCGTGGCGCCCGCAGCGATGAAGCCGAACAGGCGCTTGCCCTGGCGCGTCGAGAACACATCCACGATCGTCGCCCAGAAGATCGAGACCACGAACAGGTTGAAGATCGACAGCCAGACGAAGAACACCCGCCCGATCCAGACGTCCCAGTCCGGGGGCGCCCCGTAGAGGAAGAGCGCGAAGAGCAGGATGTGGCTGGCGAAGAACCGGTAGGTCAGCGGCACGAAGCGGGCGCGGGGCAGGCGCTTGACCAGCCACGCGAAGGGCAGGTTGAGCGCCAGCATGCCGACCAGCGTGGCGGTGAACAGCCAGGGCAGGTTCTCGATCCCGCCGGCCACCCCCATCTGGTCGCGGATCGGCCGCAGCACGTAGTAGGCGGCCAGGATCGCGAAGATGTAGGCCCAGGCCCAGGCCAGCACCCTTCCCTCGCCGGGGCGGACGTCGATCAGGCGGGCGAGGACGGGGCGGGCGTCGGACACGGGCGCCCTCCCTCTCCCCTCTGCGGGGGAGGGAGAGTGCGCGGGGCTCACCGCGCCAGCCCGAGCTTCGTGCGCAAGTCCGGCGCGGTGAGGTCGTGGCCGAAGCCGGGCGAGCCCATCGCGAACTTGGAGGCGTCGGCGAGGCCGCCCACCACCACCGGCTCGAAGCCCGCGTCGCGCACCAGCCCCTCGGCGACCTTCAGCGCCGCCGGGTCGTCGCCCGCGATCGGGATCGCCATCCGCCCTCCTTCGCGCCCCGCCGCGTTCTTGGCGAAGACCCGGTAGTTCGCCGCGTTGAAGGCGCGCACGAGCCGGGCCCCGGGGAAGAACTTCGCCGAGGTCGCGCCGATGCCCTCGGCCTGGACCGCGTCGTAGAGCTCGCCGTCGCGCGCCTTGGTGGCGTTGCCGGCGTCCAGCACCACCTTGCCCTTCAGCGCCGGGCCGATGCTCCTGGCGAGATCCGGATAGGCCCGGTAGGGCACGGCCAGGAACACGACGTCGCTGGCGGCCACCGCCTCCTCGGGCGTGCCGGTGCGGGCGCCCACGGATTCGGCGAGCGGCTTCAGCGCTTCCGGATGGCGCGAGGCGAACGTCACCGCGTGCCCGGCCCGGGCCCAGAGCGGGCCGATCGTGCCGCCGATGTTGCCGCCGCCGATCACGGCGATCTTGATGTGGTCGGCCGTCTTCCCGGGCTCGGCCGCGGCGGGGCCGGCGAGGGCCAGCGCGAGGCCGAGAGCCAGCGCGGCGCGGCGGGTGCGGTCAGAGCGCATCGATGAAGGCCTCCATCTGGCGACGCTCGGCGGCGTCCGGCAGGCGCCCGCGGGCGGCGGCGCAGTTGTCCTCGACGTAGGACACCTTCGCCATGCCGGGGATCGGGCAGGTCACGGCCGGGTGGCCGAGGACGTATTTCAGGAAGAATTGCGGCCAGGTCTCGCAGCCGAAGGCCCTGGCGAAGTCCGGCACCGGCTTGCCCTGCACCGCCTTGAACAGCCGGTCGCGCCCGAACGGCACGTTGACCATCACGGCGACGCCCTTGTCGGCGGCGAGCGGCAGCACCCGCTCGGCCGCCGCCCGGTTGTCGACCGCGTAGTTCACCTGCACGAAGTCGAGGGGCTCGGTCCTGAGCACCGGTTCGAGCCCGTCGAACTGCCCGTCGCGCCAGACCGTGACGCCGACGTAGCGGATCTTCCTCCGCGCCTTCAGGTCGCGCAGGGTGGCGAGGTTGGTCCCGGTGTCGATGAGGTTGTGGACCGCGATCAGGTCGATCACGTCGACGCCCATCCGCTCGAACGAGCGCTGGATCTCGGCCCGGCCGCCCTCGGCGCCGGAGGCGCTGACCTTGCTCGCCAGGAACACCTTCTCGCGCAGGTCGCCCTTGGCGAAGATCCTCCCCAGCACGTCCTCGGCGGTGCCGTAGCTCGGGGCGGTGTCGATCACCGAGCCCCCGAGTTCGACGAAGCGGCGCACCGCCGCCTCGAGCGGCGCCACCTTGTCGGGGGTGGGCTCGACCTCGTAGCGGCGCGAGGTGCCGATGCCCATCGCCGGCAGCGTCTCGCCGCTCTTCGGGATCGGCCGGCGGATCAGGGCGCCCTCGGCATCCCGGGCGTCCCCGGCCGCGCGGGCCGGAGACGCGGCCAGGGCCGGTGCGAGCAGCGGCGCCAGGGCGCCGGCGGCCAGCAGCGCGCGGCGGGAGAGGGGACGGGGCGTCTCGGGTCTCATCGCGGGCCTCCCGGATCAGGCTTCGGCCCGGCTCAACTAGGGCGTGTCCGTCCGGGGCGAAGGGGAGGCGCGCCGCTCAATCCTCCTCGGGCGGGTCCTCGAACTCCGCGCCCTCCGTGTCCGGGGCGATGCGGAAGCGGTACTCGTCGATGGCCAGGAAGGCCCGGTGCACCGCCTGCGGATCGAGCCCGTCGCGCACCACCAGCGTCTGGAAGTCGATGAACAGGCGGGCGATGCGGGCCTCCTCGGACATCGCCTGCAGGGCCGAGGAGCTGGCGCCCGCGCGCATCATGTAGCGCTTGGCCGCGCCTGCCGCCTCCGACAGGGGCAGCACCGCGACCTGGCCCGCGGTCTCGGGCCGCAGCTCGGCCCAGCGGGCGGGGGTCCAGGCGATGATGGCGTCGCGCTGCTTCATCGGGGGGCCTCCGGCAACGATGCCGCCCGGGCCTACAGGCTCGGGGGCCGGCCGTCGAGCCGCGGGCCGGCGATGGAACCCACCGTCCCGGACCCCGGGCACCGGGCGCGGCGGACGGAGGCGCGCAGGCATACCGCGCACGTCGATGATCGTCGCCCCATGAAAGCCGCCGGGCGGCGCCATAAGCAGGATCTTAACGCGACATCCTCACCCATCGACGAGAGCGCGGCGCGCGATCACAGTCTTCGTTGATCGGTTGCATCAAAATGACAATACAACCAGACGAGGTCGAACGCCTGATCAAGCGAGACCAGCTCGACGCCCTCCTGGCGAGCCTGCCCCTGACGCTCGGGGCGAACGTCTTCGTCTCGCTCTCCTTCTGCGCCATGATGTGGGGGGACGTGGCGCCGGGCATCCTCGTGGGCTGGTTGGCGCTCAACGCGGCCATCAACCTCGCGCGCCTCTGGATCGCCCGGGCCGTGCGGAGACGCGGCCTCCTCGACACGGCGCCGGACCGGGTCCTGGCCCATGCGTGGATCGGGGCGCTGGTCTCGGGCCTGTGCTGGGCCTGGGCCCTCGTCGCCTGCGCCCAGGCCGGCCAGGCCTACAACATCGCGACGGGCCTCACCTTCTGCGGCATCAACGCGGGCGCGGTCGTCCAGAGCGTCACCAACCGCGTCTCGACGCTCGCCTTCGTCCTGCCGAACAGCGCCATCCTGATCGTCATCTACCTGACCAGCGGCTCGACGCAGGCGCAGATCATGGGCGTCAACCTGCTGCTCCTGACCCTCCTGATGGTGCGCGCCTCGGGCCGGGGGGAGCGCAACTACGTGGCGGCCGCGCGGCTGCGGCACGAGGCGGACCATCTGGCCGCCTCGCTCCAGCGCGCCAACGTCGCGGCCACCGCGGCGCTGCGGCAGCTCGACCACGCCGCCAACCACGATCCCCTGACGGACCTGGCCAACCGCTGCGCCTACCGGCGGGCCTTCGAGGACAGGCTGGCGCGGGCGGCCCGGGGCGAGGGCGAGCTGACCGCGATGCTGATCGACCTCGACCGCTTCAAGGCGATCAACGACACCCACGGCCACGCCGCGGGCGACGCCGTGCTGGTCGAGGTGGCGGCCCGGCTCCGCGCCGCCCTGGGCCCGGAGGACGTCGCCGCCCGCCTCGGCGGCGACGAGTTCGCCGCGCTGATCTTCCGCCCCCGGATGGGCGAGGCGGATGCCGCGCTCGCGGAGCGGATCGTGCGCGACCTCGCCGCGCCGTTCGGCCTCGGCGGGCGGACGGTCCGGGCAGGCGCCAGCCTCGGCCTCGCCCGCTTCCCGCGCGACGGGCGGAGCCTGCAGGACCTGCAGGTCGCGGCCGACGTCGCGCTCTACGCGGCCAAGTCTGGGGGCCGCGGCACATGGCGCGACGCCCGGCGCAGCACCGCGTGCGACCCCGGCGACATGCCGGCGCGGCCCCAGGAGGCGGCTCCCGCGCCGCGCGTCGCGCGCGGATGAGCGGGCCCGCCCCGAAATGAGCGGGCGCGCCCCGGGATGAGCGGGCGCGCCCCGGACCGGTGAGCGGGGGCGCGCCTTAGCTCGGCGGAACGCGCCCGGCGCCTGCCGGTTGGACCTCGGAAGGCGCCCGGGATGTCCCGGGCGTCCCGCCCACCGCCGTTCGCCCGCTGGGCGCCCTGCCCGTCCGGAGCGCGATGGACCAGCCGACGCCGACCGCCCCCCGCGGAGCCCAGGGCCCGAGGCTAGAAGCCGGGTCCCGGGGACTCGCCCCGCACCGGGACGCCGCCGAGATCACCGCCCGGGGCCTCGCGCTCGGCGCGGCCATCACCGTCGTGTTCATGGCGGCCAACGTCTACATGGGCCTGAAGACGGGGATGACCTTCTCGTCCTCGATCCCCGCCGCGATGATCTCGATGGGCTGCCTGCGCCTGCTCGGCGGCGCCGGGATCCTCGAGAACAACATCGTGCAGACGCAGGCCTCCGCCGCGGGCACGCTCTGCAACGTCATCCTCGTGCTGCCGGGCCTCGTCCTGATCGGGCACTGGCACGGCTTCCCGTTCTGGGAGACGGCCGGGATCACGCTGATCGGCGGGCTTCTCGGCGTCGCCTTCTCGATCCCGCTGCGGCGCGCCCTCGTGATGGGCGAGAGCCTGCCCTACCCGGAGGGCGTCGCGGCCGCCGAGGTGCTGCGCACCGGCCAGGAGCACGCTGGAGAGCACGGTGGGGAGCACGCTGGGGAGGAGGGCCGGGGCAGGCCCGCGGGCGGCGAGCGCGGGCTCGCCACGCTGCTCGCCGCCGCCGCCGCCGCCGGGCTGGTGAGCTTGGCCACCAACGGGCTGAAGGTGCTGGCCGAGGGCGTGCGGGGCGCGCTGGTCGCGGGCGGGGCCGTGTTCGGGCTCGGCACCGGCTTCTCGCTGGCGCTCGTCGGCGTCGGCTACCTCGTGGGCATCGGGGCCTGCCTCGCGGTGCTCACCGGCGTGGTCATCGCCTGGGGCATCGCGGTGCCGGTGCTGACCGCGCTCGGCGAGCATGGCGGCGCCCCGGCCGAGGCGGCGCAGGCGGTCTGGGCCGATCAGGTCCGGTTGATCGGGGCCGGCATCATCGCGGTGGGCGGGCTCTGGACGGTGGGCTCGCTCGCCGGGCCGATCCTCGGCAGCGTGCGCGCGGCGCTGGCGAGCGCGCGCTCGGCCGGGGGCGAGCACGCCATGCGCCGGCTGCCCCGCCAGGAGCGCGACCTGCCGCTGCCCTGGATCGCCGGGGGGGCGCTCGCCCTGAGCCTGCCGCTGGCGGGCCTCGTCTGGCACTTCGCGGCGGCGGCCGGGCTCGGCGGGATGCTGCCGGTGCTGGTCGGCGTGCTCACCCTGTTCGTGCTGGTCTTCGGCTTCCTGATGGCGGCGGCCTGCGGCTATCTCGCCGGCCTCCTCGGCTCCTCGTCGAGCCCGATCTCGGGGATCGGCATCCTCACCACCATGGCGGCGGCGCTGCTGCTGCCGCTGCTGCTCGGCCGGGCGGCGGGCCCGGAGGGCGAGCGCTTCGTGGTGGCCGCCGCCCTCCTGGTGGCGGCGGTCATCGTCACCACGGCGTCGATCGCCAACGACAACCTGCAGGACCTCAAGACCGGCCAGCTCGTCGATGCCACGCCCTGGCGCCAGCAGGTGGTGCTCATCGTCGGCGTGGTGGTGGGCTCGGCGGTGATCGCGCCGCTGATGGCCCTGCTCTACGAGGCCTACGGCTTCGCGGGCGCCCTGCCGCGGGAGGGGATGAGCGCGGATTCCGCCATGGCGGTGCCGCAGGCGGCGCTGGTGACGCAGATCGCGACGGGCATCGTCGGCGGCACCCTGCCCTGGACCATGGTGCTGATCGGGATCGGCCTCGGGGCCGTGCTGGTGGTGCTGGAGGCGCGGCTGCGGCGGCGCGGGCTGACCTTCCCGGCGCTGACCGTGGGCATCGGCATGTACCTGCCGCTCAGCGTCGAGATGACGATCGCGCTGGGCGGCATCCTGGGCTGGCTCGCCGAGCGGCATTTGCGCCGCCGCACCCCGGAGGCGGAGCGGGCGGGCGCGGTCGAGGCGGCGCGGCGGCGCGGCGTGCTGCTGGCCTCGGGGTTCCTGGTCGGCGAGAGCTGCGTCGGGGTGCTGCTCGCCGGGGCCGACTGGCTCTCGGGCCGCTCGGGCGTGCTGGCGCTGGGCTTCGAGGGGCCGGCCGCGACCTGGCTCGGGCTCGCGGTGTTCGGTATCGGCCTCGGGGCGTTCTACCGGCTGACGGCCCGGGCGCCGGGCTGAGGCGGTCCCGAAAGGTCCCGGATTCCAAAGGTCGAGACCTTTGGCGGGTGCAGGGTGGAACCCTGCTGTTGATCTCCGCCCCCGGCGAAGCCGGGGGCGGAGATCAAACCCGGGGCTGCGCGCCCCGGACCCCGCCCAAGGGTGTGACACCCTTGGGGATCCCCGACCTTCAGGCCGGCACCGGCTCGGCGCGAGGGGCGTCGCGGCCGATCAGCATCGCCATCGCGGCGGCGACGAGGCAGAGGAAGCCCGCCGCCACGAAGGCCGAGGCGTAGTCGCCCGTGCCGGTGCGGACGAGGCCCGCCGCCCAGGCGGCGCAGGCCGCGCCGATCTGGTGGGCCGCCGCGATCCAGCCGAACATCAGCGCGGCGTTCTCCTCGCCGAAGGCGCGGCCGGCGAGCGCCACGGTCGGCGGCACGGTGGCGATCCAGTCGAGCCCGTAGAACACCGCGAAGAGCGAGAGGCCGTAGAGGCTGCCGTCGAAGGCCTGGGGCAGGAAGACGAGCGAGAGCCCGCGCAGGCCGTAGTACCACGCCAGCAGCTTGCGGGGATCGACCCGGTCGGTGAGCCAGCCGGACGCCGTGGTGCCGAGCAGGTCGCAGATCCCCATGAGCGCCAGCATCGAGGCCGCCGTCACCTCCGGGATGCCGCGGTCGAGGCAGGCCGGGATCAGGTGGGTGCCGACGAGCCCGTTGGTCGAGGCGCCGCAGACGAAGAAGGTGCCGGCCAAGAGCCAGAAGTCGCGGCTGCGCGCGCCCGCTGCCAGCCCCTGCAGCGCCCGCCGGGCCGGGTTGACGCCCCCCTTCGGGGCCGGCTGGAGCGCGCGCTCGCCGTAGCGCGGCAGGCCGAGGTCGGCCGGGCGGTCGCGCATCAGCAGCGCCACCAGCGGCACGAGGCCGAGCGCGGTCGCGGCCACCGTCAGCGCCACCGCGCGCCAGCCGTGATCGACCACGATGTGGGCCAAGAGCGGCAGGAAGACGAGCTGGCCCGTGGCGCTGCTGGCGGTCAGCAGCCCCACCACGAGGCCGCGGTGGCGCCCGAACCAGCGCCCGGCCACCGTCGCGCCCAGCACGTTGGCCACCATGCCGCTGCCTGAGCCCACCAGCACGCCCCAGAGCGCCACCATCTGCCAGGAGGCCCGCATGAACACCGTCGCGGCGGTGCCCGCGGCGAGCACGAGGAGCGCGGCGCAGACCGAGCGGCGCAGGCCGAAGCGCTCGATGATCGCCACCGCGAAGGGGCCGATCATGCCGTACAGGAAGATGTTGACCGCCACCGCCCCGGCGATCGTGGCCGTCGACCAGCCGAACTCGCGCTCCAGCGGCACGATCAGGATGCCGGGCGTCGCCCGGATCCCGGCGCCGATCAGCAGCACCACGAAGGTCACCCCCGCCACCACCCAGGCGTAGTGCAGGCGGTGCGGCAGATCTGCCGGGCCGCGGGTCGGATGCTGCACCGCCATGGGTCGGGCTCTCGTCTTCCGGGGGATCAAGCGAAGTATCACGGTTGCGCCGGGAGCGCGGCGACCAGGGCCGCGAGCGCGCCGGGCGCCAGCCGCGCCCCGAGCCGGGCCTCCACGGCGCGCCAGTGCGGCAGGGCGGCCGCGATCGCCGCCTCCCCGGCCCCGGTCAGCGCCGCCACGCGGGCGCGCCCGTCCCGCGGGTCGGGCGCGAGGGCCACCAGGCCGCGCCGCTCCAGCGGGTCGAGGTTGCGCCCCATGGTGGAGCGGTCGAGCGCGGCCTCCTCGGCGAGCCGGCTCACCGGCAGCGGCCCGAGCCGGGCCAGGATGCGCAGGATCGCGAACTGCGTCACCCGCAGGCCCACGGGCGCCAGCGCCGCGTCGTAGGCGGCGGTGGCCGCGCGGGCGGCCCGGCGCAGGGCCGTGCAGGTACAGGGGGACTCTCGAGGCGGATCTTCGGGCGGATCGCCCGGTCTAGCGGACATGGATGCGGGCATATACCCGCATGCCGGCGGCGGCAAGGGGCGGGCCCGAACGCGGGAAGGCCGCCCTGCGGCGGCCTTCCGGTCGGTGGCGCGGGTCCGGTGGGACCCCGGCTAGGGCTTCCGTGCCGGCCTCAGCAGCGGTAGCCGCCCGTGGTCTGGCCGTACTGCTTGACCGGGCGGGTCTGCTGGTTGGCGTTGCCCTCCGCGGCCGAGTCCATCGGGCAGCCCTCGTAGAAGGGCGTGTCGTGCACACCGAGAGGGGCGCCGACATAGCCCATCTCGTAGGGGGCGTAGCCGGTGTAGCGCGCCCCGTAATCGTAGGCCATGGCGGAGACCGGGGCGGCCGCCAGGGCGAGGGCGGCGCATGCGGCGGCGATACGGGTCTTCATGGTCTGTCTGGCCTTCTCGTCTCGCGGACCCGGCTATCCGGGCCTGTCATGGCCACACAACGGGCCCGCGAAGACTGCGTTCCTGTCTCCATGTGCTGCATCGCACATGCGAACGACTGTAAAACCCGGCGTCGCACCGGCCGCGGACCGCCCCGCGGCCGCGGCTTCCCGGTCCCGCCTCACCCCCGCAGGAGCAGCGCGACCGCGGCCACGGCCAGGACGCCGAAGGTCGCGATGGTACCGCCGCCCCGGCAGGCGAATTGCTGCGGCGTGTTCGGGGGCGCCAGCATGCCGACCGGGTGCGCGAGGCGGGCGACCAGCAGCACGACGAGGAGGCCCGTGACGAGCCCGTGCGCGCCCCCGCCCGCCTCGTAGAGCCCGATCAGGACGAGCGCGAACGGCACGTACTCGCCGAAGTTGGCGTGGGAGCGCACGCGCCGGGTCAGGGCGTCGCCGCCGTTGCCGAACAGCGTGTTGCCGGAGACGCGGCCGGCCACCACCCAGGCGGCGAGGCCGAGATAGACGAGGGCGAACAGGCCGGCGAAGAAGGCCGTGGTGGTCGGATAGGTCACGCGGAGGGTCCTCCTGGGGCGGCGCAGGATGTCGGCGCCCCGGCCGGCCGCCGCGGCAGGGCGCCGCCCGCCCGGGAGCTGGCCCGCGCGGGAGCGAACGAGATGGCCCCGCCCCGAGGCAGGGCGATCGCATATGGCGGGGGTCGTCTCCTCGATCGCCACTGGAACCGCGCCGCGCCCCCTCTCCCGCAGGGAGAGGGTTGGGGTGAGGGGTATGACGTATCAGGACAGCTCACGCCATCAACGCGCGTTCAGCACCGCGTTTATCCGGAAGCCTCATACCCCTCACCCGGCTTTCTGCGAAAGCAGACCTCTCCCTATGGGAGAGGGGACCCGCGCCTGACCGGGGTTAGGCTCGCTCGGCATATGCGATCGCCCTGGCCCCGAGGCGAGGCTGCGCGGCCCGTGGCTCTTGGCTCGTGGCCCGGGCCCGGGCCCGCAACGCGTCTCCGAACGGGAATCCGGGCCCAACCCGGGACCGGTCGGGGACGTTCCCCGCGCGGTCCGCGCCGGCGAGGGGCCGCACGGGAACGTGTCCGCCGCTTGTGTCAGCCCGCACCGTCCGTCAGGGCGCGGCCCGCGCCGCGGTCGACTTCGGTGCCCCCCTGGCCCTAGCTAGGCCCGAGGCTGCTGCCGATTCGGGAGAGATTCCATGGCCATGGACACCCATCCGGACCCCGCTTCGGAGCCCGCCCTGGAGACCGCCACCGCGCTCGCCAGCGCCGCGGCCAAATCCGCCCGCTCCGACCTGATCGCGGCCGCCGCCGAGACGGCCGCCGGGCGGGGCGAGCCGGGCGGCTTCGTGCGCGACCTGTTCGGGCGGGTGCCGCCCGAGGATCTCGGCCCCTACCCCGCCGAGGCGCTGGCCGACCTCGCCGCCCGCGCCCGCGCGCACCTGGCCGAGCCGCACCGGCCGGGCGAGCCGGCGAGCGTGCGGCTGCACGACGTCACCGTCACCCGGGACGGGCGGCCGCGCGACCTGACCCTCGTCGAGGCCGTCAACGACAACCGGCCCTTCCTGCTCGATTCCTGCCTCGCCGAGATGACCGGCCAGGGACTGGTGCCGCTCCTCGTCGCCCACCCGATCCTCGGGGTCGAGCGCGACGGCGCGGGCGCCCTCCTGCGCGTCGTCGGCGAGACCACCGCGGAGGCGGCCGGCGACCTCGCCCGCGAGAGCCTGATCCAGATCCATCTCGACCGCCTGGAGGGCGAGCCGCGCCGCCGGCTGGAGGCCGGGCTCGCGGCGACCTTCGCCGACGTCGCGGTGGCGGATGCCGACCGGCCCGCCATGCTGGCCCGCCTGGAGGCGCTGGCCGCCTCCTACGGCGAGGGCCCCACGCCGCTGCCCGCGGACGAGATCGACGAGGCCCGCGCCTTCCTGTGGTGGCTGCTCGACGGGCATTTCACGGTGCTGGGCCTGCGCGAGCACGGACTGGAGGAGGACGCGGCCGAGGGGGAGAGCCTCGGCGTGCTGCGCGACCCCGCGCTCGCCGTGCTGCGGCGCGGCCGCGAGCTCGTCGGCCTCAGCCCCGAGATCCGCGCCTTCCTGGCCGAGCCGCAGGCGCTGATCATCTCGAAGGCCAGCGTCAAGTCGCGCGTCCACCGCGCCGCCCATCTCGACTACGTCGGCATCAAGCTGTTCTCGGACTCGGGCGCGCTGGCGGGCGAGCTGCGGGTGGTGGGCCTGTTCACCGCCTCCGCCTACACGGCGCCGGCCCGCGAGGTGCCGGTGCTGCGCCGCAAGGTGGCGGCGGTGGTGGCGCGCGCCGGGCTCGACCCGACGAGCCATGCCGGCCGCGGCCTGATCGCGGTGCTGGAGACCTACCCGCGCGACGACCTCTACCAGATCGACGTGGAGCGCCTGACCCGCTTCGCGCTCGCGATCACGGACCTCGCCGACCGGCCGCGGGTGCGGGTGCTCTCGCGCATCGACCGCTTCGGCCGCTTCGTCTCGCTCCTCGTCTACGTGCCGAAGGACCGCTACGACACCCGCGTGCGCGCCCGCATCGGCGCCTACCTCGCGCAGGCCTACGGGGGCCGCCTCTCGGCCTCCTACGCCGACATGCCGGAGGGGCCGCTCGCCCGGCTCCACGTCGTCGTCGGGCTCTCCGAGGGCGCGCCCGAGCGCGACCCGAGCGTGCTGGAGGCGGGCGTCGGCGCGCTGGTGCGGACCTGGGCGGACGGGCTGCGCGCCGCGCTCGCCGAGGCCCGCGACGGCGCGGAGGCCCGGCGCCTGTTCGGGGCCTACGCGGAGGCCTTCGGGGCGGCCTACCGGGAGAATTTTTCGCCCGAGGTCGCGGTCTCGGACATCGCCATCCTGGAACGGCTCTCCGAGGCCAATCCCCGCGCCGCCGACCTCGGCCGGCGCGAGACCGACCCGGATTCCCAGGTCCGCCTCAAGGTGTTCTCCCGCGGCGCCGCGCTCGCCCTCTCCGACCGGGTGCCGGCCCTGGAGAACATGGGCTTCCGGGTGATCGACGAGCGCACCTACCGGGTCACCGCGCCGGACGGGGCCCGCGTCTGGCTGCACGACATGCTCTTGGAGCGGGCCTCCGGCGCCGCGGTCGATTTCGCCGCGCTCGAGCGCCCGCTGGAGGAGGCGCTGATCGCGGTCGGCGAGGGCCGGGCCGAGTCCGACGCCTACAACCGGCTGGTGCTGGAGGCCGCGCTGCCCTGGCGCGAGGCGGCGCTGCTGCGCGCGCTCGGGCGGTATCTCCGCCAGCTGCGCATCCGCTACGGCCAGGACTACCTCGCGGCGACGCTCAGCCGCCATCCCGAGATCGCGCGCGGCGTCGTCGCCCTGTTCCGCGCCCGCTTCGATCCCGGGCTCGCGGGGGACCGCGAGGCGGCCCAGCGCGCCCTGCGCGAGGAGCTGGAGGCGCGCCTCGCCGCGGTGACGAGCCTCGACGAGGACCGGATCCTGCGCCGCTTCGTCAACCTCGTCGAGGCGGCCGTGCGCACCAACCTCTACCAGGCCGGGCCGGACGGAGCGCCCCGCGAGACGATCAGCTTCAAGTTCGCCTGCGCGGCGGTGGCCAACATGCCGCTGCCCCGGCCCTTCTTCGAGATCTTCGTCTATTCCCCCCGCGTCGAGGGCGTGCACCTGCGCTACGGCTACGTCGCCCGCGGCGGCCTGCGCTGGTCCGACCGGCCGGAGGACTTCCGCACCGAGATCCTGGGGCTGGTGAAGGCCCAGCAGGTGAAGAACGCGGTGATCGTGCCGGTGGGCGCCAAGGGCGGCTTCTTCCCGAAGCGCCTGCCGCCGGCCTCCGACCGGCAAGCCTGGCTGGCGGAAGGCACCGAGAGCTACCGGGTCTTCATCCGGGCGCTCCTGGAACTCACCGACAACATCGTGGACGGGCGGATCGTGCCGCCCGAGAACACCGTGCGGCAGGACCCGGACGACGCCTACCTGGTGGTGGCGGCGGATAAGGGCACCGCGACCTTCTCGGACATCGCCAACGCGCTCTCGATCGCGCGCGGCCACTGGCTCGGCGACGCCTTCGCGTCGGGCGGCAGCCAGGGCTACGACCACAAGGGCATGGGCATCACGGCCCGCGGCGCCTGGGAGGCGGTGCGCCGCCACTTCCGCGAGATGGACGTGGACGTCCAGGCCGATCCGGTGACGGTGGCGGGCGTCGGCGACATGTCGGGCGACGTCTTCGGCAACGGCATGCTGCTCTCGGCAAGCCTCAGGCTGGTGGCGGCCTTCGACCACCGCGACATCTTCCTCGACCCCGATCCGGACCCGGCCGCGAGCTTCTCCGAGCGCCAGCGCCTGTTCGGCCTGCCCCGCTCCTCCTGGGCCGACTACGACCGCGGCCTGATCTCGCGGGGCGGGGGCGTGTTCTCCCGCAGCCTGAAGGCGATCCCGCTCTCCCCGGAGATCCGCCGGGTGCTCGACATCGACCGGGCCGAGGCCGCGCCGGCGGAGGTGATGCAGGCGATCCTGCGCGCGCCCGTCGACCTGCTCTGGTTCGGCGGCATCGGCACCTACGTGCGCGCGGGGGCGGAGACCGACGCGGATGCGGGCGACCGGGCGAACGACGCGGTGCGCATCACCGGCGCGGAGCTGCGCGCGAAGGTCGTCGGCGAGGGCGCCAACCTGGGCCTCACCCAGCGCGGGCGCATCGAGGCGGCGCGCGCGGGCGTGCGGCTCAACACCGACGCGATCGACAACTCGGCGGGCGTGAACACCTCGGACGTCGAGGTGAACATCAAGATCGCCCTGATGACCCCCGAGCGCGACGGGCGCCTGGGGCCCGAGGACCGCAACCGGCTCTTGGCCGCGATGACCGACGAGGTCGCGCGCCTGGTGCTGCGCAACAACGCATTGCAGACGCTCGCCCTCTCGCTCGCCGAGCGGCGGGGCGCGGGCGAGGCGGCCTTCGCCGCCCGCACCATGCAGGTGCTGGAGGCGGAGGGGCGCCTCGACCGCGCGGTCGAGTTCCTGCCCGACGACGCGACGCTGGCCGAGCGCCTGCGCCGGGGCGAGGGCCTGACCCGGCCCGAATATGCGGTGCTGCTCGCCTACGCCAAGCTCGCCCTCTACGACGCGCTGCTGGCGGGCCCCGCGGTGAACGACCCCTATTTCGAGCGGGAGCTGCAGCGCTACTTCCCCGGGGCCTTGCGCGAGAAATTCCCCGACGCCGTGAAGGGGCACCGGCTGCGGCGCGAGATCATCGCGACGGCGCTCTCCAACATCATCGTCAACCGGGGCGGGATCTCGCTGGTCACGCGGCTCGCCGACGAGGCGGGGGCGGAGCCCGCGGGAATCGCCCGGGCCTACGCGGTGACCCGCGACGCCTTCGGGCTGATGGAGCTGAACGCGGCCATCGACGGGCTGGCCGGCCGCATCCCGGGCGCGGCCCAGCTCGACCTCTACGCGGCGGTGCAGGACCTGCTCACCGGGCGCATCACGTGGTTCCTGCGCGAGATCGACCTCTCGGGCGGGATCGCTCCGGTGGTGGCGCGCTACCGCGACGGGGTGAGCGCGCTGGTCGCAGCCCTCCCCGCGGTGCTCGACGCGGAGGCCCGCGCGGCGCTGGAGGCGCGCCGGGCGGAGCTCGCGGGCCTCGGCGTCGGCGAGGCCGCCGCGGGCCGGCTCGCGGCGCTCGGCCGGCTCACGGCCGCGCCCGACATCGTGCGGGTCGCCGAGACCAGCGGGCGGCCGGTGGCGGAGATCGCCGCGACGCATTTCGCCCTGGAGCGGGCGTTCCGCCTGGGCGACCTCGCCGCGGAGGCCAGGGCGGCGCCGGTCTCCGACACCTTCGACCGGGTCGCGCTGGAGCGGGCGGTGGCGGGCATCGCCCGCGCCCACCGGGCGCTGACCGCCGAGGTGGTGGGCGACGGCGGCTCAGGCCCGGAGGCGGTCGAGGCCTGGATCGCGGCCCGGGGCCCCGGCCTCGCCCGCATCCGCGAGGCGGTCTCCGGCATCGCCGCCTCGGGGCTCACGGTGGCGAAGGCGAGCGTCGCGGCCGGGCTGCTCGGCGACCTCGCGCGGACCTGAGCCGGCAGGTCCCGGATTCCAAAGGTCGAGACCTTTGGCGGGTGCAGGGCGGAGCCCTCCCGTCGGCTCCCTCGCCCTGGCAGAGCCAGGACGAGGGAGCCGAATCCCGGGGCTGCGCGCCCCGGCCCCCCGCCCAAGGGTGTGACACCCTTGGGGATCCCCGGATTCAGGTGGCCTGCGGCAGGGCCGCGCCGGCGCGCCCGCGCAGGGCCGCGAGCGTGAGCGCGAGGCCCAGGAGCGCCACCGCGGCCGCGACGAGCGGCAGGGCGCGGTAGCCCGCCCCCAGCGTCAGCGCCGTGCCGCCGAGCCACGCGCCCAGCGCGTTGCCCAGGTTGAACGCGCCCTGGTTCAGGGTCGAGGCGAGGTTCGGGGCCTCGCGCGCCGCCTCCACCACCCAGACCTGCAGCGGCGAGACCAGCGCGAAGGCGAGCCCGCTCCACAGCACCAGCAGGGCCACCGCCGGCACCTTGTGGGGCCCGAGGGCCGCGAGCAGGGCCAGCGCGGCGGCCACGCCCAGGAAGCCGCCCAGCACCGTCGCCGGCAGGTTGCGGTCGGCCAGCCGCCCGCCCGCGAGGTTGCCGAGGGTGAGCCCGATCCCGGTGGCGAACAGCACCCCCGTCACCGCCCCGGGGCTGAAGCCCGAGACCCCCGTGAGGAAGGGCGTGATGTAGGTGAACAGGACGAACAGGCTCACGGAGGCCAGCATCGAGACCAGCATCGGCACGACGACCGGCCAGCGGGTCAGCGCCCGGAACTCGCGCAGGATGCCGCCGCGCTGCCCCGGCAGCCCGCCCGGCACGAAGGCCTGGATGGCGGCGAGCGCCGCCACCCCGATGCCGACCACCGCCCAGAAGGTGGCGCGCCAGCCGAGCGCTTGGCCGAGCGCCGTGCCGAAGGGCACGCCCAGCACGTTGGCGAGCGTCAGCCCGGCGAACATCAGCGAGACCGCCTGGGTGCGCCGCTCCCGGGGCACGAGGTCGCGCGCCACCACCGCGCCGATGCCGAAGAAGGCCCCGTGCGCGAAGGCGGTGGCGATCCGCGCCAGCATCAGCAGGCCGTAGGAGGGGGCGAGCGCGCAGGCGAGGTTGCCTGCGAGGAAGGTCAGCATCAGCGCGAGCAGCGCGGCCTTGCGCGGCAGGCCCGCGGTGGCCACCGCCACGATCGGGGCGCCGACCACCACGCCGAGCGCGTAGGCCGAGACGAGGTGGCCCGCCTGCGGGATGCCGACGCCGAGATCGCCCGCCACCTCGGGCAGAAGGCCCATGATGACGAACTCGGTGGTGCCGATGCCGAAGGCGGCGGCGGCGAGCGCCAGGATGGGGCGGGCGGCCGAGCGGCCGGCGACTGGGGAAGCGGCCGGGGAAGAAGCCATGCGGGGCATCCGGGTGAACCCGCGCGGGGCGGGTTTTGCAGTGCGGGATGCACAGAGCATGGCGACCTGCGCGCCGCGTGCCACCGCCCGCGGCGGGATGCGGACCTGCGCGACGGACAGGGCTGACGGCAGGGGGACGGCAGGGGGACGGATCGACGCCGGTGCGGCCCGGCGCGATCAGAGGCGGCGCGCGCCCCTCGGCCCCGGGCTCATCGCGCCGAGGAGAACGGCGCCCAGGATGGCCAGGAGGGCGGCCCGATCGGACATCGGATCGCCGCTCCTTCCGCGCCCTCCGGAACCGCTACTCGGCGGCCTCGGCCTTGCGGCGGCGGCCGCGGGCCGGCTTCTCGGCGGCCAGCTCCTCGGGCGGTAGGGCGGGTTCCGGCTCGGCCTCGACCGCGGCGACCACCCCGCGCGACTTGCGGCGCTGCTGGCCGAGACCGAGGGCCCGGGCGAGCTCCGAGCGCTGGGCCGAGTAGCTCGGGGCGGTCATCGGGTAGTCCCGCGGCAGGCCCCACTTCTCGCGGTAGGCCTCGGGCGTCAGCCCGCGCAGGGTGAGGTGGCGGCGCAGCGTCTTGTAGGGCTTGCCGTCCTCGAAGCTGATCAGGTTGTCGTTGGTGATCGACTTGCGGATCTGGGCCGGCGTCAGCTTCTCGACGGCCGGTGCATCGCCGTCGGCGCGCCGCGACAATCCGACGAGGGCGCCGTGCACGGAGGTGATCAATCCCTGCAGATCGCCGGGCGGGATCGAGTTGTTCGCCACGTACGCCGCGACGATCTCGACCGCGAGACCGATGTGATCGGAGTGCTGCTCGTCCATGACCTCATCCATTGCCGGACCCTCTACGCTCGGCCGGGAAGATCGATTCCACGCCTGTCTTGGTCAAGAGGGTTTATTGCTGCCTGTTTCGAAACAGGCGACATTTTCTGTGGTTCGACGCCCCCAATGCGGACACAATCCGCTCAAATTCGGAAGATGATTGGCTCATGCTCTGATTGTGCACAACGTTAAAGCGTCTGGAACACGGCACTCCAACCCCGGCGGGTAAACGGCCGGTTCATTACAAGCCTCTGATCGCACGGCGAAATCCGCAAATCATGAGCGCGGACCCGCTCCGTCCGCGGCCCGGCCGGCGCCGATTATTCGACCGCTGGTTGAGTATTCGAGAGCATCAACGCAGAAGTTTCATTCGCCCCGGGCCGGACCCCGGCGGTCCGCGACCTCACGGGCTCGAGGGGCCGGCGCGGTCGTAGACGGCCTCGCCGAGGCGGCGCAGGGGGCCGCCGGGGCCCGAGCGCTTCCACAGGCGGGTATTGAGGGCGGCGACCGGATCCTGGCCCGGCACGCCGAAGCCGCGCGCCACGAGGTGCTCCAGGATCTCGCCCGCATGCATCGGCCGGCCCGCCGCGGCGAGCACCCCCACGGCCGCCTCGACGAGCGCCCGGCCGTAGCGCCGGGCGGCCGCCGGATCCTCGTCGAAGGGGACCGGGGGCGGCGGCCCCTCCGACCCGGGGTGGGGCGCCGCCGGCGCGGCCGTGTCCCGCGGCGACGGGCGCGAGGCCGGCACGGCCCGGCTCCGCGCATCCCCGTCAACGCCGCCCGGCCCCCCGCTCTGCCCGGTGCCCGGTGCGCGACCGTGCGGGGCGAAGCGATGGCCGGCAAGGCCGGGATCCTGCCCGGGATCCTGGTCAGGATCCTGGCCGAACCGTGGCCCGCCCCCCGTCCCGGAGCCCGGCCACGACCCCGCCGGGGCCCGGCCGTCCGGCCCGGCCGCGGCCTCCCTGGTCCAGGCATCCCTGGCCAAGGCATCCCTGGCCGCCGCGGCGTCTGCCGCCTCCGCCCGGCCCGGCGCCTCGGGGCCGGGGACCGGCACGCGATCGGCCGCCGGCCCCCCTGCCGAACCTCCCGCCGAACCTCCCGCCATGTCCCCTGCCGCGGCACCGGCCCGGAGGCGCCGGCCGAGTTCGAGGTAGAGCAGGTGGTCGGCGATCTCGCGGTCGATCGCCTCGCGGCGGCGGCGCAGATCGGCGAGCCGCGCCTCGATCTCGGCCTCTGACGGAACCATGCGCCGCATCCAATGGAATATTCTGTTCCGTCAGTCTAGCGGACCGGTCTTTCCAATGGAAGATGGCGTCGCACGGAATTTTGCGCATCGTGGGAATGCAGGGAGCCCCGGAATACCGACGCGGTGCGCCTCGCGGCGTCGCCCCGTTACCGCGAGGCGGCCGGGCGCCTTTCCGTGCCGAGGGAACGAGTTTCGGAATGAATGGAATATACCGAACCGATCAGGCGCGGAGCTTCATTCCCTTGCTCGTTCCGTTCCGTGTTCCCTGCTTCGGCGGCACCAGCAGGGCGCCGGGATCGGCCGGCTGCAGCAGCAGGCCGTGGTCGTCGAGGCTGGCCGGCAGCTTCGGGAAGACCTCGCAGAGATGGGCGAGGTCGGCCCGGAAGGCCTGGCGGAAGCTGCGGATGCTGGCGTTCTCGGCCCCGAACTGGCCGTGCAGGTTCTCCCAGGTCAGCCGCAGCGGCCGGGGCAGGGCGCGCAGGCGGTAGCCGAGCCAGAACAGCAGGTCGAGCTTGCGCGCCGAGCCCGAGAAGGCGCGCGCCGCCCGCACGTCGACGGGCAGCGCGTGGCGCACCAGCGTGTCGTAGAACTCCTGGTGGAACTGGACGGTGCGGGACCATGCGGGCCCCTCCCCGCCGCCCTGCCCCCGCCAGAGGTCGAGGCTGCGGAAGGGCGGCACGTTGAGGGTGCTGGCCTGCCCCTGCCCGTCCCAGAGGCCGATCTGCATCGAGCAGGCGGCGAGCCGGTGGACCTGCTCCTTGAACTGCCGGATGGTGCCGCGCTCGCCGCCGGTGACCGCGAAGCCCATCTCGCGCATGAAGCCCGAGAGCGAGTCGGCGACCTCCACGGTGGGGCTGCGCTGGCGCACGGCCTCGGTGCAGAGGTGGAGCAGCACGAGGCGCGCCTTCGGGCCGTAGGGCAGCCCTTGCGGTTCCCAGGCGCCCGTGAGCGGGTCCTTGAGGCGCCCGGCCACCAGGCTCAGCGAGTTGCGGCCGTAGGTGCGGCTGAACTCGCGGGCCCCGCCGGGATCCCGGTAGGGCAGGCCGCAGAGCGCCAGCACCGAGTGGATGTGCTGGAGGTTCTCGGGCGCCGCGGGCTCGTTCTCGATGACGAGGCGCACCGCGTCGCGGCGGCG
Organism: Methylobacterium hispanicum; assembly: GCF_022179285.1. Classification (GTDB taxonomy): domain Bacteria; phylum Pseudomonadota; class Alphaproteobacteria; order Rhizobiales; family Beijerinckiaceae; genus Methylobacterium; species Methylobacterium hispanicum. Next base: position 135,408 of record NZ_BPQO01000010.1, on the reverse strand, counting down.
CTGGTCGCGGCCCATGCGGGCGCGGGCCTGCTCGCGGGCCGCCTCCACGGTGCGGGCCGCGTCGCGCTCGCGCTGGCGGTGCAGGATGTGCTCGACGATCTGGGCGAACAGAAAGCCGCCGCGGGCCGCCTCGACCTCCTGCAGGAGGTCGGCGTCGCGGATCAGGGCCAGTTTCTGCTCGATGCCCGTCACTGTGGAGGTCTGTCGCGTCGCCGGGGGATCGTCGGAGGGCAGGGGAGCCCTGCCGTAACGAACCTGCATCGCACGATTCGGTCCCCGCGAGTCTCGGACGAATCGCGGGGCCGGGCGGGTTGTCCCGGCAATCCACGCGTTCCGCCCCCCTCCCCGTCCGGGCCGGACGGTGCGCACGCAGAGTTCGATACGGGGGCCGGCCGGCCTGTCCGGACCGCGCAGAGTTCGATACGCCCCGGAGCGCCCGCCTTGTCCCCGTTCTGCACCGCCCGGGAGCGCCATCCACGCCGAATCGCATGCGGGACCGCGCAGACTCCGATACGCCACCCCGGCACGACCGCGCAGAATCCGATACGGAGGCACGCAGAATCGGATACGCATCCGCGCAGAGTCGGATGCGCGGACCGGCCTCAACCCTCTCTGGCGCAAGCGAAATCTGCCACCCCATATAACCTGCAGAACTGACTCTCTGAGAATCCTTCCTGATACTTCTCCTAAGGGGTCCGGCCCGTCGTTCGCTTCGGAGAACGACCCCGATCCCGTCTTTCTCCCAATGGAATTCAGGGAATAAGACGGGCTTGTCCCCATCCCGAGCCCCTTTTCCCACCGCGATCCGGAGCCCTTCCCGATGACCGAGACGCCGATGCGGACCCTGCTGCGGCTGATGGCCGAGCTGCGCGATCCGAGGCGCGGCTGCCCCTGGGACGTCGCCCAGACATCCGCGACCATCGCGCCCTACACGCTGGAGGAGGCCTACGAGGTGGCCGACGCCATCGAGCGCGGCGACATGGACGACCTGCGCGACGAGCTCGGAGACCTGCTGCTGCAGGTCGTGTTCCACGCCCGCATGGCCGAGGAGGCCGGCGCCTTCGGGTTCGACGACGTGGCCGGGGCGATCGTCGCCAAGCTGATCCGGCGCCACCCGCACGTCTTCGACGGGGCAGGGCGCCTGCTGCCCGAGGGCGCGCCCGCCCGCGACCCTGAGGCGGTCCAGGCGCTGTGGGAGGCGATCAAGGTGCGGGAGCGGGCCGAGAAGGCGGCCCGCGCGCCGGAGGCCGGCGCGGCCGAACCCCCGCCCCTGGCCGGGGTGGCGCTGGCGCTGCCGGCCCTCGCCCGCGCCGAGAAGATCTCCCGCAAGGCCGCTGCCTACGGTTTCGACTGGGCGGAGGCCGCGCAGGTGATCGACAAGGTCCGCGAGGAGACCGACGAGGTGGCGGAGGCGCTGGCCAACGGCGACCGAGCGGAGCTCGCGGAGGAGATCGGCGACCTCCTGTTCTCTGTGGCCAACCTCGCCCGCCATGCGGGGGTCGATCCGGAGGCGGCGCTGCGGGCCGGCACCGCCAAGTTCGAGCGCCGCTTCACCGCCATGGCCGAGGAGTTGCGGGCCTCGGGCGCCGCGCTCGCGGGGAGCGACCTCGCCGCCATGGAGGCGGCCTGGGTCGCGGTGAAGCGGGCCGAGCGCGGCTGAGGTCGTGGATTCCAAAGGTCGAGACCTTTGGCGGGTGCAGGGCAGAGCCCCGGGCCCCGCCCAAGGGCCTCAGGCCCTTGGAGAACCCTTGATCGGCCAATCGACGAGGCCGCCGGCCCAGAGCGCGGCCCAGACCAGGACCGGCTGAAAGGCCAGCCGCGGCCCGTGATACCACCAGGAATCCGGGATGCCCGGGACGCTGATGCCCTCAAGGGCATGCTTCAGGTTCGCCGGGTAGACGCAGACCGCGTAGAGGGCGAGCCCGATCGCTGCGGCCCGGCGGAAGCGCTGGCCGAGGAGCGCCGCGGCGCCCGCGATCTCGCACAGGCCCGTCGCCAGGATGACGAGCCGGGGCTCCGGCACGGAAGCCGGCATGATCGGCATCAGCAGGTCCGGCCGGGCCAGATGCACGGCGCCGATCCCGGCATAGAGGCCGGCGAGGGCGAGGCGCAGCCGGAAGCGCCCGTCCGCCATCGCGCGCCCCTGCCCCGCCGGCCTCATGGTCCGCCGGCCTCGGCCACGCGCGATGTCGGCACGCCGCAGGACGCGGCCACCCGATCGGTCAGGGCCGCGACGAGGCGCGCGAGGCCCGGATGCCCCGCGCTCGCGAACCGCGTCTCGCCGACCGCCCGCACCGGCGCGATCAGCCGCAGCGAGTTCGTCAGGAAGACCGCGTCCGCCGCCAGCAGCTCGGGCAGTGCGAGGGAGCGCTCCTCGGGGTGCAGGCCCACCCCACCGGCCAGGCCCAGCACCTCGGCCCGCACGATGCCCGGCAGGACGCCGTCGGCGAGGGGTGGCGTAACGAGGCGGTCCCCGAGGATCCCGAACAGGTTGCCGGTGCCGGCGCAGGCGACCCGCCCGCGCGTGTTGCGGAACAGCGCCTCGTCGAAGCCGGCCGCCGCGGCGTCGCGGGCGGCCAGCACCGCGTCGAGATAGCCCGGCGTCTTGAGGTGCGAGACCGGCGAGGTCTCGTTGCGGGCGATCCCGGTCACCCAGAGGCTCAGGGGCGCGAAGGCGAGCGCCGCCGCGCTCGGCGCCGCGGTGGCGTAGAGGACGGGGCGCGGCTCGGCCGGGGGCTTCAAGCCGCGCGGGCCGGTGCCCCGGGTCGCGGTGGTGCGGATGGCGAGGCGCGGGCCTGTCGCGGCCAGCGCCCGCAGGGCCGCCCTCGCCCTGTCGGGATCGACGGAGAAGCCCAGCGTCTCCGCGCCCGCGACGAGGCGGTCGAGATGGGCGTCCGCGAAGGCGACCCGGCCGTCGAGGGCGAGCGCGGTGTCGAACACCGCGTCGCCGAGGCTCAAGCCCCGGTCGGTGAGGTCGAAGGGCGCGACCGTCTCCGCGCCGAGGCGCCCGTCAAGCCACAGCATCATCGCTCCGCCGATCCTTCGCCCAGGCGCGGGCGAGGTCCAGGAAGTTCGCGAAGAGGGCGTGGCCGCCCTCGGTCAGCACCGATTCCGGGTGGAACTGGATGCCGTAGGTCGGGTGCTCGCGGTGGGAGAGGGCCATCACCTCGCCCTCCGAGGAGAGGGCGTCGACCGCGAGGTGGCGCTCCATGCCGGGCTCGGGCCGGACCACCAGGGAATGGTAGCGCCCGACCTGCATCGGGGCGGGCAGGCCGCGGAACAGGCGCTGCCCCCCGTGATCGACCGGGGTCGCCTGCCCGTGCAGCGGCCGGATCGCCCGCTCGACGCTGCCGCCGAAGGCCGCGCCGATCGCCTGGTGCCCGAGGCAGACGCCGAGGATCGGCAGGCTGCCGGAGAGTTCGCGGATCGCCGGCAGCGAGATCCCGGCCTCCGCGGGCGTGCAGGGGCCGGGGGAGACCACGAGGGCGTCGGGCGCGAGCGCGCGGATCCCGGCGACGTCGAGGGCGTCGTTGCGCACGACCCGCACGCTCTCGCCAAGTTCCTCGATGTAGCGGACGACGTTGAAGACGAACGAGTCGTAGTTGTCGAGCACGAGGATCATGGGCGGGAACCGCGCGTGTCGTGGATTCCAAAGGTCGAGACCTTTGGCGGGTGCAGGGTGGAACCCTGCATTTGGCTCCTCCGTCCCGGCTGTGCCGGGTCGGAGGGGCCAACCCGGGGCGCTGCCCCGGGACCCCGCCCAAGGACCTCGGCCCTTGGGGATCCCATGACCGCAGCCGTCACGCCGGCGCCCTCCCCCCGAAGGCCTCGAACACCCGGGCGGCCTTGGCCAGGGTCTCGTCGTATTCCGGACCGGGTTCCGACAGGAGGGTGATGCCGCCGCCCGCCTGGAGCACGGCCGTGCGCGCGTCCATCACCACGGTGCGGATGGCGATCGCGGTGTCGAGCGCCCCGTCGAAGCCGATCCGGCCGATGGCGCCGCAATAGAGCTCGCGCGCGTCGCCCTCGATCTCGGTGATGATGTCCATGGCGCGGATCTTCGGGGCCCCGGTGATCGAGCCGCCCGGGAAGGTGGCGGCCACGAGGTCGAGGGCGTCGAGGCCCTCCCGCAGCGTGCCCGTGACCACCGAGACCAGATGGTGAACGCCCGCGTAGGTTTCCAGCCCGCACAAGGTCGGGACCCGCACGCTGTGGGCCTCGCAGACCCGCGACAGGTCGTTGCGCAGGAGGTCCACGATCATGATGTTCTCGGCCCGCTCCTTCGGGTTCCGCTGGAGCGCCTCGGCCGCCGCCCGGTCGGCCTCCGGGTCGGGCAGGCGCCGGGCCGTGCCCTTGATCGGCCGGGTCTCGACGCGGCGACCGGCGAGCTTCAGGAAGCGCTCGGGCGAGCTGGAGGCCACGGTGAGTCCCTCGAAGGCGAGGTAGGCCCCGAAGGTCGCAGGGTTCGCCGCCCGCAAGGCGCGGTAGAGCGCGAAGCCGTCGAAGCCCGCCGGCAGCTCCGCGCTGAAGCGCTGGGCGATGTTGGCCTGGTAGATGTCGCCGGCCCGGATGTAGTCCCGCACCCGCTCCACCGCCGCCTCGTAGCCGGCCCGGGTGAAGTTCGAGCGCCAGTCGAGGGCCGGGACGGGGCAGGGGGGCACAGGGTCCGGCCCCCCCTGCCCCAGCAGCGCCGCGAAGGCGGCGAGCCGGGCCTCGGCGCGGGCCGCGCGGGCGGCGCCGTCCGTCTCCGGGAAGCCCGTGGCGACGAGCCGGCAGGTGCCGGCCGCGTGATCGACGACGAGCGCCGTGTCGTAGAGGTTGAAGGCGATGTCGTCGGTGAGCCCGGCCCGGCGGGCGGGCCGCGCCACGCGCTCCAGCGCCTGCCCCAGATCGTAGGCGAAGTAGCCGATCGCCCCGCCCGGGAAGATCTCGTCGGCGGGGTCGGTCCGCCAGGGCGCGAGCGCGGCGCGCAGGGCCTCGATCGGGCCGCCCGGCACCGGGCGCCCGTCGAGGGTGGCGCGGCCATCGCGAAAACGGAAGCGCCCGAACGGGTCGGCGGCGACGATCGAGTGCCGGCCGAGCGTGGCGTGCGGCATCGCGCTGTCGAGGAAGGCGAGCCCCGGCAGGTGCCGCAGCCGCGCCGCCGCCGCGGCGGGATCGCAGAACGGGATCTCACGGGTCCACATGGGCGTCGCGTCTCGTCTCCGGGGGGCCTGGCCGGCCTCTGGCGTCCGGCATCCGCCGGGACACGCCTCGCACAGGCGGTGCCGCGGGGGAAGCGGGCACGGAGCCGCCCTGCCCTGTCGGCGCGGAGACCGGACGCGCGGAAACGGCCCCGCGCAAGGTGCCGGGGGCGTGGCCCAAGATCGTCGGATCGGGGGGACGCGGGACGCCGCGAGGCCCTGACGCAACGTTGCACAAAGGCCGGCCGCCCGGCGTCCCGCGGATGTGCACCCGGTCGAGCGCTCCATCCGTATGCGCGTCGCGGTGTCCGTTACGCCGGGGTCCGATCTACGCCAAGCTGAGAGGAGGTCTGGGCCGGTGCGCCTCGTGGAGGCGCCCCGGGAAGAACCCTCGCCGCTTGCGGGCGAGCTTGCGTCGTGCACCGTCCCGTAGTGGATCGGCGCCGTAGGCTTCAGCCCACCGCCCGGAAGGCGATCCGAGGATCGCGCGGGGTCGGCGACCGGGGCATTTCCGCGCCCGCGCGCTGCCCGGTCCGTGCCGGCGGCATGTCGGTCCCGCGTCCGGGGCTGCCGCAGCCGACGGCAGACGCGGGCACCGGCCTGACCGCACGCCGCGCCCCGGCGGCTGACCGGGAAAGCGCCCCGATGCGTCTCAGGACGCGCCGCGGCCAGGGCACGGCAAATCAGCATAGAATAGGAATATTTTAAAGTTGTAGAGATGCGAGGAGGGCTGCCGTGTGGCCGTATCGTATGCGGGAACCCCTCCGCACTCTCCCTCCCCAGCAGAGTGGGGAGGGAGCGCATGGACCGCCCGCCCTGCATGGGAGCCCCGCCGTCGGTCCGGGCTCGCAACGCGCGCGCGATGCCTGTATAGGGGCGAACGATTCCAGATTTCACGCGATCAGCGCGCGGCGCGGGCCTTCGGGAGCCTTGCGAGGCCGCGGCGCCGTTTTGGACGAGCCATGACCGCCTCCCCTGCCCCCTCACCGAAGGCCAGCGCGCCACGGATCTCCTTCGTGTCGCTGGGCTGCCCGAAGGCGCTGGTCGATTCCGAGCGGATCCTCACCCACCTGCGCGCGGAAGGGTACGAGCTGGCGCGCAAGCACGACGGGGCGGACGTCGTCATCGTCAACACCTGCGGCTTCCTCGATTCGGCGAAGGCCGAATCGCTGCAGGCGATCGGCGACGCGATGGCCGAGAACGGCCGGGTCATCGTCACCGGCTGCATGGGCGCGCAACCGGACGAGATCCGCGAGAAGTACCCGAACCTCCTGGCCGTCACCGGCCCGCAGGCCTACGAGTCGGTGGTGGCCGCCGTGCATGAGGCGGTGCCGCCGGCCCACGACCCGTTCCTCGACCTGATCCCGCCGCAGGGGGTCAAGCTCACGCCGCGGCACTACGCGTATCTGAAGATCTCGGAGGGCTGCAACAACCGCTGCACCTTCTGCATCATCCCCTCGCTTCGCGGCGACCTCGTCAGCCGCCCGGCCGGCGACGTGCTGCGCGAGGCCGAGAAGCTGGTGAAGGCCGGCGTGAAGGAACTCCTCGTCGTCTCGCAGGACACCAGCGCCTACGGGATCGACACCCGCTACGCCACGAGCCCCTGGCGCGACCGGGAGGTGCGGGCCCGCTTCTACGACCTCGCCAAGGAACTCGGCGAGCTCGGCGCCTGGGTGCGGCTCCACTACGTCTACCCCTACCCGCACGTGGACGAGGTCATCCCGCTGATGGCCGAGGGCAAGATCCTCCCCTACCTCGACATGCCGCTCCAGCACGCGAGCCCCTCGGTGCTCAAGCGCATGCGCCGGCCCGGCAACCAGGAGAAGCAGTTGGAGCGCATCCGGCGCTGGCGCGAGACCTGCCCGGATCTGGCCATCCGCTCGACCTTCATTGTGGGTTTTCCCGGCGAGACCGAGGCCGAGTTCGAGGAACTGCTCGGCTGGATCCGCGAGGCGAAGCTCGAGCGCGTCGGCTGCTTCACCTACGAGCCCGTGAAGGGCGCACCCGCCAACCACCTTGCAGAGGCGGTGCCGCCGGAGGTTCAGCAGGAGCGCAAGCGCCGCTTCATGGAGGCGCAGCAGGGCGTGGCCCTGCGGCTGCAGAAGGCCAAGGTCGGCCGGCGCCTACCCGTGATCATCGACTCGGTCGGCGGCAACGTGGCGGTCGGGCGCACCAAGTACGACGCGCCCGAGATCGACGGCAGCGTGCACGCCAGCTTCCGCCGCCCGGTCCGCCCGGGCGACATCGTCACGGTGAAGATCGAGGACGCGGGCGCCTACGACCTGCGCGGCAGCGTGGTCTGACGCGCGCTCAGGCGTTCTTGCGCGGGCGGTGGTTCGGGTCGACGCCGCCCTCGCGGGTGGTCTCGTTCTCGACATCGCCCTCGAAGGTCGAATCCGCCTCCAGGTCCTCCGGGTCGCGGCCCGTCATGCCCTTCGAGGCTCCGATCCCGGGATTGCCCTTGAGGTCGGCGTCGCTCGGGGTCTCGGTCTTGGCGTGCTTGGTCGACATGCGGCCTCCATTGTCGGTTGCCGGGGTCAACGCGGTGCGCGCGGGGCGGTCACGGCGCTGCGGCCGTTCGCCCCGATCGGCTCAGGCGATGTCGGCGAGCCGCACGCGCCCGATGCCGGCCTGCCCCATCCGGGCCCAGGCGGCCGCGACCGAGCCGTCCCGGTCGATGCCCCGCACGGCGTCCGCCACCACCACGGCCTCGAACCCGGCGGCGCGGGCGTCGAGCGCGCTCCAGGCGACGCAGAAATCGGTGGCGAGACCACAGAGCACGACCCGGGTGAAGCCGCGCTCGCGCAGGTAGCCGGCGAGCCCGGTGCGGGTGGTGCGGTCGGCTTCCAGGAAGGCCGAGTAGCTGTCGATCGCCTGGGTGTAGCCCTTGCGGATGACGAGTTCGGCACGGGCGATGTCGAGGCCGGGCGCGAAGGCGACGCCGGGCGTGTCCTGCACGCAGTGCTCCGGCCAGAGCACCTGCGGGCCGTAGGGCATCGCCACCGTGCCGAAGGGCTCTTGGTCCGGATGGCTGGTGTGGAAGGAGGCGTGGCCGGCCGGGTGCCAGTCCTGCGTCAGCACCGCGTGGGGAAAGCGTGCCAGCAGCGCGTTGCAGGGTTCGACGACGGCGTCGCCCTCGGGGACCGCCAGGGCGCCACCGGGGAGGAAATCCACCTGCACGTCCACGACGAGCAGGACGTCGGTCTCGCGCACGCTCAGCATGGGACTCCCCCAAGTCCTGGATACCCAAGGGCCGAGCCCTCGGGCGGGTCCGGGCAGAGCCCGGGATCTTGACCCGGAATCCAAGGATCCCGGGTTCGCCGGATCAGGGCAGCATCACGGTCGCGCCGGTGGTCTCGCGGCCGGCGAGATCGCGGTGCACGGCCTGGGCCTCGGCGAGAGGGCGCTTGGCGTGGACCGGGATCTTCACGGCCCCGCTCGCCACGACGCCGAACAGGTTCCGGGCCATCTCCTCCAGCACCGGGCGCTGGCTGGCGAAGGTGAAGAGCGTCGGCCGCGTCACGTAGAGCGAGCCGCGCGGGGCGAGCAGTCCCAGGTCGAGGCCCTGGATCGCGCCCGAGGCCGAGCCGAAGCTCGCGAGCAGGCCGAGCGGCGCGAGGCTGTCCAGCGAGCCCATCAGGGTCGCCTGGCCGACGCCGTCGTAGACCACCGGCACGCCCTTGCCCCCCGTGATCTCGCGCACCCGCTTGGCCACGTCCTCCTCGCGGTAGAGGATGACGTGGTCGCAGCCGTGCTTGCGGGCGAGCTCCGCCTTCTCGGCCGAGCCCGCGGTGCCGATCACGGTGGCGCCGAGGTGCTTGGCCCACTGGCAGGCGATGAGGCCGACGCCGCCGGCGGCCGCGTGGAACAGGATCGTGTCGCCGGCCTTCACCCGGTAGGTGCGGTGGAGCAGGTACTCGGCGGTGAGACCTTTCAGCATCATCGCGGCAGCGGTGGCGTCGTCCACGCCCTCCGGGATCTGAACGCAGCCGGCGGCCGGCACGATCATCTCCTCGGCGTAGCTGCCCTCGGCCGAGGCCGTGGCGACCCGGTCGCCGACCTTGAATCCGGTGACGCCCTCGCCCACCGCGTCGACGGTGCCCGCGCCCTCCTTGCCGGGGGTGAAGGGAAGCTGGGCCGCCTTGTAGGCGCCGGAGCGGAAGTAGATGTCGATGAAGTTCACGCCGATGGCCGTGAGCTTCACGCGGATCTGGCCGGGACCGGGCTCGCGCCGCTCGACATCCTCGTAGGCCATCACCTCGGGGCCGCCGTATTCGTGAACCCGGATCGCCTTGGGCATCGTCTCGTCCTCGGATGAAGTTTCCCCCGCGCCCGAGATAACGGACGCCGCGCCCGGCGCAATGGTGTTAGGGAAGGCGGCAAGACCGATACGGGCAAGACCGATACGGAACCGGGGAGACGACGATGTCCGACGAGGCGCTGTTCGAGAAGGGCCTGCCGATCCGCCGGGCGGTGCTGGGCGCGGACTACGTCGATGCGTCGCTGGCGAAGGCCGACCCCTTCATGATGGCCTTCCAGCGCGCCACCACGAGCTGGGCCTGGGGCTGGGCCTGGGGCGACCCCACGCTCGACCGCCGGACGCGCTCGCTCCTCAACCTCGCGATGCTGACCGCGCTCGGCAAGCCGGCCGAGCTGAAGCTCCACGTCAAGGGCGCGCTCACCAACGGGGTCACGGTCGAGGAGATCAAGGCGGCGCTCCTGCACGCGACCGCCTATTGCGGCATCCCCGCGGGGCTGGAGGCCTTCAAGGCCGCCCACGAGGTGCTGGTGAAGGAAGGCGCCATCTCCGCCGAGTCCCCTGCCGAGACCCCCGCCGCGCCGGCGGCCGAGTGATCGCCCGGGAGCGGCCCGCATGAAGACCTGCCTGATCCTCGACGACTACCAGGACGCGGCCCGGCATTTCGCCGCCTGGGACCGGCTCGCCGGCCGCGTCGGCGTGACGGCCCTGCACGAGACGCTCGCCGACCCGGACGCGCTCGTGGAGCGGATCGGAGGCGCCGAGATCCTGGTGATCATGCGCGAGCGCACGCCCTTCCCGGCCTCGCTGCTGGCGCGGCTGCCGACCCTGCGGCTGCTCGTCACCAGCGGCATGCGCAACGCCGCCATCGACCTCGCGGCGGCGAAGCGGCAGGGCGTCACGGTCTGCGGCACGGCGAGCCACCCGGCGCCCCCGGCCGAGCTGACCTGGGCGCTGATCCTCGGGCTCGCCCGCCGGGTCGCGCCGGAGAGCGCGGCCTTGCGGGCGGGCGGGCCCTGGCAGGCGAGCGTCGGCACGGATCTGGCGGGCGCCCGGCTCGGCATCGTCGGGCTCGGCAAGATCGGCACCCGGATCGCCCGGGTGGCGCGGGCCTTCGACATGGAGGTCGCGGCCTGGAGCCCGAACCTCGACGACGCGCGGGCCGAAGCGGCGGGCGTGCGGCGCGCGCCCTCCAAGGCGGCCCTGCTGGCGGAGAGCGACGTCGTCACGCTCCACCTCGTGCTGTCGGAGGCCACGCGCGGCCTCATCGGGGCGGAGGATCTGGCCCGGATGAAGCCCACCGCCTTCCTGGTGAACACCGCACGCGCCGGCCTCGTCGATCAGGCGGCCCTCGTCACCGCGCTCAGCCAGAACCGCATCGCGGGGGCGGGACTCGACGTGTTCGAGACCGAGCCGCTGCCCGCCGACAGCCCGTTCCGCACCCTGCCGAACGTGCTGGCGCTGCCCCATCTCGGCTACGTCAGCGCGGCCAATTACCGGACCTACTTCTCGGAAGCGGTCGAGGATATCGAGGCCTGGCTCGCCGGCGCGCCGGTGCGGGTGCTGGCCTAGATCGGCGCCCGCCCTCCGCGCGCGCCTCGCCTTACCGCCGCGCCAGGGTCTGCGGCTCGCCCTGGCCGCCGGGGCCTGCCTGCCCGGTGAAGGCGTCGCCCGCGCGGCCGAGCTTCTCGCCGTGGGCGTAGAGCGCCTGCATGTAGCGCTGGTCGAACGGGCCCGGCGCGGTCGCGGTGAAGCGGCCGTCGATCTCGGCGACCTGCAGATCGAGGCCCTCGCGGCGGCCGAAGGCGCCCGAGAGCGCGAGCGCGTCCTGCAACTGCGCCTTGATCGCCGCCGACATCGCCCGGCCGAGCACCGAGAGGGTGGTCGGGCGCGCCATCTCGAAATGCGGCCGGGTGCTGTTGTTGACCACCACGTAGACCGTGCGGGCCGGGATGCGCACGAGCTGCGCGCCGGTGAGCGCCGCGGTCAGCGCCCGCTTCGGCGCGAGGTAGAACGGCGCCGTGGTGCCGCCGTCCGCGTGCAGCTCCCGGATGGCGCGCCCGTCGGCCAGGGTGGCGTCGATCGCGACCGGCGGGAACACCCCCGGCACCGCCGAGGAGGCCAGCACGATCGACCGGAACAGGCCGAGCGCCTTCGGGTCGGCGCCCTTCGGCCCGGCCGAGGCCGCGATCGCGCCGAGGTCCCAGAGGACCGGGCGGCCGCTGTCGATCTCGGTGGTGGCCACCAGAAGCCGCCGCCCCTTGGCGTGCTCGGCCGCGACCGCCTGCAGGAGCGCCGGCGTCACCGCCCGGTCGATGCGCCGCTTGAGCGGCCAGGTGTCGGTGAGCGCCACGTCGGAGCCGCCGAACTCGAACACGTCGGCCGCCGTGATGGTGGTGTAGGCCTCGCGCAGGGGGGCGTCGCCGGGCCGGCCGACGAAGGCGAAGGGCGCGATCAGCGCGCCGGTGCTGACGCCGGTGATCACCCCGAAATCCGGCCGGGTGCCGGCCGCGCTCCAGCCGGCGAGCAGCCCGGCCGCGAAGGCGCCGTCCTCGCCGCCGCCCGAGAGCACCAGCCAGGGCTCGGCCGCCGCGGGGGCGTCGTCGATCAGCGCCTGGAAGGCCGCCGGCTCGTCGCCCGGGATCCGCACCGGGCGGTCGAGCCCGGCAGGCCGGGCCGCGGCCATGTCTTCGGCCGTGAAGGCCGCGCGCGTGCCAGGCTTCTCGACGGGCTTTTCGGCAACCTTGGCTGTATTCGGTCCGGCCAGGGACAGATCGGGAAAAGCAGCGGACAGCATGCATGCCGCCGCGAGCGCCGCGATGGGCCGCCGTGTCAGTCCGGACATGGCTCGTGTCCCGTATCAGAAGTGCCCGCCTCGCACGAAGAACGCCAAGACTATTGTCAAGTTCCGATCCTTCCGCCCCCGATGCCGCATTGCTGTGCCGACAGGCACCGCGACCGCCCGTGCGCCGCCGCTTGAGGGACCTTTGAGGGACCTTCGGCGGCCCCGCGCCGGACCCGCCCGAGGACAGGACGAAGGGACGGCTTTACCTCGGCCGAAGCCTCGCCATAACGGGGACACAGAAGACTTCGGGAGGGACGACCCATGAAACTGCCGCGCCGCTTCTTCCAGCCGCTCGCCACCGGCGCGCCGGCCCCGTTCCGGGACCTGCCGGTCCGGCTCGAGCGGATGATCCACTTCGTGCCGCCCCACGTCGAGAAGGTCCGCGCCCGGGTGCCGGAACTCGCAGGCAGCGTGGACGTGGTGCTGGGCAACCTCGAGGACGCGGTGCCGATGGACCAGAAGGAGGCCGCCCGCAAAGGCTTCGTGGCGATGGCGCGGGCGACCGACTTCGCCGCCACCGGCACCGGCCTCTGGACCCGCATCAACGCCCTCAACTCCCCCTGGATTCTCGACGACCTGTTCGAGATCGTCTCCGAGGTGGGGTCCAAGCTCGACGTGGTGATGGTGCCCAAGGTCGAGGGGCCCTGGGACATCCACTACATCGACCAGCTGCTCGCCCAGCTCGAGGCGCGCCACGGGGTCGCCAAGCCCATCCTGGTCCACGCGATCCTGGAGACGGCCGAGGGCGTGGCCAACGTGGACGCCATCGCGGCGGCCTCGCCGCGCATGCACGGCATGAGCCTGGGGCCGGCCGACCTCGCCGCGTCCCGCGGCATGAAGACCACCCGGGTCGGCGGCGGCCATCCCGAGTACCGGGTCATCGCCGACCCGGCGGGCGAGGCCGCGCGCGTCTCCGCCCAGCAGGATCTCTGGCACTACACCATCGCCCGGATGGTGGATGCCTGCATGGCCAACGGCATCAAGGCCTTCTACGGGCCCTTCGGCGACTTCTCGGACGGGGCGGCCTGCGAGGTGCAGTTCCGCAACGCCTTCCTGATGGGCTGCGCGGGCGCCTGGACGCTGCATCCGAGCCAGGTCGCCATCGCCAAGCGGGTCTTCGCGCCCGATCCCGACGAGGTGGCCTTCGCGGCCCGCATCGTCGCGGCCATGCCCGACGGCACCGGCGCGGTGATGCTCGACGGCAAGATGCAGGACGACGCCACCTGGAAGCAGGCCAAGGTGATCGTGGACCTCGCCCGGCTCGTCGCCGCCAAGGACCCGGAGCTCGCCGCGATCTACAAGCTGGACTGACATCCCGGGGATCCCGAAGGGCCTCCGGGCCCTTCGGCGGGGTGTTGGGGCGGAGCCCCGGATCGGCTTCGCCGGACGACCGGGGCCAGGATCGCGAACCTTGCCCGGACCCGCCGAAGGTCCCGGACCTTCGGGATCCATGACCACATCCCCGATGACCATCCGCGATGCGGCCACGGCGCCCGATGACAGGGCGGGGGCTTGCGCCTATCTGACGCTGCATGACGCATCAGGACACGAACACGGATCAGGCCCCGGCAGCGCCCGGCTTCCGCACGGCGAAGTTCGGCATCGGCGCGGTCGTGCGCCACCGGATCTACCCGTTCCGCGGCATCGTGTTCGACGTCGATCCGGTCTTCGACAACACCGAGGAATGGTGGCTCGCCATCCCCGAGGCGGTGCGGCCGCGCAAGGACCAGCCCTTCTACCACCTGCTCGCCGAGAACGCGGAGACCGAGTACGTCGCCTATGTCTCGGAGCAGAACCTCCTGCCCGACACCTCCGGCGAGGCGCTGCGCCACGCCGGGATCGGCGAGATGTTCGTGCGCGACGACACCGGGACGTACCGGGTGCGGGACCGGGCGCCGAACTGAGTTTTCTCGGACCCAAGTCGGGAGCGATGCGCGCCGCGGACCCCCTCTCCCCGCGCGCGGGGAGAGGGGGAAGCCGCTTCATTCGAAGCGGGCATCCGGAAGCCCGGCGTGACGAGAAAAGGCCGGGCACCCGCCCGGCCTTTCCCTGTCGCCATCGATCTCAGTCCCCGCGCGGGCGGGGGCGTCCCGTCCGGAAACCCTCAGGGCTTCGGCGCGGCGGCCGCGGCGGGGCCCTTCTCGGCCTCGAGCTTCTTGCGCATCTCCTCGGAGCGCTTCTCCAGCTCGGCCTGGAGCTTCTTCTGCTGCTCCTCGAGCACCTTCGGGTCCATGGCCGGGCCGTCGAAGGCCTTGCCGAAGCCCGCCAGCGGCACCGCGAAGGTGACCTCGCGCTGGGTCTGGTTCTGCACCGAGACGTTGAGGGTCGTGCCCTTCTTCATCGCGCCGATCAGGCCCGCCTCGACGGCGCCGGCCTCGGCGAAGCAGCCGTTCGGGAAGCAGACCGCGAACTTGCCCGGGGTCGCCTGCTGGCCGTCCACGTTGAAGCGGATGCCCGGCTGCAGGAGCAGGCCCAGCGGCAGCAGGAAGCGCACCACGCGCACCTCCTGCTTCGTCTGCGGGTTCTTCATCTCGTAGACGGCGGCGGCCAGCACCGGCTGGCCCTGGTCGGAGACGAAGTCGCGAGTGGTGTAGCAGATGTCGGTGCCCGAGCCCTGGTCCTTGCCGCAGACCTTGGTCCAGTCGGCCTGGCCCGGCTCCGACTTCACGTTGATGATCTGCGGGCCGTTGCCCTGGGGCTGCGCCGTCTGGTTGGTGGGCGCGGTCGGCGCCGGGGCGGCGGGGGCGGGGGCCGCCGCCGGCTTCTTCGGCTGGGCGAACGCCGGCCCGGCGAGGCCCGCGATCGCGACGATGGCGGCGGCGCGCATCAGATGCGCAGGACGGGTGGCGAACGGCATCGTCTTCAGACCCCTCTGGGTTTCGCTTGGCTGGTGCGCGCCTCGCCGGACGACGAGGCCCATCGTGACGCAGGACCGTGGACCTTCGCGGCGTCGCGGCGGGCGCCGGTCCGGCTCCCGTCCGCGCCCCGGCGCGGGAACCGTCCGGCGCGATGCGCGTCGCGCCCGGCCCGGCGGGCCCGCAAGCCCGACCCGGGGCGACCGGGCGGCCTGCTTTCCCGCCGATTGAGGCGAAGGCATGACACCGGCGACGCGGCACCGGAGATCGGGTGAGTCCGGGGCCGCGTCGGCGCGTTAGCGCGCCGTTAACCATGCCGGGGCATCGATGGCAACTCGCGGCGGCCCCGTCGCGCCCCCGAGGGAGACGACAGGTGCAGGCGCAGGCCACGGCGTTCCGGCGCGAGACGTCCCCGCCCGATCCGGCGGCCGGACGGGAGCCGGCGTCCGGCGCCCTCCTCGCCGGCCCCTTGGCCGGCTCCGCCCCCTTGGCCGGCTCCGGCCCCTTGGCCGGCTCCGCCCCCTTGGCCGGCTCCGCCCCCTTGGCCGGCTCCGGCCTCGCGGGGCTGCTGCGCGCCACCGCCGCCGCCCACCCGGCCCGCCCCGCCTTCGTGGACCTCGGCGACAAGCCCGGCTGGAGCGGCCGGCCCGGGATGAGCTGGACCTACGGCGCCGCGGCCGAGATCGTCGCCCGCCTCGCCCGCGGCATCCGCGCCTGGCGCCTCGCGCCGGGCAGCCGGGTCGGCCTCTGGTTCGCGGGCAGCAGCGAGTCCCTCGTCGCCCACCTCGCCGTGGAGGCCGCCGGCCACGTGCCCTGCCCGATGCCCGCCGCCTGGGAGGAGGCCCAGGTGCTGGCCGCCGTGGAGGCCGCCGGGATCCCGGCCGTGCTGACCCAGGCCCGGCTCGGCGGCCGCCGCCCCGCCGAGATCCTGTGCCGGGTCGCCCTGCAGCACTTCGCCCTGCGCTATCTGGCCGCCTTCGGTCCCGACGTGCCCGACGGGGTGATCAACCTCGACGCCCTGGCGCTGGAGCGCGGAACCGGCCCGGCCGAGGCGCCGCCCCCCGCCCGCGGCCTCGTGAGCTTCGCCGGGCGCGATCCCGCGCGGCCCGTCTACCGCCCCGGCGAGGCGCTGCTCGCGGCGGCGGCCCTGCACCTCGACGCCGCCCGGATCGGCCCGGGCGAGCGCCTGCTCACTCTGCTCCCGCCCGACGACCTGCGCGGCCTCGCGACCGGGCTCGGGGCCGCCCTGGTCGCGGGCGCGACGCTCGCCTGCATGCCGGTGCTCGACGCCGCCGCCCTGCGGGGGGCGCTCACCGCGGCCGAGCCCCGGGGGCTGCATCTGGTCGCGCCCGCCTTCCTGGAGAGCGTCCTGCACGAACTGCCCCTCGGCGGCCTGCGCGCGCTGACGCTCGCCCACCGGGCCCCGGCCCGGCTGACCGCGCGCCAGCTCCGGACCGGCCGTCTCGACGGGCCCCGCATCGTCGACGCGCTCGCCCTCGACGAGGAGGCCCTGCTGAGCCGCGCCCGCGGGGCCGACGACATCGCCCTGGCGCTCGCCGATCCCGCCGGCACGGCGCTGCCCGCCGGGCTGATGGAGCTGCGCTGCGGCGCGGACGGCAGCCTGAGCCTGCGCGGCGCCGCCTGCCGGGCCGGCCCGATCCGCGACGGGATGCCCGCCCTGCCCGGGGCGGAGGCGTGGCGCCCGGCCCCCTACCGCGCCACCCTGCTGGCCGGGACGGCCACCGGCCTCGTGCCGGCCGACCAGCCGGTGCCGGCCGACCAACCGATGCCGGGCTGAAGCCAGGTTCCGGTCCGACGACCGATGCCGGCCCGGACCGGGGACGCCGACTTTTTCGGATGAGCCCGATCGGGCCCGGTCGAGGGAGGCGGTCGGGGCCGCGCCGCGTCCGGCCGGCCGCCCGTGCCGGCCCCCGAAGGGCGGCGTGTCGTGCCTTTTCAGGGCGTTGCGCGCGCGGGCTCGTGCTCCGCGCGAGCGCGCGGGCGGATTTTTCGCGCGCGGTTCATGTGCGGCTCAGGCGGGCCGCCCTATCTTCGCACTGCAAACTTGCCGGCGAACCAAATCGCGTTGCCGCAAGTTAACGCCGCGGGCCTCTTCCCACGAGGCGCACGATAGGATACCGCTCAAGCTTATGGGTGCGCTGCAACAAGTGCTGGTGGTCGATGACGGCGTCCGCGCCGTCGACCACTCACTCGCCGGCGAACTGGCCGAGCTCGGCTACGCCAGCGTCACGGCCTCGCTCGAGGCGGCCGACGACGTCCTCGCGGTGATCGCGCGGCCGGCCGCCGTCCTGCTCCAGGCCTCCTCCAGCCGCGATGCCGAGTACCGGCGCCGCGCCGAGCGCCTGCGTCACCAACTGCGCGACCGCGGCATTCCGATCATCGACATCGACGCGAGCCGCACCCGCGGGTCCGGCGGCCCCGTCGATCTCCAGAGCCGCATCGGCGCCTACGTGCTGCAGGAGCCGGAGCGCTAGGGCGCCCGATTCGTTCCCCATCCCGATGTCTAGGCGCGGATGATGGCATCCGCGCGACACCCTCTCCCCCCTCGCCTACAGGTCGCCGCATCGCCGCGCGGTGACGGCGCGCACGCAACCGGCCGGGTTCAGCGTCGGGCCCGCATCAGCTCCGGCACACCGAATCGCGGCAGCACGCCCTCGCGCATCACGGCGCGGCGCAAGGGACCGACCGCCTGCATGGCGACGAGGCCGAGGCCGCGCAGCGCATCGACCGGCGCCAGCGCCGAGAGCAGGCTGCGGTTGAGCCCGTTCACGGCCGCGGTGCGCAAGGCGGCGTCGCGGCGGCGGTCGCGGGCGAATCCGGCGAGCGCGGCGCGCGAGCCCGGGTCGCGCCCGTCCGCGACGGCCCGGCACACGGCGTCCCGCAGGGCGGCGGCGTCGCGCATCCCGAGGTTCAGCCCCTGGGCGCCGATCGGCGGGAAGACGTGGGCCGCCTCCCCGATCAGCGCGAGGCGGTGGGCCACCGGGCTCGCCACCGAGAGCCCCCGCATCGGTACCCGGCCGCGCGGCCCGTCGATCCGCATCCGCCCGAGCATGCCCTTGGCCTGGGCCTCGATCGCGGCGGCGAGGCCCGCCTCGTCCAGCGCCGAGAGCGCCTCGGCCCGCTCGGTATCCGTGACCCAGACGAGGCTGGAGCGGTGCCCGCCCGGCAGGGGTACCAGGGTGAAGGGTCCCTGCCTTGTGTGGAACTCGGTCGAGACGTCCCGGTGCGGCCGCTCGTGGGCCAGGATCGTGGTGAGCGCCGCCTGGGGGTAGGACCAGTCGCGCACGGCGATGCCGCTGCCCACGCGCAGGCGCGAGCGGGCGCCGTCCGCGGCCACCACGAGGCGGGCCGCGACCGCGCCGCCGCCTGCCAGCGTCAGGCGGGCCTCGGCCTCGCCGGCCCGGCAGATGTCCGCGTCCTGCTCGATCAGCGCGAGGTTCGGCGTCTCCCGGGCGCGGGCGCGGAGCGACTCGACGAGGCCGGCGCTCTCGACGTTCCAGCCGAAGGCGTCGAGCCCGATCTCGGTGGCGTGGAAGCGGGCGGGCGGCGGGCGGAACAGGCTGCCGGTATCGTCCACGATCTGCAGCACGGCGAGCGGCGCGGCCTGGGGGGCGAGCGGGCCCCAGGCGCCGAGCGCGTCGAGGAAGCGCACCGAGCCGTCGAGGAGCGCCACGGTGCGCCCGTCCGCCACGGGGGCGTGCCGGCCGACGAGGGCGGTCGAGACGCCGGCCTGCGCCAGCGCCAGCGCGGCGGCGAGCCCGGCGGCGCCCGCGCCGACGACGGCGACCTCGGTGCGGGTATCGGTCACGGGCTGGGCCTCCGGCGGTAAGCGGCGTCTTACACTGTCAGATAGGACCGCGTACCGGGTCCGTCGCGGGTGCGCCGATGCCGCGGCGGTCCTGGATTCCAAAGGTCGAGACCTTTGGCGGGTGCAGGGCAGAGCCCTGCCGTTGATCTCTGCCCCCGGCAGAGCCGGGGGCAGAGATCAAATCCGGGGCTGCACCCCCCGGGACCCCGCCTGCAGCGCCTTTAGGCGCCGAAAGGGACTCGTCCCTTGGGGATCCCAGGACTCGCTACGCCGCCTTCTTCGCCTTGCGGGCGATGCCGGCGAGGCTGCGCAGCACCTCGGTCGCGGTCTTCAGGCGGGCCGGGATCGTGGTGAGCTCGCGGATGAAGACCACGCTCATGTCGGGCCGCACCTTGGCGAAGGAGCCCTGCTCGGCCACCAGCGCCACCAGCCCCTGCGGGTTGGCGAAGCTCCGTTCGCGGAAGTGGACCACCACGCCCTTCGGCCCGGCCTCCACCTTCTCGACGTTGGCCGCCATGCAGAGCAGCTTGATCGTGCCGATCTTGAGGAGCTGCTCCACCTCCGGCGGCAGCGGCCCGAACCGGTCGATCAGCTCGGCCCCGAAGCTCTCCATCTCGGCGTCGTTCTCGATGGTCGCGAGCCGCCGGTAGAGGGCGAGGCGCACGCCCAGATCCTCCACGTAGGTCTCGGGGATGGTGACGGGCGCGCCCAGCGCGATGGTCGGCGACCACGCCTCCTCCGGCACGTCCTCGATGCCGGCCTTGAGCGCCATCACCGCGTCCTCCAGCATCTGCTGGTAGAGTTCGTAGCCGACCTCCTTGATGTGGCCGGACTGCGCGTCGCCCAAGAGGTTGCCGGCCCCGCGGATGTCGAGGTCGTGGCTTGCCAGCTGGAAGCCCGCGCCGAGCGTGTCGAGGCTCTGCAGCACCTTCAGGCGCTGCTCGGCCTGGGCGGTGAGCGTGCGGTTGGCCGGCGTCGTGAACAGCGCGTAGGCGCGCGCCTTCGACCGCCCGACGCGGCCCCTGAGCTGGTAGAGCTGCGAGAGGCCGAACATGTCGGCCCGGTGCACGATCAGGGTGTTGGCGGTCGGGATGTCGAGGCCCGATTCCACGATCGTGGTCGAGAGCAGCACGTCGAACTTGCCCTCGTAGAAGGCCGTCATCACGTCCTCCAGCTGCCCCGCCGCCATCTGGCCGTGGGCCACCGCGACCTTGATCTCGGGCATCTCCGCGTCGAGGAACTTCTTCACGTCCGCCAGATCCTCGATCCGAGGGACGACGTAGAAGGCCTGGCCGCCGCGGTAGCGCTCGCGCAGCAGCGCCTCGCGGATGGTCAGCGGGTCGAACGGCGTCACGAAGCTGCGCACCACCAGCCGGTCGACCGGGGGCGTGGCGATGATCGAGAGTTCGCGCACGCCCGTCATGGCGAGCTGGAGCGTGCGGGGGATCGGGGTCGCCGAGAGGGTGAGCACGTGCACGTCGGCCTGGAGCGTCTTCAGCCGCTCCTTGTGGGCCACGCCGAAATGCTGCTCCTCGTCTACGATGATCAGGCCGAGGTCCTTGAAGGCGATGTTCTTCGCGAGCACCGCGTGGGTGCCGACCACGATGTCCACCGTGCCCTGCGCCAGCCCCGCCCGGGTCTGCTTCAGCTCGCCCGCGGAGACGAAGCGCGAGAGCTGGGCCACCTGGACGGGCAGCCCTTTGAAGCGCTCGGCGAACGTCCGGTAGTGCTGGCGGGCGAGGAGCGTAGTGGGCACCACCACCGCCACCTGCTTGCCGGAGATGGCGGCCGCGAAGGCCGCGCGGAGCGCCACCTCGGTCTTGCCGAAGCCGACATCGCCGCAGACCAGCCGGTCCATCGGCCGGCCGGCGTTGAGGTCGGTGAGCACCGCGTCGATGGCGTTGGCCTGATCCTCGGTCTCGTCGTAGGGGAAGCGCGCCGCGAACTCGCCGTAGAGCCCGTCCGGCGGATGCAGGCGCGGCGCCTGCCGCACGAAGCGCTGCGCGGCGACCTTGATCAGCTCGCCCGCCATCTCGAGGATGCGGCGCTTCATCTTGGCCTTGCGGGCCTGCCACGCGCCGCCGCCGAGGCGGTCGAGCGCAACCTCCGAATCCTCCGAGCCGTAGCGGGTCAGCAGCTCGATGTTCTCGACCGGCAGCAGCAGCAGGCCGCCGGTGTACTGCAGCTCCAGGCAATCGTGCGGGGCGCCCGCCGCCGTGATGGTCTTGAGGCCGACGAAGCGGCCGATGCCGTGGTCGGCATGGACCACGAGGTCGCCGGGCTGGAGCGCCTGCACCTCCAGAATCACGTCCTGCGGCCGCTTGGCCTTGCGCTTCTGGCGCACCAGCCGGTCGCCCAGGATGTCGCCCTCGGAGACCACCGCGAGCTCGCCCGCGACGAAGCCGGCTTCCAGGCCCCAGACCGCGACCGCCGCGTCGGTGCCGCGCTTGAGCGCGTAGACATCGGTGAGCCGGGTGATCGCCACGGGCTTGCGGAAGCCGTGGTCGCTGAGCACGCCGCAGAGCCGGTCGCGCGAGCCGTCGGACCACGCGCCCAGGATCACGTGATGCCCGGATCCCTGCAGCTCGCGGATATGGGCCACCGCCGCGTCGAACACGCTCGCCGACTCGCTCTGGCGCTCGGGCGCGAAGTTGCGGCCCGCCCTGGCCCCGCAATCGATCACCGCGCGGGACGCGGATTCGGGCTCCGAGAACGGGCTGAGCTGGACGGTGCGGGCGGTGCCGACCCGCTCCTTCCACTCGTTCGGGGTGAGGTAGAGCGCGCGCGGCGGCAGCGGCTTGTAGGGCGCGACGCCCGCCTGCGGGGTCTTGAGCGCCGATTCGCGGGCCTGGAAGTAGTCCTGCACCAGGGCGATGCGCTCGGACACCGCGTCCTCGACCTGCGGGTCGAAGACGAGCGGCACGCCCGGCACGTAGTCGAACAGGGTGTCGAGCTTGTCGTAGAAGAGCGGCATCCAGTGTTCGAGGCCGCTGTAGCGGCGGCCCTCGCTCACCGTCTCGTAGAGGCGGTCGTCGCGGGTCACCGCGCCGAAGCTGGTGATGTAGCCCTGGCGGAAGCGCCGGATCGTCTCGGTGGTGAGCTGCACCTCGCTCATCGGCACGAGGTCGAGGGAGCGCAATTGCCCCACCGTACGCTGCGTCTCCGGATCGAAGGCGCGGATCGATTCCAGCGTGTCGCCGAAGAAGTCGAGGCGGATCGGGTTCGGCAGCCCCGGCGGCGAGAGGTCGAGGATGCCGCCGCGCACCGCGTACTCGCCGGTGTCGCGCACCGTCCCCGTGCGCAGGAAGCCGTTGGCCTCGACCCAGGCCACCACCTTGTCCATCGACACGACGTTGCCGATCGCCGCCGAGAAGGTCTCGACCGCGATGCGGTCGCGCGGGGGCACGCGCTGCACCAGGGCGTTGACCGTGGTGAGGAGGATGCGGGGCGCTTCTTCCGTGGAGCGCGACCGGGTGAGGCGCGAGAGCGCGGTCATGCGCTGGGCCGAGACGGCGGCGGTCGGGGAGGTGCGGTCGTAGGGCTGGCAGTCCCAGGCCGGCACGCTCATCGCCTCGATCTCGGGGGCGACGAAGCGCAGCGCGCTCGCGAAGGCCGCCGAGCGCCCGGAATCGCGCGCCACGTGGACCAGCACCGCCGGGCCCTCGTGCCCGCGCGACAGGGCGCGGGCGAGGTCGGCCACCACGAGGGCGTCGAAGCCCTCGGGCACGCCCGCCAGGACCGGGCTGTCGCCGGCCTTGAGGGCGTCGATCGCCTTGGTGAGCGGCGCGGATTTCGGCAGGGCGAAGCGCGCGACCTGCGGCTTCGGTGCGGGTGCCGGGGGCTTGGGCTGGGGTTTAGCCATCTGGATCGTGCTGTCGATTCTGTTCTTCAAGACCCGCGCCGTCTCCCTCCCCCGCAGAGGGGGAGGGAGCGCGCAGCCGGGGCCGCGCGCCGTCGTCGGTCGCGCCCGATCAGTGGATCGGCGCGTCGTGCTTGTGGAACGCCTTGAGGCGCCGGTAGACCGCGGTGTCGTAGTTCTCCGGCACCGCGCTCTCGCCGGTGAGCCAGCCGAACAGGTCGCGGTCCGGCACCTCGATCAGCGCCTCGAACGCGGTCAGCTCCTCGTCCGAGAGCGTGCCGATCTCCGCGTCGGCGAAGCGGCCCATGATCAGGTCCATCTCGCGGATGCCCCGGTGCCAGGCGCGGTAGAGGGTGCGGCGGCGGCGCGGGTCGAGATCCGCGCTGGAGCGGGTGGTGCCGGACATCGGACGATCCTGGGCAATGGTGGTCGCCCGCTCATGTAGAGTCTCCGGCCGCCAGATGCGAGCGCGACGCGTCGGCACCGGGACGGGGCAGCGCTGCGCGCCGTGCCGCCTCGCCGCGCTGTCCGAGAAAGCGCGGGTCCCCTCTCCCATAGGGAGAGGTCTGCTTTCGCAGAAAGCCGGGTGAGGGGTATGAGGTTTCAGAGTAAGACGCTGAGCTGAACGCGCGTCGACCACGTGCGCAGTCTGGGACGGCATACCCCTCACCCCAACCCTCTCCCTATGGGAGAGGGGGCGCGTCGCGTTTGTGCCGCTATGGCGTGCTGTGTCGGATCGCGAGACCGGCCCGTAAGACCGGATCGTAACACCCCCGCCCTACCCTTCCCGCTCGATGACCGACGACACGCCCGATCTGCGCCCGAGCCTGCTCGACCCGCTCTTCGCCCCGGCCCGCGGCCTGCCCGGTGTGGGCCCCAAGATGGCGCCGATGATCGAGCGGCTGCTCGGCACGCCGGAGCAGCCCGCCCGCATCGTCGATCTCTTGTTCCACCTGCCCTACGGGGGCGTGTCGCGGCAGATGAAGGGCTCGATCGCCGAGGCGCCGCCGGGCGAGCCGGTGACGCTCGGCGTCACCGTGGTGGAGCACCGCCCGCCCCAGCCCGGCGCCGGGCGGCGCCCGCACCGGGTGCTGGCCGAGGACCAGAGCGGCGACATCACCCTGGTGTTCTTCGGCATGCCCGCGCCCCGCATCGCCAAGATGCTGCCGCTGGGGAGCCACCGCTACGTCTCGGGCAAGATCGAGCTCTGGGACGGGCACCGCCAGATGGTCCACCCCGCCCGCATCATGGACGCGGAGGGCCTGGCCGCCCTCCCCCCGGTCGAGCCGATCTACGGCGCGACCGAAGGCCTGACCTCGCGGGCCATCGGCAAGCTGGCGGTGGCCGCCCTGGAGCGCCTGCCGGTCCTGCCCGAGTGGCAGGACCCCGCCTGGCTCGCCCGCAACACCTGGCCGCCCTTCGCCGAGGCGCTCTCGGCCGAGCACCGGCCGAGAGAAGCGCCCCCGAAGGCTACCGACCCGCTCCAGCCGCCACCCTCCACGCCGACCCGGCGGCGACTGGCCTACGACGAACTCCTGGCCTCGCAGCTGGCGCTGGCGCTGCTGCGCGCCCGCCAGCGCCGCAAGGCCGGCCGCGTCAACGCGGGCGACGGGCGCCTGAGCGCGGATATCGAGGCCGGCCTGCCCTTCGGGCTCACCGGGGCGCAGGCCCGCGCGGTCGCCGAGATCCGCGCGGATCTGGCCGCCGACCGGCGCATGCTGCGCCTGCTCCAGGGCGATGTCGGCTCGGGCAAGACCGCGGTGGCGCTGCTCGCCATGGCGTCGGCCGTCGAGGCCGGGCGGCAGGCCGCCCTGATGGCGCCCACCGAGATCCTGGCCCGCCAGCACTACGAGCGCCTGGCGCCCCTCGCCGGCCCCTTGCGGCTGCGCCTGATCACCGGCCGCGACCGGGCGGCCGAGCGCCGCGCCACGCTCAAGGACCTCGCGGCGGGCGAGATCGACGTGCTGGTCGGCACCCACGCGCTGTTCCAGGAGGCGGTGGTGTTCCGCGATCTCGGCCTCGCGGTGGTGGACGAGCAGCACCGCTTCGGCGTGCACCAGCGCCTCGCGCTCGGCGCCAAGGGCGAGGCGGTCGACTTCCTGGTGATGACCGCGACGCCGATCCCGCGGACCCTCGCGCTCACCTTCTTCGGCGACATGGACGTCTCGGTCCTCGACGAGAAGCCCGCGGGCCGCCAGCCGATCAAGACCGTGACGCTCTCCGTCGACCGGATCGAGGAGGTGGTGGCCGGGCTCGGGCGCGCCTTCGAGCGGGGCGAGCGCGCCTACTGGATCTGCCCGCTGGTGGCCGAATCCGAGTTCGTGGACCTCGCCGCGGCGGAAGCCCGGTTCGAGGACCTGCAGAAGTATTTCGGCGCCGCGGTCGGGCTGATCCACGGCAAGATGCCGGGCCCCGACAAGGATGCCGCCATGGCCCGCTTCCAGGCGGGCGAGACCAAGCTCCTCGTCTCCACCACGGTGGTCGAGGTGGGCGTGGACGTGCCGGAGGCCAGCATCATGGTGATCGAGCACGCCGAGCGCTTCGGGCTGGCCCAGCTCCACCAGCTGCGCGGCCGGGTCGGGCGGGGCTCGGCGGCCTCCTCCTGCCTGCTGCTCTTCCGCGGGCCGCTGGGCCAGGTCTCGCGCGCGCGCCTGGAGATGATGCGCGAGAGCGAGGACGGCTTCCGCATCGCCGAGGCGGACCTGCGCTTGCGCGGTGAGGGCGAGGTGCTGGGCACGCGCCAGTCCGGTGTGGCGGCCTTCCGGCTCGCCCGGCTGGAAAGCGACGCGAATCTGCTGGAGGCCGCCCGCGACGACGCCCGCATGATCGTGGAGCGCGATCCGGGCTTGCGGAGCGCGCGGGGCCGGGCGCTGCGGGTGCTGCTCTACCTGTTCGAGCGCGAGGCGGCGATCCGGCTGCTCGAGGCGGGCTGAGGCGAGCCGGCGTTCGCTCGCCGAACCTGAACGCCCGCGCCCCGGAAAAGCCACGCCGCGACCCTCTCGCGGCCTCGTGAACGCGGGATGAATACGCAGGGCGGAACGCTCCCTGCGACCCAGCGGTTCAGGTGGCGTTCAGATTCCGGCTTGTGCCGGAGGCGCGGCGGGGGCATTATCCCTTGCAGCGTTCAGGCTCCAACCTTAACTCGAGATGAACGGTTTCCTGAACCCATAGGGGACCGACAGCGAAAAGACGGAGGGCAAGCCGATGCTCAACGGACCGTTCCAAGGCCTCCCGGGCTCGTCCGAGGGCTGGACCGCGCACGAGGCGTGGCTCCTGCCGATCACGGACGGCGCCGCCGCCAAGGCCCCGGCCGCCGAGGCGACCGCCGACACGGTGCGCGCCGCCGCGCGCCCGCTCTTCCTCGCGGCCAACGGCCTCGCCCTGGCGCTGGCTCTGCTGCTGGCGGCCGAGACCTCGACGGGCTGGATGGGCGGCCTGCGCAACGCGCCCGTCGCCAAGGCTCCGGTCATCACCGCGAGCGCCTCTTAAGCCTCCCTTCCGCCCGGCCCCGTGTGGCCGGGCCGGACATCCGGGGCCGCGCTCCGCCGGCCGCCCGAATTCAGGCGTCCTGCCGCTCCGCCTTCGGACGCGCCTCGCCATCCCCCTGCTGCGCCGTCCGCAAGGTCGCCGCCATCGCGTGCAGCCGCCCCTGCGGGTCCTCCGGCTGGATCACGCCGGCCGACATCACCAGCTTGGCCGCGTCCTCCACGCTGATGCCGACCTCGATGATGTCCGAGCGCGGCAGGTAGAAGAAGAACCCCGTGGTCGGGTTCGGCGCGCAGGGCAGGAACACCCCGACATAGTCGTGTCCCGCGCCCTCGCCGCGCGGCAGGGCCTCCTGCACCTCGGCCGCCGCGGGCGCCGAGAGGAAGACCACCGACCACGTGCCCTTCACGGGGAACTCGACCAGCCCGACCGTGCGGAACGAGGTGCCGTTGGCCGAGAACAGGGTCTCGAAGATCTGGCGCAGGCCCCGGTAGAGCCCCGAGATCACCGGCGTGCGGGCGAGCAGCACCTCGCCGAACTCGATCACCGAGCGCCCGACGAGGTTGGCCGTGAGGAAGCCGAGCAGCGTTACCGCCAGGAAGGCGATGACGAGGCCGAGGCCGGGGATCGAGAAGGGCAGGTAGTGGTCCGGCAGGTAGCTCGCCGGCACCAGCGGCTTCACCCAGCCGTCGATCAGCGCGATGAACCACCAGGTCAGGTAGGCGGTGATGGCCAAGGGCCCCGCCACGATGATGCCGGTGAGGAAGTAGGTCCGCAGCCGCCCGCGGGCGCTCACCCGCCTGCGCGGGGCGCCGGGATCGATCTCCGGAAGCGGCGGGATGGGTGGGGCCACGGCTGCCCTTGTCCGATCGACGGCCGCCGGGGCCGACCCCCGAGAGGTAGCGGTTGCGCTTGTCCGCCTCAAGGGCGCGCGGCGGCGCCCGTGTCGGGGCGCCGCGCGGCCCAGCTCACGGCCGCCCGGCGCCGGGGGACCCGGCGCCGCGGTCGGAGGCGTGGACCTGCTGGCGGTCCACCTCGTCGCGGATGCCGCGGCCGGCCATCAGGATCTCGACCAGGAAGGCGGTCAGCGCCGCGACCGTGCAGACCAACGCCGCCCCGAAGCAGCCGAACAGCACCGAGGCGGTCGCGGCGTCCCGCAGGGCGCCCACGAACAGCGTCAGCACCGCGGCACCGGTCATCACCCCGGCGGCGCAGGCGAGCACCACCGCGAGATCGAGCACGAAGGAGCGGCGGCGCAGGAAGGCGAGCTGGCGCGAGAGGCCGCCGGCCTCGGCCGGGCCGGCGGTGCGGAGCGTGGCCGCGGCGGCATCGACCTTGTCGGCCACGCGCCCGAGCCGGGTCGAGAACACGTTGAGCAGGGTCGCCAGCGCGCTCAGCAGGAAGGCCGGGGCCAGCGCCACCTGGATGACGTGGGCGATGTCGTCGGGGGCGAGCAGGGAGGCGGTGCCGGGCAGGGACGAGCTGAACATGGGCGGGCTGATAGCTGGAACGGCCCGTGCCGGATATGGGGTCCGTCCTTGGCAAACCAGGACGAACAGGCGCTCGGAGGAAAGCGATTTTCGCCGCTGCCGCCGAAACAGACGTTCACGGTCGAGCCTTTCGGGGCACTTCCGCCCATCTGGCGCTGCCGTCGGACTGGAAGATGGTACGCAGCCGAAATTATCGTTGCACAGAAAGTATTTTCTGCGGTATCTCCGACCCGTAGGAGTCGGAATGCCGAACGTCGTTGCCCTTCCGCGCCGGGACGAGCCGGTCCAGCCGGAGCCCGACGGCTATCCTGCGCTCCGGCGCTGGGCCAGTTGCATGGCTTCCCTCGTCACGATGATCCTCGCAGGCTTCGTCGTCTTCACCGGGATCGTGCTGTCGCTCGGGCTGGTCTTCCAGGGTGCATTCCTCTGGCTCGCGCCGGGAGCAGGCTTCCTTGGCTCGCGTCCGGACGGCATCGCCGGCCTCGTTTCCTTCGGGGCGCTGCCTTGGCCGACCCGTCTCGCCTATGCGGTGACTTTCACCGCGACCCAGGTCCCGGTCCTGTTCGTGCTCTGCCACCTGCGTGCCCTGCTGCGCGATCTCGCGGCCGGCGCGGTCTTCGCGGCCGGTCACGCATCCCGCCTGCGCCGCATGGCGATCGGACTCCTGGCCTATGCCGTCGCGCCGGCCGCCGGGCAGATCCTCGTCCGTCTCGTCGGGCATGGGGTGGACCTGGCATGGTGGCGCACCTCCTCGCTCCACGCCCTCCTGCTCGCGGCGTTCCTGATCGTCCTGTCCGAACTCATCCGGGCCGGGCAGGCGATCAAGGACGACCGGGACGGGTTCGTCTGATGCCGATCGTGATGCGGCTCGACGTGATGCTCGCCCGACGCAAGCGGAAATCGAAGGATCTCGCCCGCGCCGTCGGGATCACCGAGGCGAACCTGTCGCTGCTCAAGTCCGGCAAGGTCCAGGGGGTACGCTTCGCGACGCTCGAGGCGATCTGCCGCGAACTCGACTGCCAGCCGGGAGACCTGCTCGAATACCTGCCCGACGGCGAGGACGCGCTGCGCCGAGCCGGCTGACCGTCCCGCCATCTGGCCTCGAACCCGCGCATCCGTGCCGTGGGAGCGGAGACCTATGCCCATGCCGACCCTTTCGCGTGCGCTGGTGCTGCTCTTTACCGTCGTGTCGCTCGCGGCTTGCATCCCCTCCGCCCCGAGGGTGGATCAGGTCGCCGTCGTCTGGCCGGCAGGTGCCGGCACCGCAGTGACGCTGCCGATGCAGCGCGCCTCCGGCCGCTGGCTCGTATCCGTCGGCTTCCGGCGTCCGGACGGCAGCGAGCGGCAGGCGCTCGCCTGGCTCAACATGGGTGCGCCCGCTCCGATCTTGTCGGAAGGGCTGTATCGGGAACTGGGCCTCACCGAGGGCCGTGACCTCGCGATGCGGATCGGTGCCATCGGCGTGACGGTCGGTGGACGATCCGTCATCGATGGGCCCGGGCGCATCGGCGAACAGGATCTCTTCGACCTGTTGTTCGCGCCCCGCTCCGTGGAGGCCGCGTTGCCCGCCGGGGTGCTCCGGCACTTCTTGGTCACGGTCGATCCCCGTGCTGCAACTCTGACCCTGGCGCGTCCTGGGATGCTGCGGCCACGCGGCGTGCCTGTGCCTGTCCGCGTCAATTCCGCCTCCGGCATTGCGGTGACGGACGCGCTGATCGACGGGCGGACGGTTCCGCTCGTTCTCGATATCGGTGCACCCTACACGTGGTTGCGGGGGCGCACCGTCGCGACGTGGCTCGGCCGGCACCCGGAATGGCGTCGGGCGGACGGTGCGGTCGGACGTGCCAACCTCGCGATGGCAGATCTCGGCCTCGAACCCGCTGGGACGGTGATCCGCCTGCCCCGCCTCGATCTCCCCGGATTGTCGATCCCGGATGTCGGCGCGCTCGGCACCGGGCCAGTGGGTGGCACGATCGGCGAGGCCGCGCTCGGCGAGATCTTCTGGGACGCGTGGCAGGCCGGTGTCGGTGAGCCGGTGGTCGGCTGGCTCGGCAACAACGTGCTCGATGGTGTCCGCCTGACGCTCGACTATGCTGCCGGGAAGAGCTTCTGGGAGCGGCAACGCGCGGCCAGTTCAGGCGATCTCGACGGTGTCGGCCTCACATTGGTCCGGCGCGATACGGGTTACATCGTCGCCGCCGTCGCAATTCGGGACGGCCGTCCCCTCGTCCCGGGAGTCGAAGTGGGCGACCGGCTGCTGCGGATCGACGGTCATCCGCTCGACGGGCTCACGCCCGAGGCGGTGCTCGCCGCGTTGTCAGCACGGCCAGGCGAGCAGCGCGTACTGGAACTCGACCGTGCCGGCGCTGCCGTGAGGGTCGAAGCCGAGGGTGCGAGGTTCTGATGCGAGCCGGCACCTTCCCCCTGAAAGGAAAGCCCTCGATGCCCGCGAAGCCGCCGGGGGCCGAGCCTGCGCGGCGAAGGTGCTTTCACGCAGACTGGCGACCATCCTGCAGCACTCTGCCTAGCGGAACTCACAACCCGATTCGGGAGAGGTGAACGATGCCGCAAAGCCCTGCTGGCACCGATCATGGCCGTCGCGACGGCTCTCTCGGCCTGCTCGATCGCAACTTCACCAGGCCCGGCAACGTCGCCTCAGCCGCCTCCATCATCAAGGAAGCGATTGCAGCCGGCGAGACCTTCCGGGCCCACAGCTTCGAGCTTGCCTGCGCCCGCAACGATATCGACCATCGTCTGACCAAGTCGCGTCACCCTTGGACCAACGGTCAGGTCGAGCGAATGAACCGCACGATCAAGGACGCGACGTGACCTGCTCCCCGAAGATACGACCTGGGCCGAGCCGCCAATCAGTGTCGCTGGGAGGGATCCATAGAGGTCGGGGCGTGCGCCCAATGTCCATCACAATATATCTGCGATCCGGGTGTGCGCGTGAATATTTTTTCATCTGCCAAGCCCATCGATCATATGTTGTTCCCTCGCTCTCTACAGAAATCAGAGTTGGCTTTGAGCTCAGCGGAAATTTCGTGAGGCCACACGGATGGTGGGCGCATCGGGAGCCGCACGCAGCCCGTCGAGATGCAGGTCCGGAATGAGAATGTCCCGCGCGCGCGCCAACGGCGGATCCGATGGGACCGTCGAGCGGGACGGAGCAACGCGCTGATCGGGGGAGCCACCGTGCCGGGCCTCGTCGCCGCGGCCCGTCGCCAGCGCGAACCCCTCGTCGCCCCCGATTCGACCCAGCCAAGAGGACAGGTCGACGAGATGCTCCACGATCAGGTGCAGGACCTTGCCCTGCCTCTGGACCCGACCGCGGCAGCCGAGCAATCCGGCGCGCAGCACCAGCGCCCGCTGCCGCTCGAACAAACCGGGCCAGACGATCAGGTTGGCGATGCCGGTCTCGTCCTCCAGCGTGATGAACATGACGCCCTTGGCCGAGCCCGGCTTCTGCCGGATCAGCACCAGGCCCGCGACCGCGACGCGCCCGCCGTCCCGCGTCCGCTCGAGGTCGGAGCAGCGGACGTAGCGCTCCGCGGCGAGGTCGCCGCGCAGGAAGGCCAGCGGATGGCCGCGCAGGGACAGGCTGGTGGCGCGGTAATCCTCGGCGACCTCGCGGCCCGGCGTCATCGGCCGGAGCTGCACCGGCTCCTCCGCCAGCTCCCCTTGCGTCGCACCCGCACGCGCCTCGCCCGCACGCGCCTCGGCGGCCGCGAACAGCGGCAGCGGTGCCTCGCGCAGGGCCCGGATCGCCCAGAGCGCCTCGCGCCGCGCCAGGCCGAAGGCCGGTCCGAACGCGTCGGCGGCCGCCAGACGGCGGAGTGCCGCGACCGGCACGCCGGCCCTGCGCCACGCGTCCTCGACCGAGGCGTAGGCTCCGAGGTCTCGCACCAGCACGAGGCGTGCGCCGTCGTCGTCGCGAAGGCCCCGCACCGTGCGCAGGCCGAGCCGGACCGCCATCCGGTCCGGCCGGCCGGTCGGCTCCAGGGTGCAGTCCCAGGCCGAGGCGTTCAGGCAGACCGGGCGCACCTCGACGCCGTGGTCGCGCGCGTCCCGCACCAGCTGGGCCGGGGCGTAGAAGCCCATCGGCTGCGCGTTCAGGATCGCGCAGCAGAACACGTCCGGGTGGTGGCACTTCAGCCAGGAGGAGGCGTAGGCGATCAGGGCGAAGGAGGCGGCGTGGCTCTCCGGAAAACCGTAGCTGCCGAAGCCCTCGAGCTGCTTGAAGGTGCGCTCGGCGAAATCCGCGGCGTAGCCGTTGCCGACCATGCCGGCGATCAGCTTGTCGCGGAACTTCGACACGCCGGCCGTGAACTTGAAGGTCGCCATGGCGCGTCGCAATTGGTCGGCCTCCGAGGGTGTGAAGCCCGCGGCCACGATCGCCACCTGCATCGCCTGCTCCTGGAACAGGGGCACGCCCAGCGTCTTGCCGAGCACCCGCCGCAGCGCCTCGGTCGGGTAGGTGACGGCCTCCCGCCCCTCGCGGCGGCGCAGGTACGGGTGGACCATGTCGCCCTGGATCGGGCCGGGGCGCACCACCGCCACCTCGATGACGAGGTCGTAGAAGGTCCGCGGCGCCATGCGCGGCAGCATCGCCATCTGCGCCCGGCTCTCGATCTGGAACACGCCGAGCGTGTCGGCGCGCCGGATCATCGCGTAGGTGGCCGGGTCCTCGGCCGGGATCGTCGCGAGGTCGAGCCGCAGGCCCTTGTGCGCGGCCAGGAGGTCGAAGGCGCGGCGCATGCAGCCGAGCATGCCGAGGCCGAGCACGTCGACCTTCATGAACTTCAGCGCCTCGATGTCGTCTTTGTCCCACTCGATCACCTGCCGGTCGGCCATGCTGGCGGGCTCGACCGGGACGAGTTCGTCGAGGCGGTCGTTCGTCAGCACGAAGCCGCCGGGATGCTGCGAGAGGTGGCGCGGCGTGCCGATCAGCTGCCGGGCGAGATCGAGGGTGAGGCGCAGCCGCCGGTCGGCGAGGTTGAGGTTGAGCTCGGCCGCGTGCTTCTCCTCGACCCCGTCGGCCGACCAGCCCCAGACCAGGCCGGCGAGCGCGCCGGTGACGTCCTCGGGCACGCCGAGCGCCTTGCCGACCTCGCGCACCGCGCCGCGCGCCCGGTAGCGGATCACGGTGGCGCAGAGGGCGGCGCGGTCGCGGCCGTAGGTCTCGTAGACCCACTGGATCACCTCCTCGCGCCGCTCGTGCTCGAAGTCGACGTCGATGTCGGGAGGCTCGCGCCGCTCCTCGGAGATGAAGCGCTCGAAGAGCAGGCCCTGCCGCACCGGATCGATGCTGGTGATGCCGAGCACGTAGCAGACCGCCGAGTTCGCGGCCGAGCCGCGGCCCTGGCAGAGGATGCCCCGCGAGCGGGCGAACCGCACGATGCTGTTCACGGTGAGGAAGTACGGCGCGTAGCTGAAGCGCCCGATCAGGGTGAGTTCGTGGCGCAGCTGAAGGGCGACCGCGTCGGGCAGGCCGTCCGGGTAGCGGGCGCGCGCGCCGGCCCAGGTCAGCGCCTCCAGCGTGTCCTGCGGGGTGCCGGACGGATCCTCGCGCTCGTCGGGGTACTGGTAGGTCAGCTCGTCGAGGGAGAAGCGGCAGCGCTCGGCGATCTCGAGGCTGCGCGCCACCGCGCCCGGATGGGCGGCGAACAGGCGCGCGACCTCGGCCGGGTCCTTCAGGTGCCGGTCGGCATGGGCGTCGAGGCGGAAGCCCGCGGCCTCGACGGTGCAGCCCGCTCGGATGCAGGTGACGACGTCCTGCAGGATGCGCCGCGCCTCGGCGTGGTAGAGCACGTCGCCGGTGACGACCGTCGGCACCCTGGCCGCGCCTGCCACGGCGGTCAGGGCGTCCAGCCGGGCGTGGTCGTCCTGCACGAAGCGGCGGGTGAGGCCGCAGTAGAGCCGGTCGGCGAACACGGCGCGCAGCCGGCGCAGGTCGGCCGCGACCGTCGCGCCGTCCCGGCCCTCCGTGAGGGCGACCGCGACGAGGCCGCCGCTCCGGGCGAACACGTCCGCGAGCGCGAGCGTGCAGCCGCCCTTGCCGGCCGCGCGCTTGCCGATGGTGAGCAGGCGGCAGAGCCGGGCGTAGGCCGCGCGATCGGTCGGGTAGACCAGCAGCGGCGGCCCGTCGGTCGGGTCGAGCCGGCAGCCGACGATCAGGGGCAGGCCGGTGGTGCGGGAGGCCGCGTGGGCGCGCACGATGCCGGCGAGCGAGC
Source organism: Methylobacterium hispanicum (assembly GCF_022179285.1). Classification (GTDB taxonomy): domain Bacteria; phylum Pseudomonadota; class Alphaproteobacteria; order Rhizobiales; family Beijerinckiaceae; genus Methylobacterium; species Methylobacterium hispanicum. The sequence continues at coordinate 101,370 of NZ_BPQO01000010.1, read as the reverse complement.
CGCGGTCGGTCACGGCCATCGCCCGCAGGCCGAGCAGGCGGCCGGCCGCGAACAGCTCCTCGGGCGAGGACGCGCCGCGCAGGAACGAGAAGTGGCTGGTGACCTGGAGTTCCGCGTAGGACATGGCCGGTCCCGCCGCTCAGTGCACGAGGTCGGCGGCCGGAGGTGGCCAGCTCACCCGAACACCCCCTGCAGCCACCAGCGCGGCCCCTCCGCCATCGGCGCGTCGCGGTAGATCCAGTAGCGCGCCCCGTCCTCGGTCTCGACGCGGTAGTAGTCGCGCAGGCTGGCGAGTTCGCCCTCGGCGGCCCACCACTCGCCGCGGACGCGCTCGGGGCCGTCCGCGCGCACGACGCGGTGGCGCACGCCGCGCCAGACGAACAGGGCGGGCGGCGCGTCGGGCAGGAGCGCGGTCGCCTGCACCGGCTCGGGCGGCTCGAACAGGCGGGCCGGGCGCGCGAGATCGGCGGGCCAGGAGCGGCCGTCCGCAGGCGCGAGCGGCGGGGCCCGGCGCTGGCTGCGCTCCGGCACCCGGCTCTCGACGGGCACCACCCGGAACACCCGGCGCGCCCCGGCCCGCGCCGCGAGGCGATCGACGAGCGCGGCGAGATCGACCTGCGCCGTCTCGCCGGTATCGAGGCCCTCCCCCTGCACGGCCGCCAGCGGCTCGGTCCGGCCGGCGGCCAGGCACGCCTCGTCGAGGCCGAAGCCCGGATCGACCTCCGCGAGGCGGGCGCAGAGCAGCCGGGCGAGATGCGCGGCGTCGCGCGTGGCGGACGCCGTGCCGACGCAGAGCGCGTGGACGCCGCCATCGACCCGGCGGAAGCTCAGGTCGAGGCGGCGCGCACCGAGGCCGCGGCGGGCGAGCAGTGCGACGAGATCGCCCGTCAGGTCCGTGGCCACCCGCTCCAGCGTGGCGGGTGCCGAGATCGGCTCCGGGAACGCGCGGCGCACCACGGCGGCCTCGGCCGGCATCGCCCAGGCGATCGGCTCCGGGGCGTGGCCGAGGACCTGGTCGAGCCGCTGCAGCACGGCGCGACCGACGCGCAGGCTCAGCGGTCCGCGCGGCAGCGCCGCGAGCTGGGCCACCCGCTCGATGCCGAGTTCCGCCAGCCCGGCGACGGTCTCGGGGGCGAGCCGGAGCGCGCGCACGGGCAGGCTCGCGACCGCGGCCGCCATCTGGCCCGGTCCGACCAGGGGCGAGGTCTCGCGCGGCGCGAAGCGGGCCACGGCCCAGGCCGCCCCCGGCGTGTCGGCGACGGCGAGGCGCACCGTGCAGCCGCCAGCGCGCAGGCGCGTGAGCAGGGTGCGCAGCATCGCGGCCTCGCCGCCGAACAGGTGCGCCGAGCCCGCGATCTCGACCCAGACGCCGTCCGGCGGATCGGGGGCGGTGAGCGGGGCGCACCACAGGCACCACGCGGCCAGCCGCGCGAGCGCGTCCGCATCGGCCTCCGGGGTCGCCTCGCGCACGGTGATGCCGGGCACCATCGCCTGGGCCTGCGCGACGGCCATGCCGGCGCGCAGGCCCAGCGCCTGCGCGGCCCGGCAGGCACTGGCGACGACCCGCGCTCCGCCGGCCGTGACGACGGTGACGAGCGGCTTATCCCGCGGCGGCGCGGCCTTGTCGCGCCTGCGGATGCGATCGCTCGGCCAGGTCGGCAGGTAGAGCGAGACGACCCGCCTCATCGCAGGCCTCGACGAGCCAGGAGGCCGGCTCCGACCCGAGCGCCGCGCCGCGGCAGCGCTGCAGCCCGACTCGCCAGCGCCCACGCCCGAAGCCCGCCGCGCGGCGCGATGCCGGCACCGCCTCGACCGACCAGCGGCTCGTCGCCGCGCTCGCCGTCGTACCCGCACCATCCGAGGCAGCGGGCGCGCGACGGACGAGCAGGACGGTGACGCCGCTCTCCTCGGCGCAGAGCTGGAGCCGGCGCGAGGCGGTGAGGCCCGTTCGCGCGACCTCCCCGACGACGCCGGCCAAGCCTCGGAAGCGCGCGCCTTCCTCGACCAGCGGCAGGAGCTCGGCCTCCCGGTAGGTCTCGACGTAGATGACGCGGTCGGGATGCAGGCCGACCCGGGCGAGCGCGGGTGCGAACAGGTCGCGTGCGGCCAGGCACCAGAGGATGGGCCCCTGCGTCCGCGCCAGGATGCCGGCGGCGAACAGGGTGCAGGCCGCCGCGTGGCTGATGGCCGCCTGGGCGGGTGCGACCTCGTGCAGGGCTCCGAGCTGCAACCCGCGGCCGGGCAGCAGCCTGTCGATCGCGGAGAGGCCGAAGGGCAGGTACGCGACCGGCGCGGGCGCGGTGCCCGATCCCCGTTCCAGGGTGGCGATGCGCGCGCGGAGCGTGCCGAGGACCGATCGAGGATCGCTGGACGTCATGCACGGGACACCCTCCCAATCGGTCGTTTGTTCATCTTTTGTTCTATCTGCGCCGAAGCGCGGGCCCGGCAACCCGGCCGCCGGAATCGTCCTCGTTATCCACATGTGACGAGACGCGCAGCCGCCGCACCGCAGGTTGCGCTTGACTGCGGCGGAGGGGTTCCGTGCCGAGCCTTGAGCCGACGGGCCTCGGTCGCCCGCCGACATCGTCACCACCGCACTCGACACCGCACTCGACACCGCTCTCGGACCGCCCCGGACCTCACTCCACGGTGACGGACTTCGCGAGGTTGCGGGGCTGGTCCACGTCCTTCCCCATGAAGACGGCCGTGTGGTAGGCGAGCTGCTGGATCGGCACCGCGTAGACGATCGGCGCCACCGTCGCGTCGAGCGCCGGCATGGTCACGGTGGCGAGCGTGTCGAGCCCGTGCTCGGCCGCGCCCTTGGCGTCGCCGATCAGCACGATGCGCCCGCCCCGGGCGGCCACCTCCTGCATGTTCGACACCGTCTTCTCGAAGACCGCGTCGTGGGGCGCGATCACGATCACCGGCACGCTCTCGTCGATGAGCGCGATCGGCCCGTGCTTGAGTTCGCCCGCCGCGTAACCTTCCGCGTGGATGTAGCTGATTTCCTTGAGCTTCAGGGCGCCCTCCAGCGCCATCGGGTAGCTGGTGCCGCGCCCCAGATAGAGCACGTCGCGGGCCTTCGACACCTCGCGGGCCAGGACCTCGATCTCGGCCTCGCGGGTCAGCGCCTCGGCCATCAGGCCCGGCACGGTGATCAGCGCGTCGATGAGCGCCCGCTCCCGCTCCGCCGAGAGCACGCCCCGGGCGCGGCCGGCGTGGATGGCGAGGCACAGGAGCACGGTGAGCTGGCACGAGAAGGCCTTGGTGGAGGCCACCCCGATCTCGGGTCCGGCGAGCGTCGGCAGCACGGCGGAGGATTCGCGCGCGATGGTCGAGGTCGGCACGTTGACGACGCAGAGCGTGTGCTGCCCCTGCGCCTTGGCGTAGCGCAGGGAGGCCAGCGTGTCGGCGGTCTCGCCCGATTGCGAGATGACCAGGGTCAGCCCGTCGCGCTCCAGCGGCGCCTCGCGGTAGCGCGCCTCCGAGGCGACGTCGATCTCGACGGGGAGCCGGGCCAGGGACTCGAACCAGTACCGGGCCACCAGCCCCGCGTAGTAGGCGGTGCCGCAGGCGGTGATCGAGAGCCGCGAGAGCGTGGCGAAGTCGAAGGGCAGGGGCTCGGGGAGCGCCACCCGGCCGTTGGCCAGATCGACGTAGTGGCTCAGCGTGCGGCCGACGACCTCCGGCTGCTCGTGGATCTCCTTGGCCATGAAGTGGCGGTGGTTGCCCTTGTCGATGCGGTAGGCCTGGGTGGCGATCCGCTGGCGCTGGCGCTCGACCACCGTCCCGGCGGCGTCGCGGATCTCGGCGCCCTCACGCGTCAGGATCGCCCAGTCGCCCTCCTCCAGATAGGTGAGCGCGTCCGTGAAGGGGGCGAGCGCCAGCGCGTCGGAGCCGAGATAGGTCTCGCCCTCGCCGTAGCCGATGGCGAGCGGCGCGCCGTGGCGGGCGCCGATCAGCAAGCCGTCCTCGCCCGCGAAGACGAAGCCCAGCGCGAAGGCGCCGCGCAGGCGGGGGAGCGCCGCGGCCACCGCCTCGACGGGTCCCTGCCCCCGGTCCATGTTGCGGCTCACCAGCTGCGCCACGACCTCGGTGTCGGTCTCGGTCTCGAAGCGGACGCCGTCGGCCTCGAGCTCCTGCTTCAGCTCGCGAAAGTTCTCGATGATGCCGTTGTGGACGACGGCGAGCCGCGCGGTGGCGTGCGGGTGGGCGTTGGTCTCGTTCGGGCGCCCGTGCGTGGCCCAGCGGGTGTGGCCGATGCCGGTGGCGCCGGGCAGCGGGCGCTCGACCAGCCGGGCCTGCAGGTTGACGAGCTTGCCCTCCGCGCGCCGCCGGTCGAGCCGCCCGTCCGCGACGGTGGCGAGGCCGGCCGAGTCGTAGCCGCGGTACTCGAGCCGCCGCAGCGCCTCGACCATCTGGTCGGCGACCGCGTCGCGCCCGACGATACCCACGATGCCGCACATGCTGCGCGCCCTCAAAACACGTTGCCGCCGCGCGCGGGGCGCGGCCTGATCCGGATCGGGACTGCCGGACCTGAAGGCCCGGTATCCGCTGCACGGCCGTGCTTGTACCGGATCGGGACCGCCGGGGGCCAGCCCTGCCCGCGTCGCGGCTGCGATGCGCTCACTCCCCCTCTGCGGGTAGGGCGCTCGCCTATGCCAAGCGCCCCCCGAGACGAATAGAGCGTGGGTCCCCTCTCCTGTAGGGAGAGGGACAGGGTGAGGGGTATGAGGCTGCCGGAGAATGCACAGTGCTGAACGCGCGTCGATGGCGGGCTCAGTCCTGTGAGGTCATACCCCTCACCCCAACCCTCTCCCTATGGGAGAGGGGGGGCGGTGCGGTTCAGGCGCGATCCGAGGCAGGAGAGGCCCCCCATGTGCGATCGCCCTGCCTCTGCGCGGGAGAGAGAGCACGTTGCCGATCTGCGTGTTCGCAACTTCGGCAGGCGCTTGAGATCGCCGGTTCAGAATACTGATAAACCTACGCTTTCTTCACCTCGCCCTTCTTCGCCAGCAGCGCCGCGCGCTTCGCCTCCGCCCAGCCCGGCTTCGTCGCCTGCCGGCCGCGCGCGACCGCCAGCGCCCCCTCCGGCACGGCGTCGGTGATCACCGAGCCGGAGGCCACGTAGGCGCCCGCCCCCACCGTCACGGGCGCGACCAGCGCCGAGTTCGAGCCGATGAAGGCGCCCGCGCCGATCGTGGTGCGGTGCTTGGAGACGCCGTCGTAGTTGCAGGTGATGGTGCCGGCGCCGATGTTGGCCCGCGCGCCGATCTCGGCGTCGCCCAGATAGGTGAGGTGGGCGGCCTTGGCGCCGGGGCCGAGGCGGGCGTTCTTCAGCTCCACGAAGTTGCCGATCGCGGAGCCCGCCTCCAGCACCGCCCCGCCGCGCAGGCGGACGAAGGGCCCGATGCTGACGGAGGCTTCCAGCCGCACGTCCTTCAGATGCGCGAAGGCGTGGACCACGCAGCCGTCCGCGACCACGACCCCGGTGTCGAACACGACATGAGGCTCCACCACAACGTCGCGACCCAACACCGTGTCGTAGCTCAGGAAAACGGTGTCCGGCGCGATGAGCGTCGCGCCCCCCAGCATCGCCGCGCGGCGCAGGCGCGCCTGGATCACGGCCTCGGCCTCGGCGAGCTGCACGCGGTCGTTGACGCCCTGCGCCTCGGCCTCGGCCACCGGCACCATCGCGACGTCGAGCCCGTCGGCCACCGCCAGCGCCACCGCGTCCGGCAGGTAGTACTCGCCCGCCGCGTTGTCGTTGCGGATGCGCGTGAGGAGCCCGAGCGCGTGCTCGCCCGAGAGCGCCATCAGCCCGGCATTGCACAGCCGCACGGCAAGCTCGGCCGCGCTCGCGTCCTTCTGCTCGCGGATCGCCAAGACGCGGCCGTCCGGGCGCCCGCCCTCGGTGAGCACCCGGCCGTAGCCCGTCGGGTCGTCGCTCTCGAAGGCGAGCACCGCGACCGCGGCGCCCGCGGCCAGCGGCGCGCGCAGCCGCGCCAGGGTGGCGCCGGTGATCAGCGGCGTGTCGCCGAAGGCCACCACCACGTCGTCGCCCTCCTCCAGCGCCGCGCGGGCGGCGAGCACCGCGTGGGCGGTGCCCAGGCGCTCGGCCTGGCCGAAGACCCGGGCGCCCGGCGCCTGCCGCCCGATCTCGGCGGTGACATCCTGCCGGCCGGGCTCGGCCACCACGGCGATCCGGTCGGCGCCGGCCTCTTGCGCGGCGGCGAGCACGTGGCCGAGCATGCTCCGGCCGGCGATCCGGTGCAGCACCTTCGGCAGGTCGGAGCGCATCCGCGTGCCCTTGCCGGCCGCCAGCACGATCGCCGTCAGGCTGCGCCGGGTCTGCTCGCTCATCCGCTCGTCCTCAGGGCTTTGTCAGAATCGGGACACGGATGGCGGCTTCGCGGTCTGCGCGCAAGGGCAGGGCGGCGCGGGCCGGGCGGCGGATGGGCTCGACGCTCCTCCCTTCCCCGCAGAGGGGGGAGGGAGGACGCGGGAGTGACCGCCCGAGATGTCCGAGCGCGCCCGTTCCGCGAGAGGGCGCGGCTCCGGAGCGATGGGTCCGCGCCGCATCCTTAAGGGCCGGTTCAGCGCGGGGCGTGCTAGTGAGGTGCCCAAACCTCCCGTTCCCTACCGACAAGGCGCCCGATCCTGCCGACCGACACAGCCTCCCTCGCCGCCCCGACCCGCCGCGCGGTGCTGGCCGCGGGCCTCGCCGCGGGAGCCGCGCTCGGGTCTCGCCCGGCCCGGGCCGCCGAGCCGCCGCCGCTGCCCGGCCCCGGCGCGCCCTTCGACCGCGAGGCCCTGGTCGCCCATGCCCGCGAGCGGGCGCGCGGTCCCTACGTCGCGCCGCGCACCGACGACCTGCCGGCCGCCGCGCGCGAGCTCGGCCGCGACGCCTACGCGGCGATCCGCACCGCGCCCGGCCGCGCGGTCTGGGAGGGCGAGGATCCCGGCTGGACCCTGGAACCCCTGCCCCGCGGCTCGATCTTCACCCACCCGGTCCAGCTCTTCCTGGTGGAGGGCGGGCAGGTCCGCCCCCTGCCCTACGACCGCTCGCGCTTCCAGGCGGAGGGGCTCGCCCTGCCGGACCTCGCCCCGGAGGCGGGCCATTCGGGCCTGCGCCTGCGGGCGCGGATCGCGGGCGGCGACCCGGCCGAGATCGGGGTGTTCCAGGGCGCCTCGTTCTTCCGGCTCTGCGCCCCCGGCCAGGCGCTCGGCGTCACCGCGCGCTCGCTGACGCTGCGCCCGGCCGACGCGCGCGGCGAGGAGTTCCCGCTGTTCCGCGCGCTCTACGCCGAGCGGCCGGAGGCGGGCGGGCCGCTGGTGCTGCACGCGCTGGTCGAGTCCGAGTCGGCGGTCGCGGCGCTCAGCTTCCGCATCGCCCCGGAAGCGCGCGCCACGATCTGCGACGTCGAGGCGGCGATCTTCGCCCGCCAGCCGCTCGACCATGTCGGCCTCGGCGGCTGCCAGGCGAGCTACCTGTTCGGCCCCCTCGACCGGCGCAGCGTGGACGACGCCCGCTCGGCCGTGCACGCCACCGACGGGCTCGCCATCGCCAACGGTTCCGGCGAGCAGATCTGGCGCCCGGTGCACAACCCGGACGCCCTGCAGATCTCCGCCTTCGTGGACGCGAACCCCCGCGGCTTCGGCCTGATGCAGCGGGCCCGCGCCTTCCGCGACTACGAGGACGACGTGCAGCACTGGGAGAGCCGCCCCTCCCTCTGGCTGGAGCCGCAGGGCGACTGGGGGCAGGGCAGCGTCGTGCTCCTCGAGATCCCGAGCGATTCGGAGGCCAACGAGAACGTGCTGGCCTACTGGCGGCCGAAGGAGACCCTCCCCAAGGACGGCGCGTTGCGCGTCGCCTACCGCCAGCACTGGGGCTGGGACCGGCCCGCGCCGCCGCCGCTCGCCCGCGTCGCGGCGAGCCGGGGCGGGCGCGGCAGCGCGGGCTCGCGCCGCCTGTTCCTGGTCGATTTCGCCGGGGAGGCGCTCGCCGGGGCGGGCGGGCTCGACCTCGCGCTCTCGGCCGCCCCCGGCACGATCACCCGGCAGCAGCTCCTGCCCGATCCGGGGGCCGAGACGCCGGGGACCAGGGCCCGCGTCGCCTTCGAGCTCGATCCCGGCAGCGAGCGGGCGAGCGAGCTGCGCCTGCAGCTCCGGCGGGGCGACCGGCCGGTGAGCGAGACCTGGCTCTACCGTTGGACGCCGTAGGGCGCGCTCTGCCTCCCCTCAGGCCGAGATGCGGCGGCGCCCCTCGCCCACCGCGAACAGGGGCGGGTTGCCGCCGTCCTCCACCGGCGCGACGGTGAGGTTCTCGGGCAGGATCGGGCCGGTCAGGCGCAGGAACTCGCCCGACGCCGCGATGTCGAGGTTGGCCGCCTTGGTGCGCGCCTCGAGCCGTGCCAGCGTGTTCATGGCCGGCCCCAGCACCGTGTACTCGGCCCGCACGCCGTCGTCGAAGATGCCGACGAGGAGTTCGCCCGCGTGCAGCGCCACGGCGACCCGCAGCGGGAAGCGGCCCGCCTGCGCCCGCGCCCGGTTGAGCGCCGCGACCCGCGTCCGGACGGCGCGCGCGCAGGCGAGCGCCCCGCGGGCCTGATCCTCGGGCTCGCCCATCACGAACTGGGCCAGCACCGCGTCGCCCACGTACTTGTCGACGAGGCCGCCGTGCTCGGCGACCGTCCCCTGCGCGAGCGCCCGGAAGGCCAGCAGCGCCTCCACCATGGTCTCGGGCGGGTGCTCGGCGCTGAGCCGCGAGAAGCCCCTTATGTCGAGGACCATCAGGCAGGCGTGGCGGCGGCGCACGCTGCCGAGGCCGCCCTCGCGGGCGAGGTCCTCGGCGACGTCCTCGGGCACGAAACGGGCGAGCAGCGTGCGCTCGTGCTCCAGGCGCAGGGCCTCGGCCACCGCCCCGCGCAGGCGCGAGATCCCGTCGATCACCACGAGGCTCGCCGCCGTGAAGGTGAGGAGCGCCGGCACCTGCTCGGAGAGATCGACATGGGGCCCGAGCATGCCGGTCGGGTGCGCGGCCGCCATCAGCAGCGCGATCCCCCAGGCGCTCGCCACGATGCCGGCGTAGAGCGCCGTGTGCCAGACCCGCACGCTGAGCGCCGTCTGCAGCAGCAGCAGGAAGGCGGGCAGGCGGCTCACCGCGTCGGCCGCGCCCGCGGAATCAGCGCCCGCCAGCAGGTGCTCGACGATGACGTAGACGGCGAGCCCCGCGTTGAGCAGCGTGCCGGCCCAGGCGTAGCTGTCGGCCCGACGCCCGCCGCCCCGCTCGGCCAGCGCGAACCAGACGGAACTCCCCGCGTAGAGCACGAGGATGACCCAGTGGCTGAGCTGGTGCAGCGAGCCGTCATAGGCCTGCGCCGCCATCAGCAGCACGAGCACGATGACGACCCGCAGGGCGAGGAGGCGCCCGCCGTTGGCGGCCTGCATCAGCCGCCGGGCGGCGCGGGCGTGCTGCGCGCCGCGCATCGGCCGCCTACTCGGCTCGGGTGAGGCGGCGGGCCGCGCCGAAGCGGTTGAGGAAGCGCGGCTCCTTCTCGGGCGCGACCCGCACGGCCAGATGCAGCGTGCCGCCCTCCTCCATGCGCCGGTCGAGCACCTCGGCGTTCTCGTAGAGCCAGTTGAGCGCGGCTCCGTCCTCGGGCGGCAGCACCACCGCGAAGGTCGAGCGGGAACGCGCGATCCGGGCCTCGATCCGGCTGGTCAGCGCGGAGAGCCCCTCCCCGGTGACCGCCGAGACCAGCACGGGCGCCGCGCTGTCGCGGTCGTTGCGCTGGGTCGTGTTGCCCTTGCGGCTGAGGTTGAGCAGGCGGGTGCGCTCGTCCGCGTCGAGGAGGTCGGCCTTGTTCCAGACCTCGATGACCCGGTCCGCCGCGTCCTCGATGCCGAGCTCGCGCAGCACCTGACCCACATCCTCGGCCTGGGCCTCCGTGTCGCCGTGCGAGACGTCGCGCACGTGCAGCAGGATGTCAGCCTCGATCACGTCCTCCAGCGTCGCCCGGAAGGCGGCGATCAGCGAGGTCGGCAGGTCGGAGATGAAGCCCACCGTGTCGGAGAGGATCACGGTCTCGCCGTGCGGCAGCTTGGTGGCGCGCGCGGTCGGGTCGAGGGTGGCGAAGAGCATGTCCTGCGCCACCACCTGCGCCTTGGTGAGCGCGTTGAACAGCGTCGACTTGCCGGCGTTCGTGTAGCCGACCAGCGCCACGATCGGGTAGGGCACGCGCGCCCGGCTCTGCCGGTGCAGGCCGCGGGTGCGGGTGACCGCGTCGAGGTCGCGCTCGATCCGGGTCATGCGCTCCTGGATCATGCGCCGATCGGCCTCGATCTGGGTCTCGCCGGGGCCGCCCAGGAAGCCGAAGCCGCCGCGCTGGCGCTCGAGGTGGGTCCAGGACCGCACGAGGCGCGAGCGTTGGTAGGCGAGGTGCGCGTGCTCGACCTGAAGCGTGCCCTCGCGGGTGGAGGCGCGGCGCCCGAAGATCTCCAGGATCAGGCCGGTGCGGTCGATGACCTTGGCGCCCCACGCCTTCTCGAGGTTGCGCTGCTGCACCGGCGAGAGGGCGCAATCCATCACCACGAGGCCGATCTCGCGGGCGCGCACGAGGCCGGCGATCTCCTCGACCCGGCCCTTGCCCAGATAGGTCGAGGGCCGGATGCGCGGCAGCGTCACGGGCATCGCCTCGACCACGTCGAGCTCGATCGCGGCGGCGAGCCCCGCGGCCTCCTCGATCCGGGCCTGGACCGAGCGGGCCGGGGCCGGGGCGCCGCCCGCGGGCCGCGTCAGGTAGGGGCCGACCACGAGGGTGTGGGTCGCGGCGGCGATCTCGCCCTCGGGCGCGGCCATCGCCTGCAGCCTCGCCTCGCCGCTCGATATCAGGTCCGTCATTCCGTCTCCGTCGCCCCCTCGCCTATCTGGGGAGGACGCTCCCGCTTTGCAGCGGGGCGGGGGACGGAAATCGTCGGGGCGGGGCGGGTTCGGAGGCCGGATCCGCCGGGGAGGGGCTCAGAGGCGATGCCCCTCGCGGATGAGGCGGAGCCCTTTCCCGGACGCCTGGAACGGAGTGGAAGGTGATCCGGGATCCAGCGAGGAAAGTGCCGCGAAGCGGCTCGAACTTCATACGTCGCTGGAGGATTCGGACGCTTCGCGATGTCCTGATGCTGGGTCCCGGATCACCCTCCGCTGGCGCTCCGGGCGTCCGGGGAAGCGGTGCGGATCATCTGGAGCCGGACCGCTTGCCGCACGCTCCCTCCCCCGCTGAGGCGAACCGCATTCACACAATAGCTTGTGCCGCGCACCCCGTCATTCCGGGGCGCCGAAGGCGAACCCGGAATGACAGCGTGGATATCGGAAATCGGTCCGCCGAGGAGATGTGCGAGCACGATAGCCCGCAGAGGGGGGAGGGAGGACGCGGCGGCTTCCGCCCCCTGATCTGAACGCCCTCACGCCTTCTCGGGCGCGGTCTCGTCGGGCTCGAAGAGCTGCACGGGATGGCCCGGCATGATCGTGGAGATCGCGTGCTTGTAGACGAGCTGCGAGTGCCCGTCGCGCCGCAGCAGGACGCAGAAGTTGTCGAACCACGTCACCACGCCCTGCAGCTTGACGCCGTTGACGAGGAAGATGGTCAACGGAATCTTGTTCTTGCGGACGTGGTTGAGGAAGGTGTCCTGAAGGTTCTGTGCGCGTTCGGCCGCCATTTTTTTATCCTTTGTTGTCCTGGCTGTTATTCTGGATTCTTGATCCGGTTTTCGAGGCGCCTGCCGGGGCCGGCCACCGAGGAGCCCCCCAAGGCCCGGCGCGATGTCGGGAAACATTACACCGGCAAAGCCCGGGCCGATGCAAGGGCAGGGCCGCGCTGCCGGGTGACGAAAGCGCCGCCCTCATCAGGACTTCCACGGCGCGCGCCACCTCTCAGGGCCCGATGCCGAGGGACTTCAACTTGCGGTGGAGAGCCGAGCGCTCCATGCCGATGAATTCGGCGGTGCGGGAGATGTTGCCGGAGAAACGGGCGATCTGGGCCACGAGGTACTCGCGCTCGAAGATCTCGCGGGCCTCGCGCAGCGCCAGGCTCATCAGCTTCTCGCCGCCCGAGCCCGCGGGCGTGGTCGGCACGAGCGCGCCGATCTCCGAGGGCAGCATCTCGGAGGTGACCTCCTGCTCCGGGTCGGCCTGGGTCAGGATCATCAGCCGCTCGACGTTGTTCTTGAGCTGGCGGATGTTGCCGGGCCAGTTGTGCGACTGCAGCACCGCCATCGCGTCCTCGGCGATGCGGCGCTTCGGCAGGCCGGTCTGGGCCGAGATGTTGTCCATGAAGAACCCGATCAGCTCGGGCACGTCCTCGCGCCGCTCGGAGAGCGCGGGCACCCGGATCGGCACCACCGAGAGGCGGTGGAAGAGGTCCTCGCGGAAGCGGCCCGCCGCGATCTCCTCGGAGAGGTCCTTCGAGGAGGACGAGATGATGCGCACATCGACGTGCACGCGCGTCGTCCCGCCGACGCGCTGGAAGTTCTGGTCGACGAGGACGCGCAGGATGCGGTTCTGCGTCTCGCGCGGCATGTCGGCCACCTCGTCGAGGTAGAGCGTGCCGCCGTGCGCCTCCTCCAGCGCGCCGACCCGGCGCCCCGCCTCGCCCTCGACGCCGAACAGCTCGGCCTCCATCGTCTCGGGCAGGATCGCGGCGGCGTTGAGCAGCACGAAGGGCCCGTTGGCCCGGGCCGAGGCCCGGTGCAGCGAGCGCGCGGCGAGTTCCTTGCCCGAGCCCAGCGCGCCCGTGATCATCACCCGGGCGTTGGTGGGGGCGACGCGCTCGATGGTCTGGCGCAACTGGTTCGCCGTCACCGAGGCGCCGACGATGCGGCTGGCGTGCCCCGAGCGGGCCTTGAGGTCGCGCACCTCGCGCTTGAGGCGCGAGGCCTCCAGCGCGCGTTCCGCCACGAGGATGAGCCGGTCGGCCTTGAAGGGCTTCTCGATGAAGTCGTAGGCGCCCGCCTTGATGGCCGAGACCGCGGTCTCGATGTTGCCGTGGCCCGAGATCATCACCACCGGCAGGTCCGGGTGGCCGGCCTTGATCAGGTCGAGCACTTGCAGGCCGTCGAGGCGCGAGCCCTGCAGCCAGATGTCGAGGAAGACGAGGTGGGGGCGCCTCGCCTCGATGGCGGCCAGCGCCTCGTCGGAGCCGCCGGCCGTGCGGCAGCGGTGGCCCTCGTCGTCGAGGATGCCCGCCACGAGGTCGCGGATGTCGGCCTCGTCGTCCACGATCAGGATATCGGCGCTCATCTGGTGATCTCCGCGATCTGGGGGGCCGTCCGCGCGGCGCCCTTCTCCACTGTCGTGGCCGCTGTGTCAGGATGTGCCGACGCGTCGGGTCCTTGCGCGCGCGGCACCCGCATGCGCACCTGCCCGCCGCGACCGGCCGGGTTGTCGTTGAGTTCGATTCCCCCGCCGTGCTCCTCCAGCACCTTGCTGACGATGGCGAGCCCGAGGCCCGTCCCGCCTTCGCGGGTCGTCATGTAGGGCTCGAGCAGGCGCTGGCGCCCCTCGGCGGGAAATCCCTTGCCGTTGTCGGTGATGCTGATCACCGCGAAGCCCTCGTCCACCGCGAGATCGAGGCCGATCTTGCCCTTGCCGAGGATCTCCTCCGGCACCTCGATCACCGCCTCGACGGCGTTCTTCAGGATGTTGGTGATGGCCTGGGAAAGGAGCCGGATGTCGAAGGCCGCGGTGATGCGCTCGGGCCCGCCGCTCGTCGAGAAGGCGAAGTCGATCTCGGGGTGGGCCACCCGCATCATGAACAGGTTCTGCTTGGCGATCTCGGTGAGGTCGTTCTCGGCGATGGCGGGCTTGGGCATGCGGGCGAAGGCGGAGAACTCGTCGACCATGCGCTTGATCTCGTCGACCTGGCGCACGATCGTGGCCGTGCACTGATCGAAGACCTCGCGGTCGGCGGTGATGACCCGGCCGTATTTGCGCCGGATGCGCTCGGCCGAGAGCTGGATCGGCGTCAACGGGTTCTTGATCTCGTGGGCGATGCGCCGGGCGACGTCCGCCCAGGCGGAGGTGCGCTGGGCCGAGACGAGGTCGGTGATGTCGTCGAGGGTCACCACGTAGCCGCGGGTCGTGCCGTGGGCCTGCTCGCTCGTCACCCGCACCGTCACGGTGCGCTCGCGGCCCGCGCGCGTCAGCTGGATCTGCTGCTGCACGGCGCGCTGGCGGCTCTCGCCCTCGGCGAGCACCGGGGCGAGTTCGGGCACCGCCTGCCCCAGCGCCTGCCCGATCAGCGCCTCGCCCGCGAGGTCCAGCATCCGCTCGGCGGCCGGGTTGGCGATGGTGACGTAGCCGCCCGCGTCGATGCCGATGACGCCCGGCGAGACCCCCGAAAGCACGGCCTCGGTGAAGCGGCGGCGGCGGTCGATCAGGTCGTTGGCCGCCGTCAGCCCGTCGTGCTGGCGGCGCAGCTCCTGCGTCATCTTGTTGAAGCTGGCGCCCAGATGCGCGAGGTCGCCGTCGGATTTCCGTGCCGGGACCTGGGCGTAGAAGTTGCCCGAGGCCACTTGGTCGGCGGCGTTGATGAGGCGGCGGATCGGGGCGACGAAGCGGTTGGCGAAGTTCATGCCGAACCAGACCGCCGAGAGCAGCGCGATCAGCGCGATCAGCACGAAGATCGACGCGAAGGTGACCTGGATCTGGCGCCTGAGCGAATCGTAGGTGAGGTACTCGGCCGCCGCCGCCCGCGAGACGCCCGGGAACTCGATGGCGAGCTGGCTCACCTCCCGCTGCACCATCAGCACCGCGTCGTCGTAGGCGGGCATGCGCAGGAGCGCGGCGAAGACCCGGCCCTCGGTCGGCAGCAGGCAGATCGGGTCGTTCGACTTGGCCGCCTCCGCGAAGGCCGCGGCCGCGGGCAGGCGCGTCGCCTTCAGCACGTCGATCTTGGCGCGGGCCACCACCTCGGTCGGCCCCCGCATGATCTGGGCGACCGGCAGGCCGAGATTCGTCGCGCGGGTGGTGAGGAAGTTCTCGAACCAGTCGCGGTTCACGTCGAAGTTCGGCCGGGCGCGCGTCAGGTCGTCGTTGAGGATGCGGATCTCGCGGGCGAGCGACTGGCACTGGTTCTCCTGGTAGGCGTCGGCCACCTCCACGGATTTCAGCACCACGTCGCGCACCCGGTCGGTGAAGCCGAGCGAGAGGCCGCGATCGATCGTCACCGAGGCCACTACCGCGAGCAGGATGGTGGGCAGGATCGCGATCAGGCTGAACAGCCCGACGATGCGGGTGTGCAGGCGGGCCACCGCGGCGTTGGCCCGGCGTGCCTTGAGGAAGACGCGCGCCTCCCAGGCGATGATCACCCCGAGGCCGAGCACCAGCGCGACGTTGATGGCGAGCAGCGTCACGCCGATCGTGCGCGTCGGGGTGACCTGGATCACGCCCGCCAGGATCAGGAAGGTGAGCGTGGCCGAGACCAGCGCCGTGACCACCACGGCGGCCCCGATCCAGCCCGGCCCGCGCGGGTCCGCCCGCGTCGCCTCGGCGGCCTCGCCGGGGGGCGCGGGGGACGTCTCCTCAGTTCTGTCTCGCGTGCGCGGCATCCCCGATGCGGGGCCACAACAGTGTGGCAGAATTAATACGACCGGGGTGGTCGGGCGCCCCGCTCGCGGACGCGCCAGCGGTTGTGAAAGCTTTGGACGATGCAACCGCACGCTGGGGGATCGCGCGCGACGGGACGGTTTTCCCGGGATTGCCGCCGCCCTGTACGCCAGCGCACGTGCGGCGCCCTTGCCGGCCGCTCCGCGCGCCCGAGCTTGCAGCGGCACGGCGCCGCCGGTCCGGCGCCGCAACGGCGGAGGATGGACGTGCTCGGCAGCGTGACGACGGTTCTCGGCGGGCTCGGCGCGAGGCTGGAGCAGGCCCTCGACGCGAAGGGGGCGGACGGCCTGGCGCTCGCCGCGGCGAAGTTCTTCCCCGGCGGCCTGCCGGCCCTGCTGGACGCGCTGCGCGCGGACGGCCACGGTGGGGCGGTGTCGTCCTGGCTCGGGCGGGGCGCGAACGAGCCGGTCCCGGCCGAGGCCTTCGCCCGCCTCCTCCCGCCCGCAATCGCCCAGGCCTTCGCCCGCGATCTCGGGCTGCGGCCGGAGCGGGTGCCGGTGGCGCTCGCCCAGTTCCTGCCCGCCGCGGTCGCGCGCGAGAGCGCGGACGGGGCGCTGCGCCCGCAGCCGCAGTTCAGCACGCAGGCGATGCCGGGCGCGCCCGACACGACCGGGGCGACCCGGGCCGCGACGATGGCGGCGGAGTAATCGTCGGAGGCGTGCGGAGCGCGGGCACGTACCCGGCTCTCCGCACCGCCACGGACGCTCTTCGAGGAGATCTGCTTCGACGAGACTTCGCGGAAACGCGAATGAGGCGCGGGTGCTCCAACCTCCTGTATCAACGCGCGCTCTTGCGCCGAACCGGCGTCCACTTCGGCGCAAGAGCGCTCTAGCGGGAGCGGGCTGCTTTCGCAGAAAGCCGGGTGTGGGACCCGGAGCCTTTGGGACAGGGCTCCGCGGTTCCGCGGCGGCGGCTCGCCTGATCCGAAACGTTCTCGTCCCTCATCCCAACCCTCTCGCGCACGGGAGGGCGGCGCGGTTCTCACCCGGCCGAGCCGAGACCCGCCATCCGGTTACTGCGCGGCCGGCGCCGGCACCCCCTGCGGCCCGCTCGTGGTGGCGGGCGCCACGGCGAGTTCCGGGTAGGCCTCGACCACGTGGGCGCCGCCGAGCGGCTTGCTCTGGCCGTTGTGGCAGGTGGCGCAGTTGAGCTTCGGCGCGTCGCCCTTGGGGCCGAGGCGGCTGGCCGGGAACACGCTCGTCAGCGGTGTCAGGTAGTTCGCGTTGAGGTCGCGCACCATCCGGATGGCGTGCCAGGCGAGCGTGCGCTGGGGCGCGCTCTGCGACCACTCCGCCACCGCGCGGGTGTTGTGGCAGTAGGTGCAGTTCACCCCGAGCGATTCCGACATGTGGATCATCAGCGCGAAGGTGCGCTCGGCCGCCTGGATCGGCTTGCCGGGGCTCTCGGGCAGGGCCGTCGTGGCGTTCACCCGGATCGCGCCCTGGTCGGGATCGGGCCTTGCGAGGTAGTCCTGCAGGTAGGTGTAGGGCAGCGAGGCCAGTCCCGTGGAGGGCGTGGCGAGGTTCTGGCCGTTGTTGCGGGCGATGAAGCCCCGCGTCGGGCTCGGCGCGTCGAACCAGATCTGGGCCGGCACCGGGTTGCCGCGGTGGCAGGTGTAGCAGGTCACGCCGGCCTCCCCGACGTGCTTCTCCTTCCAGTCCGTGTTGATGTGCTGGGTCATCTGCAGCATCCGCCGGGCGACCCGCTTCTGGTAGAGGCTGTCGTCCGCCATGTTCTCGGTGTTGTGGCAGTAGGTGCAGCCCTGTTGCGGCGAGACCCACTCGGTCATCGAGACCATCAGGCGGTTGAATTCCTCGACCGGGAGGTCCTGGAGCACCTTCACGTTCTCGTAGACCGCGCCGGCCTTGTCGGTGCCGGCCTCGACCGGGTCGGCCGGCACGGGTGCGACGTTCGCGGCCTTGATCTCCGCGGCGCCGGCCTTCGTCTGGATCACGTCCATGCCGGTGCCGCGGAAGCCGTGCTGCTGGTTGAGCATCGGGGGCCTGGTCCAGCCCGCCGTGCCGAACTGCGCGATCGTGAGGAACAGGGCCACCACGCCCGCGACGATGGCGCCGACCGTCTTCATGGCGTGGCTCCCGTGGCTTTGAGAGGATCGTGGATCGGCCCGAACACCTCCGGGTAGGCCGGCGCGACGCCGTGCTTGACCGCCCAGAGGTACCAGTTGTCGACCACGGTCCCGGTGAGCAGGATGCCGATGCCGCCGGTGAGCGTGGTGAGCACCGCGAACCACCAGGCCCAGCGGTGGACGGATTCCATCGTGGCGTTGAAGCCCATGGTCCAGCGCCAGAACAGGGCGGCGCGCTCGGTGGCGGTGCCGCGATCGACGATCTGGTCGATCTCGCGCTCGGCCCCGTAGCGCGAGCAGGCCAGGATGGTGCCCCCGTGCATCGCGAAGAGCAGCGTTGATCCGTACAGGAAGACGATCGAGAGCATGTGGAAGGGGTTGTAGAAGAGGTTGCCGTAACGCAGCGAGAAGGCCGCGGTCCAGTCGAGGTGGGGCAGGATGCCGAAGGGCACCGCCTCGCTCCACGAGCCCATCATCAGCGGCCGGATGAAGCCCAGCACGAGGTAGAGCCAGATCGCCGAGGCGAAGGCCCAGGGTACGTGGGTGCCGAGGCCCAAGGCGCGGGCCCGCCGGTAGAGACGGAGCCACCAGAGCAGGATCGAGGCGGTGAGGAAGAAGCCGGCGATCAGCCACCAGCCGCCCTCGTTCAAGGGCGGCAGCACCTTGAGCCCGTACTTCGGGAGCGGCGGCTCCAGCGCCAGCCAGGGGAGCTGGCGCACGAACTGGACCGGGTCCCAGTTCACGGACGCCCACATGTTGAGCCCGATGATCTCGAAGGCGATCAGCCCGCAGGCGAGCGAGAGTGCGCCCAGATAGCCGCCGTAGATCGGCCCGACCTGGCCGTTGCCGATCAGCCCGAACAGGTAGCTGTTGAAGGGGCGGCCCACGCGGGCGTCGACCGCGACCGGGATGCCGTGCTCCGGCACGCGCGGGCGCACCTGAACCTGGGTGAAGATGTTCTGGTAGTAGGCCACGGCCCCCTCCCCTTCAGCGCCAGACCGGCAGGTTCAGCCACCAGCCCCACCATTCGGGCCAGCCGCGGGTCCAGAACGGCCCGCTGATCACGATGCAGACCGCGCTCCAGAACCCGGCCGAGAGCGCCAGGAACAGGCCGAGCCGGTGGATGCCGAGCGTGCCGATCGAGTAGCCGATCGTGTCGCGGAAGAAGGTGTCCTCGTGCTCGGGCGTCTTGACGACGTTGTCGTCCTTCGGCGGATTGGTGGACGACAGGATCAGCGAGCCGTGCAGCGCCAGCGCGAAGGTCGTGGTGAAGAAGAACGTCACCGCGAGCATGTGCGCGGGATTGTAGTGGAAGTGGAGATACTGGTAGCCGGTGTTGGAGACCCAGTCCAAGTGGCTCAGGATCCCGTACGGGAAGCCGTAGCCCCAGGCACCCATGAGAAGCGGGCGCACCACCACCAAGACCACGTAGGCGAAGATCGCCACCGAGAAGGCGAAGGGCACGTGGTAGCCGATGCCGAGCTTGCGGCAGATCTCGACCTCGCGCAGGGCCCAGGACGCGAAGGCCCCGATCGCGCAGATCGTGATGATCTGCCAGAGGCCGCCCTCCTTGAGCGGCGCCAGCGCCAGCCCGTACTTGAGGTCGGGCGGCGCGATGTTGATCTGCCAGATGTTCCAGGTCGGCCCGATCGCCGCTCCGTAGAGGATCAGCGCGGTGCCGAGCACCGAGAAGAACAGCGTCGTGACCCCGAAGAAGCCGACGTAGAAGGGCCCGACCCAGAAGTCGAACAGGTCGCCGCCGAGGAGCGTGCCGCCCCGGACCCTGTATTTGCGCTCGAAGCTCAGCATCGCCATGGCGCGTCTCCTCCCGGGACGGGCTTTTCAGACCGTGCGCGTGGGTTGGTCGTGTGGGCCGCGGCGCCGGGGCGCCGCGGCCGGTCGGTCAGGCCGGCATCTGCGGCAGGACGAGGCTCTGCGCCTGGGCGGCGCGCTTGGGCCCCTCCAGCCAGTTGAACCGGTCCGTCGAGAGCAGGATGAAGTGGATCAGCAGCGCCAGCACGAACAGGAAGGTGAACAGGGCCACCAGGGTGCGGCGCGGGTCGAACAGGAGCCAGACCTTGTGCACGGGATCCTCCCTCAGCCGATGAGCGTGGTGAGGGCGCGGACGGTCTCGCCCGCCCCCTCAAGGGACGCGTAGCCCTGCGGGCCGGGCAGCCAGGGCCGCCACAGCCAGACCAGGATGTGGGCCACCACGGCGATCGCCGTGAAGACGATGAAGCTCGTCAGGAAGATCGCGTGGAACTCCTTGGCCTCCGCTTCCGTCAGCCCGGACAGGCTGCTCGGTCTTTCCAGATGTGTTCCGCTCTGCGTTGCGGACTGCATTCCGCTTGCCATCGGTCGAACCTCCGTTGTTGGCCGCCCCATTCGAGGGCAGCGGACCCCGCCGGAACCCGAGGCGATCCCGGCGGGCCTTCCCCGGATCCACCGGACGGAAGCGTCGCGGGGCCGCTGGGCGGCCCGGAACTCTCGGGGTGAGCGTCACCCCATGAAGGCGAAGGGCACGGCCTGGGCGGCCATCGCCCGCGCCTCGCCGAACACCGTGCGGCGCGGCGCGAGCGCCGGCCGCGCCGGGCTGCGCAGCCGCTGGGCCACCGCCGCCGCCAGGAAGAGCGGGTAGGTCAGCCCGAGCAGGATGCGGAACTGCACGGCCTCCCGGTGCAGGCGGGCCGTGTCGGGCATCGGTCTCAGCATGGCGCGGGTCTCCGGCGGGGGGATGCGCCGGGCCGCGGGGGCCGGGCGCGCGGGAAGGGGAAGCGCGGGAAGCGGGAGCGCGGCGCTCATGCGGGGCTCTCCGCGCGGGCGCCCTCGACATGGGCTGCTGCGACCCGCGCCGCGCCGCGGCGCCGGGCGATGCGCTCGGCGGCGTCGCGCAGGCGCTTGGCCGCCGAGATCCGCACCAGCACCGGCTCGGCCGCGACGAGCGCGTCGAGGCGGGCGCGGGCGGGCTCCTCCCAGGCGAGCTCGGCCGCCTCGCGGGCGGGCGTCGCCGCGACCGCGTCGAGGTCGCGCCCCAGCGGCAGGATGTGGAAGAGCGCGTCGAAGAGCGCGTTGCAGACCTCCTGCACGAGGTAGGTCGCGCCCGCGTAGCCCATGAAGGGCGTGCCGGTGTGCCGCCGGACGATCGCGCCGGGGAACGAGGCCGGGATGTAGGCCGCCCGGCCCCCGGCTTCCGCGAGGTACTGGCGCTCGTTGTAGGAGCCCAGCAGCACGAGCGGGGGGCGCTCGTGGATCGCGGCGCGCACGGCCGCGTTGTCGGTCTTCGCGCCGGGCCTGCGGCCGATCGCGAAGGCGCAGGGCAGGCCCATCTCGTCGGCGAGGAAGCGGCGCACGCCGCGCGCGTAGGTCTCGGTCGCCACGATGCCGAAGCTCGCCGTGCCGAAGAAGTCCTGCGTCACCGAGCGCCAGAGGTCCCAGACCGGCTTGATCGTGGTGTGGCGCTCGGCCTCGATGAAGGGCTCGGGGTCGAGGCCCAGGATCTCGCCTAGGGCCCGCAGGAACTTGGTGGTGGCGAGCACCCCGATCGGGGCGCGCAGCCAGGGCCGCTCCAGGCTCTCGCAGAGGGCGGGGCCGAACTCGCCGTAGAGGCAGACCGAGGCGTCGGCCTCGACGAGGCGGGGAACCTCCGAGAGGTGGCAGCCGAGCGGAAAGGTGAGGTTGACCTCGGCGCCGATCCCCTCGACGAGCCGCCGGATCTCGGCCAGATCGCTCGGCATGTTGAAGCTGCCGTAGGCCGGGCCGACGATGTTGACCCGGGGGCGCTGGCCCTCCTTGCGCGCGGGCCGCTTCGGGATGCCCTTCTTCGCGTAGCGCTTGGCCCCGTATTCCTGCCAGAGCCAGGACATCGCCCGGTCGGCGGCCTGCCACTGGTCCTCGTCGATGGTGCGCGGCAGGAAGCGCTGCAGCCCGGTGCCCTCGGGGGTGACGCCGCCGCCGATCATCTCGGCGATCGAGCCGGTGACGACGACGCTGGGCTGCGCGGGGTCGAGCGCCGCGTGCGCCCGCTTCATCGCCCCTTCCGTGCCGTGGCGGCCGAGTTCCTCCTCGGCCAGCCCCGTGACCACGATCGGCAATTCATGGGGCGGCAGGCCGTCGGTGTAGTGCAGCACCGCGGTGACCGGCAGGTTCTCGCAGCCCACGGGACCGTCGATGACGACCTGCAGGCCCTTCACCGCCGCGAAGACGTAGACGGCGCCCCAGTACCCTCCGGCCCGGTCGTGATCGAGGACGAGCATCAGGCCATCTCCCCGATCGGGCGCTCGGGGGCGCGTGCCATCGTCACGGCGGCCTTCGCTCGGGGCCGCTCCTGCCAGATCCCGGCGGCGTGGCCGGTGCCGACGCCCTCGAAGAAGCCGCGCATCGCCGCGAAGCGGTCGCGGTTGCCCATCGCGGCGTTGACGACCTCTGCGAGCGAGCCCGCGCCCGCCACGCCCATCAGGGGCCGGGCCGAGATCAGGTTGGTGAAGTAGAGGGCCGGCGTGCCGCCCTCCTTGGCCTTCTGGACGACCGGTGTGGTGCCAATCGCGAGGTCGGGCCGGAACGCCGCGAGCGCGGCGAGATCGTCCTCCAGCGAGGCGCGGAAGCGCACCGCGACGCCGCGCTCTTCGAGCCAGGCCCGGTCGGGCTCGGACCAGGGCGTGCGCGGGCAGGCGGTGCCGACGTAAGGGACCTCCGCGCCGCTCTCGACGAGGAGGCGGGCGACCAAGAGCTCCGAGCCCTCGTAGCCCGAGAGCGTGATCCGGCCGCGGATCGGGTTCGCGGCGATCGCGGCGCGGATCGGCGGCAGCAGGCGGGCCTTGGCCGCCGCGATCACGGCGGGGGCCACGTCGCAGGCGTTGCCGATGGCCTCGAGCCAGTCCGCGGTGCCGTCGTGGCCGACCGGCGCGGAGCCGACCACCGGCCGCCCGGCCGCCGCGAACTCGCGCACGCTCGCCGCGTAGAACGGGTGGATCGCCGCGACCGCCGCGCCGTCGAGGGCGGCGTAGAGCTCGCGCCACTCGCGCGTCGGCACCACGGGGCCGGCCGCAAGGCCGAGCGGTTCGAGCAGGCCCCCGATCACGACGGGATCGGCCGGGAACATCTCGCCGAGCAGCGTCACGCTCGGGCGCTCGGAACGCCCGCCGCGCGGCGCCGCCACGGGCCCCCGCTCAGCCTCCTGGCGGGCATAGGCCAGCATCGCGCCGGCCAGCACGTCCTTGGCCTCGGCGTGGGTCGGCACGCCGAAGCCCGGCACGTCGATGCCGATGATCCGCACCCCGTCGATCGCCTTGGGCAGGAGCCGGAGCGGCACGCCGGAGGCGGTGGGCACGCAGAGGTTGATCACCACCACCGCGTCGTGCTCGCCCGTGCGGGCCACCTCGTGGACCGCCTCGCGGATGTCCTCGAACAGCTTGCCGGTGACGAGCGTCTCGGAGTTGAACGGCACGTAGCCGACGCTGCGCCGCGCCCCGTAGAAATGCGCCGTGAAGGTCAGCCCGTAGACGCAGCAGGCCGAGCCGGAGAGCAGCGTCGCGGTGCGGCGCATGCGCAGGCCCACCCGCAGCGCCCCGAAGGCCGGGCACATGCTCTGCGGCTGGTCGTGGGGGCCGGCCGGGTAGTCCCGGCGGTAGGTCGCGAGCGTCTCGGAGAGGCCGGCCGCCTCGGCGGCGGCCCGCAGCGTGGCCTTGCCGCCGTGGCAGCCGAGGCCGTCGGCGGAACCGGGTTCCGGCGCGAAGCCGGGCTCCGGCGCGGCGCCCTGCTCCGGTGCGGGAACGGGCGCCGGTGCCGCGGGGATCTCGGCGGGCCGCCGCCGCGCCCGCAGGTCCGCGATGTCGAGGGAGACGGCCATGCGCGTCAGCCCTCGTCGTAGACGACTTCGAGGGAAGGCTTCTGCGCGATCTCGACGCCGCACATGTCGGCCAGCGAGGCCGGCTCCAGCACCACGTCGCGCCCGACCGTCTCGCCCGAGAACAGGCCGAGCAGCGCGTCCTGGCTGAGCGGGCGCGGCCGGTGGGGCAGGGCCGCCCCGACATTCTGCGCGAGTTCGGCGAAGAGCGGCCCCCAGCGCCCGTCGGGCTCGGCCACGATCTGGTAGTTCGCGCTCTTGCGCCGGATATCCTCGTCGGCCGGGATCGCGGCGAGCACCGGGATGCCCGCGGCCTCCGCGAAGGCCTGCGCCTCGCCGGTGCCGTCGTCCTTGTTGATCACGAGGCCGCCGACGCCGACATTGCCGCCGAGCTTGCGGAAATACTCGACCGCCGAGCAGACGTTGTTGGCGACGTAGAGCGATTGCAGGTCGTTCGAGCCGACCACGATGACCTTCTGGCACATGTCCCGGGCGATCGGCAGGCCGAAGCCGCCGCAGACCACGTCGCCCAGGAAATCGAGCAGCACGTAGTCGAAGCCCCACTCGTGGAAGCCGAGCTTCTCGAGGAGCTCGAAGCCGTGGATGATGCCGCGCCCGCCGCAGCCGCGCCCGACCTCGGGACCGCCCAGCTCCATCGCGAAGACGCCGTCGCGCTTGAAGCAGACGTCGCCGATCGCGACCTGCTCGCCCGCGAGCTTCTTCTTCGTCGAGGTCTCGATGATGGTCGGGCAGGCCCGGCCGCCGAAGAGCAGCGAGGTGGTGTCGCTCTTCGGGTCGCAGCCGATCAGCAGCACCCGCTTGCCCTGGCGCGCCAGCATGTAGGAGAGGTTGGCCAGCGTGAACGACTTGCCGATGCCGCCCTTGCCGTAGATCGCGATGATCTGGGTCTCGCGCTTGGCTTCGTTCTTGGCCTCGCCGGTCGCGGGCGCCTCGGGCTCGATGGCCGCCTCCGCGCGGAGCGCCGCCGTGTTGAGGTGCAGGTTCATGCGGTAGCCCTCCAGTCGAGCACCATCTTCAGGCAGGCCGGGTCGGTGAAGGCGGTGCGGTAGGCCGCCTGCGCCTCCCGCGCCGGGGCCCGGTGGGTGATCAGCCCGTCGAGCGAC
Organism: Methylobacterium hispanicum; assembly: GCF_022179285.1. Taxonomy (GTDB): domain Bacteria; phylum Pseudomonadota; class Alphaproteobacteria; order Rhizobiales; family Beijerinckiaceae; genus Methylobacterium; species Methylobacterium hispanicum. The sequence goes on along the minus strand of NZ_BPQO01000010.1, from coordinate 76,660 downwards.
AGGCGTCCGGCGCCCGCGAGCGCCGTGACGGCCGCGAGGTCGTCGGGCCGCCACTCCGCGGCGACGCGGATGCGCGCCTCGCGCATGAAGGCCGGCGGGAAGGCGAAGGCGAGCGGCGCCTCGTAGAAGCCCGCCAGCACGATCTCGCCGCCCGGCGCGAGACGCGCGATCAGCCGGTCGAGGCCCGCCGCGTCGCCGCTGACGTCGGTGATCCGGGCGTAGTCGCTGCGCGGGTCGTCCTCGGGCGCGAGGACCGCGTAGCCGTGCGCGCCGGCCGCGCGGGTGGGGTCGGTCTCCCAGACGGTGGGCTCGGCACCCGCGAGAACGCTCAGCCGGGCGAGCAGCCGCCCCAGCACCCCGTGACCGACGATGAGCGGGCGCTCGCCCGGCAGGATCGGCGAGAGCGCGTGCTGCGCGGTTGCCGCGAGCGCCAGCAGGCAGCCCCGCGCGCCGAGGCCGGGATCGACCGGCACGAGGCGGGCCGCCGGCACAACGAGGTGCGAGGCCGCGCCGCCGAACAGCCCGCGCACCGGCCCGAAGCAGCGCGCGCCCGGCACGAACACGCTGTCGCCCGGCGCCAATCCCGATCCGGGCGGGGCCGAGACGACGCTGCCGACCGATTCGTAGCCCGGCACCAGCGGGTAGCCGAGGCCCGGGAAGGGCGGCATCCGGCCCGACCAGAGCAGGCGCTCGGTCCCCGTGCTGATCCCGCTCCAGGCGATCTCCACCACCGCGTCGAGCGGCCCCGCGGGCGTCAGCGCCAAGCGGCTGAGCGCGAGGCGCTCGGGCTGTTCGAGAACGACGGCGAGGGTGTCCATGGTCTGGATCTTTCGCGTCCGTGGCCGACCGAAGTCGGTTGTGTCATCTTATATAGACACTTTGTTGCGTCAACATGAATTAACGGAGTGGCCGTTCGGCCGGTGTTGCCCGAACCGCGACGCCCCCCTTCCGCGGGGGAGGGTTGCTCACGCGCGCCTGGCCTGGATCACCCGGACGAGCAGCGGGCGGCGGGTGCGGCGCTCGGCGATGCGGCCGAACCCCGCTTCCCTGAGCAGCGCCCGGATCTCGTCGGCCCGGCGCGGCCGGCCGCTGCCCATGGCCAGGAGGTAGAGGCCGAAATACGCGTCCCCGACCGGCTCGGCCCCGGGCGTGCCGGCCATCGGCTCGGCCACCAGCAGGGTGCCGCCCGGCGGCAGGGCGTCGTGGATCCTGCGCAGCAGGGCGAGCGCCGGCCCGTCGTCGTGGTCGTGCAGCACGCGCACGAGCGTCGCGAGGTCGGCGCCCCGGGGCAGGGGATCGCGGTGGAAGCTGCCCCCGTGGCAGGCGGCGCGGTGGCCGAGCCCGGCCTCCTCCAGGCGCTCCGCCGCCCGTCCGGCCACCGCCGGCAGGTCGAACAGGCCGAGCCGCAGGCCGGGCGCGTGCGGGGCCACCGCCGCCAGGAAGGCCCCCTCCCCGCCCCCGACATCGAGCAGCTGCCGGTGCCGCCGGAACGGGTAGGCTTCCAGCACGTCCTCGGCGATCAGCGCCTGCGAGGCCGCCATCAGCCCGCCGTAGGGCGCGACGGCCTCGGGTGCGAGCGCGCCCTCCCCCGCCTGCCCGGCCGCGCATCCGGCCGCGGCTCCGGCCGATTCGGCCGCGGCTCCGGCCGATTCGGCCGCGTAGGGCCAGTAGCCGGCGAGCTGCGTCGTCCCGCCCTGCCCCCGCAGCAGCGCCACCGGGTCGGCGAGGTCGGCGTAGAGCAGGGCGTGGTGCTCGATCATCCGGGCGACGCCCGGGTTGCCGATGAGCGCCGCGCCGAGGTCGGCCAGCGCGAAGCGCCCGTCCGGCAGCGCCCGCAGCAGCCTCAGGGAGGCGGCGGCCCGCAGCAGCACCAGTGCCCGCTCGGGCGGCAGCCCGAGGCGCCGGGCCAGCGCGTCGCTCTCCTGCGGCCCGGCCGCCAGGATGCGGAACAGGTCGAGCTGCACGCAGGCGAACAGCACCTGCGCGTAGACGAAGCCGGCGCAGAGGTCGAACAGGGCCCGGGTCTCGGTCCGTGCCACCCGCCGCGTCAGCGGGAAACCCGCCGCCCAGCGCTGGAAGGCCGGGCTGGCGATGCGGGCGTTGCGCCAGGAGAGCCAGCGCGCGAGCCAGCGCTCGCGCCAGGGGCCCAGCCAGCGCGCGGGCCGGGCCGGGGGCAGCGGCGAGGCCGGGGCGGCCCCGGCGCCCATCAGGCCGCCGCGTCGGCGCGCGCCTCTGCGCCGAGAGGCGCGGCGGCGCGCAAGCGTTCGGGCAGGAACAGCCGCGTCTGCGCCTCGATCTCGACGCGCAGCGCATCGCCCCCGGGGCAGTCCGGGATCACCGCGACCGCCTCCGCCGAGAGCCGCTCCAGCCGGGCGAGCGCGCCGGGCAGCCCCAGCAGCGCGGCGGCGTTGGGCCGCCCGAGCGTCACGTCGCGCCCGGCCGGCTTGCCGATCTCCTCCTGGCGGCAGGCGACGTCGCGCAGGTCGTCGGCGACCTGGTAGGCCTCGCCCAGGCACTCGCCGAGCAGCCGCCAGGGCAGCGGCCGGGCGCCCGCGGCGGCCGCGCCCGCCACCGTGGCGGCGGCGAAGAGCGCGCCGGTCTTGGCCTGCTGGTAGTCGGAGAGCGCCACGTGCGCCTCCGATTCCCAGGCCTGCCCCGCCACGATGCCGTGGGGGGCGCCGGCCGCGCGGGCGATCAGCCCGACGAGGCCCGCGAGCCGGGCCGGGCGGCGCGCCGCGCCGCGGGCGAGCGCCTCGAAGGCCGCCACGATCAGCGCGTCCCCGGTGAGCACCGCGAGCGCCGGGCCGTAGGCCACGTGGACGGCCGGCTTGCCGCGGCGCAGCGGGGCGTCGTCGAAGCAGGGCAGGTCGTCGTGGACCAGGGAGGCGCAGTGCAGCAGCTCGATCGCCACGGCGGCCGCGTCCGCGGCCTCCGGGTCGTCGTCGCCGCAGGCCCGTGCCACCGCGAGGCAGAGGCGCGGCCGGATGCGGTGTCCACCGGGGAAGACAGCGTAGCGGATCGCCTCGGCCAGCAGCGGCGGCGCGCCGGGCGCCTCCGCCGAGGACACCGCCACCTCGAGAGCCGTCTCGATCCGTCGACCGGGATCCATGGTGCCACTCCCTGTCCATTTGTTGTGACGAAGCAAGTGTCAAGATATGTTGACATTGCCGGGGGCCGGGATCAAGCCTGTTCTCCTGTGGCGCGTGCTGGACGCGCCGAGCGGAGCCGGCCGATGCAGACAGCCCGCCCGGTGCGGTCCCGACGCTGCGCCCGGCCTCGCCGGTGGGGAGCGGCGTCCGGCCTTTTCCCCTGCGGTGTTCCGACATCCCGGGCAGACAGCCCGCGCGCGATCCTCCCTCCCCCCTCTGCGGGGGGAGGGAGATTACGGGCTGGGCCCCGATGCGCGTCGCGGTGATCGGCGCCGGGATCGGCGGGCTCGCCGCCGCCGCCCGCCTGGCGCAAGCCGGCCTGGACGTGACCGTGCTGGAGCGCGCGCGCGCGCCCGGCGGCAAGATGCGCAGCCTCGACGTCGGCGGGCTCGCCGTGGAGGCCGGCCCCACCGTCCTCACCATGCGCTGGGTGTTCGAGGAGCTGTTCCGCGATTGCGGCGCGGATCTTGGCGCCCGCGTGCGGCTCAGCCCGGCGCGGTTGCTGGCCCGCCACGCCTGGGAGGACGGCGCGCGGCTCGACCTCTTCGCCGACATCGACGCCTCCGTGGACGCGATCCGGGCCTTCGCGGGCCCCCGCGAGGCGGAGGGCTATCGCCGCTTCTGCGCCCGCTCGCGCGAGGTCTACGAGACGCTGGAGGGCCCCTTCATCCGCGACGACCGGCCGAGCGCCGTGGACCTCGCGCTGCGGATCGGGCCCTGGGGCCTGCCGCGGCTCTGGCGGATCCAGCCCTTCGCCACCCTGTGGTCGGCGCTGGCCGAGGATTTTCGCGATCCGCGCCTGCGCCAGCTGTTTGCCCGCTACGCGACCTATTGCGGCTCCTCGCCCTTCGAGGCGCCCGCCACGCTGATGCTGGTGGCCCATGTCGAGCAGGCGGGCGTCTGGACCGTGGACGGGGGCCTGAGCGCGCTCGCCCGCGCGGTGGCGGACCTCGCCGCGGAGCGGGGCGCGCGCCTGCGCTACGGTGCCGAGGTCGCCCGCCTCGCGGTCTCGGGCGGGCGCGTGGCGGGGGTGGACCTCGCCGACGGCGAGCGCGTCCCCGCCGACGCGGTGGTCTGCAACGCCGACGCGGCGGCGCTCGGGGCGGGCCTCCTCGGGCCCGAGGCGCGGCCCGCGGGCGAGCGCCTGGAGCCCTACGAGCGCTCGCTCTCGGCGGTGACGCTCTGCGCGCGGGCCACCGTCTCGGGCTTCCCGCTCGCCCACCACACGGTGTTCTTCGCGCCCGATTACCGGGCCGAGTTCGACCAGATCCTGCGGGAGCGCCGGCTGCCGGAGGCGCCCACGATCTACGTCTGCGCGCAGGACCGGGACGATGCCTGCGCCGGCCCGGATGGCCCCGAGCCTCGCCCCGAGCGCCTGCTCCTCCTCGTCAACGCCCCGGCCGACGGGCCGGAGCGCCCCACCCCGCCGGAGATCGAACGATGCGCGACGAATCTGCGGACGCGGCTCGCCGCCTTCGGGCTGAGCCTGACGGAGGCGGAGCCGCCGGCGACGACCGGGCCGGCGGAGTTCGCCGCCCTGTTCCCGGGGACGATGGGGGCGCTCTACGGCCGGGCCTCGCGGGGTTCCACCGCGACCTTCCGGCGGCCGGGCGCGCGCAGCACCCTGCCGGGCCTCTACCTCGCGGGGGGCAGCGTGCATCCGGGGCCGGGGGTGCCGATGGCGGCGCTCTCGGGGGGGCTCGCGGCGCGAGCGATCCTCAACGATCACCGCTCCGCTCTGGCGGATCACCGCTCCGCTTCGACGGCGCGGTCGCGCGGGGCGGCTATGTCTGGTGGTACGTCGATGCCCTGAGCGCGGACGGGCGGCACGGGCTGACGCTCATCGCCTTCGTCGGCTCGGTCTTCTCGACCTACTACGCCCTCGATCCCGCCCGGAACCCGCTCGACCACTGCGCCCTCAACGTGGTGCTGTACGGTAGGCCCGGCCGCTTCGCGCTCACCGAGCGGCGCGCGCCCGCCCTCGAGCGCGGGGCGGCCCACCTCGCCATCGGCCCGAGCGCGCTCGCCTGGGACGGCACCGCGCTCACCGTGCGCATCGACGAGCGGGGCGCGCCGCTGCCGCGCCCGATCCGCGGCACGGTGCGGCTCTTCCCCGAGGGGATCACCGCCGGCCCCTTCACGCTCGATGCGGCCGGGCGCCACCGCTGGTGGCCGATCGCGCCATCGTCCCGCGTCGAGGTGGACCTCGCCGAGCCGGGTCTCTCCTGGCGCGGCACCGGCTACTTCGACACCAACGCGGGCGACGAGCCCCTGGAGGACGCCTTCACCGACTGGAACTGGTGCCGGGCCGACCTCGCGGACGGGGCCGCGATCCTCTACGACGTGCGCCGCCGCGACGGGAGCGTCCAGGACCTCGCCCTGCGCTTCGCCCGCGACGGCGGCCGCCGGCCGGTCGAGCCGCCGCGGGCCGCCGCCCTGCCGCCGACGCGGTTCTGGCGCATGCCGCGCCCGACGCGCAGCGACGACGGGCAGGCGCGGGTGCTGCAGACCTTCGAGGACACCCCGTTCTACGCCCGCTCGCTGCTCTCGGCCCGGCTCGCGGGCGAGGCCGTGCGCCCGGTCCACGAGAGCCTGTCGCTGACGCGGCTGACCAACCCGCTCGTGCGCTTCATGCTGCCGTTCCGGATGCCGCGGGTGCTGGGCTGAGGCCCGGATAAGGGGGCGGCCGTTCGCACATCCGAGGTGCGCTCGTCGGGCGCCCGGCTCGGCCATCGGGCTGCGACGCGCCCCGGGCCGGCCATGCCGCCGGCCCGACGCCCGGGCGGCTTCGGTTCCGCGATGGGACGTGCGTCCTGGCACGTCGCGCCGGCAAGGCGCTTCCTATCTTCAGATCACGCAAGACGATGCGGACCGGATCGGCCGGCCGCCAAAGTGCTCTGACGATGAAGACCACCATGAAGACTCGTGTCGCCGCCGCTTTTGCCGCTCTGATGCTTGGCATTGCTGCCCCGGCCTCGTCCGCGCTGGCCTTCCCCTACGACGCACCGCGCGGCCACTACACCGGCTTCGCCTCCGAGGGGGTGGAGACGACGGGCGCGATCGGCTTCTTCGGCAGCCGCAACCCGGCCACCTGCCCGATGAGCTCGGCGGCCGAGGGCAACGCCAACCAGCAGAACTTCCCGGTCAAGCAGTACGGCCAGACCGCGGGCGGGAACCGCTGCTGAGGGGAACACGGCATGCAGAAGATGATGAAGGCCTTCTCGTACGGCATGATCGGCGCGTTCGTCGCCGGTCTCGGCCTGACCCTCTGGGGCTCGGCCGGCGTCCTCGCCGGCCTCTGAGCCGCCCCGGGTAGGCGAGGAGCGCGAGAGGGGCCGCCCCCCGGGCGGCCCCTCTGCCGTGTGCGGCCCCGCCGCTCACGGCAGCGCGGCGCGGGCTCGCGCGTCGCGGATCTCCCAGGTCTCGATGAGGTCGAGCGCGTGCAGCGCCCGGCCGCGCAGGTCCCACCAGGCCGGGAGCTTTCGCGAAGGGTCGGGCGCGCACCCGACGGCCGCGACCAGAAAGGCGGTCTCGGCGAGCGGCGGCGCGCGAAGGCAGCCGGGTGCGCCCGCCGTTCGCGTCGCGACGCCCGGCACGGCCGCGCGGGCGAGGAGGGCGAGCTTGCGCGGCGTGCCGACCCGGGCGCGGGCGCCCACCGCGTCGTGCCTGTTCGCCGCCACCGCGCGGCCGATCTCCGCGTAGATCAGGCCCGCCGCGCGGATCGCCGGGCGGCAATCGGCCGGCAGCGCGGCGATGCCGGCCTGCGCGCGGGCGTGGAGGCGGTCCGCCTCGGCGAGCAGCCGCGCCACCACCCCGGCGAGCGCGGCCGAGTGGACGGGGGCGGCCAGCCACGCCTCCGGGTCGAGCCCGGCCTCGCGCATCCAGGCGAGCGGCAGGTAGAGGCGGCCGGCGCGCGCGTCCTCGCCGACGTCCCGGGCGATGTTGGTGAACTGCATGGCCACGCCGAGATCGAGGGCGCGGGCGAGCACGTCGGGCGCGCGCCGTCCCATGATCAGGGTCATCATCGCGCCGACCGTGCCGGCCACCCGCGCCGCGTAGGCGGTGAGCGCGGGCAGGTCGGCGTAGCGGCGGCCCTCCGCGTCCCAGGCGAGGCCTTCGAGGAGCGCGCGCGGCAGCGCCTCGGGGATCGCGTGCGCGGCCATGACCGCGGCGAGCGCCCGGTCGGCCGGGTGGTCGGCGGGCCGCCCCGCGCAGGCGCGCGCGAGCCGGGCTTCCAGCCGCCCCACCGCGGCGCGGCGGCGGGCGGCGGTCGGCGCGCCGTCCACCGCGTCGTCGGCCTGCCGGCAGAAGGCGTAGAGCCCGTAGGCCGGCTCGCGGACCCGGGCGGGCAGCAGCAGCGAGGCCGCGAAGAAGCTGCGCGAGCCGGCCCGGATCGCCGCCCGGCAGGCGGCGCGGTCGGCCGGGCCCGAATCGGGCCCGACTTCGGGCCGGACTTCGGGTCTGACTTCGGGGCCGACCTCGGGCTCAGGCTCGGCGTCGGATATGGCGTGCATCGGGCACCAGCGAATCGAGGACACGGGCCGAGGAGAGGACGCCGGGCAGGCCCGCGCCCGGATGGGTGCCGGCGCCGACGAGATAGAGGTTCTCCACCTCTTCGGAGCGGTTGTGCGGGCGGAACCACGCCGACTGGGTCAGCACCGGCTCCAGTCCGAAGCCGGAGCCGCACACGCTGAGGAAGTCGTCGGCGAAGTCCTGGGGCGTGGTGACCCGCGAGGTGACGACGGACGCGCCGAGGCCCGGCAGCACGCTCGCCTCCAGCCGCGCGGCGATGCGCTGCCGGTAGGGCTCTGCGAGGCGGGCCCAGTCCTGCCCGCCCGCGAGGTTCGGCACGGGCGCCAGCACGTAGAAGGCGTCGTGGCCGGGCGGCGCCAGCAGCGGGTCGGTCGCGGTCGGCCGGTGCAGGTAGAGGCTCATGTCGTCGGCCAGCACCTTGCGGTCGAAGATGTCGGCGAGCAGTTCGCGGTAGCGCGGCCCGAGCAGGATCGTGTGGTGATCGACACCCGGGTACGTGCGGCGCGTGCCGAAATACCAGACGAACAGCCCCATCGAGGAGCGCGCGCGCGCGAGCTTCCGGGGATTCCAGCGCCGGGTCCGGCCCGCCAGCAGCGTGCCGTAGGTGTAGGCGGAATCGGCGTTCGAGACGACGAGGTCGGCCGGGATCTCGCTGCCGTCGGCGAGCGCGACCCCCGTGGCGCGGCCCTCGGCCAGCGTGATCCGCGCGACCTCGGCCCCGCAGCGCACCGTCCCGCCCTGGCCCGCGACCAGCCCGGCGAGGCCGTCCACCAGCCGGCCGGTGCCGCCGAGGCAGAAATGCACGCCCCACGCCCGCTCCAGATGGGCGATCAGCCCGTAGAGCGCACTCGCCCGGAACGGGTTGCCGCCGATGAGCAGGGGGTGGAAGCTGAAGACCTGGCGCAGGCGCGGGTCGCGGATGTGGCGGGCCACCACCGCGTGCAGGCTGCGGTGGCCGGAGAGGCGCACGAGGTCGGGCGCGATCCGCAGCATGTCCCGGACCCGGCCGAAGGGCACGTGGCCGAGCTCCTCGAAGCCGATCCGGCAGACCTGCCGGCTGAAGGCCATGAAGCGCTCGTAGCCGGCGACGTCGGCGGGCGCGAGGCGCTCGACCTCCGCCCGCATCCGTGCCGGGTCGCCCGTATAGGCGAAGTCGGTGCCGTCGTCGAAGCGGATCCGGTAGAACGGGTCCATCGGCACCAGCGCCACGTCGTCGGCGAGGCGCCGGCCGGCGAGCCGCCACAGCTCCTCCAGCAGGAAGGGCGCGGTGACGATGGTGGGGCCGGCATCGAACGTGAAGCCGTCCTGCCGGTGCACCCGGGCGCGCCCGCCGGGCTGGTCGAGCCGCTCCAGCACCGTGACCCGATAGCTCCTGGCGCCCAGCCGCACCGCCGCCGCGAGGCCGCCGAAGCCGGAGCCGATCACCACCGCGTGCGGCCGCGGATCGGTGCCCTGGTGTGAAGGTGGCTTGTCGACGAGTGTCAACATGGAATGACAGTACGGGCGGGCTGGCGGTCGCGCAAGACCGGATTGCACCCCGCGCTCACCGCGTCGCCACCGCGCGGCGAGCGGGGCGTCACCGCGAGGTGGCGGACCCGGCACCGCGAGGGCCGCCGCGTGGCTCAGCCGGGCGCGCCGCCCGCCGGCTCGTCGGCGGCGACCAGCGCGGCGACGCGCTCCGGATCCTCCTCGTGGGCGAGATGCCCGAGGCCGCGCAGCAGCTCGACCCGGGTGCCGGGCAGGCGGTCGCGCAGGCGGAAGGCGTCCTCGGGGCGGATGGCGCGGTCGTTCCCGCCGACCACGAGCAGGAGCGGCACGGCGAGCCGGCCGAGGTCGCGCTCGAGGGCGGCCAGATCCCAGTTCGCCATCATGCCGAGCGCGCCGCGCACGTGGCCGGGCTTGGCGAACAGGCGCCGGTAGTACGACACCCCCGCCGCGTCGAGGCGCGAGCCGGTGCCCCCGATCAGCCGCTCGACCGCGGCCCGGTCCGCGCTCCAGGCGAAGAGCCGCGGGGTGAGCGGGTTCAGGAACAGCGCCCGCGCCATGACGGGAAACAGCAGGCTGGCGGCCCCCGGGAAGGGGCTGAGCGCCCCGTTGAGGGCGACGATCCGGTCCGGGTGGAGCGCGCCGTCGAGGCACATCCGGACGAGGATCGCCGCCCCGGCCGAGTGGCCGGCGACGCGGCGCGGGCTCAGGCCCAGCACCCGCAGGAGCTCGGCCAGGGCCGCCGCCATGCCGGGCAGCGAGAGGCGGCCCGCCGGCAGCGGGTCGCTGAAGCCGTGGCCGGGCAGGTCCGGCACCAGGACCCGGTGGGTCCCGGCGAGGCGCGGGGCGAGGTCCCGGAACGAGTGGCTCGCCGCCCCGGTGCCGTGCAGGAGCAGCAGGACGGGCGCGTCCGCGGCGCCGAATTCCTGCAGGTGCCAGGTGAGGCCCGCGGCCGCGACGAAGCGGCTCGCGGCGCGATGCGGCCAGTCGGCGCCCTCGCGCGACCAGTCTGGCCGGTCCGGATCCCTCACGCGCCCGCCCCCCGCGCGGCCGCCGCGAGGGCGCCCGCGTCGGCGCGGGGCAGCGGGACGTAGCGGGCGCGGGCGGCCTCGGCGAGCGCCCGGGCGCCCTCGCCGGCCGCGCCGGTATCGAGCACCAGCACCGGCACCGCGAGGGCGGCGAGCGCGCGGGCCGCGGCCTCGGCGTCGGCCCGGGCGGCGGCCCGGCCGCCCGCGCCCGAGCGCGCCACGTTGGCCCGCCCGTCGGTGAGCACCACCACCACCGGGCGCCCGCCGCCCCGGGCCACCCCGCGCGCCAGCGCCGCGGCGGCGTCGAGGCCGGCGGCGAGCGGCGTGCCGCCGCCGCCGGGCAAGCCGGCGAGGTCGCGGCGCGCCCGGGCCAGCGCCCGGGTGGGCGGCAGGACGAGCGCGGCCCCCGCGCCGCGGAAGGCCACCAGCGCCACCCGGTCGCGGCGGGCATAGGCCTCGGCCAGCATCAGCTCGACGGCGCCCTTGGCCTCGGCCAGCCGCTCGCGCGCCGCCGAGCCGGAGGCGTCCACGCAGACGATCGTGGTGGTCTCGGGCGCCCGCACGAGGCGGCGCACGCGCAGGTCCGAGGCCCGGACGCGGACCGGCTGCGGCCCCGGTCGCAGGCGCTGCCAGGGGGCGGCGGCGCGAAGCGTGGCGACGAGATCGAGCCGGCCCCGGCGCGGGTCGCCGGCGCGCGCGCCGGCCGGGCGGCCCCGGCGGGGATCGGGCGCCCCCGCACCGAAGCGCCCGGCCCGGGCGGCGGCCTTGCCGGAGGCGCCGCCCGCGAGGGTCGCGAGCAGGTCGGCGGGGATCGCCGCGCGGGCGGCGGAGAGGACGAGGTCCTCCGGGGCGGGCCCGGGGGAGGCGTCGCGCGGTTCGTCGCGCGGTCCGTCGTCCGGTGGAGGCTCGGTCGCGGATCCGTCCCGGGCCTCGTCGTCGGCCGCGTCCTGCGGGGTCTCGTCCGGGTCGGGTGCCGTCGCCTCGGAAGCCGGCAGGCAGGTCGCCCGCGGCGCCAGGACGAGGCGGGCGGCCTCGGCCAGGGCCGCCGCGTCCACCGCGCCCGCCCCGGCGATCCGGCGCGCGACCCGCAGGGCGAGGAGCGGCCCCCGCGGCGAGGCGATGCCGAGCGCGGCGGCGGTGGTGCAGAGCGTGGCGACGGGGTCGCGGACGGGGGTGCCTTCGTGGTCGTATGGCGGCACGTCATGGCCCGCACCGGCCGCCGCGCTCCCTCCCCTCTCTGCGGTGGGCGGGAAGGCGCTGGAGCCGTCCGCCCGAGATGAAGAGGCGCGCGCGCCCGGCGCTCGCGTCTCCCCCAGCCCGATCCCGCCGAGGTCGATCCGGAAGGCGAGGCGGTCGGCGAGCGCCTCCGGCACGGTCTCGTCCCCCTCCCCCTCGTCGAGCAGCACCAGCCCGATCCGGGCGGGATGGCGCGCGCCGATCCCGTCGCGCTCGACCGCGACCGTGCCGGCATCGAGCGCGGCGGCGAGCCGGGCGGAAGTGGCGGGGCTCGTCCGCTCGGCCATCGGCACCACCAGCACGCCGCCGTCGGCCTCCGCCAGCAGGCCGCGCCCGAGCACGGGCCGCCCGAGCGCCAGGGTCGCGGGCAGGTCGAGCCCGCCGATCAGCCGGTCGTCGCCGGTCCCCGGCGGCAGGCGGCGCAGGGGACGCGCGTCGAGCAGGGTCCGCAGGGTGTCGAGCCAGCGATCCCGCACCGGCCCGGCACCCGCCCGCACCACGACCCCGCCGAACCCGTGCGGGTCGGCGGCCAGGAGCGCGGCGACCCGCAGGGCGGTGGTCCAGGGCGTCTCCACCGCATCATCGCTCCGGGCAGGGCTCGCCGGTGCCGCGGAAAGCGCGGGTCCCCTCTCCCGTGCGGGAAAGGCGGCGCGGCGCGGCTTTGGCGCATGCCCGGACGTCTCCGCTGCGCGCTGCTGCGCGGCGCCCGCGTCGGACGGTGACGTCTGCCCGCTCACGCGGCGAACACCTCGGCCACCGCCCGCGCGACCCGGGCGGTCGAGCCGGCCTCGTCCAGCGGGTTGCGGCGCAGGCGATGGCGGAGCGCCGCGGGGGCGACGCGGGCGAGGTGGGCGTCGCCGACCGTCGCCGCGCCGTCGAGGGCGGCGAGCGCGCGGGCGGCGCGCATCAGGGTCAGCTCGCCGCGCAACCCGTCCGTGCCGAGGGCGAGGCAGAGCCGGGCGGCCTGTTCCAAGGCGGCGTCCGGCACCGCGACCGCGCCGAGCCGGGCGCGCGCCGCCAGGATCGTCTCACGGGTCGCCCGCTCGGCGGCGGCGTGCGCGGCGTGGAAGCCCGCCGGATCCCGCTCGAAGGCGTCGCGGGCGCGCACCACCGCGACCCGGGTCGGGATGTCGGCCGGCGTCGCCACCTCGCAGGCCAGCCCGAACCGGTCGAGGAGCTGCGGGCGCAGCTCCCCCTCCTCCGGGTTGCCGGAGCCGACGAGCACGAAGCGGGCCGGGTGGCGCAGCGACAGCCCCTCGCGCTCCACCGTGTTGATCCCTGAGGCCGCCACGTCGAGCAGGAGGTCCACGATGTGGTCCTCCAAGAGGTTCACCTCGTCGATGTAGAGGAAGCCGCGGTTGGCCCGGGCGAGCAGCCCCGGCTCGAAGGCCCGCTCGCCGCGGGTGAGCGCCCGCTCCAGGTCGAGCGCGCCGACGACCCGGTCCTCGGTGGCGCCGAGCGGCAGGTCCACGACCGGCACGGCCCGCGTCTCCGCCCGGCGCGGGGCCCCGCCTGCGCAGTGCGGGCAGGCGGCGGCGGGCGCCTCCGGGTCGCAGGCGTAGGGGCAGCCGGCCACCGCCCGCATCGGCGGCAGCAGGGCGGCGAGCGCCCGGATCGCCGTGGACTTGCCGGTGCCGCGGTCGCCCAGCACCAGCACGCCGCCGATCAGCGGATCGACCGCCGCGATCAGCAGCGCCTCGCGCATCGCGTCCTGGCCGACGATGGCCGAGAAGGGGAAGACGGGTGCCGGCGGCGGGGCGGACGCGACGGGTGTGGGCTCGAAGACGGTATCCGGCTCGCCGTCCCGGTGCCGTGCGGTCACGCTGTCCATGGGCGTCGCTCCTGGTTCACCGACGCAACTCTCCCTCCCCCCTCTGCGGGGGAGGGTGGGCCGGCCGTAAGGCCGGGTCGATCGGGACGAAGTCCCGCAGAGAGGGGAGCAACGGTTCAGGCACGAGCGCGGCATCGATGCCGAGCACCTTCCTGAGGCGGCGTCTCCTCTCCCGCCTCGCATCCGCGAGGCACCCTCCCCCGCAGAGGGGGGAGGGTTTCACGCCCTCACTCCGCCGCGCGCCGCTCCACGCCCATCCGCGCCCAGACGATCGACAAAGCCGCCACGAGGTGCGCGATGTCGGCATCCGTGTGCAGCGGCGAGGGCGTGATGCGCAGGCGCTCGGTGCCGCGCGCCACCGTCGGGTAGTTGATCGGCTGCACGTAGATCCGGAACTCGTCCAGCAGCGTGTCGGAGATCGCCTTGCAGAGCACGGGGTCGCCGACCATCACCGGCACGATGTGGCTGTCGTTGGGCAGGACCGGGATCCCGGCGCGGCTGAGCGCGGCCCGGGTGCGGGCGACCCGGTCCTGGTGGCGCGCCCGCTCGGCCCCGCTCGCCTTGAGGTGGCGGATGCTCGCCGCCGCCCCCGCCGCGACCGCCGGGGGCAGCGAGGTGGTGAAGATGAAGCCCGAGGCGAAGCTGCGCACGAAGTCGCAGAGCCGGGCCGAGCCCGTGATGTAGCCGCCGTGCACGCCGAAGGCCTTGCCGAGCGTCCCCTCGATCACGTCGAGGCGGTCGGCGAGGCCGTCGCGCTCCGAGATGCCGCCGCCCCGCGCTCCGTAGAGGCCGACCGCGTGCACCTCGTCGAGGTAGGTGAGCGCCCCGTGGGCTTGGGCCACGTCGCAGATCTCCGCGATCGGCGCGATGTCGCCGTCCATCGAGTAGACCGACTCGAAGGCCACGATCTTCGGCCGGGCCGGATCGACGAGGCGGAGCTTGGCGTCGAGGTCGGCCGGGTCGTTGTGGCGGAAGATGTGGCGCTCCGCGCGGCTCGCCCGGATGCCCTCGATCATCGAGGCGTGGTTCTCCGAATCCGAGAACACCGCGCAGTGCGGCAGACGCGCCGCCAGCGTGCCGAGCGCCGCCCAGTTCGAGACGTAGCCCGAGGTGAAGAGGAGCGCCGCCTCCTTGCCGTGGAGATCCGCGAGTTCGGCCTCCAGGAGCACGTGCTCGTGGTTGGTGCCCGAGATGTTGCGGGTGCCCCCGGCGCCGGCCCCGCAGCGGTCGATCGCCGCGTGCATCGCGGCGAGCACGCCCGCGTGCTGGCCCATGCCGAGATAGTCGTTCGAGCACCAGACCGTGACGGGCCGCGTGCCCCCCTCGTGATGGTGGGTCGCCCGCGGGAAGGCGCCGGCCCGGCGCTCCAGTTCGGTGAAGACCCGGTAGCGGCCCTCGCCGCGCAGGCCCGCGATCTCGGCGCCGAAGAAGGCTTCGTAGTCCATCGGCCGGCTCTCCCCTGTGGGTCGTTTCGTTGGCTGTCTCGTCGGTGCCCGCATCGCGCTCACGCCCCCTCCCCGGCCGGTCCGGCCTCGGTGGGCTTGTCCGCCTCCGGCAGGCTCCAGCGCCAGAGCGCGGCGGCCGGGAGCGGCAGCATCAGGAACCAGTGCTCCAGCACCGCGAGCGCGGTCAGCGTGGCCACCAGCGCCAGCCCCGTGCGCTCCGGCGCGGTCCCGGCCCCGAGCGCGGCCGCCCCGAGGAGCACGGCGGCCGCGGTGCCGAGGCTGACCGAGAGCGGGAACAGCCCGTTCATCGCGCGCTGGCGCAGGTAGCCCGCGAGGTAGCCGAGATGGGCGGGCAGGAACTCGAGCTGGAGGTTGCGCACCCCCAGGAACAGGTTGAGCCGGGCCGAGGCGTTCATCAGCACCAGCACGGCGTAGGTCCAGAGGCCCACCCGGTTCGGCGCGCCCCAGACCAGGCAGAGGATGGCCAAGCCACCGGCCAGGATCGCGAATTCGTGCCAGAGGCTGGTGGCGAGCGCGGAGAGGAACCGGTCGAGCCCCCGGGCGGACGGCGCGCAGGCCACGGGCCGCGGGCCGGAGACGAAGCCCATGTAGTAGGCCATCTCCTGCCAGCCCCAGACCGCGAGCGCGCCCAGGAACCCCGCATAGGCCCCCGCCTCCCCGGTGTCGTCCGCGCTCCGTCCGATCGTCCAGAGGGCGCCCGCCAGCACCAGCGAGGCGCCCCCGAGGCTCCAGGCGTGGGTGCGCCGGGGCAGGTGCTGCAGCGCCAGGATCAGCCCGGTGGAGAACCACCAGGCGACCAGCGCGAGGACGACCGGGAGGGCGAGCGCCGGCATGCGGACGACGCCCCCTACCAGACCGGCTCGAGGCGGATGTCGGCGGGCATCGCGTTCTCGCGCACCGGCAGCGCGTAGAGCCGCCCGAAGGTGAGCGCCGCGCGCGCCGCGTGCCAGCCCTGGGCGAGCCGGCCCGTCAGGCCGCCGCGGGCGCGGGCCGCGTCGATGCCGCGCGCGCAGGCGAGCAGCCGGTCGAGCCCCGCCCGGAAGCGCGGGTCGTCGAGGTCGAGGAGCACCGGGAAGGTCTGGCGCGCGATCTCCTGGGTGATGCGGAAGACCCGGAAATCGTAGTCGGTCGGGTCGATGCCGAGTGCGGCGTGGAAGGCCGGGCGGTGGTGGTCGCGCACGTACATCGTCGCGAACACCGCCAGCAGGAAGAAGCGGATCCAGTAGCGGTTGCGCCCGCTCGTCAGTTTCGGGTTGGCCCGCATCAGGAGCGCGAAGGCCTCGCCGTGGCGGAACTCGTCGTTGCACCAGAGTTCGAACCACTTGAAGATCGGGTGGATGCGCCGGTCCGGGTGCCGCTCGAGGTGGCGGAAGATGGTGATGTAGCGCGCGTAGCCGATCTTCTCGGACAGGTACGTCGCGTAGAAGATGAACTTCGGCCGGAAGAAGGTGTACTTCTTCGTCTTCGTGAGGAAGCCGAGGTCCACGCCGATGCCGAAATCCTTCAGCGTGTCGTTGATGAAGCCGGCATGCCTGGCCTCGTCCCGGCTCATGAAGCCGAACAGCTCGCGGATGTCCTTGTTCTTGGCCCGCTTCCTCATCTCCGCATAGAGCACGCAGCCCGAGAACTCGGCGGTGATCGAGGAGACCAGGAAGTCCAGGAACTCCTTCCGGAGTTCCGGATCCATCTGCGAGAGGTCGCAGTCGAATTCTTCGTTCCGGATGAAGTGGCGCTTGTTCGGGTCGGAGCGGAGTTCGGCGATCAGCACGTCCCACTGGGCGCGCACCGGCTCGACGTCGGTGCGGTCGAGTTCCTCGAAATCGGTGGTGTAGAAGCGCGGGGACAGGAACGTCGTCTCCTGCGCGGCGCGGGTGGACTCGTTCATCGGCAGCTTCGGCGCGATCTGGCCTTGGGCGGGGTGGACGTGCGCGTTCACAGGCTCCTCCTCTCGGAAAAGCTCACCTCGTAGAGCTCGGTCAGCTCGAGATGGGCGATCAGCTTGGTCCAGGCGCGCTCGAGCTTCGAGGCGCGGGTGACGGTGGCGTGGCGGCGCACGACCAGGCGCTCGCCGTACGGCACCGAGACGGGGGAATCGTGCACGATCACCGCGTCGCCGGGCTCGATCTCGAAGCCGGCCTCCAGGGTGACGTGGGCGTGCAGGCTCTCGGGGGTCTGCTCGATCTCGACGGTGCAGGGCACCTCGACCGCGGTTCGGGTGAGCCAGCTCATGGGTGCGCCTCCCGGTGGGCATCTCGCCGTTGGGCATCTTGCCGTTGGGCATCTTGCCGTTGGGCATCTTGGAGGATCCGCCCGAAGGCGGCGGCGTTGGTCGGCCCGAAGGCCTGCAGCGCCACGTGCCGGCCGGTGGCGGCGTCATCGAGCGCGAGCCGCCCGTCGGCGTGTCGCACGAGGCGGAAGGGCTCGTCCGGCCCCAGCCCCTCGCGCTGGCGGGCCTGGGCGAGGCCGCGCAGGGTGCCGCGGACGAAGCCGTCCTCGCCGGGGCGGATGGTCGCCACGACGCGCAGGCTCTCGGCCTCGCGCAGCGCGATCGAGCCGTCGTCCCGGTCCTCGGCCCGGAAGGCGAGCGCGGCGGCGGGCGGGGCCCCGATCCCGGGCGGGGCCTCGACCTCCGGCAGGGCCGCCACGGACGGTCCCCGGCCGGCGAGCACGGCGAGCAGCGTGAAGGCCAGGAGGCCACCGGCCCCGAGGAGCACGGGGCCGGGGCCGGAGCCGAGGATCTCGGAATGCACGGGCGCGCGCATCGGCCTACTCCGCGGCGACGAGGCGGCCGGGCGCGGCCCGGCCGGGCCGGGCCACGATCACCGGCAGGTCGGCCACGATGCCGGGCGCCGCCGCGCGGACCTCGGCGTCCCGCGCTTCCGCCAGCGCGCGTCCCAGGATCGCGGCGGCCTCGGTCGCGCCCGGCACGCTGCGCAGCATCGGCTCGGGCCGGGTGATCCGCCAGGGCCGGGCGTGCGGCCAGAGCTGCAGGTAGGCGATGCGGGCGGCGGGCTTCAGCCGCAGGGGCACGTCCCCGCTGCCGTCCCCGAACAGGCGCAGCTCCGCGCTCTCCACCTGCCCGAACGGAAGATTGTAGGTGACGGGCAGCGCGATGCCGATCTG
This sequence comes from Methylobacterium hispanicum, assembly GCF_022179285.1. Classification (GTDB taxonomy): domain Bacteria; phylum Pseudomonadota; class Alphaproteobacteria; order Rhizobiales; family Beijerinckiaceae; genus Methylobacterium; species Methylobacterium hispanicum. Next base: position 58,809 of record NZ_BPQO01000010.1, on the reverse strand, counting down.
GAGCACGAGGCGCCGGTTCGTCACCGTGTAGAGCGTGGTGCGGTGGGCAGCAAAGGCGAGGACGCCGAGAAGCGCCAGCGCCAGCCCCAGCACCCCGGCGAGCGCGGCGGCCGTGCCCGCCGGGTTCTGGGCCACCGCGACGACGCCGATCCCGCAGACCGCGAACCAGAGCCCGGCGAGGGGCGCGTGGAAGACGCGCAGCCAGAGGCCGCGGGTGGAGGGCGCGCCCTGCCAGAGGATGCGCTCCCCCGTGGGCAGCGGCCCCGGCAGGCCCCGTTGCGTGCCCTCGGGCAGGAAGTCGCAATGCGCGCTCACAGCAGCGGCTCCGCGCGGGCGGGGGTGGCGTAGAGGGTGCCGGCCCCGAAATAGGCCATGATCCGCTCCTCCTCCCGGAGCGTCACCGAATCCGGGTCCTTCGTCGTCGGGATGTCGGCGAACTGCTCCCCCAGCAGCGCCTCGGTGGTGACGTTGCGGCCGAAGAGCGGGCCGCGGCAGAAGGTGACCGGCATCAGCCGCCGGCCGCCGCCGGGCAGCTCCACCTCGTAGTAGCGCACGAAGGACTCGCCCCGATCGACCCAGAGATCGACCACGACGCCCGCGAGCTTACGGTCGGCACCCACCACCGTGAGGCCGATCGGGTTCGGGCCGTCCTCGTGCACCACGAAGTGGTCGGCGACCCGCAGCGGTACGATGCGGTATTCCCCGTCCCAGGTGCGGTCGTGCTCGTCGTTGCGGGGCGCGTAGGAGCCGGGTCCGACGCCGGCCCGGAGCGAGGCGTCGGTGCGCTCGTAGGGCGCGCCCGGCCAGGGCTCGACCTTGCGGCTCGGCACCTCTGTCTCGATCGCGACGCCGGTCTGCGGCGCCCACATCGTGTGGCCGCTCGTGAGCCGGAACGCCTTCGGGGTCGGGATCAGGATCGGGTCCGGCCTCTTCAGGCGCCCGACCGCCTCGTTCTCGAGGGGATAGCCCTCGCGCCGGTCCTCGCGGCGCAGGTAGAACACCAGCCCCGCGAAGAAGAGCCAGAAGGCGTAGAGCACCACCTGGGCGACGTCGAGATAGCTGGTCAGTCCCCCGATCGGGACGGCGTTCGGCAGAGCGGTCGGCATGGTGGCGTCCTCCCCTCTTCAGGCGGGTCTCTCGGTGAGGCGGGTGCGGTCGCGGCCCGTGACCGGGCCGGGAACGGGGCGTGCGGCCTGGCTGCGGACCAGGGGGCCGAGGGCGACGAGGGCGCCGAAGAGCAGCGCGATCTCGATGTGGTAGACGATGAGGTAGCCGCTCGCGGGCCCCTCCAGCCCCGCGCCGAGCGCACCCGAACGGGCGAGCGCCCCGCCGGCGTCGCGCAGGAGGCCGCCGGCCGCGATGGCGATGCCGGCCGCGCTCGCCTGGGCGGCGCCCCAGGCGCCGAGCGCGAGGCCGGTCTCCTCGGGGCCGGCGGCGTTCATCGCGGCGGTCAGCGTGCCGTGGGCGAACAGCCCGCCGCCGAGCCCGATCAGCGCCACGCCGGTGCCGAAGAGCCGGGCGGATTCGAGCGGGCTCGCGAAGGTGACGGCCGAGAAGGCCAGGATGCCGACCCCGCAGCCGGCCGCCGCCACGCGGAACGGGTCGCCCCCGCGGGCGAGCCAGCGCGCGGCGAGCCAGAGCCCGAGGCCGCCGCCCGCCGCCAGGATCGCGGTGAGCGCCGTGGTGGCGGCGACGGAGAGGCGCAGGATCTCCCCGCCATAGGGTTCGAGCAGCACGTCCTGCATCGAGAACCCGGCCGTGCCGAGCCCGATCGCCACGAGCCGCCGCCGCGCCCGGCCGGTCCCTGCGTAGCCGCGCCAGGAGTCGGAGAAGGCCGGGCGAGCGGTTGCGCGGGTGCGGGCGGGGGCGCGCGGCTCCTGCTTCCAGAGGGCGATGCCGTTGAGCAGCATCGTGAGCAGCGCCGCGCCCTGGATCACCTGGATCAGCCGCACGGGGGAGAAGTTCGCGAGCACGAGCCCGAACAGCACGGCGCTCGCCATCATGCCGGCGACGAGCGCGGCGCAGAGCAGCGCCACCACCCGCGGGCGGGCCTGGGCCGGGGCGAGATCGGTGGCGAGCGCGAGGCCCGCGGTCTGGACGGTGTGAAGGCCTGCGCCGACGAACAGGAAGGCGAGCGCTGCCGCCGCGTCCCCGACCCAGAGCGGGCCGGTGGTGTCGCCCGACAGGATCAGCAGGGCGAAGGGCATGATGGCGAGGCCGCCGAACTGCAGCAGCGTGCCGAACCAGATGTAGGGCACCCGCCGCCAGCCCAGCACCGAGCGGTGCGTGTCCGAGCGGAAGCCGACGAGCGCCCGCAAGGGCGCGAAGACGAGGGGCAGCGCCAGCATCACGGCCACGACCGAGGCCTGGACCCGCAGCTCGACGATCATCACCCGGTTGAGCGTGCCGATGAGGAGCACCGCCGCCATGCCGACCGTGACCTGGAACAGCGCGAGCCGCAGGAGGCGGCCGAGCGGCAGCTCGGGCGTCGCCGCGTCCGCGAAGGGCAGGATCGCGGGGGTGAGGCGCATCAGGGCGCGGGTGAGGGTTTGGGTTGGGGCGGTCATCGCCCTTCCCCTTCCGTGAGGGGCCGGGACGACAATTCATTGGACGACAAACCGGCGTCCGGTGTGGGGCGTGAACCGGAACGCGCCCCCTCTCCCGTGCGGGAGAGGGTTGGGGTGAGGGACGAGAACTCTACGGAAGGGACGCAGCGCCGCCGCGGAACCGCAGTGGCTTCTCCGGATGGCTCCGGGCCCCTCACCCTGTCCCTCTCCCGCACGGGAGAGGGGACCCGCGCCTCATTCTGCGGCGTCGCTGCCCTGTCCTCGTCGCCCTGCCCCGAGTGCCCGGCTTCGACGTGCGCCCCCGCAGAGAAGGAAGAGAGAGCGCGCGTCAGGGCGATCGCGTTGGAGAGGTAGAAGCCGCTGTCGATCCGGCGCGTGCGCGCCACCGCGAAGTCCGCCAGCGCCGGCTCGCCCGCGATGCGCCGCCGCAGCGCCGCTTCCGTGATCGGCACGATGGCGGGCGCCCGGTCGCCCTTCGGGAACAGCTTGCCGGCCGCGTGCATCAGCGTGAGGAGCGCGGTGCGGGGCGCCACCGTGACGAGCAGCGAGCCCGCGGTGCGCGGTGCCAGCGCGGCCAGCGCCCGCACGATGTCGGCGGCGCGGTAGTGGATCAGCGAATCCATCGCCACGACGTGGTCGAAGCGCCCGAGCGCGGGATCGAGCATGTCGCCGACCCGGAACTCGACGCGTCCGGGCCCGGCGATCTCCGGCAGGCGCTCGCGGGCGAGGCCGACCAGCGTCGGCGAGACGTCGATTGCCACCACCGCGGCGCCGCGGCGCGCGGCCTCGACCGCGAGCGCGCCGGTGCCGCAGCCGGCATCGAGCAGCCGCGCGCCGGTGAGATCCTCCGGCAGCCAGGCCAGCAGGTTCGCCCGCATGGCGTCGCGGCCGGCCCGCACCGTGGCGCGGATCCGGCTCACCGGCGCGTCCGAGGTCAGCCGGGCCCAGGCGTCGGCCGCGGTGCGGTCGAAATAGGTGGTCAGCTCGCCCCGGCGGGCGTCGTAGGTGGTGGGGCCGCCCATCAGTCGAACCCCAGGAACTCGAAGAGGTCGCGGTCCTTCATCGGCGTGGCCGCGCAGGGCTCCACCCCGGACCAGAGCGATTCGGCGAGCCGCATGTACTCGTCGGTCACGGCGCGCAGCTCCGGCGTCTCCTCCATCTCGAACAACGTCGCCTTCTTCAGGCGCGAGCGCCGCACCACGTCGAGATCGGGGAAGTGCGCCAGCCGCCGCAGGCCGGTGGCCGCGTTGAAGCGGTCGATCTCGTTGGTGGCCGCCGAGCGGTTGGCGATGACGCCGCCGATCCGCACGCCGTAGTTCTTCGCCTTGGCCTGGATCGCCGCGACGATCCGGTTCATCGCGAAGATCGAGTCGAAGTCGTTGGCCGTGACGATCAGCCCCCGGTCGGCGTGCTGGAGCGGCGAGGCGAAGCCGCCGCAGACCACGTCGCCCAGCACGTCGAAGACCACGACGTCGGTGTCTTCCAAGAGGTGATGCTCCTTCAGGAGCTTCACGGTCTGGCCGACCACGTAGCCGCCGCAGCCGGTGCCGGCGGGCGGCCCGCCCGCCTCGACGCAGAGTACGCCGTTGTAGCCCGGCACCACGAAGTCCTCGGGGCGTAGCTCCTCGGAGTGGAAGTTCACCGCCTCCAGGGCGTCGATCACGGTCGGGGCGAGGCGCTTCGTTAGCGTGAAGGTCGAGTCGTGCTTCGGGTCGCAGCCGATCTGGAGCACCCGCTTGCCGAGCTTGGAGAAGGCCACCGAGAGGTTCGAGGAGGTGGTGGACTTGCCGATGCCGCCCTTGCCGTAGACGGCGAAGACCTTGGCGCCCTCGATCCTGAGGTTCGGGTCGAGCGCCACCTGGACGCTGCCCTCCTCCCGCCGGGGGACGGGGTTGCGGATCGCGATGTTCATGCGGCGACTCCCGGCGTGGCGTTCACGAAGACCCCTTCCAGCCGATCCTCCAGCTCCTCCTCGGCGCGCGCCAGCGCGTCGCGGGTGGCCGGGTCCGGCGTCCAGAAGCCGCGGCGATGCGCCTCGATCAGGCGGCTCGCGACTTTTGCCGAGGCGGTGGGGTTGAGTTCGGAGAGGCGGGCGCGCATCGCGTCGTCGAGCACGAAGGTCTCGGTGATGCGCTGGTAGATCCAGGGCTGGACCGCGCCCGCGGTGGCCGACCAGCCGACCGTGTTGGTCAAGGTCGCCTCGATCTGGCGCACGCCCTCGTAGCCGTGGCCGAGCAGACCCTCGTACCATTTCGGGTTGAGCATGCGGGTGCGCGTCTCCAGGGCCACCTGCTCGGGCAGCGAGCGCACCCGGCCCTCCCCGCGGGTCTGGTCGCTGATGTAGATCGGGACGGCCTCGCCCTTGGCCCGCGCCACCGCCCGGCCGACGCCGCCGAGCCCGTCGAAATAGTGGTCGACGGAGGTCACCCCGAGCTCGACCGAGTCGAGGTTCTGGTAGGCGAGATCGACGCGCGCCAGCACCGCCTGCATCAGGGCGCGCTGCGGCGCCGGCTTGCCCGAGCGGTTGTACGCGAAGGACTTGCGGCGCGAGAACGCCTCGGTCAGCTCGGCCTCGTCGTCCCAGCGGCCGGACTCGACCAGCTGGTTGACGTTGGCGCCGTAGGCCCCTTCCGCGTTCGAGAAGACCCGGAGCGCCGCCGTCTCGAGGTCGCAGCCCTGCTCGGCCTGGATCGCCAGCGCGTGCTTGCGCACGAAGTTCTTTTCGACGGGCTCGTCGGCAGTTGCCGCGAGCCAGCTTGCTTCCGCCAGCAGCTTCGTCTGCAGGGGCAGGAGGTCGCGAAAAATCCCGGAGAGCGTGACCACCGCGTCGATGCGCGGGCGGCCCAGTGTCTCCAGCGGGATCAGCGTCGCGCCGGCGAGCCGCCCGTAGCCGTCGAAGCGGGGCGCCGCGCCGACGAGCGCCAGCGCCTGCGCGATCGGACCGCCCTCGCTCTTCAGGTTGTCGGTGCCCCAGAGCACCAGCGCGACGCTCTCGGGGTAGGGCTGCCCGTCCGCCCGGTGGCGGGCGAGCACGCGGGCGACCTGGGCGGCCCCGTCGGCCACCGCGAAGGCGGAGGGCAGGCGGTAGGGATCGAAGCCGTGGAGGTTGCGGCCCGTCGGCAGGATCGCCGGGTTGCGCAGGAGGTCGCCGCCCGGGACGGGGGCGACGAAGCGGCCGTCCAGCGCGCGCAGCAGCCCGGTCATCTCCTCGGAGGTCGCGAGCTGCCGGTTCAGCGCGGCGAGATCCGCGAAGGCGGCGCGCAGGGTCTCGCTCGGGGGCAGGCCGGCGCGGGCGAGCACGGCCTCCGCCCCCTCCCCGGCGGCGAGCGCGGCGAGCGCGGCGCGGTCGGGCTTGAGGCCGTGCGAGGCCTCGGCCAGCGCGGCGAGCAGGTCGGTGCGCTCAGGTTCCGAAAGACCCTCGCCCAGCACGTGCAGGCCGTGCGGGATCAGGGTCTGTTCCAGCTCGTCGAGCGCGACGCGGAGCGCCTCGACGGGGGCCGGGTCGCCGGTCCAGGCGGGCTCAGGCACGACGAGGTCGAGGGCCGCGCCCTGGGCCTGGATCACCCCGGCGAGCGCCGCCCGCTCGTGGGCGGATTCCGGCGGCAGGGCGCGCCAGCGCTCCAGCCCGGCGCGCAGGTCCACGAGGCCGCGGTAGAGCCCGGCCGCCGCGAGGCTCGGCGTCAGGTAGCTCACCAGGGTCGCTGCCGAGCGGCGCTTGGCCAGCGTCCCCTCCGAGGGGTTGTTGGCGGCGTAGAGGTAGACGTTGGGCGTCGCGCCGATCAGCCGCTCGGGCCAGCAGGCGGCGGACAGCCCGGTCTGCTTGCCGGGCATGAATTCGAGCGCCCCGTGCGTGCCGAAATGCAGGAGCGCGTCGGCGCAAAAGTCCTCGCGCAGCCAGCGGTAGAAGGCCGAGAAAGCGTGGGTCGGCGAAAAACCCTGCTCGAACAGGAGCCGCATCGGGTCGCCCTCGTAGCCGAAGGCCGGCTGCACCCCGACGAAGACGTTGCCGAACTGCGCCCCGAGCACCAGGATCGCGCGGCCGTCGCTCTGGTGGCGGCCGGGCGCCGGGCCCCACTGCGCCTCGATCTCGGTGAGGTGCGGCTCGCGGGCGACGTGGTCGTCGGCCGCGATGCGGGCGTGGACGTTGGCCGGCGTGCCGTAGCGCTCCGCGTTCCCGCCGAGGATTTTTTGGCGCAGCGCGTCGGCGCTCTCGGGCACCACCACGTCGTAGCCGTCGGCCTTGAGAGCTTTCAGCGTGTTGAGGAGCGAGGCGTAGACCGAGAGGAAGGCGGCCGAGCCGGTGGCGCCCGAATTCGGCGGGAAGTTGAACAGCACGACCCCGAGCCGGCGCTCCGCCTTCGGGGTGCGCCGCAGGGCGACGAGCCGCGCGACCCGCTCGGCGAGACGGGCGGCGCGCTCCGGGTGCACCCGCATGTCGCGGGCGTTGTCGGCACCCGACGCCGAGGAGCGGCCGCCGAACACCATCGGCGCGGTGGCGCCGTCGAGTTCGGGGATCGCCACCATCATGGTGGCCTCGACCGGCGAGAGGCCGCGCGCCCCGGCCTCCCACTGCTCGATCGTCTGGAACTCCAGCGCCTGGGCGGCGAGGTAGGGCACGTCGAGGCGGGCGAGCGCGGCTTCCGCCGCCGCCGCGTCGTTGTAGGCCGGGCCGCCGACCAGCGAGAACCCGGTGAGCGAGACCAGCGCGTCGATCGAGGCGGCCCCGTTCCGCGTGAAGAAGGCCTCCACCGCCGGGCGGTTGTCGAGGCCCGCCGCGAAGGCCGGCACCACGTCGAGGCCGCGCGCTTCGAGCGCCGCGATTACCCCGTCGTAATGGGCGGTGTTGCCGGCCAGCACGTAGGAGCGCATCAGCAGGAGGCCGACCCGGCCGCGCGCACCGGCCTGCCGCGGCAGCGCGGCCGGATCCTCGGTGATCCGCTGCGCCAGCGCCGGGTGGTAGAGCCCGGTCTCGGGGTAGTCGCGCGGCGCGGGCGCCGGGGCGAGCGCCCGCCACGCCGCCCGTGGCCCGGAGGCGTAGCGCTGCACCAGGAGGCGCACGAGGGCGGCGACGTTCGCCTCGGAGCCGGCGAGCCAGTATTGCAGGGTGAGGAAATAGGCCCGCACGTCCTGGGCCGAGCCCGGGATGAAGCGCAGGATCTTCGGCAGCTTGCGCACCAGCGCCATCTGGCGGGCGGCGTTGCCCTCCGCACCGGCTTTGCCGGCGCCCGGCTTGCCGCGCAGGCGCTTCAGGAAATCCAGCGCGCTTCGCTTGGTGCCGCTCATGTCGAAGCGGTTGAGCTTCGTCGTGCGCACGATCTCGGCGGCCGAGAGGCAGCCCACCATCGCGTCGCAGGCCGCGCGGCGGGCCGTGAGGGCCGGCAGGATCGCCCGGACGTGCTCGTCGAGGAACAGCATCGCGCAGAGCACGATGTCGGCGGCCGCGATGTCGGCCTCGGCGCGCGCGATTCCGGCCGGGTCGGTCTCCCACTCGGCCGCCGCGTGGAAGGCCAGCTCCAGCCCCGGCAGCTCGGCCCTGAGGCGCAGGCGCGCCCGCTCGACCGCGCTCGCGAGATGGTTGTCGAGGGTTACGATCACGACGCGGATGCCCGGCCGCCGGCCGGCATCCGCCGCGCTATCGGCTGAAATGGGCCTTGGCATCGTACAGGGTCTCGACGGTGATGAGCGGGATCGCCCGCTCCCGGGCGAAGGTTTCCGTGTTGGTCCGCGCCCGGCCGCGGACGAAGAAGGGGATCTTTTTCAGTTCGCGCTCGGCGTCGGGAGCCCAGGAGGACACGCGCGTTGCGCTTCCTCCCCCCTCTGCGGGGGAGGCGAGGACGGTCTCCGCCTGAGGGGCCGAACCGGAACGCGCCCCCTCTCCCGTGCGGGAGAGGGTTGGGGTGAGGGATGAGAACTCTACGGACGAGGCGCACGGCTGCCGCGGAACCACCGAGATCTCTCCGGATGGCTCCGGGTCCCTCACCCGGCTTTCTGCGAAAGCAGACCTCTCCCGCACGGGAGAGGGGACCCGCGACTCTTCCTGGTGTCGGACGGCGTGCCCGGCGCCCAGATGCGACGCCGCCGCGTCGGCGTGGAACTCGCGGTCCTCGCGGAACAGCCCGAGCAGGTGCTCCTCCAGCCCCATCATCAGCGGGTGGACCAGGGTGTCGAACAGGACGTTGGCGCCCTCGAAGCCCATCAGCGGCGCGTGCCGGGCCGGGTAGTCCTGCACGTGGGCGGGCGCCGAGATCACCGCGCAGGGGATGCCCAGCCGCTTGGCGACGTGGCGCTCCATCTGGGTGCCGAGCACGAGGTCGGGCGCCGCCGCCTGGATCGCCGCCTCGACGTCGAGGTAGTCGTCGGCGACGAGCGCCTCGATGCCGTGGAGGGCGGCCGCGGCCCGCACCTCGCGGGAGAACCCGCGCTCGTAGGTGCCGAGCCCGACGACCCGGAAGCCGATCTCCCGGGCGGCGACGCGGGCGAGCGCCACCGCGTGGGCGGCGTCGCCGAAGACGAAGACGCGCTTGTCGGTGAGGTAGGTCGAATCGACCGAGCGGGCGTACCAGGGCGACCGGGACTCCGGCGCGTCGAGCGCCGGGGCCGGATCGACATCCGCCAGCGCGGCCACCGCCGCGATGAAGTCCCGGGTGGCGCCGACGCCGATCGGCGGGATCTCGCAGAAGGGCTGGCCCAGCGCCTTCTCCAGGTACTGCGCCGCCGCCCGCCCGATCTCGGGGTAGAGCACCACGTTGAAGGCGGCGTCGCCCAAGCGCCCGAGGTCGCTGGGGCTCGCGCCCAGCGGCGCCACCACGTTCACACCGATGCCCAGCGTGTCGAGAAGGCGGCGCACCTCGACGAGGTCGTCGCGGTGGCGGAAGCCCAGCGCGGTCGGGCCCAGGATGTTGCAGAGGCGCCGATCCGCGGGTGCCTCGCGCCGCGCCCCCGCGAGCGCCCGCACCAGGCGGTAGAGGGTCTCGGAGGCGCCCCAGTTCTCCTTCTTCTGGTAGGCGGGCAGTTCCAGGCCGATCACCGGCACCGGCAGGCCGAGCGCCCGGGCGAGCCCGCCCGGATCGTCCTGGATCAGCTCCGCCGTGCAGGAGGCGCCGACGATGATCGCCTCCGGCCGGAAGCGCGCGTAGGCGTCCGAGACCGACTGCTTGAACAGGGCGGCGGTGTCGCGCCCGAGATCCTCGGCCCGGAAGGTGGTGTAGGTCACGGGCGGGCGGGCGTCGCGCCGCTCGATCATCGTGAACAGGAGGTCGGCGTAGGTGTCGCCCTGGGGCGCGTGCAGCACGTAGTGCAGGCCGCGCATCGCGGTGGCGACCCGCATCGCGCCGATATGGGGCGGTCCCTCGTAGGTCCAGAGCGTGAGCTGCATCTAGACCTCCAACAGCCCGCGCCGCCTCAAGGGGCGGGCGAAGAGTTCGGCGAGGTCGCCCGCCTGCTCGTAGCCCTGGACGGGGGTGAACAGGAGCTCGATCGACCACTTGGTGGCGAGCCCCTCCGCCTCGAGCGGGTTGGCGAGCCCCAGCCCGCACACCGTGAGGTCGGGCCGGGCCGCACGCGCCCGGTCCATCTGGTCGTCGAGGCTCTGGCCCTCGACCACGCGGGTGCCGGGGGGCAGGCCGGCGATCTCGTGGGCGAGGTGCCCGCGGTGCAGGTAGGGCGTGCCGACCTCGACGATCTCGGCGTCGAGCTCGGCCGCGAGGAAGCGGGCGAGCGGCACTTCGAGCTGGGAATCGGGGAAGAAGAACACGCGCTTGCCGGAGAGCCGCGCCCGGTGGGGGGCGAGCGCGGTCGCGGCCCGGCGCCGGCCCGGCGCGGTCGCGGCCTCGAAGCGGGCGGGATCGACCCCGAAGGCGTCGGCCGCCGCGCGCAGCCAGCCGGTGGTGCCCTCCGCGCCGAGCGGGAACGGGGCCGGCAGGTGGTGCAGGCCGCGCGCTTCGAGCGCCCGGGCGGTGCCCGCGAGGAAGGGCTGGGCCAGCAGGAAGGGCTGGCCGGGCGCGATCGCGGGCATCGTCCCGGCGCTGCGCCCCGGCAGGAAGCGGACCGGGATGCCGAGATCGGCGAAGAGGCGCGCGAACTGGTCCTCGACCACGTCGCCGAGCGCGCCCGCGACCAGCAGGCCGGCCTCGCCCGCCGGCGCCTCCGGCTCCGGAAGCGCCTCGGCCAACTCCGGCACCAGGGCGGCGAGGCAGGCGTCCTCGCCCTCCGTGAAGGTGGTCTCGATCCCCGAGCCCGAGTAGGAGAGCACCCGCACGGGCGCGAGGCGGCGCGAGAGCCGCAAGCTCGCCCGTGAGAGGTCGAGCTTGATCACTTCCGACGGGCAGGAGCCCACGAGGAAGAGGAGCCGGATGTCGGGCCGCCGGGCGACCAGTCGCTCGACCACCCGGTCGAGCTCGTCCTCGGCGTCGGCGAGGCCGGCCAGATCCCGCTCGTCGAGGATCGCGGTGGCGAAGCGGGGCTCGGCGAAGATCATCACGCCGGCCGCCGACTGGATCAGGTGCGCGCAGGTGCGCGAGCCGACCACGAGGAAGAAGGCGTCCTGGATCTTGCGGTGCAGCCAGACGATGCCGGTGAGCCCGCAGAACACCGCGCGCTGGCCGCGCTCGCGCGCGAGATCGATGCCGCAGCTCTCGGGGCGGACGGGCGCGTTCACGGCCGGCCTCCCGCGATCTGGAGCCGCGCCGCGCGCAGCTTCAGCAGGAACTGGCCCGCGTTGACCACGTAGGCGCCGTAGGCCGCGAGCGCGAGGAGCAGCAGCGGTTCGGGGGCGAGCACTCCGCCGACGAGCGCGGCGAGGTAGGCCGTGTGCAGCGCCAGCACCAGCATGCTCACCGCGTCCTCCCAGAAGAAGGCCGGGGCGAACAGGTAGCGCCCGAACACCGCCTTCTCCCAGATCGAGCCGGTGACCATGATGGCGTAGAGTACGCCCGTCTTGACCACGACCGAGAGGTTGGCGGCCCAGAGGCCCTCCCCCGTCGCGAGCGTGCGCAGCACCAGGGCGAGGCTCACCAGGAAGACCGCGAATTGCAGCGGGGCCAACACCCCCTGCACCAGCGTCCAGGGCGTGGCGTCCCGGCGCAGGCGCTCTTCCCGCGTGTAGAGCGGTCTCGTCGGCCGGCCTGGACCCATCGCGTCCACCCCTGTCCGCACCAGGCCTCCGGAAAGGCCCGAACGAGAGGGAGCCTAGGCCCGCGCTTCCGCAAGTGTCAAGTTGGCTTTACGTAATCACATCGTGACAGTGATGCGGCCTACAGGCGGCGACTTTTTTCAGTCTAGACCATTGCCAGACGGCCGGATCGGCGTATCGTCAGGCTTCGGCCGCTTCGTTCGGTCGCCAGTACAGACTCCCCCAGGGAGCACGCCATACGGAGGCCCGGCCCCCGGGCACCGTCCGCCGCCAGACCGGCCCCCGACGCCTTGTTCCGGAACGCCCGTCCGCCGGGCGGATCCCGCGGCTCATGACGATCGAGCCGCGGGTTGCCCGACGAGATGCCCCGGCCGGTCGCCCGAGAGGTCCGTTCGACGCGCGAGCAGGGAGGCCGCCGATGAGCGAGGCACGGTGTTTCCGCCGGCATCAAGCCCTCGGCGACCCGTTCGGCTGCGCCCTGCTGGAGGACGCCGCGCCGGACGATGCCGGGTTCTCCGAACACCGCGCGCGCTTCGACCGCCCGGGCGCGCTCGCCCGCCTCATCGAGGGCGAGATCCTGCCCCGCCTGATGCTGGTCCACGCCGAGCCCCCGCCCCCGCGGGCGGCGCGGCGTCCGAGCCAGGACGAGGTGGCCCGCTTCGCCGACCTGCTGCTCGCTCCGCCGCGGGCGGAGGGCGACGACCCCCGGCCCGCCGTGGACGCGCTGCTCGCCCGCGGGCTGCCCCTGGAGAGCCTGCTCGGCGACCTGCTCGCCCCGGCCGCGCGCCATCTCGGCGCGCTCTGGGAGGAGGATGCCTGCGACTTCCTGGCGGTCACGGTCGGGCTCGGGCGGCTCCAGGCCGTCGCCCGGACGCTCTGCGCCCGCCTCGAGACCGAGCCGCCGGCGCGGGGGCGCAGCGTGCTGCTCCTGCCCTGTCCCGGTGAGACGCACGTCTTCGGCCTCGCGCTCGTGGCGAGCGCCTTCCGCGAGGCCGGCTGGACGGTCGATACGGCGGAGGCGGACCGGGGCGCGGCGGTGCTGGCGCGCGATTTCCACGACGTCGTCGGCCTGACGCTGGCCTGCGACGTGAACGCGCCGGCGCTGGCGCCGGCGGTCGCCACCCTGCGGGCCGCCTCCTGCAACCGCGAGTTGAGGGTCCTGGTCGGGGGCGCCTACGTGGCGCGCCACCCCGAATGTGCCGTCGCCGCCGGGGCCGATGCCGGGCTGTGCGAGGCCGCGACCGCGCCGGCCCTTGCTGAATCCTTGCTTGAAATGCGGGCGCGAGCCTGTTGAAAGGACCCATCCGGCCCCTCAGACGTGGTGCCCATCAGACGTGGTGACCGTGAGCGCACCTGCCCGCCCTGCCCCGCGCGCGCCCGCCACGGCGCTGTCGCTCCCGGCCGGCCTCCTCGACGGCGAGGCGGCGGGGTTGATCGTCGCGGCGGGGAGCGACCTCTCCCTGGTGGTGGACGCGGACGGGGTGATCCGCGAGGCGGCCTCCGCGGGCGAGGATCCGGGGCCCGGCACCGTGGCGGCCTGGCGCGGGCGGCCCTTCAGCGACACCGTCACGGTCGAGAGCCGCCCGAAGGTCGAGGCCCTGCTGCGCGAGGCCCGGGCCGACGCGGTGACCCGCTGGCGGCAGGTCAACCATCCGAGCCCCGAGGGGCCGGACCTGCCGGTGCGCTACGCCGCCCTGCGGCCGAAGGCGGGCGGCCCGGTCATCCTGGTCGGGCGCAACCTGCGGGCGGTGTCGGCCCTGCAGCACCGGCTGGCGGACGCCCAGCAGGCGCTGGAGCGCGACTACGACCGCCTGCGCGCCGCCGAGACCCGCTACCGACTGCTGTTCCAGCTCTCGGGCGAGCCGGTGCTCGTCGTCGATGCGGGCACGCGCCGGATCACCGAGGCGAACCCGGCCGCCGCGCGCCTGTTCGGCCGCGCGCCGAAGCGCCTGGCCGGGCTCGACGCGGTCGACCTGTTCGAGGCCGGCAGCGCGCGGGCGGTCGAGACCCTGTTCGCCACCCTGCGGGTCTCCGGCGAGGCCCCCGAGGTCTCGGCCCGGCTCGCCCACGGGCGCGGGGCCGCCACGGTCTCGGCCTCGCTGTTCCGCGGCGAGAGCGCCACCAGCGTGCTCGTGCGCCTGAGCCTGCCGGCCGACGGCGAGGCGGCCCACGGGCTCGCCGCCCACGCGGCCGAGGTGCTGCGGGCCATGCCGGAGGGCTTCGTCGTCACCGATGCCGGGCGGCGGGTGCTCGCCGCCAACACCGCCTTCCTCGAACTCTCCCAGCTCGCCACCGAGGAGCAGGCCCGGGGCCAGCCCCTGGACGCCTGGCTCGGCCACGACGAGACCGAGGCGCAGGCGCTCTTCGCGACCCTGCGCGACCACGGCTCGGTGCGCCGCTTCAGCACGGTGCTGCGCGGCCAGTACGGCTCGGTGGAGGATGTCGAGGTGGCCGCCGTCGCGGTGCCGGGCCAGGGCTGCCTCGGCTTCTCGTTCCGGTCGGGGCCGCGCCGGTCGGCGCCGCCCGCCGGCACCACCCTGCCCCGCTCCGTCGAGCAGATGACCGAGCTCGTCGGCCGCGTCTCGATGAAGACCCTGGTGCGCGAGACCACCGACCTGATCGAGAAGCTCTGCATCGAGGCGGCGCTCCGCATCACCCGCGACAACCGCGCCTCGGCCGCCGAGATGCTCGGCCTCAGCCGCCAGGGTCTCTACGCCAAGATGCGCCGCTACGGCATCGGCGATCTCGACGGGCCGGACGAGGCTTAGGAGCGGCTTCGGGGCGGCTTCGGGGCGGCTTGAATCTCCCTGATCGCACCTTCCCTGCCCCGCACAGGGGGACAGGAGGGTCTTGCGGACCGGTCGCCCGCCTCGGCCCCCGCAGCGCCCTGAATACGGAATACATCCTCCGGCGGCCGCTCTAATCCTGAAGTATTCGTGCGGTGCAGCACGACGAGCCGCGGCGCGTACTCGCCCCGAGGTGTAAATTTGACTTGACACATCCGCGCCCCCGAACCTAGCCTCCTCCCATGGCCACGCCAGCCCCGAGCGCAGTCGTCGAGCTTCTCAAGCCGCTCACGTGGTTCGCCCCGATGTGGGCGTTCGCCTGCGGCGTGGTCTCGTCGGGCATCCCCGCCTCCGGGCAGTGGCCGGTGATCGCCGCGGGCGTGCTGCTCGCAGGGCCCCTCGTCTGCGCCACCAGCCAGGCCGCCAACGACTGGTTCGACCGCGAGGTCGACGCCATCAACGAGCCCGGCCGGCCGATCCCCTCGGGGCGCATCCCGGGCCGCTGGGGCCTCGGGCTCGCCGCCGCCTGGACGGCGCTCTCGCTGGCGGTCGCGGCCGCGCTCGGCCCCTGGATCCTGGCGGCGGCCGTGTTCGGGCTGATCCTGGCCTGGATCTACTCGGCGCCCCCCGTGCGGCTGAAGCGCAACGGCTGGTGGGGCAACGCCGCCGTGGCGCTCTGCTACGAGGGCCTGCCCTGGTTCACCGGCGCCGCCGTGATGGCCGCTGCGCTGCCCGACCGGCGCGTGCTGGCGCTGGCGCTCCTCTACTCGGTGGGCGCCCACGGCATCATGACGCTCAACGACTTCAAGTCGGTCGAGGGCGACCGGCGCACCGGCATCGCCTCGCTGCCCGTGCAACTCGGGCCGGCGCGTGCCGCCCGCCTCGCCTGCTGGGTGATGGCGCTGCCGCAAGGGGCGGTGATCGCGCTGCTGGCCGCCTGGGACCGGCCCTGGCACGCCGCCCTGGTGGCGGCCCTGCTGGCGGGCCAGGCCGCCCTGATGGCACGCTTCCTCGCCGATCCGCGCGGGCGGGCCGCGTGGTACAACGGCACCGGCACCACCCTCTACGTGCTCGGCATGCTGGCCGCGGCGCTCGCGCTGCGCCCCCTCCTGCAGGGGGCCGCGTGATGGCCTCCGGGTTCAGCTGGGCCCAGATCGCCCGCCTCGGCCTCGTCCAGACCGCGCTCGGCGCCGTCGTGGTGCTGATCACCTCGACGATCAACCGGGTGATGGTGGTGGAGCTGGCGCTGCCCGCCCTGGTGCCGGGGGGGCTGCTGGGCCTGCACTACGCGGTGCAGACCTTGCGCCCGCGCTGGGGCTACGGCTCCGACCGGCACGGGCGGCGCACGCCCTGGATCGTCGGCGGCATGGCCGCTTTGTGTCTGGGCGGCTTCGGCACCGCCTGCGCCACCGCGCTCGCCGCGCACCACCTCGCGGCGGGGCTCGCGCTCGCCGTCCTCGCCTTCCTCACGGTCGGCATGGGGGCGGGGGCCGCCGGC
This sequence comes from Methylobacterium hispanicum, assembly GCF_022179285.1. Taxonomy (GTDB): domain Bacteria; phylum Pseudomonadota; class Alphaproteobacteria; order Rhizobiales; family Beijerinckiaceae; genus Methylobacterium; species Methylobacterium hispanicum. Next base: position 42,828 of record NZ_BPQO01000010.1, on the reverse strand, counting down.
ACCTCGCTCCTCGTGCTCCTGTCGGGCGGCGTCGCCGAGGGGCGGCGCGGGGCGGCTGCCACGATCGTCTGGGTGATGATGATTGCGGGCTTCGCGGTGACCGCCCCCCTCGCCGGGCACTTCCTCGACCCGTTCTCGGGCGCCCGGCTGATGGCGGTCTCCGGCACGGTCTCGGTCCTGGCCTTCGCGGTCGCCTGCCTCGCGGTCGCGGGCGTCGAGGGGCGGGGCGCGGCGCCGGCCGCCGCCGTCCAGAAGGCGCCCTTCGGCGCCGTGCTCGCCCGGGTGCTGGCCGAGCCGGACGCGCGCCGCTTCACGCTGTTCATCTTCGTCTCGATGCTGGCCTACAGCGCCCAGGAACTGATCCTGGAACCCTATGCCGGCCTCGCCTTCGCGATGACGCCGGGGGCCACCACCAAGCTCTCCGGGCTCCAGCACGGCGGCGTGCTCGCCGGGATGCTCGGCGTGGCCGCGGTCACCGCCGGGATCGGCGGACCGGTCTTCGGCTCGCTCCGGCTCTGGACCGTGGCGGGCTGCCTCGGCTCGGGGCTGGCGCTCCTGGCGATCGCCGCGGCGGCCTCGGCCGGGCCGGGTTTCCCCCTGCGCGCCGCGGTCTTCGCGCTGGGCTTGGCCAACGGCGTCTACGCGGTCGCGGCCATCGGCACGATGATGGGGCTCGCAGGGACGGGCGACCCGGCCGAGCGCGGCACCCGCATGGGCGTCTGGGGCGCCGCGCAGGGCGTGGCCTTCGGCGCGGGCGGCGTCCTCGGCACGCTCTGCGTCGATCTCCTGCGGCTCGCCGTCGCCGAGCCCCTGCGCGCCTACGCCGCCGTCTTCACCGCCGAGGCCGTCCTGTTCGGGATCTCGGCCGCGATCGCCCTGCGGCTCGCCGCCCCGGCCTCCCCGGCGCGCGAGAGCGCGCTGGCGGGCGCGGCCCGCCTCTCCCTCGGCACCGGATTCGAAGCGAGATAGCCATGCCCGCGCCCGTCCCCGCCCCGCACGCCGACCCCGGGACCTTCGACGTGGTGGTGGTGGGCGGTGGGCCGGCGGGCGCGACCGCCGCGACCGATCTGGCGCGCGCGGGCCGGCGCGTGCTGCTCCTCGACCGGGCCGGCCGGATCAAGCCCTGCGGCGGCGCGATCCCGCCCCGGCTGATCCGCGACTTCGCGATTCCCGATCACCTCCTCGTGGCCCGCATCCGCTCGGCCCGGATGGTGGCGCCCTCGGGGAAGGCGGTCGACATGCCGGTCGGCGAGGGCTTCGTCGGCATGGTCGACCGCGAGCATTTCGACCCCTGGCTCCGGGAGCGCGCCCGGGCCGCGGGGGCGGAGCGCCGCGACGGCGTGTTCACCCGCATCACCCGCGAGGCGCCGGGCCTCGCCACGGTGCATTTTCGCGATTGCGCGGGAGCCGAGACCGCGGTGCGGGCCCGCCTCGTGGTGGGTGCCGACGGGGCGAGTTCCCCGGTCGGCCGGGCCGAGGTGCCGGGCCACGCCGCGATGCGGCAGGTCTTCGCCTACCACGAGATCGTGCGCCGGGTGGAGGGTGGCGACACCGAGCCGACGCGCTGCGACGTCTACTACCAGGGCCGGCTCTCGCCGGATTTCTACGCCTGGATCTTCCCGCACGGCGACACGATCAGCGTCGGCACGGGCAGCGCCCGCAAGGGTTTCTCGCTCCGCGGCGCGGTGCGCACCCTGCTCGCCGAATCCGGCCTGGATCGGGGCGCCACCGTGCGCCGCGAGGGCGCGCCCCTGCCGCTCAAGCCCCTGCGGCGCTGGGACAACGGCCGCGACGTCCTGCTGACCGGGGACGCGGCCGGCATCGTCGCCCCGGCCTCCGGCGAGGGCATCTACTACGCCATGCTCGGCGGCCGGCTCGCGGCGGAGGCCGCGCAGGCCTTCCTGGCGACCGGCGACGTGCGGGCGCTGAGAACCGCGCGCGCCCGCTTCATGCGCCTGCACGGGCGCGTCTTCTGGATCCTGCGGCTGATGCAGGCGGTCTGGTACCGCAACGACCCCCTGCGGGAGCGCTTCGTCTCGATCTGCCGCGATCCGGACGTGCAGCAGCTCACCTGGGACGCCTACATGAACAAGGAGCTGGTCCGGAAGCGGCCGGTCGCGCATGTGCGGATCTTCCTGAAGGACCTCGCCCACCTGTTCCGCTGGGTCTCGCCGTGACGCTGCTCCCCTTCCTCGTGGCGGGCGCGGGGGCGCTGCTCGTCGGGTTCGCCAACGGCCTCGCGACGCGCACCGACGCGTGGTACCGCGCCCTGCGCCAGCCGGCCTGGAAGCCGCCGGACTGGGCCTTCGGGCCGATCTGGGCAGCGATCCTGGCGCTCGCCGCAGCCGCCGCGGCGCTCGGCTGGGCCGCGAGCCCGGGCACGGCCGACCGCCTGCTGCTCATCTGGGCCTTCGGCCTCAACGCGGTGCTCAACGTCGCCTGGAGCGTGATCTTCTTCCGGCTTCGCCGGCCGGACTGGGCGCTGGCCGAGGTCGTGCTGCTCTGGCTCTCGGTCCTGCTGCTCGCTTCCGTGCTCGCCCGGGTGAGCGGCCTCGCGGCCGCGCTCGTCCTGCCCTACCTCGCCTGGGTCGGGATCGCGGCGGCGCTGAACCTCAAGATCGTGCGGCTCAACCCCGCCCGCCCCGGCATCGGGAGGGCGTGAGGTGGACGCGCCCGGCTCCCTTCTCGCCGCCCTCGTCGCCTCGGGCCGGATCGTCGACCCGATCCTTCTTCTCGTGGTGGCCGAGGTCGCCTTCGTGGTCTTGGCGCCCGACCGGTTCGGTCCCCGCGCGCCGCTGCTCGCGGGGCTCGCCGCCGGGGCGGGCCTGCTGCTGGCGCTGCGCGCAGGGCTCTCCGGCGCGTCCTGGCCCTGGATCGCCGGGCCGCTGGCGCTCGCCGGCGGCGCCCACCTCGCGGAGCTGGTCCTGCGCCGCGCGAAGACGCTTCGCCGCAGGGAACCATCCGCAACATCGGCTGAGGCGAGGGCGTTGGGTTCGGTCTCGCGCCGACACGAACACATGACGCGGCCCGGCCGTCCGCCCCTCCCTCCCCCCGCGGGGGCGGGAGCGCGCCGCGCGTGACGGCGCGGATCCGCCGAACACGAAAGAGTCCCGACGCACGCGTCACGACAGCACAGTTCCGACGACCCTGCAGGAGAGGCCCATGGACCGCATCGCCGCCCTCGCCCTCGCGGGCGCCGTCTGGAGCACCCTGCTGGCGGCGCCCGCCGCGGCGCAGGACCCGAACCTCGCCGATCCCGAGCTGATCGCGCGGGGCAAGTACCTCGTCACCGCGGGCGATTGCGTGGCCTGCCACACGGCCCCCGGCGGCAAGCCGTTCGCCGGCAACTACCGGCTCAACACCCCGATCGGCGCGATCTTCACGCCGAACCTGACGCCGGACCCCGAGACCGGCCTCGGCAAGTGGGACTACGCCACCTTCGAGCGCGCCTTCCGGCAGGGCATCGGCGACGGGGGCGAGTACCTCTACCCGGCCTTCCCGTTCGGCTGGTACACCAAGGTCACGGACGAGGACACGCGGGCGATCTTCGCCTACCTGAAGTCCCTGCCGCCGGTGAACGAGGCGCGCAAGGACAACGAGATCCCCTTCCCGTTCAACGTGCGCACGGCGCTGATCACTTGGCGCACCGCCTTCTTCACGAACGACCGCTTCAAGCCGGACCCGCAGGCGAGCGCCGAGGTCAACCGCGGCGGCTACCTCGTGGAGGGGCTCGGCCATTGCGGCATGTGCCACAACGAGCGCAAGCTCGTGGGCAATTCGAGCCTCGCGGGCCGCTTCGGCGGCGGCGTGATCGACGGCTGGTACGCCCCCAACATCACGCCCGACGACCACCAGGGCATCGGCGGCTGGACCGACGAGCAGGTGGCGACCTACCTCAAGACCGGCACCGCCCCGGGCGACCGGCCGGGCGTCGCGGCGGGGCCGATGCGCCAGACCATCGAGGAATCCCTCTCCCAGATGACCGACGCCGACCTGAAGGCGATGGTCGCCTACCTGCGCACGATCCCCGCCAAGCAGACCTACAAGACGAAGGACCTGCAGGCCTTCAACAAACCGGGTGCCCCGGGCGCCGACACCTACCTGACCTACTGCTCCTCCTGCCACCAGCCCGACGGCCGGGGGATCGAGGGCGCGGTGCCCGCGCTCGCCGGCAACACCTCCGTGCAGTCGGGGGGACCCGAGACCGTGCTGCGGGTGATCTACGGCGGGCTCGCCGCCCAGAGCGGCTACGCGCCGATGCCGGCGATCGGCCAGGAGATGAGCGATGTCGAGGTCCGCAACGTCACGGACTACGTCCGCAACGCCTGGGGCAACAGCGCCCCGGTGATCGGCTCCGACAGCGCCGCCTCGGAGGCGCGCGCCGCCACCCAGACCATGCTCGCGGGCACCGCGCCCTGCGCCGAGATCGCGCAGGGGACGGTGCGCAAGGCCTTCGAGGCTGCCGGTGCCGCGGACGCGCTCAAGGGCCTGACCCAGGAGCAGTTCGTGCCCGTGCTCGCCCGGCTCCTGCCGCAGGTGAAGGCCGCCTACGGCGACAAGCCGGCCGAGACCGGGGGCCAGGGCATCGACGACGAGCTGGTGAACGGCCTCACCACCCTCTACTGCCAGGTCGGCCGGGAGCCCTACCTGGAGCGGCAGCGGGCGGGTGCTCCCGAGGCGACGCGGCCCTGGGCGAGCGTGATCGGCAACTTCGCCAACATCGCCTACAGCCAGGCCCGCAACCCGGAGAAGCGGGCAAGCGCCGACGCGCCGCCCGCGCCCCCCACCCGGAACTGACCGCGCCGCCACGCACGCACCGAAACGGGAGATCTGCGGATGGGCCTCTTCGTCGTCATCATCGGCGCCTGGCTGGTCTTCGTCGTACTGGAGGTGCTGGCCTTCCGGCGGCGCAACGCCCTGGAGGCGGAGGGGCTCGTCACCGTGGTGCGGCCGGAGACCTCGACCTACCTGAACCCGCCGCGGCCGTACTGAGGACGCGCGGACGGCGGGCCGGCGCTAGCGGCGCACGATCCCGTATTCGGGCCGCTGGGCGCGGCGCCAGCGCAGGTAGGCCTGATAGACCTCCTCCTTGTCGGCGGCCGCACCCTGCGGCTGCTCGCCGAGGAAGCGCTCGACCTCGCCCTGGGACGGCGCCTCCCCGCGGTGGCTGTCGAGCCAGTCCTGCGCCGGCTGGAACCGGGTCCAGCCCGGAACGGAGGCCGCGAGGTTCACCTCCCGCCATTTCGGGTGGTGCTGGGGCGCCAGGAACTGCTCGAACCGGTCGAAGAACGCGGTCGTGAAGCGCTCTAGCTTCCTGTAGCGCTCCGTGCCCTTCGGGTGGTTGTAGACCCCGAGGATCGTGCCGACCGCGAGCGTCTCGATGGGCCGGGCGCCGTCGACGAGCTTCGGGTAGTCGGCGCGGGTCAGCGTGGCGGGCACGTAGGCCTCGCCGATCCGGTCGCCGTAGGGCACCGTGACGAGGTGGAAGCGGCCGGCCGGCTCGAAGCCGGCGATGATCGCGACGGGCCTGGCGGCCACCGAGACGACCGCATCGAGCTCGCCCCGGCGCAGCATCTCGAGGGCCGTCGGCTGGTCCACGTTGACCGCCTCGACCGCGATGCCGAGATCGCGGAACATGGCGCGGCCGCTGTAATCCGTGCCGCTGCCCTTCACGTCGAAGCTGACGCGCTTGCCCGCGAGATCGCCGACCGCGCCGATCGCCGTCGGGGCGATCACGTGGAGCTCGTCGTTGAAGAGCTTGGCGACGTAGTGGATCCGCTTCTCGATGTCCTTGAGGCGCTTGTCCTGGCGCAGCTGATCGAGGGTGTCGGTGCGCACGAAGCCGAGATCGACCCCTTTCAGGAAGCGGAGGTCGTAGGCGTTGGCCCCCGCGCCCCGGCCGAGGATCGGGAGGATGCGCAGCCTGTCGCCGTCGTCGAGGACGAAGGCGAGGTCGGCACCGGTGCGGAAATAGGTTCCGCCGGGCGTGCCGGTGACGACCGAGACGGTGTTGGCGTTCAGCGTCTCGCTGAGCGCCGTCTCGGTCGCCGAGTCCTGGGCGGCAGTCCGCCTCTGCGCCGCGGCGTCCCGCGCCTGCCCGGCCTGGCCCGCGGCGAGCAGCAGCCCGAAGGCCGCCGCGCAGGCCGTCGTCCAGGCCGTCGTCCAGGTGATCGTCCGGGCCGTCGCGCAGGATCGGACCGCCCCCATGCCCCTCGTTCCCATCGCCCTGCTCCCTCGGGTTGGCGGCTCAGCGCGCCGCGGCCGCGACGCTCGTCGGATCGCGCAGGCTCGCCTCTTCCGCCCGGGCCTCTTCCGCCCGAGCCTCTTCCGCCCGGGCGTAGAGCGCGCGCGCGCGCTCCGGATCGGGCCGCAATCCGTGGACCCGCCAGGCGCGCAGCATCCGCGGATCGCAGGTCTGGGCGAGCAGGAAGGTGGCGCGCGCGTCGCCCCGCTCGACCAGATGTTCGAGCACGAGCCGGGCGCCGCTGATGTCGCCCGATCGGATGAGCCGCTCGGCCCGCGCCAGCAGGGCCGCGTTCTGCGGCGGCGGCGGCGACGGCGACGGGGCCGCGGCCGGCGGGGCCGCCGGGGGCGGTCCGCTTCGCCCCGCCGCGGGCGCGGGACTGCCGGGGACGGCCTCCTGCGCCGGCGCGGGAGACCCGGCCTCGGGCGCCTGCCGCGGGGGCGGCCGGAGGGGCTGGGCCTCCGGCAGGGCGAGCGCGGCCTCGTGGCGGCGCGCGGCCGGCGCCGGCTCCGGCGCCTCGGCGTTCGCGACGGCGGGCGTTGTTGCGGGCGCGGCGTGCGCCTGCCGCGGCTGCACCCGCAGCGTGAAGACCGACCGCGCGATCGGCAGCGGGCGCCCGCTCTCCGTGAGCGACAGGGCCGCGACCGCCAGCGTGAAGGCGCCGGTCTGCTCCGGCTGCAGCGTGACGGCGAGGTCGGCGAGCTTCCAGTCCGTCACCTCGATCATGGACCGGTCCTCGGCGGCGGTGACCGCATGGTCCGGATCGCTGAGCCGCGCGCCCTTCGGCAGGCCCAGGATGTAGGTGCTCCCGCCGGCCCGGCTGGGGCGGTTCCGTACCTCGATCAGAAGGGGAATGGCCGCCCCCTGCTCGCCGACCACGTCCCGCGCGGAGACGCGCGGCTCGGCCGGGGCGGCAGCGCCCGGCCCCGCCTCGTCCACCCGGGCGGGCGTTTCGGCGCGCGGCCCGGGGGCGCCCCACGCGCAGGCCTGGAACGCGATCAGGGCGATCGGGAGGCGGGCCCTGCGGATATCCCGGCGGCGCGGAACGACGGACATCACGATCGACATCGAGACCTCCCCTGCGATCGACCGCGCGGCGATGTCCGGCCCGGCCGCGGGGCGCATCGCCCCGCGGCGACGGGGATCGGAACGTCAATCCTCGTCGCGCAGAGAGTGCGGCCTGTGCTTGTTAGGGATGGTATTTGTCCAGACTATGCCTCGGACTTGCATTAACATTTGCGACAGGCACTTGATGATGCGCGATTCCGTGGCCGAACATCCGGCGGCCCGCTGCGGCCGCTCGGATCAAGCCGCGCCCATCACCCCAGTCGGTCGTTGAGTGACGGCCGCCGGCCACGGTCCTGCCCAAGCGGGGCGATCGGCCCGCGCCTCGCTACCCCGCGCTCTCCTCCCCGGCCGGCCGGTTGTCGTCGCGGGCGCGGTGGAGCAGGAAGATCGAGAGCACGATCGCCAGGATCAGGCCCGCCAGCACGCCGAGCTCGATCATCGAGGCCTGGAACAGCGCCTGCTTCTCGGGCGTCCAGTCCTGGCCGTGCATGACCTCGGCCGATTGCAGCGTGACCACCAGCACCCGCCGGATCGAGGCGATCAGCCCGACGATCAGGAACGGCTCGCAGGTCAGCCGCCCGGAGCGCATCGAGACCCGCACCGTGTGCAGGATCTCGACCAGCATCAGGAGGAACAGCAGCCGGTCCACCACCTCCAGGAGCTGCTGTGCCCGGCCGTAGGCGTGGAACGCCTCCAGCGTCAGGCGGCCGGCATCGAACAGCGCGAGCAGCGCCGTCGCGCCGAGCAGCAGGCCCAGGATCGCGTAGATCGCGTGCTCGGTGTGCAGGAACAGGAAGGTCGAGGCCCGCGTCAGCGCGCCCGGTTCCTCGTCCGTCTCGGTCTTGTTCCGTTCGGGCATCGGTGTGGACCCCTCGCGACGGGCGGGTCGGCATCGCCGCCGCGGGATCTTGAGCCTAAGCTGCGCCGTCCGCAACGCCTGTTCGGAAGGGCCGGCCGGAGACGACTGCTTATCCGGAATGCATGATTTTCAATTCAGTCCGGCAATTCTCGGCCGTGCGGTGAGGAAAGTCTTCCACGAAGGCGCGGTGTGTGCCTCTAGTGAAGGAACTTTCGATTGTCCGGGCCTTTGCTTGTGGAGGCGCCGCGGAGAACTCTGGCATGCCCGACAACGACTATCTCATCATCATCCTGGCGGTCGCCACCCTGGCCATCGTGATCGTCGTGGCCGGATTTCTCAGGCGCCGGGTCGCGCAAGCCAAGGGCGATCCCCGGCGTTCGAGCTTCACCGAGCACCATGGCGGCCCCCCGCGCCCCAACCGGCCCGGCACGGACCACTGAGCGCTCTCCGCCGAAGTGGACGCCGGTTCGGCGCAAGAGAGCGCGTCAAGACCAGGACAAGAGCTTGGAGCCCTTCCCGATCGCAACGCGATCGGGAAGGGCTCGAGAGCGGTCCCGAACCAGCCCGTCCCCATCCTCCGTCCGGGCACGCGCTCCGCGCGGCCACCGGCCGCCCCCTCAGGGCGCCGCCGCGTCGTGGCGCGTGCCGGGGCCGGTCGGGATGCCCGGAAGACGGTCGGGCACCTGGGCCGGGTCCGGCGGCTCGTCCACGTCCGGATCGGGGCCCGGCACGCGCGGGCCGGTCGGGCCGGTATCGGGATCCCGCTCCGGGGGCGGAGGCAGGTCGGGCGGGGGCATCTCGCCCGGATTGGGCGGCGTCGGGATGCCGGGCGGCATGCCGGGGTTGACCAGGCGCAGCGATGCGCGGGCGGGCGTGACGGTGGCCATGGACGGCTCCCTGTGTCCCTGCTCTGTCCGGCCCTGACGTGGGGCCCGGGCCCGCATCCGCAACCCGCACCCCGGTGGCCGCGCGCGGCTCAGCAGCCGATGCAGACGCCGGTGTCGAGCGAGCGGTCGAGGCCGGTGCGGCCGGCGCGCACGCCCGAGTGGCGCGGGCCCCGGGCCGAGAAGCCGCCGCGGCGCAGGACCACGCCGGGCGCGACGACGGGGGCCGGGGCGAACTGCACGTTGCGCTGCACCTGCATCCGCAGGGTGTTCAGCTCGCTCGTCTGCGAGAGCTGCTGCGAGCGCATGTCGCTCTGATAGGAGAGCGAGCGGTTCCAGCTGTTCAGGTCGGGCGTGACCTGGGCCTCGGCCGCGCCGGGCAGCGCCACGGCGGCGAGAAGGAACAGGATCGGGGTCCGCATGGTCCACCTCGGGGCTGACGGTCGGGCGAGGATATCAGGAACGACGCGCCCGCGCCCGCCCGGTTCCGGGCGGCGGCTGCGGCATGCTCGGCCCCTCTCGGCGTCGCGCGGGGTCTTCTCTCAGCGCCGGGCGGCGCGGGGCCGGACCAGACGGGCCAGGAAGTTGCCGATCTCGCGCCGCCGCCGGGGCGCCTCCAGCACCTCGGGGCCGAGCCCGTGGCGCCAGGCGAGGTCGGGGCGGTCCTCGCCGTGCAGCGCCGCGACCTCGTCGGCGTAGGCGGCGAGCGCCGCCGCGTCCCGGCACAGGCCGGATTCGAGGATGTCGGGCTCGGACAGGCGCAGCATCGCGGCGATCGCGTCGAGGTCGAGTTCCGGATGGTACTGCGTGCCCCAGAAGGTGCCGGGCCCGAGCCGGAGTGCGAGCGCCTGTACCGCGAGCAGGCCGTTGCCGGCCAGCACCTCGGCGCCCGGCGGCGGCTCCAGCACCGCGTCGAGATGGAGTGCGGGCGCGTCCCAGGTCGCCGGGCGGCCGGCGAGCAGCGGGTGCTCCCGCCCCGCCCCGGTCGGCACGAGGCGCCGGGCGAAGCCGTATTCGGGGCCGCGCGGGTTCGGCCCGGCCGAGCCGCCCGCCACGGCGGCGGCGAGCTGCACGCCCCAGCACGAGCCGAAGACCGGCAGCCCCGCCTCCAAGGCCGCCCGCATCAGGCCGCGCTGGCGCCGCACGGGCTCGCTGTCCTCGCCGACGTGGAGCTGCGAGCCGGTGAAGACCACGCCGTCGAAGGCGGCGAGAGCCGCGCCCGCGGGCAGCGCCGACCCGGCATCGGCCGGTTCGAGGATCGTGCAGGCGACGTCGGCGTCGATCTCGGCCAGCAGCGCGGCGTAGGCCTCGGCCGAGGTCCCGCCCGTGGCGCGGACATGCGCGCGGCGCGCCTCAGCCACGTTTCCGTCGGCCACAAGGATCTGCATCATTCGGTGAACGGGGGCTGTCGGAGGGCGCGAGCGGCGCGGTCCGGCCAACGGCGGCCGCGACCCGGCCGTTCCGGCAGGTGGCCGGGGCGGGTCGTCGCAGAGGATCATGGAGTCGAGAGGTCGAGACCTCTCGCGGGTGCAGGGCGGGGCCCTGCGGCGAAGCCCGCTGCCCGGCAAAGCCGGGCAGCGGGCTTCCCACCCGGGGTTCTACCCCCGGCCCCCCTGGAACGCCTTCGAGATCCCACGACCGTCCTCAGGTCTTCAGCAGCCAGCGCAGCGAGCGCCGCAGCGCCGCGGTCCCGTCGCGGGCGAACCACGCGCCGTGGGCGAACAGAACCCGCTCGGGCGCGAGCGCGACGAGGGCGGCTGCCGCCCGCCGCGCCTCGGCGCCCCCCAGGCGGACCGCGCCGCGCAGGTAGGCCGGCGCCCGCCCGTCCGGCGCGGTGATGCCGACGAGGCGCGCCAACGGGCGCATCCAGGCGGGCAGCCGCCCGGGCTCCAGGTTCAGCACGAGGTCCGTGAGGATCAGGCTGCGGCTGACATCGTGGAAGAAGGCCACCTCGCGGAAGCCCAAGGCCCCCGGCACCACCACCTGCCGCAGGTCGCGGGCCCAGTCGGGCGGGGCTGCGTCGCCGAGGTCGCGGTCGAGGCGCAGGCCCGCGCGCATCCGGGCCCGCACCTGGCCCCGGCGGCGCAGGTTCGGCGCGGCCCAGGTCAGCGCCTCGGGGCAGTGGATCTGCCAGTCCCGCAACAGGGTCCAGTGCGCGATGTTGGGCGCCACGAGATGGCGGATCGGGCCGATCTCGGCGAGCGCCCGGTGCAGGTCCGGGTCGTAGCGCGTCGGCGAGTGCAGCCAGAGGCCGCCATCCGCGAGGCGCACCACGCTCATCCGCACGGGCAGCGGCATCACCCCGGCCGCGCGCAGGGGGCCGCTGTCCACGATCCAGAGGTCGCGCGCCACGGGCTTGGGCACGTCGAGGGGCGGGTAGGTGACGTCGGTCAAGGGCGCTCCGGCTCCGGCGGTTCTGCCGGTCAATCCGGCCGACGCGCCCTGGGTTCTGGTTCGCGCGGATCGATGCATGGACCGCATCGATCGATCCAGCCTTTGGCTTGGACCCGCATCGGCGGGGTTTCTAGAACAGGGCTGGCAGGAGCGGCACGTCAGATGCCGTCGAGACCGGGAGAACGCTCATGCTGGCCGATGCAGTCCAGGCCCCCGCACGCGGGCTCTCGCGCGCGCCCACCGTGACCGAGATGCGGGTCGTGCCCGTCGCCGGCCGCGACAGCATGCTGCTGAACCTCTCGGGCGCGCACGGGCCCTTCTTCACCCGCAACCTCGTGGTGCTCACCGACTCGACCGGCGCCACGGGGCTCGGCGAGGTCCCCGGCGGCGAGGGCATCCGCCGGACCCTGGAGGACGCCCGCGACCTCGTGCTCGGCCAGCCGCTCGGCGCCTGGAACGCGGTGCTCAACGCCATGCGCACCCGCTTCGCCGATCGGGATTCCGGCGGGCGGGGCCTCCAGACCTTCGACCTGCGCATCACCATCCACGCGGTCACGGCGGTCGAATCCGCCTTCCTGGACCTGCTGGGCCAGTTCCTCGGCGTGCCGGTGGCCGCCCTTCTCGGCGAGGGCCAGCAGCGCGACGCGGTCGAGATGCTGGGCTACCTGTTCTACGTCGGCGACCGCCGCAGGACGGATCTCGGCTACCGCGAGCCCGTGGCCCGCGACGGCTGGTTCCGGCTGCGCGACGAGGAGGCGCTGAGCCCCGAGGCCGTCGCGCGCCTCGCGGAAGCCGCCTACGACCGTTACGGCTTCAACGACTTCAAGCTGAAGGGCGGCGTCCTGGCCGGCGAGGACGAGATCGCCGCGGTGACCGCGATCCACGCGCGCTTCCCGCAGGCCCGCGTGACGCTGGACCCGAACGGGGCGTGGTCGCTCGCCGAGGCGATCCGGCTCTGCAAGGGGCGCGGCGACGTGCTGGCCTACGCCGAGGACCCGTGCGGGGCGGAAGCCGGCTTCTCCGGCCGCGAGATCATGGCGGAGTTCCGCCGGGCCACGGGGCTGCCCACCGCCACCAACATGGTCGCCACCGACTGGCGCCAGATGAACCACGCGATCCAGCTCGGCTCCGTCGACATCCCGCTGGCCGACCCGCATTTCTGGACGCTGGCCGGCTCGGTGCGGGTGGCCCAGCTCTGCCGCGACCACGGCCTGACCTGGGGCTCGCACTCGAACAACCATTTCGACGTCTCGCTCGCCATGTTCACCCACGTGGCGGCCGCCGCCCCGGGCAACGTCACGGCGATCGACACGCACTGGATCTGGCAGGACGGCGAGCGCCTGACCCGGGAGCCCCTGCAGATCCGCGGCGGCCTCGTCCGGGTGCCGGAACGGCCGGGCCTCGGGATCGAGCTCGACTGGGCCGAGGTGGAGCGGGCGCACGCCCTCTACCGCGACCACGGGCTCGGCGCCCGCGACGACGCGGCCGCGATGCAGTTCCTGATCCCGAACTGGACCTTCGACAACAAGAGGCCCTGCCTCGTGCGCTGAGATTTCGGCTCCGCCACGGCGGAGCCGCACGCCCCCTGGCGGAGCCGCCCACCCCGGCGGACCGCCAAGCGCGACCGCGCGCCGCCGCCCGTGCGGCGGATCGCGGGGGCCCCGGGAACCGGGGCGCCCGCACCCGAGAATGAGGAGAACCCGATGGACGTCCTGACCAACCGCTTCAAGGCCGCGCTCGAGGCGGGCCGCCAGCAGATCGGCCTCTGGTGCAGCCTCGCCAGCCCGATCTCGACCGAGATCGTGGCCGGCTCGGGTTTCGACTGGCTGCTCCTCGACATGGAGCACTCGGCCAACGACCTGCGCGACATCTACGGCCAGCTCCAGGCGATCATGGAGGGCGAGGCCCACGCCATGATCCGCGTGCCGAGCGACGAGCCCATCACCATCAAGCGCATCCTCGACACGGGCGCGCAGTCGCTGATGATCCCGAACATCGACGACGCCGGGCAGGCCCGCCGGGCGGTGGCCGCCACCCGCTACGCGCCGCGCGGCGTGCGCGGCTTCTCGCAGGCGCCGCGTGCCGCCCGCTTCGGCCGCATCCCGGACTACCACGCCCGCTGCGAGGCCGAGATCTTCGTGGCCGTGCAGATCGAGTCGCGGCGCGCGCTCGACAACCTCGAGGAGATCGCGGGCGTCGAGGGCGTGGACGGCGTCTTCATCGGGCCCGGCGACCTCTCGACCAGCCTCGGCTATCTCGGCCAGCAGAACCATCCGGAGGTGGTGGCGATCATCGAGGAGACGGTGGCGCGCATCACCCGCGCGGGCAAGCTCGCCGGCATCCTCACGGCCAACGAGGATCTGGCCCGCCGCTACATCGCGGCCGGCACCCGCTTCACCGCGGTCGGCTCGGACATGGGCGTGCTCGCCCGCCAGACCGAGGCGCTCGCCGCCCGCTTCAAGGGCTGACCCGCCCAAACCCTCCCCCCCTCTGCGGGGGAGGGAAACCGCGCGCTACCTCTCCCGGGAGACCCCACCATGAACATCGGCTTCATCGGCCTCGGCATCATGGGCGCGCCCATGGCCGGCCACCTGATCGCGGGCGGGCACAGCCTGTTCCTGAAGAGCCGCCGCGCCGTGCCGGACGCCCTCCTGGGCGCGGGCGGCACCGCCTGCGCCAGCGCCGCCGAGGTGGCGGAGCGCGCCGACGTCGTCATCCTGATGCTGCCCGACACGCCCGACGTCGAGACGGTGCTGTTCGGCGCGGGCGGCGTCGCCGAGGGGCTCGAGCCCGGCAAGACCGTGATCGACATGAGCTCGATCTCGCCGATCGCCACCAAGGCCTTCGCCGCCCGGGTCGCGCAAGCCGGCTGCGACTACCTCGACGCCCCGGTCTCCGGCGGCGAGGTCGGCGCGAAGAACGCCGCCCTGTCGATCATGGTCGGCGGTTCCGAGGCGGCCTTCGCCCGGGCCGAGCCCCTGTTCCGGCTCATGGGCAAGACCGTGACGCATGTCGGCGGGAGCGGCGCCGGCCAGGTCGCCAAGGTCGCCAACCAGATCATCGTGGCGCTCACCATCGAGGCGGTGGCCGAGGGTCTGCTGTTCGCGTCGAAGGCCGGGGCCGACCCGGCCAAGGTCCGGCAGGCGATCACCGGGGGGCTGGCCACCTCGCGCATCCTGGAACTGCACGGCGCCCGGATGATCGAGCGCACCTTCCAGCCGGGCTTCCGCATCGACCTGCACCGCAAGGACCTCAACCTCGCGCTGGAGGGCGCCAAGGCCCTGAACCTCGCCCTGCCGGGAACCGCGCTCGCCCAGCAGCTCTTCGGCGCCTGCGCGGCCAACGGCGCGGGCGGCCTCGACCACGCCGCCCTGGTGCGCGCGCTCGAGATCATGGCGAACCATCAGGTCGCCGAGGGCTGAGAGGGATCCGGGATCCCAAAGGGTCTTGACCCTTTGGCGGGGTCCCGGGGCGCGCAGCCCCGGGTTTCGAACCCACAGGCCCGGCGAGGCCGGACCTATGGGTTCGACAGCAGGGCTCTGCCCTGCACCCGCCAAAGGTCTCGACCTTTGGAATCCAGAACTTTCAGGCCGCGGCCGCCCGGCCCCCGGGCGCGTCCAGGAAGGCCCCGAGATGCTCGGCCGCCATCGGCCGGCCGGTGAGGAAGCCCTGGATGTCGAGGTCGGCCTCCTCGGCCAGCAGCCGGCGCTGCGCCTCGGTCTCGACGCCCTCCGCGGTCACCGCGATGCCCAGCCCCCGGGCGAGCCCGACCACCGCGCGCACGATCGCGGTCGATTGCGGGGTCTCGCTCAGCTCGCGCACGAAGCTGCGGTCGATCTTGATCCGGGTCAGCGGGAAGCTGTGCACGAAGCTCAGGGACGAGTAGCCGGTGCCGAAATCGTCGAGCGCCAGCATCGTGCCAAGCGCCCGCAGGCGGCCGAGCAGGTCGCGGGCCGTCTCCCGGTTCTCCAGGATCGCCGTCTCGGTGATCTCCAGCTCCAGCCGTGAGGCGGGCAGCCCGGAGCCCGCCAGCGCCGTCTCGACGCCGGCCAGGAAGGCCGCGCTGCGCAGCTGCGTCGGCGAGACGTTGACCGCGACCGTGAGGTGCGCCGGCCAGCCCGCGGCCGTCGCGCAGGCTTCCTTCAGCACCCAGGCGCCGACCTCGGGCATCAGCCCGATCTCCTCGGCGAGCGGGATGAACTCGGCGGGCGGGACCGTCCGGCCATCGGGCAGGCGCCAGCGCAGCAGCGCCTCGAACCCCACGAGCGCGCCTCCGCGGACCCGGAAGATCGGCTGGTAGTGCAGCGCGAGGCCGCCCGCGCCGAGCGCCCGGCGCAGGTCGCGCTCCATCACCCGCCGCGCGGCGGCCCGGTCGCCCATGCCGGGCTCGTAGCGGCGCCAGCCGTTCCGCCCGCCCGCCTTGGCCTGCCGCAGGGCGAGGTCGGCGGCCCCCAGCAGCCCGTCGGCGGTGGGGGCCTCCTCCTCGGCCACCGCGAGGCCGGCGCTGGCGCCGAGCGTGAGCCGGATCCCGTCGATCTCGTAGACCTCGCCGAGCGCCCGCACGACGCGCTCGGCGAGGCCCGCCAGGGCCGCGGGCGCGCGCGCCTCCACGACCACCGCGAACTCGTCGCCGCCCAGCCGCGCCACCAGGTCCCCGCTGCGGACGCAGGCCCGCAGCCGCCCCGCCGCCTCCCGCAGCACCGCGTCGCCGAGCGCGTGCCCGAAGCTGTCGTTGACCGCCTTGAAGCGGTCGAGGTCGAGGCGGAGCACCGCGACGCGCGCCCGGTCCAGGCGCGCGTCGAGATGGGCCCGCAGGGCGGCGCGGTTCGTCAGGCCCGTCAGCGGATCGTGCTGGGCGAGGTGGCGCAGGCGGCCCTCGATCTGACGCCGCTCGCTCACGTCCTCGAAGGTCGAGACCCAGCCGCCGGCCTCCAGCGCGCGCGTACGGATCGACAGGGCGTTGCTGCCGCGCACGCATTCCGAGATCACGGGCTCGCGCACGCCGGAGGCCGGGCGCAGATGGGTCCGGGCGAACAGGTCGGCCGCCGTGGAGCCGAGCACGCGGCGCAGCACCGGCACCAGGCGCCGGCCCGGCGCGAGCGCGCCGGCCTCCAGCCCCAGGATGTCGCCGAGCCGCGCGTTGGCGAGGACGAGCCGCCCGTCCGGCCCGATCAGGCAGAGCCCGTCCATCATGTTCGAGAGGGCGAGGTCGAGGTTGTCCGAGGCTGCCTTCAGCATCACCGCGGCGGCGCGTTGCTCGGTGCGGTCGCGGGTGATCTTGGCAAAGCCCACCAGCGCGCCGCCGTCGCGGATCGCGTCGATCACCACGTGGGCCCAGAAACGGGTGCCGTCCTTGCGCAGGCGCCAGCCCTCCGCCTCGAAGCGACCGGTCTCGCGGGCGGTGGCGAGGCCCCGCTCGGGCAGGCCGCTCGTCCGGTCCTCCGGCGCGTAGAAGCAGGCGAAGTTCCGCCCGACGATCTCCTCGGCCGTGTAGCCCTTGGCGCGCGCCGCGCCCGCGTTCCAGTTCACCACGGTGCCGTCGGGCGCGAGCATGTAGATCGCGTAGTCCGTCACCCCCTGCACCAGCAGGCGGTACATCGCGTCGTCATGCGAGAAATCCGCCATGTTCGCCTCAGGCCCCGTACCGGTCGGGACGGCGGCCGGGGGGCAGGGGCGGGTAGGAGCGCGCGCTGCGGATCGCATGGCCTTTGCCGGTCCGTCTGGTGGTTGGATCCACCTTCCCAGGGCTGCAATAAAGAATAGTTAAAGCGTCGCCATTGTTTAGCAGAAGGCGGCTATTTCCCTCCGTCGCGGGAGGACGGAACGTATTGGCCGAGTGTCTCCGGAGTATGCAATCATCGGTTGCATAGTAATCAGCATGCAAATCGTGGGTCCGCCGCTCGCCGCGCGCTCGCGGCGCGGCCGGGGCCGGGGCTCGGGCGAACCATCAAACAGCCGTATTTGGCCACGCTAACGGGGGGGCGGCACCGGTCGCGCGCTCTGCCCGCGCCGCCGCATCCCTTCCCGGCAGCGAGATCCGGACATGGTGGCGCGCGCGCAAGGATCCGTCGTCGAGCTCGATCCGGCTGTGGTCGGTGGCCCCGCGGCGGAGATCTGCGCGGCGGGCCTGCAGAGCATCGAGATCGGCATGGGCGCGATGCGGGCGCTCGGCGGCGCGCTCGGCGGCGCGCTCGGGCCGGCCTTCGCGGCGGCCGTCGAGCGGCTCTTCGAGACCGAGGGACGGGTGATCGTCTGCGGCGTCGGCAAGAGCGGGCATATCGGCCGCAAGATCGCCGCGACGCTCGCGTCCACCGGCACCCCGGCCTTCTTCGTGCACCCGACCGAGGCGAGCCACGGCGACCTCGGCATGATCACGCCCCAGGACACGATCCTGGCGCTCTCGTGGTCGGGCGAGACGGCGGAACTCGGCGACCTCACCAACTTCTCGCGCCGTTTCTCGATCCCGCTCATCGCCGTCACCTCGCGGGCCGACAGCTCGCTCGGCCGGGCCGCCGACGTGGTGCTGGCCCTGCCGCGGGTGCGCGAATCCTGCCCGCACGACCTCGCGCCGACCTCCTCCAGCCTGATCCAGCTCGCGCTCGGCGACGCGCTCGCGGTGGCGCTGCTGCGCCAGCGCGGCTTCACCTCGTCGCGCTTCAAGATCCTGCATCCGGGCGGGACGCTGGCCGCCCGCCTCAAGACCGTGCGCCAGCTCATGCACGCGGGCGCGGCGATGCCCGTGGTGCCGCGCGGCACGCCGATGTCGGAGGTGCTGGTGCGCATCGCCGAGCACCGCTTCGGCTGCGCGGGCGTCCTCGACGAGGCGGGCGCGATCGTCGGCATCGTCACGGACGGCGACCTGCGCCGCCACATGGGCCCGGCGCTGCTGGCCACGCCGGTCGAGCAGGTGATGACGGCCCGCCCCGTCACCATCGAGCCCGACAGCCTCGCGGGCTCGGCGCTGGAACTGATGAACCGCAAGCGCATCACCGCGGTCTTCGTGGTCGAGGCGGGCCGCCCGGTCGGCCTCATCCACGTCCACGACCTGCTGACCGCGGGCGTCGTCTGAGCAGCGCCCGGGGGCGCGAGCTTGACCACGCGCTGCTGGTATACCAGGCCCGCGTGCCGCGCGATTGTGCGGGCCCACGGCCCGGCTATCGTGTGGGCTCCTCCCAGGGGCTCACGGGCCCTGCCTTCAGCCCGCTCGGCTCCGGCCGGGCGGGCTTTTTCCTGTCCCGCACCGGCTCGCGCGATCCGCGGCCGGACTGGACGCCGCGCAGGCCCGCTCAGCCGCCGCGGTCGCCGCCGTCCGGGCCGGGGCGCGCGCGCCCGCCCGGGTCGCGGTCCGCCGTCCCGGATCCCGCGGGGCGACCCATGTCGGCGGGCTCCGTCGCGCCCGGCGCGCGCCCGCCCTGCGGTTCCGCGCTGACGGGCCGGTCCCCGTAGGCGCGCGCCCCCGCCGGGGCCTCGCCGGGATCGGTCTCGGGTCGGGTGTCGTCGGGGCGGGTCATCGCATCGCTCCTCGTTCCAGGCCGCGCGCGGCCGCTCCCGGGGCAACCGCCCGCGGGCGACGCGGGCTCCCGCCCGCGTGAGGGCGCCGCGCGCGTTCCCCCCTCCCCTCAACCGACGAGAGGCCCGCCATGCTCACGACGCTCGCGGTCGTGCTGCCGATCTTCGCGCTGATCCTCGCCGGCTGGCTGGCGCGGCGGACCGGCCTGCTCGGTCCCGGCGCCACGGCCGAGCTCAACCGCTTCGTGGTCTGGCTCGCGCTGCCGGCCCTGCTCTTCGACGTGATGGCCCGCAGCGTCGGCCCGGAGATCTGGCAGCCGGGTTTCCTCGCCACCTTCGGCCTGAGCAGCGGCGCCCTCCTCGGCCTGACCGCGTGGCGCGCCCGGCGCCGCGGGCGGCCGCTGGCCGATGCGGCGATCGACGGTCTCAACGCCAGCTACCCGAACACCGGCTACATGGGCTTCCCGCTGGCGCTCGCCGCGCTCGGTCCCGGCTCGCTCGGGCCCACCACCGTCGCGGTGATCCTCACGGTCTGCGTCGTCTTCGCGGGCGCGATCGTGCTGATCGAGGCGGGGCTCCAGGGCGAGGACCGGGGCGGCGGGCGCCGCGGTCCGGTCGTCCGCACGGTGGCGCTGGCGCTGCTGCGCAACCCGCTCCTGGTCGCGCCCTTCTGCGGGGCGCTGGTGCCGCTGCTCGGGCTCGGCGTGCCGGCGCCCGTCGAGGCCTTCCTGAAGCTGCTCGGCGGGGCGGCCTCCCCCTGCGCGCTGGTGGCCCTCGGGCTGTTCCTGGCCGAGCGGCGCGGAGCGGAGCGGGGCGCGCGGAGCCGGCACACGATCATGTGGCTCGCCGGGCTGAAGCTCGTCGCCCACCCGCTCCTCGCCTACGGGCTCGGACGCTTCGTGTTCGATCTGCCGCCGCTCGCGCTCCACACCGCGGTGCTGATGGCGGCGCTGCCCACCGGCACGGGCCCGTTCATGCTGGCGGAGTTCTACCGCCGCGAGGCCGCGCTCACAGCCGACACGGTGCTGGTCTCCACGGTGCTCTCCGTCGTGACCGTCGCGGCCTACCTCGCCCTGGTGGCGGACTGAAGGCCGCGGCGGCCCGAGGTCGGGCCCGCCTCAGCGCCAGCCGAGCAGCACGACGAAACCCGAGAAGGTGAGGGCCGAGGCCATGAGGACGAGCACGCTGAGATCCATGCCTGCCGGATAAGGCGCCGGGGGGGCGGGCGGCCAGCGTGCGAACGGTCGCTGCGGCAGCCTGCCTCGTGGGCGGCTCCGCGGAACGTCGGCCGGGCGTGGGCCGGCGCTCCCGGCGGACACGGAGCGCTCGGCGACGCCCAGACTAATCTATGTTGTTTTGTGGGACCCGCAGCAGTTTTTACGGGATTTCCGCGTGACACGCCCGCCCGGTATGCGACATTCCTGCGCGTGCGCGCCCGGAACATGCATGCATGGCCGAGGCGGCTTGCGCGAGACTTCATGGCCAAACCCTTGATCTCCGAATCGGGAGGGCAATCTTCATGGCTGCGGAGAACCGGAACGGATCAGAGATGACAGAAGAAACGCTTGAGCTAGGCCCCGACATCATCACCTTTGCCGGCGACATCGTCGCGGCCTACGTCTCGAACAATCCCGTGCCGGCTGCCGAGCTGCCCGCGCTGATCGGCAACGTCCACGCGGCCCTGGTCAACCTCAGCGGGGGGGCGACGGCCTCCGCCGCGCCCGAGGAGCCCGTGGAGCAGCCGAGCGCGGCGCAGATCCGCAAGTCGATCACCGAGGGCGGCATCGTCAGCTTCATCGACGGGCGCTCCTACAAGACGCTGAAGCGCCACCTGACCAAGCACGGGCTGACGCCGCAGGCCTACCGCCAGCGCTACGGCCTGCCGGCCGACTACCCGATGGTGGCGCCGGGCTACGCAGCGCAGCGCTCGGCCCTCGCCAAGGAGATCGGGCTGGGCCGCCCCGCCCCGCAGGCCGCCCGCCGCGACGCCGCCTGAGCGCGTCGCGCGCATCCGGACTGGGAAGACCCGCCGCCCGGCAAGGTCGGGCGGCGGGTCTTCTGATATCGGCTCAGGAAAGGTCGATGTCGCCGGACATTCGCCGGCCTCTGTCCAGTTCTGCCCAACCTTCAGGCTGGACCTTCCGGGCGCGAGGACTTATCCGAGGCGCTCAACGGCGCCGCGGCACGAACCGCCCGGCCCGAACGGGAGGTGCCGTCATGGAGCGGCGGAACGATCGTGAGGCGCGCTGGGCCGCGGAGCGGCACGCGCGCGAGGCGGCGCGGAACCAGGCGGCCCTGCTCTGGTCCGCGATCCGGGCGGAGCGCCGGGCCGACGCGGATCCGGGTGCCCGGCTCAGGCCCATCCTGCTCGCCGCGCTGACCGACGAGGCCGGGGCCCGCTAGGTCAGGTCATGGGATCCCCATGGGCCGAGGCCCTTTCGGCGCCCGAGGGCGCTGTGCGGCGGGGTCCCGGGACGGCGGAGCCAGATGCAGGGCTCTGCCCTGCACCCGCCAAAGGTCTCGACCTTTGGAATCCGGGACTTGGCGCTGGAGCATGATGCGGGAAAGTGGAAGCCGGTTCGGCGCGAGAGAGCGCGTCAAGACAGAAAGTTCGAGCCCTTCCCGATCGCAGCGCGATCGGGAACGGCTCTAGCCCGCCCGGCCGCGGCGCCACGCGTCGCGGTCGAGGTAGAGCGCGCCGCCCGCGACCATCAGGGCGAGGGTGAACCACGTGATCGCGTAGATCAGGTGGTTGTTGTGGAAGCGGATCACCGTGAGGCCCGCGACCGGCAGGTCCCCGTCCGGATCGCGGCCCGGCGGCCGCTCCGCATCGACGAAATAGGGGGCGACGGCTCCGGTCAGGCCGCGCGCCCGCGCGATCGCCGCGACGTCGCGGGAGTACCACGTGTCCGCCCCCGGATCGTTCGTGCGCAGGAACGCGCCGCCCGGCTCGTCGAGGCGCAGCAGGCCTGTCAGCGCCGCGCGCGTGCCGGCGACGCCCGCGCGCGCCGTGGCCGCGCGCCGGTCGCCCGGCACGAAGCCACGGTTCACCAGAACCACGAAGCCCGCATCGGTCCGCAGCGGCGTGAGCACCCAGAAGCCGCCGCCGAGGTCGGTGACCGCCTGGACCAGGGTGTCGGGCGCGTCGAGCCAGGTGCCGGCGAGCCGCACGCGCCGGTAGGCGTCGCGCTCCGACAGGGCCGCCCATGCGCCGGGCCCGGGGGCCGGGACGGGATCGCCGTGGGCGTTGGCCTCGACCCGCGCGATCAGGTCGAGCTTCCAGGCGCGGCGGTGGACCTGCCAGGTGCCGAGCGCCAGGAGCCCCCCGCAGAGCAGGATCGCCAGGATGTTGATGACGATCAGCCCGGCGAGCCGGGGGCGCGCGCGGACCGCCGGGCCGGCGGCCCGCGCGCCGGTCGAGATCACGGCCGCCCGCTCAGGGCTGGTGGCGCAGCTGTTCGACGGACATCGGCATCATGTTGGCGTTCATGTGGTGCATCACCCAGAGCGAGCCGGTGAGGGTGATCACGACGAGCGTCACGGTGAAGATCAGCGCGAGCACCGTCCAGCCGCCCTCCGACTTCGTGTTCATGTGCAGGAAGTAGACCATGTGGACCACGATCTGCATCGCCGCGAAGGCCATGATGATGATGCCGGTCCAGAGCCCGCTCTCCAGCGGGCGCGCCATGACCAGCCAGAACGGGATCGCGGTGAGGATCACCGAGAGCACGAAGCCGGTGACGTAGCCGCCGAACGAGCCGTGGCTCGCGCCGCCGCCCTCGTGACCGTGCCCGTGATCGTGGTGGGCCGCCTCGGCGCTCATTGCAGGACTCCCATCAGGTACACGAAGGTGAAGACGCCGATCCAGATCACGTCGAGGAAGTGCCAGAACATCGACAGGCACATCAGCCGGCGGGTGTTCTCCGGGATCAGGCCGCGCTGGGCGACCTGGACCATGAGCACGACCAGCCAGATCAACCCGAAGGTGACGTGCAGGCCGTGGGTGCCGACCAGCGTGAAGAAGGACGACAGGAAGGCCGAGCGGCCGGGCCCCGCGCCCTCGTGGATCAGGTGCGCGAACTCGTAGAGCTCGATGGCGAGGAAGGCCGCGCCGAACAGGCCCGTGACCGCGAGCCAAGCTTGCGTCGCCGCCGTGCGGCCCTTGTCCATCGCCAGCATGGCGAAGCCGTAGGTGATGGACGAGAACAGCAGCATCGAGGTGTTCAACGCCACCAGCGGCAGGTCGAACAGATCCTTCGGCGAGGGCCCGGCCGCGTAGTTGCGGCCGAGGACGCCGTAGGTGGCGAACAGCACCGCGAAGATGAGGCAGTCGCTCATCAGGTAGATCCAGAACCCCAGGAGGGTGCTGGTCTCGGGGTGGTGCTCCTCCTCGTGGTGGAAGACCGGCGCGGTGCCGGGGGGGGCGGTGTCCGTGTGCATCATGGGCTCAGGCCTGCCCCGCCAGCGCGGCGGTCCGCTGCGACTCGGTCCGGGCGACCGTGTCGGCCGGGATGTAGAAGTCGCGGTTGTAGTTGAAGGTGTGGGCGACCGAGACGACGAAGATCGCCAGCGCCGACAGTGCCGCCAGCCACCAGATGTACCAGATCATGGCGAAGCCGAAGACGACGCTGAGACCGCCGATGATCGCGCCCGTGCCGGTGTTCTTCGGCATGTGGATCGGCTTGAAGCCGTGGAGCGGGCGCGCGTAGCCGCGGTTCTTCATGTCGTACCAGGCGTCGAGGTCGTGCACGACCGGCGTGAAGGCGAAGTTGTAGTCCGGCGGCGGCGAGGAGGTCGCCCACTCGAGCGTGCGGCCGCCCCACGGGTCGCCGGTCGTGTCGCGCAGGGCCTCGCGGTTGCGGATCGAGACGACGAACTGGATGATCGTCGAGAGGATACCGCAGCCGATCAGTGCCGCGCCGCCCGCCGCCACGACGAACCAGATCTGCAGCGACGGGTCGTCGAAGTGCTGCATCCGGCGCGTCACGCCCATGAGCCCCAGCACGTAGAGCGGCATGAAGGCGACGTAGAAGCCGACCAGCCAGAACCAGAAGCTCATCTTGCCCCAGAACGGGTCGAGCTTGAAGCCGAAGGCCTTCGGGAACCAGTAGGTCACGCCGGCCATCATGCCGAACAGCACGCCGCCGATGATCACGTTGTGGAAGTGCGCGATCAGGAACAGCGAGTTGTGCAGCACGAAGTCGGCCGGCGGCACGGCGAGCAGCACGCCGGTCATGCCGCCGATGACGAAGGTCACCATGAAGCCGACCGTCCAGAGCATCGGCACCTCGAAGCGGATGCGCCCGCGGTACATGGTGAACAGCCAGTTGAAGATCTTCGCACCCGTCGGGATCGAGATGATCATCGTCGTGATGCCGAAGAACGAGTTCACGTTGGCGCCCGACCCCATGGTGAAGAAGTGGTGCAGCCAGACGAGGTAGGAGAGGATCGTGATCACGACCGTGGCGTAGACCATCGAGGCGTAGCCGAAGAGGCGCTTGCCGCAGAAGGTCGAGGTCACCTCCGAGAAGATGCCGAAGGCCGGCAGGATCAGGATGTAGACCTCCGGGTGGCCCCAGATCCAGATCAGGTTGAAGTACATCATCGGGCTGCCGCCCAGGTCGTTCGTGAAGAAGTGCGTGCCGACGTAGCGGTCGAGCGACAGCAGCGCGAGAACGGCCGTGAGGATCGGGAAGGCGGCCACGATCAGCACGTTGGTGCAGAGCGAGGTCCAGACGAAGACCGGCAGCTTCATCATGGTCATGCCGGGCGCGCGCATCTTCACGAT
This sequence comes from Methylobacterium hispanicum, assembly GCF_022179285.1. GTDB lineage: Bacteria > Pseudomonadota > Alphaproteobacteria > Rhizobiales > Beijerinckiaceae > Methylobacterium > Methylobacterium hispanicum. The sequence continues at coordinate 18,082 of NZ_BPQO01000010.1, read as the reverse complement.
GGTCGCGACGAGGTTGATGCCTGAGAGCAGCGTGCCGATGCCCGCGATCTGCAGGCCCCAGATCCAGTAATCGACCCCGACGCCGGGGCTCATGTCGGCGCCCGACAGTGGCGGGTAGCCGAGCCAGGTGGCGCGCGAGAACTCGCCGATGAAGAGCGAGAGCATGATGATGATCGCGCCGGCCGTCGTCATCCAGAACGAGAAGTTGTTCAGGAAGGGGAACGACACGTCGCGGGCGCCGATCTGCAAGGGCACGACGTAGTTCATCAGGCCCGTGACGAAGGGCATCGCCACGAAGAAGATCATGATCACGCCGTGCGCCGTGAAGATCTGGTCGTAGTGGTGGGGCGGCAGGAAGCCTTCCTGCGAGCCGAAGGCGATCGATTGCTGGGCGCGCATCAGCAGCGCGTCGGCGAAGCCCCGCAGCAGCATCACGAAGGCCAGGATGACGTACATGATGCCGATCTTCTTGTGATCGACGCTCGTCACCCAGTCGCGCCAGAGGGCGCCCCAGAAGCGGTAGTAGGTGATGGTTCCGAGCACGGCGAGGCCGCCGAGCGCGACGCCCGCGAAGGTCACGATGAGGATCGGCTCGTGGTACGGGATGTCCGCGAGGGTGAAGCGTCCGAAGACGAGCTTCTGGAGATCGACGTTGGAGAACATGTGATCGGCTCTCTGGCGATGCGTCGGCTGACCGCCGGCCTTAACGGTTGTTGAGCTGTGCGGGGGCCGGGGTCCCCTGGTCGTCGTGGCCCGAGGAGGGCTTGGTGCCGGGCTCCGGCTCGGAGCGCGGCGGGCGGCCCGAGGCCGGCCCGGTGGCGCCCGGCGCCTCGTCGCCCTGCTCGACGTGGCGGTTGTCGTAGCGCAGCTTCTCGCGGTTCTCGCGGCTGTGCACGCCCGCGCCGCCGCGGGCGTCGATCTTCATCATCTCGCTCATGCACATCTTGCCGGGCAGGGCGCACATGTTGAGGATCTGGCTGTAGAGGTTGTCGGAAACCGAGGCGAAGTACTGGATCGGCTCGCGCTCGCTCGGCTTCTCCAGCTGGAGGTAGGCGTCGCGGCTGAGGTCCTTGCCCTCGGCCTTCGCCTTGGCGACCCAGGCCTCGAACGCCTTCGGCTCCTGGCCGAGGAAGTTGAAGGTCATGCGCGAGAAGCCGCTGCCGCTGTAGTGGGCCGACTGGCCGTGATAGGTGCCCGGCTTGTTGATCACCGCGTGCAGCTTCATCTCCATCCCGGGCATCGCGTAGACCATGCCGGCCAGCGCGGGGACGTAGAAGGTGTTCATCACCGAGGCCGCGGTGAGCCGGAAGTTGATCGGCCGGTCGACGGGCGCGGCCAGCTCGTTCACCGTGGCGATCCCGTATTCGGGGTAGAAGAACAGCCACTTCCAGTCGAGCGCCACCACCTGGACCTCGAGCGGCTTCGTCTCGGCCGCGACCGGGCGGCCGGGCTCGATGCGCGAGAGCGGGCGGTAGGGATCGAGCGTGTGGGTGCTGATCCAGGTGAGCGCGCCGAGCGCGATGATGATCACCAGGGGCGCGGCCCAGATCACCACCTCGAGCTGTGTCGAGTGGTGCCAGTCGGGGTCGTAGGTGGCGGACGTGTTGCTGGCCCGGTAGCGCCAGGCGAAGAGCAGCGTCAGCAGGATCACCGGCACGATGATCAGCAGCATCAGGCCCGTGGAGGCCAGGACGAGGTTGCGCTGCTGCATCGCCACGTCGCCGGAGGGATGCATCACCACCATGTTGCAACCGGCGGTCGCCGCCAGCAGCGGCAGCAGGGCGGCGGCGCGCGCGAGGCGCTTGAGGCGCCCGGTTCCGGCGCGCGTGGAGAGGGCGGATTTGGCCGCGGCGATCAACATCGTGTCCCCTTGCCGCTGGGCGGCGAGATGGCCCCGGGAGGCGTCAGGCGCGGCGCGCGACGCGCCGCTCGATTGTCTGGGCGGCGCGGAGAGCGCCGCATGTCGGTGTCGGCGGCGCGCTCCGCGCCGCCCCGTGGCGGTCGGGCCCGTCGGCCCGGCTACATCTGCCGGATCTCGGAGCGGTTGATGCTGAGCGCGACGAGCGTCGCGACGGCGCCCGAGAGCAGGTAGAGGCCGACGCAGGCGAGCCCGAACTTGGCCGAGAGGCCGAGCGCCACGAGGGGCGCGAACCCGGCTCCGAGCAGCCAGCCGAGATCGGCCATCAGCGCGGCGCCGGTGTAGCGGTAGCGGGCGCCGAGCCGGGAGCTGACCGCGCCGGTCGCCTGCCCGTAGGCGAGGCCGAGCAGCGAGAACCCCGCCAGCACGTAGACGGTCTGGCCGACGACGTTCTCCTCGATCACCAGCGGCGCGACGGTGCTGGCGACCGCGAAGGCGGCGATCAGCCCGGCCGAGACGATGAGGTGCATGCGCCGGCCGATCTGGTCGGCCATCAGCCCCGAGAACACGATCGCGCCCGCGAACAGGATCGCGCCGCCGAACTGCACGAGCAGGAACTCGCCCGCCGAGCGCTGGGTGAACAGGGTGATCCACGAGATCGGGAAGATGGTGACGAGGTGGAAGAGCGCGAAGCTCGCCAGCGGCACCAGGGCGCCGATCAGCACGTCGTCGCCGTGGGCCTTGAGCAGGGGGAAGAAGCGGGTGGGTTCGAGCCGGCCCCGCTCGATCAGGCTGGTGAACTCGGCGGTGGCCACGAGCCGCAGCCGGGCGAACAGCGCCACCACGTTGATGGTGAAGGCGCAGAAGAACGGGTAGCGCCAGCCCCAGTCGATGAAGTCCGCCTCGCTGAGGTTCATCGTGAAGAAGGCGAAGAGCAGGCTCGCCAGCATGAAGCCGATCGGTGCGCCGAGCTGGGGCATCATCGCGTACCAGCCGCGCCGCTCCACGGGCGCGTTGAGGGCGAGCAGCGAGGCCAGCCCGTCCCAGGCGCCGCCGAGCGCCAGCCCCTGGCCGATGCGGAGCGCCGCGAGCAGCCAGATCGCCGAGGCGCCGATGTGGTCGTAGCCCGGCAGGAAGCTGATCAGCATGGTCGAGCCGCCGAGCAGGAACAGCGCGATGGTCAGCTTGACCCCGCGGCCGTGGCGCCGGTCGATCGCCATGAAGATCACCGAGCCGAGCGGCCGGGCGATGAAGGCGAGGGCGAAGACGACGAAGCTGTACAGCGTGCCCTGGAGCGGCGACGCGAAGGGGAAGAACACCTTCGGGAAGACCAGCACCGAGGCGATGCCGTAGACGAAGAAGTCGAAATACTCGGCCGCCCGCCCGATCACGACGCCGATGGCGATCTCGCCGGGGGCGACCTTGTGGTCGCTCATGGCGAGGCGCGCATCGCGCTCCAGCGGTGTCGAGGAGGCTATGGCGTGATCCGGTGTCATGTCAGGCGACGGCCTCGTACAGAAGGGCTCTGGCCACGAACGGGCCTCGGCCGCGCGGGCGCCCCCTCCCTAGCGCAACGCCGGGGACACGCAAGATTCCGTGCCCCGCGCCGCGCGTTACCCTGACATGCTCGACCGCGCCGATCGTCCCGAGGATCGCCCTCGGGGACCGCGCTGATTCGGCTGTCTCTTGTTCTGCGATTGCCAGATAGCCCCGTGCCCGGCAGGACGCAAAGCCTCCCATTGTCGCGCCCGGGGACATCGCGCGGGATCCGTTTCGTGCGGGCCCGGTGCGCGACACCGATCTCCTCCGCCGACCCGCATCCCCGCCGGCATGGGGCCGGTGACGCTCGGCCGCCTGCCGCGTTGCCAAGCCGGGGAGGCCGCCCCGGCCCGACCCCGTCCGCAGACGAACCCTGAGACCAACCCTCCCCATGCGCCACGAGATCCCACCGCGCTCCGGCACCGCCTTCACCCTCGACCGGGGCCAGCGCCTCACCGTGATCGACCCGCAGGGCGAGCAGGTGGCCGACCTCCTCGCCTTCCGGCGCGACGACATCGACGAGGTGATCTCGTCGGGCCGCACGCTGGACTATGCCAGCCGCATCTTCCTGACGACCGGCGACAAGCTCTACTCGAACCGCTCGAACGTGCTCCTGGAGATCGTGGCCGACACGGTCGGGCGGCACGACTTCCTGCTCACCCCCTGCTCGGCCGACACCTTCCGGATCATCTACGGCGACACCGAGCCCCACCGGGGCTGCTTCGGCAACCTCGCGCACGCGCTGGCGCCCTACGGTATCGGGCCGGACCGGATCCCCGTGGCCTTCAACGTCTTCATGAACGTGGCGGTGGACGGCGCGAGCGGCGCGCTGGAGGTCCGCCCCCCCCTGAGCCGGGCGGGCGACCACGTGACCTTCGAGGCGCGCGAGGACCTGATCGTCGGGCTCACCGCCTGCTCGGCGCTGCAATCGAACAACTACGCCTTCAAGCCGATCCAGTACGAGATCGCGTGATACATCTTGTGATGGGTCGTTTCGGAGGTGTTGGGGCGAGCCGCGATGGGCTCTCTGCCCGTGCGGGCTGCCACGTTCGCACCTCTCGGAGCCGGCCCGCGCGTTCTCCCTCCCCCGCAGAGGGAGGAGGGAGAGCTTCGCGTGCCACCCCGAGGACGCGCTCGCCCGGGCAGGCCCGCGTCCCGCATCGTGCGCCCCGGCACGCGCGACGTGGGAGCCGATCGCGTCCTGCCGCTTTGACGTGCCGTGCCCTTCCCCGAACGGACGCCGCCCATGCCCGACACGCCCCAGGATCCCGCCGCCCCCCGCGCCCTCGCCTATTCCGAGCGGGCCAAGCGCCAGTCCTTCCAGACCATCGCGATCATCGCGGGGCTGATCGTGTTCATCATGGTGGTGTTCGGCTTCCTGTTCGGCGCGGGCCGTCTGATCGCGTGACCGGTCAGAACGGCCGGACCGGTTGACCGCGACCGCCCGGGGGGCCACTGACGCGCCTCGGTTCGGGCGGGAGCGGAGGGAGACGGTGTCCGGCAGCGATCCCGCGAGCGTCGCCGTCGGCCTCACGCTGTTCCGGCCGAGTCCCGCGCAGGTGGAGGCGGTCTGCCGCCTCGCCGCGGCGAGTCCCGGGCCGGTCCTGGCCTTCGACAACGGCGGCCTGCCGGCCGGCGCGGCCGAGGCCCTGGAGCGCGCCGGCATCCGGCTGCTCTCGGCCGGCCGCAACCTCGGCATCGCCGCGGCGCTGAACGCCCTCGCGGAGACCGCGACCGGGCTCGGCGCGCGCCGCATCCTCCTGCTCGACCAGGATGCCGGCCCGCAGGGCGAGATGCTGCGCGCGCTGCTGGCCGCGGCGGATCGGCTCGACGGCGCGAGCCCGCCGCCCGCCGTGATCGGGCCGCGCCCGCTCGCAGGCGCCGGCCACAAGGCGCCGGCCTACCCGGTCCACGCCGGCAAGGCCCCCCGTGACGGCCTGGTGCCGGTGGATTTCCTGGCGACCTCCGGCTCCCTCGTCGATCTGGCGGCCTTCGCCCGCATCGGCCCGTTCCGGGCCGACTACTTCATCGATGCGGTCGATCTCGAATGGTGCTTCCGCGCCTGGGCGCGCGGGTACAGCTGCTGGATGGCCCCGGAGGCCGGGCTCGCCCACCATGTCGGCAGCGGCACGATCCGGGGGCCCTTCGGCCTCGCCATGCCGCGCCAGCCCCTGTTCCGCATGGCGACCTACCTGCGCAACAGCGCCTACGGCCTGCGCCTGCCCCACCTGCCCGCGGGCTGGAAGCTGCGCCAGGGCCTCTACCTGCCGGTGCAGGTGCTCCTTTACTGGCGCGACGCGGGCTATCGCCCCCGCGTGCTCTCCCGCCTCCTCGCCGCCCTGCGCGACGGCCTCATGGGCCGCCTCGGACCGCCCCGGGACCTGCCGTGATCCCTGCCCTCGACGTCGTGATCGTCAACTGGAACGGCGGCGCGCTGGTCGAGGCCTGCGTCGCGAGCCTCGCGCGCGCCGCGGGGGCGCTCGACCTGCGGGTGGTGGTGGTCGACAACGCCTCGACGGACGGGTCGGCCGAGGCGCTGGAAGCGTTCGGCCCCGAAGCTCTCCCTCCCCCCTCTGCGGGGGAGGATGGCCCTTGCGTGAGCAAGGGTCGGGAGAGGGGAAGCCGGCTTCCGGAAGAGGCGAGCCCGTCGGGAGGTTCGCAGCCCTTCCTTTCAGCGTCGCTCCCCTCTCCCGACCCCCTTCGGGGGCCACCCTCCCCCGCAGAGGGGGGAGGGAGATTCGCGCTGCGGGTCATCCGCAGCACCGAAAACCTCGGCTTCGCGCGGGCCTGCAACATCGGCGCGGCGGCCGGGGACGCCGAGGCGATCCTGTTCCTCAACCCCGACACCCGGGTCGAGGGCCCGGCCCTGCTCACGGCCCGCGCGGCCCTCCTGGCCGAACCCGGCACCGGCATCGTCGGCGCCCGCCAGATCGCCGACGACGGCACGGTCGAGCGCAGCTGCGCCCGGGCGCCGACCGCCGCGAGCCTGCTGGGACAGGCGCTCGCCCTCGACCGGCTCGGCCTCGTGCCGAGCCACTTCATGACCGCGTGGGACCACGCCGAGGACCGCGCCGTCGATCAGGTGATGGGCGCCTTCCTGATGATCCGGCGCCCCCTGTTCGCGGGCCTCGGCGGCTTCGACGAGCGCTTCTTCGTCTACTACGAGGACGTCGATCTCTGCCGGCGCGCCCGCGCGGCCGGATACGCCGTCCGGCACGTGGCCGGCGCGGTGATCGGACACGCCGGCCAGGGCACGACCCGGCAGGCCCGGGCGCACCGCCTGTTCTACATCCTGCGCGCCGGGGTGCAGTACGCCGCCAAGCATCACGGCCGGGCCACGGCGCTGGCGCTGCTGGCCACCGCCTTCCTGGCCCAGGTGCCGATGCGGCTCGCGCTGGCCGCGATCCGGGGGGCGCCCGGCGAGGCCGCCGAGACCTTGCGCGGGGCCCGCCTCCTGGCGCGGGCCACCCCCGCACTCCTCGCCGGGGTCCTGCGCGGGCGCTGACGCCACCTTGTATTGCTGCGGCTCCGCCCATGCAGTACGGCCGGACCGGGCGGTTGCAACCGGGGATAGGCGAGCAGTGGAGCGCGATCGCAGGCCGGAGCTGGACAAGGTCCGGACCGGCATCACAGGATTCGACGAGATCACCTTCGGGGGCCTTCCCGCCGGGCGACCGACGCTCGTCTGCGGCGCGGCCGGCTGCGGCAAGACGCTGTTCGCCACCACCTTCCTGGTCAACGGCGCGATGCTCCACGGCGAGCCCGGCGTCTTCGTGAGCTTCGAGGAGCGCGCCGAGGACATCGCCGCCAACGTCGCCTCGCTCGGCTACGACATCGACGGGCTCGTGGCCGAGGGCCGGCTCGCGGTCGATCACGTCCGCGTCGAGCGCAGCGAGATCGAGGAGACCGGCGCCTACGACCTGGAGGGGCTGTTCATCCGCATCGGCTTCGCGGTCGATTCGATCGGCGCCAAGCGCGTGGTGCTCGACACGATCGAGACGCTGTTCGCCGCCTTCACGGACGAGACGGTGCTGCGCGCGGAACTCCGCCGCCTGTTCGGCTGGATCAAGGACCGGGGCTTGACCGCGATCATCACGGGCGAGCGCGGCGGCGGCCAGCTCACCCGCCAGGGGCTGGAGGAGTACGTCTCCGACTGCGTGGTGCTGCTCGACAACCGGGTCGAGGACCAGATCACCACGCGGCGCCTGCGCGTGGTGAAGTACCGCGGCTCGGCCCACGGCACCAACGAGTACCCGTTCCTGATCGACGCCGAGGGCATCAGCGTCCTGCCCGTCACCTCGGCGGATCTCGACTACGGCGTGACCGAGGGCGTGATCTCGTCCGGCGTCCCGGGCCTCGACGCGATGCTGGCGCCCGGCGGCTTCCACCGCGGCTCCGGCATCCTGATCTCGGGCGAGGCCGGCACCGGCAAGACCATGATCGCGTCGAGCATGATCGCGGCGGCCTGCGCCCGGGGCGAGCGCTGCATGGCCTTCGTGTTCGAGGAGAGCGGGCACCAGATCGCCCGCAACGCCCGCTCGATCGGCCTCGACCTGCAGGCCCACGTGGATTCGGGCCTGCTGCGCTTCGAGGCGGCACGGCCGAGCCTCTACGGGCTGGAGACGCACCTCGCCCGCATGCACAGGGACATCGACCTGTTCGCCCCGAGCCTCGTGGTGATCGACCCGCTCTCGGCGCTGCGCGGCCCCGCGAGCGAGCTGCAGGCCACGCTGCTGCGCATGGTCGATCTCCTGAAGAGCCGCGGCATCACGGCCGTCTTCACCAGCCTGCGCACCGAGGGCGGGTTCGACGCCCAGGACGAGTTCGGCGTCTCCTCGCTGATGGACGCCTGGGTCAAGCTCCTCAACGTCGAGGCCAACGGCGAGCGCACCCGCACGCTCTACGTCATCAAGGCCCGGGGCATGAGCCACTCGCATCAGGTGCGCGAGTTCCGGATGTCGTCGGCGGGCATCCAGCTCGTCGAGGCCTATATCGGGCCGGCGGGCGTGCTCACCGGCACCGCCCGCCTCGTCCGGGAGGCCGAGGAGCGGGCCGAGGCGCTGCGGCTCCGGCAGGAGGCCGAGCGCCGCCGCCGCGAGATCGCCCGCCGCCGCGACGCGATCGAGCGCCAGATCGCCGAGCTGCGCGCCGGGCTCGAGGCGGCCGAGGAGGAGGAGAGCGTGCTCCTCGGCGAGACCGAGGCGCGCGAGGGGCGGCTGGAGGCCGAGCGGCGCGAGCGCGCGGCCCGGCGCGGCGCGGCGAGCTGAGGAGCCGATCCGATGAGCGACGACAAGGGCTTGGAGAAGGGGCAGGCCCCCGACGAGGGCGCCGAGGCTGACCTCGACCCCAACCACTACCACCTGCGCCTCTACGTGGCCGGGCAGACCGCCAAGTCGCTCGCCGCGACGGCGAACCTGCGGCGCTTCTGCGAGGAGCACCTCGCCGGCCGCTACGACATCGAGGTCATCGACCTGATGAAGAACCCGAAGCTCGCGGCCGGCGACCAGATCCTGGCGATCCCGACGCTGGTGCGTCGCCTGCCCTCCCCGCTCAAGCGCATCATCGGCGACCTCTCGAACACCGAGAAGGTGCTGGTCGGGCTCGACATCCGCCCGAAGGACGCGCCTTGAGCCGCGTCCTCGGCCCCCTGCCCGCGGACGGCCGGCCCCTGCTGCGCCTGTTCATCGCCGGCACCTCGCCGCGCTCGAGCCGGACCGTCGAGGCGGTCCGGCACCTGCGCGACGCGCACCTGCCGGCCTACGAGCTGGAGGTCGTCGATCTCTACCAGCAGCCCCAGCTCGCCGAGGCCGACCGGGTGGTCGCCGCCCCGACCCTGGTGCGGGTGAGCCCCGGCCCGACGCGCCGCGTGGCCGGCGACCTCACGGACGCGCGCCGCATCCTGCACGGACTCGGGCTCGACGCGGCCGAGGGAGCGCCCGCGGAGGCCCGGGGACGTGCCGATGAGCGCTGAACTCGCCGCCGCCCGCGCCCGCATCGCGGAGCTCGAGGCGCGGCTGGAGGAGAGCGAGGACACGCTCGCGGCGATCCGCCGGGGCGATTTCGACGCGGTCGTGGTCGAGGGGCCCGACGGCGAGCGCCTCGTCTACACCCTGGAGAACGCCGACCGGCCCTACCGGGTGCTGATCGAGCAGATCCAGGAGGGCGCCTTCACGCTCTCGGCCGAGGGCACGCTGCTCTACGGCAACCGCCGCCTCGCCGCGATGCTGGGCCTGCGCCAGGAGCGGCTGATCGGACAGCCGCTGCGCCGCTTCGTCCTGCCCCAGGACGCAGGCGCCCTCGACGCGCTCCTCGCCGGGGCGGCCGAGGCCCCGGCCCGGGCCGAGATCGGCTTTCGGGACGCGGAGGGCGCCCAGCACCCCGTCCACCTCTCGCTCGCCAGGCTGGAGCGCGACGGCGGCGCGCCCCTCCTCTGCGGGGTGCTGACCGACCTCACCGAGCAGCGCGGGCGCCTCGACGAGCTCGCCGCCGCCAACGCCCGGCTCACCGCCGAGATCGCGGAGCGCGAGCGGATCGAGGACGCCCTGCGCCAGTCGCAGAAGATGGAGGCGGTGGGCCAGCTCACGGGGGGCGTGGCGCACGACTTCAACAACCTGCTCACCGTCATCAAGTCGTCCACGGACCTCCTGAAGCGGCGCGAGCTGCCCGAGGAGCGCCGCGCCCGCTACGTGCTGGCGATCTCCGACACCGTGGACCGGGCCGCCAAGCTCACCGGCCAGCTCCTCGCCTTCGCGCGGCGGCAGGCGCTCCAGCCCGAGACCTTCGACGCGGGCGCGAGCGTCGCGGCCATCGGCGACATGGTGGGCACGCTGACGGGCGCGCGCATCCGCGTGGGCGTGCGCCTGCCCGACCTGCCCTGCTACGTCCACGCCGACCCGAGCCAGTTCGACACCGCGCTCGTCAACATCGCGGTCAACGCCCGCGACGCCATGGAGGGCGAGGGCACGCTGACGATCGAGGTCGCGGCCACCGAATCCGTGCCGGCCTCGCGCGGCCAGATGCCGGTGCGGGGCCGCTTCGTGGCGGTCTCGGTGAGCGACACCGGCACCGGCATCGCGCCGGAGGTGCTGGCGCGCATCTTCGAGCCCTTCTTCACCACGAAGGGCGTCGGCCAGGGCACGGGGCTCGGCCTCTCCCAGGTCTTCGGCTTCGCCAAGCAGTCCGGCGGCGAGGTCACGGTCGACAGCGCGCTCGGGCGCGGCACCACCTTCACGCTCTACCTGCCGCGGGCCGAGGCACCCGCCTCGGCGCCCCGGACGGGCGCGCAGGAGCCTGGGCCGAGCCGCGGCCACGGCACCTGCGTGCTGGTGGTGGAGGACAACGCCGAGGTCGGCAGCTTCGCCACGCAGACGCTGGCCGAACTCGGCTACGGCACGGTCTGGGTCCGCGACGCCGACGCGGCGGTGGCCGAGCTGGAGCGGGCCTCCGGCCGCTTCGACGTGGTCTTCTCCGACGTGGTGATGCCGGGCCGAGACGGGGTCGATCTCGCGGGCGAGATCCGGCGGCGCTGGCCGGCGGTGCCGGTGGTGCTGACCTCCGGCTACAGCCACGTGCTGGCCCAGGAGGGCACGCACGGCTTCGAGCTGCTGCACAAGCCCTACTCGGTCGAGCAGCTCTCGCACGTGCTGAGCCGGGTGGTGGCGGCGCGCCGCCGCGCGGGCTGAGGGTATCGGGATCCCCAAGGGCCTTCAGGCCCTTGGGCGGGGGCCAGGGATCGACAGCAGGGCTCTGCCCTGCACCCGCCAAAGGTCTCGACCTTTGGAATCCGGGACCATCCGCGCGCGACGCTTCGCCCCCTGCCGCGTTGACCCGGCGGAGGTGCCCGCATGCCCGCGCTCGACGGTGTTCTGGAGACGGTCCTGTACGTCGAGGATCTCGCGCGCGCCGACGCCTTCTACCGCGGCGCCATGGGCCTGCCCTGCATCCACGCGGATCACCGGATGCGGGCCTACGACGTCGCCGGCCGCGGCGTGCTGCTGCTGTTCCCGCGCGGCGGCTCGCTGGAGCCGATCGAGACGCCGGGCGGCACCATCCCGCCCCACGACGGTTCGGGACCGCAGCACGTCGCCTTCGCGGTCGGCGCCGAGGCGCTGGCCGAATGGGAGGACCACCTCGCCGAGGCCGGCATCGCGGTCGAGGGGCGCACCCGCTGGCCGCGCGGCGGGCAGAGCCTGTATTTCCGCGATCCCGACGGGCATCTCCTGGAGATCGCGACGCCGGGGCTCTGGCGGGGCTACTGAGGGGGACGAGTCATGAGCGCACGACGCCTGCTGCACACGAGTTCGGAGGGGGCGCGCTGGTCGCTGGCCCGCGAGAACCGGGACGTCTTCGTCCTGCGCGAGGACGGCGGGGCGCCTGAGCGGATCGGGCTCGCCCGCTTCCTCGACGGTGACCCCGCCGCGCCGGAGCGGCGCGCCCTCCTTGACCTCGTGGCGACCCTGGTGGAGGCGGTCCCGGTGACGGGCGCGCCGCCCGAGGCCGGGGCCGCCGCGGCCGAGCCCTCCCCCGGCGAGGCGGCTGTCTGAAGCATCGTCCCGAAAGCCGGCTTCCGGCTTTCGGGAAAGAGGATGCAGCATCGAGAGGCTGGAGCGTCGGCCCGGATCCCGTATCCAGGACGATGCTCCAGCTGCCTACAGCACCGCCTCGATCAGCCCGAGTTCCTGCGCCTCCGCGGCCTCGATGTACCAGTTCTCCGGCGCGCGCCGCAGCACCTCGTCCAGGCTCACCCGCGAGCCCTCGACGAGGTTGGCGAAGCCCTCGTTCTGGATCGCGATCGAGGTCTCGATCTCGTGGAGCGCCGCCTTCACGGCGGCGACGCAGGTGGTGAGCGGGCCGTTGAGCTTCACCTGCTTGTCGAGCTTGCGCTCGTGCACCATCAGCCGCGTGCCGCGGGTGAGGTAGCGGTTCGGCCGCGCGAAGAAGCTCATGAAGGTGGTGCCGGCCGAGTAGATCGCCGCCTTGCCCAGGAAGACGTGGCGGCGGCTCGGCGCGAGCGTGCTGTGGAAGCGGATGTCCTCGCCCATCATGCGGGCGACCTCCGGGTCGCCGCCGAGCGTGGAGAGCTCCACCACGACGAGGTCGCGCTCCCTCGCCGCGTCGAGCTGGCTCCGGAAGGACCGGTACATCTCCTGGTTCACCGTGCCGGAGAGCAGCACGGCGGGCGCCGCGAAGGCGGCGGGCTCGAGGCGGTCCTTGTCCATATGGGCGGGTCTCGCGGCGGTCTGGTCGGGCGGCTGCGACGCCCCTCGCGACGTCGTTCCCGGAGAACGCGCCGACGCCCCCGCGGCTCCCGGTCGCGGCGGGGCCTACAGGTCCTTCGGCTGGCTCCCGCGGGCGACGCAGCGCCAGCGCGCGACGTGCCACTCGGGATGGCTCTCCTGCCACGTCGCCAGCGCGCTCTGGGCGTTGCGCAGGCAGACGAAGGGGCTGCGCGCCTCGAAGGACAGGTCGATCTTGTCCTCCTTGCAGGTGCTCGGCTGCGCGAGGAGACAGATCGACAGCAGGATGAACATGGCCGGCTCCGCGTGCGTGACGGATCTGCAATATGATGCAGGCCCGCCCGGCGCACAGGCCTTCGATCCCCCGCCGTCAGCGCTCCCGCGGTCCCAGCAGGATCACCAGGGTGCCGACGAGGCACAGGGCTGCGCCCGCGAGATCGAAGCGGTCCGGCCGGCGTCCCTCGGCGAGCCAGAGCCAGAGGATCGAGGCCGCGATGTAGACGCCGCCATAGGCCGCGTAGGCGCGCCCCGCCGCATCGGCCTCCACCCGGGTCAGCAGCCAGGCGAACAGCGCGAGGCTGAGCATGCCCGGCCCGAGCCAGAGGACCGAGCGGCCGAGCCGGAGCCAAGCCCAGAAGGCGAAGCAACCCGCGATCTCGGCGAGCGCGGCGGCGGCGTAGGCGGCGAAGGTCGGCATCCGCGCCCTCTGGCACGGCCCGGGGGTGCCCGCCAGACGGACCTCGGATCCCGGGAACGGGGCCGGCTCGGGGCCCGCGGCAGAATCTTCCCCGGCGCGGGGCGCGCGGAGCAGGGCGTTCTCCGGGGCGGCGAATCTTCGAAAATCCCGTTCCTTGATCCGGCCCGCCACGCGCGCGACATCAGCTGTCATGCGCGGAACCCCTGACATGTCGATCCCTGCGAGCCCGACGGACGACGTCAGCTTCGACCCGTTCGGGGAGAAGCTGGATTCCCCGCACGCCGCCGCGGCGCCGCGTGACGGCGCCGGCCACCGGGCGGTCGCGGGTGCGTTCTGGGCGCTGGCGCTGCTCCTCGTCGGCTGCCGCGTCTACCTCTCGGATTACCCGGTGGCCCAGACCGTCGCCTCCGTGGGCGAGGCGGTCCGCACGCATCTCGCTGCGGCCTTCTGAGGGCGCCCCGGGCGCGCGACCCGGGCGCATCCGGCTCAGGCCCGCCCGCCGGGAGCCCGGAACAGATAGTAGCCCGCGCTCTCGGTCGCGGCCTGCGCGGCGTCCGGCTGGAAGCCCTCCGGAGGGCGCTCCTCCATCACCGTGCCGCCGTACTCCCAGATCACCCCGTGGATGAAGCCCGGCACCGGCCGGTCCTGGCGCACGGCGCAGCGCAGGGCCGGGTACTGGCGACGGCGGAACACGTTGTAGGCGGCGTAGGCGGCAGGCCAGTGCATCCGGGCTCCCTCTTTACCGTCCCCCGCGGCCGTTGCCGGCGCGGGAAGCGTCAGAAGCACGGGCCGGGCCGGTCCGCCAATCACATGGGCGATTGCGCGCTGGGCCGTTCCTCGGGTGCCGGCTCCGAATCGCCGCGCGCGGCGGCGTCGTAGCCGGCGTGCCAGTCGGCTTCCGCCCGTGTTCCGGCGGCGTAGGGGCAATCGGCCCGGGCCACGCCCTTGCCGAGGGCGTAGAAGCCCAGCGCGTAGTGGTCGAGATTGTCGTCCGGCGGCGCGCTCATGAATCCTCCCGCGTGGATTGTCCCGGATGGAGCGTTCGGGTGCGTCCTCAGATAGCGGTCGGGCCCGCCCCGGCGAGCGGGACCGTCCCGGCCGCCTACGGCGTTGGCCGGGGCGGGCCGCGAGCCCGCTCCGGAGGGATCCGATGCACGACAACCGCGCGCTGAGCCGCTTCGAGCTGACCGAGCAGGGGCTGACCGCCTACGCCGACTACCGCCGCGGGCCACGGGAGCTCGTCATCGCCCATGTCTACGCACCCCCTGCCCTGCGGGGGACCGGCACGGCCGGGCGGCTGATGCGCGCGGTGGCCGAGCAGGCGCGGGCGGACGGGGTGAGGATCGTGCCCCTCTGCGGCTATGCCAGGGCCTGGCTGCACCGCAGCCCCGCCCACCGCGACCTGATCGCCTGATCGGGGCGAAGGGCTTCCCGGCGGCGCCGCTCGGGCACGCCGCCGTCGCGCCGCGCCGGTAGCGCGCCCTGCCGGCCTGCTCTCGAACATCGTCCCGAACGGTGGCTTCCGGCTTTCGGAAAAAGAGGATGCAGGATCAAGAGGCTGGAGCCTCGGCCCGGATCCCGTATCCGGGGCAATGCTCTAGGACGTGCCGTCCGCCGCCGGGTCGATCGCGCCCGGCACCGGGTTCCGGACGGGGGCCGCGGCGGTCGGCGCGAACAGGGCGCACGGATAGGCCTGGCGATGGGCCTCGCACGGGTCCCGCGGCTCCGGGGGGCTGCGCCCGAAGACGAGTGCGAGCGCGGCGAGCAGTGCGGCCGCGGCGAGCAGCCTCGGGCGTGCGGTCAAACGATCGTCTCCGAACGGGGCCGGACTTCGGGCATCCGCCCCGTTCTCCACCCCGAAGGTTAACGCTTCACGAGCCTTCGAGGCCGGGGGTGGAATCCCGCGCGGCGGCCGGCGCGGGAGCCGGCGCGCAACCGGCCTCATCGGCGGCGCGCCGCACGTAGGCGAGGCAGCGTCCCCGCGCCTTCGGGTCGTGCACCCGCAGGAACTGCCGGATCAGCTCGCGGATCTCGGCGTGCCGGGCGGGATCGATCGGCGCGGCGCCGTCCGCCTCCGGCGCGGCCTCGTAGAAGGCCGCGATCGGAACGTCCAGGAAGTTGGCGATCCGGGTGAGGGCGGCTGCGGCCGCGGCTCTGTCCTTCGGTGTGTTCTTGGCCATGACGTCTCGCCGCTGCGATGGCTTCCGGACACACGGCCCGTCCGAAGATGCTGCTCTAGCCCGCCGCCTACTGGAGAACCAGTCCCGCCGCCCGCGGACCCGCCCGACGTGCGAGCCGCTGCCCGACCCGCAGGAGCGCCGTCTCGAGCAGGGCCCGCGTGTCCGCGTCCTCGTCCAGGGCGGCGAGACTGTGCGCTTCGAGAAGGATGTCAACGAGACGCACCGTCACATCGTCCGGAGGGCCGTCGGCGGGCTCCTCGGCCGGGGCGGCCGCTGGGCCGAGCCCGTCCGGGCCGGGGAACTGCTTCAGCAGGTCCCGCGCGGCGAGCACGGAGAGGCGGGCGTCCTCGATGACCTGACGCATCTCGGCGATCAGGCGGCGAGTGCGGTCGATCGTCTGCACTGTGTCGGCGTCCGGCTTGTCCATGAGGCGCCACCTCCTTCCGGCCTGGGGCGGTCCGGTGCGGACGGCGAGTGTGCCATCGTGCGGGCGATGCCGGCCAGCGGCGCGGGCCGGGCCTTCGAGGCATCGGGCGCCGGGTGTATCCCAGTCCATCCCGCCGCGCGATGGGACGATGTGGCAGGGTTCGGACGCGCCTGTCTCCGTGCGGATCTCCGATCCCCCGCGTCGGCGGGTCCGCGTGTCGCAGCGCGGCTCAGGCCTCCGCGAGGGCCGGGCCGGATTCCGCCGGTGCCGGCCCGAGCGGGCCAGGTTCTGCCGGGGCCGGCCCGAGCGGGCCGGATTCCGCCGGGGCCGGCCCGAGCGGGCCGGATTCCGCCGGGGCCGGCCCGAGCGGGCCGGCGTGGAGCCGGGCCACCAGCGCGGCGATCGCGCCCGGGGCATGGACCGCGTCCTCGGTCCCGAAGGCGCCTTCGAGGGCCGGTCGGATGCTGTGCAGGAAGAGCGGCGGGATCCGCCGCGACGGGCTCGACGGGGCGTAGCCCACTTGGCCGGCCGGATGGTCCGCCAAGTGGACTTCCAAGCGGCCCACCGGGTGGCCCGGGATCTGGATCGCGGCGTCGAGGCCGCTGCGGACGGGGGCGCACACGATGCGGACGAGCCTCTGCACGCCTTCGCCGGGCCCGGGCTGCGCGCCGGCCGCTCCGAAGGCCGCTCAAGCTAGGCGGTTCCGGTTGAACCGTGGCTGAAGGGCCGCCCGCCCTTCGGTTCAGGATCGGCCCCCGCCGGCCCGGGCGCCCCGGTCCCACCGCGGAACCCGGGCGGACCGGACCGCCTTGCTCCTTCAGACCACGGGAGCATCCGCCACATGTCCCAGCCCGACGACCCCCGCACCGCGCCCGGGACCGCGCGCCCCGCGCCCGACCTGAACCAGCGTCTCTCCCCCGGAGAGCGCCGCATCGTGGAGGCCGGCGAGGCCGGCCCGCACGCGCCCGGCCATCCGGCCCCCGCCCCCGACCCGGGGCCCGAGACGGGCGGCTACGACGACCATTCCCCGAGCCGCGCGCCGGACAACGCGAAGGGCGGCTACGGCGCGGGCTGAGGACGGGCGCGCGCCGCGGATCTTCCGGTCGCCGCCTCCTCGTCACGCTGACGCCATCCTTCGGGATCATGCGCCCTGCCGCCTCGCCGCCCGGCCCGTCCGGCGGCACCGGAAACGACAGGACTTCCCATGACCCCGAGCAAGGCGGCGTTCCTCGCCATCGGCCTCAGCCTCGTCCCGGCCGCGGCGCTCGCGCAGCAATCCCCGGCCCGCGACGCGCTCAAGCGCGCCTGCACCGGCGACTACATGGAGTATTGCAGCGAGCACGCCCCCGGCGGCCCGGAGGTGGAGGCCTGCTTCAAGGCCAACATGAAGAAGCTCACGCCCGCCTGCTCCTCGGCCATCACGGCCTACAAGCAGGAGCAGCGCGCGACCCGGCGGGTCAGCGAGGCGCGCTGACCCGCGGGACCGGGCTCAGGGCATCGCCTGCCAGAGCAGGGCGATGAACGTGAGCCCGATCAGGTTGTAGAGCAGCGCCCAGACGAGCGCGCCGCGCAGTGCCCGGTTGGCCGGCCGGCGCGATACGGCCCGCGGCGGCGTCGCGGCCGGCATCGGCCGGCCGGGCGTCGGCATGTCGAGAAAGCGGGTCAGGCATTCCGGCAGGGGGCGCTGCCCCGATTCCGGCCCCGCGCTGCCCCGGCTCGCCGGGGCGCTCCCGGGCCGGTCATCGCGTGTCGAACGCGCGCGGCGCGATGTGCGCATCGGATGTTCTCCGGTCCCGGACCCGCGTAGAGTGTTCGACCCCGGGCCTCCGCGCAAGTCCCGGATCGGTGCGAGGCCACCCCGATCGTGGGCCGGCCCGCGACGCTTGACCCGCGGCGGTGAAATCGCATCTGTGCGCCGCAGCATCCGAACCGGCGCACCGCACATGACCTCTTCCCCGCCCCGCTCCCGTGCCGACATCCGCGTCCTGCTGTTGGAGGGGATCAACGACAGCGCGGTCGCGCTGATGGAGGGTGCGGGCTACACGAACCTGGTGCGTCTGCCGAAGGCGCTCGACCGCGAGGCGCTGCACGCGGCGCTGCGCGGCGTGCACATCCTGGGCATCCGCTCGCGCACCCAGCTCGACG
>NZ_BPQO01000009.1 GCF_022179285.1 Methylobacterium hispanicum | reverse complement strand
GGCGAGCGTGGTCTTGCCCAGCCCCGGCGGGCCGACGAACAGCACGTGGTCGAGGGCCTGGCCGGTCTTGCGCGCCGCCTCGATGAAGATCTGCATGTTGGCGCGTGCCGCCCGCTGGCCGACGAACTCGGCCAGCGACAGCGGACGGATGCTCTGGTCCTGGTCGTCCCCGCGCCGCTCCGGGCTGAGGATCGGGTTGCCGGCGGACGGGGGCGCAGGCGAGTCCGCCCGCGGCTTGGCGCCCGGCTTGGCGCCGGATTTGGCTGGGGCTCTCGGCTTTCTCATCGACCCTGCTCGCGGCCCCGCCCGGCTCCGCGCTGGACGCTCGCTCGGCCGCGGGGCCTGACTACGCGCGGATGGGCCGGCGGCTCAAGCGCTCTCGTCCTCAGGATTGCAGCGCGAGCGGCATCGCCTCGACGCCGAACTCAGTCACGCCGCGGGCGTCGAGCGAGGCGCGCAGGGCCGCGGCCGGGGACTGCCCGGTGAAGGCTGCGAGCACCGGGCCGGGCTCCGCTCCCGCGGGGCCCGCGCCGAGGAGCTGCGTCACCCGCCGGGCGATGGCGGGCGCCGGGTCGATCCAGCGCACCGGCCAGGGCGCGAGGCGCTCGAAGCGGGCGCGCAGCAGCGGGTAGTGCGTGCAGGCGAGGCAGACGACGTCGGTGCGCCGCCCGTCCTCGGCGGTGACGAAGCAGGGGGCGATCTCGGCGGCGAGGGCGGCGTCCGGCACCGGCGCGCCGGAAAGTTCGGCCTCGGCGTAGTTGGCGAGGTTCGGCGAGCCGACGAGCGCCACGCGGCAGGTGCCCGCGTAGGTCGCGATCAGGTCGCGGGTATAGGAGCGCGCCACCGTGCCGGGCGTCGCCAGCAGCGAGACGAGGCCCGTGCGGGTGGTCTCGGCGGCGGGCTTGATCGGCGGCACCACCCCGACGAAGGGCGTGGTGAAGCGCTGGCGCAGGGCCGGCAGCACCAGGGTCGAGGCGGTGTTGCAGGCGATGACCACGAGGTCCGGGTGGTGGACCGCGATCAGCCGCTCCATCACGGCGAGCACCCGGGCGACCAGCGCGGCCTCGCCGAGGCGTCCGTACGGGAAGGCGGCGTCGTCCGCGGCGTAGACGTAGCGCGCGTCCGGCCGGGCGCGGCGCACCTCTTCCAGCACCGTGAGGCCGCCGAGGCCGGAATCGAACACGAGGATGTGGGGCTCGACCGGCGCCCCGCGCGCCGCGACGGAGAGGCTCGCCCCGGCCATGAGATCGATCCGCATAGGTTCGCGATGCCCCGCGTTTGAGGAGCCCAGTCTCGACGCCGAGGGTTAAGGCGCCCTCACTGAGGCCGGAAAAAGGCTCCGCCGCGATCCGCCCCGACGGCCTGCGGCAGAATCGCCGCGCCCGCGTTGCCGGAGGCGCGCTTGGCCATATCTCCTCTCGCGACGCCGCCTCGGGAGCAGAGTGTTGTCCCGAGGCGCCGGTGAAGGAGAGGATTGCCATGGCAGCCACAGCGGCACCCCGCGCGGCCGTGCAGAGCGCGCCCCCGTCCGCGGCCTTCCCGCCCCCGCCCGTCACGGCGCGGCCCGTCGATCGCGCCGCCTGGCTCGCCGCCTACCGCCACGTGCGGGCCGAGACCGAGCAGCGGGCCGCGCCGCTCTCCCCGGAAGACCAGCAGATCCAGTCGATGGCCGATGCCAGCCCGACCAAGTGGCACCGGGCGCATACGACGTGGTTCTTCGAGCAGTTCCTGCTGCGCGAGCACCTGCCGGGTTACGCGATCCACGACGAGCGCTGGCACTACCTGTTCAATTCCTACTACGTCGCCGCCGGGCCCCGGCAGCCGCGCCTCGCCCGCGGGCTGATCACCCGGCCGAACGCCGAGGAGGTCGCGGCCTACCGGCGCCACGTCGATCGGGCCGTCGAGACCCTGCTGGCCCAGGCGGCGCCCGGCGCGCTCGAGGCGGTGCTGCCGATCCTCGAGATCGGGCTCTATCACGAGCAGCAGCACCAGGAGCTGATCCTCACCGACATCCTGCACGCCTTCGCGCAGAACCCGCTCGGCGCGGTCTACGACGCGGGCTGGCGCTTCCCGAAGGCGACCGCCCGCGCGGGCGCGGTGGAGCTTGCGCGGGCCGTCGCGCGGGTGGGCCACGAAGGGAGCGGCTTCTCCTTCGACAACGAGCACCCGCGCCACGACAGCCTGATCCTGCCCTGCGCGGTGGACCGGGCGCTCGTTACCTGCGGGCAATGGCAGGCCTTCATGCGGGGCGGCGGCTATTCCCGTCCCGACCTCTGGCTCTCGGACGGCTGGATCGCCGCGCAGGCCGAGGGCTGGGAGGCGCCGGGCTACTGGCGGCGGGAGGAGGACGGCTGGAGCGTGATGACGCTCGGCGGGCGCCGCCCGGTCGAGGCGGACCAGCCCGTCACCCACGTCAGCTACTACGAGGCCGACGCCTACGCCCGCTGGGCGGGCCGCGACCTGCCGACGGAGGCCGAGTGGGAGGTGGCCGCGCGCGAGCACGGCCTCGAGGACGCCTTCGGCCTCGTCTGGCAATGGACCCGCAGCCCCTACGTCGCCTATCCGGGCTACCGGCCGCTGCCGGGCGCGCTCGGGGAGTACAACGGCAAGTTCATGGCCAACCAGATGGTGCTGCGCGGCTCCTCGGTCGCCACGCCCGCGGGCCATGCCCGCCTGCCCTACCGGAACTTCTTCTACCCGCACCAGCGCTGGCAATTCACCGGCCTGCGGCTGGCCGACCAGCGCGGCTGACCCAAGGCCGATCCCAGAGCGGGCCGCCGCCGGATCGGCACCCGGCCTCAGTCCGTTCCCCTCGTCTCCTCGCGCGGCCGCCCGGCACCTCGCCGATGCGACCGCGCCAGCCCGGAGCCTGTCCCGTGACCATCAAGCCCGTTTTCGACAACGCGACGCCCGTCACCCAGGCCCCGGAGCCGAAAGGCTTCCTGGACGATGTGCTGCTGGGCTTCGCCCAGGCGCAGAAGACCCTGCCGGCCAAGTACTTCTACGACGACGCCGGCTCCGACCTGTTCGAGGCGATCACCCGTCTGCCCGAGTACTACCCGACCCGCACCGAGCTCGCGATCCTCGACGCGGCAGGATCGGAGATCGCCGCCGCCCTGCCCCGGGGCGCCGCGCTCGTCGAGTTCGGCAGCGGCTCGACCGTGAAGGTGCGCCGGCTCCTGCGCCACCTGCCCGACCTCGCGGCCTACCTGCCGGTCGACGTCTCGGCGAGCTTCCTGCGCGCGCAGGCCGAGGCGTTGCGCACGGACTTTCCCGCCCTGCGCGTCGAGCCGGTCGCGGCCGACTTCACCCGGCCCTTCTCGCTGCCGGCCGATCTCGGCGACGCGCCGCGGGCCGGGTTCTTCCCCGGCTCGACCATCGGCAATTTCGAGCCGGCGGAGGCGGCGCGCCTGCTCCGCCAGTTCGGTGCGATCCTGGGGACGGGCTCGGTGCTCGTCGTCGGCGTCGATCTGGTGAAGGACCACGCGGTGCTGGAGGCGGCCTACGACGATGCGGCCGGCGTCACGGCGGCCTTCAACCGCAACGTGCTGACGCGGATCAACCGGGAACTCGGCGGCACCTTCGACCTCGACGCCTTCGCGCACCGGGCCGTGTTCAACGACCAGGCCTCGCGCATCGAGATGCACCTCGTCGCCCGCGCCGCGCAGGACGTCGCCGTGGCTGGCCGCCCGGTCGCCTTCGCGGCGGGCGAGTCGATCCACACCGAGAACAGTTACAAGTACACGGTGGAAAGCTTCCGGGCGCTCGCCGCCTCGGCGGGCTGGGCACCGGTCCAGGTCTGGACCGACCCGCAGGCTCTGTTCTCGGTGCACGCGCTGCGGCTGGGCTAGCGCGACGTTCTACCCCTCCCCCGCAGAGGGGGGGGGGAGAGCTGCGCGCTCACCCCGAGCGCTTCTCCATCATCGCCTTGACCTGCATGAGCTGGTCCCAGACTTGGCCCGGCGAGGTGTTCATCATCTCGAAGCCGGCGGCGATGCCCCAGTAGATGCCGAAGCAGATCACCGGCACCAGCACCCAGGCCAGAACCTCCTCGCCGCGCTTGCGGCGCTGGCGTCGGCGGCGGCGCTGCTCGCGGGCGGTGAGCTTCTTCGGCGCCGGGGCGTAGGTGGTCTGCGCGAGGGGGCCCTCCTGCAGATCTTCGGTCATCGAGCCCCTCCCCGGTCGCGGCGGCACCTCAGCGCCGCCGCGCCTATACCCTCGCGGGCCCGTTCATGAAACCCTGACGCGCCGCGGACCGCGCGCCGGGCGGGACGTCAGGCCCGGACGAGCGGCACCTTGGGCACGGTGCGCACGCTCTTGCCGCCCGAGCCGCCGCCCTTGTCGTCCTTCGGCGGCTTCTTGCGGCTGGTCGAGCGGGGCTTGGCCCGCTTCTTCTTGGCCGCCGTCGTGGCCACGTCCTTCTCGGGCCTCGGCGTGACGGGGCCGGCCGGGAACTCGAAGCCGAGCGAGTCCTTGCCGCCGGCCTTGGCCTCCGCGTCCTCGGGCTTCCTCAGCACCACCTTCACGGCGCCGCCGTCCTTGAGGCGGCCGAACAGCACCTCGTCGGCGAGCGGCGTCTTGATGGTGGACTGGATCAGGCGGGCCATGGGGCGGGCGCCCATCGCGTCGTCGTAGCCGTTCTCCACCAGCCACTCCCGGGCCTCGTCCGAGAGCTCGATCGTGACGTTGCGGTCGGCGAGCTGCGCCTCGAGCTGGAGGACGAACTTGTCCACCACCTTGGCCACGACCTCCTTCGGCAGGTGGCCGAACGAGATGATCGCGTCGAGCCGGTTGCGGAATTCCGGCGCGAACAGGCGGTTGATCGCCTCGACGTCGTCGCCCGAGCGCTTGGACTGGGTGAAGCCGTAGGCCGACTTGGCGAGGTCCGAGGCGCCCGCGTTCGACGTCATGATGATGATGACGTTGCGGAAATCGACCTGCTTGCCGTTGTGGTCGGTCAGCTTCCCGTGGTCCATCACCTGCAGCAGGATGTTGAACAGGTCCGGATGCGCCTTCTCGATCTCGTCGAGCAGGAGGACGCAGTGGGGGTGCTGGTCGATCCCGTCGGTGAGCAATCCCCCCTGGTCGAAGCCGACATAGCCGGGCGGCGCGCCGATGAGGCGCGAGACCGTGTGCCGCTCCATGTACTCCGACATGTCGAAGCGCAGCATCTCGACGCCGAGCGACGCGGCGAGCTGCTTGGCGGCCTCCGTCTTGCCGACGCCGGTCGGGCCCGCGAACAGGTAGGAGCCGATCGGCTTGTCGGGATCACGCAGCCCCGCGCGGGCGAGCTTGATCGCCGAGGTCAGCGCCTCGATGGCGCCGGTCTGGCCGTAGACCACCCGCTTCAGGTTCTCGGTGAGGTTCTGCAGGACGACCGCGTCGTCCTTCGAGACGGTCTTCGGGGGGATGCGGGCCATCGTGGCGATGGTCGCCTCGATCTCCTTCACGCCGATGGTGCGCTTGCGGCGCGCTTCCGGCACCAGCATCTGCGAGGCGCCGGTCTCGTCGATCACGTCGATCGCCTTGTCGGGCAGCTTGCGGTCGTTGATGTAGCGGGCCGACAGCTCGACCGCCGCCTTCACGGCGTCGGTGGTGAACTTGAGCTTGTGGAACTCCTCGAAGTAGGGGCGCAGGCCCTTCACGATCTCGATCGTGTCGGGGATCGAGGGCTCGTTGACGTCGATCTTCTGGAAGCGGCGCACCAGGGCGCGGTCCTTCTCGAAGTACTGGCGGTACTCCTTGTAGGTGGTCGAGCCGATGCAGCGGAGCGCGCCGGAGGCGAGCGCGGGCTTCAGGAGGTTCGAGGCGTCCATCGCGCCGCCCGAGGTCGCACCGGCACCGATCACCGTGTGGATCTCGTCGATGAACATGATGGCGTTGGGGTGCGCCTCGATCTCCTTCATCACCTGCTTGAGGCGCTCCTCGAAGTCGCCGCGGTAGCGGGTGCCGGCCAAGAGCGTGCCCATGTCGAGGGAGAAGACGGTCGCGTCGGCGAGCACCTCCGGCACCTCGTGCTGGATGATCTTGCGGGCGAGCCCCTCCGCGATCGCGGTCTTGCCCACGCCCGGATCGCCCACCAGCAGCGGATTGTTCTTCTGGCGGCGGCAGAGCACCTGGATCGTGCGCTCGACCTCGGCGTGGCGGCCGATCAGCGGGTCGATCTTGCCGTCGCGGGCCTTCTTGTTGAGGTTGACGCAGTAGGCGTCGAGCGCGTCGCCCTTCTTCTTGGTGCCGCGGGCCTCGCCGTCGTCGCCGCTCGGCCGCTCGGAGGAGCCCTCCTCCTCGGAGCCGCGCACGGGCTTGGCCTCCGATGCGCCAGGGCGCTTGGCGATGCCGTGGCTGATGTAGTTGACCGCGTCGTAGCGGGTCATGTCCTGCTCCTGCAGGAAGTAGGCGGCGTGGCTCTCGCGCTCGGCGAAGATCGCCACCAGCACGTTGGCCCCCGTCACCTCCTCGCGCCCCGAGGACTGCACGTGGATCACCGCGCGCTGGATCACCCGCTGGAAGCCGGCCGTGGGCTTGGCGTCCTGGCGGCCGTCACCGGTGAGGTTCGAGAGCTCGGTATCGACGTACTCGACGAGGCTGCGCTTGAGCGTGTCGATCTCGACGTTGCAGGCCCGCATGACGGCGGCGGCGTCCTGGTCGTCGGTGAGCGCCAGCAGCAGGTGCTCCAGCGTCGCATATTCGTGGCGGCGCTCGCCGGCGAGCGCCAGGGCGCGGTGGAGGGCTTGTTCTAGGCTGCGTGAGAAGCTGGGCAAAGCTGGCCTCTGTGTGGGTGCCTATTTCTTTTCCATAACGCACTGAAGAGGATGTTGGTGCTTGCGCGCAAAGTCCATGACCTGCGTCACCTTGGTCTCGGCGACCTCGTAGGTGAACACCCCGCACTCGCCGACCCCGTTCTGATGCACGTGCATCATGATCTGGTAGGCGTCCTCGTGCGATTTGT
Organism: Methylobacterium hispanicum; assembly: GCF_022179285.1. Classification (GTDB taxonomy): domain Bacteria; phylum Pseudomonadota; class Alphaproteobacteria; order Rhizobiales; family Beijerinckiaceae; genus Methylobacterium; species Methylobacterium hispanicum. Next base: position 192,619 of record NZ_BPQO01000009.1, on the reverse strand, counting down.
TGAAGAACCGCTCCACCACGAGGACCACGAACTCCATGGGAGTATAGTCGTCGTTGAGGAGCAGAACCCGGTAGAGGCTCGGTCGTTTGGTGCGCGTCCGGGTGCGGGTGATGATGGCCGTGTTCGAGCGGTCGTCGTTGCCGCCGGTCCCGCCGGGACCGGTGGCCATCGCCGTCGTTGGGGCCGGAACGCGGCCGGTCACGGCGTGCGCCGTACCCGGCATCGGGACCTGAATCATCTCTCTCGAACCGAACCCTGAGCGGCAGCCTGTCCGCGCCCCGTGTGGGACGCGGCGCACCCGACACGGTGCACAGGCCCAATCTACAGATCGATAGGCGACTTCGCCAGTCGCCTGCGCGAAACTGTCCTGGCCGAGCGCCCCGCCCGCGGCGGGAGAGAGGGAGCGTTCAGCCCGCCCGCAGCCCGGAGGCCGCCTCCGCGGCCGCCCGGATCGCCGCCGTGTCCGGTGCGCCGGGCTTCACCACCCAACTGCCGCCGACGCAGAGCACCGCCGGCTCGGCGAGCCATTGCGGTGCGCTGGCCGCGGTGATGCCGCCCGTAGGGCAGAAGCGCACCTGCCCGAACGGGGCGGAGAGCGCCTTGAGGGCCTTCAGGCCGCCCGCGGCCTCGGCGGGGAAGAACTTGAACCGGTCGAGCCCGTGGTCGAGCCCGCGCATGATGTCGGCGGCGTTGGCCACGCCCGGCAGGTAGGGCACGCCGTTGGCCTTGGCGGCGTCGGTCAGCGGGTCGGTGAGCCCCGGCGAGACGATGAACTCGGCCCCGGCTGCCAGCGCCGCGTCGAGGTCGCGCGGGTTCAGCACCGTGCCGGCGCCGACCACCGCGCCCTCGACCGTCGCCATGGCGCGGATGACGTCGAGCGCGGCGGGCGTGCGTAGGGTGACCTCGAGGGCGGTCAGCCCGCCGGCCACGAGGGCCTCGGCGATCGGGACCGCGTGGGCCGCGTCCTCGATCACCAAGACCGGGATGACGGCGACGGAGCGCATCAGCGCGTCGATGCTGGTCAGGTCGTTCACGGCGTCACCTCCTGTGGTCATGGTTTCGAAAGGTCCGAGACCTTTCGCGGGTGCAGGGTGGAACCCTGCATTTGGCCTCTCCGTCCCGGCGGAGCCGGGTCGGAGAGGCCAATCCCGGGGCTGCGCGCCCCGGGACCCCGCCAAAGGGTCACGACCCTTTGGGATCCCCCTACAGGCCCGCGGCGGCGAGCATCGCCGAGGCGCCCTGCTCGGCGCCGTCCGCACCGTGGCGCATGAAGGCGAACAGTTCGCGGCCCGTGCCCGCTTCCGGCGGCGGCACCGGGGCGGGCTCGCGGGCGGCGAGTTCCGACGCGTCCACCATCACCTCCAGCAGACCCTCCTCGGCGCTGAGCCGCACGATGTCGCCGTCGCGGATCCGGCCGATCAGCCCGCCGGCGAGCGCCTCCGGCGTCAGGTGGATCGCGGCCGGCACCTTGCCGGATGCCCCCGACATGCGCCCGTCGGTGACCAGCGCGACCTTGTGGCCGCGATCCTGGAGCACGCCCAGCGGCGGGGTCAGCTTGTGCAGCTCCGGCATGCCGTTGGCCTGCGGGCCCTGGAAGCGGACCACCACCACCACGTCGCCCTCCAGTTCGCCCGCCTTGAACGCCCGGATCACCGCGTCCTGGTCGGAGAACACCCGGGCCGGGGCCTGGATCGTGCGGCGCTCCGGCTCGACCGCGCTGGTCTTGAAGGTGGCTCGGCCGAGATTGCCCTTGACCAGCCGCATGCCGCCGTCCGGCTGGAACGGTTCGGCCGGGCGGCGCAGCATGGCGGGATCGAGGCTCTCGGGCACCGCGTCCTCGAAGACGAGGTCGTCGCCGTCGAGCCTCGGGTCGCGGGCGTGGTCGCGCAGGGAGCCGCCCGCCACCGTCAGGATGTCGTCGTGCAGGAGCCCCGCATCGATGAGAGCCGCGATCACGAAGCTCATGCCGCCGGCCGCGTGGAAGTGGTTCACGTCGCCCGAGCCGTTCGGGTAGACCCGCGCGATCAGCGGCACGGCGGCCGAGAGCCGGTCGAAATCCTCCCAGTCGAGCACGATGCCGGCCGCGCGCGCCATGGCCGGCAGGTGGATCGCGTGGTTCGTCGAGCCGCCGGTGGCGAGCAGGCCCACTACCGCGTTCACGATCGCCTTCTCGTCGATGCACAGGCCCAGCGGCCGGTAATCGTTGCCGTCCGCGCCGATCTCGGTGAGCCGGTGGATCGCCGCCCGCGTCACCGCCTGGCGCAGCTTCGTGCCCGGGTTGATGAAGGAGGCGCCCGGCATGTGCAGGCCCATCACGTCCATCATCATCTGGTTCGAGTTGGCCGTGCCGTAAAAGGTGCAGGTGCCCGCCCCGTGATACGAGGCGGACTCGGATTCGAGCAGCTCCTCGCGGCCGACCTTGCCCTCCGCGTAGAGCTGGCGGATGCGCTGCTTCTCCTTGTTGGCCAGCCCCGAGGGCATGGGACCGGCCGGGATCAGGATCGTCGGCAGGTGGCCGAAGCGGAGCGCCCCCATGATCAGGCCCGGCACGATCTTGTCGCAGATGCCGAGGAGCGCCGCGCCGTCGAACATGCCGTGGCTGAGGGCCACCGCCGTCGAGAGCGCGATCGTGTCGCGCGAGAACAGCGACATCTCCATGCCGCGCTGCCCCTGCGTGACCCCGTCGCACATGGCCGGCGTGCCGCCCGCGACCTGGGCTGTCGCGCCGCGCTCACGGGCGAAGACCTTGATCTGGTCCGGATAGCGCCCGTAGGGCTGGTGGGCCGAGAGCATGTCGTTGAAGGCGGTGACGATGCCGATGTTCATCGACCGGCCCGCCCGGATCGCCGCCTTGTCCTCGCCGGATGCCGCGAAGCCGTGGGCGAGGTTGCCGCAGGCGAGCTTCGGCCGGTGCACGCCGGCCTCGCGCTCCCGCTCGATCAGGTCGAGGTAGCGCCGCCGGCTGGCCCGCGAGCGCTCGACCACGCGGGCCGTGACCGCCGCGACCTCGGGATGGATCTCCGCCATGGGTTCTCCTCGCCGTCCGCCCCTCGCATAGGCGCGGGCTGTGTCCGTCTTTTGAACGCGTTCTAGACCCGGCGCGATCGCGTGTAAACGTTTTCAGAACAGTAAATCCTGGCGGGCGCAGCCCCTCCATTCTCCCTCCCCCGCAGAGGGGGGAGGGTACGCGGACGCGGCTCAATATTCCCAGAAGATGCGCTGCAGCTCCTTCGTGTCGCTCGTCTTGGTGAGCGCGACCGCGGTGAGGATCTTGGCCTTCTGCGGGTTGAGGTCGTGGGCCACCACCCAGTCGTACTTGTCGTCGGGCTGCTCGGCGTTGCGCAGCACGATGCCGTCGCCGACGCGGGAGGAGCGCACGATCAGCGTGCCCTTGCTGCGGATGTCCTTCAGCGTATCGACGAGGTAGCCCGCGACCGAACCGTTGCCGGTGCCCGCGTTGACGATCGCCTTCGCGCCCGCATCGACCGCGGCCGTGTAGGCGCCCGGATACATGTTGCCCGAGCCGTACACGACGGCCACCAGCGGCAGGCTGTCGATCTGGTCGATGTCGAACTCGGAGGCCTTGCCGTGCCGCTTCGCTGAGGCGCGGAAGAAGTAGGTCTTGCCCTCGACCACCATGCCGAGGGGCCCCCACTGACTGTAGAAGGCGCTCGGCACCACGTTGACGCGCTTGGTGACGTCGCGCCCGGCCTGGATCTGGTCGTTCATCGTGACCATGACGCCCTTGCCGACGGCCTCCTTGGAGCCGGCCACCGTGACCGCGTCGAGCAGGTTGAGCGCGCCGTCCGCCGAGATCGCGGTCGAGGGCCGCATCGAGCCGACGACGACGATCGGCTTGTCGCTCCGCACAACGAGATCGAGGAAGAGCGCCGTCTCCTCCAGCGTGTCGGTGCCGTGCGTGATCACCACGCCGTCCACGTCGTCCTGCTTGAGGAGGGCCGAGACGCGCTTGCCCAGCTGCACGAGCTGCGCGTCCGTGAAGCTCTCGGACGCGATCTGGAAGACCTGCTCGCCGCGCACGTTGGCGACATTGCTCATGGCGGGCACCGCGGCGATCAGCTTGTCCACCGGCACCTTGGCGGCCTGGTAGGTCGCGCTGTTGGCCGCGTCCGCTCCGGCGCCCGCGATGGTGCCGCCGGTGGCCAGCACCACGACGTTCGGCTTGCGCGCGGCCTGATCGGCCCCCGCCTCCGGCATCTCGCGGGCGAGGGCGGGCAAGGCGCCGAGCGGCAGCGCCGCGAGCGCGAGCGCCGCGACGGCTACCCGGCGATTGAGACGCTGACCGGTCCGGAATGCTGGCATCTGAAGTCCCTGTCTCCTCGAAGGATCGCGCTGGATCGTAGGCGGCCGGTCCGGTGAGGCAAGACGGGGGCCGCTGGCCGCCGGCCGTTTGTCACGCCGGCCTCGGCAGAGGCTTGAGCGTGATGAAGCGCGCCGCCCGCGTCGGATCGTCATCGTCCATCTGCCAGACGGTGCGAACGTTCGAACGCGCCTCGGTCGGTGTGGGCAGCAAGCCCTCGAAGTAGAGTTTCACGGCCCTGCGGGCCGGCACGAACCCGGCGAAATTGTCCCGCCGCGCATGGCTCAGAAGCGCCCGGCGGAGATCCTCCGGATTCCGCGGGGTGAAGCCGAACGGCGCAAGGAATGCGTATTTCGGTCCGCCGTCCGGGTGGTTCGGATCGAGCAGGTAGGCGGTGATCTTGGCGGGTGCGATCGTGAAGCTGGCCGGCCAGCCAAACTCGGGCGTCACGCCCCGCCGCGCGCGACGAGCGTGACGGCGCGACCATCGACGGTGGCGAGCGTGTCCACCGGCCGGGTGAACTCGACCTCGAAGGCCTCGCCCGCGGCATAGATTCCCACGACCGTGCCGGTGGAGCCGGCAGGCACGCACTGCGCATCGTCCCCTGTCACGGCGGACAGCAGGCGGACACGGTCGAGTTCGCGGATCGGCGGTCCCCCTGCGGGATCGCCGTCGCGCTCCGGTCCGAACCGTTCTGAAAGCCGACGCTTCGCCATGGAACGAAGGTAGCGATTCCTCGATCCTCCGCAACGGGCCGATCCGCGTCGCCCGAACGGAAAAGGGGCCGCCTCTCGGCGACCCCTCTCCGTCTTCCCGTGGAGGCGTGGACTTAGAAGTCCATGCCGCCCATGCCGCCGCCGGGCATCGCCGGGGCCGGGCTGTCCTTCTTCGGCGCGTCGGCGACCATGGCCTCCGTCGTCACCAGCAGGCCGGCGACCGAGGCCGCGTCCTGCAGGGCGGTGCGCACGACCTTGGCCGGGTCGACGATGCCGGCCTGGATCATGTCGACGTACTCTTCGGTCTGGGCGTTGAAGCCGAAGGTCTCCGAGCCCGTGTTGTCGGTGATCTTGCCGACCACGATCGAGCCCTCGACGCCCGCGTTCTGGGCGATCTGGCGGATCGGGGCCTCAAGGGCCTTCAGCACGATCTTGATGCCGGCCTGCACGTCCGGAACGTCGGACTTCAGCTCGGCGACCGCCTTCTTGGCGCGCAGCAGCGCCGTGCCGCCGCCGGGGACGATGCCTTCCTCGACCGCCGCGCGAGTGGCGTTGAGGGCGTCGTCGACGCGGTCCTTCTTCTCCTTGACCTCGACCTCGGTCGCGCCGCCGACGCGGATCACCGCGACGCCGCCCGCGAGCTTGGCCAGGCGCTCCTGGAGCTTCTCACGGTCGTAGTCCGAGGTGGTCTCCTCGATCTGCGCCTTGATCTGGGCGACGCGGGCCTCGATGTCGGCCTTCTCGCCGGTCCCGTCGATGATCGTGGTGTTCTCCTTCTCGATGCGCACGCGCTTGGCGCGGCCGAGCATGGGGAGCGTCACGTTCTCGAGCTTGATGCCGAGGTCCTCGGCGATCATCTGGCCCTTGGTCAGGATCGCGATGTCCTCGAGCATCGCCTTGCGGCGATCACCGAAGCCCGGAGCCTTCACGGCCGCGACCTTGAGGCCGCCGCGCAGCTTGTTCACCACGAGCGTGGCCAGGGCCTCGCCCTCGATGTCCTCGGCGATGATGACGAGCGGCTTGCCGGTCTGCACCACGGCCTCGAGGACGGGGAGCATCGCCTGGAGCGAGGAGAGCTTCTTCTCGTGGATGAGGATGTAGGGATCCTCGAGCTCGGCGATCATCTTCTCCGCGTTCGTGATGAAGTACGGGGAGAGGTAGCCGCGGTCGAACTGCATGCCCTCGACGACGTCGAGCTCGGTCTCGGCGGTCTTGGCCTCCTCGACCGTGATCACGCCCTCGTTGCCCACCTTCTGCATGGCGTGGGCGATCATCTCGCCGATCTCGGTGTCGCCGTTGGCGGAGATCGTGCCGACCTGGGCGACCTCGTCGGAGGAGGCGACCTTCTTGGCCCGCGCCGTGATGTCCTTCACGGCGGCCTGGGTGGCGAGGTCGATGCCGCGCTTCAGGTCCATCGGGTTGATGCCGGCGGCGACGTACTTGGCGCCCTCGCGGACGATCGCCTGGGCGAGCACCGTCGCGGTGGTGGTGCCGTCGCCCGCGATGTCGTTGGTCTTCGAGGCCACTTCGCGCACCATCTGGGCGCCCATGTTCTCGAAGCGGTCGGCGAGCTCGATCTCCTTGGCGACCGTCACGCCGTCCTTCGTGATGCGCGGGGCGCCGAAGGACTTCTCGATGACGACGTTGCGGCCCTTCGGGCCCAGCGTCACCTTGACCGCATCGGCCAGGATGTCCACGCCGCGCAGCATCTTCTCGCGGGCGTCGGCGGCGAAACGAACGTCTTTGGCTGCCATGTGGTGGCTTCCTTCACGTTGAAATTATTCAGGACGTGCCCCGAGACCGCGACCGGGTCTCCAGGGGCGGTGGAAAAGCGGTGACCGACTTAGGCGACGACGCCCATGATGTCGGACTCCTTCATGATCAGGAGGTCCTGACCGTCGATCTTGACCTCGGTGCCCGACCACTTGCCGAACAGGACGCGGTCGCCGGCCTTGACGTCGAGCGCGTTGACACGGCCCTGCTCGTCGCGGGCGCCGGGACCGACGGCCACGATCTCGCCCTCCTGGGGCTTCTCCTTGGCGGTGTCGGGGATGATGATGCCGCCCTTCGTCTTCTCCTCGCCCTCGATACGGCGGACGACGACGCGGTCGTGCAGCGGACGGAACTTCATGAGCTGCCCTCTTGCTTCAGAACTCGAAGTGGCGTTGATGCGGCGCGCATCGCCGCCTTCAAGCGCGGCCGTTAGCACTCATGGGGTGTGAGTGCTAACGGCCGGCCGCGAGATAGCCACGGGGGCGTTTCGAGTCAAGACTGTCGCACCCCCGCGTGACGGCGCGACGACGCATTTCGTCTCCCGCTTCCCCCGAAGGGACATCGATCCTCCATGCTGACCCTGCACGGGCCGGACGGCCCGCTCGCGGCCGCCGACATCGGATCGGGCGCCGTCCTTCCGGCGGGCACGGTCTGGATCGACCTGAACGACCCGACCGCCGAGGAGGCGCGGGCCGTGGAGGCGGCGACCGGCATCCGGGTGCCCTCGCGCACGGCGCTGAGCGAGGTGGAGAGTTCGAGCCGCCTGCGCCGGCTGAAGAATGGCCTCTCGCTCTCGACCCCGATGATCACCTTCGAGCGCACGGACTCGCAGCTGAAGCCGCTGGGCTTCGTGCTGACGGCGGACCACCTCGTCACCGTGCGCTTCCACGAGCTGCGCGCCTTCGAGGGCGCGCGCAAGCGCCTGGCGGCGGGCGAGCGGGCGGCCTCCAGCACCGAGACCTTCCTGCTCATCGTGGAGGAGCTGGTCGACGGGCTCGCCGACGCGCTGGAAGACATGGGCGCCGAGCTCGACGCCCTCTCCACGCGCGTCTTCGACTTCGACGTGAGCGCGGGCCGCGCCCGCAACGGCGAGCAGCCGACCCGGCGGCGCGACCTCGCCCTGCGCCGGATCCTGCGCGGCATCGGCCGGCGCGGCAAGGCGCTCGGCAAGATCCGCTCCAGCCTGCTCGGCCTGGAACGGGTCGTTCCCTACGTGGCGGGCGCCTGCGAGGACCTGCTCCGCCAGGAGGAGGACGCGCGCTTCGAGACGCTCCGGCGGGACATCGAGTCCCTCGACGAGTTCGAGACCCGCCTTTCCGAGAACGTGCAGTTCCTGCTCGACGCCGCGCTCGGCCTCATCCAGATCGAGCAGAACAACGTCTTCCGCGTGCTCACCGTGGTCTCGGTGGTGGGCGTCCCGCCGACGCTCATCGCCTCGATGTACGGCATGAACTTCAAGCACATGCCGGAGCTGGACTGGGCCTACGGCTACCCCTACGCGCTCGGGCTGATCCTGCTCAGCGCGCTGGTTCCGATCCTGTATTTCCGTATCCGCGGCTGGTTCTGAACTGCCCCCGGACGCCGAAGCGGCCCCCGACCGGCTTGGTCGGGGGCCGCTTCGGGGCCACTCAGTTCAGGTAGGTCCGGATCCAGTTCGGGGAGAGGATCTCGCCCTCCTCCGTGATGATCCAGGGCTGCTTGGCGGGGTCGGTGAGCGCGCCCGCGGCGGCGGCGATCGCCTCGCGCAGGGTGCCGTACCGCTCCGGCTGGGCGAGCGGCGAGCTCGCCGGGACCGTGCGCCAGATCGTCAGATCGGCGGGCCGTTCGAGAGCTTCGGTTTCCATGATCCTCGTGTTCCTTCCGAACCCGTTACGTCCGTTCAGGCAACCCGGCCGCCGATATGGAGTCCAGACGGCGCGGCACCCTGTGATCGTCGCGAATGGCAGCATCCCGAAGGCGACTTTGCGATTTTTCTCCACCCTGGTCCTCGGAGAGGCCATGGTTTCGACGCAAACCGTCGTCTGTACGACGGCTCGATTTCGCAGGCGCCCTGAAGACTGCTCATTCCTCTGACGAAGATTGTCCCCGTCAGTGATGACCAATCGGTTATCGCCTCCGCCGCCGGGCCGTGGTGCGCTGCCGCACGGCCGCGGGACGGTTTCCTTTCTGTTGAAGGGGGCAAGCTGAACGACCAGTTAAGGGCGTGGCCGCTCGGCAACGCGGGCGCGATGCTGTATCCGCGCTGCCCCGGGGAACGGCCCGGGATGGGTGTCGGGCGAGGTTGAGGACGTGCCGGATCGCTTCGTGCGCACAGCCCTGGCGGCGGTGCTGGTGCTGCTGGGACTGTTCGTGGCCCAGCCCTACGTCACGGCCCTGCTGTTCTCGGCCGAGACCCCGCGCGCGGTGACGGCGCGCGGCGACCTCGCGCCCGCCGAATCGACCACGGTCGCCCTGTTCGAGCAGGCGAGCCCCTCCGTCGTCCACGTCTTCGCCCAGGCCGCGGCGCGGGGCCAGTCCCTGATGCGCCTCGACGACGAGGAGGAGGGCGGCCAGGGGCAGGGCGGCGGAACCCAGACCGGCACCGGCTTCGTCTGGGACGCGGGCGGGCACGTCGTCACCAACAACCACGTGGTCCAGGCCGCGACCCAGTCCGGCGGCTCGATCGCCGTGCGCCTGTCCTCTGGCGAGGTCGTGGGCGCGCGGGTTGTCGGCACGGCGCCGTCCTACGACCTCGCGGTGCTGCAGCTCGGCCGCGTCTCGAAGATGCCGCCGCCGCTTTCCATCGGCACCTCCGCCAACCTGAAGGTGGGGCAGACGGCCTACGCCATCGGCAACCCGTTCGGCCTCGACCACACCCTGACGACCGGCGTGATCAGCGCGCTGCAGCGCCGCCTCCCCACGGGCGAAGGGCGCGAGCTCTCGGGCGTGATCCAGACGGATGCGGCGATCAACCCGGGCAATTCCGGCGGCCCGCTCCTCGATTCCGCGGGCCGGCTCATCGGCGTCAACACCGCGATCTACTCGCCGTCGGGGGCGAGCGCCGGCATCGGCTTCGCGGTGCCGGTCGATACGGTCAACCGGGTGGTGCCGGACCTGATCCGCTCGGGCCGCGTGCGCAACCCCGGCATCGGCATCATCGCGGGCCAGGAGGCGACCGCGGCCCGGCTCGGCATCGACGGCGTGGTGGTGCTGCGGGTGCTGCGCGGCTCGCCCGCCGCGGCCGCCGGGATCCAGGGCGTCGATCCGGGCACGGGGGAGATCGGCGACATCATCGTGGGCGTCGGCGGCAAACCGATCCACCGGCTGGCCGAGCTGACCGCCGCGCTCCAGGCGGCGGGCGTCGGCCAGGGCGTCACCCTGACGATCGAGCGGGACGGGCGCACCCGCACCGTGCGGATCACCACCGCGGACGTGGCGGAGAACCGGCAATGAGCGGGATCTGGCGCGCAGCTCTCCCTCCCCCCTCTGCGGGGGAGGGTACCCTGCGAAGCAGGGGGGGAGAGGGGTACGACGGCGCCGGACGGCGCTCGGCATCGACGCTGCTCCCCTTCCTGAAACGTCGTCCCCTCTCCCGACCCTTGCTGACGCAAGGGCCACCCTCCCCCGCAGAGGGGGGAGGGAGAGCGCGCGTTGCCTGCGCCCTCCTGGCATCGCTCCTTCTGACTCTCTGTGCGACTCTCACGGCCGCCGCGGCCGAGCAGCCCGCCCGGCCGCGCCTCTGTCCGGAGGACGCGCCCGAGGGCGTGCGCCTGCCCCCTCGGCCGGGCTGCGGGCAGGCCGCGCCGCAGGCCCGCGGATCGGAGGGGTTCCGCGATCTGGGCAACGGTGTGAAGGTCCGGATCGGCGGCCGGGTCGGCGCCGATTACGACATGCGGCGCTGAGGCCACGCGATGCTGCTCGTCCTCGGCCTCGCGGCCTGCCTCGGCCTCTGGTGGCTCTCGAAGAACCGGAACCGCCTCGACCCGCGGCTCACCGGCCGCCTCGTCCGCCGCGCCGCGACCTGGGGGATGCTGGGCCTTGCCGCCGTCTTCCTGCTGCGCGGGCAGATTGGGCCGGCCCTCGTCCTCGGGCTGCTGGGGGTCTGGCTGCTGGAGGGGCCGGAACGGGTGGGCCAGCGCCTCGCGCGCCTCGTCTCCGACCGGCTCGCGTCCGGTCCCTTCGGTGCTCTGTTCGGGGGCCTGGGCGGGTCCAGGCGTCGTGGGGCCGAGCCCGACCCGCGCCGCTTCCGCTCGCGCCTCGTCGAGGTCGCGCTGGGCCCGGACGGCACGGTGATGGGCGGGCAGGTCGCCGGCGGTCGCCGGGCGGGGACCGACCTCGACGCGCTGGCGCTGCCGGAGCTGATGAGCCTGCGCCGCGCCTGCGCCGCGCAGGATCCGGACGGCGTCCGCCTGCTAGACGCGTATCTGGACCGCCGGCGTCCCGGCTGGCGTGTAGACGCTGAGGCTGATCGCGACCCGGGGCCGCGCCGTCCGCCGCAGCCAGGGGCGATGACGGAGCAGGAGGCGTACCAGGTCCTGGGGCTTGAGCGCGGGGCGGCCCTGGAGGAGATCCGGGCGGCGCACCGGCGCCTCATGAAGGCGGCCCACCCCGACCAGGGAGGAAGCGCCGAGCGGGCGGCCCGCATCAACGCGGCCCGCGACAGGCTGACGTACCGACATCGCTGATACTCCACGCGCGTTGTCGAGGATCTGCACAAGGTCTCGATGGCGCTCGGCCAGTACGCGACCGGGCACACGGCCGCGGGCGCCGGGCCCGCGGGTCGTCTCGCGATGCGCGCCGCGGCCTCGCCGCGGGGAGCGGGTCAGCTGCGGGTGGCGAAGCAGCTGAAGCCGCCGCGCTTGAGCGCGGCGCAGGCGTCCTGGGCGGATTCCTGCTCGGAGAAGCCCGAGAAGCGGGCGCGGTAGAGCGTGGCGCCGCCGTGCTCGACCTTCACCGTGTAGGGCGCGGCCTTGGCGAGCGTGCCGCCGATCTTCGCGCGTGCCTCGGACAGCATCGCCCGGGCCTTGCCCTCGTCGTCCATGGCGCCGAGCTGGATCACCCAGGCGGTCGGCGTCACCTTCGGGCCGTTGGCCAGCACCGGCTTCGGGGCCTCGGCGCGGGAGGCGGGCGCCTCGACCGAGGCCAGGCGGGCGTCGGACTTGGAGCCGCCCGGGAAGGGGCTCTGACCCGAGGTCGCCGCGTAGGCCTGGGCGGACCTCGGCAGAGCGCGGGCCCCGTAGCCGCCGCTGCCCGGCGTCGCGGTCGAGCGGCCCGGCGTGATGTCCATCGGCTCGGTGGACGCCGTGGTCTCGACCTCGTCGTCGGCGGAGGCGAGCTGCGTGCGGGTGCGCGAGACGCCGTCGGCGACGACCGCCGGCCGGGCGCGCTCGGCGATCTCGGTGGTCGGGGCGGTCTGGCGGGCGCCCGCGTAGGCGCGGGGGAGGTTCGCGCGGACCAGGTCGGCCATGATCCGGTCGCGGCTGGCGCCCGACTTGCCGCCGAGCACGATCGCCACGATCTGGCGGTCGTTGAGCTTGGCCGCGGTCATCAGGTTGAAGCCGGAATCGCGGGTGTAGCCCGTCTTGATGCCGTCCACGCCCTCGACGGTGCCGACGAGCCGGTTGTGGTTGCCGATGACCCGGCCCCGGAAGGCGAAGGAGCGGGTCTGGAAGTAGCGGTAGTAGCGCGGGAAGCGGTCCTGGATCGCGCGGGCGAGCACCGTGAGGTCGCGCGCCGTGGTGATCTGGTCGGCGTCCGGCAGGCCCGACGCGTTGGCGTAGGTGGTGCGGCTCATGCCGAGCGCGCGGGCCTTGGCCGTCATCGCCTGGGCGAAGCGCTCCTCGGAGCCGGAGATGTTCTCGCCGATGGCGCAGGCCACGTCGTTGGCCGACTTCGTGACGAGCGCCTTGATCGCGTCCTCGACCGTGATGGTCGAGCCGGGGCGCAGGCCCAGCTTCGAGGGCGCCTGCGCGGCGGCCCGGGCCGAGATGGAGAGTTCGGAATCGAGCGCGAAGCGGCCCCGCTCCATCTGCTCGAAGAGCATGTAGAGGGTCATCACCTTCGTGATCGAGGCGGGGTGGCGCAGCGCGTCCTCGTTGACCGCGTGCAGCGTCTTGCCGCTCTTCACGTCCACCACCATCGCGGCGTAGGGCGGGTTGTAGCCGCCGCCCGCCCGGGCGTGGTGGCCGCGGCGGCGCGCCTCCGCCGGGGAGGCCAGGGCGGTCAGCACCGCGGCGGCCGCGAGGGTGGCGGCCAGGGCCGGTGCCGTCCGGGAGCGGCTCTGTACGCTACGCATCACGAGTGATCGCCCTCGACGACCGGCGCGCGGCCGGTCCGCATCATGGTGTGGAGGCGGGCCCGCCGGGATCGTGTCCGTGGCACCGCTGCATCGTCAGGAGATTAGGAAGCCGCGGTTACGCCGCGGTTAATGCGATCGCACCGCCGACGGCAGATCGCGTGGCGCACCCGTGCCTTGACCGAAATGCCGCACTGCACGGAGCGACCGGTGCGAGGCCTCGCGGCGATGCCGGCCGGCCCGTGAAACGCCACGGAACGCCGGTCCCTCTTCGGCGGACGGGGCGGTTGCGCAGCGGGATTCCGGGGTGGATCGAGCGCGGGTCCCCTCCCCCGCGCGGCAGGGCGATCGCATATGCCGAGCGAGCCTAACCCCGGTCAGGCGTGGGTCCCCTCTCCCATAGGGAGAGGTCTGCTTTCGCAGAAAGCCGGGTGAGGGGTATGAGGCTTCCGGATAAACGCGGTGCTGAACGCGCGTCGATGGCGTGCTCAGCTCTGAAAGGTCATACCCCTCACCCCAACTTTCTCCCTATGGGAGAGGGGGTCGGGCGCGGTTCCAGTGGCGATCGAGGAGACGACCCCCGCCATATGCGATCGCCCTGCCCGCGCGGAGACCGCTGCGCGGGTCGATCCCTCCTCCAAGGCTGCTCCAAGGCTCCTTCAAGGCTCCTGCGGGGACCGGCGACGGATCCGGCTCGGGGCGCGCCCGCACGATCCCGGCGACGCCTCGCCCGCGCGGGAGGTCGCGCCCCCTACTCCGCCGGCACCGGCATGCGCGCGTCGCGCGGGGTGAACAGCCCGCCCTCCCCGGGCTGCATCTCGACCCGGCGGTCGTGCAGCGCGTTCAGCGTCGAGCGGTGGCCGATCGAGACGATCGTCGTGCCGGGCAGGCGCTGGCGCAGCATCCGGTAGATCGCGGCCTCGCTCGGCTCGTCGAGCGCCGCGGTGGCCTCGTCGAGGAAGAGCCAGTCGGGCTTGGCGAGCAGGGCGCGGGCGATCGCGACCCGCTGCTGCTCGCCGCCCGACAGGCGCCGGTCCCAGTTGTCCACCTCGTCGAGCCGGTCGGCGAGGTGCGGCAGCTGCGCCGCCGTCAGCGCCTCGCGGATCGCCGCGTCCTCGACCTGATCGACGGTGCTTGGGTAGGCGATGGCGCCCCGGAGCGTCCCCAAGGGCAGGTAGGGCCGCTGCGGCAGGACGAGCGCCGATTGTCCCGCCGGCACGTCGATCCGGCCCCGGCCGAACGGCCAGATGCCGGCGATCGCCCGGAACAGGGTCGATTTGCCCGAGCCCGAGGGGCCGGCGAGCAGCGTCGCCGCGCCCTTGGGCAGGGCGAGCGCGTCGGCCCGCACGATCTCGCGCCCGTCCGGCAGCGCCAGCGTCAGGTCGCCCGCGGTGACCGGACCCTGCGTGGCGTTGCCCTGCTCCAGGCCGTAGCCCGCGGCCGAGAGCGCCTCGGCCTTCGTCATCGCCCGCTTGAAGGATCCGAGGCGGATGGTGTTGGCCCGGTAGGAGGCCAGCGTGATGTAGCTGTTGACGAAGAAGTCGAGCGAGCCCTTCACGTTGCTGAAGGCGTCGGTGGTCTGCTGCAGGGTGCCCAGCGTGATCTTCTTCGAGAAGAAGGACGGCGCCGCCACGATCAGCGGGAAGACCGCGCTCGCCTGCCGGTAGGTGAAGGTGAAGGCGATCAGCTTGATGCGCCGGAAGATGATGTCGACGTAGTTGTCGATCACGGCGTGGAACAGGGTGGCCAGCCGCGAGGACTCGGCGCGCTCGCCGCGCAGCAGCGCGATCTGCTCGGAATAGATGCGGTTGCGGGCGAGCGAGAAGCGGAAGTCGGCTTCGACCTGCTCCTGCCGGAAATTCAGCCCGATCAGGGGCTTGCCGATGACGTGGGTGAGCCACGTGCCGACCACCGCGTAGGCGATCACCAGCCAGACCAGGAAGCCCGGGATCACCGTGTCGGTGAAGGGCAGCACGAAGTCGCGCGAGATCGTCCAGAGGATGACGATGAAGGAGACGAGCTGGGCGGCCTGCGAGAGCAGCCGGATCGACAGGCTCGCGGTCTGCTGGATGAAGGCGTTGACGTCCTGCTGGATGCGCTGGTCGGGGTTGTCGGCGTGCACGTCCGTGAAGGGGATGCGGTAGTGCGTGCCCCGGCCCAGCCAGCGCTCGTAGAGGCTGTGGGTCAGCCACGTGCGCCAGCGGATGTGCAGGGAGGAATCCACGAACAGGTCGAACATGCCGATGGCGATGTTGAGCACCGCGAGCGGGATGAAGATCCAGGTGATCTGGTACCAGAACGCCTCGGCGTTCAGCTCCTGCAGGGTGTTGTACATGTCGCGGTAGAAGAAGTTGAACCGCAGCGTCAGCGCCACGTCCGCGAAGTTCACGAAGATCGAGAGCGCGACGAGGCGCTGGCCGATCTTGCCCTCCGTGCTGCCGAACCAGCGGAACAGGCCGATCTCCTTGGTCGGCGCGTCGCGGTTGGCGAAGTAGGGGTCGGCGATCAGCGTGATGTCGCGAATGGGCTTCCAGTAGGAGATCGCCAGCACGATGCCGCCGAACACCACCGCGCCGGTGGCCGCGAAGGCCGGGGGCAGCAGCGCGGCGATCACCGGCGGCAGCGCGCCCATGGCGGCCAGCGTCTTGGTCCCGGCCAGCAGCAGGTAGCCGATGCCGTAGACCGAGACGAAGATCTTCAGGTAGGCCGAGAGGTTGGCCGAGGCCAGCAGGATGCCCGCCATCGCGAAGCCCGCGAGCGAGACGTAGAGCGGCGGCGAGGGAATCCCCGGCATCGCCAACAGCACCAGGGCGGCCAGTGCGGTGAGCACGGCCTGAATCCCGAGCCCGCTCCTGATTGCGGCCACGCGCGTCTCCCAGATCGTCCCAAGGGTCCGTCCCAGGGCGTCCGGGGCCCCACGGACCACGATCCACCCGTCACCCCGGCCGCCGTCAGCGGCAGTGACGGCGGGTCGTGGCGAGATAGTGGCACCCGGCCCGGGATGTCGCGTGAAACTTTCGCAATGCGCGCCGTTCCCGGCGCGGCCGATCCGCCTACCAGTCCCACTCCTCGAAGCCGGGCTCGCGGCAGCGGTAGCCGACCGGGCATTGGGGATTGTCGCGGGTGGGCAGGAAGCGCAGCTCCGCGATCTCCGAGAAGGCGCAGAAGGAGCGGTCGCGCACGAAGCGCTCCGGCGCCCCCTTGGGCGGGACGAGAACGATGTCGCCCTGCTGCTTCACCAGGGCGATCGCCTCGGGACAGGTCAGGATCCGGGTGGTCGGAGCGGGCGCGCGCGGCTGGACCTTGGCCGGAGCGCCGCCCTGGGCCCTCGCCGGGGCGCCGAGGGTGAAGCCGATGAGGCAGGCGCTGACAAGGCGTCGCATCGTGGAAAACAGGCGCCCCAGCACGCTCGCGAACTCGACGGTGAGGCAAGCATGGCAGTTTCCACAGCCTGCGGGAAGAGGTGGGGTGTCACCCGTCTACCCATACGGGAGATATTCCGCCGTGGCGGCGCCGTAATCGCGCAGTTTATGGATTTCCCGCACGCCGAAGCCGGTTAACATTCCGTTGCCTCGGCGCGCGCCCGCATCGGTATGCTTGCTCTTCGTCCCCTGGGGGGTCCGGTTCTCTGATGACGACGCTCTCGATCCTCGATCTCGACGCGGTGCGGGCCGCCCCCGTGGCCCGCGAGCCCTATGCCTGGACGCTCGGCCAGAACGTGCTGAGGCCCGACGCCATCCCGGCGATCCGCGACGACTTTCCCGACATCGCCAAGCCCGGCTACCTCACGGTGGACGAGGTGGCGCTCAAGGGCCGCTTCAAGGCTCTCATCGACGAACTGGAGAGCGACGACTTCTCGCGCATCCTCGGCGAGAAGTTCGGCATCGACCTCGTCTCCTGCCCGCGGCTCACCACGATCATGCGGCGCAGCCAGCCGAAATACGGCTCGATCCACACGGACGGGCCCTCGAAGGTGCTCACGCTCCTCGTCTACATGAACGACGCCTGGGACGCGCCCGCCGCCGGCCGGCTCCGGGTGCTCTACGACGGGAAGAACTACGCGCCCTTCGCGGTCGAGGTGCCGCCCACGATGGGCACGATGTTCGCGTTCCTGCGGGCGGACAATTCCTGGCACGGGCACGAGCCCTTCGAGGGCGAGCGCCGGGTGGTGCAGGTGGCGTGGCTCAAGGACGCGTCGGAGCTGGAGCGCAAGAAGAAGCGCAACCGGACGGCGCAGTTCCTGAAGGGCATCTTCGGGCGCTGAAGGCCGGGCGGGGGAAGCATGGCCGGGGGACTGGTGATGGTGGCGCGCCCGGAATCCGGGCTGCCGGAGGAGGGCGCGGAGGCGAACCGGCGCGGCCTCGCCTGGCTCGGCGTACCGCTTCTGCTCGCGGCGGGCTGGGGGGCGTTCCTGGCCTACAGCGCGGTCTTCCTCACGGAGGACGTGCCGCTGCGCCCGGCCGTCGTCGAGCGCGAAGGGATCGCCCTCGACTTTCCCGATCCCGGCCCGAACGCCATGCAGGCGGCGCGGCGCGTCGCCTACGGGCTCGACGACGCGGCCCGGGAGGCGGGCCATGCGGGCGGGCATGCGGGTGGCCATGCGGGCGGCCACGAGACGAACCCGCCGGCCCGGGCCGCGCCCACCCGCACGGCCGAGGCGCGCGCCGGCGGGGAGGCCACCGCGCCGCTCGCCGGCCACCCGGTCCCGCTGCTCCTGCAAGAGCGACCCGACCATGTCGGCGTCTGGGGGCCGAACGCCGCCGCCTGCGGCGCGCCGCACCGCCGCCGCGGCTATTACCAAGCCACCATCACGAGCGAGCGCGCGCGGGCCGGGCGCACGGTCTGCACCTTCCACGACGGCCGGCGGGTCGGCAACGCCTGGGTGGCGGGCGCCGACTGCACCGATCGCGGGCGGCGCTGGTCCTCCCAGGTCCGCCTCCTGGTCGAGGGCGACCGGCTGACCTGGACGAGCGCGAAGGGCAGCGCGACCTACGTGCGCTGCGGCCGCCGGGCGGGGTGAGGCGCGCGGCGGTCTCCCTTCCGCGGACAGGACGATCGCATATGGCGGTAGCCGCGCCCGATCCGCGCCGCGCTCCCTCTCCCATAGGGAGAGGGCTGGGGTGAGGGGTATGAGGCGTCCGAACAGGGCTCGACCTGAACGCGCGTCGATGGCGTGCTCAGATCTGAAAGGTCATACCCCTCACCCGGCTTTCTGCGAAAGCAGACCTCTCCCTATGGGAGAGGGGACCCGCGCCTGACCGGGGCTAGGCTCGCTCGGCATATGCGATCGCCCTGCCCATAGGCAGAGGGGACCCGCGCCCGATCCGTCTCGAGACGTGCTCGGCATCAGCGATCCCCCTGCTCTGCGGGGGAGATTTCGGAGCCTACGCCCCGAAGCGCTCGAACTTCGGGAAGCTGCGGGTCATCAGGCTGCCCGCGTCCGAGCGGTGGCCCATCCACTTCTCCAGGAGGCCCTGGTTGGCGAGCCGGCTCTGGCCCGCACTGTCGCGCCAGGGCAGGCCCTCGGCGAGCCGGAAGACGTGGGCGCCCGAGAGCACCGTCTGGCGGCAGCGCTGCAGCCGCACGCCCTTGCCGCGGGCGAGTTCGGACAGCTCGGTGATGGGGAAGACCAGCAGCAGCTTGTCGGCGGTGCAGACCGCGACGTGGTCGCCCTCCCCCGCGGGCACGAGGAGCGCGGCGGTCGCGTCCCCGTCGAGGCCCAGCACGCTCTTGCCCTTGCGGGTGTTGGCGACCAGCGCGTCGGAGGGCGCCAGGAATCCGCGCCCGTCCGAGCCCGCGATCAGCAGGCGGCTCTCGGGCCGGTAGGGCAGCGCGGCCACAACCTCGGTGCCGTCGTCGAGATCGACCATCAGCCGCACGGGGTCGCCGAAGCCGCGCCCGCCCGGCAGCTTGGAGGCCTCGATGGTGAAGACCTTGCCGTTGGAGGCGAGCAGCAGGACCTTGGCGGTCGTCTCGCTCGGGAAGGCGATCTTCAGGGCGTCGTCGCCCTTGAAGGCGACGCCCGAGAGGTCGGCGACGTGGCCTTTCAGCGCCCGGATCCAGCCCTTCTCCGAGACGATCACGGTGATCGGCTCGCGCTCGACGAGCGCGGAGGTGAAGTCGACGCCCGCGGTGTCGGGCGGGTTCTCGAGCGTCGTGCGGCGGCGGCCGAGCTTGGTCTCGGGCCCGAAGGTCTTCTTCACGGCCCGGATCTGGGCCTGGACCGTCTTCCACTGCCGCTCGTCGGAGCCGAGCAGGCCCTCGATCTCGGCCTTCTCGGCGGTCAGCGCCTCGAACTCGCGCTTCAGCTCCATCTCCTCGAGCCGGCGCAACGAGCGCAGCCGCGTGTCGAGGATGGCGTTGGCCTGGATCTCGGTGAGGTCGAAGCGGGCGATGAGGGCGGCCTTCGGCTCGTCCTCCTCGCGGATGATGCGGATCACCTCGTCGAGGTCGAGGTAGACGATGAGCAGGCCGCCCAGGATCTCCAGGCGCCGCTCGATCTGGCCGAGGCGGAAGCGCGAGCGGCGCTGCAGCACCACGCGGCGGTGATCGACCCACTGCCGCAGGCACTCGGCCAAGCCGATCACCCGCGGTACCAGCCCGTCCACCAGTACGTTGAGGTTGAGCGGGATGCGGGCCTCAAGCTCGGTCAGCCGGAACAGCGATTCCATCAGGATGACCGGATCGACGCTGCGCGAGCGCGGTTCCAGCACGACGCGCACGTCCTCCGCCGACTCGTCGCGCACGTCGGCCAGCAGCGGCAGCTTCTTCTCCTGCAGCAGCTCGGCCATCTTCTCGATGAGCCGCGCCTTCGGGATGCCGTAGGGGATCTCCGTGACGACGATGTTCCAGGTGCCGCGGCCGAGATCCTCCTTCGACCAGCGCGCGCGCACCCGGAAGGCGCCGCGGCCCGTGCGGTAGGCCTCGGCGATCGAGGCCGCCGAATCGACCAGGATGCCGCCGGTCGGAAAGTCCGGCCCCTGCACGAACTTGGCGAGTTGCCCGGAGGTCGCCTCGGGGTGGTTGATCAGGTAGAGCGCCGCGTCGCAGAGCTCGGCCGCGTTGTGGGGCGGGATCGAGGTCGCCATGCCGACCGCGATGCCCTGGCTGCCGTTGGCGAGCAGGTTCGGGAACGCCGCCGGCAGGACGATCGGCTCCTCCTTCTCCCCGTTGTAGGAGGGGCGGAAATCGACCGTGTCCTCGTCGATTCCGTCGAGCAGCAGCCGCGCGACCTCGGTGAGGCGCGCCTCGGTGTAGCGGTAGGCGGCCGGGCCGTCGCCGTCGATGTTGCCGAAATTGCCCTGGCCATCGACCAGCGGGTAGCGCTGGGCGAAGTCCTGGGAGAGCCGCACCAGCGCGTCGTAGATCGCCTGGTCGCCGTGCGGGTGGAAGTCGCCCATCACGTCGCCGACGATCTTGGCGCACTTCTTGTGCGCGGTGGTCGGGTCGAGGCGCAGGAGCCGCATGCCGTAGAGGATGCGCCGGTGCACGGGCTTCAGGCCGTCCCGCGCGTCCGGCAGCGCCCGGTGCATGATCGTGGAGAGCGCGTAGGCGAGGTAGCGCTCCTCCAGCGCGGATTTCAGCTCGACGCTCTCGATGCCGTCGCCGGACGGCGGCTCGAAGGGCTGTCCCATGACGGCTCCAACCTCAGTGACTTACGCGGAACATAACATGAACATCGTCAGCCGTCACGCAGGCTGAGTGCGACGAACCGTGCCCGCTCCTCCGGCACCGGCAGGGCCCGGGGGCCCCAGATGTGCTGGTTGAGGAAGTAGCCCGTCAAGGTAAACCCCTTGGTAACGTCGTCCGGCCCCAGTCCCGCGCCGACGAGGAAGCCCGGCAGGGGCAGCAGCCGGTCGCGGTAGGGCTCGCCCGCGGACGCGCTCACCGCCCGGCCGGTTCGGGGCGAGACGTAGACGAGGGCGTCGTTCGAGCCGGTCGCCGCGCAGGCGCCGAGATCGAGCCCGAAGCCGAGTTCGGAGAGCACGGCGAGTTCGAAGCGCACCATCAGGGGCGGCGCGACGTCGGGGTCGTCGAGCGTCTCGATCAGGATCCGGGCGGCCTCGTAGAGCGCCGGGTGCGGGTCGCGCTCGGGCAGCAGGCGCAGCAGGCCCGCCATGTGGGTGACGCCGTAGAGGGCGAGCGAGGAGCCGATCAGGCGCGAGACCGCGGATTCTTCGGGCTCGACCCGGTAGCTGCCGAGCCCGTCATCGAGTCGGGCGCGCCAGGTCAGCCGGACCCGGTTGCCCGGCTGGAGCACGGGCTGCATCCGCCGCGAGCGGCCGCCATGGACGAGGCCGAGATGGCGCCCGTGCTCGCGCGTCAGCGCCTCCAGCACCGCGCCGGTCTCCCCGTGCCGGCGCACGCCCAGGACGATGCCCTCGTCGGTCCACTGCATGGCGTAGAGATAAGCGCTCCGGCGTCGTCCGGCACCCGTTCCGTTCAGGCCGTGCTGCGGTCTATTCTCCTGCCGTTAGGGGGAGATTCGCATGCGCTGCCCGGTCTTGACCGTCCTGGCTGTCCTGGCCGTCCTCGCCGTCGCGCTGCCGCTCGGCGGCTGCATGGGAGCCCGCGCCGCGCCGGATGCCCCGGCGGCCGGCGGCATCCGCGAGCGCGTCGCGGCGCTCGCTCTGCGGCAGGTCGCCTTCGGCGCGGTCTCGCTGATCCCGGTGCGGTTCGTTCACGCGCGGATCGCCGGGCCGTTCGAGGATGCGGGCCGCACGCTCTACTGCGTCTCCGCGCAGATGAAGGGCCGGACCTTCGGCAAGCCCGAGAAGCCGAAGATCGTGGTGCGGGTGGACAAGGGCGCGCTCGCGGTGATCGACGACGACGAGGCGTGCACCGGGCACCGGACCGAGCCGTTTCCGGAACTCGAGACGCTCGGTAATCGGGCCGGCTGATGCGATAAGATTGAACGCCTATCGCGCGAGATAAGTCTTGACATTTGAGAACAAAGCATGCACAAACCTGCCCACGCGCCGCCCCGGCGCCGCGGCGGGTCCTGCATCCCGCCGCGGCGTTGGCAGGGAGCCTGATCCGGATGACCGCCGGAGCGGGTCACGGGCGGCGCGGCGGCCCCCGCGTCGCCGGCCGGTCAGCCGGTGCCCCGGGCGCCTCGTGCGACGCAGGGCCACGCTCGGCCGAAGCCCCGGAAGACCAGCGGGGCACGTCCGATAGCGCGGCCTGGAGGCCGTTGGAACCGATGCCTTGCCCAATACGAGGCCGGGTGCAGGACGCGTAAGTCTGCCGGGGACAGAGGCCGGGATCGCGGGAGCCAACCCGTGTACTCGGACATCCACGATCGGGGTCGAGGCAGGTGGAGAAGCCGCGACGCGACACCGGGCCGGAGGGAGCGCCACGCCCCCGCCGACCCGCGGGACGCCGGGGAACCGGTATCCGTACGCTCATCCTCAAGGGTTCCGCGGCGTCCCGCGTCTCCCTCTCGGCCATGCCTCCGGCGTCTCGGACGCGCGGAGCCGAACGCGCGTGGGCCCGCCCGTTGACAGCCGCCCCCGCCAGCGGGCACCCCCGCGGGCCACCGGCGTGCCCGGGACGTAGCGACCACGCGGGCCAGGACCCGGGCATGAGCCGGTTCACCTTCATCCACGCCGCCGACCTGCATCTCGGCAGCCCCTTGAGCGGGCTGGCCGCGCGCGATCCCGAGATCGCCCGGCGCCTCGCCGCGGCCGGGCGGCAGGCCTTCGAGGATCTCGTCTCCGAGGCGATCGCGCGCGCGGTCGCCTTCTTGGTGATCGCGGGCGACGTCTACGACGGCGACTGGGCCGACAACACGATCGGGCTGTTCTTCGCGCGCCAAGTGGCCCGGCTCGACCGGGCCGGCATCCCGGTCTTCCTCGTGCGCGGCAACCACGACGCCGAGAGCGTGATCACCCGGGCGATCAGCCTGCCGGCCTCCGTCCACACCTTTCCGCCGACCCGGGCCGACACCCACCGGCTCGACCACCTGAAGGTCGCGATCCACGGCCGCTCCTTCCCGAACCGGGCCGTGCCGGAGAACTACGCCCTCACCTACCCGGCCGCCGTGCCGGGCTGGTTCAACGTCGGGTTGCTCCACACCTCCTGCACCGGCCACGCCGCGCACGAGACCTACGCGCCCTGCTCCGTCGCGGATCTGGCGGCCAAGGATTACGGCTACTGGGCGCTCGGCCACATCCACGAATACGCCGAGCTCGCCCGGGATCCCTGGATCGTCTTCCCCGGCAACCTGCAGGGCCGCAGCGTGCGCGAGTGCGGCCCGAAGGGCGCCGTCGCCGTCACCGTCGCGGACGGGCGCGTCGCGGGCCTGGAGCGCATCATCGTGGACCGGGCCCGCTTCCACCGCCTCGCGGTCGATCTCGCGGAGGCCGGGGACGAGCGCGCGGCGGTCGCCCGGGTCGAGGCGGCGCTCCGCCCCCTCGCCGCCGAGAGCGCGGGCCGCCTCGCCGCGGTGCGGATCCACCTCACGGGCGAGACGCCGGCCCACGACCGGCTCGCCGCCGACCGCGACGGGCTCGCGGCCGAGATCCAGGCCGCGGCCCACCGGGTCCACGAGGACGTCTGGCTGGAGCGCCTGAAGATCGAGACGCGCCGTCCCCGGAGCCCCCTCCCCGCCCCGGCGGGCCTCGCCGCCGCGATCGACCCGGCCGGGCTCCTCGCCGACATCGACCGCGACCCGGATTTCCGCGCCCGGGCCCGGGCCGCGCTCGCCGAGATCGCCGCGAAGATGCCGGCGACGCTGAGCCCCGAGGAGGCCGACCTCGCCGCCGAGCTCGACGCGCTCTGCGCCGAGGCGGAGGCGCTGGTGCTCGGCCGGCTCGGCGGCCGAAGCTGCTGAGGCACCGATGCGGATCCTCGCCCTCGACCTCGAGCGCTACGGCCCCTTCACCGACCGCACGGTGCGGTTCCGGGAGGACGCGCGGCTGCACGTGGTGCTCGGCGCCAACGAGGCCGGCAAGAGCTCGGCGCTCGCCGCCGTCACCGACCTGCTCTTCGGCATCGAGGAGCGCACCCGCTACGCCTTCCGGCACGACATGCCCGCGCTGCGGCTGGGCGCCGAGATCCGGGCGGCGGACGGGCGCCGCCTACGCTTCCGCCGCCGCAAGGGCCGCAAGAACACCCTGGTGGACGCGGCCGATTCGGGGCTCCCCGACGACAGCCTCGCGCCCTTCCTCGGCGGCCTCTCCCGCGAGGTGTTCTGCCGGGCCTTCGGGCTCGACGCGGCCTCGCTCCGGGCGGGTGCGGCCGAGATGCTCGAGGCCGAGGGCGAGCTCGGCGCCAGCCTGTTCGCGGCGGCCTCCGGCTTGCGCGGATACCGGGCGCTGCAGGGCCGGCTTGAGGAGGAGGCCGCCGGCATCTTCATGCCCCGCGCCGCCCGCGAGCGCACCTTCTACCAGGCGCTCGGCCGCTACGAGGAGGCCCGCAAGGCGATCCGCCAGGGCGAGCTGCGGGCCGGCGACTGGCGCGACCTCAACGAGGAGATCGCGGAGGCTGGCACGCGCCTCGACGCGATCCACGCCGAGCGCCGCCGCATCGCCGGCGCGCAGGCCCGGCTCGCCCGCCTGAAGCGGGTCGCGCCGCTGATCCAGGCGCTCGACGCCGCCGACGAGGCCGCCGCGCGCGACGAGGCGGACCGGCCCGGCCAATGGACGGATGCCTGGATCGACGCGCTCGGCGCCCGCATCGCCGCGGAGCAGGCGGCCCGCGACGGGGCGGTCCGGGCGGCGGAGGTTCTGGACCGGGCCGAGCAGGAACTCGCCGCCCTCCCCCTCGACGAGGGGCTGCTCGCCCGGGCCGAGGCGGTGCTGGAGGCCTTTCGCGGGATCGCCCGCCACGACAAGGACGCCCAGGACCTGCCACGCATCCGGGCCGAGGCGGACGGGCTCGGCCTCGACCTCGCCCGGCTGGCCGCCCGGATCGGCCTGCCCGACGCCGCCGCGCTGAAGAGCCGCCAGCCCTCCGACGCCGCGCGCAGCCGGGTCGAGGGGCTGGTGCGCGAGGGCCGGGCGCTCGCCGCCGAGATCGCGCGCCTGACCCGGGACGCGGCCGGGGCCCGGCCGGGCCCGGAGGCCGCGCCGCCCGAACCCGCGATCGACCCCGCCCCCCTGCGGGCGGATCTGCGCGCCCTCGCCGGCTTGCGGGGCGAGGTCGCCCGCCGGGACGAGATCGACGCGACCGTGCGCCGGGAGGCGGGGCTGCTCTGGCTCCAGGCCGGGCGGCTCAGCCCCCCGGTTCCCGATCTCGCCGCGCTGGCGCAGGTGGCGCTCCCCGCTCCCGAGGCGATCGCCCGCCATCGGCGCGCCTTCGAGGCGCTCGAGCGCCGCCGCGAGCGCGCCCTCGAGCGGCAGGCCGCGACCGCCCAGGCCGCCGCCGCGACGCGGCTGCGCCTGCGGCTCCGGGAGGGCGCCGGCCCCCTGCCCTCGCTGGCCGACCTCGCCCGCCTGCGCGCCGAGCGCGACGCGCTGATCGAGGCGGGCCCGGGTGCCGAGCCGGGGCGGCGCTCGCACGAGGACGCGCGGGAGGCGGTGCGGGAGGCGGTGCGAGAGGCGGTCATGGCGGCCGACCGGGCCGCGGACGACCTCGTGCGCGACGCCGCCCGCGCCGCCGAGCAGGCCGCCGACCGGGTCCGCCTGGAGGCCGAGACGGAGGAGGTCGAGGCCGCCGACCGGGACCTCGCCGCGATCGAGACCGCCCGCGCCGAGGCCGAGGCCGCCTGGCAGGCGGCCTGGTTGCCCGCCGGCCTCGCGGCCGCCCCGCCCGCCGAGATGGCCGCCTGGCTCGGCGAGGTCCAGACGCTCCTCGACGCGCTCGCCGCGGTCGAGACGCAGAGCATCGAGCAGCGCCGTCTCGTCGAGCGCGTCGAGGCCGCCCGCGCGCCGCTGGCGGCGCTCGCGGCGCGGGCCGGGCTCGACCTCCTGCCCGGCCTCGATCCCGGCCTGATTCTGGCCCGGATCGAGGAGCGCGTCGCCGCCCTCGGCGAGGCCTGGGAGCGCGCCCGCGAGGCGGAGGGGCGCGCCCGCGCCGCCGCCGAGCAGGCCGCTCGCCGCGCGGCCGACCTTGCCGAGGCGCGCGCCCGCGAGGCGGTCTGGCGGGAGGCCTGGGGCCGGGCCCTGCCCCTGATCGGCCTCGACGGCGCGGCCGGCCCCGACGAGGCCGACAGCGCTCTGGCCGCCTGGGCCGCGGTGCCGGCGGCCCTGGCCGCCCTGGAACACCAGCAGCGCCGCATCGCGGGCCTGAGCCGCGACATGGAGGCCTACCGGGCGGGGGCCGACGCCCTCGTGGCCGCGCTCGCTCCCGACCTCGTCGGGCTTCCTTCCACGGCCGCCATGAAGGCCCTGCACGGCCGCCTGGGTGAGGCGCAGGAGCGGCGCGCCCGCCGCACCGACCTCGAACGCCGCCGCCGCGAGGCCGCCGAGGCCCTGGCGGCCGCCGAGGCCGCGCGCGGGACGGCGTCGGCCGCGCTCGCCGGGCATCTCGCCGAGGTGCGCGCCGAGTCTCGCGCAGAGACTCGCGCCGAGCATCCGGACGGGCCGGCGGAGGAGCCCGCCGCGCTCCACGCGCGCCTCACGGCGCGGCGGGCGCTGCGCCAGGCGCTGGAGAGCCGCCGGGCCGACCTCGCCCGGGTCTCGGACGGGGTCGCCGAGGCGGAACTGCGTGCCGACCTCGCCGGCACCTCGCCCGACGCGATCGAGGCGGCGCTGCGCGGTCTCGCCCTGGAGGAGGAGGCGCTCGACCAGCGCGGCAAGGCGGCCTTCGCCGACCGCGACCGGGCCGAGCGCCGCCGCGAGGAGCTAGCGGGCGGCACCGGCGCCGAGCTGGCGCTCGCCCAGCGCAAGGCCGCGGAGGCGGAACTCGCCGGCGAGGCCCGGCGCTGGGCGGTGCTGCGGCTCGCGGGCCTCCTCATCGGCACCGCGATCGGCCGCCAGCGCGCCGGCCAGCAGGACCCCTTGCTGACCCGCGCCGGCGCCCTGTTCTCGGGATTGACCGGCGGCGCCTTCGCGGGGCTCGCGCAGGACTACGACGCGGGCGACGAGCCGCGGCTGACCGGCCGGCGCGCCTCCGGCGAGCTGGTGCCGGTGGACGGCCTGAGCGAGGGCACGCGCGACCAGCTCTACCTCGCCCTGCGACTGGCCTATCTGGAGGATTACGCGGCCCGCGCGGAGCCGGCGCCCTTCGTGGGCGACGACCTCTTCCTCACCTTCGACGACGCCCGCACCGCGCACGGCCTGGAGGCGCTCGCGGCGATCGGGGCTCGGGTGCAGCCGATCCTGTTCACGCACCACCGCCACGTCGCCGACCTCGCCCGCAGCCGGCTCGGGGCGGCGGTCGACGTGCTGGAGCTGTGACCCCGTCGGGGATCCCCAGGGGCCTCAGGCCCTTGGGCGGGGTCCCGGGGCGGCGCCCCGGGTTGCGATCCCGGGCCCCGGCAGGGCCGGGGCCAGGGATCGACAGCAGGGCCAAGATCCAACCCCTTGCCTGCACCCGCCAAAGGTCTCGACCTTTGGGATCCGGGACTGGCTGCCTAACCCAGGTACCGCGCCTCGATGTGGGCCCGGAACGCCGCGGTGCCGAGCGGGCGCCCGGTCGCCTCGGTGAGGATCGTGTCCGTGTCGGCGAGGCTCGCCCGGGCGTGGACGTTGGCCCGCAGCCAGTCCCGCAGCGGCGCGAAATCGCCCCGGGCCAGCCCCGGCAGCAGGTCGGGCGCCGCCGCTCTGGCCGCCCCGAAGAGCTGAGCGGCCGCGAGCGCGCCCAGCGTGTAGGTCGGGAAATAGCCCCAGGCGCCGCCCGGCCAGTGGATGTCCTGCAGGCAGCCGAGCCGGTCGTTCGGCACGTCGAGCCCCAGAAGCGCCCGCACGCGCTCGTTGAAGGCGCCCGGCAGGTCGGCGACCGCGAGGTCGCCCGCGATCAGCGCCGTCTCCAGCTCGTAGCGGAGCAGGATGTGGGCCGGGTAGGTCGCCTCGTCCGCGTCCACCCGGATGAACCCCGGCTCGACGCGGGTGGCGAGGCGGTGCAGGTTCTGCGCCTCCCAGGCCGGGCCCGAGCGCCCGAAGGCCTCCCGCAGGAGCGGCGCGAGGTAGTGGAAGAACGCCTCGGAGCGGCAGGCCTGCATCTCGACGATCAGGCTCTGGCTCTCGTGCAGCGTCATGCCGCGCGCCTCGCCCGCGGGCTGGCGGCGCCACGCGGTGGGCCGGCCCTGCTCGTAGAGGGCGTGGCCGGTCTCGTGCAGCACGCCCATCAGGGCGCGGGCGTAGTCGGCGTCGTCGTACCGGGTGGTGATGCGCACGTCGTCGGTGGCGCCGCCGCAGAACGGGTGCAGGCTGATGTCGAGCCGCCCGCGGGCGAAGTCGAAGCCGAGCGCCTCCATCAGCCGGAGCCCGACCGCGCGCTGCGTCTCGACCGGGAAGGGGCCCTCCGTCGGGACGGGGTGCGGGCCCGCCGCCTGCCGCTCGCGGATCGCCGCGATCGTGCCGGGCAGCCACGCCCGCAGCTCGGCGAAGAGCGGGTCGATGGTCGCGCGGCGCAGGCCCGGATCGTAGCCGTCGAGGAGCGCGTCGTAGGGCGCGAGGCCGAGCGCCGCGCCCTTGGCGGCGCCGATCTCCCGCTGCAGGCGCAGCACCTCGGCGAGTTCGGGCGCGAGCCGGGCGAAGTCCGAATCCGCGCGGGCGGAGCGCCAGGTCATCTCGCAGCGCGAGACCGCGCGGGAACTCGCCTCCACCAGATCCTGCGGCACCGCCGCGGCGTGGCGGTGGGCGCGCTCCATCTCGGCGAGGTTCGTGCGCTGCTCCGGCCCCAGCGCCTCCGCGCCGGCCTCGGCCAGACGGTCGGCGACCTGCGGCCCGGTCAGGATCTCGTGCGCGAGCCCGTGCAGCACCGCGATCTGGTCGGCGCGCCCCGCCGCTGCGCCGTCCGGCATCTGGGTCTGAGAATCCCACCCGAGGATGCCGGACGCGCCGCTCAGCGCCGAGAGGCGGGCGAAGGTGCGTTCCAGGGCGGCGTAGGCCGGCGCATCGAGGGGCATCGTCACGTCTCCGGTTCGGGTCCGGCGGCTTAGCATCGCCCGTGCCGTCCCGACCACCCGAGGGCGAACCTGCACTCTTGTGCATGGACACGCATATCGAGCCGAACTAAACGTACGATTGCGCACGACAGGTCACGCGGATCGGGCCCCGGCCGATGAACAGGATCGACCCCGGCATCGGAATTCACCGCCGCTACCTCCACGACGAGGTCGCCGAGCGGATGCGGGCACTGATCCAGTCCGGCGAGATGGAGCCGCTGGCGCGCATCAACGAGGGCGAACTGACCGAGCGCTTCGGCATCTCGCGCACGCCCCTGCGCGAGGCGATCAAGATCCTGGCGACCGAGGGGCTGCTCGAACTGCTGCCGAACCGGGGCGCCCGGGTGGCGAGCATCTCCCAGCGCGAGATCGAGGAGATGCTGGAGGTGATCGCGGGGCTCGAGGCGACCGCGGCCGACCTCGCCTGCGCCGCCGCCACCGAGGACGAGATCGCGGCGATCGAGGACGACCACCGCCAGATGGTCGAGGCGTGGCGGGCGGGCGACGCGGCGCGCTACTACCCGCTCAACCGGCGCATCCACGAGGCGATCATGTCGGCCGCCCGGAACGCCGTCCTCACCTCGATCTACCTCGGTCTGTCGGGCCGCATCCAGCGCTCGCGCTACTCCGTCCACCAGACGGAGGCGGAGTGGGCCCGCGCGGTTGAGGAGCACGCCCGCATGGTCGTCCTGCTGCGCGCCCGGGACGGCGCCGGCCTCTCGGCGCTGATGCGCGCGCATATCCGCGGCAAGAAGGCCGTGCTCGCCGCCCGCGTCGGCGCGGAGGCGGCGGCCGGCTGAGCCGCTCGGGGCGCCTCAGCGCCCGGTCCAGACCGGCGGGCGCTTGGCCAGGAACGCCTCCATTCCCTCGCGGAAATCGGCGCTGAGATAGCAGGAGAGGATCAGGTCGTCGTCCGGATCCGCGGCGTCCTCCGCCAGCCGGCGCAGGCCCTCCTTGGTGGCCCGGAGGGTGAGCGGCGCATGGCCGGCGACGAGCCCGGCGAGGGCGTCGGTGCGGTCCCGCAGGGCCTGGGCGTCCGCCACCACCTCGCCGACGAGACCGATGGCCAGAGCCTCCTCGGCGCCCAGGAGCCGGGCGGTGAAGATCATGTCCTTCACCCGGGCCGGGCCGACGAGGTTCGCGAGGCGCCCGAGATTGGCCACCGACAGGCAGTTGCCGAGCGTGCGGGCGATCGGGAAGCCCAGGCGCGCGTCCGCGGTGGCGACGCGCAGGTCGCAGGCCGCAGCGATCGCTGCGCCGCCGCCTGTGCAGGCGCCCGCGATCGACGCGATCGTCGGCACCCGCAGCCGCTCCAGGGTTCCCAGCACCTTGTCCATGAAGCGCTCGTAGGCGAGCGCGTCGTCGGCGGTGCGGACCTCGCGGAACTGGGCGATGTCGGTGCCGGCCGCGAAGGCCCGGTCCCCGGCGCCCGTGATCACCAGCACCTTCGCGGCCGGGTCGGCGGCGATCCGCTCGCACAGGGTGACGAGGCCCTCGTACATCGCGAAGGTCAGCGCGTTGCGGGCCTGGGGCCGGTTCAGCACGATCCGGGCGATGCCGGCCTCGTCCTGCGAGAACAGGAGTTCGTCGGTGGGCTGGTCGGTCATCGGCGGCTCGGGTCGGCGTGTCCTGAGCCCCGGTCTGGCCCGGGCGGGCCGGCCGATCAAGCCGCCCGAACGGGAACGGGGGCCCGCAAGGCTCCCGTCCGCGCGCGGCGCCTGCCCTCAGGCGGTGGCGGGCTTCAGAGCGCCCGGGGCCTCGGCACGGGCACCGGCCTCCAGCACCTTGCCGCGCGGGCCGACCCAGGCGCCCACCCATTTGCGCTGCCAGACGAACAGGCAGCCCAGCACCACCAGCGTGAAGGCCGCGTAGCCGACGAAGCCCGGCGCGAAGCCGCCCGTGTACTGCTTCGAGAGGCCCATCACATTCGGCAGGATGGCGCCGCCGAGCGCGCCCACCTCGCCGATCATCGAGCCCGCGACCGCGGTGTTGTTCGGCCAGCGCAGCGGCACGAGCTGGAACAGGGCGCCGTTGCCGGCCCCGAGCGCGGCGAAGCAGAGCATGAACAGGATCGTGGTGAGCGCCAGCGACGGCGCGGCGGTGAGCGCCAGGAACGAGCCGATCGCGGCCATCAGCACCACGGTCAGCACCAGGATCCCGCCCATCCGGTCGGCGAAGTAGCCGCCGAGGATGCGGATGCCGGAGCCCATCAGCGCCGCCAGCATGGTGAGGCGCCCGGCCTCGACCTTCGTGACGCCGAAGCTCTCGTAGAAGAAGGTCGGCAGGAAGTTCGACAGGCCGATGAAGCCCCCGAAGGTGATGATGTAGATCAGCGAGAAGGCCCAGCCGTCCTTGGTGAACAGGCAGGAGACGTGCTCGCGGAAGGTCTGCCGATGGTTGTCCGGCGGCTCCTTGGCGAGCCCGATCATCACGGCGATCGGGAGGAGCATCACGGCGCCCGCGAAGCCGTAGACCGTCTGCCAGCCGTAGGCCTGGGCGAGCGGGGGCGCGAACAGCACGGCGAGCACCGTGCCCGAGTTGCCGGCGCCCGCGATGCCCATGGCGAGCCCCTTGTGCTCGGGCGGGAACCAGCCGGATCCGAGCGAGAGCGCCACGCCGAACGAGGCGCCCGCGATGCCGAGCAGCACGCCCATCGCCAGCACGTCGTTGTAGCTCGCCACGAAGAAGAAGCCGTAGATCATCGCCAGCACGATGACGCCCATCTCGGTGAGGGCGGCGTTCTTGCGGCCGATATACTGGGCGAGCACGCCCAGCGGGAAGCGCATGATCGCGCCCGCCAGGATCGGCAGCGAGATCATGAAGCCGGTCTGGGCCGGGGTGAGGCCGTAGGTCTCGGTGATGAACGGGCCCATCGCCCCGTTCAGCACCCAGATCGCGAAGCAGAAATCGAAGTACAGGAACGCGGCGAAGAGCGTCGGGGGGTGTCCCGACTTCATCACGGTCTTGAAGCTGGCCATCTGCGGGTGCTCGTCGAGTTCGCGGTGCGTCGCCCCGGGGGGGCGACCGCACGTGCCGGAGGGGCCGGACTCACACCGTCCGCTTGTCGGGGCGTCGTTGCCCCGGGGCGCCGCGCTGTCGCGGCTGAAGCGACCATTGCAGCAAGCGTGCCAACCCGCGGGCCGCCCTGCCCTGCCCTGTCCTGCCCTGTCCTGCCGCCGGCCCGGGGCGTGCGGCCTGGGAATAATGCCTCAGGTGCGGGCAGCGCGGGCTCCGACAGGGCGGGAGATGGCGCGGACCTGCGCAGCTCACGCGGCCGTGAAGGACCTGTTGCGCGAAATCGACGGCGGGCCGCGCAGGGCTGACCCGCGCCGCCGTACAGGTTTCAGACGAGCCTTGACTTTGCTAGAGCTTGACCGGACGACCTTGGCCGTTCCGGGGGCAGCCGGCGCAAGGTCGCGCCGTGGCCCGCACGCGCTGTGCCGGGCACCATCAGGGACGTCCTACGCTCAAGCCATGTCGGATCTCAAGACCGGCCTCTCGCGCCGCCTCCTGCTCGCCGGATCGGCGGCGGCCCTCTCCCTCGGCGGGCCTCTGCCCGCCCTCGCCCAGCGCGTCGGCCTCGTGCCGGGGGGCAGCGGTGGCTACGACGACGACCTGCTCTACCAGGACCAGAACGGCGCCTTCTACCGCCGCCGCAACGGCCGCTACGAGCCCTATACGGGCCGGGTCGAGTTCGGCCGTCCCGTGCTCGGCGACGAGGGGGCGGTGCCCGGTCGCGGGCCCGTGGCGGAGCCCGGTCCGGGGCCTGCCCCGCAGCCCGGCCAGCCGCCCGCGCAGCGCAGCGTGGTCGAGCGCCCGGTCGATGACGGGCCGATTGACTACGCCCGCGCCTACGCGGCGATCACCGACGACGCCTTCCCGATCGCGGCCTTCAACTACAAGAAGATGAGCCCGGCCTTCCTGCGCCAGGAGATCGCCTATTCGGGTCCCCATGAGCCGGGCACGATCGTTGTCGATCCGCGCGCCCGGCACCTCACGCTGGTGCAGACGGGCGGGCGCGCCCGCCGCTACGGCGTCGGCGTGGGCAAGCAGGGCTTCTCGTGGTCGGGCATCGCCACGGTGAACTCCAAGCAGGCCTGGCCGGACTGGTACCCGCCCAAGGAGATGATCGCGCGCCGGCCCGACCTCGCCGCGCAGATCGACAAGCTCCAGAGCGGCCTCGGCGTCGCGGGCGGTACCCGCAACCCGCTCGGCGCGCGCGCCCTCTACCTCTGGCAGAACAACAAGGACACGCTCTACCGCATCCACGGCACGCTGGAGCCCTACTCGATCGGCCAGTCGGTCTCCTCGGGCTGCATCCGGATGATCAACCAGGACGCGATCGACCTCTACGGCCGGGTCCCGGTCGGCGCGAAGGTCGTCGTGCTGGGCTGAGCGCCGTCCCGGGGCCTCACGCGGAG
This sequence comes from Methylobacterium hispanicum, assembly GCF_022179285.1. GTDB lineage: Bacteria > Pseudomonadota > Alphaproteobacteria > Rhizobiales > Beijerinckiaceae > Methylobacterium > Methylobacterium hispanicum. Next base: position 159,060 of record NZ_BPQO01000009.1, on the reverse strand, counting down.
GCGAGTGCGGGAGGGGTTCGGTTGGCGGATGTCGATGCCCTGCTGGGGACCATCGAGGCGATCGACGGGCGCGTGATCGCGGGCTGGGCCTGCATGCGCCGCCCGGACGGCAGCGAGCGCCCGGCGATCCTCGAGGTGCGGGCCGACGACGTGCTGGTCTTCCGCTTCGTCGCCGGCGCGGTCCGGGAGGACGTGCGGGCGCGCGGCGCCTGCGGCATCCTGCGGACCGGCTTCCGGCTGGACCACGGTTTCCCCGTCGGCACGAAGATCGCCCTGCACAGCGCCGAGACCGGCGCCCCTTTGGGGACGGCGCGCTACGTGGCGCCGTCCCGGCCGCCGCGGATCGGGCTGATCGCGCCCGCGCGCGACGAGGCGCCCTACCTGCTGGAATGGCTCGCCTACCACCGCACCCGCGGGATCGCGCGCTTCTTCATCGCCGACAACGGCGGTGCGGACGCCACCTCGGACCTGCTGCGCCGGCTCGACCGGGCCGGAATCGTCACCCGCTACGACTATCTCGGCCGCAGCTACTTCCAGACGGCGTTCTACGCCGAGACGGTGGCGCGGCCGGAGGTGCGGGAGACCTGCGACCTGCTGGCGGCGCTCGACTGCGACGAGTTCCTGGTCCCGACCAACGGGCGCCCGATCCCCGAGACGCTGGGGGAGCTCTGCGCCGACGGCGCGGTCAGCGCGCTGGCGCTGAACTGGGCGAATTACGGCAGCGCGGGCCGCGCGGAGCACGATTCCGGGCGCCTCGTGATCGAGCAGTACGACCGGCGGGCGGTCGAGCTGAACCCGCTCAACAACCACATCAAGTCGGTCTTCCGGCCCGAGCGCTTCCGTGGCTTCGGCGTCAACGTGCACGCGATCGACATGGATTACGGGCTCTATCGCGCGGCGTCCGGCGCCGCGGCCGAGTGGGACGTCGCCTACGCGGCGCGCGGGATCACGCGGGTGCCGGACTGGACCAACCTGCGGGTCAACCACTACTCGACCAAGAGCCGGAGCGCCTTCGTCAGGCGCAAGCTCCAGGGGCCCGCCGCCGACCGGGCCACCAGCGAGGCGTTGCGCCGGCACGCCGACTACTTCGCCCTGCACGACACGAACGACGTGCAGGACCCGGTCGATCCGGCCGTGATCGCCGAGACCCGGGCGGAGATCGCCCGGATCGAGGCGCTGATCGCCGAGGCCTGATGCCGCCGACGCCCCTCCTCGCCGCCGCGGCCGGCCTCCTGCTCCTGGCCGGCGCGATCCTGTACGCGGGCCTCCGCATCGGGGCCGGGCGGCGCGGCGCCTTGGCCGTGCCGGAGGGCGCGCCGGTCGCCGCGCGCCGGCTCGTCGGCGCGTGGCAGGGCCGGCAGGGCTACGCCTTCGCCCTCGCGATCTCGAACGCCGCGGCCGCCGACGTCCTGATCGACGGCGTGGACGTGCTGGCGCCCGGCGGCGCGCGGCTCAGCGTCCAGCCGGACGACGGCGATCGCTGGACGCGGGCCGGGCGCCGCCACGCGGTGCGCTGGCGCGCGCTCGCGGGGCGGGACACCGTGGTCCAGTGCCGGCTCCACCTGCCGGCTTCCGCGCAGCGGGCGGGAGCGCGGGTGCGGCTCGAGCTCAGGTGCGCCCTGGACGAGCCCGGCGGCCGGCGCATCCGCGTGCCGCTGACGGTGGAGGTTTGATACCGTTTCCGGTCGATCGGTGCGGTCTGACGCATCGCCTCAGGACGAAGCGCGGGCCCCCTCTCCCTATGGGAGAGGGGGCATGGCGCGGTTCACCGCGCGCGGCCGAACCGATCGACCGGAAACGGTATGAGGCGGCTTCGGGCCCGGGCAGTCCGCGCCGCTCTCCCTCCCCCGGCCGAAGAGGGGGAGCATCCGCGCCAGACGAAGCGATCCCCGTAACCGGACGGAACCCGCGGGCCTAGGCCCCCGCGTCCAGGCGCCGCCGCTCGCCGCGGATGCGGCGGATCGTGCCGGTGGCGGAGCGGTAGACCACGGTCTCGGTCTCGATCACGTTCGGGCGGAAGCGTACCCCGCGCAGCAGCGATCCGTCGGTGACGCCGGTCGCCGCCACGATCACGTCGCCGCGCGCCAGCTCCGTCAGGTCGTAGATCCGGTTCGGTTCGGTGATGCCCATGCCCTCGGCCCGGCGCCGCTTCTCGGCGGAGTCGAGGATCAGCCGGCCCTGCATCTGGCCGCCGGTGCAGCGGAGCGCGGCCGCCGCGATCACGCCCTCGGGGGCGGCCCCCGTGCCCAGATAGATGTCGACCCCGGTCTCCTCCGGGCTCGTGGTGAAGATGATGCCGGCGATGTCGCCGTCCGAGATCAGGCGCACGCCCGCCCCCGTGTCGCGGATCTCGGCGACGAGGCCGGCATGGCGCGGCCGGTCGAGCACGAGCGCGGTGATCTGGTGGGGGCGCACGCCCTTGGCGCGGGCCAGCGCCAGGATGTTGTCGGTCGGGCTCGCGTCGAGATCGATCACGCCCGCCGGATAGCCGGGGCCGACCGCGATCTTCTGCATGTAGACGTCGGGTGCGGCGAGCAGGGCGCCGCGCTCGGCGATCGCCATCACCGCGATGGCGCCGGGCATGTCCTTGGCGCAGAGGGTGGTGCCTTCCAGCGGATCGACCGCGATGTCGACCTCCAGCCCGCCGCGGCCGAGCCGCTCGCCGATGTAGAGCATCGGCGCCTCGTCGCGCTCGCCCTCGCCGATCACCACGCGGCCGTCCACCGGCAGGGTGTTCAGCTCCTCGCGCATCGCATCGACGGCGGCCTGATCGGCGGCCTTCTCGTTGCCCTGTCCCCGCAGCCGCGCCGCGGCGATCGCCGCCCGCTCGGTCACGCGGGCGAGTTCCAGGCCGAGGATGCGCATCGCGACGTTGCGCGAGCCCTCGTGCGGCGCCTCAGACATGGTTCCTGCCCTCGCGTCCCGGCCCGGATGTTTCCGGTGCCGTCCCCCGGCGCGGCGCGTGCCGCGCGGGAGCTTCCTCTGCCCGACCGCATAGCACGGACGCGGCGGATCGGTCTCCGCCCAACCCGGCCGGAGCGCGCGGGTTTCCCCTACAACTCCAGATTAACGAATCATTCCCGCTCGATCCGGATCAGCTGAGGCGACTCGGCGAGCAGGCCGTCCGCCGCGATGGCGTCGAGGGCGGCGCGGATGTTCCCCTCCGTGGCCGCGTAGGTGATCAGCACCAGCGGCACCGGCTGGCCGGAGCGCCCGCGCGGGTCGTTGACCGCCGCGTTCTCGCTGCGGCGCTGCAGGATGCTCTCGATCGAGATCTCGCGCTCGGCCATGCGGGTGGCCACGCCCGCGGCGACGCCCGGGCGGTCGTGCACGGTGAGCCGGATGTAGTAGCCGCCCTCGTGGCGCTGCATCTCGACCCGCTCGGCCGGGCGCAAGGCGGCGCTCGGTCGGCCGAAGGTCGGGCGCACGCGGCCGGCCGCCATGTTCGCGGCAACGTCGGCGATGTCGGCGACGACCGCGGACGCGGTGGCCTCGCCGCCCGCGCCCGGGCCGATCAGGGTGAGTTCGCCCACCGCGTCGGCATCGACCGTGACGGCGTTCGTCACGCCCATCACCTGGGCGATGGCGGAGGATTTCGGCACCATGGTCGGGTGCACCCGCTGCTCGATGCCGGCCGCGGTCGCCTGGGCGACGCCGAGCAGCTTGATCCGGTAGCCGAGCTCGTCGGCCATGCGCAGATCGAGCGGCTGCACCCGCGAGATGCCCTCGACCGAGACGCCCTCGGCGTCCACGACGGTGCCGAAGGCGAGGCTCGTGAGGATGGCGAGCTTGTGGGCGGTGTCGAAGCCCTCGACGTCGAAGGTCGGGTCGGCCTCGGCGTAGCCCAGCGCCTGCGCGTCCTTGAGGCAGGCCTCGAAGGTCAGGCCCTCGCGCTCCATGCGCGAGAGGATGTAGTTGCAGGTGCCGTTGAGGATCCCGTAGACGCGGCTCACCGCGTTGCCGGGCAGACCCTCGCGGAGCGCCTTCACCACGGGAATGCCGCCCGCGACCGAGGCCTCGAAGGCCAGCGCCACGCCCGCCGCCTCGGCGGCCTTCGCGAGCGCCGCGCCGTGATGGGCGAGCAGCGCCTTGTTGGCGGTGACCACGTGCTTGCCCGAGGCGAGCGCCGCCTCGACGGTGGCCTTGGCCGGCCCCTCCGAGCCGCCGATCAGCTCGACCACGCAATCGACCGCGCCCGAGCGGGCGAGCGCCACCGGATCGTCGAACCACTGGATGCCGGAGAGGTCGAGCCCGCGGTCGCGGTTCCGGTCGCGCGAGGAGACGGCGGTGATGCGGATCTCCCGGCCGGTCGCGGCGAAGAGCGCGTCGGCGCGGCGCGCGATCATGCGGACGACGGAGGCACCCACGGTGCCGAGGCCGGCGACGCCGAGGCGGAGGCTGTGTGTCATGGTTCCTATCCGGGCCCGGCAAGCGGCGGAGCGCGGACGCGCCCCGGCGGGCGCGGCACTCATGCAACGATTTGTCCGCACCCGCAAGAAACCCGCAAGAAACCCGCAAAGGACCTGCGAGCCCGCGGTGCGCCGTCAGTCCGGCACGCGCTGCCGGTAGCGGATGGCCGTCGTGATCAGCCCGTAGAGGACGCCCGCGTTGAAGAGGTGCCAGAGCCAGTGCGTGCCGACGGGAATCGTCCCGCAGGCCGCCCGGTCGAGGGTGCGCGCCGCGAGCGAGAGGCCGAACAGGGCGGCGATTCCGAGGAGCGCCAGACCCGCCGCGCGGCGGGCCGCGGCCCGATGGCAGGTCTGGCCGGCGACGAGCGGCGCCGCGACGCCGCCGAGCGCCAGGAAGGCCGGCAGGTAGGCGATCGAGCCGTTGGTCAGCGCCTCGACGTCGCGGCCGGTGAGCGCGTCGAGCGCCGGGACGAGGCCGAACGAGACGATGAGGAAGCCGAGCGTGGCGCCGCCCGCCGCAAGCCCCCCGAGCCCGAGGAAGCGCCGCAGGGCGAGGAAGAAGTAGCCGTAGATGAAGAGCGCGATCGGGATCACGTCGGCCAGCATCGCCCAGTGCACGGCGAGCGTGTGGAACAGGAACGAGCCGATCCCGACGATGCCGGCGAGGGCGGCCAGCGCCAGGGCGGCCGGGTCGCGCCCCGCGCGCCGGGCGGCGGCCAGCGCCGCGACTAGGAAGGCTGCGTTCGTCGCGGCGTTCAGCGGCTCGTCCCAGAACCCGGCGCCGGCGCGCTCGCAATAGGCCCGGATCGGCTCGAACCAGTCGGTGCTCATCGTGGCCCCTTCTCCCCCGCCCGCCGCTTGTCAGGCGGGTGCGAAGGCCCGATGACGGGCGCCGGCCTCAAGGGACGCGGCGTGATGCGGATCAGCACCTGGAACGTCAACTCGATCAAGCAGCGGGTCGGGCACCTCACGGCCTTCCTGGGCGAGGCCAAGCCCGACGTGGTCTGCCTGCAGGAGCTGAAGTGCCAGGACGAGTCCGTTCCCCGCGCCGAGATCGAGGCGGCGGGCTACCGGGTCGAGACGCTGGGACAGAAGGCCTATAACGGCGTCGCGCTGCTGGTGCGCCGGCCGCTCGCGCTCACCGAGGTGCGGCGCGGCCTGCCGGGCGACGAGGCCGACGTCCAGGCGCGCTACATCGAGGGGCTGGTCGCGGGCGAGGGCGTCGCGCCGGTGCGGGTCGCCTCGATCTACCTGCCCAACGGCAACCCGGTGGCGAGCGAGAAATTCCCCTACAAGCTGGCCTTCCTCGAGCGCCTGCGCCGGCACGCCCGCGCGCTGATGGACGCCGAAGTGCCGCTGGTGCTGGCCGGCGACTACAACGTCATCCCGGACCCGGAGGACGCCGCCGACCCGGAGGCGTGGCGCGAGGACGCGCTGTTCCGGCCGGAATCGCGCGCGGCCTTCCGGAGCCTGCTCGCCGAGGGTCTCACCGACGCGCTCCGGGCCTGCGACCCGCGCGCGGGGGTCTACACCTTCTGGGACTACCAGGCCGGCTGCTGGCCGCGGAACCAGGGCATCCGCATCGACCACCTGCTGCTCTCGCCGCAGGCCGCCGACCGGCTGGTCTCGGCCTCGGTCCAGAAGCACCTGCGCGGCCTGGAGAAGCCCTCGGACCACGTTCCGGTGACGGTGGAACTGCTCGACGGCTGAGGCCGCTTCGGCGCGAGCGGTCGGGGCCGCCCCGTCATCGCCGGGACGCCCGTCCGCTCCGCCCCGGACCAAGCTTGAGCGTAACGCCGCGAGCGACGATTTCGGATGAGCAGTCGAACCGCCGGCGTTTCCGGCCGTTAACCTGCCGATTTCCGTTCCCGGTGGGTCCAATGGCCAAGCACGACATCCTCGGATACTTCGAGCATCGCCGCGACGGCGCCTGGGTCTGCGTGCGCCCGTTCACACTGACGACCCGCAGCGCCAGCATCGACATCCGCCAGGGCCAGCGCTTCGACTACGGCAAGCGCGTCGGCGGCCTCGACCTCGCCGAGTACCTGGAGCAGCTCGGCTCGCAGTTCGGCTCGTAGCCGACCGATCCGGGCGCGCTATCCGGGCGGGGGCGCCGGCTGCGTCTCCGCGCGGCTCTGCGCGCCCTCCCCCGGACCCGGCGGGGAGCCGCCGTCCGCCCGGCCGCGCTCGGGCGCGGCGGCGTCGGGATAGCGCTTGCGGTACTCGGCCAGGAAGGCGCCGAGCGTCTCGGCCTTCGAGGCGCGCTGGGCGATCTCGCGGAAGCCCGGCTGGCGCGTCGGGTCGGCGCCGGTGATCAGCGCGAAGCTGCGCGCGTCCGCGCTCTCGGCCATCAGGCCGGCGAACTTGGCCTTCAGTCTCTCCAGGCCCAGGCGCTCGTCCGCGAGGTCGTAGGCGATGCCGGCGCGGATCACGTCTGCGCGGGCGGCCGCGTCGAGGGACTTGCCGCCGCGCCAGACCTCGCCGAGCAGCGCCTCGTGCGCCTCGCCGGCGCCGCGCCAGCGCCGGGCCGCCCAGAGGATGTCGGCCCTGAGGCGCGCGACGTCGGGGCCGCCCTCGTCCTCGATCGTCTCCAGGGCGAGGTCCGTACGGCTCAGATCCGACAGGGCGCGGGCGCGCACCAGGGCGCGGGCGCGGCGCAGGTCGGCCGGCAGCTCCGGCAGGTGGGTCGCGTCGATCGCCTCCAGCGCCTGGAGGGGCTTCCCGTCCATCAGCCGCACCGTGGCGAGGCGGGCCGCGACCGCGGCGCGGGCCTGGCCGGTGAGGCGGTGGTCGATCTGGTGCTGCAGGAGCTCGCCCGCCGAATCGAGCAGGTCGAGCCCGACCAGCCGGTCGGCGAGGCGGCGCACCACCTCGTCGCCGCGCCGGCCGATCGGGGCGAATTCCTTGAAGTCGAAGTAGAGCGCCACCGCCTCCACGCCCGGCAACGCGTCGCCGCGTCCGCCGAGGTAGAGCGCGTCGAACAGGCTCTGCGCCTCGCCGTTGAGCACCCGTGCCATCTCGGAGGTCGGGAAGGCCGCGGATGCGCGCCGGGTCGTCGCGAAGGCCTCGCGGAAGCGGCCGGCGGCCGCGTAGCTGCGGGCGAGGCCGGCGATGATCGCCTCCTCGGTCGGGCCGCCGCGCCAGGTCAGGGCGAGGCGCTCCAGCCGGGCGAGCGCCTCGCCGGAGGACATCTTGGCCGTGCCGAGCGCCAGCAGGGTCCGGCGCAGGCCCGCGGCGGCGGCGACGGGCGCGGCGGCCGCGACCTCCAGGCGCTCGTAGCGGTCGAGGGCGGCCACCGTCTGGCCGGTCAGCTCCTCCACCCGGCCCTTCACCAGGGCGAGGCGGTCGCGCACCAGCGGGTCGTGCTTGGGCGCGGCGTCCATCCGGGCGACCGCCGCGTCGATGTCGCCGCCCTCGATCGCGGACTCGGCCGCCGCCGCGAGCACGAGGTCGCGCAGATCCTCCGGCAGGCGGCCGGCGAGGGGCAGGGTGCGGCCGAAGCCGGCTTCGGCCTCGCGCCACAGGCCCGCGCCCGCCTCCGCCACCGAGCGCCACAGCACCGCCTCGGGATCGCGCTCCAGCACGTCGCCGCCGAGCGCCGCGCGGGCCTCGGCGGGGCGGCCCGCGCGCAGGAGGGCGAGACCGCGCCAGAGGCTGGTCTCGCGCTGCACTGCCACCAGCGGATCGTCCGCCGCGGCGGTCTCGAGGGCCGCCAGTCCCTCCAGGTCGAGCCCGGCGGCGATGAGCGTGCGGGCATGGGCGACGCGCAAGGGGCCGCGCTCCCCCGGCGGCGCGGCGGCGGCGGCGGCGAATTGCTGGCGCAGGAGCGCGCGCAGGTTGCCGGTCCGGGCCCGCGCCCAGCCCTCGGGATCGATGGCCGGGGCGCCCGCCTCGGCCAAAGCCGTCTCCGGGCGCTGCGCCACGCTCGACACCGCGAGCCCGCCCTCGCGCCCGACCACGACCCCGTCGAGGTCGGGGCGCACCGCGAGGTCGTCGGCCAGCGCCAGCACCGCGAGGCCGAACCGGCTCGGCAGCAGCTCGAAATCGACGAAGCGCTGGCGCTTGGGCATCCCGGCCGGCCGCCGGCCCCGGGTGGTGACGAGGGCGATCCGCTCGCCGTCGAGATCGAGCCAAGTCGCCGCGCCGGGTTTCGGCAGATCGACCGCGAGGCCGAAGCGGCCGGCGGCGTCCGTCCGCCGCCGGGGGTCGAGCACGGTGCTGGGCGTCAGCGCCTCGCCCGCGACGAGTTCCCAGCCGGCGCCCTCCCCGGCCGCCACCGGCAGCAGATCGACGAGCCGGCCGGGCGGAACCGAGAAGCGCAGCACGGTGAGGTTGCCGACCCGGCGCGGCTCGCCGAGGGGGCTGAGCCCGGCAGCCGTGCCGGCCTCGGGCAGGCGTACGGGCTCGTCCGTCTCGAAGGCCAGCGTCGCCACGCCCAGGCGCTCGAACAGCGCCACCGGCGGCAGGGCGCGGAAGCCGAAGACGAGGCCCGTGCCGGGTTTGGCCAGCGGCGGCTCGGCCTCGGAGGCGGGGCGGGGGGCGCTCTCGCGGGGCGCGGGGGCCGGCCGCGGCGGATCGGCGGGACGCGGCGCCTCCGCCGCGGCCGCCCGCCCGGTCGCCGACGGGATCGCCGGCCCGACCCCTGGACCGCCCCCCGGCCCGACCACCGGGTCTGCGGGCCTCTCGCCCGCCTTGACCAGATCGACGGCGACCGCGTCGTCCTCGCGCTCGACGCTGAGCGCGTAGCCCTCGGCCGGGGTGAGCAGCAGGCTCGCGGACTCGGCCTCCGTCTCCACGGCCAGGCCGGCGAGGGCCGGCGCCGTCCGGCCGCGCGCCTCCGCGGTGTCGATGGTCCAGGCGCCGGCGATGCGCAGGCGGGTGGCGGCGCCCTCCCGCAGGCTCTGGCTGGACACCCCCGGCGGCAGCCGCAGCGACAGGCGCGTCAGGGTGGGCAGGTGGGCGACCTCGAGGGCGAGCGGGCGGCGGGCCGGGGGCGGGTTGCGCACCCGCAGCGCCGCCTCCGCCGCCTCGGCCCGCCGCGCCAGCTCGGCCACCACCTCCGCGGGCAGCGGCGGCACGAGACCGGTCCAGCCCTCGGGCAGGAGATCGACGAAGACCTGCTCGGCCGCCTCCTGCACGCTGATCCGGACGGGCCGCTGCAGGGCGAGGCGCAGGCCGGTCCCGTCGGGATCGCGCCGGGCCACCGCGATGTAGGCGGGCATCTCCTGGGCGAGCCGCTCGGCCCCGCCGGGGGCCCGCTCGGAGAAGCTCAGGATCAGCACGCCCGCGCTCGCCCGCGCCTTGACCGAGACCGGCCTGTCGAAGGTGAGGCGGATGCGGCCGTAGGGCGCGGGCGCGGCGCCCTCGCCGGCCCGGGCCTCGCTGCCCGTCAGGGCGACGAGCCGCGCGGCGGCCGCGGGAACGGGCAGGGCCGCCAGGGCTCCCAGGAGCAGGGCCGCGCGCAACGCCCGCAGGCCGCCCGCCCGGTCTCCCCTCACCTGTCCCGCCCCCATGGAACGCCCCGACGCCGTACGCAGCGCGACTCTGCCGGGCGCACGGCTAACGGCGGCTTAATGGAGGCGTACCGGGGCCTCAGCGGCGGGCGACGAGGTTCGGGACGAGGCTGCCCGAGGGGCCGAAGCTGTCGAAGGCGCGCCGGCAATTGGCCTCGGGATCCTTGCGGTAGCTCTCCAGATAGGCGGTGGCGGCGAGGTGCAGCGTCCCGGCATCGAGGGCGCCGGGCTCGACGCCGAGGCGGCGCACCGCGGCGTGGAGCTGCTCCGGCTCGCCGCGCAGCTCCGGGCAGGCGACGTTGACGAAGCCCACCAGACCGGCGAGCCGGGCCGCCATGGTCTCGTTCTTGGCGAGTTCGGGCGGCTTCGCCTCCGTGGCGGGCGGGGCTGGCTCCTGCGCCCGCGCGGAGGGGATCCCCGCCCCCGCGAGCAGCACCGCCAGCATGATCCGTCTCGTCGTCCGCCCCATGGCGTTCCCTCCCTGTCGGCCCTGCCGAGCCGGTTCGTCCGGCCTCATGCGGCCCTGTTCTTAGCCCAGCTCACGGACTGCCGGAAATCGGACGCGGTGCGCCGTCGTCACCGGCGGCGGGCGCGCGCTGTCCGACCAGTGCCGCCCGCATCGCGAGGAGCCACGCGATCCAGGGCGCCCGGAGGGCGACGAGGATGTATTCGTGGAGGGGCTCGACACCCAGGACGAGGTCGTGGAGCAAGCCTGCCGTCAGCACGAGGGCTGGGCCGCCGAACACGAGGGTCGCCGCCACGCTCCTCACCGGCCGGTCGCCGCGCCACGCGAGGAGCCGCGTGCGCGGATCGTAGCGCCTGAGACAGAACCACGCCGTGGCCAGCACGAGCGGGCTTGCGAGGAAGCCCGTCACCACGCCCGCGAACATCGGGATAGCCACGGCGTCCCCGTCGTGCGGCAGGCTGCCCGATGCCAGGACCTGCCACCAGTAGACGATCCAGAGCGCCGGCGTGCCGACGAGCAGGGCCGCCGTCAGGATCCAGAGCGGTTTCGATCGGTTCGGCATCCCGCGCGGCCAGCCGCTCAGCCCCCGAGCGCGGCGGCGCGAGCGAAGGCGGCGTTGAAGCCGCCGAGCGGCAGGGTGATGGTGACAGCCTCGGTGCTGTTGGCCTTCTGGGCGTTCACCACGAGGGCCTTGGCGCTCTTCATCGCGTCGGTGGCGAGCGTCGGGAAGCTGATCGGCACGAGGCAGCCCTCGCTCGTGCAGGTGGTGTAGGGCGCGCCCTTGCCGAGGACCGCCTCGTCGAGCTTGAAGGTCACGCCGGACTCGATGTTGAGCCCGAACGGCATCAGGATCAGACCTTCGGCCCGGCCCTCCTGCGGGGTCCGGATCTCGAACACGAACTGGCGCCGGCCGCTCTGGCGGTCGCCCTGGGACTGGGTGACGAGGCAGCTCGTCCGCGCCTCGGCGCGGGCGCAGTTCGTCGTCCACTCGCCGTAGGTCTCGCTCACCGAGTCGGCCCCCGCGGGCCAAGCGGCCGGGGAAGCGGCCTCGGACTTCACCTCCGCGGGCTTTTCGGCGGCCTTCTCCGCAGCCTTGGGCTTCGGCTTGGGGGCCGGTTTGGGCTTGGGCTTCTGGGGGGCGGCTGGAGCCTCGTCCGCCCCGGGCGCTGTCTCCTGCGCCGCGGCCGGCACCGACAGCAGCAGGGCGGCGAGCAGCGCGACGCCCAGGCCTGCCCGGTGCCGGGTCGTCCGGGCCGCAGATTCGGCAAGCGCGCGTGTCGGCATCGATCTCGTCCCCTCGGCGGCGTACCGGACGGCACCGGAAGTCGATGCGCGCCCAGAGCTTTAGAGCCGTTCCAGATCCGATCCCGACGGCCCGGAGCGCTCTAGCGTCGGGGGAAGGACGAGGCAATCGCGTAGGGGCAACGCCCGCCGAGACGCGTGGTGGCCCGGCCTCAGGCCAGCCGGCGGCGCAGGCTCCGCACCAGCGCGAAGGCGAGGGTCAGCAGGCCGGGGTCGCGATCGACCGCCTCCTGCTCGGGGGCGGGGCACTGGGAGACGAGGACCGAGAGCATGGCTCACTCCATGGGCGTCTGGGGGGCGCTTCCACGGACCGTTCGGCCTCTGTTGCAGTGCAATGTGAGCAGGGTGCGCGGGCGGCGCAACGCGCCGGGCCGCACGGGGCACATGCGGGAATCTCATATGTCGCAAAGTGCCGGCGGCGCGGAACACTTGCGCTGTTCTGCAGGGTCGCTCGGGCAGGACGCGATCCGGCCCGCGGTTCGGGAGAAAATCTGTCTTTCGCCGGGCGATCGGGCGGGACGAGGTCTTGATCCAGGCCGGACCCGCCCGGGCACGGACGGTTGACCACGCGGGCGGGCGCGGTCAGAAGCCCTCCGGAGCGTGCTGCAGCCGCCCGCCCCGGCGCATCGCCGGGACAGCCGCGCCCGGCCTGTCGCCGCTTCGTCACGGACGACGCTTAACCACCGATGCCCGACCACCCGCCCCTGCCGGGGCGCGCGAGACGATGAGGATCTCCCCGGAATGACCGATCAGCCGTCCCGTCACCCGATCTACGGCCGCATCAGCGGGCCCATCGTGATGATCGGCTTCGGCTCGATCGGGCGCGGCACCCTGCCGCTCATCGAGCGCCACTTCGAGTATGACCGCGCCCGCTTCACGGTGATCGACCCGGTCGATACCCACAAGGCGCTCGCCGAGAAGCACGGCCTGCGCTTCGAGACGGTGGCGCTCACCCCCGAGAATTTCCGCGCTGTGCTGACTCCGCTCCTCACCGAGGGCGGCGGCCAGGGCTTCTGCGTCAACCTCTCGGTCGATACCTCCTCGCGGGCCATCATGGAGCTCTGCCGCGAGCTCGGCGCGCTCTACATCGACACCGTGGCCGAGCCCTGGCCGGGCTTCTACTTCGACAAGTCGAAGAGCCAGGGCGACCGCACCAACTACGCGCTGCGCCAGAACATCCTCGACGCCCGCGCCCAGAGCCCCGGCGGCACCACGGCGGTGTCGTGCTGCGGCGCCAACCCGGGCATGGTCTCGTGGTTCGTGAAGCAGGCGCTCCTCAACATCGCTGCGGACACGGGCCTGGAGCGGGCGGAGCCGTCCTCCCGGGCCGAGTGGGCCGCGCTGATGAAGGATCTCGGCGTCAAGGGCGTCCACATCGCCGAGCGCGACACCCAGCGCGCCAAGAACCCGAAGCCGCGCGGCGTCTTCGTCAACACCTGGTCGGTCGAGGGCTTCGTCTCCGAGGGCAACCAGCCGGCCGAGCTCGGCTGGGGCACCCACGAGACCTGGAAGCCCGACAACGCCCGCGAGCAGGAGACGGGCTCGCGTTGCGCGATCTACCTGCTCCAGCCCGGCGCCGACACCCGCGTGCGCACCTGGGTGCCGACGGTGGGCGCCCAGTTCGGCTTCCTCGTCACCCACAACGAGGCGATCTCGATCGCGGACTACTACACGGTGCGCGAGGGCGATCGGCCGGTCTTCCGCCCGACCTGCCACTACGCCTACCACCCGGCCGACGACGCCGTGCTCTCGCTCCACGAGATGTTCGGCAATGCCGGCAAGGTGCAGGAGCGCCAGCACATCCTCGACGAGAACGAGATCGTGGACGGCATCGACGAGCTCGGCGTGCTCGTCTACGGCCACAAGAAGAACGCCTACTGGTACGGCTCGCAGCTCTCGGTCGAGGAGACCCGGGCCATCGCCCCCTACCAGAACGCCACGGGCCTGCAGGTGACGAGCGCGGTGCTGGCCGGCATGGTCTGGGCGCTGGAGAACCCGGAGGCCGGCATCGTCGAGGCCGACGAGATGGATTTCCGCCGCTGCCTGGAGGTCCAAACGCCGTATCTCGGCCCCGTGGTCGGCGTCTACACCGACTGGACCCCGCTCACCGACCGCCCCGGCCTGTTCCCGGAGGACATCGACACGCAGGATCCCTGGCAGTTCCGCAACGTGCTCGTGCACGGCTGATCGGTTCGGACCTGGCCGCCGGGGCCATGGCCCCGGCGGTCGCTGTTGCGGGCGGCCTCCGCGGTGCTACCATCCGGGCGCAGGCAGGATGAGGCCCCGATGGCTTTGGCCGCGAGACGCGACGCCCGCATGAGCGTCGCCGAGTATCAGGTCTGGGTGGAGAGCCGCCCCGACGAGGAGCGCTGGGAACTCCTCGACGGCGAACCCGTGCTGACGTCGCCGCCGCGGGAGCGACATCAGCGACTCGTCTACAACCTGCTGCGCCGGGTCGGCGACCTCGCCGACGCGCGCGGGTGCGAGGCATTGCCCGGCCTCGCCATCCTGAGCGAGGCGATGGACGATTTCGCGCCGATCCCGGACGTCGTCGTGCGCTGCGGACCGCCGCTCCCGAGCGGCTACGCGCGCGACCCCGTGCTGATCGCCGAGGTCCTCTCGCCCTCCACCATGGCCAACGATCGCGGGCGCAAGGTCGATTTCTACCTCACCGTGCCGAGCCTCAGGACCTTCCTGATCGTCTACCAGAACGAGAGGCGGATCGAGGTCTGGCAGCGCGACCGCGACTGGGAGATGCAGGTCTTCGGTCCCGCCGACCGGATCGCGCTGCCCGAACTCGACGGCGACTTGGCCGTTTCGGATATCTACGCCCGCGTCGTCTTCTAGCCTTCGTCAGGTCCTCTGCCCTTGCCCCACTTCGAAGAGTTCTACGCCGACAAGCTGCGCGGCTCGCTCGGCGTCACCGATGCGGAGGCGGTGCTGGACCTGCGCGGCGCCAACCGCGCCACGGCCGAGGCCTCGCTCAAGGACATGCTGGAGCGCTCCCGCTTCGGGAAGAGCAAGGTGGTGGCGATCCGCCTCGCCCCGCCCCCCGAGGGCGGCGGCGAGACCCTGTTCCAGCCGATCGGCCGCCTCCTGCTCGACGCCAAGCGCCGCGGCCTGATCGAGCGCCTGCAGACCCTGCCGGCGCAGGACGGGCTCGGCTTCTACGTCTCGCTCGCCGGCAAGCCGCAGCGGTCCCCGACGTGAGGGCGTTCGCCGGACGCAACACCCTCGAGCGCCTCGCCCGCTACGGCTACGGCGCGCGCGGCCTCGTCTACTGCGTGGTCGGCGCGCTCGCCGTGCTGGCGGCGCTCGGCGCGGGCGGTCAGACCGGGGACAGCAAGGGCGCGCTGCGGACGGTGCTCGGCGGACCCTTCGGGCCCGTCGTGGTCGGGGCGATCGCGGTCGGGCTCCTCGCCTTCGCGATCTGGCGCCTGGTGGAGGGGATCACCGACGCGGACCGGCGCGGCGCCGGCCCGAAAGGGCTGGCGGTGCGCGGCGCGCATCTCGTCAGCGCCGGGATCTATGCCGGCCTCGCGCTCACCGCGGCGAGCCTCAGCCTGGGGCTCGGCCTCAAGGGCGGCGACGGGATGCAGGACTGGAGCGCGTGGCTCATGGCCAAGCCGCTCGGCCGCTGGCTGCTGGCGCTGATCGGCCTCGGGATCGTGGCCGGCGGCTTCGGCTTCCTGGGCAAGGCGGTCGGCGGCGACGTGACCGAGCGCCTCGCGCTCGGCCCGGAGCAGTGCCGCTGGGCGCGGCCGATCGGGCGCTTCGGCTACGCGGCGCGCGGGGTCGCCTTCCTGATCATCGGCGGCTTCCTCGTCGTGGCGGCGTGGTACCAGCGCTCCTCCGAGGTGAAGGGCCTGGGCGAGGCCTTCCGGCTGCTGCGGCGGCAGGAATACGGCTGGATCCTGCTCGCCGTGGTCGCGGCCGGGCACGTCGCCTTCGGGGCCTTCGGCCTGATCCAGGCCCGCTACCGGCGCATCGACGCGCCCGACATCGACAAGACGGACGATGCGGCGGCCGAGGCCTTCCGGGCGCTGCGATAGGGGACGGCCTCAGGGCGCTGCCGCCCCGAGCCGCCGCCCGGCCTCGAGGAAGCGCTCCGGATCGACCGGCTCGCCGTCGATCCGGGTCTCGTAGTGCAGGTGCGCGCCGGTGGAGCGGCCGGTGGAGCCGATGCGGCCGACGACGGCGCCGGCCGCCATCCACTGGCCCGGCACCACCGCGATGCGGGCGAGATGCGCGTAGCGCGTGGTGAGGCCGTGCCCGTGGTCGATCTCGACCATGTTGCCGTAGCCGCCCGCGAACTCCGCCGCCGTCACCCGGCCGGGCGCGGTGGCGCGTGCGGGCTCGCCCGTCTCCGCCTTCAGGTCCAGGCCGGTGTGGAGGGCAAGCCCCCGGGTGAAGGGATCGAGCCGGGCGCCGAAGCCGCTCGACACGCCGTGCGCACCCTCGACCGGGGGCCGCAGCGGCAGCGTCTCCGTGCTCCGGCGCAGGCGCTCGGCCTCGCCGAGAGCCGCTTGCGCCGCCTCCAGCATCCCCGGGAAGTCGCCCCCGGGCAGCGGCACGAGCGGGCCGCCGACGGCGGAGGCCGCGCCCGCGAACCGGGCAGGGTCGAGCCCGGCGCCGCGGATCACGCCGCGCAGGTGCCGCACGTCCCGCGCGGCGCCGTCGACCACCCGGCCGAGGGCGCGGGCCTGCGCCGCCTGCACGGCGTCGAGCCCGGATTCGAGCCCGGCGAGCCGGACGGCGGCCCGCTCGGCTCGCCGCCCGGCCCGGGGCTCGCCCTCGCCGCGCAGCTCGAAGGCGTCGGGGGCGGGCCGCTCCTCCCCGGCCGGCGGGGGGGCGAGGCCGGGAAGGCGCCCGAGCACCGACTGGCGCCGCTCCAGCTCGGCCTGGCGTTCCAGGGCGGCCGAGAGGCGGCGCTCCAGATCGGTGCGGGCGGCGAGCGTCTCGCGGTCCCGCTCGATCTCGGCGCCGAGCGCGGCGATGCGCGCCTCGTAGGCCGCCTGCATCCCGCCCTGGCCGCTCAACAGGCGGGCCAGAGCGTCGTCGCGGAAGACGAGGCCGTAGGTCGCCGCCCCGGCCCAGAGGATCGCCAGCCCGAGCCCGCAGGCGAGCAGCGCGGGGCCGCGCTGGGATCGGGTTCGTTCCGGCGATGTCTCGTGGTGGCGCATGGGCGGCGGGGTTCGCATCTCGCGGCCCCATCAGGCTCCGTTAGGGTTAAGGAAGCCCGAAAGGGCCGCCCCGCCCGGGCCCACCCGAGACGGCCCGGGGGACCGCTCAGGCGAGGTCGCGGGCCGCGCCCAGCACTTCCTCCGCATGGCCCGGCACCTTCACCTTCGGCCAGATCCGGGCGATCCGCCCCTCCCGGTCGAGGAGCAGGGTGGTGCGCTCGACACCCATGTACTTGCGCCCGTACATGCTCTTCTCGACCCAGACGCCGTAGGCCCGGAGCGTCTCCTTGCTCTCGTCGGAGGCGAGCGGGAACCGGAGCCCGTACTTGCCGCAGAACGTGTCGTGGCTCTTCACCGGGTCCGGCGAGAGGCCGACCACCCGCGCGTCGGCGGCCTCGAAATCGGCGAGCAGCGCGTTGAAGCCCTGCGCCTCCAGGGTGCAGCCGCTCGTGTCGTCCTTCGGGTAGAAGTAGAGCACGATCTTGTGACCGCGCATCGCGGCAAGCGCGATGCTCTGTCCGGACGAGCCCGGCAGGGTGAAATCCGGGGCCGGATCTCCGACGGTGAGGGACATCGTGCCTTCCTTTCGGCCGATTGATGGTGTGCCTGGGAAAGACCCCGAAACAGCGGGTTCGACAGCCGACCGGGTCGGGATCGACCGCGCTCTTAAAATGAGCCCGCGTTCCGATCCAGCGGTCACGCTTCGACGTTTGGTCTCGATACAAGGTCTCGATGGTTGACGCACCCGAGGGACTGACGCCGCCCCGGGCGGGCCGCCGCTGGGGCCTCGCCTGCGGCCTGACCATGCTCGGCCTGGTCGTGCTCGTCGGTCTGGCGGGCGGCCTCGTCTGGCTGCGGCTCGCCGCCGGCCCGATCAGCCTCGATGCCTTCTCGGGACGGGTCGCCGCGGCGGTGGCCGAGCGGATCGGGCCGGGCTGGCGCATCGACCTCAACGATTCCTCCCTCGAACTCGACGCCGAGCATTCGCTGGCGCTCCGCATCGCCGGGCTCGACATCCGCAACCCGCAGGGCGCGCTGGTGGTGCGCGCGCCGCTCGCGGTGGTGAGCCTCGACGGCTGGGGCCTGCTGCGGCTCGCCGTGCAGCCGCGCTCCATCGAGTTCCGGGACGTGCAGATGACGGCGCTCGTCCACCACGACGGCTCGATCGCCTTCGCGTCGCCCGACGCCGCGCAGGCGAGCACGCCCCAGACCCTGCCGAGCGTCGACACCGCCCGCGGCACGGTCTCGCCGCTCTCGGCCGGCATCGCCTCGATCTTCGGCGTGGTGCTGGATCCCGCAGGCGTCGTCGGCGCGCTCGACCGGGCCCGCGTCACCAACGCGCGCCTGACGCTCGTCGGTGAGGACGGGCAGGCCAAGGCGGTGTTCGAGCGCGTCAACGGCCTGTTCGGGCGCGACGCGACCCAGGACGCGCGCCTGTTCGAATTGCGCATCGACGGGCCGCACGGGCAGTGGCGCTTCGGCGGCACCCTGCGGGAGGCCGCGGACGGGCGCCGCACCGGCATCATCACCCTCGACGACCTGCCGGTCACCGACCTGCTGCTGCTCTCCGGCCAGTCGAAGCTGCCGGTGACGACCGACCTCAAGCTCTCGGCCCGGGCCGACGCCGCCCTCCTGAACGGGCGGATCGAGACGCTGCAGCTCGGCCTGCGCACCGGCGACGGCTCGCTGCTCATCGAGGAGAAGGACTTCAACCCCGTCACGGTCGAGAGCCTGACCGCGCAGGCGAGCTGGGACGAGGCCAAGCGCGCCATGACGCTCGGCAGCCTCGACTATCGGGGCGCGGGCAACACGGTCCGCCTGTCGGGCCTCTGGCAGGCGAGCCCGGCCGGCGCCGACACCGCCTGGACGGCGACGCTCTCCGGCCGCGACGGCACCCTGCGGGGCGCCGCGCCGAAAGACGCGCCGGTCGTGATCGGGGCGCTGGACGCCCGCCTCTCCGGCCGGGCCGGCGGCCTGAGCATCGACGCGCTGACCCTCTCGGGCCCCGGCGTGAAGGGCCAGCTCGGCGGCACGCTCGGCACCAGCGCCGACGACGACGGGCTGACGCTCCACATCGGGGCGACCGACAGCGAGGTGCGCACCGGCCTGCGGCTCTGGCCCGAGAACATCGCGCCGGGCGCGCGCAACTACCTCGTGGACGCGCTGCGCGGCGGGCGCATCGACAGGGTGGACATCCGGGTGGACATGTCGGGCTCGGAACTCGCCGCCGCGACCCGCGGCGAGCCGATGCCCGACAACGCGGTGCATATCGACTTCCAGGTCTCGGAGGCGGCCCTGGAGGTCTCCCCCGACGCGCCGCCCCTCACGCGCGGGCGCGTGGCCGGCACCATCACGGGCCGCACCACCCGGATCCGGGACGTCACCGCGGATCTGCGCATGGCGGACGGCCGCATGCTCGCCATCTCGGACGGCAGCTTCGTGATCCCGGAGATCACCCCCGACACGGTCGTGGCGCAGATCGGCCTGCGACTCGGCGGCGGCGCCGACGCGCTCGCCGCCCTCCTCCAGACCAGGATGTTCAAGAGCCTGTCGGGCGCCGACCTCGACCCGGCCACGGTCCGGGGCGCGGCCGACCTGCAGATCGCCTTCCCGCTGAACCTTAAGCACATCCCCGACCTGCCCGACCTGCCGGTCGCGATCTCCGGCACCCTCTCCGACCTCTCGGTCGACAAGGTGGTGGGCAAGGATCGGCTCGAGTCCGGCCGCTTCGCCGTCGCCTACGGCCGCGACGGCTTCAGCCTGAAGGGCGACGCGCGGGTGCTCGGCGCGCCGATCACGGTCGATCTGCGCCAGCCCCGCTCGGGCGGCGGCGAGGTGCAGGTGGGGCTCGCCCTCGACGAGGCGGTGCGGGCGAAGAAGGGCCTGCCCACCGCCCCGCAGCTCAGCGGCACGATCCCGGTGCGGGCGGTGGTCCCGCTCGGGCGGGCGGGCAAGGCGCCGGTCCGGGTCGAGGCCGACCTGACGCGTGCGGGCATCGACGGGCTGCTGCCGGGCTTCACCAAGGCCGCGGGCAAGGCCGGGCGCCTCGGCTTCAGCCTCTCCGAGACCCAGGGCGGGGCGGAGCTGCGCGACATCGTGCTCGATGCCGGCACGGCTTCCGCCCGCGGCAGCGCCAGCCTCGGCGACGGCGGCCTGGAGCGGGCGGAACTCTCCGGCGTGAAGCTCTCGCCCGGCGACGACATGCGGGTCGTGGTCGACCGGAACGGCTCGGGCTACCGCGTCGCCGTGCGAGGCGCGGTCGCCGACGCGCGGCCCTTCCTGAAGTCGCTGACCGGGCCCGAACAGCGGGGCGGCCGCGAGACCGCTCCGAAGGACATCGACGCCGACATCACCCTCGGCATCCTCACGGGCCACAACGAGGAGGCGCTGACCAACGCCAGCCTCAAGCTCTCGCTGCGGGGCAAGGACCTGCGCGCAGCGACCATCGCGGGCCGCTTCCGCTCCGCCCCCTTCGCGGCGAGCGTGACCAAGGGGGAGCGCGGCGTGCCGGTGCTCTCGGTCGAGACGGCGGATGCGGGCGCGACGCTGCGCTTCGTGGACATCTACCGCCGGATGTTCGGCGGCAAGCTCAGCGCCGGGATCAACCTGAACGACGGGCCGCAGGCGGGGGTGGTCCAGATCCGCAGCTTCACGCTGCGCAACGAGCCCGCGCTCTCGAGCATCATGGCCCGGGGCCCGGACATCCCGGAGACGGTCGACGCCCGCGGTCGGCGCCGGCCCGCGGTCCAGCAGGCGGCCGAGGTGACCTTCGACCGGATGCGGGCGAACTTCGTGCGCTCGGGCAGCCGGGTCGACTTCTCGGACGCGGCGATCTCGAACGCGGCGCTCGGCTTCACCCTCTCGGGCTTCCTCGACACGGGCCGCGAGCGCACGGACATCAACGGCACCTTCGTGCCGCTCTACGGGCTGAACAACGTGGTGGCGCAGGTGCCGCTGTTCGGGCCCCTGCTGGCGGGTGGGCACAACGAGGGCCTGTTCGCGGTCAACTTCCGGGTGCAGGGGCGGCTGGCCTCTCCGGAAGTCAGCGTGAACCCCCTCTCGGCCGTGGCGCCGGGCTTCCTGCGCAAGCTGTTCAGCGCGGGCGGCTCCTTCGCGGACGGCGACCCGGCGGCGGCCCCGAGCGACCGGTAGGCCGGGGCCGCCGGTCCCGGTGCCTGAACGGCGCCGAACGGGACCGCTCCCGCGCCGTTCAGGCGCCCCGTGCGACACCATCCTCACCGATGGCCCGGCGCCTCGCCGGCCACGCGGCATCAGAGGATGTCCATGTCGCGCCTCCCCTCGCCTCGCCTCCGCACCCTCGGGCTGCTTGCCCTGGTGCTGGCCGGCACCGCCGCCCAGGCGGCCGATTTCGACGGGCCCTACGGCCCGCGCCCGGATTTCGGGCCGGGAAGCGGCCCGGGCTTCGAGGAGGATTACGGGCGCCGGCCGCCGCCCCGCTTCCCGCGCTTCTCGGCCGGGCCGGATCTCGCACCACCCTGCCGGGTCTTCGTGAAGCGCCGCTTCGACGCCGACGGCGAGCCGGTGATCCGCCGGGTCCGGGTCTGCGACGAGCCCGACGATCTCGGTCCCCCGCGCCGCCCGCGCTTCGACCCGCCGCCGCGCGATTTCTCCGATGGGCCCGGGGGCCGCTGGGGCGGGCCGCGCTGGTAGGCCTCGAACGACGAAGCCCCCGCCCGGCGATCCGGACGGGGGCTTCGAGGCGTTTCGGGCCCGCGTCCCGTCAGGCCCGGGCCGGCGCCTTCTTCAGCGCCGCCGCGAAGGCCTTGAGCTGGCGGTTGAGGTCCGCCAGCTCGTTCAGCGCGATGGTCTTGTGGCCGTCCTTGACGGCCCGCTCGATGTCCTCGACCTGGGTCGCCACGAGGCGTCGCAGGGCTTCGGCGAATTGTTCACGGTTCATCGTCGCGCTCCCCGACCGGTGGCTGGCTGATGGGCCCGTCATAGGGCGGTAGCCTTAACCGGCGGTTGCGGGACGGTGCGCCGGCCGGGATCAGGTCCGCCAGGGGTGCGCCGGCAGCTCCGTCTTGCCGATCGCCTGCGCGCCGGCCTGGGCGACCGCGTCGTCGTTCTCCACCGTCGAGCCGCTGACCCCGATCGCGCCCGACATCACGCCGTCCGCGTCCACGATCGGGATGCCGCCCGGGAAGGTGATCAGCCCGTCGTTGGAGTGCTCGATGCCGTAGAG
The DNA here is from genome assembly GCF_022179285.1 of Methylobacterium hispanicum. GTDB lineage: Bacteria > Pseudomonadota > Alphaproteobacteria > Rhizobiales > Beijerinckiaceae > Methylobacterium > Methylobacterium hispanicum. The sequence continues at coordinate 136,984 of NZ_BPQO01000009.1, read as the reverse complement.
CGAGCCGCCGGGCTGCGAGAGCTGGCCGATCTGGCCGGTCTTCATGCCGAAGAACACGGAGGTCTTGGCCTTCTTCTGGGCGATGTCGATCGAGCCGACCCAGGCGTCGTCCATGCGGTAGAACGCCTTCAGGTTGCCGCCCGAATCCACCACCGCGATGCACATCTGCGTGCCGAGCTCGACCGCCTTGTCGCGGGCGGCGCGGATCGCGGTCTCGGCCTGTTCGATCGTCACGTGCATGGCTGGCTCTCCCGTGTCGGGCGCCGAACCGGCGCCTCCGTTGAAACGGTGGCGGCCGCCGGATCGCTCCGGCGGCCGCCCCCAAAGATCCGCCCGGGTCCTACTTGCCCGACATCGCGTCGGCCTTCTCGATCAGCGCCTCGGCCATGCGGATCGAGGCGATGTCGATGAGGCGGCCGTCGAGGGCCACCGCGCCGCGGCCGGCCTTCGCGGCCTCCTCCATGGCGACGAGGATGCGGCGGGCCTTCTCGACCTCCTTCTCGGAGGGCGTGAACACCTCGTTGGCGAGCTCGATCTGGCTCGGGTGGATCGCCCACTTGCCCTCGTAGCCGGCCGCGGCACAGCGGCGGGCGGCCGAGAGGTAGCCGTCCTTGTCCGAGAAGTCGCCGAACGGGCCGTCGATCGGGCGCAGGCCGTAGGCGCGGCAGGCCACCAGCATGCGCTGCTGGGCGAACAGCCACGGGTCCTGCCAGTGCGTCTCGCGGTTGCCCGCCTCGTCCTTGTCGGTGAGCACCGAGTAATCGGGATTGACGCCGCCGATCACGGTCGAGCGGGTGCGGCAGGAGGCGGCGTAGTCGGCGACCCCGAAGGACATCGCCTCGAGGCGCTTGGAGGAGGTCGCGATCGCCTCGACGTTGGCCATGCCGAGCGCGGTCTCGATCAGCACCTCGAAGCCGAGCTTCTTCTCGCGCTTCTTGGCCTGCTCGATCTGCGTGACGAGCACGTCGATCGCGTAGACGTCCTGGGGCACGCCGACCTTGGGGATCAGGATCATGTCCAGCCGCGGACAGGCTTCGACGATATCGACGACGTCGCGGTACATGTAGTGGGTGTCGAGACCGTTGATGCGGATCATCATGGTCTTGGTGCCCCAATCGATCTCGTTCAGGGCCTGGATGATGTTCTTGCGGGCCTGCTCCTTGTCGTCGGGGGCGACCGCGTCCTCGAGGTCGAGGAAGATCACGTCCGCGGCGGACGAGGCCGACTTCTCCATGAAGGTCGGGTTCGAGCCCGGCACGGCGAGCTCGGAGCGGTGCAGGCGCGCCTTGGCCTGCTGGATCAGGGTGAAGCTCATCGGTGTTTCTCTCTCCTGGTAACGGTTCTGGTTCCGCTCGCGGGCCGCGCGGGAGCCGGGGTGCCGTGCGCTCCGGTGACAACATGGATCGCCGGCCGGCGCGCGACAGGTCGCGGCGACCGTCCCGCGTCCCGGCTCACCCGGTCGCGCCGAAGCCGACGGCGATGCAGTTGATGGACAGGAGGAGCGCCGACTTCACGGCCTCGCGCCGCTCCTCGTCGGTCTCCTGGCGGAAGCGGGCCAGCAGCTCGACCTGCTCGCGGCTCACCTGGTTGATCGTCGGCAGCCGGCCCTGGAGCCGGTCCCGGAACAGGGGGAAGCGCTCGGCGAGCTCGCGCCCGCCGCTCACCCGCAACACCATCTCCCGGGTCAGGGCGTACTCGGCCTCGACCATGCGGAAGATCCGGGCGCGCACGAGCTCGTCGGCGACGAGGCCCGCATAGTCCCGGGCGATGTCGAGATCGACCATCATCAGGGTCTTCTCGACCTCGTCGAGGACGAGGCGGAACACGCGCGACTCCTCGAACAGGCGCTTGAGCTGCGCCTCGCCCTCGGCCCCGCGCACGTCGAGGAAGCTGCGGATCCCTGAGCCCACCCCGTACCAGCCGGTGACGACGTGCCGGTTCTGCGACCACGCGAAGACCCAGGGGATCGCGCGCAGGTCCGAGAGCGAGCGGGCGCCGAAGCGCCGCGCCGGCCGCGAGCCGATGTTGAGCAGCGCGATCTCGTCGAGCGGGCTCGCCGCCTGGAAGTAATCGACCAGGCCCTCCGTCTGCAGCAGGTTGACGTAGGCCGCCCGCGAGGCGCCGGACAGCGCCTCCATGGCGTCGTCCGCGCCGAGCCGGGCGGCCCCGTTGCCGTTGGGCTCGGGCGCCAGCGCGTGCTCGAACACGGAGGCCGCCAGCAATTCCATCTGGTAGGCGGCGGTGCCGCGGTTGGCATACTTGAACGAGACGACCTCGCCCTGCTCGGTGATGCGGAAGCGCCCGTTGATCGAGCCCGGCGGCTGGGCGGCGATGCCCCGGTGGGTCGGCACGCCGCCGCGGCTGACCGAGCCGCCGCGGCCGTGGAAGAAGGCGATCGGCACGCCCGCGTGCTTGCCCAGCACCGTGAGGCGGGCCTGCGCCTTGTAGAGTTCCCAGTTCGAGGCGACGAAGCCGCCGTCCTTGTTCGAGTCCGAGTAGCCGATCATCACCTCCTGCACGCCGCCCTGCCAGCGGGTGGAGCGGCGCACGACCGGGGTCGCCAGCAATTCCTTCATGATGGCGGGCGCCGCGCGCAGGTCGTCGATCGTCTCGAACAGCGGCACGATCGGCAGCGGGCAGATCTCGGTGCCGGCCCCGTCGAGGAAGAGGCCCGCCTCCTTGGCGAGCAGGTAGGCGCCGAGCACGTCCTCGACCGAGCGCGTCATCGACAGGATGAAGCTGCCGAAGGCCTCGCGGTCGAGGGTGTCGCGCATCTCGCCCACCAGCGCGAAGGTGTCGAGGGTCTCCTGGGCGGCGTCGGGCAGGTCGTCGAAGCCGCGCTCCGGATCGCGCGGGCGCGCGAGCTCGCCGAGCAGCCAGTCCCGCCACGCGGGCGAGTCGGGGGCCGGCGGCGGACGGTCGCCGTGCTGCCGGGCCCAGAGCGCCTGCAGCGTCTGCGTGGTGCGGGTGGAGTTCTCGCGGATGTCGAGGCGCACCGTCGAAAAGCGGAAGATCTCGACCATGCGGCGCACCGGGCGCACGAGGTCGGTGGCGAGCCCCGTGCACCGCGCGTCGCAGAGGCCCCGTTCGAGCACGCGCAGGTCGTTGATCAGCCCGTCGGCGCTCGGATAGTCCGGCCCGGCCGGGCGCGCGCCCTCGTTGCGGGCGATCGTCGCCTCGAGCTTGCGCTGCACGCAGGTGAGGAACTGGCGGTAGGGCTCGCCCGGATTGCGGCCCGCGATCGCCCTGGCGTCGCCGCTCTCGGTCAGAGCGTGGGCGAGTTCCCGCCCGAACGCCTCCGGCACCGGCAGCGAGCGCTCGGTGAGCGAGAGCATGCGGGCGAGATGGTTGATGCCGTCGCGGTAGCGCCGCAGCGAGGCCAGCGCGTTGCGCTTCAGGGTCTCGCGGGTGACGCTCGCGGTGACGTAGGGGTTGCCGTCCCGGTCGCCGCCGATCCAGCTGCCGAACTGGAAGAAGGGCGGCACCTCGAAGGTCTCGTCCGGATAGTGGCGCGCCAGCGCCTCCTCCAGCGAGACCATCATCTCGGGCAGCATCTCGAAGATCGACTCGTCGAAGAAGTGCAGGCCCCAGGCGACCTCGCGCTCGACGGTGGGCTTCTCGAGGTGCAGCTCGCCCGTCATCCAGACCAGCTCGATCTGGGCGCGCAGCTCGTTCATCAGGCCGTTGCGCTCGCGCTCGGTCCAGCGCGGCATCTCCAGCTCGCGCAGCACGAGGTAGATGCGCCGGAACTTCTCCAGCACCGTCACGCGCTTGCCCTCGGTCGGGTGCGCCGTGAGCGTCGGGCGGATGCGCAGGTCCTTCAGCAGGGCGTGGATCTGCGGCGCCTTGATGCCGCGGGCGGCCGCCTCGGCCAGGACCTTGGCGAAGGAGCCGCCGAGCGCCTCCCGGCCCTCCAGGCGCTCGATCTGGCGGCGGCGGCGCATGGCCGCGTTCTGCTCGGCGATCGAGATCAGCTGGAACCAGATGCCCTGCACCTGGAGCGCGCGGGCCAGCATCTCGGGCGAGAAGGCGGAGATGTCGGCGGTGCCGTGCAGCACCGATTCCAGCTCCGGCTCGTGCCGGCGCGCCACGTCGAGGAGCGCGTGGAACAGGATGTCGAGCGGCTCCTTCGCCGAGGTGCCGGTGATCACCGGGGGCGCGAAGGCGTTCTCGTCGGCGTGGCCGGGGGGGGCGTGCAGGGTTCGGGTCATGGGGGCCACCTCGGGCAGCGGGTGCGCCGTCTCGCGGACCGCAGATGCGGACCGCCGTGGCGGGGACGAGTGAGGCGCGGGCCCCCTCTCCCGCACGGGAGAGGGGGCCCGTCGTGGTTCCGGCGCGGCGTCAGGCCGCCTTCAGCACCTGCGCCACGGTCGCGCCGAAGGAGCCCGGATCGGGTGCCACGGTGAGCCCGTGGGAGCGCATGATCTCGGCCTTCTCGGCCGCGCTGTCGCCGGTCGCCGAGATGATCGCGCCGGCATGGCCCATGCGGCGGCCCTTCGGGGCGGTGAGGCCCGCCACGAAGCCGATGACGGGCTTCGACATGTTCTCCCGGATCCAGGCGGAGGCCTCGGCCTCCTGGGGACCGCCGATCTCGCCGATCATCAGCACCGCGTGGGTGTCCGGGTCGCGCTCGAAGAGCGTCAGGTGGTCGAGGAAGGACGAGCCGTTGATCGGGTCGCCGCCGATGCCGACCGAGGTCGAGATGCCGATGCCCAGAGCCTTCATCTGCGAGGCCGCCTCGTAGCCGAGCGTGCCGGAGCGCGAGATCACCCCGACATTGCCCTTGAGGTAGATGTGGCCCGGCATGATGCCGAGCATGGCCTTGCCGGGCGAGATGATGCCGGCGCAGTTCGGGCCGACCACCATGGTGCGGCGGTCCTTGGGGTAGCGCATCAGGTAGCGCTTCACCCGCATCATGTCCTGGGCCGGGATGCCGTCGGTGATCGAGCAGACGAGGCGCAGGCCCGCATCCGCCCCTTCCATGATCGCGTCGGCCGCGAACGGCGGGGCCACGAAGGTGATCGAGGTGGTGGCGCCCGTGGCCGCCACCGCCTCCTTGACGGTGTTGAAGACCGGGATGCCCAGATGGGTGCGCCCGCCCTTGCCGGGGGTGACGCCCGCCACGACGTTGGTGCCGTACTCCAGCATTTCCTTGGCGTGGAACGTGCCCTTGTCGCCCGTGATGCCCTGGACGAGGATCGGGGTCTTCTCGTCGATGAGAATGCTCATGGCGCGATCTCCCCTCAGCGGTTCTTTGAGTTGTTCTTGGCGGTGTTGCAGGCGTCCACCGCCTTGACGGCGGCTTCCGACAGCGTGTCGGCGGTGATCAGGTCGAGCCCGCTCTCGGCCAGGATCTGCTTGCCGGCCTCGACGTTCGTGCCGGCCAGCCGCACCACCAGCGGCACCTCGATCTTCACCTCGCGGGCGGCCTTGACCACGCCCTCGGCGATCCAGTCGCAGCGGTTGATCCCTGCGAAGATGTTGACCAGGATCGCCTTCACGTTCTTGTCGGACAGCACCAGCCGGAAGGCCGTGGCGACGCGCTCGGGGCTCGCGCCGCCGCCGACGTCCAGGAAGTTGGCCGGCTCGCCGCCCGCGTGCTTGATCATGTCCATGGTGGCCATGGCCAAGCCCGCGCCGTTGACGATGCAGCCGATCTCGCCCTCCAGGCCGATGTAGTTGAGGTTGTGCTCGGCGGCCTGGGCCTCGCGCGGGTCGCTCTGCGAGGGGTCGTGCATGTCCGCGATGTGGCGGCGGCGGAACATCGCGTTGTCGTCGAAGCTCATCTTGGCGTCGAGCGCCAGCACCCGGTCGTCCTTCGTGACGACGAGCGGGTTGATCTCCAGCATCGTGCCGTCGCAGTCGCGGAACGCCCGGTAGGCGTTCATGATGGTCTTCACCGCGGCCGAGACCTGCTTGATGTTGAGCCCGAGCTGGAAGGCGATCTCGCGGGCCTGGAACTGCTGCAGGCCGACCGCGGGCTCGACCACGATCTGGATCAGCGCGTCCGGGTCGGTCGCGGCGATCTCCTCGATGTCCATGCCGCCGCGCTGGCTCGCGATGACGCGCACGCGCTCGGCCTTCCGGTCGAGGACGTAGCCGAGATAGAGTTCGCGCTCGAACGGGTCGGCGGTCTCGACGTAGACCCGCTGCACCGGCTTACCCTCGGGGCCCGTCTGGATCGTGACGAGACGCTTGCCCAGCAATTCGCGGGAGGCGTCCCGCACCTCGTTGTAGGTGCGGCAGAGCTTGATCCCGCCGGCCTTGCCCCGGGCGCCCGCGTGGATCTGCGCCTTCACAGCCCAGAACGAGCCGCCGAGCTCGGTCGCCGCGTAGACCGCCTGGTCCGGGCTGAAGGCGACGGCGCCCTTCGGGACCGCGACGCCGAAGCTCGCGAGAAGCTCCTTGGCCTGGTACTCGTGGACGTCCATGGCATCGCCTCCGATTTTTTTATGGGAGACCGCTGGTCTTCGAGCCGGCCTTTTCGGCTCCGTCGGTCCTGGGCATTTTATAGCGACAAGTTTTGTTTCGCGGGAGCGCCCAGAGGTATTAAATTTTTTGACATTCGCGTTGAAAGCACCTTGAGGTGTAGCGAATGCTGTCTGTATTCAATGGTGCGGCGCACGAGAGCTTTGCCGCGACTGCACAGTGTTTCCGTTGTCCCAAGCCGCTCGAGGCCAGCTCCGTCATCCCGGGTTCTCGCCCGCGGCGAGCCCCGGGATGACGGGGGTGTCGACGCCTCAGCGCACCTTGCCCTTCACGATCTCGAAGACGCGCTCGTTGAGCGCGCCCGCCTCGCCGAGCAGCCCTTCGAGTTCGGCGAGCCGCTGGTCCGCGAAGGCGCGGTCTTCCAGGCCCTTCGCGTTGACCCAGACGTTCAGTGCCGCGCTGCGCAGGCCCGCGAAGGCCGAGAGCACGGCGACGCCCGCGTCGCTCACCACGTTGAGGTTGCCCTTCTCGGCGGTGACCAGCGCGAGGTCGATCACCTTGCGGCAGGCGCGGCAGCAGGCGAGCGGCACGTCGGTGGCCTCCCGCAGCGCCTCTTGGATCTTGGCGGCGCGGGCCGCCTTCTCGTCGTCGGTGGCCTTCGGCAGGCCGTAGGCGCCCATCACCGCGTCGAAGGCCTTCACGTCCTCGGCGATCATGCCGGTGAGCTCGGCCCGCAGCGCCTCGGATCGGGCCAGAACCTCCTGCAGCTCGGCCTCGACCTCAACGTACTTCTTCTTGCCGATGGTGAGGTTGCACACCATCGAGACGAGCGCCGCCCCCATGGCGCCCGAGATGGCGGCGGCCCCGCCGCCGCCCGGCGTGGGGCTGGAACTCGCCAGCCCGTCCAGGAACTCCGCGATCGTCTCGTTCTCGGCCATCGGGTCCCTCCTCAGGCCATCTTCTTGGCGAGCGCGTAGATCTCCTCGGCATCGAGCACCTGCTCGGTGTTGTCGAAGAGCTGGCCGACGCAGGCGCGGTGGAGCTTCAGCTTGAGGCCGCCGATGCCGAGCGCGCCGAAGGCCTTCTTGCCGTGCCGGTCCTTGCCCTTGTCCATCGCCTCGAGGCCGCCGAGCCCGAGCGGGGGCTGCGCGTTGTAGTCGGCCAGGAACTCGATCGAGGCCTCGTCCTTCCAGGCCTCCTCGGGGACGAGTTCGAGGCCGATGGCGCCGGCCGAGAAGACGAGGTTCTGGCCCTTGATGATCCGGGCGCGCGAGCCGGCATCCGGGGTCTCGGCCGCCTTGACGTTCACGCCGAAGCGCTTGTTGACGGCGTCCGCCGAGGCCTGCGCCTTGTCGAGCGAGCGGCCGCACAGCGTCACCTCGGCGCCCTCGCGGGCGAGCAGCGCCGCCGAGCGCATGCCGACCGGGCCGGTGCCGGCGAGCACCACCGCCCGCTTGCCCTGAAGCGAGCCCGCCGCCTTGGCGACCAGCGCGACGCCGGCGGCGGCCGTGGTGTTCGATCCGTTCGAGTCGAGCATGCAGGAGACGCGGAAGGGCCCGAAGAAGCGCTTCTTGACCGCGTCCAGCACCGCCTCGCCGGCCGCCATGGAGCCGCCGCCGACGAAGATCGCGGTCGACTTCTTCTCGGAGCCGCCGCGGGTGTAGATCGTGCCGTCGACGAGCGCGCCGACGTTGTCGGGCGTGACGTTGCCGTAGCCGGTGATGTGGTCGGCCCCGCCGTCGTAGCCGACGACCGTGTCGAACACGCTCGGCACCGCGTCGGTGTCGAAGAGGAACAGCAGCTTCTTCATCGGTTCGTCCTTTCGCCCGTCGGGGCGTGTGGGGTGTGGATTCTTTTAACGGCGCGTCAGCGCAATGCCGTCCGCGGATCGGGCGCGGGTCCCCTCTCCTGTAGGGAGAGGTCTGCTTTCGCAGAAAGCCGGGTGAGGGATATGAGGCGGCCGGTGAGGGCTCACCCTGAACGCGCGTCGATGGCGCGCTCAGGCCTGCACCGTCATACCCCTCACCCCAACCCTCTCCCTATGGGAGAGGGCGCGCGTCGCGGTTCAGCCCTCGACCACGTTCTGCGGCTTGCCGGCCACGAAGGCCTCGACGTTGTCGACGAGCTGGTCGGCGAGGATCTGCATCGCCTCCTTGCTGGCCCAGGCGACGTGCGGCGTGACGATGAGGTTCGGCAGGTCCGCCTCGCACAGGATGTTGCCGTCCTTCGGGGGCTCCTGCGCCACCACGTCGAAGCCCGCGCCCGCGATGGTGCCGTTCTTGAGGGCCGCGAGCAAAGCCGCCTCGTCCACCAGCCCGCCGCGGGCCGTGTTGATGAGGATGGCGCTCTTCTTCATCTTGGCGAGCTGCTCGGCCCCGATCAGGTTGCGGGTGTCGGGCGTCAGCGGCACGTGCAGGGTGATCACGTCGGACTGGGTGAGGATGGTCTCGAAATCGACCAGCCCCTCCTGCGGGAAGACGTCGTAGGCGAGGACCTTCATGCCCAGCGCCTCGGCGCGCTTAGCGATCGACTTGCCGAGCGCCCCGTAGCCGACGATGCCGAGCGTCGAGCCGGCGATGTCGTAGATCGGGTAGTCGAAGTAGCAGAACTGGGTGGACTTGGCCCAGTCGCCCCGGCGCACGGAGTTGGCGTACGGCACGATGGCGCGGCGCAGCGCGAACATCAGCCCGACCACGTGCTCGGGCACGGTGTTGAAGGCGTAGTTGCGGATGTTGACGACCGTGACCCCTTGCGCCTTCGCGGCCGCCTTGTCGACCACGTCCGTGCCGGTGGCCGCGACCGCGATCAGCTTGAGGTCCGGCAGCTGCTTCAGCGTCTCGGCGCGCATCGGCACCTTGTTGATCAGCGCGATCTCGGCGCCCTTCAGGCGCTCCACGGTATCCTCGGGCGACCAGGTCGACTCGTACTCCACGTACTCGTGCGGGAAGTTGAATTCCCGAACCTTGGCGTCGAGGGATTCGCGGTCGAGGAACACGATCTTCTTCGTCATGGAACCCTCTCTCGGCAGCGGACGCGTCCTCCGGGCCCCGGTTGATCCGGGTGCCTCGGCCGGTCCTGCGCGGGCGCGCGCACCGGTCTTCTTCCTTGGACCCGCCGGCCTCCTCAAGCCCGCGGGTCGGGCCGCGGGGCGTTGTCCCCGCGGCCTTTCTCCGATCCGTGCCGGATCAGTTCTTGTTGAGCGGGTTCTCGCGCAGGTAGTTCGCGGCCGCCGCCACGCCCGAGCCCGGGGTCACCTTGAGCCCGCAATCGTTCATCGCCATCTCGGCGCCCGCGATGGCGCCCAAGAGCGAGAGCTCGTTCAGGTCACCCACGTGGCCGATGCGGAAGACCTTGCCGGCGACCTGGGAGAGGCCGGCGCCGAGGGCGAGGTTGTAGCGCACGAAGGCGTGCTTGATGATCTGGGCCGCGTCCACGCCCTCCGGTACCACGATCGCCGTGACGGTGTCGGAGTTCCACTTCGGGTCCTTGGCGCAGGTCTTCAGGCCCCAGGCCGCGACCGCCTGGCGGGTGGCCTCGCCGAGCACGTGGTGGCGGTGGTAGACGTTCTCCAGCCCCTCCTCGAACAGGCAGGCCAGCGCCTCGCGCAGGCCGTAGAGCAGCGGCAGCGACGGGGTGTAGGGGAAGTAGCCGGCCGGGTTCTGCTTCCGGTGGTCCTCCCAGGCGAAGTAGACGTGCGCGAGCCGGTCGTTGCGGCCGGCGGCGCCCTCCGAGACCTTCAGCGCCTTCGGGCTGACGCAGATCACGCCGAGGCCGGCAGGCAGCATCAGGCCCTTCTGCGAGCCGGCGATGGCGCAATCGACCTTCCACTCGTCCATACGGAAGGGGAGCGAGCCGATCGAGGACACGCCGTCCACGAAGAGCAGCGCCGGGTGGCCGGCCGCGTCGATGGCCTTGCGCACCGCGCCGATGTCGCTGGTGACGCCCGTGGCGGTCTCGTTGTGGACCACCATCACGGCCTTGATCTCGTGGTTGGTGTCGGCGCGCAGCGCCTCCTCGATCTTCTGCGGGTCGGCGCCTGTGCCCCAGGCCTCCTCCTGCACGACGACGTCGAGCCCGATGCGCTGGGCCATGTCGATCCAGAGGTGGCTGAACTGGCCGAAGCGCGCGGTCAGCACCTTGTCGCCGCGGCAGAGCGTGTTGGTCAGCGCCGATTCCCAGATGCCGGTGCCGGAGGCCGGGAACAGGAAGATGGTGCCGTCGGTCGAGCCGTAGACCTTCTTGGTGTCCTCGAAGAGGGGCTTGGTCAGCGCCGGGAAATCGACCGAGCGGTGGTCCTCGGAGGGCACCAGCATCGCGCGCTGGACCCGGTCCGGGATGTTGGTCGGGCCCGGCACGAAGAGGTGATTGCGACCGGGACGTCGGGTTGCCGCCATGATGTTTCCTCCAATTGCTTGAATTGATGCGCTGCCGGCTTCGCGGCCGGCGTCGTCGGGTCGTGCACGGACCGGGCGGGACGTGGGAAGTGTGCCGGGCGGCGCGTGCGGTGTCCCCGGTCGCCCGGGTGAGCCCGCCGCTGGTTCGGATCGTCGGTCACGCGGAGCGGCGTGGCGGCCTCGCGCCGCTCGCGTCGCGGCATGCTGCGCATGCCGGTCGCCTCCGTTGTACCGCGCTCATCCTGCGCCGGCCGGGTCGCGCTTTCAAGCGCTCTGCCGCGTCATCGACACCTTCCTCCCGGTCGCCCCGACACTTCGAGGCGGGTCCGCGCCGCCACTGGGCCGGGAATGATTATGGACGGTCAAGTCACGGAAAGAAAACCGGAAAAACTTCTCCGGACTGGAAAAAAAATTTGCCCTGGTCGACGAGGGCGGAACCCGTGATTGACTGTTTTGTGCTGCATCGCAGCATGGGCGGCGCAGCAATCGACCTTGTCTCTGCTGTGCGCCGCCGATCCATGGCCCTGCCTCCCGTCTCGCGGGACGGTCGGCGCGGCGCCGCGCGGGTCGAGCCCGCTTCCGGCCAGCCGTGCGCCCCCGGACCGGCCTGCGTCATCAAACTGAGATCGGATTCCGGTTTGGCTCCGGCTCGCCAGAGCAGGAGGCGCGGGATGCGGGATGCGCGCGTGAGCGAGGAGCCTGAGACGGTGCGCGTCCGGACGCTGTTCCTGTCCGACACGCATCTGGGCACGAAGGGCTGCCAGGCCGGGCTTCTGCTCGACTTCCTCAAGGACTACGACGCCGACGTGATCTACCTCGTCGGCGACATCGTGGACGGCTGGCAGCTGCGCTTGGGCTGGTACTGGCCGCAAGGCCACAACGACGTGGTGCAGAAGCTTCTGCGCAAGGTCCGCAAGGGCGCCCGCATCGTCTACGTGCCGGGCAACCACGACGAGTTCCTGCGCGACTACATCGGCACCACCTTCGGCGGCATCGAGATCGCCGAGAGCCGGATCCACGAGGCCGCGGACGGGCGGCGCTACCTCGTCATCCACGGCGACCAGTTCGACATGGTGGTGCGCCACGCCCGCTGGCTCGCGCATCTGGGCGACGGGGCCTACACCTTCGCGCTCTGGGTCAATACGGGCCTGAACCGGGTCCGCCGCCGGCTCGGGCTGGCCTACTGGTCGCTCTCGGCCTGGGCCAAGCTGAAGGTGAAGAACGCCGTCAACTTCATCGGCCAGTTCGAGCAGTTCCTCGCCGACGAGGCCCGGCGCCAGGGCGCCGACGGGGTGATCTGCGGCCATATCCACCACGCGGCCAACCGCGAGATCGACGGCCTGCGCTACCTCAACACCGGCGACTGGGTGGAATCCTGCACGGCGATCGTCGAGCACTACGACGGCCGCATGGAGGTGCTGCACTATCCGAGCCTCCTGCGGGCCCGCGCGTCGGCGGCTGCGGAGGCGGCGGAGGCCGAGCCGCCCGCCGAGGCACCGGACCTGCCCGGGCGGCGGGCCGTCGCGTGAGGCGGCTCCTCATCGCCACCGACGCGTGGCATCCGCAGGTGAACGGCGTGGTGCGCTCGCTCCAGCACATGGTCGCGGCGGGGCCGGGCCTCGGCTTCGACACGGTGCTGCTGACCCACCGGGATTTCCGCTCGCTGCCCCTGCCGGGCTATCCCGAGATCCGGCTCGCCCACGCCACCCGCCGCAAGGTCGCGGCGCGCTGGGACGGGCTCGCGCCGACGCATGTCCACGTCGCCACCGAGGGGACGGTGGGCTACGCCACCCGGCGGCACTGCCTCGCGCGCGGGCGGCCCTTCACCACGAGCTACCACACGCGCTTTCCCGAATACCTCGCGGCCCGCCTGCCGGTGCCCGAGGCCTGGAGCTACGCGTGGCTGCGCCGCTTCCACGGCGCGGCCTGCGGCACGATGGTGAGCACGCCCTCGCTGGAGCGGGAACTCGCCGGGCGGGGCTTCTCCAACCTGATGCGCTGGACCCGCGGCGTCGACACCGAGCTGTTCCGGCCGGCCGAACCGGGCGAGGCCCCGCCCGCCGAACTCGCCGACCTGCCCCGCCCGCTCTTCCTGTTCGTCGGCCGGCTCGCGGTGGAGAAGAACGTCGAGGCCTTCCTGCGCCTCGACTTGCCGGGGAGCCGCGTCGTGGTCGGCGACGGGCCGGACCGGGCGCGGCTCGAGGCGCTGGGCACGGGCGCGCGCTTCCTCGGCACGCGCACGGGCGCCGCCCTGGCGCGGATCTACGCCGGCGCCGACGTCTTCGTCTTCCCGAGCCTCACCGACACCTTCGGCATCGTGCTGCTCGAGGCGCTGGCCTGCGGCACGCCGGTCGCGGCCTTCCCGGTCACCGGCCCGCTCGACGTGATCGGCGGCACGCGAGGAGGCATCCTCGACCCGGACCTGCGCGCGGCCGCGCTCGCCGCGCTCGCCGTCCCGCGGGAGGCCGCTCGCGCGGAGGCGCTGCGCCACACCTGGGCCGAGAGCGCGCGGCAGTTCTTCGGCAACATCGCGAGCGCCCACGCGCAGGAGGAGGCGCCCGCACCCGGCGCCGCGCCGGTGCTCGGGCTGGGATGAGAGCGGCAATCTCCCCCGCAGAAGCTACGCTATGTCTCATCTCGGGGAGAGATCCCCGCGCATCCCCTTCCCCGGTCGAGGATAGGACAATCACATATGGCGCGCCCCCTGCTCTGGACCGCGCCTGAACCGCGCCATGCCCCCTCTCCCGTGCGGGAGAGGGTTGGGGTGAGGGATGAGAACTCTACGGATGACGCGAGCGGCTGCCGCGGGAACGCTGCGGCTTCCCCGTAGGGCTCCGGGCCCCTCACCCTGTCCCTCTCCCGCACGGGAGAGGGGACCCGCGCTCCATTCGTCTCAGGGCTCGCTCGGCATATGCGATTGCCCTGCCGCAAAGGAGGGAGAGCGCCGGACCGGCATTCCCGGCCCGCGCCGGATCGCATAGAACGGCCGCCCCGCCACGCCCGAGACCCCGCGATGCCCCCCTTCGACCCGGCCGAGGCCGCGCGCTACCCGGCCGCGATCGGCTGCGACGAGGTCGGGCGCGGCGCGCTCTGCGGCCCCGTGGTGGTCGCGGCGGTCTGGTTCGATCCCGCCGCCCTCCCCCCCGACCTGCTGGCGCGGCTCGACGACAGCAAGCGGGTGCCCGAAGCCCTGCGAACCGTGCTCACACCCCTGATCCGCGAGCACGGGCGCGTCGCGGTGGCGGCGGGCTCGCGGGCGCTGATCGACCGCCTGAACATCCGGGGCGCCACCCTCGACGCCATGCGCCGCGCCGTGCTGCGGCTCGGCCTCGACGCGCCCGTGCTGGTCGATGGGCGCGACACGGTGCCGGGCCTGCCCCTGCCCTGCCGGGCCGTCATCGGCGGCGACCGGCTCGTGCCGCAGATCGCCGCCGCCTCGATCGTCGCCAAGACCGTGCGGGACACGCTGATGCGCCGCCTCGCCCTGCGCCACCCGGATTACGGCTGGGAGCGCAATGTCGGCTACGGCACCGCCCTGCACCGCGCCGGCCTCGCGGCCCGCGGCCGGAGCCCGCATCACCGCCTCACCTTCACGCGCACCTTCGCCTGACGGTTCAGAACAGCGCGAGCTGCGTGCCCGGCACCGCGAAGGCCGTCGTGTCGAGCTTGAGGCTCTCCATCCTGTAGCCGGGCCCCGCCCAGGCGGCGCCTGTTTGTTGGGCAACGAGCCCCGCTTCAGTTCACCGTACAGGGATTGGCGGCGCGAGCCCTGCGGGAAGAGGGTTTCTTTGCTGCCGAAATCGGTTATCGGCGCGCATGCTTTCCGCGGTGACCTACATCGCCCGGCCCGACGGGCCCGACGCGATCGACCTGCTTGCCGATACCCTGAGCGCGCTCGTCGCCGGTGTGGCGGCCGGGCTCGTCGGCGACGCGGTGATCGTCGCCGGGGCGGCGCACGCGGGGGTGGCGACGGTGGCCGAGGCCACGGGGGCGACGCTCGTCGTGCGCGCGGGCCGCGCGAGCCCCTGGACGGCGGGCGCGGCCGTCGCGCGGCGCGACTGGGTGCTGTGCCTGGAGGCGGGCGACGTTCCGGCCGAGGGCTGGATCCGCACCCTCGACCGCTTCGTCGGCACGGCGCGTCCCGGAACGGCGCTGGCGCGCCTGCGCCGGCCCCATGCCGGCCTGCCCCTGCGGATGATCGCCCGCGGCGAGGGCGTGGTCGGCGCGGGCCGCGCGCGGGCCGGCGACCTCGTGCGCCGCGACCGGCTGCTCGCCGGTCCGGTCTTCGCGCCGCGCCTCAAGCCGCGGCGCCTGAGCGCCCGCATCGAGCGGGGCTGACCCACCCCTACGCGGAGGCGCCCCGCCGCAGGTGCTCGTCGAGCCGCGGCAGGATCTCCACGAAGTTGCAGGGCTTGTGCCGGTAATCGAGCTGCTGGGCCAGGATCCCGTCCCAGGCGTCGCGGCAGGCGCCGGGCGAGCCCGGCAGCGCGAAGATGAAGGTCGAGCGGGCGACGCCCGCGGTCGCCCGCGACTGCAGGGTCGAGGTGCCGATCTTGTCGTAGGAGATGCGGTGGAACACCGCCGAGAAGCCGTCCATGCGCTTCTCGAACAGCGGCTCGACCGCCTCCGGCGTGACGTCGCGGCCGGTGAAGCCGGTGCCGCCCGTCGTGATCACCACGTCGATGCCGGGATCGCGGATCCAGGCCTCGACGCGCGCGCGGATCGCCGGCACGTCGTCGGTGACGATTGCCCGGTCGGCGAGCCGGTGCCCCGCCTCGGTAAGCCGCTGGCTCAGGGTGTCGCCGGAGCGGTCGTCCGCGAGCCCGCGGGTGTCCGATACGGTGAGCACCGCGATGGCGAGGGGAATGAAGCTGCGTGCGTGCGTCTCGCTGGCCATGCTCGAATCCTGTCTCGCGCCGGCCCCTCATATGGGTCTCGGCCCCGGCGCGTCAGGCCCGCTCAGCCCTTGGCGCGCAGAACCGGCTCGGGCGCAACCGGGTCGCAGTTCGTCCGGAAGGTGTTGAGCGGCATCGGGCGCGAGTCGCACACGAAGGCGTCCTGCGGCCCGGGCGCGGGGATGGGATCGCGGGCGACGATCGGGTTCGGCGCGCAGGCCGCGACCGCCCCCAGCGCGAGGGCGGCGAGCAGTGCGGCGGGCAGGTTCAGGCGGCGCATGCACCCCTCGGACACGAAAAACTGAGGACCCCTCGGCGGACCCTCGCGCAGCGCGCCGCGCCGGACAAGCGCGGGGGCGCCCCGGAGCGCGGCTTTGCGGAGCCCTGTCGCCCGGCCGCCACACGGCCGGGTGCCCGGCCGCTTCACGCCCGGGTGCCGGGCCGCCGACAAGGCCGGGCGGCGTGGCGCGCCTCAGCCGGCCTTCTGCATCGGCACGACGTTGTGCAGCGTCTTGTCGGCGTTGTCGAAGAAGCGCCGGATGTTGCGCGCCGCCTGGCGGATGCGCTGCTCGTTCTCGACCAGGGCGATGCGGACGTAGTCGTCGCCGTACTCGCCGAAGCCGATGCCCGGCGCCACCGCGACGTCGGACTTCTCCAGCAGCAGCTTGGAGAATTCCAGGCTGCCGAGCCCGCGATACTTCTCGGGGATCGGCACCCAGGCGAACATGGAGGCGGCCGGGGCCGGGATCTTCCAGCCGGCCTTGCCGAAGGAATCGACCAGCGCGTCGCGGCGCTTCCTGTAGATCGCCCGCATCTCGTGGATGCAGTCGTCCGGCCCGTTGAGCGCGGCGCTCGCCGCCACCTGGATCGGCGTGAAGGCGCCGTAATCGAGGTAGGACTTCACCCGGGTGAGCGCGGCCAGCAGCCGCTCGTTGCCCACCGCGAAGCCCATGCGCCAGCCGGCCATCGAGTAGGTCTTCGAGAGCGAGGTGAACTCGACCGTGCAGTCGATCGCGCCCGGCACCTGCAGCACCGAGGGCGGCGGCTCGCCGTCGAAATAGACCTCCGCGTAGGCGAGATCGGAGAGCAGGATCAGCTCGTGCTTCTTCGCGAAGGCGACGAGGTCCTTGTAGAAGTCGAGCCCCGCCACGTAGGCGGTCGGGTTCGAGGGATAGCAGACCACGAGCGCGACGGGCTTCGGGATCGAGTGCTGCACCGCCTTCTCGAGGGCCGGGAACATCGCGGGGGTCGGCTCGGCCGGGACCGAGCGGATGACGCCGCCCGCCATCAGGAAGCCGAAGGCGTGGATCGGGTAGCTCGGGTTCGGCACCAGCACCACGTCGCCGGGCGCCGTGATGGCCTGCGCCATGTTGGCGAAGCCCTCCTTGGAGCCGAGCGTGGCCACCACCTGCGTGTCGGGGTTCAGCGAGACGCCGAAGCGGCGCTGGTAGTAGTTCGCCTGGGCCCGGCGCAGGCCCGCGATGCCCTTCGAGGCCGAGTAGCGGTCGGTGCGCGGGCGCCCGGCCGTCTCGCAGAGCTTGGCGATGACGTGCTTCGGCGCGTCGAGGTCCGGGTTGCCCATGCCGAGATCGATGATGTCGGCGCCGTTGGCGCGGGCGGCGGCCTTGATCCGGTTCACCTGCTCGAAGACGTAGGGGGGCAGGCGCTTGATGCGGTGAAAGTCGGTCATGGCGGTGTCCATCGCGCACGGTCCCGGGTCTGGCGTTTCGAGATCTGGCGTTTCGAGGGTTGCCGGGGATGCGAACGGCCTTCCTAACACGGAAGGTCCCGGTTCGCCGACCCCGAAAAGGCGGCTGTGACGCGGCTGTGACGCGGCTCTGCCGCCGCTACTGCGCGGCGGGCGCCGCCGCCGGGTTGACGGACTTGCCGGCGCTCTCGGCGGCCCGGCCGCGGGCGAGGTTGCGGCTGCGGGCGCCCTCCAGCTCGGCCTCCAGCGCCTTCTGGCCCTCGCTCGACTTCGCCCGCACGGGCCGCGGCGGGGCCGAGACGCCGACCGGCAGGAAGTCGGCGTTCTCCCGGCGCGTGCCGGTCACGAAGGCGGGCGCGTCGGGGCCCTTCGGCGCCGTGCCGCCGATGCCGAGGCTGCGCAGGCCCCCGACATCGCCCGAGCAGCCGCCCGCCGCCAGGGCGAGGGCGAGGGGGGCGAGGCGGAGGGGCGACAACGTGCGGGGCGAGAACATGCTGGAGATGTAGCGGCCGCGGCTCGATCGGTCTGGCGAAATCTCCGGGTCGCGCCTTAATTTGTCGGAAACGAGGCCCCGCCCGATGCGTCGGGACAATGGGTCGGCCCGTCTCCCGCGAGACGGCGACAACAGGGAGTGACGCACGCGTGACGAGCCCCCACACGCCGCCGCCGCAGGTGCCCGATTTCGAGGCGCTGACGCGCAATGCCGGCCAGTTCGTCGAGACGATGGGCCGCAACGTCTCGCAGTTCCTCAAGCCCGCGGAGGCGGGCGCGGGCGGTTCGGACGAGTTGAAGGAGATGAGCCGGGCGCTGGGCAGCGTCGCCGAGCACTGGCTCTCCGACCCGCAGAAGAGCATCGAGGCGCAGACGAAGCTCGGCGAGGCCTTCGTGACGCTCTGGGGTTCCACCCTGGTCCGTCTCCAGGGCAACCCCGCCCCGCCGGTCGCGTCCCCGGAACCGAAGGACCCGCGCTTCGCCCACGCGGACTGGACGCAGAACCCCTATTTCGACTTCATCAAGCAGGCCTACCTCATCCTCGTGCGCTGGGCCGAGGATCTGGTGGACCAGGCCGAGGGGCTCGACGAGACGACGCGCCACAAGGCGCAGTTCTACCTGCGCCAGGTGACCAGCGCGCTCTCGCCCTCGAACTTCGTGCTGACGAACCCTGAGCTGATCCGGCAGACCTTCGCGGAGAACGGCGCCAACCTCGTGCGCGGCCTGCAGATGCTGCAGGAGGACATCGAGGCGGGCCGGGGCGAGCTCCGGGTGCGCCAGTCGGACCAGGCGAGCTTCGAGGTCGGCCGCAACGTCGCGGTCAGCCCCGGCGCGGTGGTGTTCCGCAACGATCTGATCGAGCTGATCCAGTACGCGCCCACGACCGAGACGGTCTTGCGGCGACCGTTCCTGATCGTGCCGCCGTGGATCAACAAGTTCTACATCCTCGACCTCAACCCGCAGAAGAGCTTCATCAAGTGGATGGTCGACCAGGGGCTGACCGTCTTCTGCATCTCCTGGGTCAACCCGGACGCGCGGCACGCGGACAAGGATTTCGAGAGCTACATGCGCGAGGGGATCGAGGCGGCGATCGACGCGATCGGCGCCGCGACCGGCGAGCGCGAGGTGGCGGCCGCGGGCTACTGCGTCGGCGGCACCCTGCTCGGCGTCACGCTGGCCTACCAGGCCGCCACCGGCAACACCCGGATCAAGAGCGCGACGCTGCTGACCACCCAGGTCGACTTCACGCATGCGGGCGATCTCAAGGTCTTCGCCGACGAGGCGCAGATCCGGCAGGTCGAGGCCCGCATGGCCGAGCGCGGCTATCTCGACGGCGCCCGCATGGCCAACGCCTTCAACATGCTCCGGCCCAACGACCTGATCTGGTCCTACGTCGTCAACAACTACGTCAAGGGCAAGCCGCCGGCCGCCTTCGACCTCTTGTACTGGAACTCCGACGCCACCCGGATGCCGGCGGCCAACCACGCCTTCTACCTGCGCAACTGCTACCTGGAGAACGCGCTCGCCAAGGGCAAGATGGTGCTGGGCAACGTGCGGCTGGATCTGGCCAAGGTGAAGGTCCCGGTCTTCAACCTCGCGACCCGCGAGGACCACATCGCCCCGGCGCTCTCGGTCTTCGAGGGCTCGTCGAAGTTCGGCGGCCCGGTCGATTACGTGCTGGCCGGCTCCGGCCATATCGCGGGCGTGGTGAACCCGCCGTCGAAGCCCAAATACGGCTTCTGGACCGGCGGGAAGGCGCAGGGCCGGCTGGAGGACTGGATCGCGGCGGCGACGGAGCACAAGGGCTCGTGGTGGCCCTACTGGTTCTCGTGGCTGGAGGCCCAGGCCCCCGAGCGCGTCCCGGCCCGTATCCCCGGGGAAGGCGCCCTCCCCTCCCTCGGACCGGCGCCCGGCACCTACGTGCGGATCAAGTCCTGAGGGTCATGGTTTCGAAAGGTCGAGACCTTTCGCGGGTGCAGGGCAGAGCCCTGCAGTCGAAAGCCCTGCCCGGCAGAGCCGGGCAGGGATTTCGAACCCGGGGCGCCGCCCCGGGACCCCGCCCAAGGGCCGAGGCCCTTGGGGATCCCGGGACCTCTGGCCTCAGTACTTGCGCACCAGCGGCGCGGGGGCGACCGGGCGGGCCGGCTCGCCGAACACGTAGCGGAAGCCCACCGATACGATGTCGGCGCTGGCGTCCGTGTAGCCCGCGAAGGCGATGTTGCCGACGTTGTAGTCGCGGCCCGGCCCGGAGAGGATCCGGTTGCGGTCGAGGAAGAAGTGCGAGTACGCGACGTTCAGCGTCAGCTTCTCGTTCCAGCGGTAGCTCGCGCCGATCGAGGCGATGTAGCGGTCGCCGTCCGGCAGGCGCGCCGAGCGGTTGGCGAACACGATCGGCGAGAGCTCGTAGGCGAAGCCGCCGCGGAGCGTGAAGTTCGGCGACCAGTCGTACTCGGCACCGATCGAGTAGGTGTAGCCGTCCTTGTAGTCGAGCGGCAGGTTGCTCACCGGCACGCCCAGCGTGCGCGAGACGATGCCGATGTTGCCGAGCCGGCTCCAGTTGTCCCACTCGAAGCCGAGGTTGACGCGGGTGACCGGGTTGATCGCCTGGGTCAGGCCGACGCTGAGCTTCTCGGGCGTGTTGAGGTTGGCCGTGACCTGTCCGGCCGTGCGGGCGAGCGCCACCAGCGGCACGCCGATCGAGCCCTCGATGTCGTGGTGCACCGAGGAGCGGTAGCCGACGCCCAGCACCGTGCCGGCCCAGGGCGTGATCGTGGCGCCCGCCGTGAAGCCGACGCCCCAGGAATCGCCCTTCAGGAAGGCGCTCGGATAGACCGCGGGCGACAGGCCCGGGATCGGCAGGGCCTGCCGCAGCGTCAGGCGGAAATACTCGATGTTCGGGCCGGCCGCGACCGAGAGCCACTCGTTGACCTTGAAGCCGATGACCGGGTTGAAGGCCAGCGAGAAGATCCGGCTCGAGCGGGCGTAGACCTCGCCGGCCCAGACCTGGTTCGGCTTGGTCACGAGGCCGAAGGGCGCGCCCGTCTGCAGGCCGATCCAGAGGCGGTCGTTGAGCTGGTAGGAGGTGGCGCCCGAAGGCACCACGGCGCCCTGCCCGATCTCGCCCGAGCCGCCGAGCGGCAGGAAGCCCGGGTTGGTGCCGAACGTCGGGGTGATCTCGGCCGACAGGTTGATGAAGGTGAGGTTCTGCTCGGTGACCCAGCCGGGCCGCATGGTGATGACGGCCGGGTTCCAGAACATCGAGGAGACGCCGCCCGAGCCCGAGGCCGCGCCCGCGAAGGACAGGCCCTGCGCCTGCGTGCTCTGCTCGCGGATGCCGAAGGCGCCGGCCCGCGCCTCGTGCGCGCCCGCCCAAAGACCCGTTGCTGCGACGCCCGCCAGCGCGAGAGCCCGACCCCTGCCCGTCATGGTACGATTCCCTAGAGCGTTCTTCGACGGTGCTGGATTCCCGATTCTTCGCGGGCTGGCACCTTGGACAGCACGATGATGTGTGGCGCGCTTATTTGCAAGTCGTGCCTTCTAAAGATCATCCATGTATATTTTCTCGACAGGATGCCGGATATCTGTTGTATCGCGTCTCCTGCACTGTATCGCGACGCAGAGGTAAAATAGTTCATATGTGAACCTTGCCGGATGGTGGCCGGCGCGGTTCGGCGTTGGCGGACCTCCGTGACATCCTTGCAACATGCGGCGGAGGGGCGGGCGCGTTTCGCGGCGGAGTCCTGCTTGCCTGCTGCGCGGGCCGCCCCAAGTCCCGTCCCGGGCACAACGTCCGGGAGCGACGCGATGAAGCTGATCCGACACGGCGCGCAGGGTGACGAGAAGCCGGGCCTCGTCGATCGCGACGGCGGCTATCGCGATCTCTCGGCGATCGTGCGCGACATCGCCGGGCCGGCGCTCGCCCGGGAAGCGCTCGACCGGCTGCGGATGATCGACCCCGAGAGCCTGCCACTCCTGCCGAAGGAAACCCGGCTCGGTCCCTGCGTCGGCGGCACCCGCAACTTCGTCGCCGTCGGCCTGAACTTCGCCGACCACGCCGCGGAGACCGGCGCGCCGATCCCGTCCGAGCCGATCCTCTTCAACAAGGCGCCCTCCTGCATCTCCGGCCCGAACGATCCGGTGATCATCCCGAAATCCTCGGCCAAGACCGACTGGGAGGTGGAGCTCGCCGTGGTGATCGGCGCGCGGGCGAGCTACGTCCACGCCAACGAGGCGCTCGACTACGTGGCGGGCCTCTGCATCTGCAACGACGTCTCCGAGCGCGAGTGGCAGATGGAGCGCGGCGGCACCTGGGCGAAGGGCAAGGGCTGCCCGACCTTCGGGCCTATCGGCCCCTGGCTCGTCACGCTCGACGAGATCCCGGACCTCAAGGCGCTCGGCATGAGCCTCGACGTCTCGGGGCGGCGCATGCAGACCGGCTCGACCGCGACGATGATCTTCGACGTGCCCCAGCTCGTCGCCTACACCTCGCACTTCATGATGCTGGAACCCGGCGACATCATCACCACCGGCACGCCGCCGGGCGTCGGGCTCGGCATGAAGCCGCCGCGCTACCTGAAGCCCGGCGACGAGATGGTGCTGCGCATCGACCGACTCGGCGAGCAGCGCCAGACCGTCGTGGCCTTCGACGACTGGACCGCGAAGGTCTCCTCCGGCGAGCCGACGGACTGATCGGTCGCGCGCTTCATTCCCGATTGCAGATGCCGAAATCTGCAATCGGGGGTGGATAATCCGGTCTGTTCTGTCCTGCCGACCGAATTAACGGTCTTTTACCGCTTTCGGAGGATGTTCTGCGGGCTCCAGAACGGACACGTCATGGCACAGCCCGTCCTCCACCCGATGTCCGCCGCGTCCGATGCCGCAACGCCGCCGACGCTGGAGGCGATCGTCCGCCTCGCCGCCGAGGTGCGGCAGCTCTCGCAGGACAAGACGGGCCGGATCCGCCAGATCACCGGCCATGCCCGGATCCTGGCGCTGAACGCCCTAATCGAAGCGGCGCGCGCGGGCGAGCACGGGCGGGGCTTCTCGGTGGTGGCGCAGGAGGTGCGGGCCATCGGCGCCGAGGTCGAGGGCCTTGCCCGCGAGTTGGAGACGCATCTCGACGGCCGGATCGCCGCGCTGCAGGAGGCGGTCGGGGCGATGGCCGGGCGCGCGCAGGAGGAGCGCCTCGTCGATCTCGCGCTGAACGCCGTCGAGCTGATCGACCGCAACCTCTACGAGCGCACCTGCGACGTGCGCTGGTGGGCGACCGACTCGGCGATCGTGGATTGCGCGGCCAACCCCTCGCCCGACGCCGCGGCCTACGCCTCCGCGCGCCTCGGCGTGATCCTCTCGGCCTACACGGTCTATCTCGACCTCTGGCTCTGCGACCCCGCGGGGCGGATCCTGGCGACCGGACGCCCCGACCGCTATCCGGGCCTTGCCGGACGCAGCGTCGCGGGCGAGCCCTGGTTCCGGGACGCGCTCGCCCTGCCGAGCGGGGACGATTACGGCTGCGCCGACATCCGGCGGGAGCCGCATCTCGGCAACGCGCAGGTGGCGACCTACGCGGCCGGCGTGCGGGCGGCCGGGCAGGTGCGCGGTCCGCTGGCGGGCGTGCTCGCCATCCATTTCGACTGGGAGCCCCAGGCCCGCGCCATCGTCGAGGGCGTCCGGGTCGCGCCCGCCGACCGGGAGCGCACCCGGGTCCTGCTGGTCGATGCGCGCCGCCGCGTGCTGGCCGCCTCGGACGGGCGCGGGATCCTCAGCGAGACCGTGGCGGCCAATCCCCTCGGCGGCCGCAGCGGCGTCGTGCGCGAGGCGGGCGGCCGGGTCACCGCCTATCACCGCACGCCGGGCTACGAGACCTATCGGGGGCTCGGCTGGTACGGGATGATCGAGCAGGCCCCCGCCTGAGCCCTTTGGGCAAGGTGCGCGAGGCTTGACGTCCGGCGGCCGATCCCGCTCAAAGGCAGGCATGAGCGAGACGCTATCTCCCCGTTCCCCCGAGACACCCGCGGCGCCGTCCGGGCCCGGCGCGATCGGCCACGCGATCCGCCACGACTGGAGCGTGGCCGAGATCCGGGCGATCCACGACCTGCCGCTGCTCGACCTCGTGCACCGGGCCGCCCTCGTGCACCGGCAGCACAACGATCCGGCCGACATCCAGCGCGCCGCGCTCCTCTCGATCAAGACCGGGGGGTGCCCGGAGGATTGCGCCTACTGCCCGCAATCGGCCCACCACACGGGCGAGGGCAAGAGCGGGCTCGTGCCGCGCGAGCGGCTGATGCCGGTCGAGAGCGTGCTGCGCGAGGCCGCCGCCGCCAAGGCCAACGGCGCCCACCGCTTCTGCATGGGCGCGGCCTGGCGCCAGCCGAAGGACGGGCCGGAATTCGACGCGGTGCTGGCCATGGTGCGGGGCGTGCGCGGGCTCGGCATGGAGGCCTGCGTCACGCTCGGCATGCTCACGCCCGCCCAGGCGGAGCGTCTCGCGGAGGCCGGGCTGACCTCCTACAACCACAACCTCGACACGGGTCCCGACTTCTACGGCGACATCATCTCGACCCGCACCTACGAGGACCGGCTGAGGACGCTGGAGAACGTGCGGGCGGCCGGGATCGGCGTCTGCTGCGGCGGCATCGTCGGCATGGGCGAGGGCGTCACCGACCGCGCCCAGATGCTGCAGGTGCTGGCCAACCACGCGCCCCATCCCGAGAGCGTGCCGATCAACGCGCTGGTGGCCGTCGCGGGCACGCCGCTGGAGGACCGGCCGCCGATCGATCCGCTCGACCTCGTGCGGATGTGCGCGACCGCCCGCATCGTGATGCCGCGCGCCCGGGTGCGCCTTAGCGCCGGCCGCAAGAGCCTGACCCGCGAGGCCCAGATCCTCTGCTTTCTGGCCGGGGCCAACTCGATCTTCTACGGCGAGCGCCTGCTCACCACCGCCAACAACGAGACCGACGACGACGCCGCGCTCCTGCGCGACATCGGCATCGTGGTCCGCGAGCCGGTCCTGGCCGCCGCCGAGTAGGGCCAGGGTCCCGGGATCCCCAAGGGCCTGACGCCCTTTCGGCGCCTAAAGGCGCTGCAGGCGGGGGCCGGGGCGCGCAGCCCTGCACCCGCCAAAGGTCTCGACCTTTGGAATCCAAAACTCTCGGATTCTACGACCCTCAGGCCGCGGCCGGCAGCACGACCCGGAAGCAGGCGCCGCGCGTGCCCTCGTCGAGGGTGAGCGTGCCGCCGTTGAGGCGGATCAGCTCCGCGGCGACCGCGAGGCCGAGCCCGGTGCCGCCGGCCCGGGTCGAGCCCCGGAACGGCGCGAACAGGTGCGTGCGCGCGCGCTCCGGCAGGCCGGGCCCGTTGTCCGCGACCAGGATGGTCACGCCGCCGCCCGCCGCGCCGTCGCGGGAGGCCGTCACCCGCACCTCGGGCGCGGCGGTCCCGCCCCCCTCCAGCGCCTGCACGGCGTTGCGCACGAGGTTCGTCAGCGCGCGGGCGAGCTGCTCGGGATCGACGGTCGCGGCGAGGTCCGGCGGCGTCTCCACCCGGACGGCCACCGCCGTCCCGGCGGCCATGTCCGACAGGTCCTCCAGCTCCGCGAGCAGCGGCGCCAGGGCGACGCGGCGCGGGCTCGGGCTGGGCTCGCTGGCGCGGCCGTACGCGAGGGTCGCCTCGCAGAAGCGGATCGCCCGGTCGAGGGTCGCGAGCAGGCGCGGCGCCACGCGCTGCACGGTCGGGTCGGCCGCGCCCTCCAGGCGGTCTCCGAGGAGCTGCGCGCCGGTCAGCAGGTTGCGCAACTCGTGGTTGATCTTACTGACCGCGAGCCCCAGCTCGGCCAGCCGCTTCTTCTGGCGGAGCTGGTCGGCGAGGCCCTGCGCCATGCGGGCGAGCGCGGTCTCGGCCACCCCGATCTCGTCGGTGCGGCGCGAGGGCACGATGCCGCGCTCGGCGCCCTCCGGATCGTCCGCGAAGGCCGCGATGTTGCGGGCGAGCCGGCGCACGGGCCGCACGATCGCGACCTGCAGCACCACGAAGACCACCCCGGCCGCCGCCGCGGCGACGATCAGCGAGGACAGCAGCAGCCGCAGGGCGAAATCGACGATCGCACGCCGCAGCGGCGCCTCGTCGATCAGCACCTCGACGAGGTCGAAGCCGTCGCGCCCGTGCCCGACCACGCGGATGGGCGCGTCGGCGGGAGCAAAGATCGTGCGCCAGCCGCCGCGGATCGCCTCCCAGATCGAGGGATCGCGCAGATCGACGATGTCGGCCACGCGCTCCGGCACGGGATCGAGGGATAGCAGGCGCTGGGTCGTGTCGCCGCGCACGGCGATCACCCGGGCGCCCGCCCCGACCAGCAGGTGCCGGGCGAGGTCGTCGGGAACCGGCTGGCCCTGGCTGGCATCGAGCACCATGGCGGCGACCTGCGCGGCCGCGATCCGGTCGGAGAGCAGCGACAGGCGGTAGTTCGCCACCGCCGGCACGTAGATCAGAACCTCCGCCGCCGCCACGAAGGCGACGGTGATCAGGAAGAGTCGGGCCGAGAGGCCGAGGCGCAGGCCGCGCGATCGCGGGCCCGCGATCGCGCGCTCCGGCCGCGCCCCACACTCTTCCGTACGCACACGCATCGATGCCCCGGCAGGCGCCCGCGAACCCGCGCCCGCTGCCGTTTCCTACCCCGCGCGCTCACGCGCCGTCGAGAGGGTCGCCAGTGCACGCCCGTTTCCATCCCGAACTTATCAGTCGTTAACGCAGGCCCGGTGCTTAACCACCGGTTGTGCGTCGGCGTTGTACTTCGGGTGATCTTTTCCGGATCAGTCCGTTGCCTGACGTCGTGCGAGGAGGGGGCGCAGCAGGGCCGAGAGCAGCGCGAGGGCCGCGAGCGCGCCCAGCCCCAGCACCATCTTGGGGGTCACCAGCGCGCTCAGGGTGAGCGTCTCGTCGCAGCCGAGATCGGCGGCCGACCGGCACGCCGCCTTCGCGGCCTCGTGGGCCGCGACCACCTCGTCGATGCCCGCGCCCGTCGCCGCGTACACGAAGGCGCCGGGCAGGAGGCCCAGCAGGGTCGCGGCCGCGAAGGTCCGCAGCGGCACGCCGAAGGCGGCGGGGGCGAGGTTCGTCACCCAGAACGGGAAGAGCGGCAGCAGGCGCAGGAAGGCAATGTAGCCGAAGGCGTCCCGCCGGAAGCCCGCCGCGAGCGCGGCGAGGCGCGGGCCGGCCACGCGGTCGAGCAGGTCCGCGCCGGGCCCTCGACCGATCGAGAACACGATCGCCGCCCCCGTGGTGGCGGCGGCGACCGCCACCAGCGCGCCGGTGACGATCCCGAACAGGAAGCCGCAGACCATGGTCAGCATCAGGGTCGCGGGGACCGAGATCACCACCGCGCCGACATAGACGAGGTAGGCGGCCACCAGGGCGCGGACGTAGTCGGCGCTCACGAAGGCGTGCAGCCACGCCCGCGAGGCGAGCAAGGCGTCGAGGCTGAGGAGGCGCGCCGTGCCGGTGAGGAGGGCGGCCAGCGAGATCCCGACCAGGAGGGCGAGCGGCAGCCAGCGCAGCGCGAGGCGGCCGCGTCCGGGGCCGCCTCCCGGCCGGCTCTCCCCGCCCCGCTCCGCCCGCCCGCTCAAGCGGGCTTGCGCATGCGCAGGATCTTGAAGAACCCGCCCGGGAAGGTCGGGGCGACGCCGATGAACTCGACGCCGTTGCGCCGGGCCCAGGCCTCGACCCGGGTGGACTTGAAGTCCGAGGACCAGCCGATCTTGGTGCAGAGCGGGGCCACGATCTCCTCGACCCGCGCGACCGGCCCGTCGGTCTGGCCGAAATGGTTGGCGAGCACGATCTCGCCGCCGGGGCGCACCACGCGCAGGAACTCGGAGAGCGCGGCCTCCGGGTCCGGCACCAGGGTGATCAGGAACTGCGCCACGACCGCGTCGAAGCTCGCATCACTGTAGCCGAGATGGCAGACGTCCATCACCTGCAGGCCGCGCACGTGGGCGAGGCCGCGCCGCCGCACCTTCTGGCGGGCGCGCTTGAGCATGTCCTCGGAGAGGTCCACGCCGCAGACGAAGCTGCCGGTCGGGTAGTAGCCGAGCGAGAGCCCGGTGCCGACGCCGGCCTCGAGGATGCGGGGGCCGCAGGCGGCGGCCGCGCGCACGGCCGCCCGGGCGGCGGGCTCGGTCAGCTTGTCGTAGACCACGTCGTAGACCGGGGCCCAGCGGGCGTAGGCCTTGCGCATCAGGACCGTGCTCGGGCCCGTCACCTGCGGCTCGCTCAACATCGTGGCTGTCGTCCTGCGGTTCGTCGCGCTGGGAAAAACTCTGCCGGCCCGCCGTTCAGGCGGCTTGCCATTCAGGCGGCTTGGGCCGGGCGCGCCGACAACGCGTCGACGCGGGCGATGGTGCCGCCGCCGAGCACCCGCGCGCGCGGATCCTCGTCGGCGTAGATGACGCAGGCCTGCCCCGGCGAGACGCCGTCCTCGGGCGTGGCCAGCTCCACCGTCACGCCGCCGTCCCCGACGCCCAGCGTGGCGGGGCGCGGCTCGCGGGTCGAGCGCACCCGCACGGCGACCCGCAGGCCGTCCGCGGCCTCGAGCGGCTGCGAGCCCAGCCAGTTCACGTCGCCGAGCCGGACGCGGCTGGTGGCAAGTGCGCTGCGGGGGCCGACCACGACCCGGGCGCTGTCGGGTTCCAGCCGCACCACGTAGAGCGGCTCGCCCACCGCGAGCTTCAGGCCGCGGCGCTGGCCGACCGTGTAGTGGATGATGCCCTCGTGCCGGCCGAGCACGCGGCCCTCCAGATCGACCACCTCGCCGGGCCGGGCCGCGTCCGGGCGCAGCCGCGCGATCACGTCGCTGTAGCGGCCCTGCGGCACGAAGCAGATGTCCTGGCTGTCGGGCTTCTCCGCGATGGCGAGGCCGAGTTCGCGCGCCAGCGCCCGGGTCTCGTCCTTGGGCAGCTCGCCGAGGGGAAAGCGCAGGTAGGCGAGCTGCTCGGGCGTCGTCGCGTACAGGAAGTAGCTCTGGTCGCGGGCCGGATCGAGGGCGCGGTAGAGGCCGCGGCCCCCCTCCGGCAGCGGCCGGCTCGCCACGTAGTGGCCGGTGGCGAGCGCGTCCGCGTCGAGGTCGCGGGCGAGGCCGAGCAGGTCGCGGAACTTGATCGAGCGGTTGCATTCGACGCACGGGATCGGCGTCTCCCCCGCGAGGTAGCTCTCGGCGAACCGGTCGATCACCGCGTCGCGAAAGCGGTCCTCGTAGTCGAGCACGTAGTGCGGGATGCCCAGATGCGCGGCGGCCGCCCGGGCGTCGTGGATGTCCTGGCCGGCGCAGCAGGCGCCCCGGCGGTGGGTCGCCTGCCCGTGGTCGTAGAGCTGGAGCGTGACCCCGACCACGTCGTAGCCGTCGCGCTTCAGGAGGCCCGCGACCACGGAGGAATCGACGCCGCCGGACATGGCGACGACGACGCGCGTCTCGTGGGGGGCTTTGGGCAGGTCGAGGGAGTTCATGGCCGGATCCGGCGGCCCCGCGCAATCGGACAGGAATGGGGAATGGCCGCCCGCGGCACTCTATAGTGGCTGGCGGCGGCACTTTCCAGGGCGGCGGCCCGGGGCGGGCCGTGTGCGAGGAGGGTCCCGCCCGGCAAAAGCTGCCGCCCGCCCGGCAGCAACGGCCGTCGGGCCAGTCGCGGCCGCGCGGCGGCGATCCGGAAAACCACGATCCATCAGGTGCTTGAGGCGCCTGCTGCGGTGGCTCGCGCCTTGCTGGCTGAGCCGCGAGGAGCAGGGATCGATGGCGTTCGCAAGCACGGATCGGATGGATGGCGTCGCGGGTGGGTATTCCCGTCCGAGCGTGCGCGGCACCGCCTCGCGCGGCGCCGCGGAGGGGTTCGACCGGATCCTGAGCGCCGCCAGCGCGCGCGCGCCTCAGGCGGCGCGCACGGGCGACACCGATCGAAACACCACCGATCGGAGCATCACTGATCGGACGGGCGCCGAGCGGACCGGGGCGGACCGGACCGGCGGCACGCAGGCCCGCACCGCCGCGCGGACGGATGAGACGGCCCCTCCGTCCCGGCGGGACGCGGCCGCGCCGACCCGGACGGAAGCGCGCGACGATGCCGGACCCGACGCCGTGGCCGACGCCGCCCCGAGGACCCAGGCCGCCGACGCGCCCGCAGGCCCCGAGGGAGCGGCCGAGGCGGCGCGTGCGGCGGAGGCCGCCGAGCCCCGCCCGGCCGCGACGCATGCGCCGGCCGTCCCGCCGGAGGGGACGGCTGCCGCGAAGGGAGAGGCCTGCCCCGTCGGTCCGAACGGTCAGGCCGCCGCGGTGCAGCCCGTCCCGGTTCCGCAGACCGTCCCGGTTCCGCAGAACCCCGCGGAGGCGCAGGCGGCGCTGACCGGCGCCGTGCAGGTCCAGCCGAGTGCCGAGATCGCGAAGGCCGCCGCGGGGACCACCTCGGGGACCGCCGATGCGACCGAGGAGACGGACGGCGAGAGCGAGGAGGCCGCGGCCGAGCCGGCCGCCCCCCCCACGCTCCCGGCCTTTCTGGCGCTGCTCGCGGCCCCGCCGCCCAAGGCCCAGGCCGGGGCGGACGCGGCGGCGAGCCGGAGCGATGGCGTGCCCGGGACGACGGCGAAGGCCGGCCCCGCGGCCGCCGCCGCCGCGGGGCCGGCGGGTGCCGCCGCGGCGTTCGCCCCGGTGCCGGGACAGGTTCCGGAGGGCGCCCAGGCGTCCGGGGACGCGGCCGCCCGCGCAGCCGAGGCCCTGGCTGCGGAGGCCCGCAAGGTCCGGGGTGCCGAGGAGGGCACGAAGGAGAGCGCGGTGCCGACCGAGGCCGGTACCGCGAAGGAGTCCGGCGCCAAGCCCGACCTCGTCGCGGCGCTCGGCGCGGCCGTGCCCCAGCCCGCCCCCACGGGGCCCGGCCAGGGGCCGGCCCAGGCGATCGCGCCCGGCATCGGCCAGACCGACCCGGCCCACGCGGCGGCCCACGCGGCGGCGCACGCGGCGGCCCATGCCGCCGAGACCGCCTCCGCCGCCGTCCCCACGACGGCGCCGGTCCAGATCGGGCAGGTTCCGATGACGATCGGCCTGCGGGCGCTGGCCGGATCGAGCCAGTTCGAGATCCGGCTCGATCCCCTCGACCTCGGGCGCATCGACGTGAAGCTGGAGATCGACAAGGAGCGCGGCACCGTGATGACGCACATGGTGGTCGAGCGGATCGAGACCCTGGCGATGCTCCAGCGCGACGCGGGCAGCCTGCAGCAGGCCCTGTCGCAGGCCGGGCTGGACGCCCAGGAGGGCGGCATCAACCTGTCGCTGCGCGGCGACGGGTCCGAGGGTCGCGCGGGCGATCAGTCCGGCGGTCAGGACGGCCGTGCGCCGCGGGGAGCCTGGTTGCCGGAGGCGGAGCGCGTCGCCGAGGCGCCGCTGCGGATGCTCCACGGCCTCGGCGGCCTCGACATCCGGATCTAGCGCGATGCGGACCCCCGAGCTCCGGAACCTCGCGGCGGGACGGGCGCTTGCGCCCCGCTCCGCATCCGCCGTGTCAGGGACACGGCCCCGCCCGAGGGGCCGCACGACGATCGGGCCGCAAGGCCCCGCGAGATAACGATTTCGCTCCCCCGCGGATCGCCCGCTCGGGCGCCGCAGGACACCGGCAGGAGACACCAGAATGGCATCGGGCATCACGGGCGCGGCCAGCGCCGCGGCCACGACCTCCAAGGCCGGCTCGGGCACGAGCGCGCAGGAGATCGCGGGCAACTTCACCCAGTTCCTGACGCTGCTGACCACGCAGCTCAAGAACCAGAACCCGCTCGACCCGATGGACACCAACCAGTTCACGCAGCAGCTGGTGCAGTTCGCGGGCGTCGAGCAGCAGCTCAAGGCCAACGACCGGCTCGACAGCATCCTGGCGAGCAGCAAGGCGGCGAGCACCGCCTCGGCCACGAGCTATATCGGCCAGACCATCGAGTCGACCGGCACGACCGCCGACCTCAAGGACGGCGCGGCCACCTGGACGCTGAACGCCGCCCGCGCCGCGCCCCGGGCGAAGGTCACGATCCTCGACGCCAAGGGCAACACGGTGGGCCAGCAGGACCTGTCGTTGAATGCGGGCTCGCAGGCCTTCACCTGGAACGGCAAGAACGCGGCCGGGATCTCGCAGCCGGCCGGCACCTACACGATCAAGATCGGGGCCACGGACGCGACCGGCACGACGGTGAAGGTCGAGACCGGCGTGAGCGGCAAGGTCGACGAGGTCGATCTCTCGGGCAGCGAGCCGGTCCTCGTCGTCGGCAACAACCGGGTGCCGCTGTCGAGCGTGACCAGCGTCGGGTTGTCCACAACGTCGGGCTGACGGCGCGGGCGCCGGAAAGCGCGCGTCCCCAACGGGCTAGCCCCGATGCGCCGCGCCGGGCGGCGATTCTTGTCCCAGGCGAATCAAATCCGAACGGCCCGCTTCAACATCTCTTAAGCGGGCACAAGTAGCTTCAGTCTCGACAAGGTCAGTCGAGTTGTAGAGCGTATCATGACCGAACCGAACCGCCCGAGGGTCAAGTATGTGATCGGGCCCGATGGCAGCCCCCTGACCATCGCCGATCTGCCACCGCCCTCGACCCGCCGCTGGGTGATCCGCCGCAAGGCCGAGGTCGTCGCGGCGGTGCGCGGCGGGCTTCTCAGCCTGGAGGAGGCGTGCAAGCGCTACACCCTCACCACCGAGGAATTCCTGAGCTGGCAGTTCTCCATCGACCAGCACGGGCTCGCCGGCCTGCGCACGACGCGCATCCAGCACTACCGCCACTGAACGGCGGCCGGGCGTCTCGCGACGGCCGGGCCGACGACCCACCGAAGCCGCGTTCCCGGAAGGGGCGCGGCTTCGTGCGTTCCGGGCGAGCGCGGCGGCATTAACCACCTGCTAACCACGAACCCGGCAAATCTTGCCGGGCGGCCCGGCGAGCGGGCGCGCCACGGGTTGTTCCTTGCGGGTGCGTCGCGGTCGTGAAGCCGGTCCTCGAACTGATCCAGAAGCTCGGACCGGCCCGGCTCGCCGCCATGGGCGCGGTGACGCTGACGCTGATCGGCTTCTTCGCCTTCCTCATCATGCGGGTCTCGCGGCCCGACATGGGCGTCCTCTTCGCCGACCTCTCGATGCAGGACTCGGCCGCGGTGGTGCGCGACCTCGACGCCCGCGGCATCCGCTACGAGGCGAAGGGAGACGCCGGCCAGACCATCATGGCGCCGCGCGCCGACCTCGCGCGGCTGCGCATGGACCTCGCCGGCAAGGGCCTGCCGGCGCAACCCGGCGTCGGCTACGAGATCTTCGACAAGGGCGACGCCTTCTCGTCCACCAACTTCGTGCAGAACGTGAACCACCTGCGGGCGCTGGAGGGCGAGCTCGCCCGCTCGATCCGCTCGATCGGCCGCGTCCAGGCGGCGCGCGTCCACCTCGTCCTGCCGGAGCGGCGCCTGTTCGAGCGCGACCGCGAGGCGCCGTCGGCCGCGATCGTCCTCAAGCTGATGGGCGACCTCGATCCCGGACAGGTCCGGGCGGTGCGCCACCTCGCGGCCTCGGCGGTCGAGGGGCTGAAGCCCGAGCGGGTCTCGATCGTGGACGAGCGCGGGCGGCTGCTGGCCGACGGGGCGCGCGGCGGCGAGGCCGAGCCGGGCGCCGCCTTCGAGGAGCGCCAGGTCGCGCTGGAGCGGCGCCTGCGCCGCCAGATCGAGGAGATCGTGGCGGGCATCGTCGGCCCGGACCGGGCGCGCGTGCAGGTCTCGGCCCAGCTCGACACCAACCGGATCGAGAGCCGCTCGGAGACCTTCGACCCCGAGAGCCGGGTGGTGCGCTCCAGCCAGACCCGCACCGAATCCTCGCTCACCGGCAGCCCGGACGGGCAGGTCACGGTGGGCAACGAGCTGCCGGGCGCCAACCAGCAGGACAAGCCGGCGGCCCAGAAGGATTCCACGAACAAGAACGAGGAGACCACGAACTACGAGATCTCCCGCGTCACCAAGACCGAGGTCGTCGAGGGCGGGCGGATCAGGCGGCTCTCGGTTGCGGTGGCGGTCGATGGCGCCTACGCGCCGGGACCCGACGGCCGGCCCGTCTACGCCGCCCGCACCCCCGCGGAGATCGAGCGCATCGGCGCGCTGGTGCGCAGCGCGATCGGCTTCGACAAGGGGCGCGGCGACCAGATCGAGGTGGTGAACCTGCGCTTCGCGGAAGGCCCCGCCGTGCCGGACTTCGCCGAGCCCGGCCTGATCCAGTCGCTGCTTCCGTCCACCAAGGAGGACGTGATGCGCCTCACGGAACTCGGCGTGCTGGCGCTGCTGACCCTGGTGGTCTTGCTCGCGGTGGTGCGCCCGCTGCTGCGCCGGGTGCTCGCCGGGGACGAGCCGCCCGAGGCGGCCGCGCTCGCCGGGCCGGAGGGCGCCGCCGTGGCGGTGGCGGGCGGCGCCACCCTGGCGCTCGCGGCCGACAGCCCGGCCGCGCAGCTGATGGAGTTCGCCAAGATCAACGGCCAGATCCAGGCCGAGACGGTGCAGCGGGTGGTCGACATGGTCCGGCAGAGCCCGGGCGAGACCGCCGAGGTGCTGCGCAACTGGATCCACGAAACCTGATCCGGACCTGATCGGGACCGGATCGAGAGAGCTTGAGGGAGCGGACGGGCGATGGCGGCGGGAGCGGGCGTAGGGGCGGGACCCGGTGGGCCTCTGCTGGCGGCGGGCGGCGGGAGCGGGGACGCGTTCGCCACCATGCCGGGCGTGCAGCGGGCGGCCGCGATGCTGCTGCTGCTCGGCGAGACCGAGGGCGCGCCGATCTGGCAGCGCCTGGAGGAGGACGAGGTCAAGAAGGTGAGCCACGCGATGGTGCAGCTCGGCTCGCTCGAGTCCGAGGTCGTCGAGAAGCTGATCATCGACTTCGTCTCCCGCCTGTCGAACAGCGGCGGCATCTCCTCGAACTTCGAGCGCACCGAGGCGCTGCTCCTCAAGATCTTCCCGAGCGACCAAGTCTCGGCGATCATGGCCGAGATCAAGGGTGCCTCCGGCAAGCGCGTCTGGGCCTCGATCGCCCAGGTGGACCCGGAGATCCTCGCCTCGTTCCTGCGCAACGAGTACCCGCAGACGGTCGCCGTCGTGCTCTCCAAGGTGCGCTCGGACTACGCCGCCAAGGTGCTGACCATCCTGCCGGAGGAGTTCGCCATCGACGTGCTCAACCGGATGCTCCGGATGGAGACGGTGCAGAAGGAGGCGCTGCGCCACATCGAGGAGACGCTGCGCGTCGAGTTCGTCTCGACCATCGCCCAGACCGCGCGCCGCGACGCGCACGAGATGATGGCCGACGTCTTCAACGCCTTCGACCGGCAGACGGAAGGCCGCTTCCTCGCGGCCCTCGACCAGGCCAACCGCGGCTCGGCCAAGCGCATCCGCGAATTGATGTTCACCTTCGAGGACCTCCTGAAGCTCGACCCCGGCAGCGTCCAGACCCTGATGCGCAAGGTCGACAGCGACACGCTCTGCCGGGCGCTCAAGGGCGCCAACGAGCGGGTGCGCGGCTTCTTCATGAGCCAGATGTCGACCCGCGCGGCCAAGAACCTCGACGACGAGATGACCTCGCTCGGGCCGATCCGCCTCAAGGAGGTCGATGAGGCGCAGGGCAAGATGACCGAGATCGCCAAGGAGCTGGCCGAGAAGGGCGAGATCATGATCGCCAAGGGCAACGCCGAGGAGGAGCTGGTCTATTGAGCGCCCGCCCCTTCCTGTTCGACACCGACTTCCGCAAGCCCAAGCCCGACCTGGCGGCCGAGGCGGCGGCGCGCGAGGCCGTCTCGGTCGCCGCCGCCGCGGAGCGGGCCGCCGCCGAGGCGCTGGCCCGCGGGCTGGAGGCGGGCCGGGCCGAGGGGCGGGCCGAGGCCCACGCCCAGCTCCAGGCGCGGCTGGCCGACGCGATGAACCGGCTCGCCCTCTCGGTCGCCGGGCTGATGGCCCAGGCCGAGGCCCGCGAGGCCGAGCGCGAGGCCCAGGCCGTCGAGGTAGCGGTGCTGCTGGCGCGTCGGGTCGCCGGCGAGGCGCTCGACGCACAGCCGCTCGCGGTAATCGGCGAGGCGGCGCGCGGCGCGCTCCAGCACCTGCGCGGCGTGCCCCACCTCGCGGTGCGGGTGCACGACAGCCTCGTGGAGGAGACCGAGTCCCTGCTCAGGCGGCTGGCCCGCGAGCGCGGGTTCGAGGGCCGGCTCGTGGTGCTGGGCGAGCCCGACCTCGAGCGGGGCGACGCGCGCATCGAGTGGGCCGACGGCGGCATCGTGCGCGAGCGCGCCCGCATCGAGGCCGCGATCACCCGGGCCCTCGGCCTCGGATACACCGACCCCTCTTCCGATCCCTCGCCCGAACCCCCGAGCCCGTGATGTCCGACGATTTCAGCCTGCCCCAGCTCGGCGGCGAGCACGATGCCGGCCTCGACGCGGACTCGATCCGCGAGGCGCCGACGAGCCCGAAGAGCGCCGCCGACCTCGAGCAGCTCTTCGACGTGCCGGTGATGGTCTCGGCCGTGCTCGGCAACTCGCGCATGCCGATCGGCGACCTGCTGCGGCTCGGCCCCGGCACCGTGCTGGAGCTCGACCGCAAGGTCGGCGAGGCGATCGACATCTTCGTCAACAACCGCCTCGTCGCCCGCGGCGAGGTCGTGCTGGTCGAGGACCGGCTCGGCGTGACGATGACCGAGATCGTCAAGAGCGAGCACTGATTCCTTTGGGATGTCCGCCCGGCCGAGCGGCAGGGCGGCAGGATGGGAGGTGCCCGATGCGGCTCCTGATGATCGGACGGCTCAACGGCGAGCTCGTCACCGCCTCGAAGATCGCCATGCAGCGCGGCGCCGCCGTGACGCAGGCCGACGCCGTCCCGCAGGGGCTGACCGTGCTGCGGGCGCGGGGCGCCGACCTCATCATGATCGATGTCGGGCTCGACATCCGCGCCCTCGTCGGCGCGCTGGAGGCCGAGCGCATCCGCACGCCCGTGATCGCCTGCGGCGTCGCCGCGGACGCGCGGGCGGCGGTGGCCGCCATCCAGGCGGGTGCCAAGGAGTACATCCCGCTCCCGCCCGATCCGGAACTGATCGCGGCCGTGCTGGAGGCGGTGACCTCCGACAGCCGCGCCTTCGTCTGGCGCGATCCCGCGATGGAGCGCGTGGTGCGGCTGGCCGACCAGGTCGCCCGCTCGGAGGCTTCCGTTCTGATCACCGGCGAGAGCGGCACCGGCAAGGAGGTGCTGGCCCGCCACGTCCACCAGAAGTCCCACCGGGCCCAGAAGCCCTTCGTCTCGGTCAACTGCGCGGCGATTCCCGAGGCGCTGCTCGAATCCGAACTGTTCGGCCACGAGAAGGGCGCCTTCACGGGCGCGGTGGCGCGCCGCATCGGCCGCTTCGAGGAGGCCAACGGCGGCACGCTGCTGCTCGACGAGATCTCCGAGATGGATGTCCGGCTGCAGTCGAAGCTGCTGCGGGCGCTGCAGGAGCGGGTGATCGACCGCGTCGGCGGCACGGCGCCGGTCAAGGTCGACATCCGGGTGCTGGCCACCTCGAACCGCAACCTCGCCGAGGAGGTCCGCAAGGGCACCTTCCGGGAGGACCTGTTCTACCGCCTCAACGTGGTGCACCTGCGCCTGCCGGCGCTCCGCGAGCGCCCCGCCGACATCCTCGAACTCGCCGCCCACTTCGCCAAGAAGTACGCGGCCGTGAACGGCTTGGCCCCGCGCGCCCTCTCGGCGGAGGCCCGCACCCTCGTCACCCGCAACCCCTGGCGCGGCAACGTGCGCGAGCTGGAGAACACCCTGCACCGGGCGGTGCTGCTGGCGAGCGGGCCCGAGATCGGCGCGGAGGCGATCCTGACGCCCGAGGGCGACGCGATCGGCCCCGCTGACGGCCCGGCCACCCGGGCGGCGCAGGCCGCGCAGGCCGCCGACGCCGCCCGCGGCCTCGTCGGCCGCACCGTGGCGGAGGTCGAGCGCGACCTGATCCTCGACACCCTCGACCACTGCCTCGGCAACCGCACCCACGCGGCCAAGATCCTGGGCATCTCGATCCGGACGCTGCGCAACAAGCTCAACGAGTATGTCGAGGCGGGGCTGGAGGTGGCCGAGCCCGGCGGCGTGCGGGCGCTCGCCGCCTACGGCTGAACCGTGCCTCCTCAGCGCCGCTCGTTGTAGGCCTTGTTCTGGGCGGCGAGCGCGTCGTCGAGCTTGCGCAGAGCCGCGGTGCGGGCGATCTCGCCCTCGACGTCGCGGATCGTCTCCTCGACGAGGTGGTTCTGCAGGGCGAAGCGCGCGTCCGCCGGCGAGAGCGCCTCGCGCTCCTGCAGGCGCTGCACCGCCTGGCGCACCACGGTGTAGACCGCTTCGCGCTCGCTGCGGGTCATCGACGGGTTGACCGCCTGGGCGACGAGTTCGGAGAAGTCCGCCACGTCCTCATGCTCCTCGGCACGCGTCTCGGGGAGGCCCCTTCTGGCGGCCCCGGCCCGGCCGGGCAAGCGCGTCCCGGCGCACCCGGGGCGGCCCCCGGCGCGACCCGTCCTCTTATCTTCGACTTATGGCCAATAACTTTCGGGCCGAAGCCTGTCCTAGTCTTCGATCCAGGGGCAAGCCGCAAGATGAACGCGCGCGAGACGCGGGCCGGCGTCCCGGGACGATCCAGGAGGAAGACCCATGACGGTGCGGAACCGGTTCCTCGCGGCGGCGGGCGTCGCGGCGCTGACGCTCGGCGCGAGCTCGGCCTTCGGGGCCCCCGAGAAGGCCGCCAGCCCGGGCGGCGTGAGCGAGCAGGCGATCCTCGACGACGCCAAGACCACCGACGACGTCGTCACCTACGGCCTCGGGCCGCAGGGCCAGCGCTACAGCCCGCTCAAGGCCATCAACAAGGAGACGATCCAGGGCCTGGTGCCGGCCTATTCCTTCTCCTTCGGCGGCGAGAAGCAGCGCGGCCAGGAGAGCCAGGCGCTCGTCAAGGACGGCGTGATCTACGTCACCGGCTCGTACTCGCGCATCTACGCGCTCGATTCGCGCACCGGCGAGAAGCTCTGGGAGTACAACGCGCGCCTGCCCGAGGGCATCCTGCCCTGCTGCGACGTGGTGAACCGCGGCGCGGCGCTCTACAAGGACAAGGTCTATTTCGGCACGCTCGACGCCAAGCTCGTGGCGCTCGACGCCAAGACCGGCAAGGTCGTGTGGCGCAAGGACATCGACGACTTCAAGGCCGGCTACAGCTACACCGCCGCGCCGATGATCGTGAAGGGCAAGATCATCACCGGCGTGTCGGGTGGCGAGTTCGGCGTGGTCGGCCGCGTCGAGGCGCGCGACGCCGAGACCGGCGAGATCGTCTGGAAGCGCCCCGTCATCGAGGGCCACATGGGCGAGCTCAACGGCAAGCCCTCGACCATGACCGGCAAGGCCAACGAGACCTGGCCGGGCGACATGTGGAAGTTCGGCGGCGGAGCCACCTGGCTCGGCGGTACCTACGACCCCGAGCTGAACCTGATCTACTTCGGCACCGGCAACCCGGGCCCGTGGAACTCGGCGCTGCGCCCGGGCGACAACAAGTGGTCGGCCTCGCGGCTGGCCATCAACCCGGACAACGGCGAGATCGTCTGGGGCTTCCAGACCACCCCGCACGACGGCTGGGACTTCGACGGCGTGAACGAGTTCGTGCCCTTCGAGATGCAGCGGGACGGGAAGACCGTGAAGGCCGGCGCCACTGCAGACCGCAACGGCTTCTTCTACGTCCTCGACCGCACGAACGGGAAGTTCATCTCGGCGACGCCGTTCGTGGCCAACATCAACTGGGCCAAGGGCATCGACGAGAACGGGCGCCCGATCTACGACGACGCCAACCGCCCCGGCGACCCGGCCAAGTCCGAGGACGGCAAGAAGGGCAAGTCGGTCTACGCGACGCCGGGCTTCCTCGGCGGCAAGAACTGGAACCCGATCGCCTACAGCCCCGACACCAAGCTGTTCTACATCCCCTCCAACGAGTGGGGCATGGACATCTGGAACGAGCCGGTGAACTACAAGAAGGGCGCCGCGTATCTGGGCGCCGGCTTCACCATCAAGCCGACCTTCGACACCCATATCGGCTCGCTGAAGGCCATCGATCCGGCCACCAAGAAGGTCGTGTGGGAGTACAAGAACAAGGCTCCGCTCTGGGGCGGCATGCTCACCACCGGCGGCAACCTCGTCTTCACCGGCACGCCGGAAGGCTTCCTGAAGGCCTTCGACGCCAAGACCGGCGAGGAAGTCTGGAAGTTCCAGGTCGGCACCGGCATCGTCGCCTCGCCGATCACCTGGGAGCAGGACGGTGAGCAGTGGATCGGCGTCGCGGCCGGCTGGGGCGGCGCGGTCCCGCTCTGGGGCGGCGAGGTGGCCAAGTCCACCGCCGGCATCAACCAGGGCGGCAGCTTCTGGGCCTTCAAGCTGCCGAAGAAGCTCGCCGCCAAATAAGACTCGCCGCGACATGAGCGAGCCTGCGGGCGCGCGGCGCCGGCGCCAAGCCGGGGCCGCGCGAGGGCCGGGTCGGCCCTGACAGGGGACGGTGAAACGAAGCCCCGGGATGCGCGAGCCGCCCGGGGTTTCTCATGCGGCCCGCCGGGCGCACCGGCCGGCCGCAGGATCCCTGGCTCAGACCGGGAAGCACAGCACCGCGCGGGTGCCCGGGCGGCCCGCGTCGTAGGCGATCTGCGAGCGCAGGTTCGTCGCCATCGCACGGATGATGCGCGCGCCGAGGCCTGTCCCGCGCGGGCGCCCCTCCCCGGCCCAGCCGATGCCGTCGTCCTCGACGCTGAGCGTCAGCAGCTCGGCCTCGCGGCTGACCGCGACCCGGATCTCGCCCGGGATCTCCGGCGGGTAGGCGTACTTGTAGGCGTTGGTGACGAGTTCGGTCACCACCACGCCCAGCGAGACCGCCTTGTCGGTGGCGAGCCGCACGGGCTCGGCGCTGAGGCGGATCGAGTGGTCGCGCCCCGCCGCCTTCATCGAGGCCTGGAGCTCCTCCACGAGGCTCGCCAGGTAGGCGTCGAGTTCCACCGCCTCGACGTCCTGCGAGGTGTAGAGGCGCCGATGGATGCCGGCGATGGCCGAGATGCGCGCCTGCATCTCCTCCAGCGCCTCCTTGGCGGCCGGGTCCGCGACGGCGTTGGTCTGCATCCGGGCGAGCGCGGCCACCAGCGCCAGCGAGTTGGCGACCCGGTGGTTGACCTCGCGCAGCAGCAATTCGGCCCGGTCGCGCGCCTCGCGCACGGCGGCCTCGGCCCGCTCCTTGTCGCGCCGCAGGGCCTCCTGGCGGAGCGCCGTATCGACCGCCTCGCCGAGGAGTTCGCGGAACTGGCCCTGGAGGTCCTTCCAGACGTAGTCGACCGCGCCGGCCTTCAGCGCCGCCACCGCGACGCGGCTGTCCTCGGAGCCCGTGACGTAGATCACCGGCGGCGCGTCGGGCAGCGCCCGGATCTCGGGCAGCAGGTCGAGCCCGGTCTGGCCCGGCATGTAGTGGTCGAGGGCCACCGCATCGATGCCCCCCTGCGCGAGCCGGGCGAGGCCCGCGGCGCCGTCCGGCGCCGTCTCGACGACGTAGCCGCGCGCCTTGAGGCCCCGCTGGACGAGGCGGGCGAGGCCCGGGTCGTCGTCGATGTAGAGGATGCGCCCGCGTTCGGGCACGCCGTCCGGCGGTGCGGACGGAGGCGTCGTGCTCATGAGTTCTCGGGCACCTGCATCACCGAGAAGAACAGCCCGAGCTGGCGGATCGCGTGCGAGAAGCCCTCGTAGTTCACCGGCTTGGTGATGTAGACGTTGGCGCCGAGATCGTAGCAGCGCTGGATCTCGCGCGCGTCGTCGGTGGTGGTGAGCACGACGACCGGCGAGCGCTTGGTGTGCGGGTTCGCCTTGATCCTCTCCAGGATGTCGATGCCGGTCATGTCCGGCAGGTTGAGGTCGAGCAGGATCAGGAGGTGGCGCCGCGCGCTCACCTCGCCCGTCCCGTCCGGGCCGAACAGGTAGGCGAGCGCGTCCGTGCCGTTGCGGAACGGCACGATGTCGTTGTTCACGCCGGCCCGGCGGATGTTGCGCTCGATGAGGCGGGCATGGCCCTCGTCGTCCTCGATCATCACGATGCAGACGGGATGCACGTCCAAGTCCCCCAAATCCCCTGTTCGTCACGCGGCCGCGCCGCGCGGCACGTCCGGACCCTGCGCCGCGCGCGGCAGCGTCACGCTGAACGTCGTCCCCTGTCCGAGTTCCGACGATACCTCGATCCGGCCGCCTAAGGAACGCACCAGCGCCTTGACGTGCGCCAGCCCGATGCCGTCGCCCGGCCTGTCCTGCAGGCCGGAGCGCCGGAACAGCTCGAAGATGCGGGCGTGGTCCTGGGGCGCGATGCCCCGGCCGTTGTCGGCCACCGTGAAGCGCACCCGCCCGCCCGCGACCGGCCGGCCCGCGACCTGGAT
This sequence comes from Methylobacterium hispanicum, assembly GCF_022179285.1. Classification (GTDB taxonomy): domain Bacteria; phylum Pseudomonadota; class Alphaproteobacteria; order Rhizobiales; family Beijerinckiaceae; genus Methylobacterium; species Methylobacterium hispanicum. Next base: position 94,607 of record NZ_BPQO01000009.1, on the reverse strand, counting down.
CAGGCCGGGCCGCCCCGGCGCCAGATACTTCAGGGCGTTGTCGATGAGGTTGCCGAAGATCTGCTCGACCGCGAGCCGGTCGGCGGCGATCTCCGGCAGGTCGTCGGCGACCGCCACCCGGGCGCCCGCGCTGTCCGCCTGGTGGCGCTGCGCGTCGGCGAGGCCCTGCACCAGGGCGCGCATGTCGAGCGGCTCCGGCCGGAAGGTGCGCCGCCCCTCGCGCGACAGCTTCAGGATGGCGGCGATGAGCGCCTCCATCTTGGTGATCGCCGCCTTGATGAAGCCCAGCGCCTCGTCCATGTCGGCGTCGATCCGCCCGGCCTCGGCGTGGTCGCCCAGCGCCGCCCGCACGTCGTCCCGCACGGCCTCCAGCTCGCTCGTGAAGCCCATCACGTTGACGAGCGGCGCCCGCAGGTCGTGGCTGACGATGTAGGCGTAGCGCTGAATCTCCTCGTTCGATTCCCGCAGCTCCGCCTCCGCCTCGCGCTGCTCGGTGATGTCGGTGTGCACGCCGACCCACTCGACGATCGCGCCCTCCTCGTCGAGGATCGGCACCGCGCGGATCGCGTAGGTCCGCCAGCTGCCGTCCCGCGAGCGCACCCGATGCTCGAACACGAAGGTGCGCCGCTCGGCCACCGCCGCGTTCCAGGCCTCGACGCTGGCCTGCGCGTCGTCGGGGTGGACGGCGTCCGCCCAGCCGTAGCCCTCGTATTCCGCCCGGCTCTGGCCTGTGATCGCCGCCCAGCCGGGCTGCTCGCCGACCATGCGGCCGGAGGCGTCGTTGGTCCAGAGCACGCCGCGCACCGCCCGCATCGCGCCGAGGAAGCGGTCGCGCTTGCGCCGCACCGAGGCGAGGAGGCGCGCGTTGTCGACCGCCACCGCCGCCTGCCCCGCGAAGCCGGTGATCAGTCGCTCCTCGCGCGGGCCGAAGCGGCCGGGCTCCGGGTGGCCGAACAGCAGGGCGCCGAGCCGCTCGCCGGTCCCCGAGACCACCGGCACCGCGAGGTAGCTGCGCACCGGCAGGTGCCCCTTCGGCATGCCGCCGTGCGAGCCGTAGCGCGGGTCCGTCGCCACGTCGTCGGAGCGCACCACGCCCTCGGCCAGGAAGGTCGGCTGGAACAGGTTGGTCGCCCGCGGCAGACCGAAGCGGGTGAAGGCCTCGCGCGGCCCCCCCGTGAGGCTGAACAGGCGCCAGACGTCCTCGTCGTTGCCTTCCTGTCCCGCGGGCACGCGCTCGAAGAACGCGCCGTAGGCCCCGCCGACGAGTTCGGTGGCGGCCTCGATCACCGTCTGCACGAGGCGCGCGAGGTCGTGCTCGGCCACCAGCGCCGCACCGGCCCGGTTGAGCAGTTCCAGGCGGGCGGTCTCCTCCTCGAGGTCGCGGCGCGCGACCTCCGAGCGGCGGCTCGCCCCGGCCTGGGCGAGCGCCGCGCCCGCCACCAGCAGGGTCACGAGCGAGCCGGCGCCGAGGACCAGGGGCCACACGTCGCCGGCCGGATCGCGCGCGAAGCCGGGCGCCGCCGCGAGGGTCATGATCCAGGCGTGGCCGGCGATGTCGAGGGTGCGCTGCGTCGAGAAGCCCGCCTCCGGGACCCGTTCGCCCGCGCCCGACGCGTAGAGCGGGGCGGCCTCGCCGGGCCCGTCGCCGGCCGGCCCGGCGCCGTCCCGGACCCGGTAGGTCACCTCCGGTGCGCCGCCGGGGCTGAGCGGGACGGCGACGCGGGAGAACAGGTCGCCGGCCCGGAAGGGGCTGTAGACCCAGCCCCTGAGCAGGCGCCGTCGCTCCGCGACGGTCTCCGGCACCGCCCCGCCCACGTAGACCGGCAGGTAGACGAGGAAGCCCGCCTGCTTCTGTCCGTCGATCTCCTGCACCAGCTCGACCTGGGCGGAGAGGGCCGGCTCGCCCGTGTCCCGCGCCCGCGCCATCGCGTCCCGGCGCACCGGCTCGGAATACATGTCGTAGCCGATCGCGGCGGCGTTGCGCAGGTCCAGGGGTTCCAGGGCGACGATGGCGGTGGGGTCCGGGCCCGGCGGGTCGGGTCGGAGCCGGAAGTCGGGCAGCCCCTGGGCGCGCATCTCGGCCACCAGGGCCTGCGCCTCCTCGGGCCGGAAGCGGCGGGCGTAGCCGATGCCGCGGGTGCCGCCGTAGAGGTCGGCGATGCGCAGGCGCTCCACGAAGGCGGCGAATTCCGGCCGCGTCACCCGCTCGCTCGCGGCGAGCAGCCCGGCCGCGCCGCGCAGCAGCGCGACGTAGGTCTCCAGGCGCTCGCGGATGCGGTTGACCTGCTGCCCGGCGAGGCGCTCGAAGCGCTCGTGATCGCGCCGCTCGCTCGCGCCCTTGAGCTGCAGCGCGGCAGCCCCGGCGGCGAGGAGGCCGACGAGCAGGACCATCAGGGGGAGGATGAAGTGCCGGGACGCGGCCGCCCTGTGCGGCACCGGGGCTCCGGATGGCGTGGCGGGCGGGATGGCGCGGTTCCTGCGGCTCGGGGGCTCGGCGAGGCCGCTCTCTGCCATCTCGGCGGGCCGAGCGCCAGCATCGATCCTAAGATAGGGTCGACGGTGGGCGGCACGCAGCCCGCATGCCGGTCCGGGCGTTCCGGTATCGGCGCCTCGTCGATGCCCTCGCCGCGATTCCGGAGCAGCCCTTGGACAGCCTCGCCGACCATCTCGCCCGCGCCGCCGAGGAAGGGCGCCGCCGGGCCAGGAGCTTTCCCGGCCGGATCGGGCGCGACGCCCTCCCCTTCGCGGTCCTGGAGGCCTTCGACGCGGATGTGCGCGGCCATCTCGAGCGCGACGGCCGGATCGAGGACGAGCGCGACCGGGTGCTGATCGCCGCCGTGAAGCTCGCCGAGACGCCGCCCGAGGAGGGCGACGCGGCCGTGGAACAGGCCCGCGCGGGCCTCATCGACGCGCTCGACTTCTTGGAGCAGGCCGTCCTGCGGCTCGGGATCGTCAACCGCCGGGCCGCGAAGGCCGGGCTGGGGACGGCTGGGGGGCCGGTGGCCGAACCCGGCGGTCCCTGAACGGGGCCGCCGGGGGCAGGCTCAGAACCGGGCGCCCTGGTTGGCGCCGATGCCGCCGAGGCCGATCCCGGTATTGGCACTCCGGCCGGAGCCGCCGCCCATGTTGCCGATGCCGCCGTGGCGGCTGCTGATACCCTGACCGCGCAGGATGCCGGTCGGATCGCGCGGGCCGACCGCGCGGCCGAACTCAACGGTCTGGGGCGGTGCCACGATGCCTCTTCTATCGCCGTAGCCGCTCCAGCGACCGTTCTGCGCGCCGACGAGACTTGGAACGAGGGCGAGGGCGAAAGCCGCGACAAGTGCCGTTTTGCCGATCATCCTGATCATCCTTCGTGCAACGTTGGTCTATACGAAGATCAACGCCGCGCGGCAGATGATTATTCCGAAGGCAATATGGGCTAGAAAATAGGCAGGTGTGCTCTCGCACGAGGCAGCCTGATGAGGCCCGGCGGGCCGGAACGGATCCGGACATCCCGTTGTCCGGCGCTCTCCGAGCCGACCTCGGCCGGGACGGATCCCCGGCCCGCGCCGCGCTCCGGGCGGCGCCTTGCCTCGCCGCGGCTCAGCGCCGTTCGCCGGGTTTCCCGGCGCACGGTCGGCCTCCGGGGCGGCGACGCCCGCGAACCTCGTCCGCTGGGGCTGGCCGCGGGGCCCGATCCTCAGATCTCGGTCTCGCGGCGGACGATCGCGTCCTCGCCGCTGCCGGACTGCGCGAGCCCGACATCGGGGCGCTCGTCCGTACCGAGCGGCTCGTTGGTCGGCGGCTCGGCGGGGCCGGTTCGCCGCCCGCGCCCGCCGACGGCGGGAAGCGGCCCGGCCGGCTCCGGCGGGGCCGCGTCGGCGGGACGGTCGGGGGACGTGGCGGCCATCCGCCTCAGCCCTCCCGGCGTCCCTCGAAGGGGCCCGCCTCGCCCCGCTCGCGCGCCTCGGCCTCCGTGCCGGCCCGCTCCATCGGTCCGTCGGTCGCGCGCACCTGCCCGGTCGCGGCGTCCCGCGGCGAGATCGCGGCCCCCTGGGGCTCCGGCCCCCCGGCAGGCCGGCGCCGGGCCTGCATGTCGGTGTCCTCGCGCGTGGATCCGCCCATCGATCGTCTCCGTCCTGTCCTACCGGGCCAACGCCCGGGAGGCGCGAGCGGTGCCCTCAGGCGTCGTCCTCCGGTGCGAAGACCTCCCCCGCCTCGGCCAGGCGCACGTCGGCCTCGTCGGCCGGGAGGGCTTCGAGGTCGCGGTACTCCGTCAGCAGGCGGCGCAGATCCGCCGTCGCCGGCTCCGCGCGTCCCACCAGCAAGTCGGCGACCCGCGCCTCGGCCTCCCTCCCGGACAGGCCCTCCGCCGCGACCGCGCTCGCGATCGCCGCCCGCTTCTCCCGCAGCCCGCTCATCCCCGCTCCTCCTTCGTCGGCGCCCGCCGTCAACGTCTGGCGTCAACGTCTGGACAGCGCGATCGCACCCGTCTCCGTCAGCGTGAAGACGATGCCGTGCGCGCGCAGGGCCGCCACCGCCGCCGCCTGCGCCCGCCCGGAGGCGGCGCCGTCCCCGTCCTCCAGGCGGCGGATGGTGGAGAAGGAGAGCCCGCTCGCCCCGGCGAGCTGCTGCATCGACCAGTCGAGCAAGGCGCGGCCCGCCCGCAGGTGCGCTCCGGTCACGAGGCGGTCCAGCCCGTCCCGGACCGGCCCGGCCAGGCAGCCGGTCGCGCGCGCGTCCAGGACGAGCGGCGCGACGTAGTTCGTCCAGCTCTCGACGGCTCCGGCGGCGTCGCGCATCGGCACCATGACGAATCGGTACGGGACGACCTCGCCGCCCGCCAGGACGAGGCGCGGCTGCGTGTGGACGACCCGCCCGGAGAGGTAGAGCGCGCGGCCGTGGTCGCGCCAGCGCGCGCGCTCCTCCTTCAGCACCGGCAGGGTCGGCTCGCCGAGCAGTTCGGCCTTCGGCAGCCCGACGAGTTCCAGCCATTCCTCGGAGAAGTCGGTGTAGGGGTAGACCCGGCTCGACGAGGTGAAGGCGCGGACCTCCTCGAAGATCGCGCGCCTGTGCCGCTGCTCGGCCTCGCGGGCGCGGGCCAGCGCCGCGTGGTCGCTCACGTCGATGAGGACGCCCATCGCCTGTCGCGGGCGCCCGTCCGGATCGACGACCACCTCGCCCCGGCTCATCACGGTGCGCAGGGACCCGTCGGGCCGGATGATCCGGAATGTCCGCTGCGCCACCCGTCCGGTCTGCAGCATCTCCGAGCCGGAGGTGACGCCGGGCCGGTCGTCCGGGTGGACCAGCGCGAGCAGGAGCCCGTAGGCCGCCCGCGCGCTCTCCGGTTCGAGGCCGAGGATCCGGAACAGGCCCGGCGACCAGACGTGCGTGTCGGTCGCGAAGGTCCACGCCCACGTGCCCGTCAGGCCGAAGCCCTCGACCATGCGCAGCACCTGCTCCGGGGCGAGGCCGCCGAGGGGCTCCGCGAACTCCCGCGGTGCGGCCCCACGCGACGGGGCGCCGGCGTGTTCGGACGTCCTGTCGAACAGATCGCGGTGCGTGTCGGCAGTCCGGTGCATGCGTGATGGATGATCCTGCAGGTCAGGCACGACCCTAGGCTGTCATCCGACCGTGGGAAATCCGTAAATCACCCGCGGATGCGCGCAGAGGTCGTATCCGGCACGACGGGATGGAATGCCTGAGTTTGGCCCTCGGCGCGTTCGACCTGAACATCCAGAGGCGGTCCTGTCGGCGCCGGTCCGAATACGTGGCGCCGCGACGGCATTTCGCCGCGACATCCCGCCCCCGGCCTCTCGCGCCCGGCCTCTCTTGCCCGGCGGGGCGGAGCCTGGGCCGGGACGTCGCCGCGCTGTAGAAGCGGCCCGACCCCGCGGGCGTTCCCGCGCCGGGACGACCCGGGACCCTGCGAGATGCTGGCGCCTGCCATCCTGCGGCGGCTCGACCTGACGACGCTGCGCCTGTTCGTGGCGGTGTGCGAGGAGGGCAGCCTGACCCGCGCCGCGCGGCGCGCCGCGATCGCGCCCTCCGCCGTGAGCAAGCGGCTGGCCGAGCTGGAGCAGACCCTCGGCGTCGAGCTCCTCGAGCGTGGCGCGCGCGGCATGGGCGTGACGCCCGCGGGCGAGACCCTGCTGCACCACGCCCGGCGCATGCTGCGCAACGCCGAGCAGATCGCCCTGGAACTCGCCGAGCACGCCAAGGGGGTGCGGGGCATCGTCCGGATGCTCGCCAACCTCTCGGCCATCGTGCAGTTCCTGCCCGAGGACCTGCGCGCGTTCCTGGCGGCGCAGGGCGCGATCAAGATCGACCTGGAGGAGCGTCCGAGCGGCGGCGTCGTGCGGGGCGTGGCCGAGGGTGGGGCCGAGATCGGCATCTGCGCGGGCAGCGTTCCGACGCTGGGCCTCGACGCCACGCTCTACCGGCGCGACCGGCTCGTGGTGGTGATGCGCCGCGGCCACCCGCTCGCGGGTCGGGACGAGCTCGCCTTCGCGGAGACCCTCGGTTACGATTTCGTCGGCCTGCACGCCGAGAGCTCGATCTACGGCAGCGTCCGGGCCGAGGCGCAGAGCGCCGGCCGGCCCCTGCGGCTGCGGGTGCACGTGCCTGGCTTCGACGCGGTCTGCCGCATGGTGCAGGCCGATATGGGGCTCGGCGTGGTGCCGCGGGGCGTGTTCGGCCTGTTCGGCGGCGCCACGGACCTCGTGGCGGTGCCGCTCTCGGACGCCTGGGCCCACCGCACGCTGCAGATCGTCACCCGGCCAGGGCCCCTCACCCCCGCCGCGAGCCTTCTGCGCCTCCACCTCGCTGCGCCGCCGGATTGAGGCGGCCGCGTGTCCGAAAAGCGGAAGCCGCCCGCAAGACGATTCTTGCGTGCCGCATTCTTGCCACAGTGCGGAAAGCGCTGCAGTATCGAGGGCGGACGCCGAATCACCAAGTGATGGAGGCACGCTCCCATGTCCGTCATCGAAACACGCAGGGCTTCGTCCGAGTTGGCCTCGTCCGAGTCGGCCTCGTCCGCGTCGGCCCCGTCGGAGCTCACCGCGACGCCGCGCGAGCGGCGCGCCCGGGCGGCCGCGCACGCCAACCAGCTGCGGGCGCTGGCCTGGATCGCCCTGCGGGACGGGGCGCCGCACGGCGCGATGCGGGCGGCGACCGCCCGTACGGCGGCCCGGCGCATCCTGCAGCATGAGCGCCGCGCCGCCCTGCTCAACCGCGCCCTGGCGCAGGCGCTGGAGGCGCTCGTCGAGGAGCAGGCCGACCTCGTCGGCTGAGGGCTCCCGACGGTCCCGAACCCGTCCTACACGTCGCCGCCCGGGCGATGGCGGGCCCGCACTCCGCAGGCCCGCGAGGCGGCCGCCGGAGCCCCGGCGGCCGCCCTCTTGCGTCAGCTCCAGGAGAACGCGTTGTGGTAGGCGGCCATCGGCGCCTCCCCGGTGATCTCGCTCGCCTGGAAGGTACCCCCGAAGGCCTCGTCCTGGATGCCGCCGCCGTAGACGACGTTCCCGGGCGCGGCCGCGTTCTGGTAGGCCGCGTTGGTGATGGTCGAGTCGTCGGCCAGCGTGAAGATCAGCGAGCCCGACAACGGCGTTCCGCGGCCGGCATGGCTGTCCGCGAAGTTGTCGAACGAGCGCACGTCGTCGAAGGTGTTGCCGCTGCCGTAATCCGAGAAGGCGCCGTTGCCCATGCGGACGGTGTCGACGTTGCTCACGTGGACGCCGGTGCCGCCCTCGACGATGACCCCGACGCCGGAGGGCGAGTTGTTGCCGTCGATGAGGCCGTTGGCGATCGTGACGTTGTTCGATCCGATGTTGACGTTGTCCTCCGTCCAGGAGGTCTCCAAGTCGTTGTAGTTGTAGAAGTCGGTCAGGCTGCTGTTGTCGGAGCGGTTGAACTGCACCAGCTGCCCGCGCGGATAGGGGCCGCGCATGTTGTAGCCCTCGATCCCCTGGAGCGTGGCGTTCGGCGAGTCCTGAAGGTAGAGGCCCGTCGAGGCGTCGCGCACCGTGACGTGGCTCACCGCCGCGCCCGGCGATTCGAACAGCCCGATGCCGTACTGCTCGGGATCGGTGTTGGGGCCGGAGGCCGGAGCCCCGGCATTGATGATCTCGACGCCGTCGACCGTCAGGTTTTGCGAGCCGATCGCCTCGATGCCGGAACCGCCCTGGTCGGTCCCGTTGTAGTGGATGCGGACGTTGCGGATGGTGACGTTCGCGTCGCCGTCGAGCTCGATGCCGGGCCCGTCGGCGTAGATGTCGAGGTTCTCGATCACGTCCCCGCTCTGCGCCTGGATCGTGCCGTCGTGACGGGTGAGCCCCGCCGCGGAGACGGGGGCGGCGGGATCCGTGCCGGTCAGCAGGGCCGCGGCGTCGACGTCGGGTGTCGCGGGCGCGACGGGTGTCACGGGTGCGACGGGCGCCGCCTCGGTCGGGGGAACGCTCGCGGACCCGCTTGGGCCCGCCTCCGCGGAGGTCTCCGGGGCGGCGACCACGACGGGCTCGAGCGGGGCGGCCGGGGTCGTTTCCAGCGTGGTCCCGGCGGGCGTGGCGGCCGGGGTCGTCGCTGGATCGGTCGCTGCGAGGTCGTCGGCGGGCGCGTCCGGCGTGGCGGCGGGGGGTGTCCGGTCGGAGCCGGCGCTGCGCCAGTCCCGCTCCACCCGGTTCCAGAAATCGTCGAGGGCGAGGCTGTCGTTGTGACGTGTGAACCGCATCGTTCGGGGTGTCTCTTTCTCTGCCTAGAGGATGCCTGGCCGCGAGCGGCCGGCGCTGTTGCCGTGCAGCGAGCGCGCACGGCGTTTCGAGCGGCGACACGCTGGGTGGCGCCGCGCCGAACGGGTGAGAGGGGGACGGTCTGAGACCGGGAATGAGAAGGTTGCGAAAGTATGACGAAGTACAAATCAACAGTTTGTACGACGACATACGTTTTATTTTGTGTTCGTTTTTGTAAATCGTTTGTTTCTTGTTGCCAAGCTCAAATGCCGAAATGGGGCGATCGTGTGTCAGGGCGGCGAATAGGCGAACTCGACTTTGCGGTGGGTCGGATGGGTCGGCGCCCTGTGCCCGCGTCGTCCCGGCGCGGCCCGGCGTCTGGGTGCGCGGCATTCGGCAGCCTGCCGAGAGGCGTCATGGCGGGAAACACAGTCCCCGGCGCGCAGCCACGACGAGGAATTGCCACGACGGGGAATTGCCACGACGGGGAATTGCCGCGAAAACGCGCGCTGGGGGGATTTGCCGTCGGGCGCTGCGGCGGGACGCGTGTTGCGCACCCTATCGCAGGGCCCGGAACCGGGAGGTCTCGATGCGGTGGGCTCGCCTTCGGATTTCCGCAGCCGCGATTGCGGCGGTCCTACAGATCCCCGGCGTCGCCGTAGCGGATAGATTGGATCTCACCACGACCGAGACGAGAACCGTCGTCTTCATCAGGACGGATCCGGACAAGCTGGCCAAGGCCCTGCCCGCGGGCTGGGCCGCCGTGCCGGGCTCGGGCGCCGCCAAGGACGCGAACCTCGTCCTGATCCTAATCGAGGGGCTCTCCCAGAGCGACGCGGACGGGAAGGCCGCCGCCTATCCCGACAAGTACGCCGTGTGGGGAACCTCGGCGAAGAACGCGCAGAGCGGCGCCGCCGCCTTCATGGTGATCGGCGGGATGATCGCTCCAGCGCAGGCGGCGCCGGGAGCCTATGGCGTGTACAAGCCGGCGAAGGTCGCGATGACCAGGACGGCACGCTCGAACGAGGCCGGCGCCACTCAGGTCGAGGAGACGTGGGACATGGCGACCGAGGGCGACGACCGGCTCAGCCTGAGCGCGCGCTACGAGCGCGGCGTCGCGGCCCGCGCCCACGTGGAGCCCAAGGTGTCCTCGGTCGCCAAGCCGGACTTCTACCGCCTCTACAAGGCGGATCAGGTCTCCGAGTTCGTCTATTCCGTGCCGGCCGGCCGCACGGCGAGCCGCATCGCGCTCAGCGCGAGCGGACCCCTGTTCGCGGGACTTCTCGACGGGGCCGAGGTGGTGGCGGTCGCGACCGTGCCCGCCTACCACCGCCAGATCTACTTGCCCGACTAGGGCATCGGCCCGCCCGCTCCCGGTCGCTCTCGCGAGCGGGCGGCCTGGGCGCCATCTATCCGGGGAAGGAGCCGAACGCCTCGAAGGCGTTGGTGGGCGTTGCGGCGGGCTCGCCCTCGGGCCGGTCCGCGCTCGCGTCGCCGCGGCCCTGCGCGGCCGGGTCCGTGGTCTGCTGTATCGGCTGGGTCGTTGCGGGGACGGGGGCGGGCGGCAGGGCTGTGCGGTCGTGCTGCGCGTCCAAGTTCATCCGAACTCCTCGATCTGTTGCGTGTTTCACGGCCCAGCTTGGGTAAACGCCAGGATCCGTGGGGCAACCCGCCCCAGGACATGGCTCGCGCCGCCCGACGGGGCTTGCGCGCAGAGCCGCGGACCGCCGCGGAGCGTCGGCGCTGCGCCGCCGCTACAGCCTGAACGGGCGACCGATGCGATAGCGGGGGCGCGGTCGGACCGGGCGGGCATCGGCAAGGGGACGTCGGAACGGGCATGAGTGCGGCATCCGAGTGGCGCGCAGCGCGCAACCTCAAGGCGCGCGCGCGGCTGGAGCGGTCCCTGCCGGCGATCTTTCCGGCGCCGGTGCTGCGGCACGCTCTGGCGCGCCCGCTGACCCCGCCGACGCCGCGCCTCGCCGTCGAGAGCTACTGGCGCACCCATGTGCTGCGCGCCGACGGGCTGGCCCGGGCGCTGGCGGCGCGCTCGGGGACCCCGGAGGGCTGGGCCTGGCGGGCCGGGCCGGAGGCCGCCGCGGGCTTCCGGATGCCGCCCGCCCCCTTCCGCGAGGCGGAGCACGCCCGCGGCCCCGGCACCTGCTGCGTCTGCGGCCAGCCGGTCTACCGCTTCGGCTGGCATCGCGACCTCTGGGGTGCGGGGACCTCCAATCGCAACGCCCGCTGGCACGCCGCCTGCGTCGCGGCCTGGAAGTTCTGGGTCGCGCCGAGCGATCAGGTGAAGCTGCTCAAGGCCCGCCAGCGCCACCGCTGCGCGGCCTCCGCCAAGCGCCTGCTGCGCACCGCCGAGGTCGATCACCGGGTGCCGCTCTACCGGGTCTGGCGCGAGCACCGGGAGCGGCCCTGGCCGGAGCTCCTCGGCTTCTGGGGCCTGCCGAACCTGCAGGTCGTCAACCGCGCGAGCCACGCGGCCAAGTGCGGCGAGGAGGCCGCCGAGCGGGCGAGCGCGCGCCGCGCCGTTCCGCTCCTGCCCTGAGACCCCGCCCGATCCGCCGCGGTCGCCCATCCGGTGCCCGTGGCGGGCGCGGTGCGAGGTCGCGCACGGAAACCCGTGCGGGGTGTTCGGCATTGCACGGCTGAGCGTCGCTGCGGGACCGGTCCCGCGCGGCGGCGGGCGCCGGGACCGACCCGGGGCCGGACCGGGGAGACGGCCATGGTGTTCCGCTCAGAAGATCCGCCCCCGCCCGGCAACCTCAGGGTCGACACGCCGCCCGGCACGGAGCGGCCGACCACCGCCATGCTGAAGGGCGACATCGATTCGGGACGCACGGGCGACAAGGTCCCGCACTACGATCCCGGCCTCTCGCAGCTCGGCACCGACGACGAGGCCGCGGGCCGCCCGCCCTCCCCGGAGCGGATCGCCGCGGCGCGCGCCAGCGAGGCGGCCAGGCCAGGCGTGCGGGCCTCGGCCGACCCGCACGGGCGGCGCGGCTGGGTGATGCCGGCCTTCGTCGCCTTCATCGCCGCCGCCGCCGCGACCATCGCGCTGGTGCTCTGGCTCTCCCCGGCCTGACGCCGCCCGGAATGCGGGACCGAATCCGGCCCGGCAGGGTTCAGCGCGCGAAGTAGGCCGCCAGCACTCGGCGGTAGATCGCCGTGAGGCGCTCCAGGTCGGAGACGGCCACGTACTCGTCGACCTGATGCATGGTCTCGCCGACGAGGCCGAACTCGATGACCGGGCAGGCATCCTTGATGAAGCGCGCGTCCGAGGTGCCCCCCGTGGTCGAGAGCGCCGGGCGGCGGCCGGTCTCGGCCTCGATCGCGTCGGAGACGAGGTCCACGAAGGCGTCGGGCCGTGTCAGGAAGGCCGGTGAGTTCGAGGGCAGCAGGTCGAGGGTGTAGCGCACCGCCTCGCCCGCCGCCCGCGCCAGGCGCGCGCGGATCTCTGTCCCGAGCGTCTCGGCGGTCCAACGGTCGTTGAAGCGGACGTTGAAGGTCGCCCGCGCCTCGGCCGGGATCACGTTGGTGGCCGGGTTGCCGACGTCGAGGGTGGTGAATTCGAGGTTCGAGGCGTCGAAATGCGCGGTGCCGCCGTCGAGCGGCTCGGCGAGCAGCGCGCGCGCCAGTTGCAGCATCCCGGGGATCGGGTTCTCGGCCCGGTGCGGGTAGGCGACGTGGCCCTGGCGCCCGTGCACCGTGAGTGTGCCCGTCAGCGAGCCGCGCCGGCCGATCTTGATCATGTCGCCGAGCGCGGCCGGGTTCGTCGGCTCGCCGAGCACGCAATGGTCGAAGCGCTCGCCGCGCGCCCGCGCCCAGTCGAGGAGCTTCACGGTGCCGTTGACCGCCGGCCCCTCCTCGTCCCCGGTGATCAGGAAGACGATCGAGCCCGCCGGCCGGCCGTGCTCGTGCAGGTGGGCCAGCGTCGCGGCGAGCCAGCAGGCGATGCCGCCCTTCATGTCAACGGCGCCGCGCCCGTAGAGCATGCCGTCCGCCACCGCGCCGCCGAACGGGGCGTGCCGCCAGCGCGCCGCCTCGCCCGGCGGCACCACGTCGGTGTGTCCGGCGAAGACGAGGCAGGGCGCCTGCGTGCCGAGGCGGGCGTAGAGGTTCTGGATGTCCGGGGTGCCGGCTTCCGAGAAGACCGGGCGCTCGACCGCGAAGCCCGCCTCCCCCAGCAGGCGGGCGAGGAGATCGAGGGCGCCGCCCTCCTCCGGGGTCACCGAGGGGCAGCGGATCAGGGCCTGGGCGAGGCCGAGGGCGTCGGGAGGCGTGACAGGGTCCGACATGGCAGGGTCCGACATGGCAGGGTTCGCGGGGCGGCCGGCGCGGCGTCCCACCCCTCTAGGAAGACGGGCTCCCGCGCGCCAGCCGGATCAGGGACGCAGCGCCCAAATCCGCGTAAAACCGTGAAATCACGGTCATCCGTGCAAGCCCGGGTTTACGGATGTTGTGTTGTCATCGCCACCGTACCACCCGACGACAGACCTCTCGCCCATGACGTCCGCCGACGACCGTGCACGCCGCGATCAAGCCGATCCGGGTCGGCGCGCCGCGGTGCGCGTCGCGGCGATGATCCCGGCCTCGGCCCTGCTGCCCGACGGCACCGCCCAGGTCTGCGTGATCCGCGACATCTCGACGGGCGGCGCCCGGCTGTCGATCGCCCGCCGCCACCTCCTCGCCGAGACCTTCCTGCTCCGGGTCGCCGGCTTCGAGAACCCGTTCCGGGTGCGCAGGGTCTGGCAGCGCGGCGACCTCGCCGGCGTGATGCTCGAACTCGGCCGGGGCAAAGAGGCCCCGGCGCCCCTCACTTCACCATCGCAACCTGCGCGTCCCCCGTCCGGCGCAGCACGCTGACCGTCACGTCGTCCTGGTGTCGCTGCAGGCGCAGGTCGAGGCGGCTCGCCCCGAGCTTCAGGTTGTAGATCGAGATCCCGTCGAGGAAGGGCGGCAGGATCGGGTTGCGGAAGCGCACGCGGTTGCGCCCGTGATCGAGCTCCATGCCGAGGCAGGCGGCCAGGAACGCGAAGGGCGCCGCCGCCGCCCAGGCCTGCGGGCTGCAGGCCACCGGATAGGAGACCGGCCCCCGCTGGCGCCGCCGCATGAAGCCGCAGAACAGCTCCGGCAGGCGCTTCGAATCCTGGTAGAGCGAGGTCTCGAACATGCCCTGGAAGATGCGCGCGGCCTCGGGCTTCAGGTCGTAGCGGGCGAGCCCCATCGCGATCATCGCGTTGTCGTGCGGCCAGATCGAGCCGTTGTGGTAGGACATCGGGTTGTAGCGCGCCTCGCCGCGGGCGATCGTGCGCACGCCCCAGCCGTTGAACCCGTCCTTCGAGAGCAGGTTCTCGGCGACGCGGGTCGCCCGCTCGGGCAGCGCGATGCCGGTGAAGAGCGCGTGGCCGGCGTTCGACGAGCGCACCGCGCATTGCTTCTTCGCCCCGTCCAGCGCCAGCGCGTAGGTGCCGATCTCCTCGTTCCAGAAGGCCGCGTCGAACTTTTCGCGCAAGGTACGCGCCTCGTGCGTCAGCGTCTCGGCGAGATCGTCGTGGCCGAGCATCGCGGCGAGCTTGGCCATGCCGTTCTTGGCGGCGTAGACGTAGCCCTGCACCTCGCAGAGCGCGATCGGTCCCTTGGCGAGTTGCCCGTCCGCGTGGAAGATCGAGTCGTGGCTGTCCTTCCAGCCCTGGTTCTCCAGCCCCTTATCGGTGTCGCGGGCGTATTCCACGAAGCCGTCGCCGTCCCGGTCGCCGTAGGTGTTCATCCAGGCGAGCGCGAGCTTCAGGGCCGGCCAGACCTTCGCGATGGTCTCGCGGTCGCCGGTGACCGAATAATATTCCCAGGCCAGCATCACGAAGAGCGGCGTGCCGTCGATCGTGCCGTAATAGTGCCGGAACGGCACCTCGCCGAGCATCGCCATCTCGCCGCGCCGCGTCTCGTGCAGCACCTTGCCGGGCTGGGCGTCGGCGGCCGGATCCACCGCCTTGGCCTGCGTGGCCGCGAGGTAGCCGAGCACGCCCCGGGCGAAATTCGGGTCGATCCAGAGCGCCATCATCGCCGTGATGATGCCGTCGCGCCCGAACACCGTGGAGTACCAGGGGATACCCGCGAAGGGGTAGATCCCCTCCGGCGTGCGGCTCGCCAGCATGTAGAGGTCGGCGGTGGCCCGGCAGGCGCCCTCGTTGAACTGGTCGTTCGAGGAGATGATCGTGGTGATGCCCGCCGTCAGCGCGCGCTGGTCGCGGCGCGTATCCCGGTAGGCGCGGGCGAAGATCGTGCCCTCGGAGAGTCCCTTGGGCGGCTTGGCATGGCTGCTGCCGGCCGCGAGCGAGAGCTTGGCGGCGGCATCCTCGCCGACCTGCTCGGCCGCGGGCGCGCTGGTGAAGGCCTTGTGCGCCTCGAACACCACGCGGATGAAGAGCGAGGCGCGGCCCCCCGGCGGCAACTCGACCTCGAACACGGCGCGGCCCGGCTCCAGGCTCTTCGGCTTCGGACCGAAATGCAGGGACGTGGTGCGCACGATCTCGTCGAGGCCGACGTAGCGGAACTGGACCTCGGTCCCGCTCGCCACCTGCACGGCGCGCTTGCCGCGGCGCTCGCGGTCGGTGCCCCGCACCTCGAACAGGTCGCGGTAATCGGCGTCGAACGCCACCGCGATCTTCAGGGTGCGGTGGCGCGAATCGTAGGAGCGCAGGCCGATCCGGTCGTAGCAGGCGCCGCGGAACAGGAACTTGGTGCGCTCGATCGCGATCACCTCGCGGGGGATCGTGGTCTCGTCGTGCGCGTCGAGGCGGATGTCGGGGGTCGTCATGTCGACGCTGAGCGCGCCGTTGTCGTCCTGCATCACCGAGGACAGCATCAGCGGGCGCTGGTCCTCGATCGTCAGCTCGAGCCGCGAGAGGTAGCGGGTATCCTGGAAGTACACGCCCTCCGGCCCCGGCTGCACGCCGATATCGCCGTAGGCGTCGAGCACAGCGAAGGATTCACCGAACTTCAGCGAGCGCAGCGGCCGTTCCGTCAGCGAGGTGTGGGCCTCGATGTGGTAGGGCGGCAGCACCTCGTCCGCGTCCTGGAAACCGCGCAGGGCGGCTTGCGTCACAGCTTGCACCTTCGTCACGCTCTCCGCCATGCGCTCAGCTCTCCGGTTCGGGTCTGTGTCGAGGATGCGAATCGACAGGGCCGCCGCATCGGGCGATGCGGCGGCCCTTGTGACCGTCTGAGTTAGGCGGTTCCGCGGCGTCGGCCAGAGTGAATCGCACCCCGGCGGACGTCTTTGCGAAACCCGTGCCGGCCAGCCTTCAGGCCGGCACCGGTTGTCAGACCGGCACCGGTTGTCAGACCGGCATGGCGGCGACCGAGATGCCCGGGCGCGCGGTGCCGTTGAGGTCGCCGAGGTTCGGCGTGAAGGCCGCGGCCTTCGGCATCCGGATCACCTCGCCCTGGCGGGCGATCAGCTGCTCGTAGGCGGCGACGTACTTCTTCACCATGCACTCGGCCGTGAAGGCCGTCTCGAAGTGCTGGCGCACGCCCGCCCGGCTCATGGTCTTGACCTTGGCGACGGCGGCGACCGCGTCGTCCATCGAGTCGCAGAGCACGCCGCCGACGCCGTCCTTGATCACCTCGGGGACCGAGCCGTTCCGGAAGGCGATCACCGGCGTGCCGGCCGACATCGCCTCGATCATCACAAGGCCGAAGGGCTCCGGCCAGTCGATCGGGAAGGCGAGCGCCAGCGCGTTGCCGAGGAAGTCCTTCTTCTGCTCCTCGTTGATCTCGCCGATATACTCCACCAGCGGGTGGTGGATCATCGGCTCGATCACCTCGTCCCAGTACTCCTGGTCGGCCTTGTCGACCTTGGCGGCGATCTTGAGCGGCGTGCCGGAGCGGATCGCCATCTCGATCGCGCGGTCAGGGCGCTTCTCGGGCGAGATGCGGCCCAGGAAGGCGAGGTAGCCGCCCTTGGACTCCGGGTAGTACGGGCAGTTCTCCTTCGGCAGGCCGTGGTGGATCGTCGAGATCCAGTTCACGTCCGGCGGCATCGGCAGGCGCTGGTTGTCGGAGATCGAGACCAGCGGCATGCCCGTGAAGGTGCGGTAGACCGGCATGAAGTCCGGCACGTCGAGGCGACCGTGCATCGTGGTGACGCACTTGTGGTTCAGGTCCTCGAACATCGGGTACTGGAGCAGGTCGATGTGGAAGTGCAGGATGTCGAACTCGTGCGCCCGGCGATGGACCTGATGCAGCATCGCGAGGTGGCTCGCGGTGTGGTCGCGGTAGCCGAGCAGGCGCAGGCCCTCCGGCGTGCAGGCGGCGAGCTTGGCGCTCGTCTGCGAGTCGCCGCTGGCGAACAGGGTGACGTCATGGCCCTGGCGGACCAGCTCCTCGGTGATCCAGCTGACGACGCGCTCGGTGCCGCCGTAGAACTTCGGGGGCACGGCCTCCGAGAGCGGAGCGATCTGGGCAATGCGCACGAAAGTGTCTCCTGTGAAGGCCGGAATGTTGCGGGGATCTAACCCGGTCGGGCCTGAGTGGGACATGAACAGAACGGACGGCCAAGGTTTATGGTTCCGCACCGCCGCGCCCGTCACGCCGCTTTTGTGCGCTGCGCAACGCCCTCCCCGCTTTCCCCGCAGCGCGGGGCGCCCTACCCTCCGGAGCTTGGGCGTTTCGCACCACGCCGCTTTCCCGGACGCCCGGAGCGATAGCGGAGGGTGATCCGGGACCCAGCACGGTAAGCCGCGAAGCGTCCGAACTTGCGCCGGCGCATGAAGGTGGCGCCGCTTCGCGGCCCTTCATTCTCTGGATCCCGGATCACCTTCCACTGCGTTCCAGGCGTCCGGGAAAGGGCGGAGCCCGGTGGGGAGCGCCCGTTCGGCCCACCTTCGCGCGCCCATTGATGCGGCGTCTCGTTTCTGTCATAAGCCGCCCCGCGTCGAACCGCCCGGCCGTAGGGCTGCCGTGGCGGCTCGTGCTGCTCCACCAGAAGCAACTTCGCGCAAACCTCCCCGGATCACCGGACGGAGGGCATTGCGCATCGGAGAGCCAAATGCCCAAGCTGAAGACCAAGTCGGGCGCCAAGAAGCGCTTCAAGATCACCGGCACCGGCAAGGTGATGTACGCCCAGGCCGGCAAGCGCCACGGGATGATCAAGCGGACCACGAAGCAGATCCGCAACCTGCGCGGCACCACGACCCTGTTCGAGGGCGATGCCGCCAACGTGAAGAAGTACTTCCTGCCCAACCAGCGGTAAGTTCTTCACCACCCGAGCGATCTGTCTTTTTCGTAATCCAGGAGATACCCCATGGCCCGCGTCAAGCGCGGCGTGACGAGTCACGCGAAGCACAAGAAGGTTCTGAAGGCCGCCAAGGGCTACTATGGCCGCCGCAAGAACACGATCCGCATCGCCAAGCAGGCGGTCGAGAAGGGCATGCAGTATGCCTACCGCGACCGCAAGAATAAGAAGCGCACCTTCCGCGCCCTCTGGATCCAGCGCCTCAACGCCGCGGTCCGCGAGCACGGCCTGACCTACTCGCGCTTCATCGACGGCCTGGCCAAGTCCGGCATCGTCGTCGACCGCAAGGCGCTCTCGGAGCTCGCCATCCACGAGCCGGCGAGCTTTGCCGTCGTCGTCGAGAAGGCCAAGGCCGCCCTGCCGGCCGCCAAGGCCGCCTGAGCGACCCGCATCACGGATGCAGCAAAGGCGCGGCGCTCCCCGGGAGCGCCGCGCCTTTTCCGTTTTCGAAGCCGTCCCAGGGCGTTTGCGCGCTTGCGCGATCTCCGGCAAACGCGCAAACGCCCCGGCAACAGCGAACCGGCAGACCAGCGACACCCATGGCGACGACCGACCTCGACACGCTCGAACGCGATCTCCTGTCCCAGGTCGCGGCGGCCTCCGACGAGGCCGCCCTGGAGACCGTGCGCGTCGCCGCGCTCGGCAAGAAGGGCAGCGTCTCGGACCTCCTGAAGACGCTGGGCGCGATGACGCCCGACGAGCGCAAGGTCCGCGGTCCCCAGATCAACGGGTTGCGCGACCGGGTGCAGGGCGCGCTCGCCGGTCGCCGCGAGGCGCTGGCCGAGGCGGCCCTCGAGGCGCGTCTGGCCGCCGAGCGGGTCGACGTCACGCTGCCCCTGCGCGAGGCGCCGGACACGCGCGGGCGCATCCACCCGATCTCCCAGGTGATGGAGGAGATCACCGCGATCTTCGCCGATATGGGTTTCTCCGTCGCGGAAGGGCCCGACATCGAGACGGACGAGCTGAACTTCACGGCGCTGAACTTCCCGCCCGGCCACCCGGCCCGCGAGATGCACGACACCTTCTTCCTCGCGCCGGACGCGCAGGGGAAGCGCAAGGTGCTGCGCACCCACACCTCGCCGGTGCAGATCCGCACCATGCGCGCGAAGGCGCCGCCGATCCGCGTGATCATCCCGGGCCGGACCTACCGGCACGATTCCGACCAGACCCACACGCCGATGTTCCACCAGTGCGAGGGGCTGGTGATCGACAAGGCCGCCAACATCGCCAACCTCAAATGGGTGCTGGAGGAGTTCGCCCGAGCCTTCTTCGAGGTCGAGGCGGTGAAGATGCGCTTCCGACCCTCGTTCTTCCCCTTCACCGAGCCCTCGGCGGAGGTGGACATCCAGTGCTCCCGCAAGGGCGGCGAGATCCGCTTCGGCGAGGGCACGGACTGGCTAGAGGTCCTCGGCTGCGGCATGGTCCACCCGAACGTGCTGCGCAATTGCGGGCTCGATCCGGACGAGGTCCAGGGCTTCGCCTTCGGCGTCGGCCTCGACCGCATCGCCATGCTCAAATACGGCATGCCGGACCTGCGCCCCTTCTTCGAGGCGGACGTGCGCTGGCTCGACCATTACGGCTTCCGCCCGCTCGACGTGCCGAGCCTGGTCGCCGGCCTCACCGCCTGATCCCGCCGGCGGCTCCGGCCGCCGCCCGCGCATCCTGACCGGCGCGCCCGCGCGGCGCTTGGCCGAGGGACCACCCCGATGAAGTTCACCCTCTCCTGGCTCAAGGACCACCTCGACACCGGCGCCTCGCTCGACGCGATCGCCGAGACGCTGACCCGCATCGGGCTGGAGGTCGAGGGCATCGAGGACAAGGCCGCCGCGCTGAAGCCCTACGTGGTGGCGCGTGTGCTCACCGCCGAGCAGCACCCGAACGCCGACCGGCTGCGCGTCTGCACGGTCGATGCGGGCGACGGGCAGCCGCTGCAGGTGGTCTGCGGCGCGCCGAACGCGCGAGCCGGCATGATCTCGGTCTTCGCGCCCCCCGGCACCTACGTGCCGGGCAAGAACATCACCCTGTCGGTCGGCACGATCCGCGGCGTCGAGAGCCGCGGCATGCTCTGCTCGGGGGCCGAGCTCGGCCTCGGCGACGACCACGACGGCATCCTCGATCTGCCGGGGGACGCCCCCGTCGGCCAGCCCTACGCCCTCTACGCGGGGCTCGACGACCCGGTCATCGAGATCAACCTGACGCCCAACCGCCCGGACTGCACGGCGGTCTCGGGTATCGCCCGCGACCTCGCGGCGGTGGGCCTCGGCACGCTGAAGCGGGCGCCCGAGCCGCCGGTGCGCGGGGAAAGCCCCTGCCCCGTCCCGGTGACGCTCGACCTGCACGAGCAGCACCGGGACCTCGCGCCGCTCTTCGCGCTGCGCCTGGTGCGGGGCGTGAAGAACGGCCCCTCGCCCGACTGGATGCAGGCGCGGCTGCGGGCGATCGGCCTCCGGCCGATCAACGCGCTCGTCGACATCACCAACTACATGACCTTCGACCGCGGCCGGCCGCTGCACGTCTTCGACGCCGCCAAGGTTCAGGGCGGCCTCACCGTGCGCCTCGCCCGCGCGGACGAGAGCCTGAAGGCGCTCGACGGGCGCGAGCACCGGCTCGGGCCCGAAATGGTGGTGATCGCCGACGCGGCGGGCGTCGAGTCGATCGCCGGCATCATCGGCGGCGAGGCCTCGGGCTGCGACGAGACCACGACCGACGTCCTCATCGAGTCGGCCCTGTGGAACCCGCAGAACATCGCCCAGACCGGGCGGCGCCTCGGCGTGGTGACGGACGCGCGCTACCGCTTCGAGCGCGGCGTCGATCCGGCCTCGACGCTCCCGGGCCTCGACCAGGCCACGCGGCTGGTGCTTGAGATCTGCGGCGGCACGCCGACCGAGGCGACGGTCGTGGGCGAGGCGCCCGAGACCGAGCGGGTCATCGACTTCCCCTGGACGGAGGTGCGCCGGCTCGCCGGCCTCGACCTGCCGCGGGTCGAGATGAAGGTGATCCTCGAGGCCCTCGGCTTCCACGTGGCGGGCTCGGGCGACCGCGTGAAGGTGCTCACCCCCTCCTGGCGGCCCGACATCGAGGGCAAGGCCGACCTCGTCGAGGAGGTGATCCGCATCGCCGGCCTCGACCGGATCGAGGCCCGGCCCCTGCCGCGGTCCGAGAGCGTCGCGAAACCGGTCCTCACCCCGATCCAGAAGCGCACCCGGCTCGCCCGGCGGGCGCTCGCCGGCCGCGGCCTGATGGAGGCCGTGACGTGGTCGTTCATCCCGCACGCCGACGCCGAACTGTTCGGCGGCGGCGGGGCCGACCTCGTGCTGGCCAACCCCATCGCCTCGGAACTCTCCGACATGCGCCCGAGCCTCGTGCCGGGCCTGCTGCGCGCCGCGCAGCGCAACGCCGACCGTGGCTACCCGGACGCGGCCCTGTTCGAGGTCGGCCAGTGCTTCGCCAGCGACGCGCCCGAGGGCCAGAGCGTCCGGGCGACCGCGGTCCGCCGCGGCACGGCGGGCTTCACGGGGGCCGGCCGGAACTGGGAGGGCGCGGCCGCGACGGTCGATGCCTTCCAGGCCAAGGCCGACGCGCTGGCGCTGCTCTCCGCCCTCGGCGTGCCGACCGGCGGGCTGCAGGTCGTCGCTGGCGGACCAGCCTGGCTGCATCCCGGCCGCTCCGGCACGCTGCAGTTCGGGCCGAAGAACCAGGTCGGCCATTTCGGCGAGATCCACCCGCGGGTGATGAAGGCGCTCGACCTCAAGGGCACGCTGGTGGCCTTTGAGATCGATCTCGGCGCCCTGCCGCCGACGAAGCAGCGGGCGACGAAGACCAAGCCCGCGCTCGCGCTCTCCGACCTCCAGCCGCTCGCGCGCGACTTCGCCTTCGTGGTCGGCCGCGACGTGCCGGCCGGCGAGATCGTGCGGGCCGCGCAAGGGGCCGAGCGCAAGCTCGTCGTGGGCGTCGACGTGTTCGACCTCTACGAGGGCGCGGGCGTGCCCGAGGGCCAGAAGTCGGTCGCGGTCGCCGTGCGGCTGCAGCCGACCGAGCGCACGCTGACGGATGCCGAGATCGAGGCGGTGAGCCAGAAGATCGTGGCCGAGGTCGCGCGCAAGACCGGCGCGACCCTACGAGGCTGAACCGCGCCGCTCCCCGTCCGGGCGCCACCACGGTGCGGACAGGCCTCTCCCCGCGAGCGGGGAGAGGGGCCCCTCTACCAGTAGAACTGCAGCCGGCCGATGAAGGTGTCGGCGTCGATCGTGCGCCCGCCCGCGATGGCCGAGGGCGCGGCGTGGGAGCGGACGTAGTCGGCCATCAGGCGCACGTTGCGGTCCGGGTACCAGTTGAGCCCGACCGAGACGTCCCGCTCGATGCCGCCCCGCACGGGGCCGTCGTCGAGGTCGATGGCGCTGAAGCGGGCGGCGAACTCGAACACGCCGAACCCGCCGTTCGAGACCCGCTCCGCGTCGCCGACCCGGACGCCGGAGAAGATCGCGTAGGTGGTGCCGTACTCCGGCGTCAGCGCGTAGCGGCGCCCCTCGCCGTTGAGGACGACGCTGGCCTCGACGTAGCCGCCCTGGAAGCTCAGGGGCCGCGCGGCCCCGAAGCGCTCGACCTCCGTTCGGATGTACTCGGCCTGGATCAGGACCGGGCCGTGCCGGTAGGCCGCCTCCAGCCCGACGCGCCCGACGCTCGCGGCGTCCCGGATGTCGCCGGTGTTCACGAAGGGCCTGGCGAACAGGAAGGCCTCCGAGCGCGCGGAGAGCTGCAGCGGCGCCTCGTTGCGCGGCAGGCTCCGGTAGTTGCCGCTGACCCCGAGATGCAGCACCTGCGCGTCGGTGTTGATCGGCGCCGCGGTGAGGCGGGCGGCGGCCGAGACGCCCTCGCTGCGGATGTCCGTGTTGACGTTGCCGCCGAAGACGCCGACCACCGCCGTCCAGTTGCCCATCGTCCGGCCGATCGCGAAGCCGAAATTGCGCGCGGGCGCGAAGGCGTCGGCGAGCGAGCGCTCGGTGAAGACCGTGTTGTTGTCGCTGATCAGCTGGTCGAGGCTGAAGGGCTCCTTCATGTTGCCGAGCGTGAGGATCGTGTCGGGTATGCCCTTCCAGCCGATGGCCGCGTCGCTGATCGGGCGGGTCGGTTCGGCGAAATCGTACTGGAAGGCGAGTTCAAGCGTCCTGCCGAGGGTCAGGTAGCTCTCGATCCAGGAGCGGCGCACCGCGATGTTGTCGGAGAACGGCTCGGGCAGGCCCGGCTGCCGAAGGCCGGCCGCACCGAAATCGAGCTGGAGCCGGCCGCCGATGCGCAGCTTCGCGGCGTCGTCCGGGAAGGTCAGGGTGATGCCGCGCTCGTCGATCGTCAGGCGCTCGCCGTAGGGGCCGGCCAAGTCCCCGGCCTTCCCGGCGCCGACCTCGGCCGCGCGGGCGGGCAGGGCGGGACAGAGGGCCGCCGCGAGGGTCAGGACCAGTCCGGTTCGCAGCCGTCGCACGCGCATCTCCATTTCCGGGGCGGGCCGGCACCAGGCGCCGCAACCGGCCGCGCCCGAACCACGCCACGCCGGCTGCGACAGCCCGGTGACGCGGGCGGACGGCGCTAAGCTTTTTCGCCCGGTGTGAGGACAGAAGTCCACACCCTGTCTCGCGCGCTGCGCCCGTTCCGGGCGGCTTCTCGGCAGCCTACAGCATCGGCAGGGTGCGCGGGCGCGGGCCGCGCGGGAAATGCGCGTCGATCAGGGCGATCTCGGCGGCGTTGAGACGGATGTCGGCGGCGGCCGCGTTCTCGAGGGCCCGCGACGCCCGCACGGTCTTGGGGATCGTGAAGGTGTTGTCGAGCCGGGTGAGGAAGGCGAGGGCCACCCCGTAAGGGGTTGTGTCGTGCGCCTCCGCGATGCCGGCGAGCACCCGCCCCCCGGCGCTCGACGGGTCCGGGAACTCGCCGCTGCCGAAGGGCGAGTAGCCCACCAGCGCCACGCCGTTCCGCGCGCACCAGGGCAGGACCGCGTGCTCGATCGCCCGCTCGCCCAGATGGTAGATCACTTGGTTGCAGGCGATCCGGTAGGGGCCGGCGATGCGCAGCGCCGCGTCGAGGTCCTCCACGTCGAAGTTGCTCAGGCCCCAGGACAGGATCTTGCCGTCCCGGCGCAGGTCCTCGAACCCGGCGATCGTCTCCTCCAGCGGGTGGTGCCCCGGCCAGTGCAGCAGGTAGCTATCGAGCCGGTCGGTCTTGAGCCGCCGGAGCGAGGCCTCGCAGGCCCGCACCACGCCGCGCCGGGTCGCGTTGCCCGGCACCACCTTCGAGACCAGGAACACCTCCTCCCGCAGACCCGCGATCGCCTCTGCCACGATGGATTCGGCGTCGTCGTACATCTCGGCGGTGTCGATATGCGTCATGCCGGCATCGATCCCGGCCCGCAGGGCCGCGATCGATGCCGCGCGCCCGGTCTCGTCCATGCGCCACGTGCCCTGGCCGATCACCGGTACGGAGATGCCGGTGGCGCCGAAGCTTCTTGCCCGCATCGCTCTGCCCCTCTGCTGGCGGCCCCAGAACCCGGCGGAGGGCCCGGCCGAGATACCGGCCCTGCCACGGGGGGCGGTCCCGCTGCGCGGGAGGGCGCATCCGGTCGCCCGGCACCCGTCCCGCACGGGCGCAAGCCGCCCCTCGCCTCGTGCTCTTAAGCCCCGCGCCGCCGGGATACCAATGGTCCGTCGCGCGCGGGGCCGGACCCGAACGGGCGGCGCCCTGGCCACGGACGGCCGCGCGGCGCGACCGACGCCTTATTCGCGCCATCAAGGGACGGTGAGCAATGGGCCGGCCCCGCCGTCGGGGTTGGACTTTCGTCCAGGGCCGCGCGCCGCGCGCGGCCTCTTGAGAAGCGCCCGGAAATCCGCTGGGATCTCCGTCGGGCACCGGACGCCACGGGGGGCATGATGCTGCCGCAGCATCGCTGGTTCTGGGCGCTGATCCTCCTCGCCTGCGCGGGCGCAGGGCTCGTCTACAACTTCGTCTTCGCGGACGGCGCCTCGCCGTTCGCCGGCCTCGCCTACGGCTTCTGCATCGGCGCGACCGCGCTGGCCTTCGATCGCGGCCTGATCCTGGCCGGGCTCCAGGCCCGGATCCGGCGCCTGCCCGCGAGCGTCTTCGTGCCGGCGGCGGAACTCGCCTACGTGGCGATGATCGTGGCCGGCAACGCGCTCGGCGGCCTCGTGGTGTGGGCCTTCGGGCTGACGGCGGACCCGCTCGCCGAGGCGGTGCGGACCACGCCCCGGGTGCTCACCTACGCGCTGGCAGTCTCGGCGCTCCTCGTCTTCGTGATCCGCATGCGCGACCTCATCGGCGCGGAGGTCTTCATCAACCTGATGGTGGGCCGCTACCACCGGCCGGTCGAGGAGGAGCGCATCTTCCTGTTCCTCGACGTGATGGGCTCGACCGCCTTCGCGGAGACGCACGGGGACCTGCGCGCTCAGGAATACCTCGCGGCCGTGTTCGCGGCGCTGGCCGAGCCGGTACGGCGCAACGCCGGCTCGATCGACGACTATATCGGCGACATGGCGATGGTGACCTGGCCGATGAAGCGCGGCCTGCACAAGGCACGCTGCGTCGCTTGCGTGTTCGACGTGCTCGACCGGATCGAGCGGGACGCCGAGGCGTGGCGGGCGCGCTTCGGCACGGTGCCGCGCCTGCGCGCGGCGCTGCACGGCGGCCCGATCGTGACCGCGGAGGTGGGCATCGATCGGCACAAGATCGCCTATTTCGGGGACGCGGTGAACGTCACGGCGCGGATCGAGGCCCTGTGCCGGCCGCTCGGCACCAGCATCCTGATCTCGCAGGACCTGCTCGACCGCTTGGCGGCGCTGCCCGCCGGCATCCGCGCCCGCTCGCTGGGCGCCCACGCCCTGCGCGGGCGCGGCCAGCCGCTCGCCATCGCCACCCTGGAACGCGCGGCCCGCGAGGCCGCCCCGGCCGTGTCGCGGGCCGAGATCCGCGCGGAGGCGGCGGCCGTCGCGCCCCTGCGGGCCGCCACGGGGCAGCGCTGATGCGCGAAACCCGGCTCCAGGTCCTCCGGGCCGCGATCCGGTTCGGGCTTCCGCTCGCGGGCCTCGTGGTGATCGGCCACGCGGTGGTCATCTCGGTCGGCGGAGATATCGAGCGCTGGCAGTTCGCGTTGGGCGCGCTCCTCATCGGTCTGAGCTTCGCCGCGCGCCTCGTGCCGAGGAGCGCGCGATGAGCGGCATGCCATGACCACGACGCCAGCGATCTACGTCGATGCCGACGCCTGCCCGGTGAAGGACGAGACCTTCCGGGTCGCGGCCCGCTACGGGCTGCACGTCTATGTGGTGGCCAACAGCCCGCTCAACCTGCCGCGGGAGCCCTGGATCCAGCGGGTCGTGGTCGGCGACGGCCTCGACGCGGCCGACGACTGGATCGCCGAGCGGGCGGGGCCAGCCTCCATCGTGGTCACGGCCGACGTGCCGCTCGCGAGTCGCTGCGTGAAGGCCGGCGCGAGCGTGATCGCGCCGAACGGCAAGCCGTTCAGCGAATCCTCCGTCGGGATGGCGCTGGCCACCCGGAACCTGATGCAGGATCTGCGCGAGGCAGGCGTGATCACGGGCGGCCCGCGGCCGTTCACCCGCCAGGACCGCTCAGCCTTCCTGGGCGCGCTCGACCGCGCGGTGAACCGGCTGCGCCGGGGGCGGTGAGGATCAGCCCTCGCGCGGGACGAGGGTCTTCAGCGCCGCGTTGATGCGGTCCTGCCAGCCCGGCCCGTCCTTCTGGAAATGCTCCAGCACGGCGCTGTCGAGGCGCAGCGTCACGCTCTCGCGCGCGCCGGGCGCCGCGGCGAGCGTGCTCGGGGCCGGGCTCTCGGGCTTGCGGGTGGTAGCCGCCTTGAAGGCGGCCTCCGCCGCCCGGCGTGGGTCGGCGGGGCGGCGGCTGCGCATGTCGGACATGGGACGGTCAGGCCTTCCGGGCGGATTTCTTGGCGCTCGCCTTGGCGGCCTTCGCCTCGGCCTTGGCGGCGTCCTCGGCGGCCTTGACCTGCGCGTCGGCGGCCTCCTTGGCGAGGCGCAGCGCCCGCAGGCGGGTCGTGCGCTCGTCGACGGCCTTGATCTGCGCGTGATGCTCGGCCATCGCCTGCGCGCCCTCGCGGGCCATGCGCTCGGCACGCTCCGCCCGCTCGGCGCGGTTCTCGGCCTTGGCCTTGGCTTCCGCCTCGAGATCGCGCACCTCGTCCGCGTCGTCGATCTCGGTGTCGGTATCGTGGGTCATCCTGTCCCTTTCTGGCCGCCGCGGGCTGGGCGCGCGCAACGATCGGCTGGTTCGGGTTCGGCCCGGATGCGGGGAAGACGGGCCGTGGCGCCGCATCGGCGGGCGGACCGCCGGAAGGCTGCGACACACCTCATGTAGGGCGTCCTGCCGGAAAAGCGAGTTTCACGGCCAGGCTTCGGCCAAGATTCCTCGGCGCAGGTGCGAAATCCGCGGGCGCGGGTCCGGCGGGATCCCGGTCTCCGGGGCGGGATCAGGCCGAGGCGGTCGCGAGGGGCCGGGATCCCGGCGCGCTGCCGGACCGTCCGTCCGGCCTTCCATCCGGCTTGGCCCCCGGCGGCGTGTAGCCGTAGGTCTCGGGCATCAGCAGCAGGTAGGCCAGGAAGGCGAGGCCCGCGATCCCGGCCAGCGCCAGGAAGGCCGCCGAGAACCCGGCCCAGACGATGAGCGCGCCCGCGAGCGTCGCGCTGAAGGCGGCGCCGAGCCCCTGCGCGGTGGCGACCGCGCCCTGCGCGGCGTTGAAGCGGCCGGTGCCGCGGGTGAGGTCCGCCACCACCACGGGGAAGAGCGCGCCGTAGACCCCGGCCCCGATCCCGTCGAGGAGCTGCACGCCGACGAGCCAGAACGGGTTGTCGGAGAATGTGTAGAGCACGCCGCGCAGCGCCAGCACGCCGAAGGCCGCGAGGAAGATCGGCTTGCGGCCGATCGCGTCGGCGCGCGCGCCCACGAAGACCGCCACCGGCACCATCACGCACTGCGCCGCCACGATGCAGACCGCGATGAGCGAGGTCGCGTGGTCCTTGCCCGAGAGCTTGGTGAGGAGCTGGCCGACGGACGGCAGCATCGCCGCGTTGGCGAGGTGGAAGGCGGCGCAGAGGAGCGCGAAGAGCAGCAGGGTGCGGTTCTGGACGAGCGCGCCGAGGCCCGAGGGCGCCGCGTCGTCCGCGCCCTCCGGGTGGTCGAGGCCGCGCGCCAGGTCGTCGTCGATGGCCCGCGCCGGGATCATCAGCATCGCGCCGATCGATGCGGCCGCGAGGAGCGCCATCAGCCAGAACACCACGATGGGCCCGAAGAAGTAGGCGGTGGCGCCCGCGATCGCCGCCGAGACGGCGTTGCCCGCGTGGTTGAAGCCCTCGTTGCGGCCGATGCGCCGGGCGAAGGCCTTCGGCCCGACGACGCCCAGCGTGATGGCGGCGAGCGCGGGCGGGAAGATCGCGCCCGCGATGCCGGCGACCGACTGGGTGGCGGCAACGAGCCAGAAGCTCTGGATGAAGGGCAGGGCGAGCGAGCTCAGCGTCACGGCGACGGCCGCCGCGATCACCACGAGCCGCTTGGCCCTGGTGCGATCGATGAGGGCGCCGGCCGGGGTCTGGGCGATCAGCCCGGCGATGCCCGAGATCGTGATGACGAGGCCGATCGTCGCCTCGTTCCAGCCCTGGTCCGGCCCGCGCACGGCCAGCAGGTAGATCGCCAGGTAGGGCCCGAGGCCGTCGCGCACGTCGGCGAGGAAGAAGTTGAGCGCGTCGAGCCCGCGCAGCACGCGGGCGGAGGGCGCGCGGGACTCGGAGCCCGCACCTGCAGCAGCGATCATGGGGGTCTCGACACGCGCGGCGCCGGTCGCGCCGCGCTGCCAAGCCGTTTCGGGGGGCGTGGTTCCGGCGCGCCCGCCACACGAGTGCGTGAGCCGGGCGTGCCGGGCTCAGCGCACCCGGTAATTGAGCGGGATCGTCACCGTCAGGCTGGCCTGGTTCACGCCGGCGGGGGCCGCCGGCAGGCTGCCGCGCACCGCGCCGAGCGCCGCGCTGTCGATCGGGCCGACGCCGCTGCTGCGGGCGAGCCCGGCACTCGTCACCGCGCCCGAGCGCATCACGGTGAAGCGCACGACCGCCGTGCCGCCGCCGGTGCCGGCGGCCGCACCCGGGTTCATGCGGCCGTGGATCGCCGCGCTGATCGCGCCCGTCCACTGGCGCATCGCGCTCGGGTCGCTGCCCGCCGCCGCGCGGCCGGCGGTGTTCTGGCGCGAGGAGGCCGCGGAGGCGCGCTCGGCGCCGTCGGCGGCGCGGGATTCCCGCGCGCGCGCCTCGCGGGCCGCCTTCAGCTTGGCCTCGCGCAGCTCCTCGCGGCGCTTCTCCAGCATCTCCTCGCGCTTCTCCTCGCGCTTCTTGGCCTCGCGCTGAGCCTTCAGCTTGGCCTCGCGCTCCGCCTTGAGCTTGGCCAGATCCGGCTTCGGCTTCTCGGGCTCGACCGGCTTCGGGGCCTCGGCGACGGTCGGCGGCGGGGGTGCCAGCGGCTCGGTGTCGGGCGCGGTCGAGGTGATGACCTGGCTCTCCGGCTCGATCGGCTGGGCGTCCGGCGGCGCCTCGGTCAGGGCCTGGGTCTGCGGTGGGGCCTCGGCGGGCGTCTCCTCCGGCTTGACCTCGGCGACCTCGGGCGGCGGGGGCGGGGTCGTCGCCTCCTCGACCGGCTCCTCGGTGGGCTGCTGCTCCGGCGGCGTCTCGGCCGCGGCCTGGGTCTCCAGCACCGACTCGGTCTGGGCCTCGGTCATCAGGGGCGCGAGATCGACCGTGACCTGCTGCTCGCCGGGGGGAGCGGGCGGCGCGAGGCGCAGGAAGGCGACGGCGACGAGCGCGGCGGCGTGCAGGGCGAACGCGACGAGGAAGGCCGCGGCGAGCCCGGACGGCCGATTCCCCGGCCCGTCCGGCGCGAGGCCGGCGAGATCGGACCCGGCGGGCATGGACGTACCACTCATCGGATCAGCGCGCCGCCCCGCCGCCAGCGGGCGCCGCGGCGCCGCCCGGCGACTGCGCGATCAGCGACACCTTGGTGAAGCCCGCCTGGCCCACGAGGCCCATCACCTCCATGACCTTGCCGTAGGGCACGTCGCGGTCGCCGCGCACCAGCACGACCTGGTCCTTGTCCTCAGCCGCCATCGCCCTGAGCCGCGCCGTCAGCCCCTCGGTGGTGAAGACCTCCTTGGCGATGGAGGGCTGGCCCTCCTTGTCGACGGTGACCTCCATCGGCTTCTTCGACTGCGCCACCTTGGCGGCAGCGGTCTTGGGGAGCTGCACCGGCACGCCGGTCGTCATCAGGGGGGCTGCCACCATAAAGATGATCAGCAGCACCAGCATAACGTCGACCATCGGGGTGACGTTGATCTCGGACATCGGGGTCGCGTCGAGGCCGTCCTCGTCGTCGCCCCCGCTCGCGCGGATCGAACCCATCGCCATCGGGCGTCCTCCGGACTGGCGGCCGCCCGAATCCGCGGGCGCCGCGCACGAACTTGCATTGCGGGAGACCCCGCCGCACCGGATGCCGGGGCGGGGCCGGGGGCGGGCGTGCGACGCCCGCCGAAACGGGGGGCGCTACTCGGCGGCGGCGCGGTGCTTGACGGTGCCGCGGTCGCGGGCAAGCCGGTTGCCGAGCACGCCGATGCAGGAGACGAAGCCGCTCTGGAGGCGCGCCATGTCCCCCGAGAGCTTGTTGTAGGCCATCACCGCGGGGATCGCGACGACAAGGCCGATCGCGGTGGCGAACAGCGCCTCGGCGATGCCCGGCGCCACCACGGCGAGCGAGGTGTCCTGGCTCTTCGCGATCGACGAGAACGAGTTCATGATGCCCCAGACCGTGCCGAACAGGCCGATGAACGGGGCGGTCGAGCCGGAGGTGGCGAGCAGCGCGAGGCCGTTCTGCAGGCGCTTCATCTCGAGACCCAGGGCGGCCCGCATGGCCCGCTCGATGCGCTCGCGCCGCTCGGCGCGGGTCTCGCTCGGGTCCTGGTCGCGCCACGCGTCGATGGCGGCCTTCACGATGTGGCCGGAGATGCCCCGCTGCTCGCCGTCGAGGCTGCCGCCGGAGCGCACAAGAGCCTCGAAGGCCTTTGCCTGGCGCTTGGCCGCGGCGAGGCGGACGATCTTCTCGAACACCACGGTCCAGCAGGCGATCGAGGCGACGACCAGCAGGATCATCACGCCCTTCACGATCGGGTCGGCCTGAAGGTATAGGCCGACGAAGGACATGTCGTGCGCGGCAGCGACGGCCTCGGCGGCTGGGGCGGGGTTCTCCATCGGGGGCTCCTCAGGTCATCGGGTCGGGTTGCGGCCAAGCTCGCATGCGCGCAATGGCTTCCGGCCGCCGGGCGCGTCCGCGCCGGGCAGCCCTGGGTCGTCGGGTCGGCCGCCGCGGCCTCGGAGCCCGCGGCGGCCTGAGTTCGGCTCAGCGATCGAGGGGAACGCCGGCCTTCGTCTCGGTCTCGGTGCGCTCCAGGCATCCCTCCCGGCCGCCCTCGCCGCCCTCGCAGGCCAGCACGTCGTTCAGGAGGACGCGGCCGATCTTCGGGCAAGTGAGGCCAGCGAAATCGAACAGCTTCACGGTGGTCTTGCGGGCGGGCAGCGGCCCGAGCTCGACCGCGACCCGCTTCTGCGCCACCCCCTCGGTGTCGAAGGCGAAGAGATCGACCTTGTAGGACTTGATCGCGCCGCCCTTGAGGTTGTCGATCACCACGGTCGCGCGGCAGGCCTCGCCGGAGGCTTCCAGCCGGTTGAGCTGGAGCCGGATCGGCGCCCCCGCGGCGGCCGGCGCGCCCGCTCCGGCCGCGTCCTGGGCCGCGGCGGCGCCGGCGAGCGCGACGGTGAGGCCGAGCGCAGCCAAGCCGGATGCGACGGAGCCGCACCCTACACCCGGGCCGCGCCGTCTCCCCGCGCCCCGCCCCGACACCTGCTCTGCGACCATCACCGTTCCATCATCCTCTCGCGTCTCGAACCCGTTCCGAGGTCCGCACGGGGCCGGCCTCAGACTCAGTGCAGGGCCTGACCTGCCGGCCTGCGCTGCGGACCGGGCCCGAGCCGGTCCGCCGCCGCGTCGATCGCCGCGACGGCCGCCCGCAGCGCCGCCACGAGCCGGGGCGCCTCGGACCGGCCGGTGATCTCGGCCGCACCCTGCGCCACCTCCTCCCAGAGGCAGCGCCGGCCGCGGCCGATCAACCCGACCAGGGCGCATTCGTGCCCGGTGACGCGGCAGCAGGTCGCGGGCATGAAGGACCAGTCCCGGTCCCGCTCCGCCCGCAGCGCGCGCACGATCCCGACCGCGCAGGCGACGAAGCGCCCGCCCTCGTCGGGCCCGAGCAGGCGCTCGGCCCCATCGAAGGCCGCGTCCCAGCAGGCCACGTCGCGCGTCATGTAGCCGGCGGCCACGAAGCGGACGACCGACAGGGCGAGCACGTCGGCGTCGTCGCCGCAGACGTCGGCCACCCGCGGCATCGCGTTGTGGCCGGGCGGGCTGGACGACGCCGTCATGAAGCCTCCGGTATCCGCGCGGCGCGCCGAGGCCCGGCCGCTCCACGTCTGACGGGGGCGATATCGCGGGACAGCGTCCGGGATCAAGGTCTGCTTCGAAATTCAGAGCAGTTCCAAACTGTTACCCAGGGCCTGTCTGGGTGTCTCGAAAGTCGCCCCCAGTATTGCCGAATCGTCCCGACCTCTTCCCGACCGGCGAAATACGCTCCCGCTCCAGGCTTCGCGCGCCGGGCCGGAGCCCTGCCCCGCGGCCTCTCGGCCGCCTCCCTTGATGCCCGGCGGCGCGCCGTCCATATCTTCTCGCGATCCGGCACGGCCGGGCGGGAGCGCTGCCGCGGCGGGCTCCGCGACACGGAGCGCCCACAGGCCTTCGGGCCACGGGGCTCCGCCTGAAGGACGCTTGCCGACGATGACCCGTCCCTCCCCGTTCGGACACCCCTTCCTGCTCGGCTTCGACGAGATCGAGCAGGCGCTGGACCGGGTGTCGAAGGCAGCCAACGACGGCTATCCGCCCTACAACATCGAGCGCGTGCCCCGCACCGAGCGGGAGCCCGAGCGCCTGCGCATCACGCTCGCGGTTGCGGGCTTCACCCGCGACCAGCTCGACGTGATGCTGGAGGAGAACCAGCTCGTCGTGCGCGGCCGCCAGGTCGAGGAGCGCGAGCGCCACTTCCTGCACCGCGGCATCGCGGCGCGCCAGTTCCAGCGCGCCTTCCTGCTCGCCGACGGCATGGAGGTGCTGGGCGCCGACCTCTCCAACGGCCTCCTGTCGATCGACCTCGCCCGGCCCGAGCCGGAGCGGGTGGTGCGCAAGATCACGATCTCGGCGCGGGATTGAGCGGCGGACGGCTTCGATCCTGACGAACGAAACACCGCCCTTTTCCCGGGCACCTGGAACGAGAGTGGAAGGTGATCCGGGATCCAGCGAATGAAGCGCCGCGAAGCGGCTCGATCTTCATGCACGGTTGCTGGATCCGGACGCTACGCGCCTCGTTGTGCTGGATCCCGGATCACCCTCCGCTGACGCTCCGGGCGTCCGGGAAGGGCGCGAAAAGCCGACACCGGGGTTGTGGCGTGCGGCTTCGGACGGAAGCCCCGGACCGGGAATCCCCTGCGCCCTGCGCTTAAACGCGCGTCAAGCGGAAAGCCGGCAAGGATTGATCGGCGAGCGTGCCGCCACCACATGCGGATCAGGCCCCGCGGTCGCTTCGGGACCGCAAACCAGGCCTGAAGCTCTGCCTCGAAAGGAGGGCACGACATGACCGATCTCAACCCGGCTCCCCTGACGCCGGCCGACCTCGATCCGGCCGAGTTCAACGCCGCCGACCTCGCCGCGCTCGGCGAGGGCCATATCGCCTACGTGCGGGCGATCACCTCGGACGAGGTCAAGCGGATGTTCCCGCAGGCGCCCGACCTCACCCCCGGGCTCGACCTGTTCGCCCTGCTCTCGGCGAGCGGCGCCCCGATCCTGCTCGCGGATTCCCGCGAGGTCGTGCTGGCCAACGCCTTCGCGCACGACCTGCAGCCGGTCAGCCTGCACTAGCCAATCCCGGTCGCGCGCCGGCCGCGACGGGGCCACGAGCCTCGTCGGAGGCGCGCCCCGGCGGCGCCGGGCTCCCCGTCCGGCGCCGTCGGACCGTTCTCTCACGCCATCTCCGCCACCGCCCCGATCAGCCGCGCGATGTCCTGCGGCCGCGACAGGCGGTGGTCGCCGTCCGCGATCAGGGTGAGCACCGTGCCCTCCGCGGGCAACCGGTCCAGGATCTTGAAGGCGTGCGGGTGCGGCACGTCCGGGTCGCGCATCCCCTGCAGGATGTGGACCGGGCAGCCGAGATCGAGCGGGCCGGTCAGCAGCCGGTTCCTGCGCCCGTCCGCGATCAGCGCCATGGTGACCGGGTCCGGCTCCGGCGCGTAGGCGCTCTGGCGCAGCCAGACGCCGTCGCGTTCCAGCGTATCCCGCACCTCTTTCGGAAACCGGTCCCACATCAGGTCCTCGGTGAAATCGAGGGCCGGGGCGATCAGCACCAGCCCGGCGGCCGGCCGGCCGGCGGCGAGCTGGGCGCGGGCGGCGAGGCAGGCGATCCAGCCGCCCATCGAGGAGCCGATCAGCACAGGGCGCTCGGGCGCGTGCGCCGCGATCACAGCCTCCGCATCCTCCAGCCAAGTCGAGATCGTGCAGGCGGCAAAATCCCCGCCCGACAGGCCGTGGCCCGTGTAGTCGAAGCGCACGAAGCGGCGGCCAGCGCGCTCCGCCCAGGCATCGACCGCCATCGCCTTGGTGGCGCCCATGTCGGAGCGGAAGCCGCCGAGCCAGACCACCGGCGGCCCCGCGCCCTCGCGCACCCGCACGGCGATCTCGCGCCGCGCCGCGCCCGCGCCGACCGCGATGAACGCGGGCGTCTCATCCATCTGCGCCATCCCCTTCTCCCTACGCGATGCTTCCCGGCCTGAACGCTTCAGCTTCAGGCTCCGTTTACCCGACCGTAAAGCCCGGGACCGATCCTGTGACGATGCGCACGAGACAGAGGGTAGCGTTCCGCACATGACCGGCGAGACGCGCAACCCCACCGGCTTTCCCATGCAGGCCCCGCCGCTCGCCGGCACCTGTGTCCTCCAGATCATCCCGGAGCTCGACGCGGGCGGCGCGGAGCGCACCACCGTCGACGTGGCCGCGGGCCTGGCGGCGGCCGGCGCCCGGGCGCTCGTCGCCACCGAGGGCGGGCGGCTCGTCGGCGAGCTGCAGGCCAAGGGCGGCGTCTGGGTGCCGTTCCCGGCCGGCTCGAAGAACCCCGCCGCGATGGCTCTCAACGTCGGGCGCCTCGCGAGGCTGTGCCGCCGCGAGGGCGTCGGCATCATCCATGCCCGCTCCCGCGCCCCGGCCTGGGTGGCGCTCGGCGCGGCACGGCGGCTCAAGCTCCCCTTCGTCACGACCTATCACGGCAGCTACTCGGGCCGGACCGGCGTGAAGGTTCTCTACAACTCGGTGATGGCGCGCGGCGACGTGGTGATCGCCAACTCACACTACACCGCCGACCTGATCCGGCGCCTCCACGCCGAGCAGGCGGGGGACCGGGTGCGGGTGATCCACCGCGGCACGGATCTGGCCGCCTTCACGCCGGTCGCGGTCGGGCCCGGGCGGGTCGAGGCCCTGCGCCGGAGCTGGGGCGTGGCGCCCCACGAGCGCGTGGTGCTGCTCGCCGCGCGGCTGACCGCCTGGAAGGGCCACCGCGTCCTGATCGAGGCCGCGGCGATGATGCGGGGCCGCGGCGTCGGCGACCTCGCGGTGGTGCTGGCGGGCGATCCGCAGGGGCGGGACGGCTACGTGCGCGAACTCGACGCCCTGATTGCCGAGCGCGGCCTCCAGGGTATCGTGCGGCGCGTCGGCCACTGCACCGACATGCCGGCGGCCTTTCGCGCGGCCTCCGTGGTGGCGGTGCCCTCCGTCGAGCCCGAGGCCTTCGGCCGCTCGGCGGTGGAGGCGCAGGCGCTCGGCACGCCCGTCGTCGTCTCCGATCTCGGCGCCGTGCCCGAGACGGTGCTGAGCCCGCCCGACGTGGAGCCCGGCCAGCGCACGGGCTGGCGCGTGCCCGCGGGCGACGCGGACGCGCTCGCCGCTGCGCTCGGCGACGCGCTCGCGCTCGGCGCCAGCGCCCGCGACGCGCTGGGCCGCCGCGCCCGCGCGCATGTGGAGGCGAACTTCTCGCTCGAGCGCATGGTCGGCGACACCCTCGACGTCTACGCGCGCCTCCTCGGCAGAGGGGCGTGACAGAAGCGTGGGAGCGTGACGGATCTTGCGGGCAAGCTGGCGCGTTCTCACATCTGACGTGTCTTTCGGGAACCATCCGCGAAGAACTGCGATTCACGCACGCCGAGGTGTGTTGACTTGCCGCACGCTTGAGCCAAGGTAGGATTTATCCGGGATTGGCCGGAGCGGCGGCGGTCAGGACATCCTCGGACGGGTGTTCCGGGTCGCCTCTTCGTCGTTGCAGCAGGAGATAGCAGCCATTCGTAGACCTATGAGAGCCATGCCGGCCCCGCAGAAGGACGGGCCGCGCGCCAACCGGGACATTCGCGGCGTCCGCGACGTGCAGCTCATCGACGCGGACGGCCAGAACCGTGGCGTCGTCGCCTTCTTCGATGCCCTCCAGATGGCCGAGGAGGCCGGCCTCGACCTCGTCGAGATCGCCCCGAACTCCGCGCCGCCCGTCTGCAAGCTCCTCGATTACGGCCGCTTCCGCTTCAACGAGCAGAAGAAGCAGAACGAGGCCCGCAAGCGCCAGAAGACGGTCGAGGTCAAGGAGATCAAGCTCCGTCCGGGCATCGACAAGCACGACTACGACGTCAAGATGAAGTCGGTGCAGCGGTTCTTCGAGGAGGGCGACAAGGTCAAGGTGACCCTGCGCTTCCGCGGCCGCGAGATGGCTCACCAGGATCTCGGCCTGCGCCTCCTCGAGCGCGTGAAGCACGAGACCGC
The DNA here is from genome assembly GCF_022179285.1 of Methylobacterium hispanicum. GTDB lineage: Bacteria > Pseudomonadota > Alphaproteobacteria > Rhizobiales > Beijerinckiaceae > Methylobacterium > Methylobacterium hispanicum. Next base: position 57,584 of record NZ_BPQO01000009.1, on the reverse strand, counting down.
CGAGATCGCCAAGGTCGAGAGCGAGCCGATGCTCGAGGGCCGCCAGATGATCATGATCCTGGCGCCGCGCTGAGGCGCCTCGACATTTCGATCGCGTTCGCGCCGTCCCCTCCGGGACGGCGCTTTCGTTTGGGCGGCAGCCGGCTTATCTGCCAGCCATGGCCCTCGCCCCCGAAGAGATCGAACGCTACGCCCGCCACCTCGTGCTCGCCGAGGTCGGCGGCCCGGGCCAGAACCGCCTGAAGGCCGCGCGCGTGCTGGTGATCGGGGCGGGGGGCCTGGGCGCCCCGCTGATCCAGTACCTCGCGGCTGCCGGCATCGGCACGATCGGCATCGTGGACGACGACACCGTCTCGCTCTCGAACCTGCAGCGGCAGGTGATCCACGGCACGCCCGATCTCGGACGGCCGAAGGTGGAGAGCGCCGGGGACGCGGTCGCCCGACTCAACCCGCACGTCGCGGTCGTCGCCCATCCGCACCGGATCACGCCCGGGAACGCGGTGGACCTGATCGCGCGGTACGATCTGGTGGCGGACGGCTCGGACAACTTTACGACCCGCTACGCCGTCTCGGACGCCTGCTTCCACGCGCGGCGCCCGCTGGTCACCGCCGCGCTCGGCCGCTTCGACGGCTCGCTCACCACGATCCGGGCGCACGAGACCGATGCGGAGGGGCGCCCGAACCCGACCTATCGCTGCCTCTTCCCCGAGCCGCCGCCGGCGGGCTCGGTGCCGCCCTGCGCCGAGGCCGGGGTGCTCGGCGCGCTGGCCGGCGTGATGGGCTCGCTGATGGCCATGGAGGTGATCCGGGCCATCGCCGGCTTCGGCGAGCCGCTGGTCGGGCGTCTCCTCATGGTCGATGCGCGCGCGATGCGCTTCGAGACGCTGGCCTACGGCTGGGACCCGGCGAACCCGCTCAGCGGTACGGAGGCCTTGGCTTCGAGCCTTTGAATGACATGGCGCGGGTCCCCTCACCCGGCTTTCTGCGAAAGCAGACCTCTCCCTATGGGAGAGAGGGTATGGCGCGATTCAGGCGCCCGGCCGAAACGCGGTCAGGTCAGGCCGCCGCGACCTTGTCCAGGCAGCACTTCTTGAACTTCTTGCCGCTGCCGCAGGGGCAGGGGTCGTTGCGGCCGACGTCCCTGTAGGGATTCTGCTGGGGCAGCCCCGCGCCCTCCTCGGTCCAGGCGAGGTCGGCGAGCGGGTCGTCCAGGGTCCCGAAGCTCCAGGCATCGAAGCGCCGCAGGTCGTCCGGGCGGTTCACCGCCTTGCGCAGGGCTTCCTTGAACCAGCCCGCGTCGCTGATCTCGTCGGTGATGCGCCCGTCGCGCCGGGCCGCCTCGACGCGCGGGGCGAGATCGCGGAAGCCGAGGAGCGCGATCGTCTCCTCCCAGCCGATCCAGGCCGCGCCCTCCTCGACCGCGGCCTTGGCGTCATCGAAGCGCACGAGCAGGGCATGCACGGCGTCCCGCTCGATCCGGCCCGTCTGGCAGAGCGTGACGCAGGCCGAGAACAGGGCCTGTCGGACGGCGTCGTCGACCGTGCTGTCACGGATCAGCGCGAAGACCGGCTCCGGGTCCCCGTCGAACAGGCTCGCCACCACCTTGGAGAGCGTCGAGGTGACGGCGTCGCCCAGATACGCGTCGAGGGTGTCCTCGTCCTGCCGGAGCAGGCGCAGCAACGGCGCGAGCGCCCGCGTGTCGCGCGCGTGCGCCAGCACGTGCAGGCCCCAGAACAGGAGGTTGGCCTCGCCCTCCTCGAGTTCCTCCGCCGTGGCGGCCTTGTCCACCAGGCGCAGCGTCTCGGGCGCGAGCAGCGCCGGCCGCTCCAGCGCCGCGCGGAGCGCCGCCTTCGGCAGGTGGGTCGAGGCCGCGAGTTCGGCGATCAGAACCGCGTCGTCCATGCTCTGCTCCGTAAGGGTCTCGACCGACCCGGGGTCAACGCCTTCGGCATGAGGCGCGGGTTCCCGCGCCCTCGGGGAGAGGGCGTCCGGCCCGGTCCACGCACGCGGGCCCGAACCCGTCAGCCGGACACCGTATCACTCCGCCGCGAAGAGCTGCCAGTCCGTCCCCTCGGCGGGCGCGTCCGCGGGCGCGGCCTCCGCCTTCGGGTCGCCCGGCGCGGTCTCGCAGGACAGGCCCGGCACGGCGATGACCCGGTTGCCGCGGAAATCCGTGCGGCTGACCACCGCGCCGCGACTCTCCATGTAGCCGAGGAGCCGCCGCGCCCGGCCGGGGGAGCGGCTGCCGATCGCCTTGGCCAGCGCCGCGTCGCCGGGGCAGGACGCGCCGGCGAGCGCCGCGCGGGCGATCAGCAGGAACACGCCCTGCACCTCCTCCGGCATGGTGGCGGCGAGGTTCGTCGCCGCGCTCCAGCTTTCGTCGCCGCCCTCACCCGCCTCGGAGGGTGCCTCGACGCCGGCCCGCGCGACGCTGAGCGCCCGGCGGAAGGCCGGCATCCCGTAGCCGTCGCCGTCGAGGCCGCGCATGCGGCAGCGCACGAGGAAGTCCTGGTAGACGACCGCCACGGGCTGGCGCGCCGCGTCGGCGTCGGCGACCAGGCCCTGCAGCACCGCCTCGCAGCCGGCCCGGTTCTCGGCCGGGTCGAGGGCGGGGGTGGCGGGCGCGGTCTCCGGCCGGTGGGCGGCGAGCTCGCGCATCAGGTCGGCCGGCGTCACCCGCGGGGCCGTGACGGGCCGGGCGCGCGGCGGCAGCACGAAGCCCCCATCGCTCGCGGGCGCCAGGATCTGCGCGCGCAGATCCGCGTCGGCGGCCCCCGGCAGCGGCAGCAGGCCGGGCGCCACCGCCCGCGCGCCGGTGACCACCGCGCCGATGCGCAGGCCCAGCGGCCGGCGGCTCAGCGCGGGGCCGAGCGCCACAAACTCGCCGCGCCCGAGATCGCGGAAGCGCTCGGCGCCGCGCCGGTCGAGGCCGAGCAGGTCGGCGGCCCGCGCCATGTCAATGTCGAGGAAGGTGCGGCCCATCAGGAAGTTGGTGGCCTCGGCCGCGACGTTCTTGGCGAGCTTGGCGAGCCGCTGCGTGGCGATCACGCCGGCAAGCCCGCGCTTGCGCCCGCGGCACATCAGGTTCGTCATCGCGCCGAGCGAGACCTTGCGGGCCTCGTCGGAGACGTCGCCCGCCGCCATCGGGGCGAAGATCTGGGCCTCGTCCACCACGACGAGGCAGGGGAACCAGTGGGCGCGCTCGGCCTCGAACAACCCGCCGAGGAAGGCGGCGGCGGCGCGCATCTGCGCCTCCATGTCGAGGCTCTCCAGGTTCAGCACCACCGAGACCCGGTGTGCCCGCACCCGCGCGGCGATGGCCTGGAGGTCGGCCTCACCGTGCGTGCCCTCCACCACGAGGTGGTCGTAGGCCTCGGCCAAGCTGACGAAGTCGCCCTCGGGGTCGACGATGACCTGCTGGACGAGGCCCGCGCTCTGCTCCAGCAGGCGGCGCAGCAGGTGCGACTTGCCCGAGCCCGAGTTGCCCTGGACCAGCAGGCGGGTGGCGAGCAGCTCCTCGAGGTTCAGCCCGACCGGGCTGCCCTGGCCGGCGCCGTCGAGGCCCGTGCCCATCTCGATCGTGCCGTCGCTGCCGATCGCCATCGCTGATCCGGTTGCCGCCTCGGTAAGTCCGCGCCCTGGCTAACACGGGCGGGGGCCGGAGGATGCGGCCGAGGGCGCGCCCGTCCACAGGTTGCGGCGGGGCTGGGGATGAGGGGCGATGCGCGATCTCCCTCCCCCCTCTGCGGGGGAGGGAGAGCTTCGCGGGAACCTTACTTGCCGGCCTCGCCGCCGGTCGAGCCCTGCTCCTGCAGGGTCTTCGCCTTGTCCTCGGCGGCCGGGTCGGCCTTGGCCGGGGGCAGCTTGGCGGCGGGCTCCGACGGAGCCGCGGGCGCGGCCTCGGCCGGGGTGTTCTGGCTCGGGCCGCCGGCCGCCGGATCGGGCTTCGGCTCGGGCTCGTTGCGGTTGGGCGTCGCGGTGTTCGGCTTCGGGCTGCCCGGCGCCTTCTCCAGCACGGGCTCGGCCGTGTTCGTGTCGGCGGGCTTGGCCGGGCTGTCCTTGCCCTCGGAGGCCTTGCCGGCGGCCGGCTGGCTCGCGCTCGGCTTGGTCTCGGCGGGCTTCTCCGCCGGCTTGGCCTCTGGCTTGCCCTCCGCGGCCTTGCCCTCGGCGGGCTTGGCTTCGGCTGGCTTGGCCTCGGCCTTGTCGGCGGCGGGCAGCGGCTTCGGGCTGTCGGCGAGCGTGCGCAGGTAGGCGATCACGTTCGCGCGCTCCTGCGGCGAGGAGATGCCCGCGAAGGCCATCTTGGTGCCCTTGATGAAGCCCTTCGGGCTCGCCAGGAAGTGGTCGAGGTCCTCGTAGGTCCAGGCCCCGCCCTTCTCCTTCAGGCCGGCCGAGTACTCGAAGCCGCCGTGGCTGGCCTTCGGGCGCTCCACGATCTCCCAGAGGTCCGGGCCGACCTTGTTCGGGCCGCCCTTCTCGAAGCTGTGGCAGGCCTGGCAGGCCTTGGTGCCGCCCTGGCCCTTCTCGACGTTGGCGCTGGCGAGCCGCACGGCGACCGGTTCGACCTTGGCGGCCTCGGAGGGCGCACCGCTCTCCGGCTGCGGCTCGGGCAGCTCGTAGCCCGCCTTGCCGGCAGGTTTCGGGTGATAGATCAGCTCTGCGACGAAGCCGGATCCGACTGCGAACAACACGGCGCCCAAGACCGCACCGGCGACCTTGTTCAGCTCGAACGAATCCATGCTCACTCAACTCCGCTGGCGTGACGGGGCAGGACGCCGGACATTGGAAGATTTCGAGGGTGCCTTAGCCGCTCCGGGGCGATCTTGACAATGCCGGAACGCCGTCAAGCTTGCCCCCGGTGCGGATCTGTCTCATCCGCGCCCCGCAACGAGGCCCCGCCGGGGCGGCGAACCCCGCGAAATGACAACGCGGAAACCGCCTGTTAAGGCAGCGCCGCCCGACCACCCCGGTATCCTCCCGTGTCCGATCCCCTGGTGCTCATCCCCGCGCGGCTCGCCGCCACGCGCCTGCCGAACAAGCCGCTCGCCGACATCGCGGGCGAGCCGATGATCGTCCATGTCTGGCGTCGCGCCGTCGAGGCCGGGATCGGCCCCGTGGTGGTGGCGACCGACACGGCCGCGATCGCGGAGGCGATCCACGCGGTGGGCGGGCTCGCCGTGATGACCCGGGCCGACCACCCGTCGGGCTCCGACCGGCTCGCCGAGGCGCTGGAGCAGGTCGATCCGGCCGGCCACCACGACGTCGTGGTCAACGTGCAGGGTGACCTGCCGACGATCGACCCGGCGGCGATCGGCGCCGCGGTGGCCCCGCTCGCCGACCGCACGGTCGATATCGCCACGCTCTGTGCCGAGATCGAGCGCGCGGAGGAGGCGGACGACCCGAACGTGGTCAAGCTCGTCGGCCACCGGGTCGGCCCGCGGCGCCTGCGGGCCCTCTACTTCACCCGCGCCCGCGCGCCCTGGGGACAGGGTCCCCTCTTCCACCATATCGGCCTCTACGCCTACCGCCGCGCGGCGCTCGCCCGCTTCATGGCCCTCCCTCCGGGCGAGCTGGAGACCCGCGAGCGGCTGGAGCAGCTGCGCGCGCTGGAGGCCGGCATGCGCATCGACGCCGTCGTGGTGGACGACCTTCCGCTCGGCGTGGACACGCCCGCCGACCTCGAACGCGCCCGCGCCGTGATGGCCGGTCGCCGCCTGAACTGACGCCGCCGCGATGCCACGATGAACCAGACCATCTCCTACCAGGGCGAGCCCGGGGCCAACTCGCACATCATCTCGGCCGAGGCGTTCCCGGGCTGGACCTACCTGCCCTGCCCCACCTTCGAGGACGCCTTCGCGGCGGTGACGGAGGGCCGGGCCGCCCGCGCCATGATCCCGATCGAGAACTCGATCGCGGGGCGCGTCGCAGACATCCACCACCTGCTGCCGACCTCGCCGCTCAGCATCGTGGCCGAGCACTTCCTGCCGATCCACTTCCAGCTCATGGCGCTGCCGGGCGTGGCGCTGGAGGAGCTCCGGAGCGTGCACAGCCACATCCACGCGCTCGGGCAGTGCCGGCGCATCATCCGGCGCCTGGGGCTCGCGCCCGTGGTGGCGGGCGACACCGCGGGGGCCGCCCGACAGGTCGCCGAGGCCGGCGACCGCACGATGGCCGCGCTCGCGCCCGCGATGGCGGCGGGCGTCTACGGGCTCGACATCCTGGCACGCGACGTCGAGGACGAGGCCCACAACACCACCCGCTTCGTGGTCTTCGCGCCCGAGGCCGAGGTGGCGGAGAACGAGGGCGGGCCCTTCGTGACGAGCTTCATCTTCCGGGTGCGCAACATCCCGGCGGCCCTCTACAAGGCGCTCGGCGGCTTCGCCACGAACGGCGTCAACATGTCGAAGCTCGAGAGCTACATGGTCGAGGGGCAGTTCACCGCGACCCAGTTCTACGCCGAGGTGGACGGCCACCCCGACGACCCTGCGCTGGCCCGGGCGCTGGACGAACTCGACTACTTCTCGCGCGAGCTGAAGGTCGTCGGCACCTACCCGGCCCATCCCTTCCGCGAGGCGGCCCGGCCCCCGGCCGAGTAGGGGTCGGGCGGCGCGAGCCGAGGTCCCGCCGTGACGCGAACCGGATACGCCGCCCTCGCCGCCTCCGCCGTGCTGGCGCTGGCCTGCGTCGTCTGGCTCGTCCGGCCGGTGCCCGAGCCGGAGCGCGGGTCCGTGCCGACGCGGACCGCCCCGTCCGCCGCGGCTCAGGGCGGGGCGCCGAAGTCCGGCGCGCCGACGCTCTACTGCGAGTTCACCAACTTTGCCGACCGCACGCCGCTGGTCGGCTTCTACTTCCGCGTCGAGCCGGCCGGCTACGCGCTGGTGTTCCGGCGCGAGCAGGACGGCGCGCAGGAGGATTTCGGGCCTGAATCCGCGCCGCGCTGGAGCCTTGACCGCGCGGCCGACCCCGCCGTGCTCGGCGCCCCCGACGACGAGACACGGATCAACCTCTACGCCTACGATCCGGGCCGGCCGGGGCAGGTCTGGTTCGAGGCCGGCCTGCGCAGCGTCCGCTACCGAAACCTCGGCGGTCGCTGCCGCCACAGTGCGGCTTGACGATCCTTACGCAGCCGAGAACCGCCACGTCGTCGTGGCGGTGAAGCGCTCGCCCGGGCGCAGGACGCAGGAGGGGAAGCCCGGATGGTTCGGCGCGTCCGGAAACCCTTGCGTCTCGAAGCAGACGCCGTCGCCCGCGCGGTAGGTGCGGCCGGAGGGCCCGACCAGCGTGCCGTCCAGGGTGTTGCCGGTGTAGAGCTGCAATCCCGGCAGCGTGGTCGCTACCGCGAGCAGGCGCCCGCTCGCCGGATCGTGGCAGGTCGCGGCCGGCCGCAGGGTTCCGGCCTCGCCCCGCAGCACGAAGCAGTGGTCGTAGCCCTTGCCCCGCACGATCTGCGGGTCGCCCGCGCGGATCCGGGCGCCGAGGGCTTCGGGCGCGCGGAAATCGAGGGGCGTGCCGGCGACCGCCCGGACCTCGCCCGTGGGGATGCCGGTCGCGTCGATCGGCAGGAAGGCGTCGGCCTCGACCGCGACGGCGTGGCCGAGCACGTCGCCCGCCCCCTCCCCGGCGAGGTTGAAGTAGCTGTGGTTCGTCAGGTTCAGCACGGTCGGGCGGTCGGTCCGGGCGGCGTAGTCGATCCGCACCAGCCCGTCCTCGGGCAGGCTGTAGGCGACCTCCACGTCGAGCGTGCCGGGGAATCCCATCTCGCCGTCCGGCGAGCGGCGCGCCAGGACGAGGCGGTCGGCCTCCGCCGCGGTCGCGCGCCAGGGCCGGTGGGCGAAGCCCTCCGGGCCGCCGTGCAGGGTGTTGGGCGGCTCGTTGACGGGCAGGTGATAGGTGTGTCCGTCGAGGTCGAAGCGGCCGTTCGCGATCCGGTTGGCGAAGCGGCCGGCCACCGCCCCGAAATGCGGGCTCAGGCGCTCGTAGCCGGCGAGCGTGTCGAGCCCGAGCACCACGTTGGCGCGCCGCCCCACCCGGTCCGGCACCTCCAGCCGGGTGACGACCGCGCCGTAATCGATCACCTGCAGCCGCAGGGGGCCGCGCTCCAGCGTGTAGCGGGTGACGGGCTCGCCGTCCCTGGTCCGCCCGAAGCCCTCGCCCGCCATCGCCGTCCCCGCTCCACCGCCCGCGCCTCGCCGGGACGATCCCCGACCCCGGAGCGTCGTCCTGGATACGGGATCCGGGCCGATGCTCCCAGCCTCTTGATTCTGCATCCTCTTTTCCGAAAGCCGGAAGCCAGCTTTCGGGACGATGCTTTGGGGCGCGGGCATGCCCGGCCACGCGGGCCGGTCCCGACAGGTCGCCGCGAAGCGCGAATCCCCGCTCCCCGCACGGCGAGGAGCGGGGATGGCGCGGCGCAGGGCCTCTCACGAAACGCCCGCTGCACCGTCGCGTGCAGGGGGAGGGCTCCCGGTGATCGGGCGTCGTGAGGTGCTCCTAGTGCCGGAAGTGGCGGACGCCCGTGAACACCATTGCCAGCCCGGCCGCGTCGGCCGCCGCGATCACCTCGGCGTCGCGCATCGAGCCGCCCGGCTGGATCACCGCGGTGGCGCCGGCCTCGGCGGCCGCCAGGAGGCCGTCCGCGAAGGGGAAGAAGGCGTCGGAGGCCACCACCGCGCCCTTGGCGAGGCTCTCGGTGAGCCCCAGGCGCTCGGCGCCCTCCTGCGCCTTCCAGGCGGCGATGCGCGAGGAATCGACCCGCGACATCTGCCCGGCCCCGATGCCGACCGTGGCGCCGCCGCGGGCGTAGACGATCGCGTTCGACTTGACGTGCTTGGCGACCCGGTAGGCGAAGCGCAGGTCGGCGTACTCGGCCTCGCTCGGCTGGCGCTTGGTCACGACGTTCAGGGCCATATCGTCCACGACCGCGCTGTCCCGGCCCTGGATCAGCAGGCCGCCGGACAGCGTGCGGACGGTCTCGCCGGCCGCGCGCGGGTCGGGCAGGCCGTCGGCGAGCAGCAGGCGCAGGTTCTTCTTGGCGCCGACGATGGCGCGGGCCTCCTCGGTCGCGTCCGGCGCGATGATCACCTCGGTGAAGATCTCGACGATCTTGCGCGCGGCCTCGGCGTCCAACGTCCGGTTCAGCGCCACGATGCCGCCGAAGGCCGAGGTCGGGTCGCAGGCGAGCGCCCGCTCGTAGGCCTGGAGCAGGTCCGCCCCCTCGGCGACGCCGCAGGGGTTGGCGTGCTTGATGATCGCCACCGCCGCGGTGCGGGCCGGATCGAACTCGGCGACGCACTCGTAGGCGGCGTCGGTGTCGTTGAAGTTGTTGAAGGAGAGTTCCTTGCCCTGGAGCTGGCGCGCGGTGGCGACGCCCGCCCGCGGCGTGCCGGGCGCCCGGTAGAAGGCGGCGCTCTGGTGCGGGTTCTCGCCGTAGCGGAGCGTCTGGCCGAGGCTGCCGCCGACCGCCCGGAACGGGGCCGGGCCCGCCGCCTCGACGTGCTGGACGAGCCAGTTCGCGATGGCCGCGTCGTAGGCGGCGGTGCGGGCGTAGGCCTTCTGGGCGAGGCTGCGGCGCAGCGCGGTGGAGAGGGAGCCGCCGCCGGCCTCGAGCGCCGCCAGCACCGCCGCGTAGTCCGAGACGTCCGTGACCACTGCCACGTCGCCGTGGTTCTTGGCGGCCGCGCGGATCATCGCCGGGCCGCCGATGTCGATGTTCTCGACGCAGTCGTCGTAGGGTCTGCCGGCCGCGATCGTCGCCTCGAAGGGATAGAGGTTGACCACCAGCAGGTCGATCGCCCCGATGCCGTGGGCGGCCAGCGCCGCCTGGTGCTCGGGGTTGTCGCGGATGGCGAGGAGGCCCCCGTGCACCGCCGGGTGCAGGGTCTTGACGCGGCCGTCCATCATCTCGGGGAAGCCCGTGAGGTCGGCGACCTCGCGCACCGGCAGGCCGGCCTCGGTGAGAGCGCGGTGGGTGCCGCCGGTCGAGACAAGCTCGATGCCGCGCGCGTGGAGCGCGCGGGCGAAATCCACGAGCCCGGTCTTGTCCGAGACGGAGAGGAGCGCGCGGGCAACCCGCACCTGATCATGCGACATGGCGAACGTCTTGGTCGTCGGTGGCGATTTCCCGGGCCGGTAGCACGGAACGGACCGGGCCGGCCAGGGAGCCTCGCGACGATCCCGCCCCGCGCTCAGCGCTTCCGGTAGACGAACACGTCCTGGTGCCCGTCGAGCTGCATCGCCCGGTAGGAGAGTGGCTCCAGGTCGGGGGCCGCCTCGGCGACCAGCGCCTCGACGGCGGCGCGGCTGAACCAGGTCAGGCCGTAATCGGCCGTGTAGTAGGGGTAGCGGGCGTAGTAGTAGCCCTCGCGCGCCAGGGCGGCGAGCACCGCCGGCTTGTCGAGCCAGAACTGCTCGTAGCGCTCCGCCTGCTCGGCCGAGCCCTGGCCGTGGATGGTGAAGACCACGATCCCGCCGGGCTTGAGGGCGCGTGCCACGTCGGCGAGGTTGGCGTGCACGACGGCGCGCGGCAGGTGGGTGTAGACCGAGAGCAGGTAGACGAGGTCGTAGGTGTCCGACGGTTTCGGGTGGGCCCGCTCCATCACCGGCACCTGCGCGGCGCCGAATTCGGAGGCGGTGAAGCGGGCGCCCTCCTCGATCATGTCGCAGACCGCGATGCGCTCGCCCGGAAGGCGGCGGGAGAGCCGGCGCACGATGCGGCCGTAGCCGCAGCCGATCTCCAGCGCCCGACCGATCGTGTCCCAGTCGCGCCCGGCCTCGCGGACGGCCGCCTCCAGGATGTCGACGAACTGCTCGGCGCCCGCCATGTAGCTCGCGACCTTGTCGGGGGCGGTCGAGGTCAGCATGAAGTCGTTGTAGTGGGCCCGCCCGATCCCGGCGACCGGGCGCGCGCCGAGGCGCGAGCCCAGCGCGAAGCGGGCCTTGCGCCCGACGCCGTAGAGGGCGGGCGAGCGCTTGATCACGTCCAGCATCGCGGGCGGGATCAGCCGGGTCGAGAGAGAGGGCACGGGCGGGGCTCCGCTGGACAGGTGCCCCACGATGCCGCCGCAACCGTGCGTCCACAACGATTTACGCGCGGCAAGCCTAACGGAGCTTTGCGACGCCGGAGCGCGCGTCAGCCCCGGCCCGGGGCGGCGGCCAGGCGGCGGAAGGACCAGTGCACCTCGCTGCCCTCGCCGTCGATGCCGAGCCGCAGGTGCAGGACGATCTGGTCGGTGCGCCGCGCGCCCGAGAGGCCCGCGAAGTAGACGCTCTCCTCGATCGCGACCGCGCCGCCCTCGGCGGAGAAGCGCCAGACCTCGCCCAAGGGCGAGGCTAGCTCCAGCTCCGCGCCGGCGCCGCGCACCGCGATCGCCGGGTGCAGGTGGAAGCGCACCGCGACCGCGTGCTCGCGGGGCCGCGCCCGGCCGGCCCCGCGGCCGGCCCGCCGGAAGGCGTCGGTGCCGTCGAGCCGCGCCCCGTCCGGGGCCAGCACCCAGCGCCGCTCGTGCACGAGGCCGAGATCCGGCGCGTAGCCGTCGTGGCGGGCGGCGAGCACGAGGCCGTCGGCCGTCTCGGTCCGCTCGGAGCGCACGTCGCGGGGACCGCGCAGCACCACCGGCCCGAGCCGGCGCACCAGCCAGGCGGCGGCCGCCCGCTCGCCCCACCACCCGCCCGAGCCGAGGAAGCGGCAGGAGGAGGCGTCGTCGATGCAGGCGGTGGAGTGGGCCGCGGTCGAGCGCGCGACCCGGCGCAGGTCCCCCCCGCTCTCCGGCAGGCCGCAATTGATCACGATGCGCTGGGGCCCGCTCGACATCTCGAAGGAGAGGCAGCCCGCCCCGGCATTGCGCGAGTCGAGCAGCGGCGGGCTCGCGCCCACGTCGGCCACCACCACGACCCGCCCGGCCTCGAGCCGCTCGTAGCCGGAATTCGGCGCGTGCATGAGCGGGCGGGCCAGCGCCCCGTCGTAGACGAGCAGCGTGGCGAGCTGGTCGGCGGCGGTCGCCCCCATGCCGTTGAAGTGGCTGAGCGAGGCGTCGGCGTGGCGCAGCAGCCGGAGCAGCGGCAGCATCCGGTCGATCGCCCGGATGAGCGCGCCCGGCGGCTCGACGTTGCGGCTGAGATAGCTCTGGCGCAGCGGCAGCAGGTCGAGCAGCAACTCCATGGCGAAGCGCGGGTCGCGGGAGCGGTGGCCGCCATCGGCCATCACCTGGCGGTCGAGCTCGCGCGACAGGACCCGGGTGGCCCGCCGCAGGATGGGCTGGATGCCCTCGCAGCACAGGCCCGCGTAGCAGAGCGCGACCGCGGCGTTGAGCTGCCATTGCGGCGGCACCCCGCGGCGCAGGTCCCGCTCCAGCTGCTGCGCGTTGCGGGCGATCGCCTTGAGGAAGGCCTGATAGAAGCCGTGGTCGGCCCCCTCCAGCACCAGCGGCGACTGACACAGGAAGGAGATCAGCCGCCGCGCCGCGACCGGGGTGCGCCGGGCGAGCGCCGGGTCGCCGCGCCCAGCCATGAAATCGGCCACGAACGCCCGGGCGTTGGCGCGGGCGAGCGCGGTGTCGGCGGCGCGCAGGTGGCGCAGCCAGCCGAAGCCGTACAGGACCTCGGCCCAGGCCTCGGACGGGGGTGCGTAGTCGAAGGGCGAGCCGCCGCTCGCGGCCAGCGACCGGCCCGCGAAGACGAAGAGCCCGGCATAGATGTCGTCCGCGAAGGTGGCGTCGGCGGTGCGCAGGTCGTGCGGCGCGATCACGAGCCCGCTCACCCGCACCCGGGCCAGGATGTCGGGCGGCGCGGAGAGCCGCGCGGCGGCCGCGCGCGCGAGGCCCGCCGCCTCGCGCCCGAGCAGCCGGTAGAATCGCCAGCGGTCAGGCCCCCGGGCCGAGTCCCACCAAGCCGCACCCCAAGCCACGCGTTCTCCTCGGACCCGGGGCGCGAGCGCCCGGCCTGTCAGTCGGTCAGGCTAGAACCGGCCTCTTAACCATCGGTTCACGCTGTGTCATGGCCAACCTCGGCCAACCTCGGCCAATCTCGGTCAACCGCACGGGGACGGACCGAACCTATTCGGCGGCCGCGACCGCGGCGTCCCGCACGCGGATCCGCGCCAGGGCGTCGCCGGCCAGACGCGCCAGGCGCTCGACGCGGCCGACCGTGACCGCGTCGAGGAACACGAAGGCGCACCAGTAGGCGCCGAGGGCGGCCACCGGCTCCGGCTCGCCGATCGGGGCCATGACGAGGCTGCGGATCGAGGTGCGCCGATAGGGCGCGACCGGGACCCGCGGATCGAGGGCGACGTCCGGGATCACCGCCGTCGCGCCGTTCAGCATCGCCCAGCCGGACACGCAGCCGTCGAGTGCGAAGCGCCGGTTCTTCCAGAGCGGTTCGACGGCGTTCTCGGCGACGTAGTGGCAGAAGCCGCCATCCCGCAGGATGACCGCGACGCCGTCGCAGCCGATCGCCGCGCGCGTGCACGCGCTCAGGGCGCTCACGATGTCGTCGAGCGAGCGGGCCGCCGCGAGACGCTCGCCCACGTGATCCAGGCGGGGGTCCGGCCGGTCCGGTTGATGGAGCATGGCGCCCTCGGTAGGCCCCGGGTGCCTCCCCGTCCAGGCGCCCGGGGGGCGGGCCCCCATGCGCCTAGCCCGGCCCGAGCGCCGCCGCGAAGGCCCGCAGGTTCTGGCGCATCATCGCCAGATAGGTCGGGGCCGGGCCGTCCGGACCGGAGAGCGAGTCGGAATAGACCCGGCCGCCGATGCGGGCCCCGCTCTCGCGGGCGATCTGCTGCATCAGGCGGGGGTCGGCGATCGTCTCCAGGAACACGGCCGGGACCTTGTCGCGGCGGATCTGGCGGATGATCCGCCCGACATCCTTCGGGCTCGCCTCGCTCGCGGTCGAGACGCCCTGCGGCGCGATGAAGGTCAGCCCGTAGGCCGCGCTGAAATAGCCGAACGAGGCGTGCGTGGTGATGACCCGCCGGTGCTCGGGCGGGATCGCCGCGATGGCGGCGCGGATGTCGCCCTCCAGGCGGTCGAGCTCGGCGAGGTAGGCGCCCGCCCGGCGCGCGTAGTCCTCCGCGTTGGCCGGATCGGCCTTGGCGAGGCCGTCGCGGATGTTGGCGACGTAGACCCGCACGTTCGCCACGCTCTGCCACGCGTGCGGGTCGAACGCCGCTCCGGGAGCGGACCCGGAACCCGGCCCGTGATCCTGCCCGTGATCGTGCCCGCCGTGATCGTGTTCGGGGTCGCCCGCGATGGTGTTCACGCCGGCGGAGGCGACGACGACCGGCGCCTTCGCTCCCGAGGCCCGGACCAGCCGGTCGATCCAGCCCTCGAAGCCGAGGCCGTTCACCACGATGATCCGCGCCTGCGCGAGGGTGCGCGAGTCGGCGGGCGAGGGGTTGTAGCTGTGCGCGTCGGCGTCCGGCCCGACGAGGCTCGTCACCGCGACGTCCGGGCCGCCGACCGCGCGGACGAGGTCGGCCAGGATCGAGAAGGTCGCCACCGCCCGCAGCGGCTCGGCCGCGGCCGGCAGCGTGCCGCAGAGGAGCGCCAGCCCGAGCAGGGCCGCCCGCGCCATCCCCCGAGTTCTCCGCATCCCCGAACCTCCCGCCGCACGCCTCGGGCGCCAGTAATGTAACAGTGTTGCATGCACAAGCGGGAGACGGGCCGGGCGCAAGGACGCTCCCGCCCGATCGCGCACGATCGCGCACATGAACGCGATGTCATGGTCCGGACAGGACGGCGCCATGAGAGCTGCGCCATTCTGGCACGCGGCGTCCCTGCCGACGCGAACGATGGAGAGATGCATGACCCGAAGCGTGATTCAGGGTGTCCTCCTGGCGGGCGTCGCCGCCCTCGGCCTCGCGGGCGCGGCCGCCGCGCGGGACGCGCGGCCCGACCCGTTCGGCCCGCGCGGCGAGGGCCGGGACGGCGGACGCTGGAGCGCCTTCTCGAAGGAGGATCGCGCCGCCTTCGCGGACGCGCGCATCGCCGCGCTGCACGCGGGGCTGCGCCTGACGCCCGACCAGGAGAAGCTGTGGCCGCCGGTGGAGACGGCGATGCGCGACCTCTCGCGCCTGAAGCAGGACCAGCGCGAGGCGCGGGCCGAGCGCGGCCGGATGATCGACGACGCGCCGGGCGCGCTGCGCGCCATGGCGGACGCGGCGAGCGCCCGGGCCGAGGCCCTGCGCAAGCTCGCCGACGCCTCAGGCCCGCTCTACGCCACCCTCGACCAGGACCAGCGGCGCCGCGCCCTGGTGCTGGCCCGGCCGATGCGCCCGCACCACGGCCACGGCTGGCACCGGCACGGGGGTCCGCGCGGCGAGCGGGACTGAGCCGCAACCCTCGCCCTTGATCCCGGGGGCGGGGGGCTGCAAACGCGGCGGAGGACGGGGGCTCCGACCCCCGCGGATCCCGGACCTCTGCCATGGCGCGCCTGAAGGGCGACACGATCCCGCTCCTCGCCCGCCTCTGGCGCGAGTGGCTCTCCCCCCACCGCGGCACCCTCGCGGTCGTGCTGGTGCTGATCGCGGTGGTGGGCGCGGCGACCGGCCTCTACCCGGCGCTGATCAAGGCGGCCTTCGACGCCTTCGACCACAAGGACCCCTCCGCCCTGACCTACGGGCCGGTCGTGGTGATCGCCGTGACGGCCGTTCGCGGCTTCGCGCTGCTCGGCCAGACCGTGCTGACGAACCGCGTCGTCACCCGGGTCGAGGCCGACATGCAGGCCGCCCTCTACGGCCACCTGATCGAGGCGGACCTCGCCCAACTCGGGCGCGAGAGCCCGGCGGCCTTCACGCAGCGCTTCACGACCGACTTCGCCTTCATCAAGGAGGCGCTGACCCGGATCTCCACCGTGCTGCTGCGCGACGTGGCGATGCTGGTGGGGCTCGTCGCGGCCCTCGTCTGGATGGATCCGGTCCTGACGCTGGTGGCCGCCGTCACCGTGCCGTTCGTGGCGGGCCCGATCGGGCGGGTCGGCAAGAAGCTCCGGCGGGTCTCGACCACGACCCAAGAGCAGATGGGCGCGACCGCGAGCCTGATCTCGGAGAGCCTCGCGGGCGTGCGCGTCGCCAAGACCTACGGCATGGAGGGCTACCTCAAGGCGCGGGCGGCCGCCGCCCTCGACGAGGTGCGCCGCCTCAAGATGAAGGCCGCCAACGCGCGCGGGCGCCTCGACCCGCTGCTCGAGATCGGCGGCGGCCTCGCGGTGGCGGGCGTTCTGGCGCTCGTCGGCCAGCGGGTGATGTCGGGCGAGCGCACGGTCGGGGACTTCACCGGCTACGTCGCCGCGCTGCTGCTGGCCGCCCAGCCGGCCCGCGCGCTCGGCACCCTCAACGCGATCCTGCAGGAGGCGGCCGCCGCCCTGCGGCGCTACTTCGACATCCTCGACGAGGCCCCGACCATCCGCGAGGCGCCGGGTGCGCCGGCGCTGGCGGTGGGGGCGGGGGCGATCCGCTTCGCGGGCTTGCGCTTCCGCTACCGCCCCGATGCGCCGGCACTGGAGGGCATCGACCTCGACGTCCCCGCGGGCTCGACCACGGCGCTCGTCGGGCGCTCGGGCTCGGGCAAGTCCTCGCTCCTCAACCTCGTGCCGCGCCTCTACGACCCGACAGAGGGCCGCGTCATCATCGACGGCCAGGACGTGCGGGGCGTGACGCTGGCCTCGCTGCGCGCCGCGGTCGCGGTTGTCTCGCAGGAGGTGACGCTGTTCGACGACACGGTGGCGGCCAATATCGGCTTCGGCCGGGCGGGCGCGAGCCCGGCCGAGATCGAGGCGGCGGCCCGCGCGGCGGCCGCGCACGACTTCGTGGCCCGCCTGCCCGAGGGCTACGGGTTCCGCGTCGGCCCCGCCGGGCAGCGCCTGTCGGGGGGCGAGCGCCAGCGCATCGCGCTCGCCCGCGCCTTCCTGAAGGACGCGCCGATCCTGCTCCTCGACGAGGCGACCTCGGCGCTGGACGCCGAGAGCGAGCGCCTCGTGCAGGCGGCGCTGACGCGGCTGATGCAGGGCCGCACCACCCTCGTCATCGCCCACCGGCTCTCGACCATCCGGCAGGCCGACCGGATCGTGGTGTTGGAAGCCGGCCGCGTCGTCGAGACCGGGCGCCACGACGACCTGCTGGCCGCGCAGGGGGCCTACGCCCGCCTGCACCGGATGCAGCGCGACGAGCCGGAGGCGCTGACCGGGGTCTGAGGCGCTCCCCTGGATCGGGCGCGCCCATCATCCCCCCGTTTGCGGGGAGAGGCCTGTGCGCCCTGTCGTGCGGACGCTCGCTCACCGCCGCTGCCGCTCGGCTCGCCCCCGACAAGGGGGAAGAGGGGAGGCCCTATCCCGCCTCGCTCCGCGCTCCGAGACCCCCGCCCCCGGCTTGACGGCCGGCCACGCGCCGACCTACACGCCGGCCCCATGACCAGCCCCCGCCTCGCCGGACTCTATCGCGCGCCGCTTCCCTAGCGGCCGAGCTCGTCATGCCCAGCCGCCCGCGTCGCCGGCGGCTGGTCTCGTTCCCGAGGACCGTCGGCCTCGCCTCACCCCGAGGTTCCGCCGTGTCGCCCCCGCCCAGCACCCCTGCCCTCTCCGTCGGCCTGATCGGCTTCGGCGCCTTCGGCCGCCTGATCGCCCGCCACCTCGCGCCGCACCTGCGCGTGCTCGCGCACGACCCGTTCGTGGCCGCGGACGCCTTCGGGCCGGACGCCGTGCCGGCCGACCTCGCGACCGCCGCCGCCTGCCCGGTCGTGATCCTGGCGACGCCCGTCCCGGCCCTGCGGGCGGTGGCGCGCGCCCTCGCCCCGCACCTGCGTCCGGGCGCGCTGGTGGCCGATGTCGGCTCGGTCAAGGTGGTCCCGGCCGCGATCCTGCGCGAGGAACTGCCCGCCCACGCGGAGATCCTGGCGACGCACCCGCTCTTCGGCCCGCAGAGTGCCCGCGACGGGATCCGCGGCCTGAAACTCGCCGCCTGTCCGGTCCGGGGCCGGGGCGGCCTGCGGGCTGCCGCCTTCCTGCGCCGCTTGCTCGGCCTGGAGGTGATCCTGACCACGCCCGAGGCGCACGACCGCGAGATGGCGGTGGTCCAGGGCCTGACCCACCTCGTCGCCAAGGTGCTGGTACGGATGGAGCCGCTGCCCGCCCGGATGACCACCCGCAGCTTCGAGCGGATCATGGAGGCGGTCGGCATGGTGCGGCACTACGCGCCGGAGGTGTTCGCCGCGATCGAGCGGCAGAACCCGTTCGCTCCGCAGGTGCGGCGCCGCTTCCTCGCGCTCGCCGCCGAACTGGAGGCGGAGCTGGATGCGGACCGGTCGGTCGCCCCGCGCCTCGCCCTGGTGCGGTGAGCCCTCGAACGCGAACGGGGCGGGCCTTCCGGCCCAACCCCGCGCGCTCCTCCCGTGCCCGGCGCGTCGCCGCGCCGGTCGGCTCGATCAGGCCATGAGGTCCCGATCCTTCGTCTCGGGGATGAAGATCAGGCCCACCACGAAGGTGAAGAGCGCGATCACGATCGGGTACCAGAGGCCGTAGTAGATGTCGCCGGTCTGGGCCACCATCGCGAAGGCGGTGGCGGGCAGGAGGCCGCCGAACCAGCCGTTGCCGATGTGGTAGGGCAGCGACATCGAGGTGTAGCGGATCCGGGTCGGGAACAGCTCCACCAGCGCGGCGGCGATCGGGCCGTAGACCATCGTCACGTAGACCGCGAGGATGAACAGGACGCCGATCACCGCGAGCTTCTGGCCCGTGAAGATGTCGAGCGGGTGGGCGGCCTTGATCACCGTCGGGTTCGAGGCCGAGGGGTAGCCGGCCTCGGTGAGCGCGGCCGAGACCGACTTGGCGAAGGCCGGGTCGGCGACGGGGAAGTCCTTCCCGCTGACGCTGACCACGGTCGGGCTGCCGGCCGGCTGGTTCTCGGTGGTGTAGTTCACGGCCGAGCGGGCGAGCAGCGCCTTGGCGACGTCGCACTCCTTGGTGAACTTGGCCGTGCCGACCGGGTTGAACTGGAACGAGCACTCGGCGGTGTTCGTCTTCACCACCACCGGCACGTTCTGCTGGGCCGCGTGCAGCGCCGGGTTGGCGTTGGCCGTCAGCATGTGGAACAGCGGGAAGTAGGTGAGCGCGGCGAGCAGGCAGCCGCCCAGGATGATCGGCTTGCGGCCGACCTTGTCCGAGAGGGCGCCGCAGACCAGGAACCCGCCGGTGACCGCGATCAGCGACCACGCCACCATCACGTTGGCGGTGAACTGATCGACCTTCAGGATGCTCTGCAGGAAGAACAGGGCGTAGAACTGGCCGGTGTACCAGACCACCGCCTGGCCGGCCGTGAGGCCGAGGAGCGCCAGCAGCGCCCACTTGGCGTTCTTCCACTGGCCGAAGGCCTCGGAGAGCGGCGCCTTGGAGTGCGTGCCCTCCGCCTTCATCTTCTGGAAGGCCGGGCTCTCGTTCATCTGCAGGCGGATCCAGACCGAGATCGCGAGCAGCGCCACCGAGACGATGAACGGGATGCGCCAGCCCCAGACCTGGAAGGCCGTGAGCGTGCTGGTGCTGCCGTCCGCGTTGGTGATCGTGGTCGCCGGGAAGGCGCTGTTCACATAGCCTTGCGTCGACAGGATGATGATCAGCGAGAGCAGCAGGCCGAGCGTCGCGGTCGCCTGGATGAACGAGGTGTAGAAGCCGCGCCGGCCCGGGGGGGCGTGCTCGGCCACGTAGACCGCCGCGCCGCCGTACTCGCCGCCGAGCGCCAGGCCCTGGAGCATGCGCAGGATCAGCAAGGTGACCGGGGCGACCCAGCCGATGCCGTAGGCGTTCATGGTGGCGTAGGAGGGCAGCAGGCCGACCGCGAAGGTCGAGATGCCCATGATCAGGATGGTGACCAGGAAGGTGTGCTTGCGGCCCACGAGGTCGCCGAGCCGGCCGAACACCAGGGCGCCGAAGGGACGCACGATGAAGCCGGCCGCGAAGGCGAGCAGCGCGAAGATGTTGCGCGTGGCTTCCGGGTAGGCCGAGAAGAACTGCGCGCCGATGACGGTGGCGAGCGAGCCGTAGAGGAAGAAGTCGTACCACTCGAAGACGGTGCCGAGCGAGGAGGCCATGATGACCTTCTTCTCGCCTGCGGTCATCGGCCTTGCCGAGTCCCCGGCCCGCGGTACTGCGGTTGCCACAGCCATTGTTGTCGATCCTCCAAAACATCGCGTGCACGGGCGTCCGGTTGGCCGGCTTCGTCCCGCCTTCATGCGCTCAGCGCATGTGCACAATCTTGTTACCGCATGCCTTGGAACCGCCCAATAGGTAAATCGCCGCGAACGGTGCGCGGTCGACAGAATTTCCGCATCTGTAACGGGGCGATCCGCCGCAGATGTGCCCGGGCCGCGCCCAAGACGGCCTCAAGATGGCCCAAGACGGGCCCGAGGCGGCCTCAAGACGCGCGCGAGGGCGCGGCCGTCCGGCCGCGCCCTCACGTCTTGGTCTGTCGAAGGCTCCTCTTCGCCCGCTCAGTGGGCGTGCGCGCCGGCGGCGCCGATGCCGGTCTCGGAACGCACGTACTGCGCCTCGAAGGCGGCCCGCTCCCGCGCCGCCCGCCGCGAACGGTCGATCGAGGAGACGACCCAGATCGTCGCGAAGGCGAGCGGCATCGAGAACAGGGCCGGGTTGTCGTAGGGAAAGAGCGGGGCCGGATTGCCGAGCGTGGCCACCCAGACCGCCTTCGACAGCACCACCATGACGACCGCCGCGACGAGGCCGACGAGGCCGCCCGCGAGTGCGCCCCAGGTGGTGGTGCCCCGCCACAGGATCGACATGGCGAGCACGGGGAAGTTGCACGAGGCCGCGACCGAGAAGGCGAGGCCGACCATGAAGGCGACGTTCTGGTTCTCGAACACGTAGCCGAGCCAGATCGCCACGACGCCGATCACCACCGCGGCGATCTTCGAGAGGTTGACCTCGTGCGCCTCGGTGGTGCGACCTCGGGCGATCACCTGGGCGTAGAGGTCGTGGCTCACGGCGCTCGCCCCGGCGAGGGTCAGGCCCGCCACGACGGCGAGGATCGTCGCGAAGGCGACCGCCGAGATGAAGCCCAGGAAGTATGGGCCGCCGACAGCGTTGGCGAGGTTCACCGCCACCATGTTGGTGCCGCCGACCATGTCCTTCAGCTTGTCGAAGGCGCCGGCCGGCCCGAGCTTGAAGTAGCTCGGATCCGACATCAGCAGGGCGATGCCGCCGAAGCCGATGATGAAGGTGAGGATGTAGAAGTAGCCGATCAGGCCGGTGGCGTAGAACACCGACTTGCGGGCGGCCTGGGCGTCCGACACCGTGAAGAAGCGCATCAGGATGTGCGGCAGGCCGGCGGTGCCGAACATCAGGCCGACGCCGAGCGAGATCGCCTCGACCGGGTTCGCGACCAGGCCGCCGGGCGCCATGATGGCCTCGCCCTTCGGGTGGACCTCGACGGACTTCGCGAACAGCGTCTCGGGGTTGAAGCCGTAGCGGTAGAGCACCGCGCCCGCCATGAAGGTGGCGCCGCCGAGCAGCAGGCAGGCCTTGATCACCTGCACCCAGGTGGTCGCCTTCATGCCCCCGAAGGCGACGTAGACGATCATCAGCACGCCCACGATGATCACCGCGTAGAGGTAGGGCAGGCCGAACAGGAGCTGGATCAGCTTCCCCGCGCCGACCATCTGGGCGATCAGGTAGAAGGCCACCACGACGAGCGTGCCGGTCGCCGAGATGATGCGGATCGCGGTCTGGTCGAGGCGGAAGCTCGCCACGTCCGCGAAGGTGAACTTGCCGAGGTTGCGCAGGCGCTCGGCGATCAGGAACAGCACGATCGGCCAGCCGACCAGGAAGCCCGTCGAGTAGATCAGCCCGTCGAAGCCCGACGTGTAGACGAGGCCCGAGATGCCCAGGAACGAGGCCGCCGACATGTAGTCGCCCGCGATCGCCAGCGCGTTGGTGCGGGCCGAGATGCCGCCGCCCGCGGCGTAGAAGTCGGCTGCCGACTTCGAGCCCTTCGCCGCCCGGTAGGTGATGCCGAGCGTGAGCAGCACGAAGAACAGGAACATCACGATGGCGGGCCAGTTCGTGGCCTGCTGCTGCACGGCGCCGAGGTCGGGGCCGGCGGCGAGCGCCGGGCCGGCGGCCAGCGACGCGAGGAGGAGGAGCGCGGCGCGGATCATTGGCCGAGGCTCCGCTTCAGCTCGGCGCTCAGCGCGTCGTAGCGGGTGTTGGCGCGCGCGACGTAGAGGCCCGTGAGCACGAAGGCGAACAGGATCACGAACACGCCGAGCACGAGGCCGAGCGTGCTGGTCGAGCCGACCTTCACGGCGAGCAGCGACTTGTCGAAGGCGATCAGCCCGATGAAGCCGAAATAGACCACCAGCATTGCCGCGGTGAGCGTCCAGCCGAAGCGGGTCCGCTCGGCGACGAGCTGCTGGAAGAGCGGGCTGCGGGCGATGCGGTCGGTGGACGAGACGGGCTCGGCACCGATGCTCCGCGGCGCGCTCGCCGCGGGGCCGGTCCCCACGGAGCCCAGGGTGGTTCCTCTACTCATGGCGTACTCCTCCGAATGTCGGCGCGACCCGGCCTCGTCGATGATGGCAGCCTTGTTCTTCTCGGGCGGTCCGGCGCGGGCACCGGCGGATCCGTCCCCCAGGCTTCGCGATGCAGTTCTGCCGCGCATCACGCAAAAGCGATAATCACGTCGGCGCGAGGATTAACATATCCCGTTCGCGCGTAGCAGCTTTTATTGAGATCGCGCGGGACAGGTCTGGGTCTCATCGGTAGACGCGCGAAAACGGCCCCGGATCAGAGCCGGAGCCGCATCCCGTTACAGATGTCGCCGCGCGGCGACGCCGGCCGATCCTCGCCGGCCCGGCGCCGGGAGCATCGCTACGCCCGGTTCTGCCGGTTCTCGATCAGGTCGTCGACGACGGCCGGGTCGGCGAGCGTCGAGGTGTCGCCGAGCGTCGAGAAGTCGTCCTCGGCGATCTTGCGCAGGATGCGGCGCATGATCTTGCCCGAGCGGGTCTTGGGCAGACCTGGCGCGAACTGGATCAGGTCGGGCGAGGCGATCGGCCCGATATCCTTGCGCACCCAGGCGACGAGTTCCTTGCGGAGCGCCTCGTCGCCCTCCTCGCCCTCGTTGAGGGTGACGTAGGCGTAGATGCCCTGGCCCTTCACGTTGTGCGGGAAGCCGACCACTGCCGCCTCCGCCACCTTGGCGTGGGCCACGAGCGAGGATTCGACCTCGGCCGTGCCCATGCGGTGGCCCGAGACGTTGATGACGTCGTCCACGCGGCCCGTGATCCAGTAGAAGCCGTCCGCGTCGCGGCGCGCGCCGTCGCCTGTGAAATAGAGGTTCGGGTAGGTCGAGAAGTAGGTCTGCTCGAAGCGCTCGTGGTCGCCGTAGACCGTGCGCATCTGCCCGGGCCAGGAATCCTTGATGCAGAGGTTGCCCTCGCAGGGACCCGCGATCTCCTTGCCCTCGGCATCGACCATCACCGGTTGCACGCCGAAGAAGGGGCGCGTCGCCGAGCCGGGCTTGAGCGCGGTGGCGCCGGGCAGCGGGGTGATCAGGATGCCGCCGGTCTCGGTCTGCCACCACGTATCGACGATCGGGCAGCGGGAATCGCCGACCACCCGGTAGTACCAGTCCCAGGCCTCCGGGTTGATCGGCTCGCCGACCGAGCCGAGCACGCGGAGCGAGGCGCGGGAGGTCGTCTTCACCGGGCCCTCGCCCGCACCCATCAGCGAGCGGATGGCGGTCGGCGCCGTGTAGAAGATGTTGACCTTGTGCTTGTCGATCACCTCCCAGAAGCGGGCGTTCGTGGGATAGGTCGGGATGCCCTCGAACATCAGCGTGGTCGCGCCGTTCGCCAGCGGCCCGTAGACGATGTAGCTGTGGCCCGTGACCCAGCCGACGTCGGCCGTGCACCAGTAGACGTCGCCCTCGCGGTAATCGAACACGTATTCGTGCGTCATCGCGGCGTAGACGAGGTAGCCGCCGGTGGTGTGCACCACGCCCTTCGGCTGGCCGGTCGAGCCCGAGGTGTAGAGGATGAAGAGCGGGTGCTCGGCCTCCACCGCCTCGGCCGGGCAGGCGTCGGTCACCTGCTCGGCGGCCTCGTGGTAGTAGACGTCGCGCCCCGGCTCCATCGCCACGCTGCCGCCGGTGCGGCGCACCACGATGACGTGATCGACGGCGTCCTTCGGCAGGCGGCCGATGGCGGCGTCCACGTTGGCCTTGAGCGGCACCTTGCGGCCGCCGCGCAGCCCCTCGTCGGCGGTGATCACCACCTTGGCCTCGCAGCCCTGGATGCGGGCGGCGAGCGAGTCCGGCGAGAACCCGCCGAAGACGATGGAGTGGATCGCGCCGAGCCGGGCGCAGGCCAGCATCGCGTAGGCGGCCTCCGGGATCATCGGCAGGTAGATCGTCACCCGGTCGCCCTTGGAGACGCCGCGGTTGCGCAGGACGTTGGCCATCCGGCAGACCTGCGCGTGCAGCTCCCGGTAGGTGATGTGCCGCGACTCGTTCGGGTCGTCGCCCTCCCAGATGATCGCGGTCTGGTCGCCGCGGGTCTCGAGGTGACGGTCGATGCAGTTGTAGGCGACGTTGGTCTTGCCGTCGTCGAACCACTTGATCGAGACGTTGCCCGGGGCGAAGCTCGTGTCCTTCACCTTGGTGAACGGCGTCATCCAGTCGATGCGCCGGCCGTGCTCGCCCCAGAACCCGTCCGGATCGGACACGGAGGCACGGTACATCTCCTGATACTTGGCATCGTCCACGTGGGCGCCCTGGCGCCAAGCATCCTGAACGGCGACGACCTTCTCGCTCATCACGCTTCTTCCCTGAATGGTGCCCGATCGTTCGCGGGAAACGCCGCGCAGCCGGACTTGTCCCGGATGTCATGCCCTGCCCGTGCAGGGGCCGCAAGCGTCCCGGCGGTGCGCCCGCCGGGCTCGCCGCAGGCGATCCCGGACTCGGGCGCGCCGCCGCGCCCTGTCAATCGGAGGAAAGTCCAGATCCCGACGCCCGATCGACCCCGCCGCACCGGCCCAGCGCGTCCGCGGCGGGCCGCCGGCCCGCAATCGCGCACGGTCGTGACCGTCCCCCGGCCGGGGCTGTTACGAAACAATAGATCCGTTTCGCCGAACACCAGTCCTGACAACGTATCGCTTTTGTCTCGACATCCGTCGGGACGCTCATCCGCCGAAGCGGTCGCGCCACGCCGGGGGCAGGCCCTCCAGGGCGAGCGGGGCCGCGGGCGCGTGCCCAGGCAGGCTCGCGGCGGCGTGGACGCCGAGCGCCACGGCGCGGGCGAGCACCTGCGCGGCCGCGTCGCCCAGGCGCGCGAGGTCGATCACCGGATCGGCGAGCGGGACCGCCCCCGTCGCCACCGCGAAGACGACGTCACCGTCGAGGGGGGTGTGCACCGGCTGGATCGCCCGGGCGAGCCCGTCCTGCGCGGTCACGGCGAGGCGGCGCGCCTGGGCCTTGGTCAGCCGCGCGTCGGTCGCCACGACGGCGAGGGTCGTGGCCCCGCCCGGGAGGGCGCGGGCCGGGAAGGCGAGCGCGTCCGCGGAGAGCCGCGCCGGCCATCCGAGACCGCCGAACTCGGCCCCGCGCTCGTAGGGGGCGGCCCAGAAATGCGGGCCGTCGCCGACCGTGACCCGGCCGAAGGCGTTCACCGCCGCGAGCCCGCCCACCCGGAACCCGGTTCCGGCGACCGTGGCCGAGGCGGAGCCGACCCCGCCCTTGAGGTTGCCGGTGCGCGCGCCCGTGCCCGCCCCGACCGAGCCGAGGGCGAAGTCCGTGCCCGCGTCCCGCGCGGCCGCGTAGCCGAGCTCGCGGTAGGGCGGGAAGCGGCCCCAGGCCTTGTCGCCGCCGTTGAGGAGGTCGAACAGGATCGCGGCCGGCACGATCGGCACGCGTATGCCACCCGCCTCGCAATCCTTCCCGCCGCCGACGCGAAAGCCCCTGCCCTGCTCGGCGAGCCACGCGACCGCGCCCGCCGCCGCGTCGAGCCCGTAGGCCGAGCCGCCGGAGAGCACGAGGGCGTCGATGCCCTCCACCGTGCGCTCCGGGTCGAGCAGGTCGGTCTCACGGGTCCCCGGTCCCCCGCCGCGCACGTCGACCGCCGCGGTGACGGGGCCGTCGAACAGGATCGCGGTCACGCCGGTCGCGGCGCGCAGGTCGCTCGCGTGGCCGACGCGGATGCCGGGGATGTCGGTGATGCGGCTCGTCATGCGTTCGGACTCGTCCTGCCTGCGTCCCAACATCGCACGGCCGGGGACGAAAGCCAGGACCGGGGAGAGGCCCGACCCTCTCGGGACGACCTGACCATTAGGACCTGTCCAACAGGACCGTTCGGGAGGGACTGTCTGAGAGGGAGCGACGCCCCCCGCCCCGGGGCCGGACCGGGTCCAGGCGCCCCGTGGTCGCGGGAGCACGCGGGCCTGTTTTCCGGTACAGCATCTTGCCGCGTCGCGTCGTCTGCGCAGACAATGGGCTGCGTATGCGGGAACACAAGGCTGGCTCTCCGGCGTATACTCAGTGGCGAACAGGAGCGGGGCGCGTGCGTGTGACAGGGAGCGAGGGAGCGGCGGGGCATGTCCCGGATCTGCGCCGGGTGCTCGATGCCTCCGGCATCGTCGGCACTTGGGACTGGTATGTGACGCGCCGCACGGTCCTCTTCGACGCGGGCGCCGCGGCACTCCTCGCGGGCGATGCCGGCCTCGCCGGGCGGGAACTCAGCGGTCCCGCGGCCACCGCCGGCATCCACCCGGACGACCTCGACTGGGTGATGGCCGGGATGCAGCGCGCGGTGGAGACCGGCGGCGTGATCCTGGCCGAGTACCGGGTGCGCGGGCCGGACGGCGGTGTGCGCTGGGTCCTGAGCCGCGGGCGGGCCTATCTCGACGCGGAGGGCCGGCCCCTGCGCGCGCACGGGTTGCTCATCGACATCACGGAGAGCCGCGAGGAGGGCCAGCGCTACGTCGCCAACGCCGCCGCGCCGCCCTCCGCCGACCGCGTGGTGGCCCTCTGCGCCGAACTGCGCGCGCTCGCGGAGACGATGCCATCCTCGACGCTGCGCCTGCTGGTCGATCTCATCCTCCTCGAAATCGGTGGCGCGACGCAGGAATCCGGGCCGCTGCACTGAAGCGCGGCGCACCGGACGGGCCTCGAGTGCGGGCCCGGCCGTTCCGGGCGCGGGTTGGCGCCGGACGCCCCGGCGTCCTAAGTAGCCGCCTGTGCGGGCGCCGCGTTCCGCGCCCGAACCGGAGACAGCCCCGACGTGATTGCACGCCTCCTCGCCGCCGCGCTCCTCCTGGCCGGGCTCGGTGCCCCAGCCGTGTCCCAGGAGCCCGCGGCCTCGGCCGCGACCGCCACGGGCGAGAACACCGGCAGCAAGAACACCGGGACTTGGGTCCACGCCGTCACCCTGATGGGCGCGCCGAAATACGGGGCGGGCTTCAAGCATTTCGACTACGCCGACCCGAAGGCGCCGAAAGGCGGCCTCGTGCGCCTCGGCGCGCAAGGGGGCTTCGACAGCTTCAACCTCGTGGTGTCGGGCCTGAAGGGCGACGTCGAGGGCGGCATCGCGCAGATCTACGACACGCTGACCACGGAATCGCTCGACGAGCCCTTCACCTCCTACGGGCTGCTCGCCGAGGCGATCCGGGTCGCGCCCGACCTCGGCTCGGTCTCCTACCGGCTGCGCGAGGGGGCCCGCTGGCACGACGGCAAGCCGGTGACGACGGACGACGTGATCTGGTCCTTCGAGGCCTTCAAGGCGAACAGCCCGCTCTACGCCGCCTACTACCAGAACGTCGCCAAGGCCGAGGCGGCGGGGCCGCGCGAGATCACCTTCACCTTCTCGGAGACGGGCAACCGCGAACTGCCTCAGATCGTGGGGCAGCTGCGCGTGCTGCCGAAGCACTGGTGGACGGGCAAGGACGCGCAGGGGCGCGCCCGCAACGTCGCCGAGACGACGCTGGAGCCGCCGCTGGGCTCGGGCCCCTACCGCCTCGCCCGCTTCGAGGCCGGCCGCACCGCGACCTACGAGCGCGTCGAGGATTACTGGGGCCGGGACCTGCCCGTGAATGCCGGCCGCAACAATTTCGGCACGATCCGGTACGAGTATTTTCGCGATGCCTCCGTGCTGGTCGAGGCGCTGAAGGGCGACCTCTACGACTTCCGGAGCGAGAACATCGCCCGCAACTGGGCCACCGCCTACGACGACTTCCCGGCCGTGAAGGAGGGGCGCCTCGTCAAGGAGGAGTTTCCCGACCGCGGCACCGGCATCATGCAGGCCTTCGTATTCAACCTGCGCAAGGACCGGTTCAAGGACGAGCGCGTGCGCCGCGCCCTCAACCTCGCGATGAACTTCGAGGAGATGAACCGGGCGCTGTTCTACGGGCTCTACCGGCGCATCGATTCCTACTTCTATGGCTCGGAACTCGCCGCCTCCGGCCTGCCCGAGGGCGAGGAGCGGCTGGTGCTGGACGGCGTGAAGGACAAGGTCCCGGCGCGCGTCTTCACCGAACCCTACCGGAACCCCGTCAGCGACACGCCGGAGGCGGTGCGCACGAACCTGCGCGAGGCGGTGCGCCTGCTGCGCGAGGCGGGCTACGAATTGCGCGAGGGCCGCATGGTCGACAAGCGGACGGGCGAGCCGCTGGCCTTCGAGATCCTGTTCGCGCAAGGCGTGTTCGAGCGGGTGGTGCTCCCCTACGCCGCCTCGCTCAAGTCCATCGGCATCACGGCGACCCCCCGGATCATCGACCAGGGCCAGTACCAGAACCGGGTGCGCGCCTTCGACTTCGACGCGATCATCCATTCCTGGGGCGAATCGCTCTCGCCCGGCAACGAGCAGCGCGACCATTGGGGCTCGGCCGCCGCCGACCGGCAGGGCTCGAGCAACGTCGCGGGCATCAAGGACCCGGGCATCGACGCGCTCATCGAGCGGGTGATCTTCGCGAAGGACCGGCCCGGTCTCGTCGCGGCGACGCGCGCCCTCGACCGGGTGCTGCTCGCCCACAACTACGTGGTGCCGCAATGGGCCTCCGGGGTCAGCCGGACTCTGCGCTGGAACCGCTTCGCCCGCCCCGCGACGCTGCCGGCCTACGGCGGCTCGGGCTTCCCGCAGACCTGGTGGTACGACGAGGCCCTGGCCGCCAAGACCGGGGCGCCGCGCTGATGCGGCCGAGCCGCCGCCTCGTCCTGGGGGCCGGGGCGCTGGCGCTGCTGGCGCGGGGCGCCCGCGCCGGGGACGCGCCGGGCGTCCCGGCCGTGCCCGCGGCCGCCCCCGGCGCGACGGCGGAGCGGCACGGCGAGAGGCACGGGATGTCGAGCTTCGGCGAGCTCAAGTACCCGGCCGACTTCGCCCGGTTCGCCTACGTGAACCCGGAGGCGCCGCGGGGCGGGCGCTTCGCCGCGCTGCTCTCCCAGACCTTCGGCAACCAGAGCTTCAACACCTTCAACACGCTCAATCCCTACGTGCTGCGCGGCGACGGGGCGGCGGGGATCAACCTGACCTTCGACAGCCTGATGGTGCGCGCGCTCGACGAGCCGGACGCGCTCTACGGCCTCGTCGCCCGCTCGGTCGCGGCGAGCGCCGACGGGCTGACCTACACCTTCCGGCTTCGCCCGCAGGCGCGCTTCCACGACGGCACCACGCTCACCGCGCACGACGCCGCCTTCTCGCTCACCACGCTCCGCGACCACGGCCACCCGGCGATCGCGCAGGAAATCCGCGACATGGCGGAGGCCACGGCCGCGGAGGACGGGGTTCTGGTGGTGCGGTTCAGTCCCGGCCGCGCCCGCGACCTGCCGCTCACCGTGGCGCAGCTGCCGATCTTCTCGCGGGCGTGGTGGGGGACCCGCGACTTCGAGGCCGCGACGATGGAGCCGATCCTGGGCTCCGGGCCCTACCGGGTCGCGCGCGTCGATGCCGGCCGGGCGATCGGCCTGGAGCGGGTGGCCGACTACTGGGCGGCCGATCTGCCGGTGAACGTCGGCCAGCACAACTTCGACGAGATCCGGTACGAGTACTTCCGCGATCGCAACGTCGCCATGGAGGCCTTCAAGGCGCGGGCCTACACGTTCCGCGAGGAGTTCGTGGCCCGGCTCTGGGCGACCGCCTACGACTTCCCGGCCGTTGCCGAGGGCCGGGTGCGCCGCCTCACCGTGCCGGACCGGCGCCCCTCGGGCACGCAGGGGTGGTGGCTCAACACGCGCCGGCCCCAGTTCAGGGACCGGAAGATCCGCGAGGCGGTCAACCTCTGCCTCGACTTTCCCTGGATGAACAGGAACCTGATGTTCGGCGCCTACACGCGCACCGTCTCGTTCTTCGAGAATTCCGACCTGAAGACGGAGGGACCGCCCTCCTCCGAGGAGATGGCGCTGCTCGAGCCCCTGCGCGACCGGCTGCCCGCGGAGGTCTTCGGCGAGCCCTGGAGCCCGCCCGTGGCGGACGGCTCGGGCCAGGACCGGGTGCTGCTGCGCCGCGCCGACGCGCTCCTGCGCGAGGCCGGCTGCACGCGCTCCGGCGGCAGCCTGCTCCTGCCGGACGGACAACCCTTCGCGATCGAGTTCCTTGATTTCGACCCGAGCCTGGAGCCCCACACCCAGGCCTTCATCCGCAATCTCGGCCTCGTCGGGATCCGCGCCGCGATCCGCAACGTCGATCCCTCGCAGTACCAGGCCCGGGTCAACGACTTCGACTTCGACGTGACCTCGCGCCGCTTCTCCTCCGGGCCGACGCCGGGGCCGGAGCTGCGCCAGATGTACGGCGGGCGCGCGGCGGGCGTGAAGGGTTCGAACAACCTCGCGGGCGTCAATGATCCGGCGGTCGACGCCCTGCTGGAGGCGGTCGCGGGCGCAACCTCGCGCGAGGCGCTGCGCCACGCCGCCCGCGCCCTCGACCGGGTGCTCCGGGCGGGGCGCTACTGGGTGCCGATGTGGTATTCGGGCGTCCACCGCGTCGCGGTCTGGGAGGGGTTCGGCCGGCCCGAGGCGGGTCCGGACTACGATCTCGGCGTCCCCGCGACCTGGTGGGCCGAGGCCCGCGGCGGCAGCAATCCTTAGGGGACCCCGATGCTCGGCTACATCCTGCGCCGCGTCGCCCTGATGGTGCCGACCGTGCTCGGCATCCTGCTCATCACCTTCGTGATCGTGCAGTTCGCCCCCGGCGGTCCCGTCGAGCGGGTGATCGCCCAACTCCAGGGCCAGGGCGACGCCACCATGTCGCGCGTTACCGGAGGCGCCGGCGATTTCGGCGGGGCGGCTCGCTCAGGCGGTACGGAGAACACCTCGAAGTACCGCGGCGCGCAGGGCCTGAGCCCCGACTTCATCGCCAAGCTCGAGAAGCAGTACGGCTTCGACAAACCGGCCTACGAGCGCTTCCTGAAGATGATCTGGGACTATGCCCGGTTCGACTTCGGGCGCAGCTATTTCCGCGATGTCAGCGTGATCGAGCTGATCCGCGAGCGACTGCCGGTCTCGGTGTCGCTGGGCCTCTGGATGACGCTCCTGTCCTACGCGATCTCGATCCCGCTCGGCATCGCCAAGGCGGTGCGCGACGGCACCCGGTTCGACCGCTGGACCTCCTTCGTGGTCATCATCGGCTACGCGGTGCCGGGCTTCATGTTCGGGCTGATGCTGATCATCCTGTTCGCGGGCGGCTCGTTCTTTCAGCTGTTTCCGCTGCGCGGCCTCGTCAGCGAGGGCTGGGAGACCTTCTCGCCCTGGCACAAGGTCACGGACTACGCCTGGCACATGGCTCTGCCGCTGACCGCGCTCGTCATCGGCGCCTTCGCGACCGCGACGCTTCTGACCAAGAACTCCTTCCTCGACGAGATCCGCAAGCAGTACGTGCTCACCGCCCGGATGAAGGGTCTGTCCGAGCGCCGCGTCCTCTACGGCCACGTCTTCCGCAACGCGATGCTGATCGTGATCGCGGGCTTTCCCGGCGCCTTCATCTCGGCCTTCTTCACCGGCTCGCTCCTCATCGAGACGATCTTCAGCCTGGACGGCCTGGGCGAACTCTCCTTCCGGTCGATCACGGGGCGCGACTACCCGGTGGTGTTCGCGACCCTCTACATCTTCTCGCTGCTCGGGCTCGCGGTGAACCTGCTGTCGGACCTGATCTACGTCTGGATCGACCCGCGCATCGATTTCTCCGCGCGCGCGACCTGAGATCTCCGCGCGCGTCAGCTCTCGGATCGGGCGAGAACCGCCACGCGCTCCCTCTCCCGTGCGGGAGAGGGTTGGGGTGAGGGATGAGAACTCTACGGAGAGGGCTGGAGGCTGCCGCGGAACCGCAGCGTCCTCTCCGTAAGGCTTCCGGGTCCCTCACCCGGCTTTCTGCGAAAGCAGACCTCTCCCGCACGGGAGAGGGGACCCGCGCTCTATCCGCCTCGGGGCTCGCTCGGCATATGCGATCGCCGTGCCCGCAGATGGGGGCGGGAGACCGCGCAGCGTGTCCGCCTGCCCGCCTCGATTTGCCCCGCGGCCCCGGCGCTGCTACCGCGCCGGCCTGTCCCGGAGTCCGTCGCCCCCGTGTCCGCCCTCTCCCTCGTCATCCGGCCCGAGCACCCCGACGACGACGGGGCGATCGGGCGCCTGCACGCCCGCGCCTTCGGGCCGGGCCGCTACGCCCGCACCGCCTACCGGCTGCGCGAGGGGATCGCGCACCGGGCGGATCTCAGCGTCACCGCCTCGGTCGGCGGCTTCCTGGCGGGCTCGGTGCGGATGAACGCCGTGCGGGCAGAGGGGCCGGCCTTCCTGGCGCTCGGGCCGCTCGCGGTCGATCCGAGCTTCGAGGGCCGCGGCGTCGGCTCCAGCCTGATGCGGGCGGCCCTCGACGCCGCGCGGGCGGCCGGCGAGGGCCTCGTGATCCTGGTGGGCGACGCGTCCTTCTACGCCCGCTTCGGCTTCGCCCCCGTGCCGCCCGGCCGGCTCGTCCTGCCGGGGCCGGTCGATCCGGCCCGCTTCCTCTGGCTCGAACTGGCCGACGGCTTCTCGGCGCGCGTCTCCGGCACGGTGGCGGGGGCCTGACGGGAACGCGATCCGCGCCCGCGCCTTGTCCGCCCGGGAGTTCGCCGGAGGATCGGCATGGTGCGTCACGAGACGGTCGCGGTGAACGGCGCGGACCTGCACGTCGCGCGGCGGGGCTCTGGCCCGCCCCTCGTCCTGCTGCACGGCTGGCCCGAGTTCTGGCTGACCTGGGAGCCGGTGATGGCCCGGCTCGCCGACCGGTTCGACTGCATCGCGCCGGACCTGCGGGGCTTCGGCCGGAGCGCCGTGCCGGGCACGGGCCCGAGCGACACGGTGGGCCCGGAGGTCCACGCGGACGACGTCGCCGCGTTGCTCGGTGCCCTTGGCATCGCGCGGGCCGGCATCGTCGGGCACGATGTCGGGGCCTATGTGGGGCAGGCGCTGGCGCGCCGGGCGCCGGAGCGCTGCGCCGGCCTGTTCTTCTTCGACTGCCCCTATCCGGGCATCGGCCCGCGCCTGGGCCGGCCCGACAACCTCATCGAGATCTGGTACCAGTCCTTCCACCTCAAGCCCTTCGCGGCCGAGATGGTGTCCTCCTCGCGCGAGGCCTGCCGGCTATATATCGGCCACTTCCTGCGGCACTGGTCCGGCCCGAACCCGGGGGCCTTCGACGACGTGCTGGAGGATTTCGTCGACACCTTCCTGCAGCCGGGCGCCATGCAGGGCGGCTTCAACTGGTATCTCAGCCAGCAGGCCGGGCGCCTCGCCATGCTGCGGGGTGAGAGCCCGGCGCTGCCGCCGATCACCGTGCCGACCTGCATCCGCTGGCCGGACGGAGACCCGCTCTTCCCTTACGCCTGGACCGACCGGCTCCCGGAGTTCTTCGCCGACCTCGACCTCGCCCCGATGCCGGGCTGCGGCCACTTCCCCCACCGCGAGCGGCCGGACGCGGCGGCGGCGGCGATCGCGGGGTTCTTCGGGCGGGTGATGGCGTAGCGCGGCGCCCGGCGCGATCGCAGGGAATCTGCGTGACAGGTTCCCGCACTGTTCCCGCACCGGTTTCGCCACCCGCTTGGCAGCGCGGCAAGGCCCAGGCTACCTCGTCCCCGGGGCGCCCGCCCCGGAACCCGTTCCGGCGGCCGGCCCCCGTGAGGCATCGCGCGAAGACGATGCCCGTGAGGGAGGAAACCATGCGTGAGACAGTGGCGCGCGGCCTCGCGGCCGGCCTCGTCGGGCTCGGCCTCGCGGCCGGATGGGCCGGGCCGGCCGCCGCGTTCCAGCCGCCGCAAGGCGTCGAGGCCGCGCAGGCGGGGTTCGACGCCGCGCGGCTCGAGGCGATCGCCGCCTTCGTGCAGCGGGACGTCGCGGCGGGCAAGATCCCCGGCATGGTGCTGCTCGTGATGCGCGACGGCCGCCCCGTGCTCGCCCGAGCCTTCGGCGAGCAGACGCCCGGCACCCCGATGCGCACGGACAGCCTGCACCGCATCGCCTCGACCACGAAGCTGTTCGTGACCACGGCCGCCATGCGCCTCTACGAGCAGGGCCGCTTCAAGCTCTCGGACCCGGTCGCGACCCACCTGCCCGAACTCGGCGCGCTGAAGGTCTACGCGGGGCACGAGAGCGCCACGGAGGGCGATGTTCCGCCGCCCGTGGCGCCCCAGCGCGCGCCCACGATCCACGACCTGATGCGCCACACCGCCGGGTTCACCTACTGGTGGATCGGCCCGGCCAACCCCGTGCGGCGCGACCAGCGCGAGCAGGATCTCGAAGGGCTCTACGGGCTCACCGGCGACGAGATGCTGGGCAAGCTCGCGCAGCAGCCCCTGCTCTACCAGCCCGGCTCGACCTTCGAGTACTCGATCGCCACCGACGTCCTCGGCCACCTCTTGGAGCGGATCGAGGGCAAGCCGCTCGACCGGATCCTCACCGAGCAGGTCCTGAAGCCGCTCGGGCTCGAGGACACCGTCTGGCAGGTGGACGAGGCCCGCGCGGCCCGCCTCGCCGAGCCCTCGCAGCAGACCCTGGCGAAGGACCCGCTGGCCTGGGTCTACGGCTGGCTCGACCTGCGCAAGGCTCCGAAGCGCTTCTCGGGCGGCGCCGGCCTCGCCTCGACGGCGGGCGATGTCGGGCGGCTCCTCCAGATGCTCGCCAACGGCGGCGCGATCGACGGCGTGCGGCTTCTGGCCCCCCAGACCGTGCGCCTGATGCTGCACAGCGACCACCTCGGCGGGATCAAGGGGCCGCGCAACAACGTCGATCCGGGCTACGGCTGGAGCCTCGCGAACCCGGTCCGCCTCGGCGCGGGCCCCCACGCCACGCCGGGCGCGGCCGGCGACGTCTACTGGGGCGGCATCACCGGCCCGCGCTACATGATTGACCCGGCCGAGCGCCTCGTGGTGGTGGCGATGTTCCAGGCGCCGAGCCTGCGCGGGCACTACTACGCGGTCCTGCGGCAGATGGTGTACGGCGCGATGACGAAGTGAGGGCGCGGGAGCGGCGGCTCAGGCGGCCCGCCCGCGCCGCCCCTCCACCAGCCACATCGCCAGCACGGCGGCGGCGAGGCCGACGAGCGCCCAGAGGCCCAGCGCCAGCGGGTAGACCTCGACGCCGCGGATGATCGCGCTGTCGCTTGGGCGGAAGCCGATCCAGTCGGCGCCGGCGAGCCTGCCGCCGCGCACGCTCTGCAGGCGCGGCACGCTGACCACGCCCGCCTCGGCCACCCGGCGGACCGATCCGGCCGCGCCCTCGGCGACGGGGCGCAGGCGCTCGGTGTCGCTGAACACGTCCGTCAGCTCGCGCGGGTTGGCCGGGCCGACGCTGACGAAGGCCACGAGATTTCCTGAGCGCAGCGTGTGCAGGCCCAGTTCCTGCGCCTCGAAGGTGGCGCTGAACAGGCCGGCCTCGGCGGGCGCGAGCGCGAGCGTCCGCTCGCGCCCGGTCGGCCCCGTGACGGTGACGGGCTCGGCCGTGTCCGCCATGGTCTGGCGCTCGACGCGGACCTCGCGGCCGTGGCCCGTCATCTGTGCCCTGAGGGCTTCCTCCTCCAGCGCCGGCTCCTTCATCAGCCAGTGGGCGAGGCGCCGCAGCAGGTCGAGATAGGGTCCACCCTCCTGGTAGCCGCGGGCCCAGAGCCAGGCGTGGTCGGAGAGGAGGAGCGCCACCCGTCCCTTCTCCTCGCGGTTGAGGGCCAGCAGCGGCAGGTTGTCGGCGCCCGAGAGGATCGGCTGCACCCCGGCCCGGGTCTGCGCGGCGACGATGCGCAGCCAGTCGCCCCAGGCCGGCGGGCCGTCCGCTTGCGCGCCCGGCAGCAGGCGGGTGACGGGGTGGCGCTGGCCGACCTGCGTCGGCGTCGCCTTGTAGGGCCGCTCGACCACGCGCCCGTTGGGGTCGCCCGGCAGGATGCCGGCGAGCCGGGTGCGGGCGAGGCTCGCAGCACCTGCGAATTCCGGACCCGCCGCGATGAGGAGCGCCCCGCCCTCGCGCACGTAGCGCACGATGTTGTCGAAATAGGCCTGCGGCAGCACGCTCTGGTTGGCGTAGCGGTCGAAGATGATCAGGTCGAAGTCCTTGATCTTCTGGACGAACAGCTCGCGCGTCGGGAAGGCGATCAGAGAGAGTTCGGAGATCGGCGTGCCGTCCTGCTTCTCCGGCGGGCGCAGGATGGTGAAGTGGACAAGATCGACGTTGGCGTCGGATTTCAAGAGGTTGCGCCAAGTGCGCTCGCCCTGGTGCGGCTCGCCGGAGACGAGCAGCACCCGCAGCTTCTCGCGGATGCCCTCGATGGGCAGCACCGCGCGGTTGTTGACGGTGGTCAATTCGCCGGGCAGCGGCTCGACCTCGATCTCGACCACGTTCGGGCCGCCGTGCTCGATCCGGGTGGTCAGCGCGAAGGGCTTGTCGGTCGCGACCGTGCGGCGGTCGATCTCCTCGCCGTCGCGGCGCACGGTGACCACGGCCGAGCCGGTGCCGCCGCGCTCCATCACCTCGGCGCGGACGGTGAGGTCCCGGCCGACGATGCCGAAGCGGGGGGCTTCCAAGAGCTTGATCTGCCGGTCGCGCT
Source organism: Methylobacterium hispanicum (assembly GCF_022179285.1). Taxonomy (GTDB): domain Bacteria; phylum Pseudomonadota; class Alphaproteobacteria; order Rhizobiales; family Beijerinckiaceae; genus Methylobacterium; species Methylobacterium hispanicum. Next base: position 20,556 of record NZ_BPQO01000009.1, on the reverse strand, counting down.
CGTCGGCGTGGCCGGTGACGAGCACGTGGAGCGGCGCCTTCAGGCCGAGCGCGGCCATCGAGGCCGGGATGTCGTGCACCACGCCGTCGGTGAGCATCACGACGCCCGCCAGCCGTTCCGGCGGCACGTCGGCCAGCGCCTGGCCGAGCGCGGCGAACAGCTTGGTGCCGTCGTCGCCGTCTCGGGCGTCCGGCACGTCGATGAAGCGGGGCTCGATGTTGGTGAGCGCACCGAAGCGGCGCTGCAGCTCGGCCCGAACCTGATCGGTCATCTGCGGCCGGTCGCCGAGGCTCTGCGAGCCGGAGCGGTCGACGATCACCGCGGCCACGTCCTTCACGGGCTCGCGGTCCTCGCGGACGAGGGCGGGGTTGGCCAGCGCTGCCAGCACCAGGGCGAGCACGAGGACGCGCAGCAGCCCGACGCGACCGCGGCTCGCGATGGCGAGCAGGCCCAGCAGCGCGACGACGATGCCGAGGCCCGCAAGCACCGGCCAGGGCAGGAGGGGGGTGAAGCTGAGGCTCAGCATGCCGATCCGGCCTCCGGGATGTCAGGACAGGGCGCGGATCGCGCGACAGGCCCCCTCTCCCGTGCGGGAGAGGGTTGGGGTGAGGGATGAGAACGTGCCGGAGCTGTCGCGACGGTGCCGCGGCACCCTTGCCGCCCAGTTCTGATAGTTCTCATCCCTCACCCTGTCCCTCTCCCGCACGGGAGAGGGGACCCGCGCTCTATCCCGTAACCGCCCGAGCGCCGTGAACGGCCCTGCGGAGCGTCGAAGATTCTCACTGCCCCAGCCGCTCGAGCAGGGCCGGCACGTGGACCTGATCCGCCTTGTAGTTGCCCGTGAGCGTGTACATCACGATGTTCACGCCCCCGCGAAACGCCATCTCGCGCTGGCGCTGGTCGCCGCCGACCACCGGGTAGAGCGGCTCGCCCCGCCGTCCCACCGCCCAGGCGGCGGCGAGGTCGTTGCCCGTGATGATGATCGGGCTCACCCCGTCGCCAGCGCGGGCCGGGCGGCGCTCGGCGCCCTCGCCCGCGGGGGGCAGCGCCTCGACCCAGGTCTGGCCGCTGGCGTAGCGGCCCGGGAAGGTGTCCAAGAGGTAGAAGGCCTTGGTGAGCACGTGGTCGGCCGGCACCGGCTCCAGCTCCGGCACCTCGAGCGTCGCCAGCATCTTGCGCAGGTAGGTGCCCTCCGGCGTCGGCGCGGCGCCGGGGCGGGAGGTCAGGCCGTCGCGGGTGTCGAACAGCACCGTGCCGCCGTTGCGCATGAAGGCGTCGATGCGCCGGATCGCCTGCTCGCCCGGCTGCGGCCGGTTCGGGGCGATCGGCCAGTAGATCAGCGGGTAGAAGGCCAGCTCGTCCTTGGCCGGGTCGATGCCGGCGGGCTCGCCGGGCTCAAGCGCGGTGCGGCTCGCCAGCATCTGGGTCAGCCCGGAGAGGCCGGCGCGGCTCGCCTCGTCCACGGCGGCGTCGCCCGTCACCACGTAGGCGAGCCGGGTCACCAGGGCCGATTCGATGCCGTTCGGCCGGTTGGCGGCGGGCTCCTCGGCGCGGGCCGGGACGGGCGCCAGCAGCGGCGCGATGAGCAGGCCCGCAACGATGAGCGCGGCCGGGCGCGGGCGCAGGCGCCCGATCCCGCCGCGGGCCAGGAAGCCGCCGAGCCACAGGCCCGCCAGGGTGTCGAGCGCGAGGAGCATCAGCGCGAAGGTGAAGAGGCCGGCACGCAAATCAAGGGTCTCGGCCCCGGCGAGCGTGCCCGTGCGGGCACCGCTGAGCTTGGCCAGATCGAGCGGCACCAGCGCGTCGCCGGGGCGCAGCGCGTTGACCGCGACGCCGCCATCCGCCGGCCCGTAGAAGCCCGGCGGGTGCTCGGGCGTGGCGCGGTCGCCGTAATCGGCCGCGACCGCCTTGGCGGAGGCCGGCGGGGAGCCCAGCGCCCCGAACCCGTCCAGCGCGAGGCGCGGGGCCAGGATCGCGGCGGGCGGGCGCGGGCCGCCATCGGTCGGCGGGGCCGAGGAGCCGGCGAGCGCGACCACACGGCGCAGCATGTCGATGAACAGCCCCGAGAGCGGCAGGTTCGACCACGTCGTGTCGGCGGTGACGTGGAACAGCACCACTCGGCCCTGCCCCCGCGTCTCGGCGGTGACGATCGGCGTGCCGTCCTGCAGCGAAGCCCAGGTGCGGGCGGGAAGATCCCCGTCGGGCTCCGCCAGGATCTGGCGGCGTACCCCGATATCGGCGGGTGCGCTCAGGCCCGCGAAGGGGCTCTCGGGGGCGAAGGGGGCGAGCGTCTTCGGGTTGTCCCAGGAGAGCGTGCCACCGAGGTTGCGCCCGCCCCGGCGCAGGCGCACCGGCACCAGCGGATCGTTTCCGGCCGCCAGACGCGGCCCGGCAAAGCGCAGCAGCAGGCCGCCCTCGGAGACGAACTTCTCCACCCGCGCGGTGGTGCGCTCGTCCATGGCGCCGACATCGGCCAGCACCAGCACCGTGACCTGGTTGTCGAGGAGCTGGTTGATCGATTCGGCCGTGCCCTTGGCGCCGCGCGCCTCCTGCACGTCGGCGAAGGGCTGCAGGGCGCGGGACAGGTAGTAGGTCGGCGCCAGCAGTGGCTGGGCCTGGTCGCTGGTGCCGCCGAAGACGAGGCCGACCCGGCGGCGCTTGCCGCGCTCGTCCATCAGCACCACCGCGCCGGCCGAGCGCTCGCCCGAGACCTCCAGGCGGCTGATATTGTTGCGCAGCTCCACCGGGATCTCCAGCGGCACCTCGGCGGCGAGCGCGCTGGTCTGAAACGAAAAATCGTGCTCGGCGAGCGGCAGGCCGCGCTGATCGAGCGCCCGCACGGTGCCGGCCTCACGGCCGTTCGGGGCGGCGCGCAGCACCCGGGCGGTGAGCTTGCCCGCCTGCTCGGCGGCGGTGAGCGCGAGCGCCGGCGGCGCGTCGGCCCGCAGCAGGGTGACGGCGGCGCCGTTCGCTTGGCCAAGCCGAGAGAGTTCGCCCGTGAAGGCATCGGCCCCGATGCCGGCGACGCCGTCGCTGATCCAGACGAGGCCGGCGCCGGGATTCTTCTCCAGGAAGGCACCGAGCGCCGGCAGCAGCGCCGCCCGGTCGGCGAGGTGCGGGCGGGGCGCCAGCGCGCGCAGGCGTTCCAGGGCGGCGGCCGGGGTGCGGGCCTCGACCGCGGCGGGCGCCTCGGCGCTGCCGAGCACGGCCACCGGCCGTCCGTCGCGGGCCGCGCCCTCGATCGTGTCCTGCGCCACCGCGAGGCGGGCGCGCCAGTCGTGGGCGGCGCTCGCGCCGTTGTCGAGGAGCACGAGGAGCGCGCTGCGCCCGCCCCCGGCCCCGACCCCGACCCCCTGCGGGTTCCAGACCGGCCCGGAGACCGCCAGGATCAGGGCGGCGGCGGCGGCGAGGCGGAGGATCAGCAGCCAAGGCGGCGTGCGGGCGGGCGTCTGCCGCTTGGCCACCAGATCGGCCACCAGCTTCAGCGGCGGGAAGGCGATGCGGCGCGGGCGCGGCGGCGTCACCCGGAGCAGGAACCACAGGGCCGGTAAGCCGACGAGCGCGGCCAGCGCCAGCGGCGCGGCGAAGGTCAGTCCGAGCACGACGCCTCCTCAGGCCCCGCGGGCCGCGACCAGCGTCATCAGGCGGAGCGCCGCCTCGCTCGCCGGCCGGTCGGTGCGGTGGAGCGTGAAGGTCCAGCCCTGCGCGCGGGCGATCTCGGCGAGCGCGGCGCGGTGGGCGGCGATCCGCTCGCGATAGGCCGCACCCCAGGTCGCTGCCTCGCCGATATCGAGGGCGAGGCCGGATTCGAGGTCGTGCAGCACCGCCTGGCCGGCGAACGGGAAGGTCTCCTCGATCGGATCGACGATCGCCACGAGGTGGCCGCGGCTGCCGCGGCCGGCGATCTCCCGCACGCTCTCGCCGACGCGCTCGGGCGGTGTCAGGAAGTCGCTGACCAGGATCGCCTCGTCGAAGCGGCCGGGCTCGGCGCGGGGCGGCAGGTCCTGGGTCAGCCCGGCCTCGTCGGCGACGAGGCTCTGGGCCAGCCGCTCCACGATGTTGCGCGCCGCGGTGGCCCGGGTGAGGCCGAGCAGGCCCACCCGCTCGCCGCCCTCCACGAAGGCGTCGGCCAGCGCCAGCCCCAGCACCAGGGCCCGCTCGATCTTCGGCGCCGTCGCCAGGTCCGAAGAAAATCCCATCGAGGCCGAGCGGTCGATCCAGAGCCAGATGTTGTGGGCGGCCTCCCACTCGCGCTCGCGCACGTAGAGCCGGTCGTCGCGGGCCGAGCGGCGCCAGTCGATGCGCGCGGCCGCCTCCCCGGTCACGAAGGGGCGGAACTGCCAGAAGCTCTCGCCGGGCCCGGCGCGGCGGCGCCCGTGCAGGCCGTGGGCGAGCAGGCTCGACACGCGCCGCGATTCCAGGATCAGCCGGGGCATCCGCGAGGCCAACGACGCGGCGCTCTCGCTCTCGCGCCGTCCGGGGGCGCGCGCTTCGGCGCTGAGGGCGCGGGTCGCGACCAAGCTCAGAGCCGTTCCGCTAGCTTGGCGATCAGCCCCTCGACGGTCTCGCCGTCGGCCCGCGCCGCGTAGCCCAGCGCCATGCGGTGCTTCAGCACGGGCTCGGCCAGCGCCTTCACGTCCGCGACCGAGGGGGCGACGCGGCCCTCGATGAGCGCGCGGGCGCGGACCGCCAGGGTCAGCGCCTGGCTGGCGCGGGGGCCGGGGCCCCACATCAGCTTGCCCTTGACCAGCGCGTCGCCGCTGTCGGGCCGGGCCGCGCGCACGAGGTCGAGGATCGCCTCGACCACCGCCTCGCCGACCGGCAGGCGCCGCACGAGGCGCTGGGCGGTGAGCAGCTGGTCGGTGCTCATCGCCGGCTTGGCGCGCGTCTCCTCGACGCCGGTGGTCTCGATCAGGATGCGGCGCTCGGCGGCGCGGTCGGGATAACCGACGTCGATCTCGAGGAGGAAGCGGTCGAGCTGCGCCTCGGGCAGCGGGTAGGTGCCCTCCTGCTCGATCGGGTTCTGCGTCGCCAGCACGTGGAAGGGGCGCGGCAGGTCGTGGCGCTCGCCCGCGACCGAGACGAAGTGTTCCTGCATCGCCTGGAGCAGGGCCGACTGGGTCCGCGGGCTCGCCCGGTTGATCTCGTCGGCCATCAAGAGCTGCGTGAAGACCGGGCCCTTCACGAAGCGGAAGGAGCGGCGGCGCTCGGCATCCTCGTCGAGGATCTCGGTGCCGAGGATGTCAGAGGGCATCAGGTCGGGGGTGAACTGGACGCGCCGTGCGTCGAGCCCCAGCACCGTGCCCAGCGTCTCCACCAGCTTGGTCTTGGCGAGGCCGGGCAGGCCGACGAGCAGGCCGTGGCCGCCGGCCAGGATGGTCACGAGAGCGAGGTCGACCACCTGCTCCTGGCCGAAGATCACCCCGTGGATCGCCTCCCGGGCCTCGCTGACCGTGGCGAGGCAGCTCTCGGCGGTGGCGACGATGCCCTCGTCGAGGGCGGTGGCGGCTGAGCCTGATGTCATGCGCTCGGGCGTTCCCTGATCCGAAGGGGGGAGTGTGGCGCGCTTTCCCGCGGGCTGGCAAGGTCGGCATCGCCGCACGGCGCCGTCGTGCCCCTCCCCCACCGCTCCGGAGGGAGAGACGCGGCGTCAGCCGCTCCCCTCCTCCACCGCCTCGCAGAGCGGCGGTGGCGCCAGCGTGCCGCGCCAGCGGGCGTAGGCCCAGGGGCGGTACCAGCGCGCCTCGTCCGGCAGCGCCTCCGGCACGAGGTCGATGCCGTGGGTGCCGAAGGGCCCGCAGCGGCAGATCCGGGCGAAGCCCATCCAGCCGCCCGGCCAGAGCCCGTGCCGCCTGATCGCCTCGTCCGTGTAGGTGGAGCAGCTCGGCCAGTGCCGGCACTGGCGCCCGACGAGGCCCGACAGGGTGAGCTGGTAGCCCCGGATTGCGACGTGCGCCGCCCGACGGGTCAGGGTCACGCGGACCTCAGGCGGCCTGGCGCTTGGCCGCGATCTGGTCGAGGGCATCGACCACCGCGTCGAAGGTCAGCAGCGTCGAGGCGTGGCGGGCCTTGAAGTCGCGCACCGGCTCCAGAACCGCGAAGTCCGCCCAGGGGCCGGCCGGCGCCGCCGCGCCCTGCTTCAGCATGGCCCGCACCGCCTCCCGCAGGGCCCGCAACTCGTCCGCCGAGGCGCCGACCACGTGGCGCGCCATCAGCGAGGACGAGGCCTGGCCGAGCGCGCAGGCTCGAACCTCGTGGGCGAAATCGGCGACGCGGTCCTCGGCACCGAGCGCGAGATCGACCGTCACGGTCGAGCCGCAGAGCTTGGAATGCGCCGTGGCGCTGGCGTCCGGGCGGTCGAGGCGGCCGAGCCGGGGGATGTCGGCGGCGAGTTCGAGGATGCGCCGGTTGTAGATGTCGTCGAGCATCGAAGCGTCGCTCTCTCGCAGGATCCTCTCGGGATCGGGATCAGACCCGCCCGCCGTGCATCCGATGTCCGTTGCGCGACGGCGCCGAAACGACGATATAGGCGAGACCACGCCGCTTCGCGAGGAGGCGGCCATCGACCAGGGTCGCGCCCACGGCCAGGGGCGCTCGATCGCAGCGGGCACCGTCCGGACCCCGATCCCGGCCGGAGACGACGCCCGGGACGCCCTGTCGCGATGTACGCCAAGCCCGACAGCACGACCATGAAGTCCCGTGTGGCGCGGGCGGGAGATGCCATGGATGCCGCTCTCAAATCCCTGTCCTACCGTTCGGTCGAGGCCGAGGAGGGCCGGGTCCTGCCGATGATGCGCAACGACAACGCGCCCCGCGCCGAGGCGCAGGCCCCCGAAATCGCGCCCGAGATCGCGCCGGAGCCGGCCTCCGCCACCCGGGTGCCCGAGGGCCTCGCGCTCGGCCGCCCGAGCCGCGAGGAGGCCGAGGCCGCCGTGCGCACCCTGCTGCGCTGGGCCGGCGACGACCCGAACCGCGAGGGCCTGCGCGACACGCCGGCCCGCGTGGTCAAGGCCTACGGTCAGCTCTTCGGCGGCTACGACACCGACGCCGAGGAACTGCTGGAGCGGGTCTTCGAGGAGGTCGAGGGCTACTCGGACATCGTGCTGGTGCGCGACATCCCGTTCTACTCGCACTGCGAGCACCACATGGTGCCCTTCATGGGGCTCGCCCACATCGCCTACTACCCGACCAAGGGCGTGGTCGGCCTCTCGAAGCTCGCCCGCGTGGTCGACACCTTCGCCCGCCGCCTGCAGACGCAGGAGACCATGACGGCCCAGATCGCCGACGTGATCGAGAGCATCCTCAAGCCCCGCGGCGTCGCCGTGCTGGTGGAGGCCGAGCATCTCTGCATGGCGATGCGCGGCGTGCAGAAGGCCGGCGTCTCGACCATCACCAGCCAGTTCCGCGGCGCCTTCAAGAACGACCCGAACGAGCAGGTGCGCTTCCTGACGCTGGTTCGGGGCGGCAAGGGCTGACGCGGCGACCGGACCGATGACCGCACCTCCGCCCTTCGACGCCCCCGGCAGCCGCCACGAGGTCGAGGAGGGCTCCGCCTTCACGCCCCGCTTCGACGCCAGCGGGCTGATCAGCTGCATCGCGGTCGATGCGCAGGATGGGCGCGTACTCATGCTCGCGCACATGAACGCCGAATCGCTCGCCCGCACGCTGGAGACCGGCGAGGCCTGGTACTGGTCGCGCTCGCGGGGCGAGCTCTGGCACAAGGGCGCCACCTCCGGCCAGATCCAGCGCGTCGTCGAGATGCGCACCGATTGCGACCAGGACGCCGTGCTGATCACCGTGGAGGTCGGCGGCGACGGCGGCTGCTGCCACACCGGACGGCGTGCCTGCTTCTACCGCAGCGTCTCGCTCGACCGGGCCGCGGGCCGCGCGGTGCTGCGACCGGCCGAGCCTTGAGCCTGCGGCCGGGCCTGCGTGCGGCGCCGGACCCGGATTTCGGGCCGGACGCCGTCGAGCCGCGCCGTCCGGCCGAGACCGGCCCACGCCTCGGCCTCGCGCTCGGCGGCGGCTCGGCCCGGGGCTGGGCGCATATCGGCGTGATCCGGGCGCTGGAGGCGGCCGGCATCCATCCGGGCGTGGTGGCGGGCTGCTCGATCGGCGCCGTGGTCGGCGCCTGCTACGCCGCCGGCAAGCTCGACGCGCTGGAGGATTTCGCCCGCTCGCTGACCAAGCGCCGGGTCGTCGGCCTGCTCGACCTGCGCCTGTCGGGCGCCAGCCTGATCGGCGGCGACCGGCTGCGCCGGCGTCTGGTGGCGGACCTCGAGACGCGCCGCATCGAGGACCTGCCCGTGCGCTTCGCCGCGGTCGCGACCGAGCTCGGTGCCGGCCACGAGGTCTGGCTGAGCCGCGGCCCCCTGATCGAGGCGGTGCAGGCCTCCTACGCGCTGCCGGGCATCTTCCCGCCGGTTCCGCTCGACGGGCGCCTGCTGATGGACGGCACGCTGGTGAACCCGGTGCCGGTGGCGCTCGCCCGGGCGATGGGGGCCGACCTCGTGGTCTGCGTCAATCTCGGCTGCGAGTCCGGCGCGCGGGGCCACGTGATCGAGCCCGAGGCCACGGACCCGGTCGAGCGCGCGGTCGCGGGCGCCGTCGAGGCGCGCCGCCGCTGGAGCCTGTTCGGAGTCGTGCGCGGGCGCCGCCGCCGACCGCGCGATCCTGTCCCGGCCGCGCCCGGCATCGCCCGGGTGATGTTCGACGCCTTCAACATCACGCAGGACCGGATCTCGCGCGCCCGCCTGGAGCGCGACCCGCCCGATCTCAGCATCGGCCCGGAGCTCTCTGGGATGGGCCTGTTCGAGTTCCACCGGGCGGCGGAGGGCATCGCCCTCGGCGAGGCGGCGGCCCGCGCCGCCCTGCCCCGCCTGCGCGCCCTGATGGCCGGCGCGAGCGCCAGGGCCTGAAGTCCCGGATCCCGAAGGTCTACGATCTTCGGCGGGTCCAGGCAGGGTTCCTGATCTTGGCCCTGGTCGGCGAAGCCAAGCTCGGGGCGGAGGCTCGGGGCTCTGCCCCGAACCCCGCCGAAGGGTCTCGACCCTTCGGGATCCCCGGACCTATGCCGTGGTGATGTAGTCGCGCAGGGCCTGATGCTCGGCCTCGACGGTGGCGATGCGCCGCTTCACCACGTCGCCGATCGAGATCATGCCGACGAGGCGCCCGTCCTCGCAGACCGGAACGTGGCGGAAGCGGCCCGCGGTCATGGTCTGCATCACCTCCTCGACGGTGGTGGTGCGGCCGCAGGTGGTCACCTTGCGGGTCATGTGGGCGGAGACCGGCTCGTCGAGCGCGGCGGCGCCGAGCTTGGACAGCACCCGCATGATGTCGCGCTCCGAGAGGATGCCGGCGACCGCGCCGTCCGCCTCCGTCACCACGAGCGCGCCGATGCTCTTCTCGGCGAGCAGATGGATCGCGGCGTCCAGCGTGTGGGCCGGGCTGATCGTGACGACGGAACTGCCCTTCTCGATGAGTATGCGTGCGACGGTCATGTCCCCTCCCTGCCTGGAGATGCGCGCCGCAGCCCCGCGGCGCACTGGTTGCGGCCCGGCCGGGTTGATCCCGGCTCTCATGCCGATCGCGGCAAGTGTGTGGCCAATGTTTCCGGATGGCAAGCGCCGGGCGCAAGGAGGCCCTGCGATCTCCGCATGGGCGCGGCGGGGCCTCAGCGCGGGGAGCGGCTCAGGGGATCGAGGAACGGGAACAGGAAGAAGCCGGCCGCGAAGCCGCCGAGATGCGCGTCCCAGGCGATCGAGGTACCCTCGCTCCCGAACGGCAGGGCGATGATCCCGAACAGCAGGTTGGTGACGAGCCAGATCACCAGGAAGGTCACGGCCGTGCGGTTGCGCAGGAGTTCGGGCAGCGTCTCGGGCGGGCGGCGCGGCGGCAATTGCCAGGGCTGGCTGCCGTAGCCGACGGCGGGCGGCTGGAACGCGAAGCGGGCGGCGGCCGCCATCAGCGCCGAGACGCCCGCCGAGGCGCCCACCAGCGGCGCGGTGCTCAAGGGGTCGATCGCCACGTGGAGCGCGGCGCCCGCCACCGTGCCCGCGAGCCCGATCAGCCCGTAGCGCCAGGCCCCGCAGCGGCGCGCGACCGGCGCACCGAAGGCCGCGAGCCAGACGCTGTTGAAGATCACGTGGAGCCAGGAGCCGTGCAGCAGCGCGTAGGTGGCGAAGGTCCAGAGCTTCGGCTCCGGGTCGCTCGCGAAGACGCGGATGTAGGTCTCGACGGCCTCCGCGTAGCCCGGTACCTCGACCTTCGCGGCGGCGTCGATCACCGCCTGGGCCCGGTCCGGGTCGATCCAGAGCGTCCAGCGCACCGGCAGCAGGGCGAGTGCGTCGAAGAGCCGGATATCCCACTCGTCGGGCAGCACGAGGGCGCGCGCCGCGTGGATCGCCACCAGCAGGGCGATCGAGGCTGTGACCACGCCCGGCAGGTTGAACACGGGCACGCGGCTCTGGCGCGGGAAGTCGGGGGAGGCGTCCATCGTCCCTCCATGTCGGCCGGCGCGGGCGCGGGGCAAGTCCCCGGCCGCAGGCGGCGAGAGGGCGCGACGCGCGATTGCCGGGGACAATTAACCCTAAGGCCAGGTTACGCGCGCCGCGGCACGCCTGAAGGCATAGGCTGTGCGCAGCGATTCCTTAAGCTTTCACGATCGTTCGGAACCGCGCCCGCGGGTGTGCCGAACCGGGACAGCCCCGTGGAATCAGGGACGGATCCGGGACACATGAAGCATCCGACCAGTCGCGCGCTGCACACCTACTGGAACCGGCTCCGCGGGGAACGCTGCGCGCCCGAGCGCTCCGAGATCGAGCCCGGCGAGATCCGGCACCTGCTGGCCGACAGCCTGATCCTGGAGATCGGCCTGCCGATGCGCGAGGCGCATCTGCGGCTCGCGGGCACGCGGGTCTGCGCGCTGTTCGGCCGCGAGCTGCGCGGCCTGCCCTTCGGCGGCCTCTGGGAGCCCGATGCCGCCCTCGCCGGGCCGGCGCATGCCGAGTCGTGGCGGATCCTCGAGATCGTGGCCGGCGAGGGCGTCGGCGCGGTGATGGGCCTGCGCGGGCACACGGCGGCCGGCGAGGGCCTCGATCTCGAACTCCTGCTTCTGCCGCTGCGCCATCGCGGCCGCACCCACGCGCGCATGCTCGGCACGCTCAGCCCGCTCACCGTGCCGCACTGGATCGGCCTGCGGCCGCTGATCCGGCTCGAGACGGTCTCGCTGCGCATCCTCGGGAGCGGGGCGCGCCCGCTGCCCGACGCCGTTCCCCCGGCGCCCGCAAACGACGCCGCGCCCGTGCGCCGCGGGCATCTGCTCGTCCATCGCGGCGGACGTGCCTGAGGTCGTGTCCCCGCGATACGACCTCAGGTTTTCGTGCAACCGGAAAAGGCTTTCGTAACGGGCGCCGCGTACCGTCCCGATCCGATCTCAGTCGTCAAGTCGGATCCGGATGCAAGCGAGTCTCGTCATGCCTGCGGGCCCCGGCGGCGTCGTGCCCGAGATGGGCCGTGCGCCGACACCGCGGCACGCCGTGCGCGCCTCCGACCAGCGCCGGTTCCAGCGCGTGCAGGTGGCTCTGCTCGGCCGCTACATGCTGAGCGACCGGCGGGAATATCCGTGCCAGACCGTCGACATGTCGCCGGGCGGCGTCCGTCTGACCTGCGCGGTGGTCGGAACCGTGGGCGAGCGGGTGGTGCTCTACCTGGAGCAGGTCGGCCGCATCGAGGGCACGATCGCCCGCCACACGACCGGCGGCTTCGCGATCGAGCTCGCCGGCACGGCCCGCAAGCGCGACAAGATCGCCTCGCAGCTCACCTGGCTCGCCAACCGCGAGATGCTCGGCCTGCCCGAGGGGCGCACCCACGAGCGCATCGTGCCGAAGGTGCCGGGCGTCGTGCTCCGCCTGGAGACGGGCCGCGAGGTCCACGCCCGTATCATCGACTTCTCGATGTCCGGCGCGGCCATCGCCTGCGCGGCCCAGCCGGCGATCGGCGCCGTCGTCACGGTCGGCAGGACGCCGGGCCGGGTGGTGCGCTACTTCGAGGGCGGCCTCGGCGTGCAGTTCCTGCTGCCGATCGATCCCGACCGCTTCCACGACGGCATGACGCTGTGAGAGCAGGCGCGGGGGCGGCTTCTCTCGCCATCTCCATCGCATCCGCGGTTCCCTCCCCGACCCTTTCCCCTGCGCGCCCGACGTAGGCGGACGTCACGAGCGATAGCCCCCGCGCTCTCCCTCCCCCGCAGAGGGGGAGGAGACCCTCGTGCGTCGACGCGGGCCCCAGCAGGCGGCGAGACTGCCTGGATCGGCGGCCGTCCCCATCGATCGTCCCCGGGTACGGTTTCCCATCCCTGAACGGGATGCTCCCAAGTTGCGGCATCCGCGTGAGGCGCGGTTGGGCCTGCGGCGAGGCGGGGCTCCGGGGGCGGCGAATCGATAAAATTGCGCGCATCGGCTTCAGCGCGGAACAGGGGGCGGGGCGCCATCTTGGCCACACGAACAGGGGTGGTTGCGATGCGCGGCGGGTCGGTTCTGAAGGTGCTGGGTGTCGCGGTCGGCCTCTGCGCCGGTCTGCTCGGCGGCGCGGCGCGGGCCGCCGAGGCCGCCCTCCCCCTGCCGGCGATCGAGGCCGGCGCCACCCCGCTCGGCGCGGCCAAGCCGATCGCGGCGTGGGTGACGTTCTGCCAGGCCTACGCGGCGGAGTGCGCGGTGGACCGCGCGGAGCCGGCGCGGATCAGCCTGACGCCGGCGCTGTGGTCGACGATCGTCGCGGTCAACAAGCGCGTGAACAAGAGCGTGCAGGCGATGACCGACCAGGACCATCTCGGCACGCCCGACCGCTGGGACCTGGCCGAGGACGGCATCGGCGACTGCGAGGACTTCCAGCTGCTCAAGCGCCACCTGCTGGCCGCCGCCGGCCTGCCCAAGCGCGCCATGCGCATGACGGTGGTGATCGACGAGAAGGGCGAGGGCCACGCCGTGCTCACCCTGATCACCGACCGCGGCGACCTCGTGCTCGACAACAAGACCAGCCAGATCCTGCCCTGGCACCGCACCGGCTACGTCTTCGTCAAGCGCGAGAGCCAGGACGCCACCGCCTGGGTCTCGCTCGGCGGCCTCACCTCCCCGGCGATGACCGCCAACCGCTGAGGATCAGGCCGCCTCCGCCACGACGAGCGGCCGCTTCACGGCCTTCAGGCGGATGACGTAGGCCTCGATCCGGCCGACGAAGGCGGCCAGATGCGGCGCCACGCCCCGTAGGCTCGCGAGGTCGCGCAGCAGGATATCGAGCGCGAGCGCCCGGTCGCCCTCGGTCGGGCAGGCCGCCGCGAAGGTTTCCACGGCGTACTCGGCGATCCCCTGCGCTCCCTCCCGCCCGTCCTCGGCGAGCGCGCGGATCACGTGCTGGATGGCGGGCTGCATCGCTGGGTCCTGTTCCTGAGGCACGTTGGCCGGGTTCTTGCGAGATCGTCGGTTCGTCCGGACGAATCACCCGGACGCGGAGCATCGTCTCAAGCCGGCAAATGGGCGCGGAATCAAGCGCTCCCGCACACGCGCGGCTCTCACATGCCGACGATGCATGGCTGCAACGCCGCCGATCGGCGCACGCGCAACACGAAAAACTTTTGGAACCCCGTCCGGCCAGGTGCGTTAACTCGCCCTTCATTTTCGGGTTGAGCGCCGTCCGGTGTCATGCAACCTTCATTGCAACGACGAGGGCGGTGGGGGCGGCGGGCATGGCGCACGCGGTTGTCCAGGATGTGGCCGAGACGGCGCTGGCTCTATCGGCACCGCGCCGGAGCGTCGTCCGGCGTCTGGGGCGGGCCTGCAGCTTCGGCCTCGTCGGCACGATCCTGATGCTCGGGGGCGCCTCCACCCAGGCCGGCAGCAGGCCCACCCTGCCGGAGGACGGCCTCGGGGTCGAGACCGGCGGCGAGGTGCGCCCCGTCGCGGCCTGGACGGCGATGTGCGCGCGGATGCCCGAGGAATGCGCCGTCGACACGCGCGAGCCGGCGGTGATACCCCTCAATACCGCCCTGTGGCGGACGCTGACCAGCGTGAACCGCCGCGTCAACGGGCGCATCAAGCCGATCACCGACCAGGCCCACTGGGGCGTGGTTGATCGCTGGGACTACCCGGACGACGGCTTTGGCGATTGCGAGGACTACCAGCTCCTGAAGCGCCGGATGCTGGTGGAGCGCGGCCTGCCGAAGCGCGCGCTGCGCATGACGGTGGTGATCGACGAGATCGGCGAGGGCCACGCGGTGCTGATGGTGCGCACCGACCGCGGCGACTTCATCCTCGACAACAAGACCAACGCAGTCCTGTCCTGGCGCCGCACCGGCTACGCCTACATCAAGCGCGAGGGGCAGGACGGCGAGCGCTGGGTCTCGCTCAACGGCGGCGCTTCGCCGACGGTGACGGCTAACCGCTGAGGTCGTGGATCCCGAAGGTGGAGACCTTCGCGATCCCGGGGCTCAGACGCCCGCGATCAGACCGGCCAACCGCAGCGCGAGGCTTCCCGAGAGCAGGCTCCAGCTGCAGGCGATCATGGTGGCCAGCATCACGAAGGGGATCGGCCTGCCCTCGATCCGCCGCCCCCGGACGGTGTTGCGCAGGATGATGAACGGCGCGCTGAAGGCCAGCATCGGCAGCGCCGCCGCGGCGGACACGCCGCCCCGCTCCAGCAGGCTGAAGCTCGCCCGGCGGGCGGTGAGCAGCTCGTAGGCGCTGGCGAGCAGGCCGGAGAGGGCGAGGCCGACGCAGAGCGTGCGGATCGATTCGAGGGCGGCGGGCGAGACGACCATGCGCGCGGACTCCTTTACGGGATCGCGCGCACTCTAACCCGGTCGTTTACGGAACGTTAAGCGTTTGTCCGGGCTAGGGTTAACCCGTCAACAGGCACGCCTAGTCCTCAAGGTCGATGTCGAGGATCGGCATCCGGAACACGAACGAGTCGTCGCCGTCCTCCTTGTCGTCGGCGATCACGCCGATCGACTCCTCGCCGATATACACCTCCGCCGAGTCGGCGGCCTTCATGGCGACGATGCGGATGTTGTTGTTCGCGAACTTGCGGCGCAGGTAGTCCTGCAGCTTCGCGATCTCGGGCTTGGTCACGCTGTCTCGTCTCCTCTGGCTATGGGGCGCGGGCTTGCCATGCCGCGGCGCGGGCGGCAAGCGCGCCCGCACCCGCGCAGGGGCGCCCTCAGATGCCCTCGGCCATGTGGATGAACTGGTCCATGCTCACGAGCTGGTCCATGGCCCGCGCCGGCTCGGCGCAGCCCGCCGTGCCGACCACGCGGGCGGGAACGCCCACCACCGTGGTGTTCGGCGGCACCGGGCGCAGCACCACGGAGCCCGCGGCCACGCGCGCGCAGGCCCCCACCTCGATGTTGCCGAGGATCTTGGCGCCCGCGCCGATCATCACGCCGCGGCGGATCTTGGGATGTCGGTCGGCGCCCTGCTTGCCGGTGCCGCCGAGCGTCACCGCGTGCAGGATCGAGACGTCGTCCTCGATCACCGCGGTCGAGCCCACGACGACGCCGGTGGCGTGGTCGAGGAAGATGCCCCGCCCGATCCGTGCCGCCGGGTGGATGTCGCACTGGAACACCTCGGACGAGCGGCTCTGCATGTAGAGGGCGAGGTCACGCCGCCCGGCGGTCCAGTAATGGTGCGCGAGGCGATGCGCCTGGATGGCGTGGAAACCCTTGAAGTAGAGCACCGGCTCGATCGCCCGGAAGGTCGCGGGATCGCGATCCATCACCGCCACGATGTCGGCCCGGAAGGCCTCGCCGATCCTTGGATCGTCGCGCAGGGCCTCGAAGAAGCCGTGCGCGATGAGTTCGGCCGGTAGCGCCGGGTGCCCGAGCCGGTGGGCGACCCGGTGGGCGACGGCCCCCTCCAGCGTCTCGTGGTTGAGGATGTTGGCGACCATCAGGGAGGCGAGCTGCGGCTCTTCGCGGAGCACGGCCTCGGCTTCGGAGCGCAGGCGGGACCAGACCGGATCGCAGACCGCGAGCGTCTCGTCGTGGCCGTGGGCGACCTGACTGACGGCGGGGCTTGCGCTCATGCTTCTCTCCTCGAACTCGGTCTCCTGGGACGCGCCGGGGCGCCCGGAGCGGGCGGCGCGTCCCTCCCGGCGTGCCGCGCCTCAGCGCGTGCCGGGGAAGGATTCTACCCGATAACAGCCGTCCACGAAGTCCCGATCCTGCGGCATCAGGGTTGCGCAGGCCCGAGTCCATGCGGAAGGCTCGGGTTCCGTACGGCGGAGCGTGGGGGCGGCCTCTGTCCCGATCAAGACCCGCGGGGCAGCGCGCCGTGACGAAGCGGCCGGGCAGACACGCGCCGGGGCCGCGGATCCGGGGCTCAGACGCTCGCGACGCGCGCGCCGAGGCCGAAGCGGGTCTCGATCGCGGCGGTAAGCCGCTCGACCATCGTGTCGAGCGGGATGTCGGAGGTATCGACCGTCGCCTGGCAGCGGGCGTAGAGCGGCTCGCGGCTCATCAGCACCGCGCGCAGCTCCTGCATCGCGGTGGCGTGGTCGCCCGTCATGGCGAGATGGCCCTGGTCGCGCACCCGCTGCATGTGCTCCTCGGGCTTGGCCCGCAGCCAGATGCTGTAGAAGTTCTGCAGCAGCAGGTCGTAGGTCAGCGGCTCGGCCACGATGCCGCCGCTGGTGGCCAGGATCATCGGGCCGGGATGCTCGGTGAGGCGGCGCAGCGCCGCCTGCTCCAGGCGTCGGTAGCCCTCCTGCCCGTAGATCGCGAAGATCTCGCGCACCGAGAGTGCGTTCTCGCGCTCGATCTCGGCGTTCAGCTCGATGAAGGTCCAGCCGATGCGCTCCGCGGTGAGACGCCCGAGGGTCGACTTGCCGGCCCCGCGCAGGCCGACCAGGGCGACCCGCTGGCGCATGGCGCCCCCGCCCTGCGCGTTGCCCGAGAGGACGGCCTTGGCGGCCGCGATCTGAGCGGGCGTCGCGCGGGTCACGAGGTCGCGCACGACCGGCCAGTCGGGGATCGCGTCGGTGCCGGTGATCAGGTCGTCGAGGCGCACGCCCATGGCGTTGGCCACCCGGCGCAGCAGGATGATCGAGACGTTGCCCTGGCCGCCCTCGAGCTGCGCGATGTAGCGCTCGGACAGGCCCGAGGTCTGCGACAGCGTCTTGCGCGACAGGCCGCGCACCGTCCGCGCGTGGCGAACCCGGCGACCGAGATCGGCCAGAAAGAGAGATTCCTGTTCCACCACGCCGTTCATGGCGTCCGTCCGCCTTCCTTCATAGGCAGGGAGCGGCCCCGAGGGGCCGTCCTGCGCCCGGTGCGGCGGCACGCCTGTCCTGCCGTCCGCGTCCGGTCCGTCCCGCTGCACAGGCGATGCCCTCCGGGCACGGATCCGCCAAAACCTCGCGGCCCAGCGTGTCCGTGAGAGCCGATGCCTCCCGCCCGGATCGGGCGCTCCCCCCGCCGCGTCCTGCGGTGGTTCAGGGCCGCTCGCGCTGCGGTGCAGCGAAGCCCGCCACCTATCTGTTGTGCCGGGCCGCGGGGGTCAAGCCGGGCGGGACCTGTTGGGTGCGGATAGTCGGCCCCGGAAGCGGTCCTGGACGCGGTCCCGGGTGGGCCACCGGAGCCGCCTCACTGGGCGGGGGCCTGCGGGGCCGGCAGGGCGGAGGCCTCCAGGATGGGCTGGGCGCCGGCCTTGCGGGCGAGGGCCGCTGGCCGGGGTGCCGGAGCCGCCACGGCGGCGAGCACCTGAAGGCTGGGCCGACGCGGCGGCAGCGGCACCTCGACGCTCTCGGCATGAGCCTGTTCCGCGCCGGTCCCCTGGGGCTGGCCGGCGGTGACCGGAGCCGCGGCGGGGGGAGGCGCCGCCGCCTGCGCGGCGGCGATGTCGAGGGCGGCCAGCTGCACGGTGTCCGCGGACGCGCCCCCGAGGGCGGCGGGCCGGCGCGGCGGCAGCGGCACCTCGACGCTTGCGATCTGGACGGAAGCGGCCGCCAGGGTCGGCGCGTAGGCCAGCGCCGTGCCGGCCGCGGCGAGGCTGGGGTCGGCGGCGGGCGGCGGGCCGGTGAACAGGCTCGCCACGGCGCTGGCCGAGGCGGCCACCGGGGCCATCACGCTGGCGACCTCCGTGGCGAGGCCCTGGCGCTTGGCTGCGTAGTAGTAGCCGCGGTTGTAGTAGGTGTAGGCCTGCGCGAGGTTGCCCTTGGCGGTCTTGTAGGCGCCCGCCAAGTAGGCGACGCCGTAGCGCAGGTTGGTCTCGGGATCGTAGAGGCCGGCCGCGTCGCCCTGGTAGCCCAGGCCCTTGGCGGTGGCGTGCTTGATCTGCATCAGCCCGAGCGCGCTGCCGCCCCGGGCGTTCGGGTTGTAGTTGCTCTCCCGCTTGACCACCGCGTGCACGAAGCTCGCGGGAACGCCGTTCGCCCGGGCCTGCTGCTCGATCAGCGCGTCGATGTTGTCGCGCGCGCCCTGAGCGAAGGCCGTGGCCGGCGCCGCCGCAAGGGCGGTCGCGAGGAGGAGGCGATGCATTCGAGACCCGGTAATTGTTCTGGCCAAGCTGTGGTCGGGTCGAAATGAGGCCGGAAAGCGGCCCGGCCGCGTCAGCCTGTGGGCGGCCGGTCCGGACGGACGGGCCTGTGCCTCGTGCGACACAGCACGTGCCGCGTGCCGCGCCCGATCATGCCCGGATTCTGTTGCGCGCCGGTTACGGCCGCGGCGCCGCAGCCAGGATCAGGCGATCCACCGCGCCGGCGAAACCGTCCGATTCGTTCGAATCGGTCGTGGCCGAGGCCGCCGCCTTCACCGCATCCTCCGCGTTGCCCATGGCGACCGAGAGCCCGCTCCGCGCGAACATCGCCCGGTCGTTGGCGGCGTCGCCGAAGGTCGCGATCCGCTCCGGCGCGAGGCCGAGATGCCGGCCCATCCAGGCGACGAAGGCGCCCTTGTCCTGCCCGGGCGGCGTCACGTCGAGGTAGTAGGGCTGCGAGCGGTGCACGCTCGCCCGCTTCCCCAGCGCCTCCGCGACGGCGGCCTCGCAGGCGGCGAGGTGGGCGTGGTCGCGGCTCACCCCGACGATCTTCTGGGCCCGCCCGAGCAGGGGCGCGAGGTCGTCCCGCACCCGCGGCTCCGCCTGCAGGGTGCGGCGCTCGAGATCCGTGTAGGGCCCCTCTGCGTCGCGCAGCCACCACGCGCCCGCGGCGAAGACCCAGACGTCGATCCCCGCCCCCGTCAACCGGTGCGCGGCCTCCCGAGCGGCGTCCTCGGGAATCGCGTGCTCCTCGATCACGGCGAGGTCCGGGCCGACCACGCAGGCGCCGTTGAAGGCGCCGAGCGGCAGGGCGAGGCCGAGGTCGCGGACGAGGCCGCGCAGCCCGACGGGCGGGCGCGACGAGGCCAGGGTGAAGCCGATGCCCGCCGCCCCGAGGCGCCGCACCGCCGCGACGGTGGCGGGCGTCAATCGCTTGTCGTCCGTCACCAGGGTTCCGTCCACGTCCGAGATCACCAGGGCGATGTCCGGCCGCGTGCCCGCGCTTCGACGCGGGCTCATGGCTCGCCCCTTCCCGCCTCGCGCCCGAGCGCGGCGACCACCTGCTCGGCGATGCGCTCCGGCGGATCCTCGATGCCGACGACGACTGGCCGCTCGTCCGGATCCGGCGGTTCGAGGGTGGCGAACTGGCTGTCGAGCAGGGCCGGCGGCATGAAGTGGCCGGCACGCTCCGCCAGCCGCCGCTCGATCAGCGCGCGGTCGCCGTCGAGGTAGACGAAGCGCACCTCGGGACGCCCCAGGGCCAGCCCCTCGCGGTAGCGGCGGCGCAGGGCCGAGCAGACTACGACGCCCGGCTCCCCCGCCGCCAGCCGCTCGCCGATCCAGGCCGCGATGCGGGCGAGCCAGGGTGCGCGGTCGGCGTCGGTGAGCGGGTGGCCGGCATGCATCTTGGCGATGTGCTCGCGCGTGTGGAAGGCGTCGCCGTCCACGAACGTCCAGCCGAGGCGCCGCGCGACCGCCTCGGCGACGGTGCTCTTGCCCGAGCCCGACACGCCCATGACCACGAGGATGCACGGACGCACGCAGGCGGCTTCAGGGTCTGCCAGGGTCACGGATCGTCCTCCCGCTGGGAATGAATAGGTCGGCGGCGGACGGAGGGAAGCCGGCCGGATGCGATGGTCGCTGTCGGCGTGGGGGCTGCGGCGCGGTCGCGGATGTGTGCAGCGGGGATGGAGGCCGCTCCCGCGGGGTCTTCGTACCGGTGTGGCCGACCCGCTACGGACGGGAACACCGGATTGAGCTAGGCAGCGGAATCGGCGAAACCGTCAGGCGATCCTGGATGCGCGCTACTCCCCTTGCCCTGTGCGCCGCGCTCGCGGTGTCGGGCTGCTCGATCCTGCCCGCGGCGGGTCCGACCTCGCGCGCGGTGGTGGCCGGCGCCGAGGTGGCCACCGCCGACGGTCTGTTCGCCCGCTACGAGATCATCGACATCACCCCCGCCGTCATCGAGGCCCTGCGCACCCGCCCCCTCGACAGCCTGCTCGCCTCCTTCGGCGACCACCGCCTCTCCGTC
>NZ_BPQO01000008.1 GCF_022179285.1 Methylobacterium hispanicum | reverse complement strand
GCGCGCCGGCCGCCTTGATGTCGCGACCGGCCGTCTTGCCTGCGTCGCCTGCCTCATGGCCGCCAACGCCCTCAACAATCCAGCCTGAGGTTTCGTCCTCAAACAGGCTCTCAGGTCCCGAAGCGCAGGGCCCGGTCGTTCGGCGCCGTGAAGTCGAGCCGCGGCCCGAGCGGCACGATGCGGGTCGGGTTGAGGGTGGTGTGGCTCCAGTAATAGTGCTGCTTGATGTGGTCGAGGTTCACCGTCGCGGCGACGCCCGGCAGGGCGTAGAGGTCGCGCAGGTAGTTCGACAGGTTCGGGTAGTCGGCGATGCGCTGCCGGTTGCACTTGAAGTGCCCGACATAGACCGCGTCGAAGCGCACCAGCGTGGTGAACAGGCGGATGTCGGCCTCGGTGAGCCGGTCGCCGCAGAGGAAGCGGCTCCGGTCGAGGCGCTCTTCCAGCGCGTCGAGTTCCGCGAACAGGGCCTCGTAGGCCTCCGCGTAGGCCTCCTCGGTGGTGGCGAAGCCCGCCCGGTAGACGCCGTTGTTCACCCGCTCGTAGACGCGGGCGTTGATCGCGTCGATCGCGTCCCGCAGGTCGGCCGGGCAGAGATCGGGCCCGCCCGCGCCGAAGGCGTCGTTGAGCATGCGGATGATCTCGGCCGACTCGTTCGAGACGATCGTGCCGCGCCGCTTGTCCCAGAGCACCGGCACGGTGACCCGGCCCGTGTAGTGCGGGTCGGCCTTCAGGTAGACCTCGTAGAGGCGTTGCGCGCCGTGGAGTGCGTCCGGCGTCGCGCCGGGGGTGTTGCCGAAGACCCAGCCCTCCGCGCCCATGTGCGGATCGACCACCGAGACCGAGATCGCCTCTTCGAGCCCTTTGAGGGCGCGCACGATCAGCGTGCGGTGCGCCCACGGACATGAGAGCGAGACGTAGAGGTGGTAGCGCCCGGCCTCGCCCGGGAAGCCGCCCTCGCCGGACGGCCCCGGCGCGCCGTCGGCGGTGACCCAGTTGCGGTAGGCCGAGGCCTTGCGCTCGAAGCGTCCGCCGCTGGACTTCGTGTCGTACCACTGGTCCTGCCAGACGCCGTCGACCAGCAAACCCATCGCCGCCTCCCCACGCCCAGCCGGGCGCACCGCCTGCGCCTCGAGCGCTTGGCATGAGATGGGCGCATACCAGGGTCCGAAAAGCCCGGACGGGGCCTGAAAACGCGGACGGCAGGCCCACTTTCTGCTTTGTGCAGCGCACTCTTTTGTGCGTCGCACCATACGCCGCACGTGCTGCGCGGAGCGCTCGATGTCGTTCGTCCTTACCCTGCCGGTTGCCGAAGCCTCGCTGTTCACCCTCGGTTGCCTGTTGATCCACACCCTGCGCCGCCACGCCGACGTCGTGACGGGGGCGCTTGCCTGCCTCCTGGTCCTCGTCACCTGTCTGCTGGCTCTGGCCGGCATGCCGGAATCGGTCCTGCGGGCTCAGACCGCGGCGCTTGAGAGCGGCGAGGCGATGCAGTTCCTCAACTGATCCTCAACGCGGCTGCGCGCCGTCCGGCCAGGGCGCCGTCCTGCCCTGCCGACAGCCGGCGGCCACGTCGAAATCGTCGGCCGGCAGGCGGGCGAGGAAGCGCTCGGCCAGCTCGAACAGCAGGATGTCCGGTCTGACCCGCGCGATGTAGCCCCAGTCGAGCGCCGCCGACCAGACGAAGTGCACCTCGGCGAAGCTCTCCGCGAGGTAGCCGGTCAGCAGGATCGGCGAGAAATGCGCGCAGGAATCGCCGAACAGGACGAGGCGGCGCGGGTCCGGGGCCTGTGCGTTCCGGTAGACCACATGGGCGCCGACGTGGAGGTCCTGGGCGCGGCCCTCCGCCTCGTAGGCCGCGAGCAGGGGCCCGGTCTCGACCCGCACGGCGTCGCGCAGGATGCGTGGGCGCCGCAGGCGCTCGGTCGGCCGGTGCGGCACCTTCTCGCCGAGGTCGAGCACGGTCTCGTGGGCGAAGTCCGGCCGCTCGGCGATGTCGGCCGGCGGCACGGCGGCCAGCGCCCGCATGATCTCCCGGTAGGCCAGCAGGCAGCCTTCCACCGTCCAGTGGGTGTCGGTGCGCTGGTAGAGCGGCACCGGCCCGTCGCGGGCGGCACGCAAGGGGGCGAGCAGGTCGAGATAGTACGGTTTGCCGGCAAGGCGTCGCGCGAGCCGGCGCGTCGAGGCCCGGGCCGGGTCGTAGGGCAGGCCATCGGTCAGGTTCTCGTAGACCGAGAGCTTCTCCGGCACGATCACGTGCAGGCAGCGGATGCCGAGCCGGGCGGCGCGGGCGGCGCGGGCCTCCATCAGCCGCGCCCAGGCGCGCAGGTGCCACCAGTGGCGCGGGCCCCGGGCGTAGCGGTCCATCACCCGGTTGCTGCCCCCGGTCAGGAACAGCCAGCCGTCGTGCCCCTCGTGCACCGTGTCCCAGCGCTTTCTCAACATGCGGGTGCTTTAGCCGCGGGGTGTCCCCGGCGATAGGCCGGAGCCTGGCCGTACGGTGCGGCGTTGCGCCGGGGATGGAACCCGCCCTCGCCGAACCACCGTCCCGGACAGCGCGCGCCGACCGGCCGGACCGGCTCTGGCGCCCGCGGCGCGTCCTGGTGACGCCCGCCGCCCTGGAGCACGCCCACGGCCGCGCCATGCTGGCCCGCGCGGAGGCGCTGGGGCTTCCGGTCGAGCGGCTGGCCGCCAACCGGCTCAACGGCCTGCGCCACACCGATCCGCGCCGGGCCTACGCCGAGGCCAAGGCGACCCTCGCCCTCGTCGTCGCGCCGCCGACGAAGCTGAGGCTGCAGCCGATCCCGCCCTCGGCCGACTGGCGCTTCGACCTCGCCGAGGGCTGCCCGGCCCATTGCCAGTACTGCTACCTCGCCGGCTCGCTCTCCGGCCCGCCGGTGACGCGGGCCTACGCCAACCTCGACAGGATCCTGGAAAACCTCGACGGGTACGCCGGGCGCGGGGCCGTCACCTCGGCCTCGGACGCGCGGGTCCACGAGGGCACCACCTTCGAGGCCTCCTGCTACACCGACCCGCTCGGCATCGAGCACCTGACCGGCTCGCTCTCGGCGGCGATCCGGCATTTCGGCGCCTGGAACGCCCCCGTACAGCTGCGCTTCACCACCAAGTTCGCGGCGGTCGAGCCGCTGCTCGATCTCCCCCACGGACGGCGCACCCGCATCCGCTTCTCGGTCAACGCGCGCGGTGCCGCCCGCTACGAGGGCGGCACCGCCTCCCTCGACGCGCGGCTCCGGGCGATGCGCTCGGTCGCGCTCGCCGGCTACCCGGTCGGGCTCACGATCGCGCCGATCCTGCCGATCCCGGACTGGCAGGCGGCCTATGCGGATCTGATCCGGGACGCGGCCGACGCGCTCGCCGGCGTGCCCGACCTCGATCTCACCGCGGAGCTGATCACCCATCGGTTCACGCCGGGCTCGAAGGAGGTCTTGCAGAGCTGGTACCCGGGCTCCGACCTGCCGCTCGACGAGGCCAAGCGCACCCGGAAATTCACCAAGTTCGGCTCGGTGAAGTACGTGCTGCCGAAGGACCTGATGGCCGAGATGCGGGCCGGCCTGCACGCCGCGCTCGCCCGCGAGCTACCGACGGCCCGCGTGCTCTACTGGACCTGAGCGGCCTCCGCGCCATCTCGGGATCCGATGTCCGACGCGCCCCTCATCCTCACCCTCGCCTTCGACGAGCCGACCTTCGCGCGGTTCGACGGGTTGCGGCGGCGCCATTTCCCCGAGGCGATCAACTTCATTCCCGCCCACGCCACCCTGTTCCACCACCTGCCGGGCGAGCGGGAGCGGGCGGTGATCGAGACGGTGGCGAGCCTGGCCCGCACCGTGCCGCCGCCCGAGGTCGCGGTGACGGGCCTGCGCTTCACCGGGCGCGGCGTCGCCTACGTGCTGGAATCGGAGGCGCTCACGGCCTTTCGGGCGCGCCTCGCCCAAGCCTTCGCGGGCCATCTCACGCCGCAGGACGCCCAGGGCTGGCGCCCGCACGTCACGGTGCAGAACAAGGTCGATCCGAAGGTCGCCCGCGCGCTGCACGCCGACCTGCAGCAGGGCTTCGCGCCCTTCCGGTTCACCGCGCCCGGCATCGTGCTCTGGCGCTATCTCGGCGGCCCCTGGGAGGAGGTCTCCACCATGACTTTCGGAGAGAACGCGTGAGGGCCTACGAGCGCATCCGCGGCAACCC
Source organism: Methylobacterium hispanicum (assembly GCF_022179285.1). Classification (GTDB taxonomy): domain Bacteria; phylum Pseudomonadota; class Alphaproteobacteria; order Rhizobiales; family Beijerinckiaceae; genus Methylobacterium; species Methylobacterium hispanicum. The sequence goes on along the minus strand of NZ_BPQO01000008.1, from coordinate 219,518 downwards.
GCTGGCCGGGCGCGCCATGAGCGTCTGGCTGTCCTTACGCCTGAACGAGATCGGGCCCCTTGTGGCGCTCCTCACCGTGAGCACGCTCGGCTACGGCTTCTTCGCGCTGGCCCAGGAGGTCGGCGAGGGCTCGACCGAGGCGCTCGACCGCAAGATCCTGCTGTCCCTGCGCAACCCCGCCGACCTCTCCGACCCGATCGGGCCGCGCTGGCTCGAGGAGACGATGCGCGACATCACCGGGCTCGGCAGCGTCTTCACCATCGTGTTCCTCACGGGCGCGGTGGCGGCCTACCTCGCGCTCTCGGGCAAGCTCCGGATCGGCGCCTTCGTGGTCGGTGCGGTCGGCGGCGGCGTGGTCGTCTCGACGATCCTGAAGCTGTTCTACCACCGGCCGCGGCCCGACCTCGTGCCACACGGCATGGAGGTCTTCACCGCGAGCTTCCCCTCCGGCCACGCCATGATGTCGGCGATCGCCTACCTGACGCTGGCGACGCTGCTCGCGCGCATCGACCGGCACCGGGGGGTGAAGGCGCTGGTGCTTCTGCTCGGCGTGACGATGACGGTGCTGGTGGGCATCAGCCGGATCTATCTCGGCGTGCACTGGCCGAGCGACGTGCTGGCCGGCTGGTGCGTCGGCGCCGCCTGGGCGGCGCTGTGCTGGTTCGTCGCCCTGCAGCTCCAGCGCCGCGGCGAGGTCGAGGCCCCGGACCCGCCACCCCCGGCCTGAGCGGGATCCGACGACCTGGGCGGACCGCCTTCCCCTGCCTGTAGACATTCCACCCCGCGCGTCCTCCCGCCCTCTCTTCGGGGAGGGAGGCGTGTCCCACAGCCCCTATTCCGCCACCGGGATCCCGGCGCCCGGCGCGGCGTCCGGGTTCATGCCCTCGACGGCGGGCTTCCGGCGCGGGCGCGGCGTCGCCGCGGCGGCGGGCTGGGCGGCCGCGGTGTTCACGCCGAGGCGCGTCGCCAGCGCCAGCGCCCGGTTCTCGGTGAAGCGCAGGTGGCAGAAGCCGTGCGCGCCCTCGCGAGCGTAGGTGCGGCAGAGCTGCTCCCGGTCGGAGGAGAAGGCCGCCTGCTCGGTCACGATCGGGCGCACGTCCTCGCGCCGCGCCCGCTGGGTCATCAGTTTGTAGTTGTCGCGCACCGCCTTGTCGGCGACGCCGCGGGCGGTGTCGAACTCCGCCGAGCGCGGGATCAGCCCGGCGGCCGCCGGGCCCCAGAGCCCCCGCGGCGTTGTGGTGCAGTCGGAAGTGGAGAAGGTGCAGACCGGGGTGGGCCCGAGCGGCGTGACGAGGAGACCGCCCTCCGTCACGTCGAAGCGTAGCGGGCACTCGGCGGCGGCCGCCTCGAAGCGGGGCACGCCCTCGGGGCGCCCCTCCGCGGTGAGCGCGACGGGGTTGCCGTCGGCCAGAGGCACCGTGCAGGATTCCGTCGGCTGGGAGATCTTGGTGCCGGGCAGCGTGATGCGGGCGGTCGTCGCCGTGCCGGCGCGCTCCAGCTTCAGCTTGCCGGCGAGGCCGTTGAGCTGCAGCTCCTGCCCGAGGATCGCGTCCTCGCCGGGCACCTTCAGCACCACGGGCTTCGGCGGCGCGGCCGGGCGCGGCGCCTCGGCGGCGGGAGCGCCCGGATCGGCCGGCAGCGGGTCGCCCGGCATCGGCGCGGACGGGGGCGGGGCGCCACCCGGCACGCCGCGGGGCGGCACCGGAGGTCTCGCGGCGCGGCCGATCCCGAACAGCTCCTCGAAGAAGTTCTGGGCCTGCGCCGCCGGGGGCAGCGCCGTCGCGGCGCCGAGCGCGGCGCCGAGGAGCGGGATCAGGAGGCTGCGGGTCGGACGCATCGAGTCCTTCGAAGCAGGAACGGGCACGGCGTGCGCCGCGCCCGGTGCCCGCCTCCCCGCCGGGGAGCGGGCGCCGTCGCGCGGCCGCCGGGCGACGCTAACACGCCATCGATGGCGCGGGCGTGGCAGCGGAGCAACAAAATCCGGGCGCACGGGCACGTCCGCGACACGCCCGCAGCGCCGATTCCTCAAGGTCGCCAAGGCCCTGGCGCGGGCGTTGCCCGAATCGCACGCCGGGTGCGGCTTTGCCTTGCGGCCCCCGGGAGCCCTTCTTATATCCGCTGCGACACGGGATTAGGCGCGGGTTTTTCGCCGGCTCCGGCCCTTGATCCGCCCCCCCTCCCGTACGCACATCACTTTACGTCGCACCGCCATGGGCCGAGCTGCTTCGGGGCTCGGCGGTCTGCTTGAATTCGAACCAACAGAGGGATCCCACCATGGGTAAAGTCATCGGCATCGACTTGGGCACCACCAATTCCTGTGTGGCCGTCATGGAAGGCACGCAGCCCAAGGTCATCGAGAACGCGGAAGGCGCCCGCACCACCCCGTCCATCGTCGCCTTCACGGACGACGGGGAGCGCCTCGTCGGCCAGCCCGCCAAGCGGCAGGCCGTCACCAACCCGGAACGCACCTTCTTCGCCATCAAGCGTCTGATCGGCCGTACCTACGACGATCCGATGACGCAGAAGGACAAGGGCCTCGTGCCCTACAAGATCGTCAAGGGCGACAACGGCGACGCCTGGGTCGAGGCCGACGGCAAGAAGTACTCGCCCTCCCAGATCTCGGCCTTCACCCTTCAGAAGATGAAGGAGACCGCCGAGTCGCATCTCGGCCAGCCGGTCACCCAGGCCGTCATCACGGTCCCGGCCTACTTCAACGACGCCCAGCGCCAGGCCACCAAGGATGCCGGCAAGATCGCGGGCCTCGAGGTGCTGCGCATCATCAACGAGCCGACGGCCGCCGCGCTCGCCTACGGCCTCGACAAGAAGAAGTCCGGCACGATCGCGGTCTACGACCTCGGCGGCGGCACCTTCGACGTCTCGATCCTTGAGATCGGCGACGGCGTGTTCGAGGTGAAGTCCACCAACGGCGACACGTTCCTGGGCGGCGAGGATTTCGACAACCGCGTGGTCGAGTACCTGACCGCCGAGTTCAAGCGCGAGCAGGGCATCGACCTGACGAAGGACAAGCTCGCGCTCCAGCGCCTCAAGGAGGCCGCCGAGAAGGCGAAGATCGAGCTGTCCTCGGCGACGCAGACCGAGATCAACCTGCCCTACATCACGGCGGACGCGACCGGCCCGAAGCATCTCGCGCTGAAGCTCAGCCGCGCCAAGTTCGAGTCGCTCGTCGACGACCTCGTGCAGCGCACGATCGAGCCCTGCCGCAAGGCGCTGAAGGACGCGGGCGTCTCGGCCTCCGAGATCGACGAGGTCGTGCTCGTCGGCGGTATGATCCGCATGCCGAAGATCCAGGAGGTGGTGAAGTCCTTCTTCGGCAAGGAGCCCCACAAGGGCGTCAACCCGGACGAGGTCGTGGCCATCGGCGCGGCGGTCCAGGCCGGCGTGCTCCAGGGCGACGTGAAGGACGTGCTGCTCCTCGACGTGACCCCGCTCTCGCTCGGCATCGAGACGCTGGGCGGCGTGTTCACCCGGCTCATCGACCGCAACACCACGATTCCGACCAAGAAGTCCCAGGTCTTCTCGACGGCCGAGGACAACCAGAACGCGGTCACCATCCGGGTCTTCCAGGGTGAGCGCGAGATGGCGGCCGACAACAAGCTGCTCGGCCAGTTCGACCTCGTCGGCATCCCGCCGGCGCCCCGCGGCATGCCGCAGATCGAGGTGACCTTCGACATCGACGCCAACGGCATCGTGAACGTCACGGCCAAGGACAAGGCGACGAACAAGGAGCACCAGATCCGCATCCAGGCATCCGGCGGTCTCTCCGACGCCGACATCGACCGGATGGTGAAGGACGCCGAGGCCAACGCCGAGGCCGACAAGCGCCGCCGCGAGCTGGTCGAGGTGAAGAACCAGGGCGAGAGCCTGATCCATGCCACCGAGAAGTCGGTGAAGGAGTACGGCGACAAGGTCCCGCAATCCGACCGCGACGGCATCGAGACCGCCAGCACGGCGCTCAAGACCGCGCTGGAGGGCGACGACGTCGAGACCATCAAGGCCCGCACCACGGACCTGATGCAGGCCTCGATGAAGCTCGGCGAGGCGATGTACGCGGCGAGCCAGGCGGCCGGCCCGGACGCCGCCGCGGCGGGTGCCGAGGGCGAGGCCAAGAAGGACGACGTCATCGACGCCGACTTCCAGGAGGTCGACGAGAAGGACCAGAAGAAGCGGGCCTGATCGGCTTCCTTCGAAGTCCAAGAGAGGGGGCCGGAGTGATCCGGCCCCTTTTTTCATGTCCGATCGGATGATCGCTCCTGTGTCGGCGCGTTCTCCCGCCCATGTCATCTCACACATCCGGCGGCTCACGCGCTCTCCCTCCCCCCTTTGCGGGGGAGGGGAAGACGCGGAAGCGGCTGCCCGAGATGTGCGAACATCGTAAAGCGCGCTGAGACAGCGGGGAGCTGCGATACCCGAGCCGACCCATCCGGAAGTCGTGCGAGCCCTGCGCCAGCGGACGGATTTTCTCTGAACGGCCGTGGAGCTGAGGCGTTGACGCCCCACACGATACCGAACGGAGGAAGACACGCCATGCAGATCAAGACGATCGCCGCCGCCGCCTCGCTGGTCATCGGGCTCTCGGGCGCCGCATTCGCGCAGGGCACGCAGCCGGGCGCGGCCGGCGCGAGCGACCCGGCCATGCGCGGCGGCCAGGGCATGGACCGCTCGATGACCCGGATGGACCCGAACACGATGCCGAGCTCGACCGGCACGACTGGCCGCGAGGGCGGCATGGGCAACATGGGCGGCGGAACGGGCAAGAGCAGCAACACCGGCGTCGGCATGGGCAACCAGGGCGCCAACCAGGGCGCGCGCCAGTAAGGTCTGCCGAGCGCGGACTTCAGGAGGGCCGGGGTCCCGATCCCGGCCCTTCTGGCTGCCCGGCCGCCGCTTCCGGCGACCGGCGTTCAGGCCGCGATCACCGTCAGCACCGTGCCGGCCATCCCCGTCACCCGGATGCGGGCCCCGGCCGGGAGGTCCGGCCCGGTGACGCGCCAGTAGGTGTCGTCGAAGCGCGCGGCGCCCGCGCCGCCGACGATCGCCTCCGCCAGCACGCCCTCGCGGCCGACGAGCCCGCGATCCGCCCGGTTGAGCACGCTCGCCGGACGGCGGCGATCGAGCCGCGTCGCGAGGCCGGCACAGAGGATCGAGAGCAGGGCCCAGACGAGGACCTGCACCTGCCAGGGCAGCGGGACCGCGGCCTCGGCGAGCCCGGTCAGCACGGCGGCGAGGCCGAGCCAGATCAGGAACATGCCGGGCAGCACCAGCTCGGCCGCCGCCAGCACGAGGCCGGCGACGATCCAGAGCCAGACGGGCCCGAGCGCTGCGGCGAGGTCGGCCGGCACGCTCAGCGCCTCGGCGTCCCGGCATCCGGCGGCGCGCCCGCGCGCCGGGCGGCCCCCGCCTCGCCGAACACGCTGCGGCTGATCTCGGCGATGCCCCCGAGCGTGCCGGCGAGCGCGGCGGCCTCGATCGGCACCACCACGACACGCTGGTTCGGCGCCGTGGCGAGCGCGCGCACCGCGTCCACGTACTTCTCGGCCACCAGGAAGTTCGCCGCCGCGAGGTCGCCCTTCGCGATCGCCTCGCTGACCATGGCGGTCGCCCGCGCCTCGGCCTCCGCCGAGCGCTCGCGCGCCTCCGCGTCGCGGAAGGCGGCCTCGCGCCGGCCTTCGGCCTCGAGGATCGCCGACTGCTTGCGCCCCTCCGCCCGCAGGATCTCGGCCTGCCGCTGCCCCTCCGCCTCCAGCACGGAGGCGCGCTTCTCGCGCTCGGCCTTCATCTGGCGGGCCATGGCGCCCGCGAGATCGGCGGGCGGCACGATGTCCTTGATCTCGATGCGGGTCATCTTCACGCCCCAGGGCGCGGCGGCGGCGTCCATCACCCGCAACAGGCGCTCGTTGATCTCGTCGCGGTGGGAGAGCAGCTGGTCGAGGTCCATCGAGCCGACGACGGTGCGGATGTTCGTCATCGTCAGCGTCAGCATGGCGGTGTCGAGGCTGGCGACCTCGTAGGAGGCGCGCGCAGCGTCGAGCACTTGGTAGAACACCACCGCGTCGATGGTGACGCCGGCATTGTCGCGGGTGAAGGCCTCCTGGCTCGGAACCTCGATCACCTGCTCCATGATGTTCACCCGCCGGCCGATCCGCTCGACGAAGGGGGTGATCAGCCCCAGGCCGGCCTCGAGGTTGCGCGCGTAGCGGCCGAACCGCTCGACCGTGTAGACGTGGCCCTGTGGCACGATGTTGATCCCGGCCGCCAGCGTCATCACGACGAGCACCGCCACGACGACGGCGAACACGCTCAAGCCCACCGAGAGATCCATGCCCGCCCCCTGCCCGTCCGGCCCGCATTGAGGCGGAGCGGCGCGGCCGGCGCAAGGTGTCCGGACCGGGCCCGCGCGGGAACCGCCGGCCCGTCAGCGCTTCCAGACGCCGAGCCGCTCGCTGCGGGCGTGGTCCTCGGCGGCGACGAGTTCGGGCGTGGCCTCCGGCGAGGCGCGGCCGCCGCCGTTGAACAGCACCACCTCCGAGAGGTCGCGGCCCTCGATCTGGCAGAGCTGGTTCTCGCTGCCCGGCACCGGCTGGCAGGTCACCGGGCGGTTGTTGATGTAGCGGGTGAGTTCGTCGGCCTGCCCGCCGCGCACCCACTCCACGCCGAACAGCCGCACGAGCTTGCCGTTGAGGCGCAAGGTCGCGGTGTCGATGACCTGGGCCTGGCCGGTCACCGCGTTGGGGGCCGGGCGCGGCGCCTCCTCGGGCGCGGATTCCGTCTCGGCGGGCGGCGCCTCGGCGGGCGCGGCGGCCTGCGTCTGCGGTTGGGCTGGCGAGGCGGCCTGCGGGGCGGGCGCGGACGTGTCCTCGCCCGCCCCGCGATAGGAGAGGACGAGCCCCGCCCCGACGACCAGCGCGAGGGTCGCGGCGGCGGCGCCCGCGAGCCGTCCGCGGGACCCGGACCCGCCGAGGCCCCCGTCGCGCCAGTCCTGCAGGCCGGCGCGGAACCGCCGGAGGCGATCCTGCGCCCCTTCGTGCCGTGCGGGCGCCTCCGCGACGGCGCCCGCGGCCCCGGGATCGGCAGGCTCCGCGCCGCGGCTCCTGTCGAGGCGCGCCCGCAGGTCGGCGAAGGCCGCGGCCGCGGACTGGGCGAGCGCGCGGCCCTGCTCCGAGGAGCGCTCGGCGAGCGCGCGGGCCCGCTCGGACTGGGTCTCGACGAAGCGCGCGGTCGCGGCCCGCATCTCGGCGGCGTTGGCCCCGAGGCCGGATTCGGGCGCGGGCTCCGCCGGGGCGGGGGCGGCCTCCGGCGGCAGGAACAGGGCCGGATGACGCTCGGCGATCTCGTCGATGAGGTCGGCGAGCGTCATCGGCGGCGCGGTTGCGCCCTCGGCGCCCTCGGCGGTCGCCGCGCGCGTGCGCGGCAGGCCGTGCCGGTCGATCACCCGGTAGCCGGGCTGTCCCTCCGCCGGCTCGACCGCGGCGGCGGCCAGGAGTTCGAGCGTGCGCAGCGCCACGGGGCGGGGGCGGCGGCGCTCGATCTCCGCACGGATCTGCGTCTGCAGCCCGGCCCGCTCCGCGCCGTCGAGCACGGGACGCTGCGCCTCCGTGCCCTCCACTTTCTCCGCCGCTGTCGCGCCTGAAACCGCCATGGGGTCCGATCTAAGCATCCTTGAGCGGAGTGTCCCGCGGGTCCGGCGAAAAAATGATGCGGACGTCCGATCCGGGACCGGCGCGCGTCAGGCGCTCCGGCCGGCGCCGGCCGTCCCGGCGCTCGCCGAGCCGCGGTGCAGGACCCGGCTCGTCTCGGAGACGATCACCGGACGCGGCCCCGCGAGGCTCACCTCCAGCACCACCTCGGCGATTCCCTCCGAGACGGCGCCGCGGCTCGGGCTCGCCGCCCGGAAGGCGACCTCGGCCCGCACCACGCAGGTCGCCAGCGCCCCGTTGCAGAAGGTGCGCATGCCGCGCGGCTCGTAGCGCCGCTCCGGCCAGCGCCGGGCGAAGTCCCGCTTCTCCGCCATCACGGCACGCAGGCTCACGGTGCGGCCGTGGAAGCGCACCTGATCCCCGTAGAAGCGCGGGGCGCTCGCCACGATCGCCGGGCCGGGCGCCGAGACCGCGTCGAAATAATCCGCCGCGAGGCCCTGCGCGGCGCCCGCCCAATCGCCGAGGCGCGGCTCGACCCGCGCGGCGGCGGGCGGGACGGGCGCGGCCTGGACGGGCGGCGTGTCGGCGAGCCGGCGCTGGCGGCGGTGGCGCTCCAGACGGCGCTCGGGCCGCTCCGGACGCTCGGCGTGCCGCCCGCCCCGTGTGGTCCGCGCGGCGCTCCGTTCCCGCGCCGGCCCGGTCTCCGTCTCCGCCGGAACGGCCCGCGCCTGCGGCACGGCGGAGGGGGCGGCCGCGGGCGCGGCCGGCTCCGGCCGACTCTCGGCGGGCCTAGACGGCGCGGCCGGGCGGGCTGGCGGATCGACCCAGCCGGACTGCGCACGCGCGCCGCCGACGACGAGCACCCCGGCCGCGAGGGCGAGGCTCAGGGTGGCGAGGGAAGAGGCAGGACGCATGATCTCACCAGGGCGCGGCCGAGCGGGGACGTGCCGGGGCGGCACAGCGTGAAACGCGACGGGGTGGGCGGGTAGTTCCGCCCCGTCGTCCGCGACGGCCCCGGCGACATCTCACGCCGAGCCTCTTACCAGTCCCCTCCGGGCCGCGCGGACACACCGGCCGAAAGACCGGCCCGTCATCCCCGCACCCACGGAAATCCACAGTCCGGCCCCGGACCGGGGTTGAGATCGGGCGCCGCACACCCAAGTCTCCGCTCAACCCGGGTCCGGGCTCCTCTGGCGGCCGAGGCGTCGGCCGTGATGTCGGACCGCTTCCTGCCTTTGCGCTGACGCGGCGCGAACGCACCGGAGTGCCCGCCCCTTGACCCTTACGCAGACCCAAGCTCCGCAGGCCGGCGCCACGCAGGGCCGAGCCCCCGGGCAGCCCCGCCGCGCCCTCCTGATCTGCAACGCGAAGGCCCGCAACGGCGGCGTCGATCTGGACGAGATCCGCGCCGTCCTGCGTGCGGGCGGGATCGAGCCGGTCGAGCCGCCGCCCGGCGACTGCAAGGCGCTGATCACCGCCCATGCCGGCTCGGTCGATCGCGTCATCCTGGGCGGCGGCGACGGCACCATGAACGCGGCGGCCGAGGCGCTGGTCGAGACCGGGCTGCCGCTCGGCATCCTGCCGCTCGGCACCGCCAACGATCTCGCCCGCTCGCTGGGGATCCCCCTCGACCCGGTGGCCGCCGCCCGCCTCATCACGACGGCCGAGGCACGGCCGGCCGACCTCGGCTGGGTCAACGGGCACTACTACTTCAACGTCGCGAGCATCGGATTCTCGGCGGAGCTCGCGGGCGAGCTGACCGCGGAATCGAAGAAGACCTGGGGCGTGCTCGGCTACGCGGTCGCGGCCGTGCGGGTGCTGCGTCGGGTGCGGCCCTTCACGGTGACGATCGAGCATGACGGGCAGACCGAGCGCGTCACCACCATCCAGGCCTCGGTCGGCAACGGGCGCCACTACGGCGGCGGCATGACCGTGGAGGAGGGCGCGGCGGTCGACGACGGCAAGCTCGACTTCTACAGCCTGGAGGTCGCCCACTGGTGGCGCCTCCTCGCGCTGCTGCCGGCCTTGCGCCGCGGCACGCAGGGGCGGGCGCGGGACGTGCGCGCCTTCAAGACCACGGAGATCCGCATCACCACCCGCAAGCGGCGGCCGGTGAACACCGACGGCGAGCTGACGACCTACACGCCGGCCCATTTCAAGGTGGTGCCGAAGGTCATCCGCATCTTCGCGCCCGGCCCGGACGCGCGCCCCGGCCCCCGCGACGGCCTTCTCCCCCTCTGACGCTCGCGCCCTGATCCCCGCCCTCTGACCGGACGCCGCGGAGACGCCACCCGTGCTCGACAACCTGATGCAGCTCGCCGCCGACCCGGCCGTCTGGGCCGCGCTCGCCACCCTCGTCGTGATGGAGGTGGTGCTCGGCATCGACAACCTGATCTTCATCTCGATCATCACCAACAAGCTGCCGCCCGAGCATCAGCAGCGGGCGCGGCGCATCGGCATCGGCCTCGCCCTCGTGCTGCGGCTGGGGCTGCTCGGCACCGTCGCCTTCATCGTGCAGCTGACCGAGCCGATCTTCGAGATCTTCGGCAAGGCCTTCTCCTGGCGCGACCTGATCCTGATCGCGGGCGGCCTGTTCCTGCTCTGGAAGGCCACGAAGGAGATTCACGAGAGCGTGGATCCGCACGCCGACGAGAAGGGCCCGGGCGCGGCCCTCGGCTTCTCGGCGGCGATCGGCCAGATCCTCCTGCTCGACCTCGTCTTCTCGATCGATTCGATCATCACGGCGGTCGGCATGACCGAGCACGTGCCCGTGATGATGATCGCGGTGATCGTCGCCGTGACGGTGATGCTGCTCGCCGCCGACCCGCTCTCGCGCTTCATCGCCGCCAACCCGACGGTGGTGATGCTGGCGCTGGGCTTCCTCATCATGATCGGCATGGTGCTGATCGCGGAGGGCTTCGGGGCGCACGTGCAGAAGGGCTACATCTACACCGCGATGGCCTTCTCGGCGGGTGTGGAGGGCCTGAACATGCTGGCCCGGCGGCGCAAGCGGGCCAAAGCGGGCCGGGGCGAGGCCCCGTCCCCCCGGATCGACACGGTCCAGAGGAAGGCGGGCCGCGCCTGAGGCGCGGCCGTCTCCGGCCTATTTCTGCTTGGCGATGACCTTGTCCTTGATCCCCTCGTAGACGCTCTCGGACAGGATCTTCTTCGAGACGAGCTCGTCCTTGCCGCGGTAGGGGCGGCCCTTGATGATCGCGGCCGAGCGCGCGCTGCCGATGCCGGGCAGGGCGTCGAGTTCGGCGGCGCTGGCGCTGTTGAGGTCGATCAGCGCCGTCTTGGCGGCGTTGGGCGACCCGGCGACGGGCGCGCTCGGGGCCTTCGGCGCGGCCGGCGTGGCGGGCGCCGCGGGCGCGGGCTTCGTCGGCGCGGCGGGGCTCGGCGCGGAGGGGGCCGGCGCCTGCGCGAGGGCCGGCGCGGCGGCCAGCGCGGTCAGCAGGGCGAGGGTGCGCAGGATGGGGCGGGTGGACGAGACCATGGCGGTTCTCCGGATCAGTCCCGGCCCCTTGGACGAGGCCGGCCCCACGAACGTGGGGTCTGCCGCTTGAACTGCCGCTTAACGCCGGGCGCGTTCTGCGTTAAGTGCGGGCCGCAAGGCAGGGCAGGCGGGCGGCCTCTAGTCAGGGACGTCGGCCGACGCTATAAGCGCGCCCTCGAATCTCCGTGTCCGGCGGTGCACGAGGCGCTCCTCGCTCCGAGGAGCCGCCCGCGCGCCGCTTTGCCGTCATCCGCCAGATCGAAGGATTGATCCCATGGCCGTTCCGAAGCGAAAGACCTCCCCCTCCCGCCGCGGCATGCGCCGCTCGGCGGACGCCCTCAAGGCGCCGACCTACGTCGAGGACAAGGATTCGGGCGAGCTGCGCCGTCCGCACCACATCGACCTGAAGACCGGCATGTACCGCGGCCGTCAGGTCCTGAAGGTCAAGTCGGCCGAGGCCTGAGCCCGGAAGACGTCCGGCGCGGCCGGGATCGCGGCCCCCGCGGGGGGCATCCCCGACGGGGATCAGGCGACCCGCCGCGCCGCCTCCGCGTAGAGCGAGGCGGCCCGCCGGGCCCGCTCCATCCGCGACGGCAGCAAGGTCGGGTCCGCGCCCGCCAGGAGCTGCGCCACGAAGCCGACCTGCGGCCGCGCGCTGCCCGGGCTTCTCGGATCCCAAGAGCCTGAACCGTTCTGTCCCGCGGACGAGCCGTCCGGCACGGGAACGACCGCGCGCGCCGTCTCGACCGGGGCACGCCGCTCCGCGCCGGTGGGTCGTACCGTTCCGGGACGCCGGCTTGGTTCGATCCGGGACATCGCCTCGCAACCCTCCGCGACCATGCCACGACAGGTGCAAGCGTTGAGCCAGCGTTAAGGTTTCGTCAACCTTTGCGTGGGCCGCGCCCAGGCAGGATGCAGGCGGATCCGGCGGATCCCCTTTCCCCGCCGTGCGGGAGAGGGCTTCGGCGACCTTGTCGTCGCCGGAGCGAGGCGGCAGCCGGACAAGGGGGCCTTGACGGAAGAGGCTCGTCCGGAGTCGCCCCCCTCACCGCCGCTGCGGCTTCGCCCGCACCACCCACAGACACGACAGAGTGGCCGCGGGCCCCTCCCCGTACGCGTGGAGAGGGAGGAGCCTCATCCAGCGGGCGCTGGCCTGCCACCCGCCTCCCTACTTCTTCGCGAGCGCCTCGAGCCGCTCCTGCATCGCGAGCATCTGGCGCTTCAGCTCGTCCAGCTCGCCGCTGCTCGTCGCCGCCGCGGGAGGGTTGGCGGGCTTCGGCGGGGCCGGCGGCGCAGCCCCCGGCGTCGCGCCCGCGCTGAGGCCCGTGAACATCTTCATGGCGTCCCCGAAGAACGACATGTTGGTGCGCACCTGCTGCTCCAGCGCGTTCTGGAAGGCGGCCGGGCCGAAGCCGGTCCCGAAGCCGCCCGTGCCGAACTTCTCGCGCAGGCCTTCCTGGTCGCGGGCGAAATTCGCCATCGAGAACTCGAGGAAGCTCGGTACCATCGTGCGCATGCTGTCGCCGTAGAAGCGGATCAGCTGTCGCAGGAAGGCCACCGGCAGCAGGTTGTCGGCCCCGGCCTTATTCTCCTGCTCGAAGATGATCTGCGTCAGAACCGAGCGCGTGATGTCCTCGCTGGTGCGCGCGTCGTAGACGACGAAGTCCTCGCCGTTCTGCACCATGGTCGCGAGATCTTCGAGCGTGACGTAGGTCGAGGTGCCGGTGTGATAAAGGCGCCTGTTCGCGTACTTCTTGATGACGGTCTGATGGACCTTGACGCTGTCCGCCATCTCTGCGGCCTCTCCCGAACATGACGGTGCGGCCGGCTTCACGATGCGACCGCTTGCAGAACGTAAGGCTTTCATGCGGCGTCGAAAACCGCAATTCGGCACCTTTCCCGGCACAATCATGCATAACGCGCCGGCAAAGCCAACTTTCCGGCCCGCGCCGGTCGTCAGCGATGGCCCTTTGGGCGGCTTGACTTCGCCGTGCCCAGGCCCTTCATCCCATCAACGGACCCGAGTGCGGACACGTCTGAAGCCGCGCCGGCCGCCAGAGGAGAACGCAAGATGGCAGGCAGCGAGGAGATCGTCATCGTCGGCGCGGCGCGCACCCCGGTGGGCTCGTTCGGCGGCGCGTTCGGCAGCGTGCCCGCGCACGAACTCGGCAAGGTGGCGATCCAGGCCGCGCTGGAGCGGGCCAAGGTCTCGCCCGACGACGTGGACGAGGTGATCTTCGGCCAGGTGCTCACCGCGGGCGCCGGCCAGAACCCGGCCCGTCAGGCCGCCATCGCGGCCGGCATCCCCGAGAAGGCCACCGCCTGGGGGCTCAACCAGGTCTGCGGCTCCGGCCTGCGCACCGTCGCGATCGGCATGCAGCAGATCGCCAACGGCGACGCCACGGTGATCGTGGCCGGCGGCCAGGAATCGATGTCGCTCTCGCCCCACGCGCAGTACCTCCGCGGCGGCCAGAAGATGGGCGACGTCAAGCTCGTCGACACCATGATCAAGGACGGGCTCTGGGACGCCTTCAACGGCTACCACATGGGCACGACCGCCGAGAACGTGGCCCAGGCCTTCCAGCTCACCCGCGAGCAGCAGGACCAGTTCGCGACCCGCTCGCAGAACAAGGCCGAGGCCGCCCGCAAGGAGGGCCGCTTCAAGGAGGAGATCGCCCCCGTCACGGTGCCGGGCCGGAAGGGCGACACGGTCGTGGACACCGACGAGTACATCCGCGACGGCGCGACCGTCGAGGCGATGGCCAAGCTCAAGCCCGCCTTCTCGAAGGACGGCACGGTCACGGCCGCCAACGCCTCGGGCCTCAACGACGGCGCGGCGGCGATCGTGCTGATGTCGGCCTCCGAGGCCGAGCGGCGCGGCCTCACACCGCTCGCCAAGATCAAGTCGTGGGCGACCGCGGGCGTGGATCCGAAGGTGATGGGCACCGGCCCGATCCCGGCCTCGCGCAAGGCCCTCGACAAGGCCGGCTGGAAGCCCTCCGACCTCGACCTGATCGAGGCCAACGAGGCCTTCGCCGCCCAGGCGCTCGCGGTGAACAAGGACATGGGCTGGGACGACGCCAAGGTGAACGTCAACGGCGGCGCCATCGCCATCGGCCACCCGATCGGCGCCTCGGGCGCGCGCGTCCTCGTGACCCTGCTGCACGAGATGAAGCGGCGCGACGCCAAGAAGGGGCTGGCCACCCTCTGCATCGGCGGCGGCATGGGCGTCGCCATGTGCCTCGAGCGGCCCTGATCGCCCACGGTTCCCGGCGGGGGCGGGACAAGCCGCCCCGCGCTGAAACGCTTTCAACCGGTTCTCAAGAATAAATTCGGTGCGCGGTCCGCGCGCGATGGGCAAGATGCGCCCATCGCGCGGGGGCACGCCGCCCCCGGTTGAGCGGCAATCCCAACAAGAACATCCGGAGGAAACCATGGCTCAAGGACGCGTCGCCCTCGTCACCGGCGGCACCCGCGGCATCGGCGCGGCGATCTCGAAGCGGCTGAAGGACAAGGGCTACCGGGTCGCCGCCAATTACGGCGGCAACGACGAGGCCGCCAACGCCTTCAAGGCCGAAACCGGCATCCCGGTCTTCAAGTTCGACGTGGGCGACCTCGCCAGCTGCGAGGCCGGCATCAAGGCGATCGAAGCCGAACTCGGACCCGTCGAGGTCCTGGTCAACAACGCCGGCATCACCCGCGACGGTGCCTTCCACAAGATGACCTTCGAGAAGTGGCAGGCGGTGATCCGCACCAACCTCGACTCGATGTTCACCTGCACCCGCCCGCTGATCGACGGCATGCGCTCGCGCAACTTCGGCCGCATCATCATCATCTCGTCGATCAACGGCCAGAAGGGCCAGGCCGGCCAGACCAACTACTCGGCCGCCAAGGCCGGCGTGATCGGCTTCGCCAAGGCGCTGGCACAGGAGAGCGCCTCGAAGGGCATCACCGTGAACGTGATTGCCCCGGGCTACATCGCCACCGAGATGGTGATGGCGGTGCCGGAAGATATCCGCAACAAGATCATCTCCACGATCCCAACCGGCCGCCTCGGCGAGGCCGACGAGATCGCCCACGCGGTCGAGTACCTCGCCAGCGACGAGGCCGGCTTCGTCAACGGCTCGACGCTGACCATCAACGGCGGCCAGCACTTCGTCTGATCCGGTAGATGCGGGTCCGGCGCCCCGGCGCCGGGCCGTCAGCGCGGCGTCGGCCGCCAGTCCGGCGGCGCCATCTCGAAGCCCGCGAAGTCGAAGCCCGGCGCGACGGTGCAGCCGACGAGCGTCCAGGCTCCGAGACTCGTCGCGGTCTGCCAGTGGCCGGCCGGGACCACGTGCTGCGGGCGCTGGTTGCGGGTGAGGTCGGGCCCGAGATGGTGGGCCGCCGCGTCGTGCCCGTTCGGGCTGACCGTGAGCACCAGCGGCGCGCCCGCGTACCAGTGCCAGATCTCGGCGGCATCGACCCGGTGCCAGGCCGAGACCTCACCCACGTCGAGCAGGTAGTAGATCGCCGTGCCGACCGAGCGGCCCGCGACCGCGCTGGGGTCGCGGAAGGTCTCGCGGTAATGGCCGCCCTCGGGATGGGGCGCGAGCCCCAGGGCAGCGATCACCTGCGCGGCCGTCATCGCCGGGTTCATGCGTTGCGATTTCCTTGCATCTCGCGGGGCGACCGCGCGCCGCCCGGGGGTTTTCCCGTGAAATCTCGGTGCGTCGCCGCACTCACTCGCCGATCGCGCCCTGCGGCAGGCTGAAACCGGGCGGCACCCTGGGCGCGGCCTTCGCCTGGCCTCGGGCGGGCACCGCTTCGCCCTCGAGCTTCGGAGCGGCCTCCCGGGTCTTGGCCGCGCGCGCCGGCTTCGCCTCCTTGCGGGCCGCGACCGGCGGAGGCGCCTTCACGGCGGGCGCCGCGGTGCATTCCCGGAAGCCGAGGCGCGCGAGGGGGCGGCCGTCCTCGGAGACGATGCTCAGCGGGTCGGGCAGCGGCGGCAGCGTCTCCCGCCAGCGGATGGCGGTCCCGAGCTGCGCCTCGATCGCGCCCGGTGGACCGCCGCGCCGGAGGGCGGAGAGGTCGGGCCCGTAGGCGGTCGCCAGCTTGCCGCCGATCGCCACCTGCAGCACCTCGGTCGTCTCCGGCGTGAGGGGGCGCAGCGGGTTCTCGACCTGCGCCCGCCCGACCCGGGTCACGAACACCTCGAAGCCCTTCTCGCCCTCGAAGCGCGCCGCCTGCGAGCCGCAGGCGATGGTCGGCGGCGCCGCGAAGGTCGCGTCGAGGGGCGCGCGGTCGATGGCCGGAGCCGGAGCGCGCAGGGGCTCGGCGGGCCGCGCCTCGGGCGCCGGTGCGGCGGGCGCCGTCTCGGCCTTGGCCTTTGGCTTCGGTGCCGGCTTCGGAGGCTTCGGACGGGCCGGCTTCGGGGCGGCCGCCGCGTCGGCGGCCGGCGCCTCCTGCGCGCGGGTTCCGGCCGGCAGACCGAGCACCAGCGCGGCGGCGAGAAGGAGGGGGAGCGTGCGCATCGGGCTCACCACGGGCTCAAGCCTTCTCGCCGGAGCGGCCGGAGGCGGGCGGGATCGGCTCGACGTCGAGCACCTCCGCGGAGCGGTCAATGGGACTGCGCGACGGCCCGACCCGCGTGACCAGATCCTCGTCGCGCTCGTCGAGTTCGTTGTCGAGCCGCAGGGGCGGGCGCCGGCTCTGGGCCGCCATGCGCACCGCGATCACGCCCACCACCGTGCAGGCGAGCACGGCGCCCAGGATCAGGAGGAGTTCCATGCGGACGAACCGTTACCCGAACCGCACGCCTCTTGCACCTGTCTCACCGCGCACTCTCTCGCCGCGCCCCTGTCCCGCCTCCTGCTGTCGCCTCTTGCGCATGCCTCCGCGCCGCGCGATCAGGCGGGACCGCCGACGAAGCGGAACGGAGCTTGCACCGGGGAGCCGAACGGGGTCCCGCGGATGCCGCGCCGGATAGAACCGAACGACAGGGAGCCAGGACCGATCGATGCGCGAGACCGAGCGGAGCCGAAGCCCCGAGGAGCTTGAGACCCATCTGCGCGGCCTGATCGAGGCCTCCCGCGAGCAGGCCGCGGAGGACCCGTTCCGCAATCCCGTGCTCGCCGTGACGCTGGCGATCACCCGCCGCTTCGACCGGGGCGAGATCGACGGCGACGACCTCGACGCCCTGTTCGTGCGCCTGCGCGCCCAGGCGCTGGCCGACCGGGCCGGACGCCTGCGGGCCTATGTCGGACTCAACGGGCCACAGGACGCGAGGGCGGACGCGGACGCCGCCGTGCCGAACCGTCTCGTCGCCGCCGTGCCGCAGCGCGCGGGCGATTTCGAGACGTTCCGCGAGCGTGTCGGCCGCACCGCCTTCGCGATCGTGTTCACCGCACACCCCACCTTCGGCATGCCCCGCGCGGTGGCGGCCCTCCTCGCCCGGAGCGCCAGCCTCGCCGACCCGGCCGCGCGCGAGCCGCTGATCGCGGAGGCCGCCGCGCTCTCGACCCGGCCCGACCCGAAGATCAGCCTCGACGACGAGTTCGATCAGGCCTGCGTGGCCGCCAACCACGCCCGCGCCGCGCTCGACGGCTTCAACGGCGCGCTCATCGACGCCGCCCGTCGCCGCTGGCCCGACCGCTGGACCGAGCTGGTGCCACGCCCGCTCGCGGTGGCGAGCTGGGTCGGCTGCGACACCGACGGGCGCACCGATATCGGCTGGTGGGACACGCTGCGCTACCGCCTCGAATCGAAGCGGATGCAGTTCGACCGCGTGCTGCGCCAGCTGCCGCGGATCCCCGCCACGCAGGTGGTGCGGAGCCTCGCCGAGAGCGCGCTCAGCGCCGTCAACCGTCAGCTCACGGTGGCACCCCGGCTCGGCGAGAAGCCCTCCCTCGAGGCGGTACACCGCTTCGCCCTCGCGGTGATCATCGAGCGCGACCGCGCCCAGACCGATGCGGGGGCGCTCCTCGCCGGCCTCGCGGCCGCGATGTCCGCCGCCGAGGACGAGGCGGACCGGCGGGCGATCGCGGTGCTGCGCGCGGGCGTGGCGACCCACGGCCTCTCGAACGCGCTGCCGCATTTCCGGCTCAACGCCAGCCAGATCCACAACGCGGTGCGCCGCGTCACCGACGTCGAGGGCGAGCCGGCAGACCCCGCCCAGCGCCGCTCGCACCTCGCCACGATCCACGCGCTCCTGAACGACGTGGCGCCGGTCGCGGTGGATTTCGGGGCGCTCGCGGCCGAGCGCGCTTCGGCGGCGCGGCTGATGATGACGATCGCCCAGATCCTCAAGCACGTGGACGGCACCCATCCGGTGCGCTTCCTCATCGCCGAGACCGAGACCGGCTACACCCTGCTCGCCGCCCTCTGGCTCGCCCGGCACTACGGCATCGCGGACAGGCTGGAGATCACGCCCCTCTTCGAGACCGCCGAGGCGCTGGAGCAGGGGATCCGCGTGCTCGACGACGCGCTGCGCAACCCGCACTGGCGCCAGTATCTCAAGCGCATCGGCCGCCTCACCGTGCAGTTCGGCTACTCGGATTCCGGCCGCTACGTCGGGCAACTCGCCGCCACCTTCTGGATCGAGCGCCTGCGCCTGCGCATCACCGAGCTGATGGTGCAGAACGGGCTCGCCGACATCGAGCTCGCGATCTTCGACACGCACGGCGAATCGATCGGGCGCGGCGCCCACCCGACCTCGCTGCGCGACCGCCTTGCCTACCTCGCCCCGGAGGACGCGCGGGCCAAGAACCGGGCCGCGGGCATCCGGGTGCGCCTCGAATCGAGCTTCCAGGGCACGGACGGCTACCTGCTGTTCGGTTCCCCCGCGCTCGCCGAGGCCAGCGTCGCGCGGGTCGCCGAGCACGTCTACGCCCTCGACCTCGCCGAGGACGACGCCTTCGCGGACTACGCGCTCGCCGAGCCCAAGGCCGGGCCGGACGCCGCCCGCGACCCCGTCTACGCCGAGACCGACTTCGCGCTCGAATTCTTCACGGCGGTGCGCCAGGAGATGGAAACGCTGGTCGAGGATCCGGGCTACGCCGCGCTGCTCGGCACCTTCGGCCCGAGCCTGATCGACCGCACCGGCTCCCGGCCCGTGGCGCGCCAGAGCGACGGCGGCGGCCCGGCGCTGATCACCCACCCGCGCCAGATGCGGGCGATCCCCAACAACGCGATCCTGCAGCAGCTGGGCTACCTTGCCAACGCGCTCCACGGCCTCGGCCGGGCGGCCGAGCGGGCGCCGGACATCTTCAGCGAGATGCGGCGCGACTCGGTGCGCTTCTCGCGCGCCTTCCGGCTGGCCCAGCACGCCGCGAGCGTCGGCGACCTCGACGTGCTGCGCGCCTACATCGACACGCTCGACCCGGCCGTCTGGCTGGAGCGGGCGCGCCGCACGCAGAAGGACGGGCGCCGCGAGGAATTGATCACGGTCGCGCGCAGCCTGGAGCGGCTCGACCTCGCGCCGTCGTTACGCCGTCTGTTCGGGCGGCTCACCTGCGACTGGCTCGGGTTGCAGGCGGCCGCACCCGACCTCAGGAAGATGTCGGTGCGCCTCACCCTGCTGCACGCCCTG
Source organism: Methylobacterium hispanicum (assembly GCF_022179285.1). GTDB lineage: Bacteria > Pseudomonadota > Alphaproteobacteria > Rhizobiales > Beijerinckiaceae > Methylobacterium > Methylobacterium hispanicum. Next base: position 199,798 of record NZ_BPQO01000008.1, on the reverse strand, counting down.
CGCCTCGCGCTGATCCACCGGATCTGGTTCACGGCCGTGCACATCCCGAGCTTCCGCCCGCAGGCGGGGGTGAGCCGCGAGCAGTTGCTGGAGCGCTTCCTGCGCCTCGACATCGACGCCTGCATCGCGCTCCTCGACGAGATCTTCCCCGTCACGCCAGACCCGACGCTGGGGCTGAATTTCGGCGAGCCGGCCGGCCCGCGCGATGTCGGCACCTACGAGGCCGAGCATACCGGCCTGTTCGACCCGATCCGACGCATGTTCGCGCAGGTGCGCGAGATCTCCGGCATGATCCAGCACGAGGTCGGCGCCTTCGGGTAGGGGGATCCCCGAGGGACGAGTCCCTTGGGCGGGGTCCCGGGGCAGTGCCCCGGGCTTGGCTTCTCCGCCCCGGCTCTGCCGGGACGGGGAAGCCAAATGCAGGGCCAAGATCCAGAACCTTGCCTGCACCCGCCAAAGGTCTCGACCTTTGGAATCCAGTACCGATGCGGGCGCATCTGCCTTCTGGCCGGGAACCGGTCCGGCGTGATAACGCGGCCGCAAGGATGCGGCCGGGAACCGGCATCCCCATATGCCGCTCGGCCCGCGCGGCGTCGCGGAAGCGCGGGCAGAGTCGATCCGGCCTGATCGACCATGAACCGGCTGGCCGCCCGTCCCCGTGGCGTGGGGCGCGAGGGACCTTGAGGACAGGGATGTCGAAGCGGGACTATTACGAGATCTTGGGCGTCGAGCGGACGGCCACGGACGGCCAGATGAAGACGGCCTTCCGCAAGCTCGCGATGACCTACCACCCGGACCGCAACCCGGGGGACAAGGAAGCCGAGATCAAGTTCAAGGAGCTGAACGAGGCCTACCAGTGCCTCTCCGATGGCCAGAAGCGCGCGGCCTACGACCGCTTCGGCCACGCCGCGTTCAGTCAGGGCGGCGCGGGCGGCCCCGGATTCGGCAACGAGTTCGGCGACTTCATGTCGGACATCTTCGACAACTTCTTCGGCGACGGAAGGGGCGGCGGGCAGGCCCGCGGGCGCGGCGGCGCGCCGGGCCGCGAGCGCGGGGCGGACCTGCGCTACAACCTCGAGATCAGCCTGGAGGAGGCCTTCCTCGGCAAGACCGAGACCATCCGCATCCCGACCTCGATCACCTGCGAGACCTGCGCGGGCTCGGGCGCCAAGCCCGGCTCGAAGCCGCGCACCTGCTCGACCTGCGGCGGCTACGGCCGGGTGCGGGCAGCGCAAGGGTTCTTCGCCATCGAGCGGACCTGCCCGAACTGCCACGGCCGCGGCGAGATCGTGGACGACCCGTGCGCGTCGTGCGCGGGGGCCGGCCGGGTCAACCGCGAGCGCACCCTCTCGATCAACGTGCCGGCGGGCGTCGATGACGGGCTGCGCATTCGGCTGGCCGGCGAGGGTGAGAGCGGCCTGCGCGGGGGGCCGGCGGGCGACCTCTACGTCTTCCTCTCGATCAAGCCGCACGACTTCTTCCAGCGCGACGGGGCGGACCTGTTCTGCCGCGTGCCGATCTCGATGGTGACGGCGGCGCTCGCCGGCGAGATCACCGTGCCGGTGATCGACGGCTCGCAGACCCAGGTGCGCATCCCGGCCGGCACCCAGACCGCCAAGCAATTCCGCATCAAGGGCAAGGGCATGCCGGTGCTGCGCTCGCGGGAGGTCGGCGACCTCTACATCCAGGTCTTCGTCGAGACCCCGCAGAACCTGACCAAGCGGCAGCGCGAGCTGCTGCAGGAGTTCGACAAGACGGCTTCCGACGACAACCACCCGGAGAGCACGGGCTTCTTCTCGAAGGTGCGCGACTTCTTCGGCGGCGCAGCACAGGCCTGAGCCGCCTCCCCCGGAAAAACCGCGCTGACGGCCGGATCCAAACGGGCTCCGCGCGGTTGTCGCTTTTGGCCGGTCCCGTGCGGCGTTGCCCTAGCAGGGTCGCCGGCTTGGCGGTATGAGAGCGTCGTCCTCGATCCTCCAACGATAACAAGGAACTCCGGACTTGCCTCCGTTACGTCGTTCCAGCACGAAAGCGCGGGCCGCGGGGTTGGGTGAGCGGCGCGATCCGCTGGAGGACGAGGCGCGGTTCCTGCGCTCCTGGTTCGAGCGGCCGCTCGTGACGGGCGCGGTGACGCCCTCGGGCAAGATGCTCGCCCGCACCATGGCCGCCTACGTCGATCCGCGCCGGGACGGCCCGGTGATCGAGCTGGGGCCCGGCACCGGCCCTGTGACCGAGGCGCTGCTGCGCCGCGGTCTGGCCCCCGAGCGCCTCGTCCTGGTCGAGTTCAATCCGGACTTCTGCCGCCTGCTCGCGCGTCGCTTCCCCGGCGTCACGGTGATCCGGGGCGACGCCTACGATATCCGGCGCACCCTCGGCGACGTGCTCAACGAGCCCGCCGCCGCCACGATCTCCAGCCTGCCGCTCTTCACCAAGCCGCTGGAGCAGCGCCTCGAGTTGCTGAACGCCGCCCACGACCTGATGCAGCCGGGCGCGCCCTTCGTGCAGTTCACCTACGCGGTGGTGCCGCCGATCCCGGCCCGCTGCGAGGCCGGCAGCTACACCGCCGACCGCTCGAACCGGGTCTGGCTCAACCTGCCGCCCGCCCGCGTCTGGGTCTACCGCCGGCCCTGAGGCCCGGCGCGGGATCCGTGCGGGGCTGCGGATCCGGCGGCCGTCCGCTACTCGCCCAGCGCCGCCCGGGTCTGGGCATCGGTGCCGATGTCGCCCGTGCCGTCCATGCCGAGCAGCTCGATCAGGCGCAGCCGCGCCCGGCTGACCCGGCTCTTCATCGTCCCCGCCGGCACGCCGCAGATCTCCGCGGCCTCCTCGTAGGTGAAGTTCTGCGCGCCGACGAGGATGAGGGCCTCGCGCTGCGCCAGGGGCAGCCGTTCGAGGGCGCCCCGGAACGCCTCCATCTCGACCCGGATCTCCTGCTCGGGCAGGCTGGCGAGGCGCCCGGCGATGCTGCCGTCGACATCCTCGACCTCGCGCTTCCGCTTGCGTTGCTCGGAGTAGAACAGGTTGCGCAGGATGGTGAACAGCCACGCCGTCAGGCTCGTGCCGCGGCGGAAGCTGTCGGCCTTGATCCAGGCGCGCACCAGCGTGTCCTGCACGAGGTCGTCGCTGCGGTCGAGGTCGTAGGTCAGCGAGAACGCGAAGGCTCTGAGCGCGGGGATCGCGCCGAGCAGCATGTCGCGCATCTCCGCGTCGGGGGTGAGCGGCGCACCGGGGGCGAGATCGGGCCGGGTCATCGCGACGGCTCCTCGACCTGTTCCGCGGGGCAGGCGAGATCGGCCTCGCCGAGGCGGGCGACCAGCCGTTCGAGCCGCTCCGGAACCGGCTGGGTCAGCGCTTCGGCGTATAGTATCCGCAGGCCGCGGCCGATCCGAGCGCGGGCGGCGGGATCGAGCCGGCAGCGGCGCGGGCCGCGCACCGGGGCGGCTCGGGACTGCTGCACGTCCTCGGGCGCCGCGGGGGCGCCGCTGTTGGGGTCTTGCGTCATCGGTAGCCTTGCGGACGCGATGAGGCTGGGCCGGCGAGCGGCCGGATTCCGGAACACCGGGTGGCGCCTGTGGCCGTCCGCGGGTGCCGGGCTCATCGCCATGTGGCGCCGGAGCTACAGGATGGGGATTCAATCGGATCTGAAAGCCGCATTCAGGCGGCTTTAATCATGTTTCTCCCGTGTAACCGAAGTGTAGGCCCGAATTCCGCGAGTCGGCCTCAAGTCGGCCGGACCGGAGCGGAAGCTCTGTGGCAAGACCGTCCTCCCGCCTCGGAAAGGCGCCGCGACGGGAGCGTGGTGCCGGCGGAGGGGATCGAACCCCCGACCTTCGGTTTACAAAACCGCTGCACTACCGCTGTGCTACACCGGCCCGATTCGCTTGCTACCAGCCGTGCACCGGCCGTTCAAGCCGAGCCGGATTCCCGGGCCGGTCCCTTGGCATTCCCTGTCCGGTCCCTTGGCCCTGGCCCGGGCTCCGTGACATTCTCGGTCGAACGACGTCCCGAGCGGAGAGGCGCCCGATGTCCCTGGTCTGTCCCGTCATCCTCGGCAGCGTCCGCTCCGACCGGCAGGGCCTGCGGGCCGCCCGCTTCCTGGTCGGCGCGCTGGAGGCCCGCGGCCACGAGGCGCCGCTGGTCGATCCGGCCGCGCTGAAGCTCCCGCTGCTCGACCGCATGTACACGGAGTATCCGCGGGGCGAAGCCCCGGAGGCCCTGGAGACCCTCGCCGCCCTCTACGGCCGCGCGGACGCCTTCGTGGTCGTCTCGGCCGAGTACAACCACAGCATCCCGCCGGCCCTGTCGAACACGCTCGACCACTTCCTGGAGGAGTACTTCTGGCGCCCCTCGGCGATCTGCTGCTACTCCGCCGGTCAGTACGGCGGCGTGCGCGCCGCGATGCAGCTGCGGGCGATGATGGCCGAGCTCGGTGCCCCCAGCATCCCCTCGCTGCTGCCGATCCCGCGGATCGGGAAGGCGCTCAGCGAGGGCGGCGAGCCCACCGAGGACTGGCTCCCCAAGGCGACGAACCGCTTCCTCGACGAGTTGACCTGGTACGCCGAGGCCCTGCGGGCGCAGCGCCGGACGGGCACGCCCTACTGAGGGCCCCTCCCCCTCTGGCATCGCCCTTGCCATGGCCCGGCCGAGGACAGCACGGGATGGACATGAACGCGAGCGTGGAGCGGGTGCGGGACGCCCTGGCCGAGTTGATCAAGGCGGCCCTGGTCTCGGACGACGGGAAGAGCCTCCGGTACCGGGAGAACGCCAGGGCCGCGCTCGCCGCGCTGGCGGCCGATCCGCCGGCCGCCGAGAGCCTGCGCATGGACGGAGCCTGGACGCTCGCGGTGCAGGCGGCCGAGGCGCCGGAGCTTCGACCGGAGGAGGGCCGGGTCAACCTGACCCTGCCGCGGCACTGTCCGTTCGCCCTGGACGAGATCCTGGCCGCGAGCTTCGACATCGACGCGGCCGTCGAGCGCATCGCGAAATCCGCTTCCACCGGCTGAGCTGTTGAGGGCGCCCGGCCCGACATTGCCGGAAACCTTCCCCGACACCATCTTGGGGACAGCCGGACCCTGCATTCCGGCCCCGAACTCAAACAGGCGCCGCCCTCCGGAGCGGCGCAGCGAGCCCGATTCTTTGGCCAAGCGCGCGACCGCGACTCCCACGCCCCTGCCCACCCGCGAGCAGATCCTCGCCTTCATCGCCGAGTCCAAGGACAAGGTCGGCAAGCGCGAGATCGCCCAGGCTTTCGGCCTGAAGGGCGCCGACAAGATCGGCCTCAAGCGCATCCTCAAGGAGATCGAGGGGGACGGCGAGATCTCCCGCTCCCGCGGCGGCCTCGCCAAGGCCGGCCGCCTGCCGCCGGTGGTGCTCTGCGATATCCGCTCCCGCGACCGGCACGGCGACTTCGTGGCGAGCCCGGTCGAGTGGACCGGCGAGGGCAAGCCGCCCACCATCGTGCTGATGCCGGCCAAGGGCGGGCGCCGGGACAAGCGGCCGGCCCCGGGCATCGGCGACCGGGCGCTGCTGCGCGTCGAGCCGGACGGCGAGGCCGAGGGCCGCTACACCGGCCGCGTCATCAAGGTGATCGGCAAGAACAGGGCCGAGATCATCGGCGTGTACCGGGCCGGCGCGCAAGGGGGCCGCATCGAGCCGGTGGAGAAGCGCGGCCAGGGCCGCGAGATCCTGATCCCGCCCGGCGAGGAGGGGGAGGCGCGCGACGGCGACCTCGTCAGCGTCAGCCTAGAGCGCGAGACCCGTTTCGGCCTGCCCCGCGGCCGGGTGCGCGAGCGCCTGGGCTCGCTCGGCTCCGAGAAGGCGGTGAGCCTGATCGCGCTGCACCTGCACAACATCCCGCACGTCTTCCACGAGAACACGCTCGCCGAGGCGGACGCCGCGAAGGCCGCGACGATGCGGGGCCGCGAGGATTGGTGCGAGAGGCCGCTGCTCACCATCGACCCGCCGGACGCCAAGGACCACGACGACGCGGTGATGGCCGAGGCCGATCCCGACCCAGCCAATCCGGGCGGCTTCATCCTCACGGTCGCGATCGCGGATGTCGCCGCCTATGTCCGCCCGGGCTCCAGCCTCGACCGCGAGGCGCTGGAGCGCGGCAACTCGGTCTACTTCCCCGACCGGGTCGTGCCGATGCTGCCGGAGCGCATCTCGAACGACCTCTGCTCGCTGCGCGAGGGTGAGAAACGCCCGGCGATCGCCGTGCGGATGATCGTCTCGGCGGAGGGCGAGAAGCGTCGCCACAGCTTCCACCGGGTGATGATGCGCTCGCGCGCCAAGCTCGCCTACGCGCAGGCGCAAGCCGCGATCGACGGGCGCCCGGATGCCGCGACCGAACCGCTCCTCGACGCGGCTCTGCGCCCGCTCTGGGCCGCCTACGCCGCCCTGAAGACCGCCCGCGACCGGCGCGGCCCCCTCGCCCTCGACCTGCCCGAGCGCAAGGTCTTGATCGGCGCCGACGGCCGGGTCGACCGCGTCGTCGTGCCGGAGCGCCTCGACGCGCACCGGCTGATCGAGGAGTTCATGATCCAGGCGAACGTCGCCGCCGCCGAGACCCTGGAGCAGGCACGCCAGCCCCTGATCTACCGCGTGCACGACGAGCCGGCGCTGGAGAAGATGCGGGCGCTCGGCGAGGTGCTGGCCTCGGTCGGCATCAAGCTGCCGAAGGAGGGGGCGCTCCGCCCCGCCCTGTTCAACCGGATCCTCGCCACGGCGGCCGAGAGCGAGCACGGCGTCTTCCTCAACGAGGTGATCCTGCGCTCCCAGGCGCAGGCGGTCTACGCGGCGGAGAACCTCGGCCATTTCGGGCTGAACCTGCGCCGCTACGCCCACTTCACCTCGCCGATCCGCCGCTACGCCGACCTCGTGGTGCACCGGGCGCTGATCACCGCGTGCGGGCTCGGCAAGGACGGGCTCCCCTCCGACATCTCGGTGCCCGAACTCGACCGGATCGGCGAGCAGATCTCGGCGGCCGAGCGCCGCGCCATGGCGGCCGAGCGCGAGACCATCGACCGGCTCATCGCCAACCACCTCGTGGACCGGGTCGGTGCGACCTTCTCGGGCCAGATTTCCGGGGTGACGCGCTCGGGCCTGTTCATCAAGCTCGACGAGACGGGCGCGGACGGCTTCGTGCCGGTCTCGACCATCGGCGCCGACTACTACCGCCACGAGGAGGGCCGCCACGCGCTCGTCGGCGAGCGCACCGGCGAGACCTTCCGGCTCGGCGACCGGGTGGAGGTGCGCCTCGTCGAGGCCGCGCCGAGCGCCGGGGCGCTGCGCTTCGAGCTGCTCTCGGAGGGCCGCGCCCGCTCCGGCGCCAAGCGGCCGGGTGCGAAGGTGGGGGCGAAGGCTTCGGCCGGGCGCCCGTTCAAGCCGAACCCGCCCGGCCGCCCCGCGGGCATCCGCACCACCGGCAACCGCCACCGCGGCTCGCGCCGCTAGGGGCTGCCGCGCCCCGCACCCGTTGACCCGGCGACGCGCACCGGCCACATCGGCGGAACGTTCCGGAAAGCCGCCCGCCATGGCCAACGTCCTCGTCATCGACAACTACGATTCCTTCACGTGGAATCTCGTCCACCTGATCGGCCCGCTCTGCGGCGCGGTCGATGTGGTGCGCAACGACCAGATCACCGTCGCGGGCATCCGGGAGCGGGCGCCGGACGCGCTGGTGCTCTCGCCCGGCCCCTGCACCCCGAACGAGGCCGGCATCTGCCTCGACGCGGTGAAGCAGCTCAGCGGCGAGATCCCGATCTTCGGCGTCTGCCTCGGGCTGCAGGCGATCGGGCAGGCCTTCGGCGGCGAGGTCGTGCGGGCGCCGACACCGATGCACGGCAAGGTCTCGACCATCCGGCACGGCGCGACGGGCATCTTCCGCGGCCTCAACGACAGCTTCGATGCCACGCGCTACCACTCGCTGGTGGTAGAGCGCGCGAAGCTGCCCGACACGCTCGGCGTGACCGCGGAGGCGGACGGGCTGATCATGGGGCTGGAGCACCGGGACCTGCCGGTGCACGCGGTGCAGTTCCATCCCGAGAGCGTGCTCTCGCACCACGGCAGCCGGATGCTCGGCAACTTCCTCGACATCGCGGCCGCCTGGAACGCCGAGCGGCGCCGCCCCGGGCATGCCGAGCGTGACAAGCGCGGTCCCGGCGTGCATTGACGCGCGGACCTGAGGCCGCACAGCACCCCGCGCGCATGGATTCGTTCAAGCCCCATCTGGCGAAGGTCGCGGGCGGCCTCGCGCTCGACCGCGCGGAGGCCCGCGCCGCCTTCGACGACCTGCTGTCGGGCGAGGTCACGCCCGTCCAGGCCGGCGCCTTCCTGATCGCCCTGAAGGTCCGCGGCGAGAGCCGGGACGAGATCGTCGGCGCCGTCGAGGCGATGCGCGCCCGCATGGTGCGGGTGGCGGGCGTGCCGGGCGCCGTCGACGTGGTCGGCACCGGGGGCGACCATTCGGGCAGCTACAACGTCTCGACGCTCGCCGCCCTCGTCACCGCCGCCTGCGGCGTGCCGGTGGCCAAGCACGGCAACCGCGCCGCCACCTCGCGCTCGGGCGCGGCCGACGTGCTCGCCGCGCTCGGCGTCAGGCTCGGGCTCCCGCCCGAGGGGCTGAGCCGCTGCCTCGCGGAGGCCGGGCTCTGCTTCATGTTCGCCCAGGCCCATCACGGCGCCATGCGGCACGTCGCGCCCGTACGGGCGGAGCTGCCGGTGCGCACCATCTTCAACCTGCTGGGGCCGCTCTCGAACCCGGCCGGCGTCGAGCACCAGCTCTTCGGCGTCTCGCAAGCCGCCTGGGCCGAGCCGCTGACCCACGTGCTGGCCGAACTCGGCAGCCGCCGGGTCTGGACGGTTCACGGCTCGGACGGGCTCGACGAGATCACGGTGACGGGGCCGACCGCGGTCGTCGCGCTGGAGGACGGGCGGATCTCGCGCTTCACCATCGACCCGCGCACGGTCGGGCTGCCGCTGCACGCCCTCGACGACCTGCGTGGCGGCGACCCCGAGCACAACGCCCGGGCGCTCGCAGGGGTGCTCGACGGCGCGCGCAACGCCTACCGCGACATCGCGGTTCTCAACGCGGGCGCCGCCCTCGTGGTCGCAGCCGCCGCCGGCACCCTGGAAGAGGGCGTCGTGCGGGCGCAGGATGCGATCGATTCGGGCGCCGCGCGCGCGACGCTCGCCCGCCTCGTCGCGGTCTCGAACGCCTAAGGAGCAGCGATGTCCTCCGCATCCACGCAAGAGGCCGTCCGGGACGATGCCGCGACGGACGCGTCCGAGCGCCCGAGCGTGCTCGCCCGCATCGAGGCCTACAAGCGCCGCGAGATCGCCGAGGCGAAGCTGCGCGTGCCGCTCTCCAAGCTCGAGAACCGCGTCGCCAAGGCCGAGCCGCCCCGCGGCTTCGCGGCGGCGATCCGCACCCATGTCGGGCAGGGCCGCCCGGCGCTCATCGCCGAGGTGAAGAAGGCCTCGCCCTCGAAGGGCCTGATCCGGGCCGATTTCGAGCCCGCCGCGCTCGCGAAGGCCTACGAGGCCGGCGGCGCCACCTGCCTGTCGGTACTTACCGACGAGCCCTCCTTCCAGGGCCGGCCCGAATACCTCACCGCGGCGCGCAAGGCCTGCGCGCTGCCGGTCCTGCGCAAGGATTTCCTGTTCGAACCCTACCAGGTCTACGAGGCCCGCGCCTGGGGCGCCGACTGCATCCTCGTCATCATGGCCTGCCTGGAGGACGAGGAGGCCGAGGCCCTCGTGGAGAGCGCCCACGACCTCGGCATGGACGCGCTGGTCGAGGTGCACGACGCGGCCGAACTCGCCCGCGCCATCCCGCTGGGTGCGGCGATGATCGGCGTGAACAACCGCAACCTGAAGACCTTCGAGGTCTCCTTCGAGACCGCGATCCGCTTGGCGCCGGGCATCCCGCAGGACCGCATCGCGGTGGCGGAGAGCGGCATCTCCACCCACGCCGACGTGCGGCGCCTGCGCGAGCACGGGCTCGACACGGTGCTGGTCGGCGAGAGCCTGATGCGGCAGGCCGACGTCACGGCCGCGACCCGCGGCCTGCTCTTCGGCGACAAGGCCTGAGGGAGCATGAGCGGCCTCACCCATCTCGACGCCAGCGGCGCGGCCAACATGGTCGACGTCACCGACAAGGCGGCGACCGACCGTACCGCGACCGCCGAGGGCTGCGTGGTGATGCGCCCCGAGACCCTGGCGCTGATCCGCGAGGGCGACGCCAAGAAGGGCGACGTGATCGGCACGGCGCGGCTCGCCGGCATCATGGCCGCCAAGCGCACCCACGAACTGATCCCTCTCTGCCACCCGCTGCTCCTCTCGAAGGTCCGGGTCGATTGCGCGGTCGACGAGGCCCTGCCGGGCCTGCGCGTGACCGCCGAGGTGCGGGTGCAGGGCCCGACCGGCGTCGAGATGGAGGCACTGACCGCGGTCTCGGTCGCCTGCCTCACGGTCTACGACATGGTGAAGGCGGTCGATCGCGGGATGCGCATCGAGGGCGTCCGGCTCATGGCCAAGGACGGCGGCCGCTCGGGCGCCTACAGGGCCGAGGCGTGAGCGGGCCGATCCCGGTCGCGGAGGCGCTTGCCCGGATCCTGGCGAGCGTGCCCGGGCCGGTCGAGGCCGAGGACGTGCCCCTCGCCCAGGCCGCCGGCCGGTCCCTCGCCGTGGACGTCGCGGCCACCCGCACGCAGCCGCCCTTCCGGGCGTCGGCCATGGACGGCTACGCGGTGCGCGCCCAGGACGCCGGCCGCGCCGGCGCGATCCTGCGGCGCGTCGGCACCAGCGCGGCGGGCCACGGCTTCCGCGGCGCGCTCGAGGCGGGTGAGGCGGTGCGGATCTTCACCGGCGCCCCCGTGCCGGAGGGCGCCGACGCGATCCTGATCCAGGAGAACGCCGAGGCGGAGGACGACACGGTGCGCGTGCTGGAGCCGGTCGTGCCCGAGCGCTTCGTCCGCCGCGCGGGGCTCGATTTCTCGGCCGGCGACACGCTCCTTCGGGCGGGCGAGACCCTCGACGCGCGCCGCCTCGCGCTCGCGGCCGCGGCCGGGCATCCCGTGCTCGGCCTGCGCCGCCGCCCCCGCGTCGCGATCCTGGCGACCGGCGACGAGCTGGTCCTTCCGGGCGCCGCGCCCGCCTGGGACCAGATCGTCGCCTCGAACACCTTCGCGCTCTCGGCCCTCGTCGGGTCGGCCGGCGGCGAGCCGGTCGATCTCGGCGTGGTCCGCGACGAGCACGCCGCCCTGGAGGAGGCCTTCCGCCGCGCGCGCGGAGCCCGGGCCGACCTTCTGGTGACGCTAGGCGGCGCCTCGGTCGGCGACCACGACCTCGTCCAGGCGGCGCTGGCGAAGGAGGGGCTGGAACTCGGATTCTGGCGGGTGGCGCTGCGCCCCGGCAAGCCGCTGATGCACGGCCGGCTTGGGCCCATGCTGGTGATCGGGTTGCCCGGCAACCCGGTCTCCTCGATCGTCTGCGGCCTGCTCTTCGTCCTGCCGGCGATCCGCGCCCTGCTCGGCGATCCGAACGCGGGGGCCGACCGCAGCGAGCCGGCGCTCCTCGGCCGCGACCTCGAGGCCAATGACGGTCGCCAGGACTACATGCGGGCGACCCTGCGCACGGCGCCCGACCGCCTGCCCGAGGCGACACCGGAGCGGCGCCAGGATTCCTCGATGCTGGCGGTGCTCGGCCAGGCCGAGGCCCTGCTGATCCGCGAGCCGCACGCCCCGCCCGCGCGGGCGGGCGATCCCTGCCGCATCATCCGCCTGGATCGCCGGCTGGTCTGAAGCTCATCGAGGGGCGCCGCGGAACACCCCGCTTGCGGAACACTTGCGGAACGTTTAACGTGTTCGTGGTTTGTTTCCGAAGCCGCGATTCCGCCTGCCCCGAATGCGAGTGCTGCCCGATGCTGACGCGTAAACAGCTGGATCTCCTGCGCTTCATCCAGCAGCGGATGCGCGAGAGCGGCGTGCCGCCCTCCTTCGACGAGATGAAGGACGCGCTCGACCTCAAGTCGAAGTCGGGCATCCACCGGCTGATCACGGCGCTCGAGGAGCGCGGCTTCCTGCGCCGCCTACCGAACCGGGCCCGCGCCATCGAGGTGATCCGCCTGCCCGAGAGCCTCGGGCCCGCGACGGCCGCGGCAATGCCCGAGCCGCGCCGCTTCACCCCGAGCGTGGTCGAGGGCGGCCGGGCCAAGGCGGCGCCGCCCCGGCCCACCACCACCCAGTTCACCGACGAGCAGGGCCGCGCCGTCTCGATCCCGGTCATGGGCCGGATCGCCGCCGGCACGCCGATCTCGGCGATCCAGAACCAGAGCTCGGCCATCACACTGTCGCCGGACTTCCTGGCGGGCGGCGAGCACTACGCCCTGGAGGTGCGCGGCGACTCGATGGTCGAGGCCGGCATCCTCGACGGCGACCTCGTGGTGATCCGCAAGCAGGACACGGCCAACACCGGCGACATCATCGTGGCGCTGATCGACGACGAGGAGGCCACGCTGAAGCGCCTGCGCAAGCGCGGCTCCTCGATCGCGCTGGAGGCTGCCAACCCCGCCTACGAGACCCGCGTGCTCGGGCCCGACCGGGTGCAGATCCAGGGCCGGCTCGTCAGCCTCGTGCGCCGCTACTGAGCGGGCATCACGGATCGGGGTCGTCCGGCGGGCCGGGCGTCTCCTCCTGCGCGGGCTCCGCGGTCTCCGGCCGCGGGGCCTTTTCCGTCTGCGGGGGCGGCCGCGCGGCCGGCCACCAGGGCGCGGACCGGGCGGGATCGCGGGCGTGGTGCACGGCGAGCGAGCCGCCCGCGGCGACGCGCAAAGCCGTCGCACCGTGCCGGGCCAGATAGGCCCGGTCGATCACCAGGGCGGCGGCGCAACCGGGTGGCGCGGCGAGGCCCGTGACGATCACGGCGGCGCGGGCGCAATCCTCCGCGAAGGCGCGACGGTCGCGCACCAGGGCGACGGCGCGCCCGTCCGCGAGGTGTCCGACGCAGCCGAGCCGGTCGCAGGTGCCGCCGCCCAGATCCGCGGGCTTTCGCCCGTCGCCGTCCGCCTTCAGCCACTGCTCGAGCACGAAGCCCGAGGGGCGCCCGAGCGTGATCAGCCGCCCGTCCGCACCGCGCAGCGCCGCCCCGCCGCCCTGCCGGTCGACGTAGAGGTCGTGGCGCTCCGGAGCCGCCGCGAGGGCGAGCCCGCAGGCGCCGGGCAGGAGCGCGAGCCAGCGCAGGCCGGAGACCGGCAGCGTCGCGAGCAGGAGCGCGGCGGCCAGCAGCCCGAGGGCCGCGCTGCCGAAGGCCGGCACCACCAGGGTCGCGCCCCCGAAGCCCTCGATCCACCCCGAGATCGCCAGCATCCCCCGCACCGCCTGCCCCATCAGCCACCAGACCGGCAGGTCGAGGGCGAAGGGGTAGGCCAGGATCCCGAGGACCGCCGCCGGCATCACCGCGAGCGAGACCAGCGGCAGGGTCAGCGCGTTGCCGAGCAACCCGAAGGGCTGCACGGTCTGGAAATGGTAGGTGGCGAAGGGCGCGGTCGCGACCTGCGCCACCAGCGTCGTGGCGAGGGTGCCGATCACCGCGGCCAGCACCGCGCCGTAGAGCCGGCCGATCCGTCCCGCCCCCGGCTGCCGGAACAGGGCCCCGCCCACGAGCCGCGCGCAGGCGATGAGCCCGGCCACCGCCCCGAACGACATCTGGAAGCTCGGGCCGAGCAGGGCCTCGGGCTCGCGGGCGAGCGCGACGAGCGCCGCCAGCGCGAGGTTGCGCATCGAGAGGGCCGGACGATCGACCAGGATCGCGCCCAGCATGATCAGCGTCATCACGAGGGAGCGCTCGGCCGCGACGTCCCAGCCGGAGAAGATGCAGTAGGCGGTGACGCCGAGCATCGCGACGGCGGCCGCGATCTTCTTGATCGGCCAGAACAGGGCGAGATGCGGCACCAGCGCCAGCCCCGCCCGGATCAGCCAGAACACCACGCCCGCCGCCAGCACCATGTGAAGCCCCGAGATGGAGACGACGTGGTAGATCCCCGCCGCCCGCAGGGTCTCGCTGGTGGCGGGCGCGATCAGGCCCCGCTTGCCGGTGACCAGCGCCGCGGCCACCGCGCCGGCCTGGCCCCCCGTCGCCTCGGCGATGCGCCGGGTCAGAGCGTTGCGCGCCGCGTCCACGAGGGCGGCGAGGCGCGCGGGCAGGTCCGGTTCCTCGGCGGGCGGCCGCACCACGATCTTGCCGGTCAGCGAGCCGACGGCGCCGATGCCGCGGAACCACGCGTCCCGGGCGAAATCGTAGCCGCCGGGCCGGGCGGCTTCCGGCGGCGGCAGCAGGCGGGCGCTCGCCTCGATCGCGTCGCCCGGCTTCACGGGCGGCGCCTTCCTGAACGACACCCGCACCCGCCGCGGCGTCTCCTCCGGGCGGAGCGCACCGAAGCGGGCGACGCGGACCACGAGGCGTGCGCCCTCCTCGCGCTCCTCCAGGGATTCGACGCGGCCGGCGAGCGGCCCGATCGTGGTGCGGACGAGGACCGGGCCGGCGACGCGCGAGACCCGCCACGCGGCGGCGGCGAAGCCCAGGAAGGCCGCCGCCAGGAGGAGGGCGAGCGCCAGGGCCGCGGGCCGGGTGCCGAGCCAGGGCGTCAGCGCGAGGCAGAGGGCGGCCGCGGCGAGCGGCGCGGCGAGGACGGGCGCGCCGTCCGCGACGCCGAAGAACAGCAGGATGCCGGCCCCGAAGGCGACCGCGAGCCAGGGAAACAGCCGCCGCTGCGCGGCCTCCGTGGCAAGGCTGCGACCGATCCAGCCGCGCAGAGCCGGCAGGGCGAGGCCGGGCGCGCGGCGCAGGGGGATGCCCAGCGCGAGGCTCCCGCCGCTCCCCCGCGCGCCGATCCGCTCCATGGCCCGGGCCGTCCGTCACGGGCGGTGAACATTCACGCCGCGTCAACGCTTTCTTAACGCATCGGCGGGGCCATGCTACAGCCACCGCCGCCGCGCCCCACAGGGCCGGCCGCCCCGTTCCCGTTCGCCCGCGAGCCCGCCCGTCTTCCAAGGACCCGCGCGCTGCTACCCGCACCCCGAGATCGATGTCGTCACCCGTCGTCACGCGCTTCGCGCCCTCGCCCACGGGCTACCTCCATATCGGGGGCGCCCGCACCGCGCTGTTCAACTGGCTCTACGCCCGCCACCACGGCGGCCGGATGCTGCTGCGCATCGAGGACACCGATCGCGAGCGCTCGACCCAAGGGGCGATCGACGCGATCCTCGACGGGATGCGCTGGCTCGGCCTCGACTGGGACGGCGAGGTGGTGTTCCAGTTCGCCCGCGCCGCCCGGCACCGCGAGGTGGCCGAGAGCCTGCTGGCCTCGGGGAACGCCTATCGCTGCTACGCCACGGCCGAGGAGCTGACCCAGATGCGCGAGCGGGCCCGCGCGGAGGGCAAGCCGTCCCGCTACGACGGGCGCTGGCGCGACCGCGATGCCGCCGAGGCGCCGGCCGGCGCACCCTTCGTCATTCGCCTGCGCGCCCCCACCGAGGGCGAGACCGTGGTGGAGGACGCGGTGCAGGGCCGCGTGACCTGGGCCAACCGCGACCTCGACGACCTCGTCCTGCTGCGCTCGGACGGCACGCCGACCTACATGCTGGCCGTGGTGGTGGACGACCACGACATGGGCGTCACCCAGATCATCCGCGGCGACGACCACCTCACCAACGCCGCGCGCCAGAGCCAGATCTACCGGGCGATGGGCTGGGCGGTGCCGGCGATGGCCCACATCCCGCTGATCCACGGGGCGGACGGGGCCAAGCTCTCGAAGCGCCACGGGGCGCTCGGCGTCGATGCCTACCGCGACCTCGGCTACCTGCCGGCGGCGCTGCGCAACTACCTCGTGCGCCTCGGCTGGAGCCACGGCGACCAGGAGGTGTTCTCGACCGACGAGATGGTGGCGGCCTTCGACCTGAAGGCGGTCGGCCGCTCGGCCGCGCGCTTCGACTTCGCCAAGCTGGAGAACCTCAACGGCCTCTACATCCGGGGCGCGGCGGATGCCGACCTGCTCCGCGCGATCGAGGCGATGCTGCCCCATGTCGGCCCGGCCCGCGGCCTCTCGGCGCCGCTGCCGGACGACCTGCGCCGGAAGCTGCTCGCGGCGATGCCGGGGCTGAAGGAGCGCGCCAAGACCCTGATCGAGCTCCTCGACAGCGCCTACTACCTCTACGCCCCGCGCCCGCTCGCGCTCGACGAGAAGGCCAGGGCTCTGCTCGGCGCGGACGGCAAGGCGCGCCTCGCCGCGGTGCTGCCGGCGCTGGAGGCCCTGCCGGACTGGGACGCCGCAGCGACCGAGGCCGCGGTGCGCGCCTTCGCCGAGAGCGCGGGCGTGAAGCTCGGGCAGGTGGCGCAACCCTTGCGCGCAGCACTCACCGGCCGCACAACGTCCCCGCCGCTCTTCGACGTGATGGCGGTGCTGGGCCGGGACGAGAGCCTCGCACGGCTGCGCGATCAGGCCGCTTAAGGGGCCGCCGGGCCGCACGGAATCGGCCGCGCGGTCCGGATTTCGCTAGGCGTTCCGGGGCGGATGTCACCCGCCCCGTTGCTGGCGTCCGACCGATCCGCTAACCCGATGCACCTGTGAGCACCTGCAGCAAAATGCTGACGGTGCCCGAGTGCGGACCGCGGCTTCGGGCCGCGGCGCGCAGCCGGCAACGCACCCTCGCCAGGAGAGGTCCACGTCCCATGAGCGCAACCAGCAGCATTACCGTGGACGGGAAGCAGGTCGAGCTTCCGGTTAAGAAGGGGACCATCGGTCCGGACGTCGTCGATATCGGCAAGCTCTACGCGCAGACCGGTGCCTTCACGTTCGATCCGGGCTTCACCTCGACCGCCTCCTGCGAGTCGAAGATCACCTACATCGACGGCGACGAGGGCGTGCTGCTCTACCGCGGCTACCCGATCGAGCAGCTCGCCGAGAAGGGCGACTTCCTCGAGACCTGCTACCTGATGCTGTTCGGCGAATTGCCGACCGACGCCCAGAAGGCCGACTTCGACTACCGGGTCACGCGCCACACCATGGTGCACGACCAGATGAACCGCTTCTTCTCGGGCTTCCGGCGCGACGCGCACCCGATGGCCGTGATGGTGGCCTGCGTCGGCGCGCTCTCGGCCTTCTACCACGACTCGACCGACATCTCGGACGAGCAGCAGCGGATGATCGCCTCGATCCGCATGATCGCCAAGATGCCGACGCTGGCCGCGATGGCCTACAAGTACTCGATCGGCCAGCCCTTCGTTTACCCGAAGAACGAGCTCGACTACACCTCGAACTTCCTGCGGATGTGCTTCGCGGTGCCGTGCGAGGAGTTCCAGGTCAACCCGGTCTTCTCGAAGGCTCTGGACCGGATCTTCATCCTGCACGCCGACCACGAGCAGAACGCCTCGACCTCGACGGTGCGGCTGGCCGGCTCCTCGGGCGCCAACCCCTTCGCCTGCATCGCGGCCGGCATCGCCTGCCTGTGGGGCCCCGCGCATGGCGGCGCCAACGAGGCGGCGCTGAAGATGCTCACCGAGATCGGCACCCCCGACCGGGTCGATGCCTACGTCGCCAAGGCGAAGGACAAGAACGACCCGTTCCGCCTGATGGGCTTCGGCCACCGGGTCTACAAGAACTACGACCCGCGCGCCCGCCTGATGCAGGCCACCACCCACGCGGTGCTGAAGGAACTCGGCAAGCAGGACGACCCGCTGCTCGAGGTCGCGATGAAGCTCGAGGAGATCGCCCTCAAGGACTCGTACTTCATCGAGAAGAAGCTCTACCCGAACATCGATTTCTACTCGGGCATCACCCTCAAGGCGATGGGCTTCCCGACCGACATGTTCACGGTCCTGTTCGCGGTCGCCCGCACGGTCGGCTGGATCGCGCAGTGGGCCGAGATGATCGAGGACCCGTCCCAGAAGATCGGCCGGCCGCGCCAGCTCTATATCGGCCCGGACCGGCGCGAGTACGTTCCCCTGGATCAGCGGGGCTGAGCGGGCAGCGCACCCCGCGGACGCGTGAAGACGGGCTGCCGACCTCGGTCGGCAGCCCGTCGCGCGTGTCCTATCGGCGCTGGAACGGGATGATGTTGCCCGCAGGGCGCGTCGCCACGGTGCCCGGCACCGGGCCCGCCAGGATTCTGCGGCGGCGGAGGGCGACGGCGATCAGCCGCTTGGCCTTCAGCGAGAAGCGTCGCCGACGCAGCCAGTTCGGTATAAGCTCGCCACGCTGATCCATTGTCCGCCCCGTCGTCGCACCGCGATACAGCCTGCGAACAAGGCACGGGACGCGGCGGCGTAAAATGCCTGAGCGTCCCAATTTTCGGGCTCTGCATCCCACTGCACGGAGTTGAACTGCGGAGCCGGGCCCGGGGCGCGCCCCGGCAGGCGGGCCTACGGACGGTGCCCCGCCCGCCTCCCGGCCGCGTCGAGGCCGTGGCTCACGCGACCTGCTCCGCGAGCTTCAGAAGCTCCGCGCAGCGAGCGTTCTTGGCCGAGAAATCCTTCCAGGCGGTGTCGCGGGCGAGTTCCTTCCACTTGGCGATGTGCGCGTCGGTGAGGTCGTGGACCTTGGCACCGCGGGCCGCGTAGATCTTCACGATCTCCTCGTCGTCGGCCTTCGCGGCCTCGAAGGAGAACGCCTCCATCTCCTGGCCGACGTCGCGGACAGCCTGTCGCTGCTCGGGGGTCAGCGCGTCGAACGTCGCCTTCGACATGATCAGCGGCTCCAGGATGAACCAGAACGAGCGCCCGCGCCCCGCGGTCAGGTTCTTGGTCATCTCGTCGAGCCGGAAGGAGATCAGGCTGGTCGAGGCGCTCACCGCCGCCTCCAGGGCGCCGGTCTGCATGCCGATATACATCTCGCTCGAGGGCATGGTGGAGACGATGCCGCCGGCCGCCTGGAACATCATGTCCATCTCGCGCCCGCCGCCGCGGATCTTCACGCCCTTCACGTCGCCGGGCTCGAGGATCGGCTTCACCCGCGAGGCGACCGCGCCCGACTGCCAGACCCAGGTCAGGATGATCACGCCCTTGTCGCTGAGCGTCTTGGCGAGTTCCTCGCCGATCCGGGCGGTGCGCCACCGGGCGGCCTGCTCGTAGCTGGAGACGAGGGCCGGCATCAGCGCGAGGTTGGTCTCGACCACCTCGCCGCCCGCGTAGGAGAGCGGCACGAGGCTCATGTCGAGTGCGCCCTTCCGCACGGCGCTGAACTGGGCGAGCGTCTTCATCAGCGAGGAGGTCGGGTAGACCTGCACCTGCAGGCTGCCGCCGGTGCGCTGCTCGACCGCCTGGCCGAAGCGGCGGGCGATGCGGTCGCGGGCATCGCCCTGGTCGATCGTGCCGCCCGGGAACTGGTGCGACAGCTTGAGGACCTTCGGGCTCTGCGCCCGCAGGACGGCCGGGCAGGCGAGGAGGCCGGCCCCGGTCGCGGCGGTGGCGAGCAGGCTGCGTCGTGTGATCATGGGGTTTCCTCTCCGAGACGGGGACGCGGCTCCCTGCCGGCGGCCTTCGGGGCCGGCCGGGTCGCGTCGCATGTGCGGGGCCGCCCCCGGAAGGGACAGCTTCTCCGCGAGAATGGGGCTCAGGCGGCCTTGAGTGGGGGCGCCGGGTGCAGGTCGCAGGGCCGGCCGGCCTTGGCGACCTGACCCGGCACGTCGTGGCCGACGAGGCGCGGCAGGTCGCGCGCGAGGTCGATGAGGGCCGCGAGGTCGAGGCCCGTGGCCAGCCCCATCTCGTGGGCCATGCTGACGAGGTCCTCGGTGCAGATGTTGCCGGTGGCCCCCGGCGCGAACGGGCAGCCGCCGAGGCCGCCGAGCGCCGCATCGAAGCGGCGGGCGCCCGCTTGGTAGGCGGCCAGCACGTTGGCGAGGCCGAGGCCGCGGGTGTTGTGGAAGTGCAGGGTCAGGCCCGCCGCGCCGACCGAGGGCAGCACCCGCTCGACGAGGTGGGCGACCTGGCGCGGGTTGGCCATGCCGGTGGTGTCGGCGAGCGTCACGCCATCGACGCCGAGCGCGCGATACCGCTCCACCTGGGCCAGCACCTTGTCCACCGGCTGGTCGCCCTCGAACGGGCAGCCGAAGGCGGTCGCGACGGTCGCGTTCACGCCGACGCCCGATCCCCGGACCGTCTCCACGATGCGCGCGAAGCCCTCGAGCGAGGCGGCGGGCGTCATGCCCATGTTGGCGCGGTTATGCGTCTCGCTCACCGAGGCCACGAGGTTGATCTCGTCGACCTTGGCCTGGAGCGCCCGCTCGGCGCCCCGCGGGTTCGGGACGAGCGCCACGTAGACCGTGCCGGGGCGGCGCGTCAGCCCGGCGAAGACCTCGGCCGCGTCGGAGAGCGCCGGCACCGCTTTGGGCGAGACGAAGGAGGAGACCTCGATCCGGCTGAAGCCGGCGGCGGCCAGCGCGTCGATCAGCCGGATCTTCTCGGCCGTCTCCACGAAGACGGGCTCGATCTGGAAGCCGTCGCGGGTGGCGACCTCCTGGACGATCAGCGTCTCGCTCATGCCACCGCTCCCGTCGCGCGCAGGCGGGCGATGCCCTCGGCGTCGAGGCCGAGATCGCCGAGGACCGCATCGGTGTGCTCGCCCAGCGCCGGCCCCTGCCAGCGCACCTCGCCGGGGGTCTCGGAGAGCTTGGGCACGATGCCGGGCATCTTCACCTGCTGGCCGCCCGGCAGGTCGGCGGAGAGGATCATCGCGCGGGCCTGGTAGTGCGGGTCGGCCACGATGTCGGCCACCGAGTAGATCCGGCCGGCCGGCACGTCGGCGGCGTCGAGGGCTGCGAGCGCCTCCTCGACGGTGCGCGCGGCCGACCAGTCGCTGATCACGCCGTCCAGCATCGCGGCCTGTCTCGAGCGGCCGTCGTTGCTGCGAAGCGCCGGGTCCTCGGCGAGGTCGGCCCGGCCGATCATCGTCATCAGCCGGCGGAAGATCGGATCGCTGTTGCCCGCGATGACGACGTAGCCGCCGTCCTTCGTCGGATAGGTGTTGGAGGGGGTGATGCCGGGCAGCGCGCCGCCGCTGCGGGTGCGGACCTCGCCCAGCAGGTCGTACTCGGGAACGAGGCTCTCCATCACGTTGAACACGCTCTCGACGAGCGAGACGTCGATGACCTGGCCCGCACCCTGGCCCATCTTCACCCGGAGCAGCGCCATCAGGGCGCCCATGACGCCGTGGAGCGAGGCCAGCGTGTCGCCGATGCTGACGCCGACCCGGGCCGGGGGCGCCTCGGGGCTGCCGGTGGTGTAGCGGATGCCGCCCATCGCCTCGCCGATGGCGCCGAAGCCCGGGCGGTCACGGTAGGGCCCGGTCTGGCCGTAGCCCGAGATGCGGACCATCACGAGGTTGGGGTTGAGGGCGGAGAGCACGTCCCAGCCGAGCCCGAGCTTCTCCAGGCCGCCGGGGCGGAAATTCTCGATCACGACGTCGGCGCTCTGGGCGAGTCGCCTCACGACGTCGAGGCCCTCCGGCGACTTCAGGTTGACGGCGATCGACTTCTTGTTGCGCGACTGCAGGTACCACCAGAGCGAGGTGCCCTCGTGCATCTTGCGCCATTTGCGCAAGGGGTCGCCCTCGCCCGGCGGCTCGACCTTGATCACCTCGGCGCCGAACTCGGCCATCAGGCGCGCGGCGAAGGGCGCGGCGATGAGCTGGCCGAGTTCCAGCACGCGGATACCGCTCAGCGGCCCAGGCATGGCATCTCCTCCGTATGGCTTCGAGCATTCCATACCGGAGGTGACAGCGGTCGATCCAACCGTATTTCGGCATGTTGCGTTCGCACAAATCGAACGCTCGCCGTCGAAAGCCCGGCCGATCCGGCCCCGCGGGGCTCGTACCCGCCCCGTCCGAAGCCCGCCGGCCCGGTATCGCCCGTCAGGCGATGGCGCGGACGGCGACCTCGGCGCGGCCTGCGGCGGCGGGGGCGTCCTCGGCGACGGCGCTCGCCTCCCGGCTCATCGCGCTCGCCAGCACCTGCGCCCGCCCGGCCCAGAGGTCGCGCTCCCCGCGGAGCGTCGCGGCAAGCTCCTGCTCGATCGCGAGCGCGATCCGCACCGTGTCGAGTTCGTTGCGCAGGTCTGTCGTGATCTGGCGTTCCTGCGCGAGGGCCGCGCGCAGGACGGCGAGGGCCGCCTCGGGCCTTGCCGTCACGGACCCGGCCGCCTGTCCGGAGGCCGGCATCGCGCCGGCGTCCCGGACGGCCTGCGGCGCCCGGAAGGCCTGCGGCAGCTCCGCCCGGACCCGCTCCACGTCCAGGCCCGGGCCGGGCCCGCCCTCCTGCCGGGACGGCTCGGCCGGGGGGCTCGCGGCGGCCGGCAGGCCCTCCTCCTCCAGCACCAGCCCGTGCAGCATGGCGAAGACGGCGTCGCCGTCGAGCCGCGTCAGGTCGAACCCGCTCGCGGCCGCGATGCCGTCCCAGCGCGTGCGGCCCGCCTCGGACTGCCCGACGAACGCCATCGACCAGTTCGTGAAGGTGCGGCTCTCGACCAGACCGCATTGCAGCACCGTGACGTCGCCGTGGCGCGGATCGCACTGGATGCGCTCGAAGGTGTTCTCGACCCCCTCCCTGGGACCCTCGAGCACCTGCGCGAAGGCGCCCGCGTTGAACATCAGGGCGCCGGTGACCGCGACCCCGGCGTTGTTGCGCCGGGAGGCGTCGAGGATCTGCGAGACGGCCGCCGCGATCTCGGCATCCGATCCCTGCAGGAGGTTCTTGCTGGCGTAGACGAGACGGTACAGGTCACTCACGGCGAAGGGCTCCAGCGCGGCGGAAGGGCGGGTCGGTCGGCTCAGCGGGCGGCGATGAAGGCCAGGACCTCGGCGGCCGGGATGGGCCGGCTGATGAGGTAGCCCTGCACGTCGGTGCAGCCCTCCGCCCGGATCCGCTCCAGCTGGTCGGCCGTCTCGACGCCCTCGGCGACCGTCGTCATGCCGAGGCTCCTGCCGAGGCCGGCGATCGCCCGGATGATCGCCTCGCCATCCCCCTTGCCCGCGCCCTTGCCGGCGCCCTTGCCCGCGCCCGTGAGGTCGCTGACGAAGGAGCGGTCGATCTTGATCTTGTCGAAGGGGAAGCTGCGCAGGTAGCTCAGGGACGAGTAGCCGGTGCCGAAATCGTCCATCGACACGCGCACGCCGAGTTCCCGCAGGCGGTGCAGGGTCTGCAGGGTCCGCTCGCTCTCGTGCAGGAGGACGCCTTCGGTGATCTCCACCTCGAGGCGCGTGGCGGGCAGCCCGGAGGCGGCGAGGGCCGACATGACCATCTCGACCAGGCGCTCGCTCTTGAACTGGGCCGGCGAGACGTTGACGGCGACGGAGAGGGGCGCGGGCCAGCCGGCCGCATCGCGGCAGGCCTGCCGCATGACCCACTCGCCGATCGGCACGATGAGGCCGATCTCCTCGGCCAGCGGGATGAAGTCGAGGGGCGAGACCATGCCGCGCACCGGGTGCTGCCAGCGGATCAGCGCCTCGCAGCCCACGAGGCGGTCGCCCTCCAGCTGGAGCTGCGGCTGGTAGTGCAGCTGGAACTCGCGCCGGGCGAGCGCCTGGCGCATGTCGAGCTCGAGCCGGCGGCGCGCCTGCATGCGCGCGTCCATCTCCGGCTCGAAGAACCGGTAGGTGGCGCGCCCGTCGAGCTTGGCCCGGTAGAGCGCGAGGTCGGCGTTCTTCAGGAGCGTGTCGGCCTCGGTGCCGTCGCCCGGGGCCAGCGCGACGCCGACGCTGGCGCCGATCGTGAGCAGGTGCCCGTCGACCATGTAGGTCCGGCCGATCAGGTCGACGAGGCGGCGGGCGAGCGCCTGCGTGTCGGAGGCCTCGCCGACGCCGGTCTGCAGGATGACGAACTCGTCGCCGCCGATCCGCGCCACGGTGTCGGTGGGCCGCACGGTCGAGCGCAGGCGGTCGGCGACCTTGCGCAGGAGGGCATCGCCCATCGGGTGGCCCAGCGTGTCGTTGACCGGCTTGAACCGGTCGAGGTCGATCAGCAGGACGGCGCAGGCCTCGCCCATCCGGCTCAGGCGCGCCAGGGCCTCCGTGAGCCGCTCGCGCAGGAGGAGGCGGTTCGGCAGGCCCGTGAGCGGATCGTGGCGGGCCATCTCCTCGGCCTGGGCCTCGGCGGCCCGGCGCGCCGTGACGTCCTCGAAGGCGACCGCCCACCGCCCGCCCGCCACGGGCTGCAGGTGGATCTCCAGGCGCTGGCCCTGCAGCGTCACCTCGAAGGTGCCGGCCGTCGGCGGGGCGAGGAAGCGCGACAGCTGCGCCCGCACCACGCTCCAGCCCGCGCCCGCACGGTTCCGCGCGACGCGCAGGATCTGCCGGAGGGAGGATCCTTCCGCGAGGGAGGCCTCGCGGCCGCCGAGGAGCCCCAGGCTCCGGCCGGAGGCGAGGACGACGCGCCCGCGCTCGTCCACGAGCAGCAGGCCGTGGCGCATCGCATCCAGGTAGGGCAGCAGAGCCGCGACGACGGCCGGCTCCGGCGCGGCGCGCCCGGCTCCGGCCTCGGCAGAATCCTGGGCAGCGGGACCGAGCTGAGTGCGTAGCGTCGCGGCCATGTCGAAGCAGCCCAATCTCTCGTTCGAGATCGTCCCGACCGAGCCGATAAGCTTACTGCATGTAAAAATCTAAATTTTGACTTAGGGTGGACGGGTGGGCGAGGCTCTAGGTTCGCGAAAAATGGCTGCTCCGGCCGAAAGCACGATCCTGAGGCAGCACGCTAACCTATCTTAGTCTAGCTCTCGACCATCACGCAGCCGAGATATGAGTGCCGTATGCCGCCCCGGCGCAGTCGCAGACCCGCCAGGTGCGTCGCGTGTGCCGGAACCTCGGCGGCCTGCTTCCGGGGAGCCGCCATGCCGCGGCGTTCGGTCGCCGCCCCCCAGGGGCCTGACGCGAACGAAATCGACGCCGTCGATACGGACTATCGACGGCATCTGTTTGAATGATGCTGCAGCGCAGCGCAAATACGCTCTCGGAACGGGCATCGGCCCGAAAACACGAGAGAGACCCGCATTATGACCCTTCGCACCTTCGTCCTCGGCGCCCTCGCTTCCGCGACCGTCATCGGTTCCGTCAGCGCGGAGGAGCGCCTCACCGTCACGCCGACGCTCTACCGTGAGCTGGCCCGGGCCACGGCCTCCGTCCGGCCCGCCGCCGAGCTCACCACCACGCCGCGCCTGGTTCCGGCCGCTCCCGCGAAGCAGCGCGTCGCCGAGGCCGCCGCCCGCTGACGCGGCCCTTCATGCTCCCGAAAGGCCTGCCCCGGGGCGCCGGGGCGGGCCTCATGGACGGGAGCGCGGCACCGTATCCTCCAGCTCGTCGTACCATCGGTGCGCCAAGCCTCTGTCGGGCCGGGGCGCGGATGGTGCGCGGCGCGCACGCTCGCGCCTCCAGGCGGCCGGCGTGTCGCCGAACAGGTCCCGGAAGCTGCGGCTCATGTGGGAGACGGACCTGAAACCGCAGTCGAGCGCCAGCCGCTCCAGCGAGCGGAGTTCGAACGGGTCGGCGAGCGCGGCCCGCATGGCGGCCAGGCGCATCTCCCAGACCCGCCGCATGATGCCGCCGGATCGATCGAAGGCCCGGTACAGCGTCGCGCGCGAGACGCCCAGGCGCCCCGCGATGAAGGCCGGCGTGAGATCCGGCGCGGACAGGTTGCGGGCGATCACCCGCTCGGCGAGCTCGACCAGGCCGGCATCGAGTTCCGCCCCCTCGAGCACGTCGCGGCATCCCGACGGATCGTAGAGGCGCCGGACGAAGCCGAGCACGTCCGAGGCGAGCGCTGCCGCGTCGTCGGTCCCGGGCTCCCGGATCTGGCGGCAGAGCGCGACCAGCCGCGCGACGAGCAGGCGATTGCGCTCCGGATCGAGGCGGACGGGGGCCGTGGCGGGATCGACCCCGGTGAGCAGGGCTCTCGGAATGGTCAGGCCGAAGGCGCTCGAGGGTGCGCCGCGCATGTGCATCTGCTTGGCCATGTCGACGGCCATAACCCGGTTCGGCTGCCGGACCACGGCCTGGCCCGCGAGCACACCTTCGAGGCCGCCCACGGGATAGAGCATCATGGTGAAGTGATCGGGCGTGCTCGCCGCCGAGACGCGATCCCGGATCATGACCTGTGCGTTGAACGTCATGCGGCTGAACAGGACGCCGTCCAGCAACGTGCACGCGAGGGTGCCGCGCGGCGTCGGGCCGCCCCTGGCGCGCTCGACCCGGACCATCGGCGCGAGGAGACCGCGCCATTCGGAGAAGGCCTGCTCGTCCGGCAGGCCGTCCGTGCTGAAGGCGAGCGTCGGCGGAGGGCCGCCCCGCCCATCACCGCGCGTCATCTGGTCGGCCATCGTCGCCACGTATCGCCCGGCCCGCGAGCGCCCCGCCCCGAATGCCGGCCTGACCCGGACGGGGCGTGTCCCGGCACCGGGCATGTCCCGCACTATGCCAGATTTCTGCTGGACCGACAGGCGCATCGTCGGCGGGCGGGTTCCGCGCCGGCATCGAGGAGCCGGCGCCCGGCACGACGATCCCGGTGGGGGGAGAGGGGATCCGCGATCGCCGGGGTGATCAGCCGGAAACAGGATCAGATCTCGCGGGAGACGGGCTTCAGCGCTGCTCCCTTGCCAGTGGCGCCGCGCTCGTACCATCCCCGGCTCCGGTTCACGATCCACACGACCGAGAGCATGACCGGGACCTCGATGAGGACGCCGACCACGGTGGCGAGCGCCGCGCCGGAGTTGAAGCCGAACAGGCTGATGGCGGCGGCCACCGCGAGTTCGAAGAAGTTCGAGGCGCCGATCAGCGCCGAGGGGCCGGCGACGCAGTGCTGCTCGCCGGCGGCCCGGTTGAGGACGTAGGCCAGTCCCGCGTTCAGGTAGACCTGGATGAGGATGGGCACCGCCAGCAGTGCGATGACCGCGGGCTGCGCCAGGATCTGCCCGCCCTGGAAGCCGAACAGCAGCACCAGCGTGGCCAGGAGGGCGACGAGCGACACGGGTCCGAGACGGGCGAGCAGCCGGTCGAGGGCGGCCTGTCCGCCCGAAGCGAGGAAGCTGCGGCGCACGACCTGGGCGACGATCACCGGGACGACGATGTAGAGCGCCACCGACAGCACCAGCGTGCCCCAAGGCACCGTGATCGCCGAGAGCCCGAGCAGCAGGCCGACGATGGGGGCGAAGGCCACCACCATGATGGTGTCGTTGAGCGCCACCTGGCTCAGGGTGAAGTGCGGCTCGCCCCGGGTGAGGTTCGACCAGACGAACACCATCGCGGTGCAAGGCGCCGCCGCCAGGATGATGAGGCCGGCGATGTAGCTGTCGATCTGGTCGGCGGGCAGGTAGGGCCGGAACAGGTGGCCGACGAAGAGCCAGCCGAGCGCCGCCATCGAGAAGGGCTTCACGGCCCAGTTGATGAACAGCGTCACCCCGATCCCGCGCCAGTGCCGGCCGACGTGGCGCAGCGAGGCGAAGTCGATCTTGAGCAGCATGGGGATGACCATGAGCCAGATCAGGACGGCGACCGGCAGGTTCACCTCTGCGATCTCGGCCGCGCCGACGGCGTGGAAGACGCCCGGCATGACGTGCCCGAGGGCGATGCCGGCCACGATGCAGAGGGCGACCCAGACGGTCAGGTAGCGCTCGAAGGTGCTCATGGGCTTCCTCAGGCGGTGGCGACGCGACGGCCGTGCGCGTCGATGACGCGCTCGCCGTCCTCCTTCATGAACGCACCCTGCTGGGCCGGCAGGAGGTCGAGCACCGCCTCGGAGGGCCGGCACAGGCGCACGCCCTTCGGGCTCACCACCAGCGGCCGGTTGAGCAGGATCGGGTGCGCCTCGATCGCGTCGAGCAACTGCGTGTCGCTCAGCGCCGGGTCCCCGAGGCTCAACTCGGCGTAGGGGGTGCCCTTCTCGCGCAGCACGTCCCGCACACCGAGTCCCGCGCGGGCCAGCAGCTGCTCGATGAGCGCCCGGCTCGGCGGCGCCTTCAGGTACTCGACGACGTGCGGCTCGATGCCGGCGTTCCGGATCATCGCCAGCGTGTTCCGCGAGGTGCCGCAGGCGGGGTTGTGGTAGATGACGACGTCGAACGCCTCAGGCATTGAGAGCTTCTCCGACAGGGCAATCGCAGGCGGACAGGGCGGCGACGGCCGGAGCGCAGACCTCGGGCCGGCCCTGGCAGCAGTCGCGCATCAGGAAGGCGATCAGGTTGGACAGGCCGGCGTAGGCGGCGCTGTAGATGATCGACTTGCCCTCGCGCCGGGAGGTGATCAGGCCGGCGTGCGAGAGTTCCTTCAGGTGGAAGGACAGGTTGGTGCTCGTGGCCCCGACCTCGATCGCCAGCGCCCCAGCCGCGAGGCCGTCCGGACCGGCGGTGACGAGGGCGCGCACGACCCGGAGCCGGTGCTCCTGGCCGAGGGCCGCGAAGGCCGCGAGGGCTTGCCGTTCGTCCATCGCTTGTTCACTAATGATCCAACAAATCAACCTTCGTTGAAGCGTAGAGAACGAGGACGTCTTGGACAAGCCCCAGCAGCCCTTTGTCGATGGGATCCCGAACCTCTCCGAGGCGCATTTCGCGGTGCCGACCGCCGAGCGGCTGCAGGTGCCGGCCGCGTTCACCCACGCGCCGCGCTTTCTGATCCTCTACGGCTCGCTCCGGGCGCGCTCGTTCAGCCGGTTCCTGGCCTACGAGGCGGCCCGGCTCTTGGAGGCGATGGGCGGCGAGGTCAGGCTCTTCCACGCCCACGGCCTGCCGCTGCCCGACGACGCGACGGCCGACCACCCGAAGGTGCAGGAGCTCCGACGGCTCTCGATCTGGTCCGAGGGGCAGGTCTGGGTCTCGCCGGAGCGGCACGGCAACCTGACCGGCGTGATGAAGAGCCAGATCGACTGGCTGCCGCTGAGCGAGGGCTCGGTGCGGCCGACGCAGGGGCGCACGCTCGCGGTGATGCAGGTCTCGGGCGGCTCCCAGTCGTTCAACGCGGTGAACAGCCTGCGGGTGCTGGGCCGCTGGATGCGGATGATCACCATCCCGAACCAGTCCTCGGTGCCGATGGCCTACGAGGCGTTCGACGACGCCGGCCGCATGAAGCCGGGGCCGCTCTACGACCGCGTGGTCGACGTCTGCGAGGAGCTGATGAAATTCACCCTCCTGACGCGCGAGCGGGCCGACTACCTCGTCGACCGCTACAGCGAGCGCAAGGAGCGGGAGCCGGAGCGCCTGAAGGCCGTGGCCGCCGACATCGGGTTCGGGAAGCGGTAGAGACCTTCAAGCCATCGCATGCGTGATTTGGTGTGCTTGGAGTGGGCGGTGATGCACCCCAAAAACGGGCGGAAGAGGAGTCATGAAGGGGGTGGATACGGGGAGCCGTCCGCCTCTACGGCCCCGGGCGCTAAGGAGGGAAGCCCACACCTCGGTTGATATGCCCATTGGGGTGCGTGCACCCCAGCTGCTCTGCACCCTCGATGCATCCCAAGGCGCAACTCCGGGGTGCAGAGCCCAACGGACGGGATCGATTTGATTGGTGGGCGGTGACGGGCTCGAACCGCCGACCCTCTCCGTGTAAAGGAGACGCTCTACCAACTGAGCTAACCGCCCCGCGGCGGCTCGCTTGGTACGGCAACGTGTGGGCCGGTGGCAAGCGCCACCGCCGCCTCACGACGCCTGGAGGAGGTTTTCGAGCGAGGCCGAGAGGCCGATGCTCGGGACGGGATCGGCGGCGCGGTGGGGCGCCCCGAGGGCGGTGGCCAGGACGGCCCG
Organism: Methylobacterium hispanicum; assembly: GCF_022179285.1. Lineage (GTDB taxonomy): Bacteria > Pseudomonadota > Alphaproteobacteria > Rhizobiales > Beijerinckiaceae > Methylobacterium > Methylobacterium hispanicum. The sequence goes on along the minus strand of NZ_BPQO01000008.1, from coordinate 170,038 downwards.
GGTGCCGGCCTCGACCGAGCAGATCACCGGGCAGGGCACCTCCGGCTGAATGCGCGTGGACAAGCCCGCCAAGCCGGCGCCGCCCAGGATTACCGCCTCGGCGCCGTCCTCCTCGGCACAGGCCCGGCAAGCGGCGGCAAGCTGGGCGAGCGCGCCGTCGGGGTCGCGGGCGATCTCACCGCCGGTCGGCGCCACGGCGCGGATCCCGGCGAGCTGCGCGCCGAGGCCCTGAAGCGTGACGAATTCGGTCAGCATCGCCGGCCAGTTCACACCGCCCGTCACGATGCCGAAGCGGCGTCCCCCCACGGCGGCGGCCCGGCAGGCCGCCTCGGCCATCCCCACCACGGGGACCGGCGAGACCTCCTGCAGCGCCGGCAGACCCGGATCGCCGAAGCAGGCGAGATAGACCGCGTCGCAGCCCGCGACGTGCTCGGCCAGCGCGTCGAGGGCGGCGTGGCCCGCCACCGCCACCGCGGCGCGGGTCGCGATGTAGCGGGCCCCGAAGCGGCCCGTGACCGGCACGACGGTCGCCTCCGGGGCGATCCGGCGCACGTGGCCGGCGACCAGATCCGTCACGGAGGCGGTGGTGTTCGGGTTGATCAGCAGGATGCGCATGGATCGCAGGGGAGATCGCGTCGGGCATGAAAAAGGCCCCCGGAGCCTCGGCTCCGGGGGCCTTTCTGTCCAGGGGATCAGTGGGCCACGAAGGCCGCGCCGTCCTCGTCGCGGGCGGGCTTGGCCGCGGGCAGCGGCTCGTCCCACTCGATCGGCTCGGGCTGGCGGACCAGCGCCCGCTCCAGCACCTGGTCCATCCGAGAGACCGGCACGATCTCGAGGCCGTTCTTCACGCTGTCGGGCACCTCGGCGATGTCCTTGGCGTTCTCCTCGGGGATCAGCACCGTCTTGATGCCGCCGCGGAGTGCCGCGAGCAGCTTCTCCTTCAGGCCGCCGATCGGCAGGACCCGGCCGCGCAGCGTCACCTCGCCCGTCATCGCCACGTCGCGTCGCACCGGGATGCCGGTGAGCGTCGAGATGATGGCGGTCGCCATCGCGATGCCGGCGGACGGGCCGTCCTTCGGGGTCGCCCCCTCGGGGACGTGGACGTGGATGTCCCGGCGCTCGAAGAGCGGGGGCTCGATGCCGAAGTCGAGAGCGCGGGAGCGGACGTAGCTCGCCGCCGCCGAGATCGACTCCTTCATCACGTCCTTCAGGTTGCCCGTGACCGTCATCTTGCCCTTGCCGGGCATCATGACGCCCTCGATCGTCAGCAATTCGCCGCCGACCTCGGTCCAGGCCAGACCCGTGACCACGCCGACCTGATCCTCCGCGTCGATCTCGCCGTAGCGGAACTTCGGCGGGCCGAGGAAGACCTGCAACGTGTCGGTGTTCACCGCCACGACCTTGGTCTTCGTGATCAGGATCTCCTTCACGGCCTTGCGGATCAGGTTCGAGAGCTCGCGCTCGAGGTTGCGGACGCCCGCCTCCCGCGTGTAGCGGCGGACCAGCATCAGCAGGGCCTCGTCGTCGATCGACCACTCCTTCCGGTCCAGACCGTGCTTCTTGAGCGCGTTCGGGATCAGGTGCTTGCGGGCGATCTCGACCTTCTCCTCCTCGGTGTAGCCGGCGATGCGGATCACCTCCATCCGGTCCATGAGCGGGCCCGGGATGTTGAGGGTGTTAGCGGTGGTGACGAACATCACGTTCGAGAGATCGTAGTCCACCTCCAGGTAGTGGTCGTTGAACGTGGCGTTCTGCTCCGGATCCAGAACCTCGAGGAGCGCCGCCGACGGATCGCCGCGGAAGTCCATGCCCATCTTGTCGATCTCGTCGAGCAGGATGAGCGGGTTCGAGGTCTTGGCCTTGCGCATCGACTGGACGACCTTGCCGGGCATCGAGCCGATATAGGTCCGGCGGTGGCCGCGGATCTCGGCCTCGTCACGCACGCCGCCGAGCGACATGCGCACGAACTCGCGGCCCGTGGCCTTGGCGATCGACTTGCCGAGCGAGGTCTTGCCGACGCCGGGGGGGCCGACGAGGCAGAGGATCGGGCCGGTGAGCTTGTTCGCCCGCTGCTGCACGGCGAGGTACTCGACGATGCGCTCCTTCACCTTGTCGAGGCCGAAATGGTCCTCGTCGAGGAGGAGCTGGGCTCCGGGCAGGTCCTTCTTGACCTTCGAGCGCTTGCCCCACGGGATGCCGAGCATCCAGTCGAGGTAGTTGCGCACGACCGTGGCCTCGGCCGACATCGGCGACATCTGGCGCAGCTTCTTCAGCTCGGCGGTGGCCTTGTCGCGGGCCTCCTTCGAGAGCTTGGTCTTCTCGATCTTCTCTTCCAGCTCGGCCAGCTCATCCCGACCATCTTCGCTGTCGCCCAGCTCCTTCTGGATGGCCTTCATCTGCTCGTTCAGGTAGTACTCGCGCTGGGTCTTCTCCATCTGCCGCTTGACGCGGGTCCGGATGCGCTTCTCGACTTGGAGCACCGAGATCTCGCTCTCCATCAGCGAGAGCACGCGCTCCAGCCGCTGGGCGACGGTCGGGGTCTCGAGAATGCCCTGCTTGTCGGAGATCTTGACGAGCAGGTGCGAGCCGATCGTGTCGGCGAGCTTCGAGGGCTCGTCGATCTGGGTCACGGCGGAGACGACCTCGGGCGAGATCTTCTTGTTGAGCTTGACGTAGTTCTCGAACTCCGAGAGCACGGAGCGCGCGAGCGCCTCGGCCTCGACCTTGTCGCCGAGCTCGTCGTGCAGCGCCTCGGCCTCGGCCTCGTAGAACTCGTCCGAGCGGGTGAAGCCGGTGATCTTGGCGCGGCCCGCGCCCTCGACCAGCACCTTGACGGTGCCGTCGGGCAGCTTCAGGAGCTGCAGCACGGAGGCCAGCGTGCCGATCGTGTAGATGGCGTCGGTCGCCGGGTCGTCGTCGCCCGCGTTGATCTGGGTGGCGAGCAGGATGTGGCGGTCCGTGCGCACCGCCTCTTCCAGGGCGCGGATGGACTTCTCGCGCCCCACGAAGAGCGGCACGATCATGTGCGGGAACACCACGATGTCGCGCAGCGGCAGGACCGCGTAGGAGCCCGTCGAGCCCGGGACGACAGGCTGGCGCGATTTCGATTGAGTCATGGCTGACTTCCTCATGATGGACGCCGGGCCAGCGCTCCTCGAGTCAGGGAGCAAGCACTGCGCCAGACGCCGACCGGGCCGCGAGGGTCGGGTAGAGCTGTTGAAGCTTTGCGGCTGGTGACGCGGCACCGTCCCTCGGGGGGAGCGGGCGGCCACCGCGCTGAGCATCAGGTGATGTCCGGGGGCACCGTTTTCAAGATGCCGCCGGCTCCGGGCAGGCCGGCGGCAGAAGCGAATCGCCCTGCCGCCTCAACGCGTTACGCGGATGTGCTCCGGCGCACAGGCGGCCGGGGCGAGCCGGCCCCGGCCTGCCCTCAGGCGCTGACGCTCGCCGGCGCTTCCTTGTTGCGGTCGCCGTGGATGTAGAGCGGGCGCGACTTGCCCTCGACCACCTCCGGACCGATCACGACCTGCTCCACCGAGTCGAGGCCCGGCAGGTCGTACATCGTGTCGAGCAGGATCGTCTCCAGGATGGAGCGCAGGCCGCGGGCGCCGGTCTTGCGCTCGATCGCCTTGCGGGCGACGAGGCTCAGCGCCTCCTCCTGGAAGGTCAGGTCGACGTTCTCCATCTCGAACAGGCGCTGGTACTGCTTGACGAGCGCGTTCTTGGGCTCCTGCAGGATCTTCTTCAGGGCCTCCTCGTCGAGGTCCTCGAGCGTCGCCAGGACCGGGAGACGGCCGACGAACTCGGGGATGAGGCCGAACTTCAAGAGATCCTCGGGCTCCACCGAGCGGAAGATCTCGCCGGTGCGGCGGTCGTCGGGGGCCTGCACGCTCGCGCCGAAGCCGATCGAGGTGCCCTTGCCGCGCTGGGAGATGATCCGCTCCAGCCCCGCGAAGGCGCCGCCGCAGATGAACAGGATGTTGGTGGTGTCGACCTGCAGGAACTCCTGCTGCGGGTGCTTGCGGCCGCCCTGCGGAGGCACGGAGGCGACGGTGCCCTCCATGATCTTCAGGAGCGCCTGCTGCACACCCTCGCCCGAGACGTCGCGGGTGATCGAGGGGTTGTCCGACTTGCGGGAGATCTTGTCGATCTCGTCGATGTAGACGATGCCGCGCTGCGCCCGCTCGACGTTGTAGTCCGAGGCCTGGAGCAGCTTGAGGATGATGTTCTCGACGTCCTCGCCGACGTAGCCCGCCTCCGTGAGCGTGGTGGCGTCCGCCATCGTGAAGGGCACGTCGAGGATGCGGGCGAGCGTCTGGGCGAGCAGCGTCTTGCCGGAGCCGGTCGGCCCGATCAGCATGATGTTGGACTTGGCCAGCTCGACGTCGTTGTGCTTCGTCGCGTGGGCGAGCCGCTTGTAGTGGTTGTGCACAGCGACCGAGAGAACCTTCTTGGCGAAGTCCTGCCCGATGACGTAGTCATCGAGCACCCGCCGGATCTCCTTCGGGGTAGGCACGCCGTCGCGGCTCTTGACCAGCGAGGACTTCGATTCCTCGCGGATGATGTCCATGCACAGCTCGACGCACTCGTCGCAGATGAACACCGTCGGGCCCGCGATCAGCTTGCGAACCTCGTGCTGGCTCTTGCCGCAAAACGAGCAGTACAGCGTGCTCTTCGAGTCGTTGCCGCCAGTCTTGCTCATATCGGTCTCCGATCGTCTCGTGCGCTGCCAGCCCGGGGCGCACGCGCATCGTTCACAGGTAAGGGAATCCGCTTAAAGAAAAAGTCACCTGCGCGCTTGTGACGGGGCCTCCCGGAGACCCGATGCAAACACGCTGCCGCGGCGGGATCAAGGCCGCGGCGGGCGTGCTCCTTATTCGGCAAACGCCGTCGGGGGCACGCCGGGTTCCTGCGGCCTCCGGCGCGGGCCTAAGGGCCGCGCGCCTTCGGGCCGCCCGGCCTTCAGGCCGCGGCCGGCTCGGGGCGCTTCTGGATGACCTCGTCGATGAGGCCGAACTCCTTGGCCGCGTCGGCGGTCATGAAGTTGTCGCGCTCCAGCGCCTGATGGATGGCCTCGTACTCCCGGCCCGTGTGCTTCACGTAGATCTCGTTGAGGCGGCGCTTGAGCGCCTCGATCTCGCGGGCGTGGATCAGGATGTCGGTGGCCTGGCCCTGGAAGCCGCCGGAGGGCTGGTGCACCATGATCCGGGCGTTCGGCAGGGCGAAGCGGTGGCCGGGCTCGCCAGCGGTGAGGAGGAGCGAGCCCATCGAGGCGGCCTGGCCGACGCAGAGGGTCGTGACCGGGCAGCGGATGAACTGCATCGTGTCGTAGATCGACAGGCCGGAGGTGACCACGCCGCCCGGCGAGTTGATGTAGAAGGAGATCTCCTTCTTGGGGTTCTCGGCCTCCAAGAAGAGGAGCTGCGCGACGATGAGCGAGGCGCCGTAATCCTCGACCGGGCCGGTCAGGAAGATGATCCGCTCGCGCAGCAGCCGCGAGTAGATGTCGAAGGCGCGCTCGCCGCGGCTCGACTGCTCGACCACCATGGGGACGAGCGCGCTGTTGTAGTAGTCGACCGGATCTCTCATCACGTCCTGCCCCAGGGCTCCAAGGGGCCCGACCGCGCGAATCATCGCGGCGGCCGGGCATGTCAGCGAACACCGGCGGTGCTTAACGCCGCCTAACCATACAGCCCGCTGCCAGTCAGGACAGGTACCGGGCTACTTCAAGCCTTCGACTCGGTCGAGGCCGCCGTCTCGTCGGCGCTGTCGGCTTCCGCGTCCTCGTCGGCGAACAGCGTCTCCTTCGAGACGGGCTCCTCGACCAGTTTGACCTGCGAGAGAACGTGGTCAACCACCTTCTCCTCGAACAGGGGCGCACGCAGCTCGGCCAGCGCCTGGGCGTTCTTCCGATAGAAGTCCCAGACCTGCTGCTCCTGACCCGGGAACTGCCGGATCCGGGCGATCAGGGCCTGGTTCACCTCCTCGTCGGAGACCTTGATATCGGCGCTCTCGCCGACCTGCGCAAGCACCAGACCGAGGCGCACGCGGCGCTCGGCGATCTTGCGGTACTCGGCCTGCGAGGCCTCCTCGGTGGTGCCCTCGTCCTCGAAGGTCTTGCCGCGGGTCTTCAGGTCCTGCTCGACCTGGGCCCAGACGTTGGCGAATTCCTGGGCGACGAGCGAGGGCGGCAGGTCGAAGGCGTACTTGCCGTCGAGCGCGTCGAGGAGGTCCTTCTTCAGCTTGCGCCGGGTGGCGGCCTCGTAGTCCGAGCCGATGGCGCCGGAGATGGCCTCCTTCAGCTTGTCGAGGTTCTCCAGGCCGAGGTTCTTGGCGAGCGCGTCGTCGATCTGGGCCTCGCCCGCCGCCTGGATCTTGGTGACGGTGACGTCGAACTCGGCGTCCTTGCCGGCGAGCTGCTCGGCTCCGTAGGCCTCCGGGAAGGTCACCTTGACGAGGCGGCTCTCGCCGACCTTGGCGCCGACGAGCTGGTCCTCGAAGCCCGGGATGAAGGTGTTCGAGCCGAGCTCGAGGTCCACGCCCTCGCCCTTGCCGCCCTCGAACTCGGTGCCGTCGATGCGGCCGACGAAGTCGATGGTGACGCGGTCGCCGGCCTCGGCGGCCTCACCCTCGGCACGGTCCGAGAACGGACGGCTCTGCTTGGCCATGCGGTCGAGGGCCTCCTGGACCTCCTCGTCCGAGGGCTTGGCCACGTACTTGGTCAGGCTGACGTCCGAGAGGTCGGCGAGCTCGAAGCTCGGCAGCACCTCGAGGTTCACCGTGAAAGCGAAGTCGCCCTTGGCCTCGAGGGCCTTCTCGACTTCCGCCTTGTCCTCGGGAAACGCGACCTGCGGCTCCAGGGCGAGCTTGAGGTTGTTGTCGGTGATGATCTTCTGGTTGGCCTCGTTGACCGCGTTCTGCACCACCTCGGCCATCACCGAGCGGCCGTAGACCTTGCGCAGGTGCGCCACCGGCACCTTGCCGGGGCGGAAGCCCTTGAGCTGGACCTTGTCCTTCATGCCCGAGAGCTCGGTGTTCAGGCGATCCTCGAGGTCCTTGGCCGGGAGCAGCACCTGGTAGGCGCGCTTCAGCCCCTCGGAATGTGTCTCGGTCACCTGCATCGTCGTCGCTCTCGTACCGTCTCGTGTGGTCGTGTTCTGGTGCGCGCCGTCCCGCCGGGAGGCGCGGCTTGGGGCCGGACGCGTCGGGCGGCGGGTCCGCGGGAACGGATGAGGCGGGCCGGCTTCCGTGATCGCGGAAAAACGGACCGGTCATCCCGGCGGGGCTGGTGCGGGCGGAGGGGCTCGAACCCCCACGTCTTGCGACACTGGAACCTAAATCCAGCGCGTCTACCAGTTCCGCCACGCCCGCGCGCGCCGACGCCCGGCGCGAATCCGGCCGCCGGAGGGCGGCTCTATAACACGCGTGCACGGGGAAGCAGCAAAAAACTTAGAGGCAGGGGCGAGGCGAGCGGACGGAACCCGCGTCCTCCCTCCCCCCTCTGCGGGCAGGGCGATCGCATATGGCGGGGGTCGTCTCCTCGATCGCCACTGGAACCGCACCGCGCCCCCTCTCCCATAGGGAGAGGGTTGGGGTGAGGGGTATGACCTTTCAGAGCTGAGCACGCCATCGACGCGCGTTCAGCACCGCGTTTATCCGGAAGCCTCATACCCCTCACCCGGCTTTCTGCGAAAGCAGACCTCTCCCTATGGGAGAGGGGACCCACGCCTGACCGGGGCTAGGCTCGCTCGGCATATGCGATCGCCCTGCCTCTGCGGGGGAGAGTGGCCCCTGCGTCAGCAGGGGTCGGTCGGGACGGAGTCCCGCAGAGAGGGGAGCGACGGTGCCGGACCGTGCTCGGCATCGACGCTGGGCCTCTTCCGGAAGCTGGGGTCCCCTCTCTGCGGGACTTCGTCCCGACCGACCCCCTTCGGGGGGCACCCTCCCCCGCAGCGGGGGGAGGGAGGACGCGGAGGGCCGGCCGCGCGCATAACCCCTCGGTGGCGCCGGCTTGGCGCGGCGGCTACAAGCGGCAGCCCGAAGCGCCCTTGCGCGCCGTTCCGATCGAAGAGACCGCATGCCGCCAGCCGATCCGATCTCCGGCCCGCCCTCGCGCCGCGCGCTGCTCGGAGGGGCCGCCGCACTGGGGCTGCTCCCGGTCTCGGCCCTCGCGCAGGGGGGCGCCAAGGACGCGCCCAAGGATGCTCCAAAGGACGCGCCGAGGGATCAGGCCCTGACGCCCGAGCCCCGCGCCCTCACGGCGGCACCGGGCAAGGCCCGCCTCCGGCCCGAGCCGGCCCCGGAGACGGCCGTGTGGAGCTTCGACGGCCGGGCCCAGCCGCCGGTGCTGCGGGTGAAGCTCGGCGAGACCGTGCGGGTGCGCGTCGAGAACCGCACCGACAAGCCGCTCGCCCTGCACTGGCACGGGGTGCGCAACCAGAACGCCATGGACGGCGTCGGCGGCGTCACCCAGGCGCCGATCCGGCCGGGCGCCGACTTCACCTACGTGTTCACGCCGCCCGATGCCGGCACCTACCTCGCCCGCCCCCTCGTGGTCGGCGGATCGAGCGAGCCCTCGGGCCGAGGGCTCGCCGGGTTCCTGATCGTGGAGGAGAAGGCGCCGCCCGCGGTCGATGCCGACGTCGCCCTGCTGGTGCAGGACTGGCGCCTGGAGGCCGACGGGAGCCTGATAGGCTTCGGCCAGACCGCCTTCGCCGCGGCGAACGGGCGGCTCGGCAACCTCGTCACCGTCAACGGGCGCCCGGTGCCCGAGACGTTCGAGGCGCGCCCCGGCTCGCGGGTGCGGGTGCGCATCGGCAACGCCTGCAACGCGCGCGGCACGCGCATCCGCTTCGAGGGCCTGAAGGTCTACGTGGCGGCCGTGGACGGGCAGCCGACCGACACGTTCGAGCCGCTGCGCGCCACCCTGCCCTTCCCGCCCGGCACGCGCTACGACCTGCTCGTCGACCTGCCGTCCGAGCCCGGGCAGACGGGCTCGATCTCGGCGCTGGTCGGCCAGGGCCTCGTGCTGGCGAGCGTCACCACGAAGGGCGCGCCCGTCACCGAGAAGCGCCCGCCGATCGGGCCGGTCGGCGAGAACAGGCTCCTGCCCGCCGAGGTGAAGCTGCAGAACGCGGTGCGCCGCGACGTGGTGATCACCGGGGGCGCGACGGTGCCCAAGGATGCGAAGGACGCCGGGGCCAAGGACGCCGGGGCCAAGGACGCTGGGGCCAAGGACGCTGGGGCCAAGCCCGCGGAGCCCACCTATGCGGGCGACCCGGCCCGGATCTGGATGGTGAACGGCCAGAGCGGCGCGGCCGGTCTCGCGCCGATCTTCTCGGTGAAGCGCGGGCAGGTGGTGGTGCTGGCGCTGCGCAACGAGACCGCCTTCCCGCAGGCGCTGCACCTGCACGGCCACGTCTTCCGCCTGCTCCACCCGCTCGACGACGGCTGGGAGCCCTACTGGCTCGACACCTTCCAGCTGCTCGAGGGCCGCACCGCCCGCATCGCCTTCCAGGCCGACAATCCGGGCCGCTGGCTCCTCAGCGCCACGGTCCTGGAGCGGTTCGACACGGGGCTGTGGACCTCGTTCGAGGTCACCTGAGCCGGCTCGGCAGGCCGGCCAGCACCCGCGGCATCAGTTCCGGGATGTCCTCGGCGATCAGGCCCGGCCCGTGGCGCAGGCCCGCGTCGCCGTGGAGCCAGACCGCGGCGGCGGCGGCCTCGAAGGGCGCCATGCCCTGCGCCAGCAGGCCCGCGATCAGCCCGGCCAGCACGTCGCCCGCCCCCGCCGTGCCGAGGTAGGGCGTGGCGTGGTCGTTGATCGCGATCCGCCCATCGGGATCGGCGATCACCGTGTCGGCGCCCTTCAGCACCACGACCGCGCCCGTGAGCGCGGCGGCGCGGCGGGCCTGCTCGAGCTTCGTCAGCCCGTCCTCCGCGGCGGGCGTGCCGCCGAAGAGCCGGGCGAACTCGCCCGCGTGCGGGGTGAGCACGGCGCGGGCCTCGCCGTCGCGGATATGGCCCGCCAGCACCTCCGGCTGGCCGCGGAAGCTCGTCAGCGCGTCGGCGTCGAGCACCAGGGCGCGCCCCGCGGAGGCCGCCACCATCACCCGCTCGCGCGTCGGCTCGCCCGTTCCGAGGCCGGGGCCGAGCAGCACCGCGTTGAGGCGCTCGTCGGTGAGGATATCGTCGAGGTCGTCGGCGCTGTCGCACGCGTGCAGCATGATCGCCGTGAGGTGGGCGGCGTTCTCGGCGAGCGCGTCCTTCGGGGACGCCACGGTGACGAGCCCGGCCCCGACCCTGAGCGCGCCCCGCGCCGCCATCCGGGCCGCGCCCGTCCGGTAAGCCGGCCCCGAGAGCACGAGGGCGTGGCCGCGGGTGTATTTGTGGCTCTCGCCCGCGAGGCGCGGGAACGCCGCCCCCCAGAACGCCGGACCGTTGCGGTAGAGCGCCGGCCCGCAGGCCGCGAGCCCCGCCGACAGGGCCTGCGCGCCGGTGCCGATATCGACCACGTGCAGGTCGCCGCAGAGCGCGCGGCCGGGCTGGAGTAGGTGGCCGGGCTTGAGCGCCACGAAGGTCACGGTCTCGCGCGCCCGCACGGCGACGCCCCGTACCGTGCCGGTATCGCCGTCGAGTCCGCTCGGCACATCGACCGCGAGCACGGGCAGGCCCGAGGCGTTCACCCGCTCGACCAGGGCGCGCGCCTCGCCGTCGAGGTCGCGCGCGAGGCCGGCGCCGAAGAGCGCGTCGATGACGAGGTCGCAGGGCGGCAGCGATTCCGGGGGCCCTTCCGTCACGGGTCCGGTCCAGGCGGCGGCTGCCCCCGCCGCGTCGCCCTTGAGGGCGGGGCGCTCGCCCAGCAGGACGAGGTCCACCGCGTACCCGGTCTCCGCCAGGAGACGGGCCGCCACGAAGCCGTCGCCGCCGTTGTTGCCCGGCCCGCACAGGACGAGGACGCGCCCGCCCGCGGGCGCGAGCGCACGGGCCCGCTCCGCCACGGCCCCGCCGGCGCGCTCCATCAGGCGCAGGCCCGGCGTGCCGCCCGCGATCGCGGTCGCATCGACGGTCCGCATCGCCTCGACCGTGAGCAGCCGTGCCTCCGACATCCCGTGCCTCTCCTCTCGCGATTCCGGACCTGCCCGGGAGCAGCCCAAGACCTGCCCGGAAAATGTGCGCCCGCCCCGATCTGCCTCAACGATGTGCCGGAGCTGCCGAGGCGATAGGCCGTTTTCCCGGACTTCCGGGTAAAACGGCGTGGCGGAGGTGCGGGCGGGGTGTTAGAAATCTGACACAGCGCAGTGCTTGTCAGGCCCTCCGGCATGAAGAAGATCGAAGCGATCATCAAGCCCTTCAAACTCGACGAGGTGAAGGAGGCCCTCCAGGAGGTCGGCCTTCAGGGCATCACCGTGATCGAGGCGAAGGGGTTCGGCCGCCAGAAGGGCCACACGGAGCTCTATCGGGGCGCCGAGTACGTGGTGGACTTTCTGCCGAAGGTGAAGCTGGAGATCGTGCTCTCGGACGCGCTGGTCGAGGGCGCCGTCGAGGCGATCCGCAAGTCGGCCCAGACCGGCCGCATCGGCGACGGCAAGATCTTCGTCTCCACCATTGAGGAGGCGATCCGCATCCGCACCGGCGAGACCGGCACCGACGCGATCTGAGCGCTCCGGGCGGGCCTTCTCAGCGGGCGAGTTCCTTCAGCCCGAGCCGGATCAGCGCGCGCGCCTCCGCGCCTTCCCCGGCGCTCTTCAGCGCCGCCGCCACCGCAGCCCCGGCCTGGGCCTGCGGGTAGCCGAGATTGGTCAGCGCCGAGACGGCGTCCGCGACCGGCCCTGACGGGCCGCCCGCCTCCGCCGCCTCGACGAGGCTCGCCAGCGCCGGGTCGAGTGGCGCGAAGGCCGGCGCCTTGTCCTTCAGCTCCGCCACGAGGCGCGCCGCGAGGCGCGGGCCGACGCCGGGCGCACGCGCGACCGAGCCCTTGTCGCCGGTGGCGATAGCGGCCCCGAGTTGCTCCGGCTCCAGCACCGAGAGGACGCCGAGCGCCACCCGCGCACCCACGCCCTGCACGGTCTGGAGCAGGCGGAACCACTCGCGCTCGGCGTCCGAGCGGAAGCCGTAGAGGCGGATCATGTCCTCACGCACGATCGTCTCGATCGAGAGCTGCGCCGCCTCGCCCAGGGCCGGCAGCCGCTGCAGCGTGCGGGCCGAGCAGTGAACCACGTAGCCGACGCCGTTCACGTCAAGGATCACGAAATCCTCGCCGAAGGAATCCACCAGGCCCTTGAGCTTGCCGATCATCGTCCAGCCTTCATCCGTGCGCGGATGACTACAGAAGCGGGCCCGCGCGCACCATGCGCGGCTTGAGCGCGGGCGGCAGGCGTGGAACAGGGGAGCACGCGCCCGCCGGAACGAGCCCCGGCCCAACGCCCCACAGGAGCCCCGCCGACACCATGCGCCGGACCCCGATCCTGACCTCGACCCTGCTGGCCCTCGGCCTGCTCGCCACCCCGGCCCGCGCCCAGACCGCCGAGGGGCCGACGACCGACCCGAACCAGGTGCGCCCCGGCGCCTACCAGCTCGACCCGGCCCACGGGAAGATCACGTGGTCGCTGAGCCATCTCGGCTACTCGACCTATTTCGGGCAGATCACCGATGTCTCGGGCGAGGCGACCCTCGACCCGAAGGAGCCGGCCAAGAGCCGCCTCAGCGTCATGATCCGCACCGACAGCGTCAGCGGCCTCAACCCGAAGCTCGACCAGCACCTGAAGACGCCGGACTTCTTCGACACCCAGAAATTCCCGACCGCGACCTTCCGGGCGACGGCGGTCGAGCCGACCGGCCCGACCACCGCCCGCGTGGTCGGCGACCTGACGCTCAAGGGCGTGACCAAGTCCGTCGCCTTCGACGCCACATTCAACCAGGCGGGGGTCAGCCCCGTGGACAAGCAGTACACGGTGGGCTTCGACGGGCGCGCGGTGATCAAGCGCTCGGATTTCGGCATCAACGCCTTCCTGCCGATCCTCGGCGACGAGGTGACGTTGCGGCTCGAAGGCGAGTTCAAGGCAGCCAAGTAGCATTCGGGCCGCGTCTCAGCCCTGCCGGGCGAGCGCCGCCGCGATCCGCTCGGCGGCGCGGCCCGAGTAGCCTGCCGGCAGGTGTTTCTGTCGCAGCGCGTGCGCGTCGCGGTGGTTGACGTGCGTGATCGCGATGGCGAGCGCGTCGGCCGCGTCCGCGAGGCGGAACTCGGCCCTCGGCAGCAGGAAGCGCACCATCGCCTGGATCTGCGCCTTGTCGGCGTGTCCGTTGCCGGCCACCGTCTTCTTGATCAGGCTCGCGGCGTACTCGTGCACCGGCACGTCGTGGAGCGCCGGCACCAGCAGCGCGATGCCGCGAGCCTGGCCGAGCTTGAGCGTCCCCTGCGCGTCGCGGTTGACGAAGGTCTCCTCCACGGCGGCCTCGTCGGGCCGGAAGGCGCGCACGACCCCGGCGAGGCCGTCGTGCAGCGCGCGCAGGCGCCGGGCCAGCGGCAGGTCCTCGTCCGAGGTGACGACGCCGCAATCGACGTAGGCAAGCTTGGAGCCCGTGACCGTGACCGCCCCCCAGCCGGTGCGGCGCAGGCCCGGATCGATGCCGAGGATGCGGACGGGTTCGCTCATGGGTCGCCTCGGGATCGCCTGACGGGCCGGCGGGGCCGGCACCGCCCGAGCGTTAGGCACATATCGTGAACGGGACGTTTCGCCAACAGGCGTCGCCCGCGGCCGCGGCGTAGGCCGGCGCTACCCATTTAATCCTATTTTTATCTATCGTTAACCAATCGAGCGCAGAGGATATTCTGAATAGGAATGAAGACAATGTTCAAAAGATCACAATCCAACACCGATCGCCTCAAGTTCGCCGCCCTCGATCGCGCCATCGCAACAATCGAGTATACACCAGACGGCAAGATACTAGATGCAAACAGGAATTTTCTCGATCTCGTCGGCTACGACATCGGGGAGATCCGTGGGCGGCACCACCGAATCTTCGTGGATGCGGACGAGGCCAAGCGTGCCGATTACGGCGCGTTCTGGGATACGTTGCGGGGCGGCAAGGCCGTCTCGGGCGAGTTCGCCCGCTACGGGAAGGCCGGTGACCGGGTCTGGCTGGAGGCGAGCTACTGCCCGGTGCTCGACGCCGACGGCCGGGTGGCCTCGGTGATGAAGTTCGCCACCGACATCACCGCCAAGAAGAACGAGACCGGCCGCCTGATGACGATGATCGACGGCATGCCCGTCGCCGTCATGACAGCCGACCCGAGGAACGATTTCCGGATCGACTATCTCAACGAGACCTCGAAGAGCACGCTCGGCGCGATCGAGCAGCATCTGCCGATCAAGGTCTCGGAGTTGCTGGGCTCCTCGATCGACGTGTTCCACAAGAACCCCCAGCACCAGCGCCGGATGCTCGCCGACGCGAGCCACCTGCCGCACCGGGCCAAGATCAAGCTCGGGCCGGAGGTGCTCGACCTGCGCGTCTCGGCCATCACGGGCCCGGACGGCGCCTATATCGGCCCGATGCTGACTTGGTCCGTGGCGACGGCCCAGGTGAACGTGGCCTCCGAGGTCTCGCGCGTGGTCGAGGCGGTGTCGGCGGCGGTCCGCGAGATGCAGGCTTCCGCCGACGGCCTCGGCTCCTCCGCCGATGATGCCCGGCGGCGGGCAGCCTCCGTGGCCGCGAACTCGGAGCAGATGGCCGGCTCGATCCACGAGATCTCCGGCCAGGTCGGCCGCGTCACGGAGCGTACCCAGCAGATCGCGGCGCAGGCCCGGACCACGGACGGCACCGTGCGTCACCTCGCCGAGAACGCCCGCAAGGTCGATGCCGTGGTGACAATGATCCGCACGATCGCGGCTCAGACGAACCTGCTGGCGCTGAACGCGACGATCGAGGCCGCGCGCGCCGGGGAGGCGGGCCGCGGCTTCGCGGTGGTGGCCAGCGAGGTGAAGATGCTGGCCGCGCAGACCGCCCGGGCCACCGACGAGATCACGCAGCAGGTCGCGGCGATCCAGACCGCTACCGACGAGGCCGTCGGCGCAATCGAGATGATCGGCTCCGCGGTCGCCGAACTGTCGAAGCTGACGCTCGCCATGGCGAGCGCCGTCGAGGAGCAGTCCGTCGCGACCCAGGAGATGTCCGGGCATATCGGCGGCGTCTCCGTGGCGGCGAACGTCACCGGCCAGCTCGCCGACGCGGTGCGGGCCATCGCGGACCGGCTGGGCACCCATTCCGAGAGCCTGGGCGGGAGCATCGAGCGTTTCCTGAAGACCAGTTGAGGCGCACTCCCCACCCGCGGCCGCACACGCACGCCGCTTTGTGTCGGGCGCGGCCCCGGCGTGCCCTTTGCGCCGGGGTGCGGGCGTGACAAGAGATGGGCGGCCGTCAAGGAGAGGCGGAACGCGGCGGCGCCGATTCGATTGCTCAGCTGCGGCGGCCGGACGGCCAGGGACCGGGGGACACAAGGACATGACCGAGCAGGGTCGGCAACTGGCCGAGGAGAACATCGCCCGGGCCCGGGCGGCCTACCTGCGCTGCGTGGAGGCCGGCGAGGTGGCCCTCAACGCCTTCGAGAGTTCCACCGCGCGGGCGGCCGGCCTGATGGGGCTCTCGGCGGACGGGCGGAACGCCGACGGTCCCACCGCCCGCGGCTGGGCGGCGATGCGCGCGGTGGCCCAGACCCTCTTCGTCGCCACCGACACGAACATGCGGGCTGGCTTCAGCTTCGCCTCCAGCCTGGTGCGAGCGGAGGATGCCCGCGCGGCCGCCGATCTCCAGAGCCGCTACCTGCGGGAGCAGGGCGAGCGCTTCGCTCACCAGATGCTCGACCTGCAGCGCACGGCGCTGCGCGCGGCCGGCGACGTCGCGCGCGGAACCGGCGCCGGCCCGCTGTGATGCTCGCGGACCCCGCCCTGGCGGAGGCCGAGGGGTGCGACGCGGCCGAGCCCCGGCCCGGCCGCACGATCGGCTACGCGCAGGGGCGCTTCCACGATCTCGCCTACGTGGAGTGGGGCGATTCCGCGAGCCCGCACACGGTGCTGTGCCTGCACGGGTTGAGCCGCCAGGGCCGCGACTTCGATCCGCTGGCGCGCGCGCTGGTCGGCCTCGGCTACCGGGTGATCTGCCCGGACATCGTCGGGCGTGGGAAGAGCGGCTGGCTCGCCGACCCCGAGCTCTACGGGCTGCCGCAATACGTCTCCGACATGGCCGCGCTGATCGCGCATCTCGGCGTCGAGCGGCTCGACTGGGTCGGCACCTCGCTCGGCGGCCTCGTCGGCATGGTGCTGGCAGGCGCGCAGAACACGCCGATCCGCCGGCTGGTGATGAACGACATCGGCCCGTTCCTGCCCTGGGCGGCGCTCAGGGGCATCGGCAACCGCCTGCGCGAGGCGCCGCGCCTGCACCACTCGCTCGCGACCGCCGAGGCGCGCTTGCGCTCGGCGCTCCGGGATTTCGGCACCCTCACCGACGCGCAGTGGCGCGCGATGACCCGCCACAGCTTCGTCCCCGAACCCGGCGGCACCTGGCGCCCGCACTACGATCCGGCCATCGCCGTCGCGTTCCGGCCGGGCCGGGTCTACAACGTGACGCTGTGGCGCGACTGGGATGCGGTGCGCTGCCCCGTGCTGCTGCTGCGGGGCGAGACCTCGGACCTGCTGCTGCCGCAGACCGCCGCCGAGATGACCCGGCGTGGCCCGCGCGCGACGCTCGTCGAGATCCCGGGCTGCGGTCACGCCCCGGCGCTCTTCGACGACGGGCAGATCCGGATCATCACCGACTGGATGGGGCGGGCGGGCTGAGGCGCACGATCCGCTCGGCCTCGCGCATGGTCCGCCAGGGTTCGAGGTTGTGCAGGGCGATCCGGCGCGCGCCCATCAGTCCGAGGATCGCCGCGACGCCCAGGAAGGGCGCGGCGACGATCACCGCGCCGAGCGCCTCCGATCCGATCAGCGCGGCCAGCAACTTCACCGCTGCGTCGAGGAAGACGAAGAAAGCCGAGACCACCAGCACGGCGATCGCCAGCACCTTGGCGGCGAGCCCGGCGAGCGCCCGGATGTTGCCGTCGGTCTCGACGCGGGCGAGTTCGAGCGTCCGCGCCGTGAGGCGGGCAGCCTCGCGGACCGCGTCGACGAGCAGGACGACGATGTGCTCCGAGGACCGCTCACCCATCCCGTGACCCTGCTCCCGCGCGCCGAACCGGCCGGGTAACCGGGCGGGAGGCGGGTCCGTTCCGGCGCGCGGCCGCCTTCAGCCCTTCAGGGCGCGGAGCGCCGCGAAGGGGCTGGCGTCGGGATCGGGCGCGGGCGGGTTCAGCACCGGCTCGACCTGGGCGATGGCGTCGGCGAGCGAGAAGGCCGCCCCGCTCTGGAGCCGGCCACCGGCCGCGTCCCGGTGGCCGCCGCCGCGGAACTTGCGCGCGCCCTCCAGCGCCGTCTCGTTGTTCGAGCGGAAAGAGAGCGTCCCGACCCGCTGCACGTTCACGACGCGCTTGGCCCGGCCCGCTTCCATGATCAGGTCGGAGATCCGCTGGAAGGCGCCGGAATCGAGCCCGAAGGAGAGAAGCGTCCCGTCCGAGAGCGGCCGGAACAGCTCCTCCGAGCGGGCGAGGGCGCGGGCGACGCGCATGCGGGTGGTGAGCCGGGCGTCGTCGTCGGGATCGCCCGCCATCAGGTCATCGACGAGCGCCAGGCGCACGGCGCCGAGCCGGGCCTCGATCCGGGCCGGGTCCAGCCCCTCGCGCAGCAGGGCGGCGAGGGCCAGGAGCAGGCCGCTGACGAAGCGATCATGCCAGGGGTGGCCCACCGGGATCAGGGTCGAGACGTTGTCCCAGAAGGCCTCGTCGAGGGCGAGGCCCCCGAGGAATTCCGGCCGGTCCTTGCGCCAGAGGTCGAGGGCGTCGACCGCCGCGACGAGCGCGGCGAGGTCGGCATCGCCCGCCCCGGCCTCGGGCGCGTAGAGGGCGCGCTGCTCGTAGGCCATCCGGGTGGCGCAGCGCTCCGCGTCGATCAGCACGACGGTGTTCGGGTCGCCCGCGTCGAATCGGTTCAGCGCGGGCCGCTCCGGGTCGGGCCGCGGCTCCAGCTTCTGGGCGCGCAGCTGGTCGATCGAGGAGGCGTGGTGGTCGAGCACCACGAGGCGGTGGCGCCGCTCGGCCTCGCGCTTCAGGTTCATCTGCGCGAAGCGGCGGATGAAGGTGACGGCGACCTCCTCGAGACCCAGATCGGTGAGGATCAGCAGTTCGGGCGCCTTGGTCCGCTCAAGCCGCTTCAGCTCGGTCTCGACCACGGGCCCGACATCGGCGTAGCGCGGGATGTGCACCACCCGCCGCACGTCGCGGAAGAGGCCGACGACCGTCGAGGCGCCGTAGCCGTCGAGGTCGTGGTGCGTGAGCTGGGTGACGTTCAAATCAGCATCCTTCCGGCCGTCCGGCCCCGCATCGGAGCCGCGTCCTCTCGTCCGGCGGACCTATCCGGGCTCTCGTCCGTCTGGCAAGGCGAGGGCCGCGGCCCCGGTCGGCCCGATCCATGGGGCGCGGGGCGGCCGCGACGCTTCGCGGCATGGTCCGGAAGGAACGCGCCCGACCCTCAGATTGTACGGTAAAATAACCTAGAGTAACCTTCCTGCCCGATACCGATTCGGTATCGGGGGGATCGACCATGCCTCTAGCATCGCTTCTGCGACGTGTTCTCGTCGGCGCCGTCCTGATCTCGGGTCCGATCGCGGCCCTGCCGACGAAAGCCCAGACCGTCGTCGGCCTCGCGCAACTGCCCAGCTCGGACGTCGGCAAGTTCGACGTCATGCGCGGTCTGGCGCAGCAGGCCAAGGATCAGGGCGCGACACTGATCATCTTCCCCGAGGGCTCCGTCTTCGGGTGGCTCAACCCGGCCGTGTTCACCCAGGCCGCACCGATTCCCGGCCGGTACAGCGACCAGTTCGCCGAGATCGCGCGCAGCGTCGGCATCTGGGTCGCGGCGGGCTTGGCCGAACAGGGCCCCAAAGCCGGCCCCGGCTCGCTACCGAACGCCTATCAGGCCTACGATTCCGGCATCCTGATCGATCCCCAGGGGCAGATCGTCCTGCACCACCGCAAGTACAACGTGCTGCAGAACGCCTTCGACCCGGCGGCCTGCCAGGCGATCCTGAACCAGCCCGGCTGTGCCTACACGCCCGGCGCGCTCTCCGACATCAAGACGGTCTCGACCCCGTTCGGCAAGACGTCCCTGCTCATCTGCGCGGACGCCTACACCTACGGCCAGGCGGAAGCCCTGGCGGCCCTCAAGGCGCTCAAGCCGGATTTCGTGATCGTGCCCTGGGGCATCACGGCGAGCCAGCAATCCGAGTGCGGGACGCCCAACTTCAACGCGACGGGCTACGCGGCGCAGGCGGCGGCCTACCTCAAATCCGCCTTCGTGGTCGGCGCCAACGCCACCGGGCCGCGCACCTACGGCCGCTTCCTGCCGTCCGTCTATTGCGGCGACAGCGGCTACGCCAACCCGGCCGGCGACAAGGTCGAGACCTCCACGCCGACGCAGGCGCTGGTGCTCCTCACCGTCCCGAAGAGCTTCGACGCCAAGGCCGGGCCGATCTGGAACAACGGCGACGCCCAGAACAAGTGCCCCACCACCTGCAGCAGCTACGCCTCGGCCTGGAACGGCCAGTGGACCACCACGGTACCGGGGCAGATGTCCGTCTGCGGCTGCGTGCCGAGCGGGGCGGATTGAGGCTTCGATCCCAGCCCGGGAGGCCGTCGCGCCCGGGCTCGAGCGGTCCCGGCTCAGCCCAGGATGCGCGGGCCCGCGGGCGTCTCGATCTCCGCCGTGTAGCGGAACACGGCACCTGCGTGGATCTCGGGCGGGTTGAGGAGGCCGATCTCCCGGTAGAGGGCGGCAGCCGCCTCCGGGTCGGGATGGTCGAGCCGGAAGACGAGGAGCCGCGCGCCGAGATCCGGCATGGCGCGGGCCGGGTGGCCGGCGGCGTCCCAGTCCATGAGGCAGGGCAGGAGGCCGTCCATCGGGAGCGCGCCGTCACCGCGCAGGGCGAAGCGCCAGGAGAGAGCGCCGCGGCTCATGCGCATGGCCGAGCCGAACAGGCCGGGACGCCGGGCGAGCGCGCCGTCGAGATCGTTCGTGCGGGCCACGAAGGCGCGCAGGCGTCGCCCGGACTCCCAATCGGCCCGGACCGCAGCGGCATCGCCGAGGCCGAACCAGCGCGGGCGGTCAGGCGGCGGCGCCTCGGGATCGACCGCGATCACTTCGAGGAAGAGCGCCTCGCCGAGGCGCAGCAGGTGGTTGCGCGTGCCCATCTCGCGGTGGCGCCCGCCCTCGGGGATGTCGAGGTCCAGGCTCTCGCGGACATGCACCACGCCCTCCGCGAGGGTCGGCGCGACGACGGCGAGGTGGTCGAGGAAGAGCATGCGGGCTTCTCGGCGCGACAGCCCTTTGCGCAACCCATCATGCGCGAGGGCGAGGATGGTCCGAAGGGCGGCGCCATCGAGATACCAATCGGATCCCGTCAGATCCCAGAGCTTTTTCAGTTCGTCGGGCGAGAGGTCGCTTTCCAGGACCGTCCCGATGAAGTCGCGCAGCCGCTTCCGATCCTCGCCGTTGAACGACGCGACGACATCGAGCGTCGCGGCTTCCCAGGTGCCTTGGAGGACCAGAACGTCCTGATGGAAGTAGCTGCCGAACTTCAAGAACTCCGGTGTCGGCGGCAGGCGGCCGAGCCGCTTCCTCGTCCGGTTCGGCCGGATCCGCTTCTTCGTCCTCTGTCCCATCACGGAGGCCCGGATCATCGATCGTCCGGATCCTTGGATAGGAATTTGGGCCGACCTGCAAGCGCGCCGACGCGGCGCGAAACGCGAGACGCCGGAGCCCTGTGCAGGGCCCCGGCGCCGCGATCATCAGGGCAGGCCGGGCGTCGCCGCCCGGCCCGTCCGCTCAGAGCGAGTAGTACTGCACGAACTCGATCGGGTGCGGGGTCATCTCGTAGCGCAGCACCTCGGTCATCTTCAGCTCGATGAACGAGTCGATCTGGTCGTCCGAGAACACGCCGCCGGCCTTGAGGAAGTCCCGGTCCTTGTCGAGGCTCTGGAGGGCCTCACGGAGCGAGCCGCACACGGTCGGGATCTGCTTCAGCTCGCGCGGGGGCAGGTCGTACAGGTCCTTGTCCATGGCCGGACCCGGATCGATCTTGTTGAGGATGCCGTCGAGGCCGGCCATCAGCAGCGCCGAGAAGGCTAGGTAGGGGTTCGCCATCGGGTCGGGAAAGCGGACCTCGACGCGCTTGGCCTTCGGGTTCGTCGTCCACGGGATGCGGCAGGAGGCCGAGCGGTTGCGGGCCGAGTAGGCCAGCAGCACCGGGGCCTCGTAGCCTGGGACAAGGCGCTTGTAGGAGTTGGTCGAGGGGTTGGTGAAAGCGTTCAGCGCCTTGGCGTGCTTGATGATGCCGCCGATGTACCAGAGGCATTCCTGGGAGAGGTCGGCGTACTTGTCGCCGGCAAACAGCGGCTTGCCGTTCTTCCAGATCGACTGGTGCACGTGCATACCGGAGCCGTTGTCGCCGTATACGGGCTTGGGCATGAAGGTCGCCGACTTGCCGTAGCTCTGCGCCACGTTGTGGATGCAGTACTTGTAGATCTGCATGTGGTCGGCGAGCAGCGTCAGCGTGTCAAACTTCATGCCGAGCTCGTGCTGAGCCGACGCCACCTCGTGGTGGTGCTTCTCGACCTTCACGCCCATCGACTGCATGGCGGCCAGCATCTCGCCGCGCATGTCCTGGGCCGAGTCCTGCGGCGGGACGGGGAAGTAGCCGCCCTTGGTCTGCACCCGGTGGCCGAGGTTGCCGCCCTCGTAGTCGGTGAAGCCGTTGGTGGGGAGTTCCGTCGAATCGAGCTGGAAGCCGGTGTGGTAGGGGTCGGCGCCGAACTTCACGTCGTCGAAGACGAAGAACTCGGCCTCGGGGCCGACATAGATCGTGTCGCCGATGCCGGTGGAGCGCAAGTAGGCTTCAGCCAGCTTGGCGGTCGAGCGCGGGTCGCGGGAATAGGGCTGGCCGCTCGACGGCTCCAGCACGTCGCAGACGATCGACATGGTGGAGGCGGAGAAGAACGGGTCCATGCAGGCGGTCGCCGGGTCCGGCATCAGCAGCATGTCGGACTCGTTGATCGCCTTCCAGCCGGCGATCGACGAGCCGTCGAACATGGTGCCGTCCTGGAAGATCTCATCATCCACGAGGGAGACGTCGAAGGTGACGTGCTGCCACTTGCCCCGCGGGTCCGTGAACCGGAAGTCCACGTACTTGACGTCGTTGTCCTTGATCTCCCTCAGGACATCCGCTGCGGTCTTTGCCATCCCTGGGAATCTCCTTCAGTCCGGGCTTGCGCCGAATTTGCCCCGCCGGGCCGCGGGGAGGCGGCGCGTGAGCGCGCCGGGCGGCCTTACAGGGGGGAATCGCGCAAGGCTAGAGGGATTTGGGGAGATGCGAAACCGGTGGCGGGCTTTAAGTCCTTGTCCGGCCAGGATTCCCCGGCGGCGGCCTCGCTGCGTTGCGGGATGACGAAGGCCGCGGCCTGTCCGCGATTCGGCTCCGGCCGCGCCCGCCGGACCGGGCGGCCGAGGACGATTGGAGCCGGCTGCGTCACCGTGTCCGGCGCGTCTCCGGCGGGGTCCGGCACGGAGCGCAAGGCTGCGGGAAGGGCCTGATCGATTGCGCACACGTGAACCCGGCACCCTTGACCCACTCACGCCCCGGTGCCATGTGTCGCCCGCACTAACGCTTTGAAAACGCTCTAGTTTTCAAGAGTTCTAATCTGGTGTGCATCAGCGAGGGCCTGCCCGTCCGGGGTCGGCTCCGTATCGAGGGACGGCCGAACGGCTCTCCGGCCGGCCGAGAACCAAGCCAGGGTTCACGGGTCGCATGATCGTCTGTTCCTGCAACGTCCTGTCCGATGGCGCCGTGCGCGGCTGCCTCGATCCGGGCCCGGCCTGCCCGCGCACGCCCGCCCAGGTCTATGCCTGCCTCGGCTGCAGCCCGAAATGCGGGCGCTGCGCCCGCACCATCCGGTCGATCCTGCGCACGGCACTCAGCGAAGCGGCGGAAGCGGACGCCCATGCCTGCTCGGCGTCTTGCGCCAGCGCCTGCAGTCTGAAACAGTTCCAAACAGCGGACGAGGAGCTGGCCGCCTGAGAGGTGCCCGACGGTTCTCGAACCTGGCGCCCGCTTCCTCGCGTTCCGACAACGGAGAGTGTGGGGCAATGAAGGGCGACACCAAGGTCATCGAGTACCTCAACCGAGGCCTGCGCAGCGAGCTGACGGCGGTCAGCCAGTACTGGCTCCACTTCCGCCTGCTGAACGACTGGGGCTACGTCGACCTCGCCAAGTTCTGGCGCAAGGAATCGATCGAGGAGATGAACCACGCCGACCGGTTCATCGACCGGATCCTGTTCCTCGACGGCTTCCCGAACCTGCAGGAGCTCGACCCGCTGCGGATCGGCCAGACCGTGCAGGAGATCATCGAGTGCGACCTCGCGGCCGAGAACGAGGCCCGCTCGCTCTACCTCGAGGCGGCCAAGTACTGCGACTCGATCAACGACCGCGTCTCGAAGCGCCTGTTCGAGGATCTGGCCGAGGACGAGGAGGGCCATATCGACTTCCTCGAGACGCAGCTGGAGCTGATCAACCAGATCGGCCTGCCGCTCTACGCCCAGCGCCACATCGGCGGCCTGCAGCAGATCGCGCCCGAGACGGAGTGAGGGTTCGAACCGTCCCGGGGCTTCGGGCTCGGGACGGCTTTCATCCGAGGGACTCTGCAAGCGCGCGTGTCGCGCATCCGGGCTACGGCCCCCGCGCTGTCCCTCCCCCCTCTGCAGGGGAGGGTGGGCCGGCCGTAAGGCCGGGTCGGGAGAGGGGTGAACGCCTCCGGCAGAGGCACCGCCCCGCATGACGGGTGCGCCCCTTCCTGAAGCCGGGCTCCCCTCTTTGCGGGACTTCGTCCCGACCGTCACCCTTCGGGCGCCACCCTCCCCCGCAGAGGGGGGAGGGAGACCGGGGCGCCATCACCCCTCGCCCTCCTCCGCCTCCCGTGCCAGCAGCGCGCGCTTGCGCTCCACACCCCAGCGGTACCCTGAGAGCGCGCCGTCCGAGCGCACCACCCGGTGGCAGGGGATCGCGACAGCCAGCGCGTTCGCGCCGCAGGCCATCGCCACCGCACGGACCGCCGCCGGCAGGCCGATGGCGCGGGCGATCTCGGCGTAGCTCGCGGTCTCGCCCACCGGGATCCGGCGCAGCGCCTCCCAGACCCGTTGCTGGAAGACGGTGCCGCCGATGTCGAGGGGCAGGTCGAGGCCTCGTCCCGGCGCCTCGACGAGGCCGATCACCCGCGCCATCCAGGCCTCGAACACCGCGTCGCCCCCCACGAGTTCCGCGGCGGCGAAGCGGTCCTGCAGGTCGCGCACGAGCGCGTCGGGATCGTCGCCGAGCAGGATGGCGCAGACGCCCCGCTCACTCGCCGCCACCAGGATCGCGCCGAGCGCGCAGGCCCCGACCCCGAAGCGGATGCGCGCACCCGCCCCGCCCCGGCGATAGGCGGTCGGGCTCATGCCGAGCCGCTCCGGCGCCTCGGCGTAGAAGCGGCTTGGGGCGTTGTAGCCCGCCGCGTAGAGCGCCTCCGTCACCGTGCCGGCCGTCGGCAGGGCAGCGGCGAGGCGCTCGGCCCGGCGCGCCCGCGCGTAGGCCCGCGGCGTCACGCCGGTGATCGCGCGGAAGACCCGGTGGAAGTGGTGCGCGCTCAGGCCCGCCTCGGCCGCCAGTGCATCGAGCGCCGGCTCGGTCTCGGCCCGCTCGATCAGCCGGCAGGCGCGGGCGACCGCCTCGCGGCGCCGCTCGGCCGGTCCCGCCGCGTCCGGGCGGCAGCGCCGGCAGGGACGGTAGCCGGCGGCCTCCGCCTCGGACGGTCCGGGGTAGAAGCGCACGTTCTCGCGCCGGGCCGCCCGGGACGGGCAGCTCGGGCGGCAGTACACGCCGGTGGTGCGCACCGCGAAGACGAAGCGTCCGTCTGCGGCGGCGTCGCGGGCGGCGAGCGCCGCCCACATCGTGGCCTCGTCGAGGGGACGGACGGCCTTGGGGGGTGCGGTGGCGGTCGGATCGGGCATCGCGATGTCTCCGGTCTGGAGGCCTTTCGGGGATCGAAGCCCCATCCTGCCGTTCGCGCGCGTCGGCGCATCCCGCGCCTTGCCGCCGAATCCTACCAGACCAGGCGCTCGATCACCGCGTCGGGCCGCACCGCCTGCGTGGCGAGCCAGCCGGCGATCTCGCCGAGGCGGTGGTGCTCGGCCGTGACGCCCAGCTCCTCCGCGTGGATACCCCGGGCGACGAGGAGGCTGGCGATGCCGAAGCCACGGGCGCCCGCGATGTCGGTGCGGATCGCGTCGCCGACCGCGACGACCCGGCCCGCGTCAGGCGGCTCGCGCCCGTCGAGCTCGCCCGCGCGGGCGAGCGCAGCCTCGTAGACCGGCCGGTGCGGCTTGCCCGCGTAGACCACCGCGCCGCCGAGATCGGCGTAGGCCGCGGCCAGCAACCCCGCGCAGGGGATCAGCCGGCCGTCCGCCTCGACCACGAGGTCGGGGTTGGCGCAGATCATCGGGACGCCGCGCGCGTGGAGCGCCCCGAGCGTGTCGCGGTAATCGTCGGCCGTCTCGGTGCGGTCGTCGAACAGGCCGGTGCAGAGCACGAGATCGGCGGCCTCGGCCGCGACCAGCTCCACGTCGAGGCCCCGGAAGATGCCCGCGTCGCGCTCGGGCCCGAGATGGTAGAGGCGGGTGCCGGGCCGGTCGGCGATCAGCGCCCGGGTGAGGTCGCCCGAGGTGACGATGGCGTCGTAGGCCTCGCGCGGAACGCCGAACCCGTCGAGGATGCGCCCGACGCCCTCGCCCGGGCGCGGCGCGTTCGAGACCAGCACCACCCGGCGCGGGCGCTCCGCCCCGGCATGGTGCCGGAAGCGGATCAGCGCCTCGCCCGCGCCCGTGTGCGCCCGGCGGCCGTCGTGCAGCACCCCCCAGACGTCGCAGAGGATCAGGTCGTAGGCGTCCGCGATCTCCCGGAAACCGGAGAGCGTCGGGATGCGAACGTGACGGGTATCGTGCTCGGTCATGCGTGGTCCTGCGGCGGTCGCGGCGTCCGGTTAGGCGGACGGGGCGGCGATGGCAACGGCCGAGGACTTCAGCTTGCCCGGCGCAGGAAGGAGCGGAAGGGCCGGCGCTGCGGCGGCTCGGGCTCGGGCGGCTCGGCGGTGGGCGGGGCGGCGAGCACGTCGGCGCGCACGGGGCGCGGCGCGGCGAAGACCGAGCCCTGAGCCAGCGCGACGTCGAGGTCGATCAGGTCCGGCACCTCGCCCTCGGCCTCGACCGCCTGCGCAACGAGGCGGATGCCGGCCCGGGCGAGGGCGGTGACCAGATCCTCGACGGCGATGTCGGCGAGGTCCGGCCGGTCGGGACGCAGCAGGAGGCCCGCCGGCACCTTGACCTGACCGACGCCGACGCGCGCCAGGGCGATGCCGTCGAAGCGCAGGTCCTGCGGCCGGTCGAGGGCGAAGCCCACCTTGCCGCGAAGGGCCGCGAGCGCGTTCGCCTGCTCGGGGTCGAGGCTGCGCCAGCTGGCCTGCGGCAGGGCGAGCACGAGACGGCCGGCAAGGCCGGACTCGTCGCCCACCAGCCGGGCGAGCCACCGCAGGAAGCCGGGCTCGTAGAGCGAGAGCGGCGAGAGACCGTAGGTGACGCTCGCCTCACTGCCGCGGCTGCCGAGATGGCGCGCGACGGTCGCGGCGCGCTGGAGCATGCGACGGTCGAGCTCGGTGGTGCGGCCGTGCCGCTCCAGCACCGGCAGGAAGTCCTCGGGCACGATCAGGTCCGTGCCCGCGCGCAGCCGCGCCAGCGCCTCGTAGGCCACGACCTTGCGCTGCGGCAGGGTGACGACGGGCTGGAGATGCACCTCCAGCCCCTCGCCCTCGAAGGCCGCGACCAGCGCGGCCTCGGGCAGGGGCTCGGGGCGGGGCAGGATCGCGCGGGGCGGAAGCGACCGGACCGCAGCCGCCGGGACCGGGGGCGGGGTGGCCGGAGGGGCCGCCACCGGCCGCGCGGGCTCGGCGGGAACGACCCGGGGGGCGGCGGGCGGCGCCGCGGGCGTCGGCATCGGCGCAGCCGACGCGGCCGCGCGCGCGGCGACCGCCTTGAGGCGGGCGACCTCGGCGTCCTGCGCGCCGACGACCGCGGTGAGGTCGCGCACGATGCCGCTGAGCAGGCCGATCTCGACGCCGAGGTCCGAGACCTCGGCGGTCAGCCCGGACTGGTCCGGCTCCGGTCGCGCGGCCGCGAGCGCCTCCGCCCGCAGCAGCCGCTTGGAGAGACCGTCGATCTCCCGGGATAGCACATCGCAGCGCACCCGCAGCGCGGTGGCGCGGGCATGGGCGGCGAGCGCTCCGAGCGCGCCGAGGAGGGCGAGGGCCAGTGCCCCGGCGCCCGGCCAGAACACCGCGAGGGGCCCGAGGACGACGGCGGCCACCACCCCGAAGGCCGACAGGCCCGCATGCCGGCCGAGGAACCGGAGCATCGCTTGGGTGACACCTGAACGAGATACGCGGGTGCGAGGACCGGTCGAGCTCGGCCGATCCGGGACGCCCTCACGTTGTCGCCGAGGGCCGCCGGGCCGGCAAGGTGGCGGGCGCGGGCCCCACCGGATTTTGCCCCGGTGTGACATCGCGGGCGGGGCGCCCCCGCCCGGCGCGTCGCCGCGGGCCAGGAACCCCCGCGCGAGCGCCTTCATTGGCCGGACGAGATCCCTCGCATAGCGGACATCCCCGATGACGGACGACAGCGCGCTCTCCCGGCGCAACCTCTTGGCGGCGGGCGCCGCGATCACCGGCGCGCTCGGCCTCGGCGGCCGGGCGAACGCCGCCCCGCCCAGCCCCACGGTCCCGGCCGACACGGGCGCGGTGCAGGGCAACCGGGTGATGTTCCCGAACTGGCGCGGCGAGGGCGACAAGCCGCCGGCGCCCACCCCCGCGCCGCAGCCGGTGGCCAAGCGCACCGGCTACTGCGTGGTCGGCCTCGGGCGGCTCAGCCTCGACGAGATCCTGCCGGCGCTGGGCCAGACCAAACATGCCCGGCTCGCCGCGGTGATGTCGGGCTCGCCCGAGAAGGCCCGGCTCGTGGCGCAGCAGTACGGCGTGCCGGAGGACGCGGTCTACGGCTACGGCGACTGGGACAGGCTCAAGGCCAACGCGGACGTCCAGGCGGTCTACATCGTCACCCCGAACGCGGTGCACCGGGACAATGTTCTGGCGGCGGCGGGTGCCGGCAAACACGTGCTCTGCGAGAAGCCGATGGCGGCGAGTTCCGCGGAGGCGCGCGAGATGATCGCGGCCTGCGAGCGCGCGAACGTCCGGCTGATGATCGCCTATCGCTGCCAGTACGAGCCCTTCAACCGCGAGGTCGTGCGGATCAGCCGGGCGGGCGAGTTCGGTCGCCCGCGCCTGATCCAGGCCTTCAACGGCCAGACCTCGGGCCTGCCCGAGCAGTGGCGCCTGCGCCGGGCGCTCTCGGGCGGCGGCGCGCTGCCCGATATCGGTATCTACTGCCTCAACGGCGTGCGCGCGCTCCTCGGCGAGGAGCCGGATCAGGTCACTGCCCGGATCCACTCGCCCCCGGACGACCGCAAGTTCGCCGAAGTCGAGGAGAGCGTGAGCTTCACCCTCACCTTCCCCTCCGGCGTGATCGCGCAGTGCATGACGAGCTACGGCGTGCACGAGGCGCGCCGCCTCACCGTGCACAGCGCCGGCGCCGAGATCGATCTGGAGAACGCCTTTGCCTACACGGGCCAGCGCCTCTTCGTGACACACCGCAGCGGCAAGGCCGTGACGCGGGACGAGCGGCGGCTCTCCCACAAGAACCAGTTCGCTTTGGAGATGGACCACTTCGCCCGCTGCGTCCAGGAGGGCCGCCGCCCGCGCACGCCGGGCGAGGAGGGTCTGCAGGACCACGTTCTGATGGAGGCGATCTACGAGGCGGCCCGCACGGGGGCTGCGGTGAAGGTCGGACCGCCTGCCGGCCGCGGTCCCGGCCTCGACGTCACCCGCGGTCCGGAGCCGGACGAGGCCGGCTGACACGTTCTAGAAAGACCTCTAATCCTGAAAAATGCGCCTCCCATGCAAAAATTTCGTTGGCACCCGGCAAGAAAATTCCGGTTGCCAACGCTGTCATCATTACAAATACTGCATACCAGCGATGCCGCCGTATCTTACCAAATGATGGTGGTCGCTGGGAAAGCATCGACCGGAGGCGCGGGAGGACATTTGTCCGATCGCGAACCTATTGCCGGCGAGGGAGAAGGAGACGCCCATGACATCCTCCGCCGCAATACGCGCAGAGGCGAGACCCATGGCGGGACGCTGGCTCCAGCTCGGGCTCGGTGTACTCTGCATGGTGGCAGCCGCCAACATCCAGTACGCCTGGACCCTATTCGTCCCCGAGATTCAGAAGACCTTCGGCTGGGATCGCGCCGCGATCCAGGTCGCCTTCACCATCTTCGTGGTGGTCCAGACCTGGCTCACCCCGATCGAGGGCTACTTCATCGACAAGTACGGCCCCAGCAAGGTGCTGATGTTCGGCGGCCTGATGACGGGTCTCGCCTGGGTGGTGAACTCCTACGCGACCTCGCTCACCGGCTTCTACATGGGCTCCATCGTCGGCGGCATCGGCGTCGGCTGCGTCTACGCCACCTGCATCAACAACGCCCTGAAGTGGTTCCCGGACCGGCGCGGCCTCGCGGTCGGCCTGACGGCGGGCGGCTACGGCGCGGGCTCGGCGCTGACCATCCTGCCCATCGCCAAGATGATCGATGCGGGCAGCTACGCCCAGGCCTTCTTCACCTTCGGCCTGATCCAGGGCGCGGTGATCATCCTGGCGGCGATCTTCGTGCGCGGCCCGTCCGGCGGCGAAGTCAAGTTCTCCTCGACCGTGCTCCAGTCCCGGCGCGACTACACCCTCAAGGAGGCCCTCAACACGAAGGTCTTCTGGGTGATGCTGCTGATGTTCACCTGCACGGTGACCGGCGGCCTGATGGCGGTGGCCCAGCTCGGCGTGATCGCGCAGGACCTCGGGGTGAAGAACTTCCAGGTGAACCTGTACTTCTTCGCCATGGCGGCGCTGCCCTTCGCGCTGATGCTCGACCGCATCATGAACGGCGTCTCGCGTCCCCTCTTCGGCTGGGTCTCGGACAAGATCGGCCGCGAGAAGACGATGTTCATCGCCTTCGCGATGGAGGGCATCGGCATCGTGGCGCTGGGCTACTTCGGCTCGAACCCCTGGGCCTTCGTGATCCTCTCGGGCATCGTGTTCCTGGCCTGGGGCGAGGTGTACTCCCTGTTCTCGGCCACCGCCGCCGACACCTTCGGCTCGAAGCACATCGGCAAGATCTACGGCGTACTCTACTGCGCCAAGGGCCTCGCCGCTCTGTTCGTCCCGGTCGGCAACCTCCTGATGCAGGCCACCGGCACGTGGTCGACCGTGCTCTACACGGTCGCCATCATGGACCTGACCGCGGCGGCGCTCGCCATCACGGCACTCCGTCCGATGCTGAAGGCCCACCATGCCCGCAACGGTGTGATGAACCCGGTCTCCACCGGGCACTGATCCCGGCCTCACGGACCTGCGACGAGATCGGGGCGCGGCGCGAGCCGCGCCCCGATCCGTTTCGGCGCGGCCTGCCCGTCTCCTACATCCGTCCTTAACCGTGTTTCGCCATCCTGCCCGTCGAGCCGGCTCAGGGCGTCCGCTACCCGGACCAGCGCGACCGGAACCGTCGGCGCCCGGGGGGATGATGAGGGACGTGGTCGACGCTCCGCCGGAGCGGCCCGGGGACCGTTTCGCCCGCGCCGCACAGGAATTGGCAGGCCTGCGCGCGACCGCCGGGGAGGACGCGTTGCCGATCGGCATCGTCGTACCGGTCTACAACGACTGGGCGGCCTTCCGGCATCTCGCCCAGTCGATCGGGACCGTCTGCGAGACGCGGAATCTGACGGCCGACCTCATCGTGGTCGACGACGGCTCGTGGCAGTGCGGGGACGAGACGCTGCGCGCCATCGCCGACGCGGCGCCGCGCCTGCGCCTCCGGCGGGCGACCCTGGTCGCCAATCTGGGGCACCAACGCGCCATCGCGGTCGGCCTCACCGTCGCGAGCGCCCGCGCGGCCTCCTACCGCGCCGTGATCGTGATGGACGGGGACGGCGAGGATCGTCCGGAACACATCCCGTACCTCTTGGACACGAGTGCGGCCCATCCGGACGCGATCATCTGCGTGCGGCGCGGCCGCCGCTTCGAGGGCGCGCGCTTCGCCCTGGGCTACGCCGTGTTCAAGGCCTTCTTCGTGATCGGGACCGGCAAGACGATCGATTTCGGCCATTACTGCGTGATCCCGCCGCGGGCGCTGGCCCGCCTCGTCCACAGCCCGGCGCTGTGGAGCCATTTCGCCGCGACGCTGCTGCGGTCCGGCCTGCCCCTGCACCGCGTGCGCCTGGACCGGGGCACGCGCTACGCGGGCCGCTCCAGCATGAACCTGACCAGCCTGATCCGGCACGGGCTCAACGCGATCGCGGTCTTCGAGGACGTCTGCCTCGTCCGGCTCCTGATCGCCCTCGGGCTCTTCTCCGGCGGCCTCGTCGCCGCGCTGGTCGCGGTGGTCGCGATCCGCTTCGGCACGGACATGGCCGTGCCGGGCTGGGCCACGAGCGCGGCCGGCCTGCTCCTCGTCGCGCTGCTTCAGGCGATCCTCCTCGCGCTCGCCTCCGCGGCCTCGCACCTCAACCGCCGGTCCCTGTCCGAGGTGGTGCCGGCCCGCGAGGCCGAGCGCTTCCTGGTCCCGAGCGCGGATCCGGCGCAGCGGGCGTCCCCGCCCTCCTCCGGGGTGCCGCCGGACGAGGCAGCTGGGCAAGGGATGGCGTGGCAAGACGCGGCATGGGAACGGACGACATGGAAAGCGGCCTCCTGACCGCGGACGGCTACGTCGGCACCGAACTCGACCTTTTCGCCGCGGCACGTTCCTGGAAGGCCTACTGGTCGCGCGAGATAGCACCGTTCCTGCGCGGCCGGGTGCTCGATGTCGGGGCCGGTCTCGGTGCGACCGCGGAGATCCTGGCCCGCCGGCCCGGCGTGACGCACTGGACCTGCCTCGAGCCGGACCGCCGCTTCGCCGCCGCGCTCGCCGCGAAGGCGGCGGCGGGGACGCTGCCGGCGCACGTCCGCGCCTGCCACGGCACGCTCGCGTCCTACACCGGCTCCTGTGGCGACCCGGAGCCCTACGACGCGATCCTCTACATCGACGTTCTCGAACACGTCCGGGAGGACCGGGCGGAACTCGCGCGGGCGGCGGCGGCTCTCGCCCCGGGCGGCGCCCTCGTGGTGCTGGCACCCGCCCATCCCCGCCTCTACTCGCCCTTCGACGCGGCGATCGGGCACGAGCGGCGCTACACCAGCGCCAGCCTTCGGGCGGTCGCGCCGGACGGCCTGAGGCTCGTGCGGCTGCGCTACCTCGACAGCGTGGGCCTGGCCGCATCGTTCGCCAACGCCGCGCTCCTGCGTCAGACGATGCCCACGGCCCGGCAGATCGCCGTCTGGGACCGGCTGATGGTGCCCCTCTCGCGCCGCGTCGATCCTCTCATCGGCTACCGGGCGGGCAAGTCGGTCCTGGCGGTGTGGACGCGATGACGACCGGCACCGGCCCGCTCGCCGGGCGGGCGGCGATCTCCGGCGGAGCCCCGTCCGGGAGCCCCCGCTCCCGGGCCGGCGCGGAGATCGGCCACGCCCTCCTGGCCGCCTGCCTCGCCGCCGCGACCGCGGCGATTCCCCTCCTGCACGAGCCGAGCTTCTATTTCCGGGACGATGCCCAGTCCTACTTCCTGCCCGGCTTCCTCGAGATCGCCCGGCTGATCCGGTCGGGAGAGTGGCCGTTCCTCACGCCGCGCCTGTTCCAGGGCGGGGCGTTCCTCGCCGAGTACCAGTACGGCCTTTTGAACCCCGTCTGCCTCGCGCTCTACCGCGTGCTCGACGGCTTCGAACGCCTCGACAGGGCGGCCGCCTTCTACGCCGTCTTCCATGTCGGCCTTCTCGGCGCGGGCACTTACGCGCTCGGGCGCAGCATCGGCACCGGGCGGCCCTTCGCCGTGCTCGGCGGCCTCGCCGGCGCCACCTGCCTCGGCGTCGTCGACTGGGGTGCGGTGAGCTGGGTGCCGGGCCTCGTCAGCGCGGCTTGGCTCTCGTGGGCGGCCGCCTTCCTGATCTGGGCCGGGCAGGACAGCCGCTTCATCGCGCCCGCGGCGCTGGCGGTCTTCCTCGTGGTGGCGAGCGGCTGGCCCTTCGCGGACGCGGCCCTGCTGGCGGGTCTGGCGGCGGGCGTGGCGGCGGGGGCTTTCGCCGGCGCGGATCGGCGGGCGGGCCTTCGGGCCGTGCTGGCGGCGGGCCTCGGCTTCGCGCTCGCGGCGCCCGCCTGGATGCCGCTCGCGGCCGCGATCGGCAGCACCGCGCGGCTGGCGGAATCGTTCGACCTGCACCAGTGGCAGACACCGCTCCCGACGCTCGTCGCGATCGGCGCGCCGGTCTTCCCGCAGGCCTGGATCAGCTTCGGCGGCCTCTCGCTCGTCGTCTCGCCGCCGATGCAGTACGTGGGCTGGTGGATCCCGGTCGCCATGCTGCACGGCGCGTGGCCGCGGATGCGCGGGCCGGCCGGCACCGGTGCCGCGCTCCTCCTCGCCGCGACCCTCGTGCTCGGTCTCCTGGCCGCGGCACCGGGCGTGTCGCAGCTGCGCTGGCCCTTCCGCTTCCTTCCCTACTTCCAGATCGGCTGCGCGGTCCTGGGGGCGTGGTTCCTCGGCCAGCCGGGGCACGTCTGGTCCGCCCGCCGGGCGTCGGCGCTGATCCTCGGCACCGGCCTCCTCGCCGGCCTCCCGCTCGTCGATGCGATCGGCGTGAATCTCCTGCTTCTCCTGCCGGTGGTCCTGGTCGTGCTGATCGTCCTGCGCCGCGGGGGGCCCCGAATCCGGACGGGGCTGATCGCCATCGGTATGAGCCACATCGCCATCTTCGCGGCGCTGACCAAGATCTTTCCGGGCAACAGTCAGTTCCCGGACTGGCGGCCGCCGATGGAGCGGGCGGCCTACCGCGGCGAGCCCGGTCTGCGGCAGGGCGACACGGCGCTGCTCCTGTTCGAGCGGGCCCTGTTCAGGAGGCCGGACATCCGCGATGCCCCGGCCGGCCTGTATCTCGCCTTCCCGCAGGGCAACACCGCCCTCTACACCGGCAACGCCGCGATCGCCGGCTACTCGCCGATGCGCGGGCGGGGCTTCGGAGACCTCTGCCTGGATTACATCGGCGGGTCCTGCCCCGACGCGGCCGAGCGCTGGACGCGCCCGGATCCCGTGACCGGCGCGAGCACCCTCGACCTCGCCCGCGTGACGCGGGTCACGGCGCAGGCGGGTGCGCGGGCCGTGGCCTTCGCGGCCGTGGCCGGCCCGGGCTGGGTGCACCGATCCGTCGAGAGCGGGGTCCTGTTCGAGCGGACGCTGCCGAGCCTGCCCGGTACGCTGTCGCGCCTGCCCGAAGGCGCAGAGATCAGGAGGGCCGAGGAGGATGTCCGGGAGGCGCGCTACGGGCTGGCCGGCCCAGGCGGTCGCATCGTATGGGCGCGGGCCTGGTACCCGGGCTACGAGGCCGCGTGGAACGGGCAGCCGCTCACCGTTGAGATCGTCAACGCGATCCTGCCGTCCGTGGTGATTCCGGCCGGGGCCGGCGACCTGGTGCTCCGCTATCGGCCGAGGGGCCTCGGCCTCGGCCTCGCGCTGGCCGCACTCGCCCTCGCGGCGATCGCAGGGTTCGCGGTCTGGACGCGGTGGCCGCGCCGGACGTCCCGCCGGACACCGTGACGGCCGCGGAGCCCCCGGCGCACAGGAGAGAGCCGTTGCCCCGGATGCCCGGAGCGGGTGATGGCGAGCCGTTGGTCGCCGGCACGCGCCGCGGATGCCCCGTGACCCGACCCGCTTACTTGATCTGCACGCTGTCGATGATCTGGCGGAACTTCGACAGCGTGCCGTCGCGCTGGTCCTCGCGCACGATGCCGACCGCGCGCAGGTAGCCGTCCGGGGCGAAGCGGATGGTCTGGGACACCACGATGGGCTTGTTCGACGGGACATCGACGGCGCGGGCCACGATCTCGTGCCAGTCGACGCCGTTGCGGCGGTAGCTCTGCGCGCGCTCGATCACGAAATCCTTCATGGTCTGGTTCGCGTAGAGCGCGCTGCGCGCGAAGCCGTCGCGCTGCTCGGCGGCCGGCGGCTGCTGCACCGCCTGGGCCACGACCAGGATCGGCTGCTCCACGTTGAGCATCTGGTCTTTCGATCCCTCGGTCATCAGCACCGAGTTCCCGGCCAGAACCCGCACCGGGCGGAACCCCGCCGGGTCGGCGATGCGGAAGGGCAGCGCGTCCACCTGCTGGGCGAGGGTCAGGGGCGGCCGGATCGTCACGTTCGTGATGAGCGCCCGCAGACTCGCCTCGGTCTCGGCATCGGGTAGCGCCTGGGCGACGATCATCCCGGTGACGGTCGGGTCGCCCACGAGGAGCAGGAGCTTGCGGACCGTGGGCCCTTCCGTGCCGGGGGCGCTCGGCTGCTCACCCGTGAACAGCATCGCCTCGGCCTCGCCGATCTTCATCGGCTCGCGCTTCTCCACGGCGAAGCCCTGGGTGAGGAGGTTCGCGTCCGTGAAGTTGGTGACGAGTTCCGCGAAGGCGTTCGGCGGCAACTCCACCACCGAGAGCGTGGCGCCGCCCTCGCGCCGCTCGAAGCCGGCGAAGCGGCGTGAGGGCACCATGTCGGCGGGCGGCTGGAAGCCGAAGCGGGAGCCGGCCGGGTAGACGATCTCGGCCGCGCGGGCCGATGGCGGTGTCCCCAGCGGCGCCGCCAGCGCCAGAACGAGCCCGGCGACTCTCAGACCCTGCGTGATGTACCGCAACCGCATCGGAACCTGACCATTCGGATCGCGCCTCGCCGAGCGAGCGCCCACGGCCTTAGTGGGTCCTCCCCCGTCCGGCCGGTGTCAAGCCGCGCTCCGATAGGTATGGCGGCGGAGAGGCCCGCGGCCCGGCGCGCCGCCGCGGCACGGCTGTCTCCCGGGTGGTCCGTGGGGTGCGGCCGTGATCAGCGGATCAGACGATGGCTTTCCTCAGGCCGGCGGACTCACCCGCCGGGCGGTGAGGTTGAGGCGCCAGCCGAGCGGGAGACCCGGCAGAGCCGGCTCGCCGGGATCGACGAGGTCGCCGGCCGGGAGGATGCGGTCGATCCCGTGGAAGATCAGCCGCGAGGTCCCTCCGATCACCAGGGCGTCGCCCGGTCGCAGGCGCAGGGAGCGGGTCGGGTCGGTCCGCTTCAGGCCGCCGTAGCGGAACAGGGCGGGCGCGCCGAGCGACAAGGAGAGAACGGGGGCGGCGAGGTCCCGCTCGTCCCGGTCCTGGTGCAGGCCCATACGGGCCTCGGGGCCGTAGAGGTTGATCAGGCAGGCTTCCGGCAGGTGCGGATAGCCGGCGAGCTCCGCCCAGGCCCTGAGCACCGTCGGGGGCAGCGGCGGCCAGGGCGCGCCGGTCTCGGGGTGGTGCGGCTGGTAGCGGTAGCCGGCGCGGTCCGAGACCCAGCCGAGGGGCCCGGCATTCGTCATCCGCACCGAGAAGGGTTTGTCCGTACGCGGCATCCGCGGCGTGTAGGCGGGCGCGGCGGCCAGCACCGCCGCGACCTCCGCCCCGAGCGCGGCGCGGGACGCGGCGTCGAGCCAGCCGGGGTGGTGGACCAGCCCCGGCGCCAGCGCAATTCCGCCCTCCGGGTGCGCGCTCAGACGTCGATGTCCCGTTCCAGCACCGACTTCGCCGCGACCGTGGTGTCGGAGGCGAGGCGATAGACCAGCGGCACGCCGGTCGCGATCTCCAGGCCCGCGATGGTCTGGGTGGTCATGTGGTCGAGCACCATCACGAGGGCGCGCAGCGAGTTGCCGTGGGCGGCCACCAGCACCCGGTCGCCCGCCATCACGCGGGGCAGGATGCGCTCGATGTAGAAGGGCAGCACGCGGGCGGCCGTGTCCTTCAGGCTCTCGCCGCCGGGGGGCGGCACGTCGTAGGAGCGGCGCCAGAGATGGACCTGCTCGGCGCCCCAGCGCTCGCGGGCGTCGTCCTTGTTGAGGCCGGACAACTCGCCGTAATCGCGCTCGTTGAGGGCCTGCGAGCGGATCACCTCGATGTCGGTGATGCCCATCTCCTCCAGCATCAGCGCGCAGGTGCGCTGCGCCCGGCCGAGATCGGAGGTGAAGGCGACGTCGAAGCCGTAGCCCTCGCTCTTCAGCCAGCGGCCGGCCTTGCGGGCCTCCTCGACGCCCAGCGCGGTGAGGTCCGGGTTGCGCCAGCCCGTGAACAGGTTCTTGAGGTTCCACTCGCTCTGGCCGTGCCGAGCGAGGACGAGCAGGCGCTCCATCGATCCGTATCCCTTGCCGCCGGGACTGCCCGGCCGTCTGGTCGGGCTACTAGCAGAGCCGGGCCGGCTTACCCAAGCCGGGGGCGGGACCGGATACGGCCCGGCTTACAGCCCGAGCACGTCTGTCATCGTGTAGAGGCCCGGCGGCTTCGGATGGGCCCAGAGCGCGGCTTTCACGGCGCCGCTGGCGAAGAGGGCCCGGTCCTCGGCGTGGTGGCTGATGGTGATGCGCTCGGAGGGGCCGGCGAAGACCACGCTGTGGTCGCCGACCACGCTGCCGCCGCGCAGGGTCGCGAAGCCGATGTCGCCGGGGCGGCGCGGGCCGGTATGGCCGTCGCGGGTCGAGACGCGCACCTCCGCGAGGTCCACGCCGCGCCCCGAGGCCGCCGCCTCGCCGAGGAGCAGCGCCGTGCCCGAGGGGGCGTCGACCTTGTGGCGGTGGTGCATCTCGGCGATCTCGATGTCGAACTCCGCGCCGAGCGAGGCCGCCACCCGGCGCACCAACTCGGCCACGAGGTTGACGCCGAGCGACATGTTGCCCGAGCGCACGATGCGGGCGTGGAAGGCCGCCGCGCGCAGCGCCGCGAGGTCGTCCGCGCCGAGGCCCGTGGTGCCGACCACATGGACGATGCGGGCCTGCGCGGCGAGTTCGGCGTAGAACACGGTGGCGGCGGGCGCCGTGAAGTCGAGCACGCCGTCGGTGGAAGCGAAGGCGGCGAGCGCGTCGTCGGTGACCGGCACGCCCAGCGGGGGCAAGCCGGCCAGGGTGCCGGCGTCCTGCCCGAGGACGTCCGCGCCCGCGCGCTCGATCGCGCCCGACAGGGTGCAGCCCTCGGCCTGCGCGACCGCCCGCACCAGCATCCGTCCCATGCGCCCGCCGGCGCCGACAACCACGAGCCGCATCGCGTTTCCCTCTGAACCGCTGTCGGGTTACAGGCTCGCTCCCGGGCTGCCAAGGCGGGCGATCGGGCCGAGCCGTCGCCCGGGGGGAGAGAGCGGTGCCGCCGAGCGCACAGATGATCGTCGCCGGGACCCCGCCCCTCCGGTCGCGCGCGGCCGCCCTGCTCCTCGGGCTCGCCGCCCTCGCGGTCGCCGCCCTGGTGCTGAGCCCGGTCGCCTCGCTCGCCTACGCGGCGCTCCAGGGCACGGGCGAGCTCTGGCCGCATCTCTGGGCCTACGTGCTGCCCCAGGCCCTGTGGCAGACGGGCGCCCTCCTCCTCGGCGTCGGGTTCGTGGTGACGGTGGTCGGCACGGGCGCGGCGTGGCTGGTGGCGGCCTACGAGTTCCCGGGCCGGCGCCTCCTCGAGATCGGCCTGCTGCTGCCGCTCGCGGTGCCGACCTACATCGTGGCCTACGCCTATCTCGACCTGCTGCACCCGCTGGGGCCGGTGCAGTCGACCCTGCGTGATCTCCTCGGCCTGACGCGCCCGCGCGACCTCGCCTTCCCGGAGATCCGCTCGCTGCCGGGCTGCATCCTGCTGCTGGGCTTCGTGCTCTACCCCTACGTCTACCTGCCGACCCGGGCGCTGTTCCGGATGCAGGCGGCCAACCTGATGGAGGCGGCGCGGACCCTCGGCGGGCGCCCCGCCACGACCTTCCGCCGGGTCGCCCTGCCGCTCGCCCGGCCGGCGATCGCGCTGGGCACGAGCCTCGCGCTGATGGAGGCGCTCAACGACATCGGCGCGGCCGAGTTCCTGGGCGTGCGCACGCTGACGGTGCAGGTCTACGCCACCTGGATCAACCGCTCCGACCTCGCGGGCGCGGCCCAGATCGCCCTGGTGATGCTGGCGCTGGTGATGGTGCTGGTCGCGGCCGAGCGGCGCGCCCGCCGGGGCCGCGGCTTCGCGACCGCGGCGCAGCGCCCGCGCCGGATGGCCCGCCTGCCGCTCTCGCGAGGCGCCGGCCTCGCGGCGCTCGCCCTCGGGTTCCTGCCGGTGGCCTGCGGCTTCCTGATCCCGGCGGGCTTCCTCGGCCACAGTGCCGCCGCCCGCATCCTGCGGAGCGGGATCCCGGAACGTCTGCCGGCCGAGATCGCCAGCACGGTGCTGTATGCGGGCATCGCGACGCTGATCGCCGCCGCCCTCGGCTTCCTGGTGGCGGCGAGCCCGCGGCTGCTCGCCCGCAAGGCCTGGGGACCGGGGCTGATCCGGGTCGCCGGGCTCGGCTACGCGCTGCCCGGCACCATCCTGGCGATCGGGCTGCTCGGCCCGCTCGCGCTCGCGGACGATGCGCTCGCCGATGCGGGCCGGGCGCTGTTCGGCGTGGCGCCGGCGCTGGTCGGGCTCGGCACGGGCGGCGCCCTGGTGACCGCCTACTTGGTGCGCTTCCTCGGCATCGCGGTCGGCACCAGCGAGGCGGGGCTAGCGCGGCTGCCCGGCACCCTGCCGGACGCGAGCCGGCTCCTCGGGCGGGGGCCGCTGGCGACGCTCGGGCGGATCCAGCTGCCGCTCGCCTGGCCGGCGCTGCTCAGCGGGGCGCTCCTCGTCTTCGTCGATTGCGCCAAGGAGCTGCCCGCGACCCTGCTGCTGCGCCCGCTCAACGTCGAGACGCTGGCGACCCACCTCTACGGCGAGGCCGCCCGCGGCACCTACGAGGACGGCACGGTCGCCGCCCTGCTGATCGTGCTGGTGGGGCTGATCCCGGTGGCGCTGCTGCTGCGTGTCGATACGCCGGAGCCGGCAGCCAACGGAGCCGCCTAATCGACCGCCAGCCTGTAGCCGACGCCCCGCACCGTCTGGAGCAGCAGGGGGTTGGCCGGATCGACCTCGATCTTGCGGCGCAGGCGGTTGATCTGCACGTCCACCGCCCGCTCGGCCGCGACGCCCCCGCTGCCGGAGAGCTGCTCGCGCTCGACGTTGCCCCCGCCCGCCGCGGCCAGGATCGTCAGGAGCTCCCGCTCGCGCTCGGTGATGCGGATCACCTCCTCGCCCCGCCGCAGCTCGCCCCGGTCGGCGCGGAACACGAAGGGGCCGAAGCCGACGGGCTCCGCTCCGCCCGCCGGCCGGGCCGCCTGCGACCGGTTGATGATGTTGCTGAGCCGCAGGGTCAGCTCGCGCGGCTCGAAGGGCTTGGGCAGGTAGTCGTCGGCGCCGATCTCCAGCCCCATCACCCGGTCGTTGGTGTTGGAGCGGGCGGTCAGCATCAGGATCGGCACCCGCGAGGTCTCGCGCACGCTGCGGGCGTAGTCGAAGCCGTTCTCGCCCGGCATCATCACGTCGAGCACCAGCGCGTCGAACAGGAGGCTCTGGGCCTTCGCCCGCGCCTCGGCCGCGCTCGCCGCGCTGGTGACGCGGAACCCCTGCTCGGCGAGGTAGCGCGAGAGGAGTTCGCGCAGGCGCCGGTCGTCGTCGACGACGAGCACGTGCGGCGCGGATTCCGGCAGCTCGGGCCGCGCGAGCGCCATCAGGCGGCGTCCTGCCCGAGGACCTTGGCGTCCAGCGGACCGCCCGTCTCGCCGGTCCCCTGGCCGCGCCGCGCCATTAGGCGGCGCACCGCGGCGCGCTCGTCGGGCTCGATCATCGCGAGCAGGAAGGCTTCCGGCGAGGCGCCGGCCGCGCCCGGCATCGCGAGCGCACGGGCGAGACGCCGGGCCTGGACCCGGGTCAGCTCGGCGGCGAGCGTCGCCCCGGTGCCGGAGCAGAACAGCAGGCGCTGGCGCCGGTCGCTCGTGCCGGTGCGCTGCAGGATGTAGCCCTGCTCGATCAGGTCCTTGAGGACGCGGTTGAGGCTCTGCTTGGTGATGCGCAGGATGTCGAGGAGTTCGGCGATCGTCAGACCCGGGTAGCGATCAACGAAGTGCAGCACCCGGTGGTGCGCCCGGCCGAAGCCGTACTGCGCCAGGATCCGGTCGGGGTCGCCGACGAAGTCGCGGTAGGCGAAGAAGAGGAGCTCGATCAGGTCGTCGCTGCTGCAGGCCGTCTCGCGCGGGCTCCCCGCGCCGTGCAGGCCTCCGGCCGGCTCGCCGGCGGCGGCCTCGGCGGTCAGGTTGGCGCGCGGCGGCTCGCGTGTCACGTCTCTGGGGGTCCCGATATAAGTCAGCCTCGTTGACATATTTCAGCCCGGTTGGTACCCGTCAACCCTGCCCGGGCCGACGCGTCGGCCGGCGCGATCGAGTCCCGCGGATTTGTCCCTTGACGGATCCGCCCCACCCGGCGCACCCCGCGTTCCGCCAGACATGCCCGGCCCCCGCGGGGGCCGCCATCAGGAAGACCCTGCCGATGTCCGTCATCCCGTTCGACCAGCGCGAAGGCACCATCTGGTTCGACGGCGCCATGGTGCCGTGGCGGGAGGCGAAGATCCACGTGCTGAGCCACGGTCTCCATTACGGATCGTCGGTGTTCGAGGGCGAGCGCGCCTATGGCGGGCAGATCTTCAAGAGCCTGGAGCACACGCGGCGCCTGCACCGCTCGGCGGAACTCCTCGATTTCAGGATCCCGTTCTCGGTGGACGAGATCGAGGCGGCCAAGCAGCTCGTCCTCAAGACCAGCGGCCTCAAGGACGCGTATCTGCGCCCCGTCGCGTGGCGCGGCTCGGAGATGATGGGCGTCTCGGCCCAGGGCAACACGATCCACCTCGCCATCGCCGCCTGGGAATGGCCGAGCTACTTCGACGCCGCCACCAAGATGAAGGGCATCCGCCTCGACATGGCGGAGTACCGCCGGCCCGATCCCCGCACGGCGCCGTGCGCCTCGAAGGCGGCGGGCCTCTACATGATCTGCACGATCTCGAAGCACCGGGCCGAGAACCGGGGCTACGCCGACGCCCTGATGCTCGACTTCGAGGGCAACGTCGCCGAGTGCACCGGCGCCAACATCTTCTTCGTGCAGGACGGCGTGATCCACACGCCCACCGCCGACCGCTTTCTCAACGGTATCACCCGCCAGACCGTGATCGAGCTGGCCCGCCGCCGGGGCGTCGAGGTGGTCGAGCGCCGCATCCTGCCCGAGGAGATGGCGGGGTTCTCCGAGTGCTTCATCACGGGCTCGGCCGCCGAAGTGACACCGGTCTCCGAGATCGGTCCCTACCGCTTCACCCCGGCCGCGCTCACCAAGACGCTGATGGACGACTACCTCGCCGAGGTGCAGCCGAAGGCCGCGGCCGCCTGAGCGGTTGTCCCCCGCCGGCCCCGGGCCGGCGGGGAACCCGCCCGCGGGGCCCGCGTTGATGGGAACGTTTCAAGAACGAAAGGTTCCCTCATGGCCAAGGCCGCCGCGAAGAACGCCGACACGCACGCCACCGACAGCAACCCGAAGACCGACCCGAAGGACACCTCGAACCAGATCAAGGACCCGGACCAGTGGACCACCGGGGGCGAGCCGATGACGGGCGCGCAGGCCTCCTATCTCAAGACCCTGTCGGAGGAGGCCAAGGAGCCGGAGGCCTTCGACCCGGATCTCGGCAAGGCCGAGGCCTCGAAGCGCATCGACGCCCTGCGCAAGGAAGCCGGCCGCGACTGAGCCCGGGGACGCGCGCCGGCCGGATCCGCGCCGACCGGCGCGCGTCCTCCCGGCGCGCCGACCTACTCTTCGCCCGCGAAGCACAATCTTTGTGC
Source organism: Methylobacterium hispanicum (assembly GCF_022179285.1). Classification (GTDB taxonomy): domain Bacteria; phylum Pseudomonadota; class Alphaproteobacteria; order Rhizobiales; family Beijerinckiaceae; genus Methylobacterium; species Methylobacterium hispanicum. The sequence continues at coordinate 126,908 of NZ_BPQO01000008.1, read as the reverse complement.
ATGATGCCCCGATCATGGGCTTGCAGATCGCCCCCGAAGTCTTGCCCTAGACTTGGACGATACGGCATCACGGCCCCGGAGTACGACTTCACGAGCCCGTCGTAAGACTTCGTTGAGACGTCCGGGCTATGTCTCGGATCCTGTCCGGTCGAGGGCCGAGCCGCATCGGCGCGCTGGCCCCGCTCTCGGAGGGTTCCGTGCTCGCCAACGATTTCCTGTCCTTCCACGAGGCGGCCCGGCGCAACGGGGTGATCCTCTCCTTCGGCGGCGATCTCTCCGAGAGCGTGCTGTTCTCGCTGGGCGAGGTGCTGAAGCTGCGCATGCGCCAGGACGAGACTGACGCGGGCGTGGCCAAGCGCGTGTTCTCGATCTTCGTCGAGCAGGCGCAGAACGTGATCCGCTACTCCGCCGACCGCATCCAGCCCGCGGCCGAGCCGCGGCCCGGCCGGGTCAGCGGCGGGATGATCGTGGTCGGCACCGAGGGGGACCGGTTCTTCGTGGTCTGCGGCAACGAGGTCGGCAGCGCCGAGGTGCCGCGCCTGCGCGAGCGCCTCGACCACCTCTCGGGCCTCACGGGCGAGGAGCTGAAGCGCTTCTACCGCGAGAAGCTGCGTCAGCCCCCGGACGAGGGCAGCCTCGGCGGCAGCATCGGCCTGATCGAGATCGCCCGGCGCTCCAGCGCCCCGGTCGAGTACGACTTCCAGGCGATCGGCGCGGAGCGCAGCCTGTTTTGCCTCAAGGCCTACATCTGAGGCCCGCCGATGACCCGCATCCAGATCGCCGCGACCGAGCGCTCCCCGGAGGTCGATTTCGACTTCGAGACCGGCCGCCTGTCGCTGCGCGGCGAGTCCTATCCGGAGGACGCCGCCGCCTTCTACGGGCCGCTGCTGCAGGCCCTGCGCGGCCACCTCGCGGAGGGAGGGCAGGCCCCGCTCGCCTTCGAGGTCGCGCTCGCCTACTTCAACTCGTCGAGCGCCAAGGCGTTGATGAACCTGTTCATGCCGCTCGAGGACGCCGCCGCCGCGGGCCGTCCCGTCACGATCCGCTGGCTCTATGCCGAGGGCGACGACACGATCGCGGAGGCCGGCGCGGATTTCGCCGCCGACTTCGAGCACGCGGCCTTCGAACTCGCGATGGAGGCGCAGGTCTGATGCCGGGCAGCCGGGCAGCCGCGCTCAGGCGCGCGCAGGAAGCCGTCCAGGGCTCCGTGGGGGGGCCGGCGCGGGATCCGGCGAGGGATCCGGCACAGGACGACGGGTTCAGCCTGTTCGATGCCGAGGAGGCCGTCATCGGCCGCGCCGACGTGATGCTGTCCCGCCTCTCCGAGGTGGCCGACGGCGTGCAGGAACTCGCCGGCGCCTATCGCCGGGGCACCCGCGAGCAGCGCCGCCTCGTGCGGATGAGCGACCGCATGCAGCTCGAGCTGCAGCGGGTGAACCAGCGCATGGCCGAGCAGCAGCGCGAGTTGCAGGCCCTCAACGCGGCGCTCTCGGGCGAGATCGAGCACCGGACCCGCCTGGAGGCGGAGCTGCGCCGCCTCATCGACACCGACCACCTCACGGGCGCGCTGACGCGGCGCCGCTTCCTCGAGGTCGCCGAGCTGGCCTGGCCGCGCGCCGCGGGCGGCGCGTGCCTGCTGATGCTCGACCTCGACCGGTTCAAGCGCATCAACGACGGCCACGGCCACGCGGCGGGCGATGCCGCGCTCGTCGCCTTCGCGGCGACCTGCCGGGGCATCCTGCGCCCGGGCGACGCCTTCGGCCGCACGGGGGGCGAGGAATTCGCCATCCTGCTGCCGGAGACCGGCCCGGATGAGGGACTGGCCCGCGCCGAGGGCCTGCGCCGGGCGGTGGCGGACACGCCTGTGCAGACCGAGCGGGGCGCGCTGTCGATCTCGGTCAGCGTCGGGCTCGCCGCCTGCGCGCCCGGCGAGCCTCTGGCCGGGGCGCTGAAGCGGGCGGACGCCGCTCTCTACGCGGCCAAGAACGGCGGCCGCGACCGGGTCCGGGCCGCCGCCGCGCCCGGGACGGCCTGAGCGCCGCCCCGAACCCCTCCGAGCCGGTCCGAGGATCCATGAGCACCGCCGAGACCTCACCCCCGGCGGCCCGGCGCGGCGGCCTGCGCGGCTCCGGGCCGATGCGCCGCGAGGACCTGCTGGACACGCTGGGCTTCGCCGACGTCGCGGCCGACGTTGCCGGTGCGGACGCGATCATGGCGCCGGGCGCCCTGCGCGGGGCCGCGCGGGGCCGCGACCTCGACAGCCTCACCCGCACGCTGTTCCTGCGGATCTATCCCGTCATCGCCGCCGTGGTGCTGCTGACTCAGGCCGGGATCGCCTGGATCAACCACGCCGACCAGCTCCGCCTCCACGCCGACCGGGCGAACCTGCTGGCCTCGCTGACCGCGAGCGCCCTCGCCCGGCCCGGCTGGGAACGGGCGCCCGAGATCTTCGGGCCCCAGCTCCAGGCGCTCGCCCGGGACCCGGCCTTCCGCTACGCGGTCCTGCGCGACGCGGCGGGCGCCCTCGTCGGCAGCGCGGGCGAGCGGCCGCAGGGGCGGGACTGGAACCGCGTCCAGGTCAGCGCGGAGCTTGCCGGCCCGGGCCTGGCCGCCGGCAGCCTCACAGTGGTGCTCTCCGCCGAGGAGCTGCGCGACAACGCGGAGCGGCAGGCGCTCCTGGCGCTCGGCACCAGCCTCGTGCTGATGCTGGCCTTCGTGGCGACCCTGCAGCGCACCGTGCGCCGCCACGTCGTGGCCCCGCTGCAGCGCCTGCTCGTCGCGATGCGGGCGGTCGAGCACAAGCGCTGGACCGCGGTCGATCTCGGCGGCGCCTACCGCCCGAGCAACGAGATCGACGCGATCTCCCAGGCCTTCAACAGCATGGTCGAGGGCCTGCGCAGCGGCGACGAGGCCAAGCGGCTGCTCCAGGCGCTGGAGACGGCCCACGCGGAGCTCGCCGCGGCCAACCGCCAGGTCGTCGAGAGCATCGGCTACGCCCGCCGCATCCAGGCCTCGGTCCTGCCGGAGCGGGGCGCGCTCGCCGCCTCTGGCGTCGACCTCGCCGTCCTGTACGAGCCGCTGCACCTCGTGGGCGGCGACTATTACTGGCTGGAGGAGATCGACGGCCTCTGCGTGATCGTGGTGGCCGATTGCACCGGCCACGGCGTGCCCGGCGCCTTCCTGACCCTGATCGTCGCCACCGCCCTCGACCGGCTGCTGCACGAGCGCTCCCTGCGCTCGCCCGCCGCGATCCTGGCGGGCCTCGACGCGATGGTGCGCGCCCAGCTCCGCCAGGACGGGCGCGGCGCCGAATCCGACGACGGGCTCGATTGCGGCGTCTGCGTCTTCGATCCCGCCCGGCGCAGCCTGCTCTTCGCGGGTGCGGGCCTCTCGCTCACCACGATCCGGGCGGGCGCGGTCGAGCAGGTTCGCGGCGGGCGGCGCGGCCTCGGCTATCCGCGCACCGGGCGGGAGGCGCCGCCCGAGAGCGACACCCCCGTGCCGGTCGAGCCCGGCACCACCTTCTACCTGATGACCGACGGCGTCACCGATCAGATGGGCGGCGCGCCCGGCGTGCGGCCGAAGCTTCTCGGCCGGCAGGGCGTGGCCGAGCGCCTCCTCGCCCGCGCCGCGGAGGGACTCGACGCGCAGCTCGCCGGGCTGGAGCGGGATCTCGCCGCCTACCGCGGCGGCGAGCTCCGGCGGGACGACATGACCCTGGTGGCCTTCCGGCTGCCCTGAGGCCCCCGCGTGACATACGGCACCCGCTCGGCGCTCGCGCCGGCCGGGCGGGCGGGCTAAGGATCGGGCCGCCATCCGCACCCGAGCCCGAGGTCACCCGCCGGCCATGGCAAGTCCTGCCGAACACGCGAGCTTCCTGCCGCCCGTCCTCACCTTCCTGTCGGCGGCGGTGATCGGCGTCCCGCTGTTCCGGCTGGCCGGGCAGAGCGCGGTGCTGGGCTATCTCGTGGCCGGCGTGCTGATCGGCCCTTCCGGCCTCTCGCTGATCGCCGAGCCCGAGACCGCCGCGAGCGTCGCCGAGATCGGCGTGGTGCTGCTGCTCTTCATCGTCGGGCTGGAGCTGCACCTCTCGCAGCTCGTCTCGATGCGGCGCGACATCTTCGGCCTCGGCACGCTCCAGCTCGCCCTGTGCGCGCTGGTGCTGGGCAGCGCGGGCCTGCTCGCGGGGATCGGCCTCGGCGCGAGCGCGGTGATCGGCATCGCGCTCGCCCTCTCGGCCACCGCGGTGGCGCTGCAGCTCCTGGAGGAGCGCGGCGACCTCGGCACCGCCTACGGCAGCCGCGCCTTCGCGGTGCTGCTCTTCCAGGATCTCGCCGTCGTCGGCATCCTGGCGCTGATGCCGCTGATGGCCTCGGCGGGCGGGGGCGGGAACGCGCCCTGGCTGGGGGACGCCGCGCTCTCCACCGCCAAGGCGCTCGGCGCCATCGTCGCCGTGGTGCTGGTCGGCCGCTACGGCCTCAACCCCTTCTTCCGCCTGCTCGCGGCCTCCGGCGCCCGGGAGGTGATGACGGCCGCCGCCCTCCTCGTGGTGCTCGGCACCGCGCTGATGATGCAGGAGGTAGGCCTCTCGATGGCGATGGGGGCGTTCCTGGCGGGCATCCTCCTCGCCGAGTCGAACTTCCGCCACCAGCTCGAGGCCGATATCGAGCCCTTCCGCGGCATGCTGCTCGGCCTGTTCTTCATGAGCGTGGGCATGTCGATCGACGGCGCCCTGGTGAAGGCGGTCTGGCCGCAGCTCTTCGGCGCGACCGCGGCGGCGATCCTCGTGAAGGTCGCGCTGGTGGCGGCCCTCTTCCGCCTGTTCGGCTCCGGCCCCCTCGATGCGCTGCGGGGCGCCGCCGTGCTGGCGCCGGCCGGCGAGTTCGCCTTCGTGCTGCTGCCGCAGGCGGAGGGGCTGGGGCTGACCGACGCCACCAGCACGCGCTTCGCCGTGGCGCTGGCCGCGCTGACCATGCTGGTCGGGCCCGTGGCCGCCAAGGGCCTCGACAAGGCGCTCGACGCCGTCCGGGCCCGCTCGGGCGATCCCGACCTGCCCGCCACCGACGTGGTCGAGAGCGCCGAGACGCGGGTGCTGGTGATCGGCTTCGGCCGCTTCGGGCAGATCCTGACCCAGGTGCTGCTGGCGGAAGGCATCGCCGTCACGGTGATCGACAAGGATGTCGAGCAGATCCGCTCGGCCTCGCGCTTCGGCTTCCGGATCTACTACGGCGACGGCACCCGCCTCGACGTGCTGCGCGCCGCCGGCATCGGCCGGGCCGAGCTCGTCTGCATCTGCGTGGACGACGCGCAGGCCGCGCTGAAGATCGTCGAGATGGTGCACGAGGAGTTCGAGAGCGTGCGCACCTACGTGCGGGCCTACGACCGCATGCACGCCGTCGAGCTGATGAACCGCGACGTCGACTTCCAGCTCCGCGAGACCTCCGAGTCGGCGCTGCAGTTCGGGCGTGCCACCCTGGAGGGGCTGGGCCTGCCGGCCGAGGCCGCCGCCGCCCGCGTCGAGGACGTGCGCAAGCGCGACGTCGCCCGCCTCGTCCTGCAGCAGGCCGGCGCGCTGCCGGAGGGCAGCGGCTGGCTGCGCGGCAACGCACCCGCCGAGCTGAAGCCCGAGCCCCTGACCGCTCCGCAGCGCCCGGCCCGCGCGCTGAACGCCGAGACGCGGGACATCATCGGCCACGACCGCCGCGAGGCGGCCGAACGCCTGCTGGATCGGCCGGTCCCGGAGGCGGGGACGGACACGGACATCGAGGCCGAGGCCGCGGGCGGGACGGTGCTGGAGCGGGCGGACGGCCGGCGCGAATAGGTGAGGATGACCGCGCTCCCGGCGCGGCGCGATCCGGTTCGGGATCCGCGCGTTCTGGCTATCGGGCGCCCGACAGGGCAGACTTGCCCCTTGGACGGGCGAAGGGCCTCGGGGCGGGGTTCGGCCCGGTTCCGCGTCGGTATCAGTGAGGCCGCAGGCCATGTTCAACCCGATCGACATGCTGCAGGGCCCCGGTGCCGCCGGGATGCAGGGGGTGGCCCAGCAGTTCGGCCTCAGCCCCGAGCAGACCCGCCGCGCCCTCGAAGCCCTGCTGCCGGCCTTCGCGATCGGGCTGCAGCGCACGACGCCGAACGATCCCACGGGCTTCGCCAACATCTTCGGCTCGCCGATGCTGACCCAGGCGGTGCTGCAGCAGGCCTCGCTGACGAGCGGCGTCGGCGCGCAGGTCCTGCGCCAGATGCTGCCGATGATGGCGGGCGCCGTGGTGGCGAGCATCGTCCACATGCTGCTGAACCCGCCGGCCGTGAGCGAGCCGGCCCAGCCGCAACAGGCCGCCGCGGCCTTTCCGGTCAACCAGGCCTGGATCGAGATGATGAAGGCCTTCATGCCGGCCGCCGAGGCACCCCGGCCGCAGGCCCCGCCTTCGGCACGCCCCGGATCCCGCGGAACCCGGACCGAGGCGCGGCCCGCGGGCGCACGGAGCGCGGGTGCCAGACCCGCCGGCGGGCCCGACACGCAGACGGCCGGACAGGATCTCCTGCAGCAGATGCTCCAGACGGGCGCCGAGGTGCAGCAGCAGAACGTGCGGGCGATGCAGGGCCTGTTCGACGCCTTCTGGAGCGAGGCCGGGCGCGCCGCCGGGCAGCCCCCCGCCGCGAAGCCGGCCGGCCGTACCCCACCCAAGCCCGGCGAGGCCTGAGAGCGTTCCGGGAGGGAGCCGGGCCGGCGTGCGGCCGTCTACTGGACCTGCGCGGCGGTCGTACCAATTCGGACGTAGACGTCGTTCATCTTCGAGCCGTAGAGCTTGATCGTCCCGGCCGCGACCGCGAAGATCAGCGCGCCGATCATCGCGTATTCCATCGCCGTGCTGCCGCGCTGGTCGCGCGCGAAGGCCGAGACGGCACGGGTCGTCCGGCCCGGCACGTTGCCGTCCTCCGCTCCGGTCCGCTCTGCTCGGGTCGGCACCATGGAAGTCCGTCTGCGGGCCTGGATGGCCACGTGTGCACGCTAGACGCCACAACCTTGCGGATGCATTAAGGAACCCCCGGGCGATCCGCCGGCCAGCGCTCGATCTGTCGCCCGAGGACCACGCGGCCCGCGCAATCGTGCCCCGCGCCGCGCGCACGGAGGCGGTTTCGAGGGCTCGGCCTGTTGACAGAACGGGCCTGCCCTCGCCACATCCGGGCCATGAGCGCCGACATCCCGAATCCCGACGCCGCGCCCGCGACGGGCCTCAAGCCTCCGCTGGAGATCCTGCTCGCGGCACCGCGCGGCTTCTGCGCCGGCGTGGTGCGCGCCATCGACGTGGTGGAGCGCGCGCTCGCGATCTACGGGCCGCCCGTCTACGTCCGCCACGAGATCGTCCACAACAAGTACGTGGTCGAGAGCCTGAAGCGGAAGGGCGCCGTCTTCGTGCGCGAGCTCGACGAGGTGCCCGACAGCGGCGCGCCCGTGATCTTCTCCGCCCACGGCGTGGCCAAGACCGTGCCGGCCAACGCCGTCGAGCGCGGGCTCACCACCATCGACGCGACCTGCCCGCTGGTGACCAAGGTCCACCGCGAGGCCGAGATCCACCACAAGCGCGGGCGCCACGTCCTGCTCGTCGGCCATTCGGGCCACCCCGAGGTCGTCGGCACGATGGGCCAGTTGCCGAAGGGCTCGATTACGCTGGTCGAGGATCTCGAGCAGATCGCGGCGCTCGAGCCGGAGAACCCGAACAACCTCGCCTGGGTGACGCAGACCACGCTCTCGGTGGACGACACCCGCCACATCGTGGACGCCCTGAAGCAGAAGTTCCCGAACATCACCGGGCCGCACAAGGACGACATCTGCTACGCCACCACTAACCGCCAGGAGGCGGTGAAGCAGATCGCGCCGCTGGTCGACGCGCTGATCGTGGTGGGCTCGTCCAACTCCTCGAACTCGCAGCGCCTGCGCGAGGTCGCCGAGCGCGTCGGCTGCCCGATCACCCGACTGGTGCTGCGCGCCGAGGAGATCGACTGGCCGGCCTTCGAGGGCGTGAAGAAGCTCGGCCTCACCGCCGGCGCCTCGGCGCCCGAGGTGCTGGTCGAGGAGATCATCGACGCCTTCGCGGCCCGCTACGACGTGACCGTCGACACTGTCTCGACGGTGGTCGAGGACATGGTGTTCCCGCTGCCGCGGGAGTTGCGCAGCGAGGCGGCCGCCGCCGAGTAGGCCGGCCCCGAGACCCCCACGGCACGGTGTTTCGAGGGGCGCCCGACTGGCGCCCCTCTTCCGTCCAGGATTCTCCCAACCGAACGAGCGCAGCGCGTGGCCGTCTACACCGAGGTACCCGACGCGGAGCTGAGCGCCTTCCTGGCCGCCTACGAGATCGGCACCCTGCTCTCCTACAAGGGCATCGCCGAGGGGGTCGAGAACACCAACTTCTTCCTGCACACCACGAGCGGCAACTTCATCCTCACCCTCTACGAGAAGCGGGTGAACGAGGGGGACCTGCCCTTCTTCCTTAACCTGATGGACCACCTCGCCCGCCGCGGGCTCGCCTGCCCGCAGCCGGTGCGCAACCGCGACGGGCAGGCGCTCGGCCGCCTCTGCGGCCGGCCGGCAGTGATCGTGACCTTCCTGGAAGGCGTCTCCGTCAAGGCGCCCGGCGTCGATCATTGCGCGGCGCTCGGCCGGGCGCTCGCCGAGCTGCACGCGGCGGGCAGCGACTTCGGCATGAGCCGCGCCAACAGCCTCTCGGTCGGGGCCTGGGGACCGCTCTTCGCGCAGGCCGAGGGCCAGGCCGACGGGGTCTCGTCGGGCCTCTCCGAACGCACCCGCGCCGACCTCGCGCTCCTCGAGGCGTCCTGGCCGGCCGGGCTGCCCGGCGGGGTGATCCACGCCGACCTCTTCACCGACAACGTGTTCTTCATCGGCGACGCGCTGTCGGGCCTGATCGACTTCTACTTCGCCTGCACGGACGCCTTCGCGTACGACCTCGCGATCTGCCTCAACGCGTGGTGCTTCGAGGATGCGGGCCGGATCTTCCGGCGGGACATGGCCGCGGCGCTGATCGCCGGCTACGAGGCGGTGCGCCCGCTGGAACCCGCCGAGGTCGCGGCCCTGCCGGTCCTCGCCCGCGGGGCGGCGCTCCGCTTTATGCTGACCCGCCTGGTCGACTGGCTCAACGTGCCGCCCGGCGCCCTGGTCCAGCCAAAAGACCCGCGCGAGTACGACCGGCGCCTCGCCTTCCACCGGCAGGCCCGCGACGCGCGCGACTACGGCCGCGCCTGAGATCGGGGGGACGCGGCCCCTTCCGCGTCTTCCCTCCCACCGTCAGGCGAGCGGCCCTGGGATCGCGGCCTCGGCCTCAGCCCGCAGCCGCGTCTCGTGCCGGCGCACGAACAGCCAGAGCGCGAGGCCGCCGAAGATCACCCCGGCGAGCAGCGCGAGGCCGACCGGGCCGGCGACCTTCTCGATCGAGCGCCCGCACAGGTACGAGCCCAGCCCCATCGCGGCCGCCCAGATCACGCCGCCGAGCCCGTTGAACAGCATGAAGCGGCGCGCATCGAGCCGGTTCACGCCGGCGAGCACCGCCGCGTAGGCGCGCAGCATGGCGGTGAAGCGGCCGAAGAACACGATCTTGCCGCCGTGCTCCCGGAACAGGTACTGGCCGAGCTTGAGCCGGCCGTGGTCGAGGGCGATCAGGTGGCCGTAGCGCAGCAGCAGCGGCATGCCCCAGCGGCGGCCCGCCCAGTAGCCGAGGTTGTCGCCGAGGATCGCCGCCGAGGCGGCCGCCAGGACGATCAGGCCGATGTTGAGCTGGCCCGTGCTGCCCGCGTAGACCGCCGAGGAGATCAGCGCGGTCTCTCCAGGCATCGGCACGCCCGCGCTCTCCAGGGTGATGATCGCGAAGATCGCGAGGTAGCCGTAGCTCGCGATCAGATCCGCGATCGGCAGATCGTGAAGGAAGGACACGCGTTCGGATCCCGTTCGGTTGCGATTCAACCGGACGTCGCGATCCGAACGTGGCCTTTCGAGGGCGGACCGGGGCGACGGCGCGTCCCGGGCATCCGGCCTCAGATCACCTTGAGGAGAGCCTCGGCGCCGGACGCTTCCGCCTTGGAGGGCGATTCCTCGACGTTGAGCACCCGGACCACGCCGTCCTCGACGAGCGCCGCGTAGCGCTTCGAGCGGATGCCGAGGCCGAAGCCGGTGCCGTCCATCTCCAGGCCGATCGCCTTGGCGAAGTCCCCGTTGCCGTCGGCCAGGAACTCAATGCCCTCGGCGCCGCTGGCCTTGGCCCAGGCGTCGAGCACGAAGACGTCGTTGACCGAGGTCACGGCGATCGCGTCCACGCCGCGCGCCAGGATCGCGTCGCGGTGGGTGACGAAGCCCGGCAGGTGGTTGCGGTGGCAGCTCGGCGTGAAGGCGCCCGGCACGCCGACCAGCACGACGCGGCGGCCCTTGAACACGTCGTCCGTGGTCTTGGCCGCGGGGCCGTCCGGGCCGCTCACGCGGAAAGTCGCCTGGGGCAGGTGATCGCCGACCTGAATCATCGCCGTCTCCGTCGTCTCGAAACTGCCACGCTTGCGCGGTTCGCGCTTGAACTAGGGCCGGGGGCCGGCCCTGTCGAGCCACGGCCCCCTTCCCCGGCGCGTCGCGCGTTTTGTCCGCTGGACAAAGGTCGGGCGGGGCGTAGCATGGCGCCATGCAGATGCCTCCGTCCGGCGCCCCCTCCTATCTCGACGGCCAGTTCCTGGTGGCGATGCCCGGGATGAGCGACGAGCGCTTCGCCCGCTCGGTGATCTACGTCTGCGCCCACTCGGCCGACGGGGCGATGGGCATCATCGTCAACAAGCCGGTCACCGACCTCTCGATGCCCGACCTCCTGCTGCAGCTCGACGTGGCGCAGGAAGCCGACGCGATCCGCCTGCGCGAGCGCGTCGGCCACATGCCGGTGCTGATGGGCGGGCCGGTCGAGGGGCGGCGCGGCTTCGTGCTGCACACCGACGACTTCCACATCGACCAGTCCACGCTGATCATCGACGAAGGCATCTGCCTCACCGCCACCGTCGAGATCCTGCGCGCCATCGCGAGCGGGGCGGGCCCGGCGAGCGCGGTGCTGGCGCTGGGCTACGCGGGCTGGCAGGCGGGCCAACTCGAGAGCGAGATCATGGCCAACGGCTGGCTCAACTGCCCGGCCGACCCGACCCTGATCTTCAACACCGATCTCGACGCCAAGTACGAGCGGGCGCTGCGCGGCATCGGCATCGACCCGGCCATGCTCTCTGGCAGCGTCGGCCGCGCCTGAGGCTCCGCCTCCGCGCACCTGGCCGCCGCGGGCCCGCGGTCCGACATACCGTCTCGACAGAGAGGGATGCGCCCTGCATCCCGCCGACCGGAGTACCGCATGAACGAGCGTACCGACCTGCTGATGCGCGTCGAGGGCATGACCTGCGAGGGTTGTGCCGAGGCGGTGCGGCGCACGGTCTGCCGGCTCGACCCGGAGGCCGCCGTCGAAGTCGATCGCCCGGGCGAGCGCGTCGCGATCCGGACGAGCGCCCAGAGCCTCGCCTCGCGATCGCGGAGGCGCTCGGCAAGGCCGGCTACACCGCGACCGCGATGACGGGCTGAGCCCGCAAAGGCTTCTTCGCCACCCGCCCGATCACGAAAGATATTTTGTGGGCTCGTCGAAAAATTTCGACGGGCTTTTCACCTTGGCTTGCCGCTAAACTACCGGGATAGCGCGTTGATCGGGCCCGGCTCGGGCCAGGTCGCGCCGCGCCCGCACGGCAAAAGCCGGCGGGGATCCCGTGCGGAACGCGACGGACGCCGTGACGGGCGCCCTGCGGCGCGGCCCGCACCACTCAGGGTGAGGAAACCATGCCGTCAGACATCGAGATCGCTCGCGCCGCCACCCTGAAGCCGATCGCCGCGGTGGCGGAGACGCTCGGCATCCCGGACGAGGCCCTGCACAATTACGGCAAGCACATCGCCAAGCTCGACCACGGCTTCATCGCCGGCCTTGAGGGGCGGCCCGAGGGCAAGCTCGTGCTCGTCACCGCGATCTCGCCGACGCCCGCGGGCGAGGGCAAGACCACCACGACGGTGGGCCTCGGCGACGCGCTGAACCGGATCGGCCAGAAGACCATGATCTGCCTTCGCGAGCCCTCGCTCGGCCCCTGCTTCGGCATGAAGGGAGGCGCGGCCGGCGGCGGCAAGGCGCAGGTCGTGCCGATGGAGCAGATCAACCTGCACTTCACCGGCGACTTCCACGCCATCACCTCGGCCCACAGCCTCGCGGCGGCGCTGATCGACAACCACGTCTACTGGGCCAACGAGCTCAACATCGACGTGCGCCGCATCTTCTGGCGCCGCGTTGTGGACATGAACGACCGCGCGCTGCGCCAGATCACGCAGTCGCTTGGCGGCGTCGCCAACGGCTTCCCCCGCGAGGATGGCTTCGACATCACGGTGGCGTCCGAGGTGATGGCGGTGTTCTGCCTCGCCAAGAATCTGGAGGACCTGGAAGAGCGCCTCGGCCGCATCGTCATCGCCGAGACCCGCGACCGCAAGCTCGTCACGCTGAAGGACGTGAAGGCCACGGGCGCCATGACCGTGCTCCTGAAGGATGCGCTGCAGCCGAACCTCGTGCAGACCCTGGAGGGCAACCCGGCCCTCATCCACGGCGGCCCCTTCGCCAACATCGCGCACGGCTGCAACTCGGTGATCGCGACGCGCGCCGGCCTGCGGCTCGCCGACTACACGGTGACGGAAGCGGGCTTCGGCGCCGATCTCGGGGCCGAGAAATTCCTCGACATCAAGTGCCGGCAGGCCGGCATCAGCCCCTCGGCGGTGGTGATCGTCGCCACCGTGCGCGCCCTCAAGATGCACGGCGGCGTCAACAAGAAGGACCTCGGGGGCGAGAACATCGAGGCCCTGGAGCGGGGCTTCGCCAACCTCGCCCGGCACGTCACCAACGTGCGCAATTTCGGTCTGCCGGTGGTGGTGGCAGTCAACCACTTCTACGCCGACACCGACGCGGAGCACGCCCGGCTGCGGGAGCTGTGCGGCGAGCGCCTCGGCGTCGAGGCCATCACCTGCAAGCACTGGGCGGAGGGCGGCGCGGGCGCCGAGGCCCTGGCCCAGGCGGTGGTGCGGCTCGCCGAGGGCGGTGCCCAGCCGATCACCTACACGTACGAGACCGAATCGAAGCTCACCGACAAGATCAAGGCGATCGCGACCAAGCTCTACGGCGCGGCCGACATCCAGATCGAGTCGAAGGCCGCCCAGAAGCTCGCCGCCTTCGAGGCCGAGGGCTACGGCCACCTGCCGGTCTGCATGGCCAAGACGCAGTACTCGTTCTCGACCGATCCCACCCTGATCGGCGCGCCGGACGGGCACATCGTCGGGGTGCGCGACGTGCGGCTCTCGGCCGGCGCCGGCTTCGTGGTGGTGATCTGCGGGGAGATCATGACGATGCCGGGCCTGCCCAAGGTTCCGGCCGCCGACACGATCCGCCTCGACGCGAACGGGCAGATCGACGGGCTGTTCTGAGGCGCGGGAGCCCGCGGCCCGGGCCCTACCGGCCCGAGCCGCGGATCAGCATCTTGACCCGCTGGTCCGCCCGCTCGAGGCGCTCGGCGATGCCGCGGCGGGTGCATTTCTCGATCGTGTCGCCCGCGTAGAGCCCGTAGTCCCGCGCCTTCTCGCGGCAGGCGCTGAGCGGCGGCCAGACCACGATCACGGTCAGGAACAGGGCCAGCCCGAGCACGTCGATGGCGAGCCACGCCTTCCAGCCGAGCTTGCCGCGGCCGCCCTCCCCCGGTCTCAGGGCGCCGCGACGCCGCCGGGCATTCGGGCCGCCGCTTCGCGCGAGCCGCGCATCCAAGCGGTCGGCCTCCCCGGCCTGGACGTGGGACGGCGATGTCTGCATGTCGGATCCCCCCGATGCGATGCTGGCGTTCAGTCGATGACGCGGCGGATCAGCCTGAGGCCGTCACCGAGCGAGACGGCGCTCTCGACGATCTGGCCACGCGCGCAGACGCCGGCGTGGACGATCTGGCCGAGCCCGGTCCCGCCTCCCGAGCGGCAATCGGCGAGGGCGTAGCCGTAGAGAAAGATCCCGAGCGGCGTCAGGAAGACGGCGAGCTTCAGCAGCCCGAACAGGCGCGAGAGGACGCCGCGGCGCGGGGGCTCGTCGTACCCGTCGTCGTACCAATCCGCGTCGTCCTGCCGATGAGGACGACGGCCGAACTCGGGGTGCGCGTGGGGCGTCATGGTCGTGCGAGCCGTCGCAGATCGGCGGATCCCGTCCGCCGAAAACTACCCTAGGTCGCCCAATATGAAAATCGGCCTAACCGCGGTGCTTAAGCGGCCGTTAAGGCGCAGCCCGCGACGCGCGCCGCCTCAGGCGGAGAGCGCCCGGTTCACGGTGGTGCGCAGATCGGCCAGCGAGAAGGGCTTCGTCAGCACGTCCGTGACGATGGCGTCGAGGCCGCGGGCGCGCTCGCGCTGGTCGGCGAAGCCCGTCATCAGCAGGATGGTCAGGTCGGGAAAGTCGCGCTTGGCCGCGAGCGCCAGGGCGATGCCGTCCATCAGCGGCATGCGGATGTCGGTGAGCAGGAGGTCGAAGGCGCCGTCGGCCTCGTTCAGCCGGTCGAGCCCGTCGCTGCCGTCGATCGCCGTGACGACGGTGTGGCCGTCGATCTCCAGGCCCCGCTTCAGGAAGCCCCGGACCGTCTCTTCGTCATCCACGAGCAGGATGCGCGCCATGTCAGTTCGCTGCCGTCCTGTCGCGAGGGCCGCCCGTCCGGCGACGGCACGGAGTCACCGAGGGATACGCCGCGCGCGAGCGCGGTGGGCGGGTGGCCTGCAAGATCCGGTCCGTAGCTGAGAATGCCGCGCTTGTGCCGCGGTTCCATCCGGGTGCGCCCACGCTCAGCCGCCGTCGAACAGGTCGGGATCGGTGCTGTCGAAATCCACCAGCCCGACGAAGGGCAGCTGCCGGAAGGCGTGGGCGGCGTCCATGCCGTAGCCCACCACGAACACGTCCGGGCAGGTGAAGCCGACGAAGTCCGCGTCCATCGTCACCGCCCGCTTGCCGGGCTTCTCCAGGAGCACCGCGGTCAGCACGCGGCGCGCGCCGCGCGCCATGAGCAGGTCCTTGGCGAAGACCAGGGTGCGGCCCGATTCCAGGATGTCGTCGACGAGGAGCACGTCGCGGCCCCGCACCTCGCTCTGCACGTCGCGCAGGATCTCGACCTGGCCCGACGAGACCGTGCCGGTGCGGTAGCTCGACAGGTGGACGAACTCGACATGGGGGGCGAGCCCGACATGGTGCAGCGCCCGCAGGAGGTCGGCCGCGAACATGAAGCTGCCCTTGAGCACCGCGACCACCAGCAGGTTCTCGGGCTTGGCGGCCACGATCGCCTCGGCGATCTCCGCGTTGCGCCGGGCGATGGCGGCTTCGTCGAACAGGACGCGCACGCGTCGTGAGGCTTCGGTCATGCGCCCGTTAGACCATCTTTTCGCGGACGCTTCCACGGGTGCGCCCGCGAAAAGCGGTGCTCCGCCTCACGGTTGGGCGGATTTCCCCATCGCGGATGCCGACGCCCGTGCGGCCGGCCCGGCCGCGAACCGGATCTGCAGCCCGCGTCCCTGCGCGGGCGGATCGGTGAGGTTCGCGTGGAAGCGGGCGCGCTCGCCCTGCCCGAGCGCGGCGCGGGGCGGGGCGACGGCGAAGCTGCGCAGGGTCAGGCCGCCCGCGTCCAGCACCTCGACCGTGAGCGGCGGCACCGGCACCGTCCCGCGGGCGAGCCCGACGAGGTCGCCCTCCAGCACCAGCTCGGCCGGCCGGCCCGCCTCCGCGGGGTTGCGGAAGGCCACCACGTCGCGGATCTCCAGCCCGCGCAGGTTCACCGGCAGGCCGATCCCCGCATAGAGCGCGGCGCTCTGCGGCACCGCCTGCACCACCGCCGTGCGGGCGAGGCAGGCGAGCGGCAGCACGGCGGCGAGCACCAGCCCGGCGGCGAGCGCGGGGGAGAGGCGCGGCAGCCCGCGCCGCGCCGTCCGGCGCGGCTTCGCCCCTCCGCGCCGGGCCTTCGCGGCGGGTGCGGGCGGCACGTTCTCGACGACGTCCGCGCCGACCGCCTCGCGCACCGCCGCGGAGGCCTCCTGCCAGTCCGCCGCCGTGGGCGCGTCGGCCTCCGCCTCCGCCAGTTCCTCGGCGTGCGCGGCCAGCACCTCGGCGGGCGTGATGAACCAGGTCTCGCGGCAGGCGGCGCAGCGGACCGAGCGCCCCTCCATGCCGACCCGGCCGGTCTCGACCCGGTAGCTGCTGGCGCAGGTGGGACAGGTGATCAGCATCGGAGGGTGATCAGCATGGCGGTCCTCACGCGGGCACTCGGGCGCCGTGCCGGAACGCGGCACGAAACGCTTAACCCAGTGTCAGCGAACGCGGTTAAGCTCCGGTGAAGCGCCGCGGGCTTGAAAACGCCGCTCCGGGATTCCATCCCGGTCCGGAACTCCCGAAACCGGCGTCCCGCGAGGTTGCGCAGCTTTGAAGACCGCAAGCCTGCTCTCCGGCGCCGAGGCGCCGGTGGTCCAGTTCGAGAATGTCGGCATGCGCTACGGCCTGGGGCCGGAGGTGCTCTCCGACGTGAGCTTCAAGATCGCCCCGCACTCGTTCCAGTTCCTCACCGGGCCCTCGGGGGCGGGCAAGACCACGCTGCTGCGGCTGATCCTCCTCTCGGTGCGGCCGACGCGCGGGCTGGTCTCGGTCTTCGGCGAGGAGGTCAGCGGCATCTCCAGCGGCGCGCTCACGGCCTTGCGCCGCCGCATGGGCGTGGTGTTCCAGGATTTCCGGCTGCTCGACCACCTCACCACCTACGAGAACGTGGCGCTGCCGCTCCGCGTGCAGGGCCGGGCGGAGACGAGCTACCGGGCCGAGGTGGTCGAGCTCCTGCGCTGGGTCGGCCTGGGCGAGCGCATGCACGCCCTGCCCCCGCTCCTGTCGGGCGGCGAGAAGCAGCGCGCGGCCATCGCCCGCGCCCTGATCGGCCGGCCCGACCTGCTGCTCGCCGACGAGCCGACCGGCAACGTCGATCCGGGCCTCGGGCGGCGGCTGCTGCGCCTGTTCCTCGAATTGAACAAGCTCGGCACCTCGGTGATCATCGCGACCCACGATTACGGCATCATGGACACCGTGTCGGCGCGCCGCATGGTGCTGGGCGAGGGCCGCCTGCGGATCGAGGAATGAGCGTGGACCGCACCCCTCCCGGCAACAATTCCGGCCACACCCCCGGCAAACCGGCCGGCCGGCCCTCGGCCCCCGCCCCGGAGCGCAAGCCCCCGCGGGCGCCCGCCCAGGCTGCACCGGAGGCCGCCGAGGCGCTGCCGGCGACCCTCCGGCGCAACGCGCCCCTGGTGCCGACCGACACGGCGGCGAGCCGCTCGCTCGCGGCCGTCATCGCCATCCTGACCTTCCTGGCCGCGCTCTGCGCGGGCGCCGCCGAGATGGTCTCGGCGAGCGCGGCCCAGTGGCAGGGCAGCGTCGCCCAGGAGGTGACGATCCAGGTCCGCCCGGCGCCCGGCCGCGACGTCGAGGCCGACCTCGCGCGGGCCGAGAACCTCGCCAAGGCCGAGCCCGGCATCGCGGCGACGCGCGTCTTCTCGAAGCAGGAGGCCGAGCGCCTGCTCGAGCCCTGGCTCGGCAGCGGGCTCGACCTCGGCGACCTGCCGGTGCCGCGCCTCATCACCCTGACGCTCGGCACCCCCGCGCCCGACCTGAAGCACCTGCGGGCGGGCCTCGGCGAGGCGCTTCCCGGCGTCGCCAGCCTCGACGACCACGTGCTCTGGCTGCAGCGGCTCTCCACCATGGCCAACACCTTCGTGGGCGCGGGCGTCGGCATCGTCGCCCTGGTGCTGGTCGCCACGGGCCTCGCGGTCGCCTTCGCGACCCGGGGCGCCATGGCGGGCAACCGCGAGGTGGTGGAGGTGCTCCACTTCGTGGGCGCCGACGACGACTTCATCGCCCGGGCCTTCCAGCGGCGCTTCTTCGGGCTGGGCCTGCGCGGCGGCGCGATCGGGGCGGGCCTCGCGCTGCTGGCCTTCTGGCTCGCCGGGCTGCTGGCCCGCGCCTGGCGCTCGGGACCGGCCGGCGAGGAGATCGAGGCCCTGTTCGGCGCCTTCCACATCGGCTGGCGCGGCTATGCCAGCGTGCTCGCCATCGGCATCATCGCCTCGCTGGTGACGGGCGTGGTCTCGCGGCTGACGGTGCGGCGCTTCCTCGCCTGAGGCGCCTTGCAGGTGGCCCACCCGCCCCGTCCCGCGGGATGAGGCCCGGAACCCGCGCGTTAACCATTCGTCAACCACTGGGGCGCGCAATGCCCCCAGGGCATCCCGCCCGCGTCCCCGCGCCTCCGCCTCGCCGCAATCGGGGTTATCCTGCCGGAGAATGTCCACGCGTATGCCGTGCGCTTCCGAACCGAACGCGGGCGAGCCCTTCGGCTGGCGCTGGGACGCGGCGCGCACGGGCGAGCCGGTCGTCGCCCCGCGCCGGACGACCCGCCTGCATCGCCTCGGTCTCGGCCTGCTGGGCGGGTCAGCCCTCGGCGGCGTCGCGCTCGGCCTCGGCTTCCTCGGCTTCGTGGACGGGCTCGCCCGGATGGAGCGCGTGCCGCCCGACCGGGCCGACGGGATCGTGGTGCTGACCGGCGGCGCCCAGCGCATCGGCGACGCGATCGACCTCCTGGCCAGCGGCTACGGGCGGCGGCTGCTGATCACGGGCGTCAACGAGCGCACCAGCCGCGACGAGATCGCCCGGCTCAACCCGAGCCAGCGCGACCTGATCGCCTGCTGCGTCGATCTCGACTACCGGGCGCGCAACACCATCGGCAACGCCATCGAGACGCGCCGCTGGATGCGCCGGCACCGCTTCAGCACGGTCGCGGTGGTGACCTCGAACTACCACATGCCGCGGACCCTGATCGAGCTCGACCACGTGCTGGAGGGCGCCGACCACGTCATCCCGCACCCCGTCGTGGCGGACGGGTTCGATGCCGGGCGCTGGTGGCAATGCGCGGGCACCGCGCGGCTGCTCGCGGCCGAGTACGCGAAGTTCCTAGTGGCGTGGCTGCGGACCCGCTTCGAGGACGATCCCGAGCAGTCCCGCGCCGCGATCCTGATCGGCCGCGGCAAGCCGGTGAAGATGGTGGCCGAGCCGCTGCCGCGGGGCACCCTGCGGGCGGCGGCCGAACCGCGGCTCTGATCCCCGCGCCCGATCAGTCCCGCCCCGCGTGCCAGTCCTGCAGGGCGGCGAGCGTCACCACGCCGCCCGGCCAGGCAACGCCCGCGAGGTGCCGGTGCGGCCGGTCCGGTTCGCCGAGGTCGGAGACCGCCGAGAAGGCGCCGTCGAGGGGGTGCCCCTCGGTGTACTGGCTGCGCGTCGCCAGCACCGGCAGGCCGGCATCCAGCGCCGAGCGGATGCCGGCCGCCGAATCCTCGAAGGCGACCGCCTCGGCGGGCGCCACGCCCAGGCGCTCCAGGGCCAGGGCGAATATGTCGGGCGCGGGCTTCTTGCGGGCCGCCTCGTCGCCCGCCGCGATGGCGTCGAAGGGCTGCTCGCCGCCGGGGAAGTTCACCGCGACCAGGCGATCGACGTTCGGCCGGCTCGTCGTGGTCGCCACGGCGACCCGCAGGCCCGCCTCCCGCGCCTCCGCGATCAGCCGGCGGATGCCGGGCCGGAGACCCAGGCCGCCGGCCGCCACCAGCTCGCCGTAGAGCCGGGTCTTGAGCCCGTGGATCTCGGGCGCGCGGGCGTGGAGCGCGGCGGCCTCGTCCGCGTGCTCGGTGTCGATGAAGTGGGCGAGCCGCTCCTTGCCGCCCATCACCGCGAGCAGGTCGCGGTAGGTCGCGGGCGACCACGCCCAGGGCAGGCCGAGCGCCGCGAAGGCGCGGTTGAAGGCCTGCCGGTGCAGGTCCTCGGTCTCGGCCAGCGTGCCGTCGACGTCGAAGATCAGCGCCCTCAGCATGCGAGCGGGCCGCCGCCGGCCGCCTCGGCGCCCGCCCGGATCGCGGCGATCCGCTCCGCGTAGGCGGCGGGGCCGTCCTTGAACACGGCGTTGCCGGCCACGAACACGTCGGCCCCCGCCCGCGCCGCCGCCTCGACGGTCCTGGCGTCGATGCCGCCATCGACCTGGATGCGGATGTCGCGGCCCGCACTCATGGCGCGCACCCGCGACACGGTCTCGAGCGCGCTTCCCAGGAAGCTCTGGCCGCCGAAGCCCGGGTTGACCGTCATCACCAGCACGAGATCGACCATGTCGAGCAGAGGCTCGACCATCGCGGCCGGCGTGCCGGGGTTGAGCGCCACGCCCGCGCGCTTGCCGAGCGCCCGGATGGTCTGGAGCGAGCGGTGGATGTGGGGGCCCGCCTCGACATGGACCGTGATCCCGTCCGAGCCCGCCTCCGCGAAGGCCGCGAGGTAGGGGTCGGCCGGCGCGATCATCAGGTGCACGTCGAAGAACTTGTCCGTGTGGGGCCGCAGGGCCTTCACCACGGGGGGCCCGAAGGTGATGTTGGGCACGAAATGCCCGTCCATCACGTCGAGGTGGATCCAGTCGCCCCCGGCCTCGGCCACCGCCCGCGTCTCCTCGCCGAGCCGCGCGAAGTCGGCCGAGAGGATCGAGGGGGCGATCAGGGGCGGGCGGGTGGTCATGGGAGAGGCCTTTCGGGGCGTGTCAGATAGGGCTCCGCCGGGGCGCCGGCATCGGCCCGCGCGCGGTTCGGTGCCCGGGGGCAAGGTTCGAATCAGGCCAGCCGGCGCCGGCGCTCGACGAGCTGCATGATGATCGGTGTCAGGATGAGCTGCATGGCGAGGTCGAGCTTGCCCCCCGGGATCACGATGGAGTTCGCCCGGCTCATGAAGCTGTCGTGGATCATCGAGACGAGGTACGAGAAGTCGATCCCCTTGGGGTCCTTGAAGCGGATCACCACCATCGACTCGTCGGCCGTCGGGATCCAGCGGGCGATGAAGGGGTTCGAGGTATCGACCGTCGGCACCCGCTGGAAGTTGATGTCGGTCCACGAGAATTGCGGGCAGATCGTCTGCACGTAGTCGGGCATCCGCCGCAGGATCACGTCGGTGACGGCCTCGGTCGAGTAGCCGCGGAACGAGCGGTCCCGGTGCAGCTTCTGGATCCATTCGAGGTTGATCACCGGCACGACGCCGATCTTGAGGTCCGGGTAGCGGGCGATGTCCACGCTGGAATCGACCACGCAGCCGTGCAGCCCCTCGTAGAACAGGAGGTCCGAGCCCGCGGCAAAATCCTCCCAGGGCGAGAACGTGCCCTCGGGCACCCCGTAGCGGGCGGCGTCGGCGGCGTCGTGCACGTAGTGCCGGGTGCGGCCGCGGCCGGACTCGCCGTAGCTGCGGAACACCGCCTCGAGTTCCGGCAGCAGGTTGGCGCGCGGCGCGAAGTGGCTGAGCGTCGGCTCGCGCGCCATCATCGCCCGCATGGTCTCGCGGTCGAAGGCGTGGAAGCCGTCGCCCTCGATGTAGACCGCGCTGACGTCCTCGCGGCGGAAGATCTGCTCGAAGGTGTTGCGGACCGAGGTGGTGCCGGCCCCCGAGGAGCCGGTCACCGAGATGATGGGGTGGCGTGCCGACATCGCGTGCGAGCGTGGGGCGTCAGCTGCGCATCAGGCCGCGCTGGCCGAAGAGGGGCGAGCGCCCGGCGGCGTGGTTGCGGCCGTCGAAGTACTTGGCGACGCAGGCCACCTCCTCGGTCGAGCCGAAGACCAGCGGCACGCGCTCGTGGATGCCGGTGGCCGCGATGTCGAGGATGCGGCGCTCGCCGTCCGTCGCGCCCGCGCCCGCCTGCTCCATCAGCATGGCGATGGGCGCGGCCTCGTAGAGCAGGCGCAGCCGCCCCTGCGCGTAGCCCTTGCGCTGGTCGCCCGGGTACAGGAACACGCCGCCGCGCATCAGCACGCGCTGTGCGTCCGCGACCAGCGAGCCCAGCCAGCGCATGTTGTAGTCCTTGTCGCGCGGGCCCTCGGCGCCGCGCAGGCAATCCTCGATGAAGGCCTTGATCGGCCCTTCCCAGTGCCGGGCGTTCGAGGCGTTGATCGCGTACTCCTTCGCCGTCGTGGGCACGTCGAGGCCTGGATGCGTCAGCCGGAAGGCGCGCTCGGCCCGGTCGAGCACGTAGACCTGCGTGCCCTCGCCCAGCGTCAGGACGAGCGCGGTCGCCGGGCCGTAGGTGACGAAGCCGGCCGCGAGCTGGGCCGTGCCGGGCGTGGTGAACGAGGCGATCGGGTTGGCCTCGTCCTGCACCGCCGGGCGGATGCCGAAGATGGTGCCGACCGCCATGTTGACACCGATGTTCGACGAGCCGTCGAGCGGGTCGATCGCCACCGCCAGCGGCGCGCCGGGATTGAGGCGCATCACCTCGTCGGCCTCCTCGGAGGCGACCTCGGCCACGGGCGCGGCCTGCAGCGCCTCGGTCACGCGCTGGTGCGCGATCACGTCGAGCGCCTTCTGCACGTCGCCGTCGCTGTTCTGCGAGCCCGCCGCCGCGAGGTCGCCGCCGAGCGCGCCGCGGCCGATCACCTCGCTGATCGTGATGGCGGCGCCCGCGATGGCCGAGACGACCGCGGCCGTGTCCTTCAGCGCAGGGTTGTGCGAGACCGCCCGCGCGAGACACGCGTCGAGATGCGCTCCGACCTCAAGAGACCCGTCCGCCATCGCTCTTAGCCCTCGCATGTCCGTGTATCCGGGCCGGGAAGACCCGGCATGAGGCGAAGCCTCTAACCGGAGCCGCGCCCGGATGATACCGCGCGCCCGGTCCGGATCGCCAGAGGCGTGGCGCGGGTGCTCAAGAATTCTAAAATATCTTGCGGCCGCCTACAAAAAAACTAGAACAGCAATTGATGCGCAACCTGTCCTTGAAACAGCTCCAGGCCGTCGCCGCCGTCGCCAAGCTCGGCACGATGACGCGCGCCGCCCAGGAACTCAACGTCACCTCGGCGGCCCTCTACGCCCGCATCCGCCAGCTCGAGGAGGAGGCTGGCCTTCTCCTGTTCGACCGGACGCCGAACGGGCTGAAGCCGACCGATGCGGGCCGCGAAATGCTCTGGGCGATCGACAGCATCAACACGGTGCTGGAGAGCTGCGCCGACCGCCTGCGCACCCTGAAGGGCGGCGCCGGGGGCCGCGTGGCGATGGGCGTGGTCTCGACCGCCAAGTACTTCACCCCGCGGGCGATCGCGGGCTTCGTCGAGACCCATCCGGGCGTCGAGATCAACCTCTCGGTCGGCAATCGCGGCGAGACGGTCGAGGCGCTGCGCAACTACGAGATCGATTTCGCCATCATGGGCCGTCCGCCGCGCGACTTCGCGATCGAGGCCGAGAAGCTCGGGCCGCACCCGCTGGTGCTGATCGCCGCGCCGAACAACCCGCTGGCGGGCCGCCGCAACATCCCGCGCGAGGCGCTGGCCGACCAGCCCTTCTTCGTGCGCGAGGACGGCTCGGGCACCCGCACGGTGTTCGAGGAGTTCATCAGCGGCATCATCATCCGCCGGGCCAAGCTCGGCATCGACACCGGCTCGAACGAGACGATCAAGCAGGCGGTGATGGCGGGCCTCGGCATCGCGCTGCTCTCCGCCCACACGGTCGCGGCGGAGGTCGAGAGCGGGCGCCTCGTGCTGCTCGACGTCGAGGGCCTGCCGATCCGGCGCGACTGGTACGTGGTGCGCCGCGCCGACAAGGTGCTGGGCCCGGCGGCGGCGGCCTTCTGGGACTATCTCTACCGGGACGGCGCCCGCTGCCTGCCGCGGCTCGACGCGGTGCGGGCGATGACGGCCGGAGCCGCCCGGTGAGCGAGGCCGGCATCGTCGTCCTGGGCGGAGGCCAGGCCGGGTTCCAGGCCGCCGCCTCCCTGCGGGAGGCGGGCTTTGCCGGTGCGCTCACCCTGGTGGGCGACGAGACCGCCCTGCCCTACCAGCGGCCGCCCCTGTCGAAGGCCTATCTCGCCGGCAAGACCGATGCGGAGGCTCTGGCGCTGCGCCCCGCCGCCTATCTCGAAGAGCATCGCATCGCCTTCCGTCCGGGCCTGGTCGCGGAGGCGATCGACCGCGACGGCCGACGGCTGGTGACGACGGGCGGCCGGATCCCCTACGACCACCTCGTCATCGCCACCGGCGCACGCAACCGGCCGCTGCCCGTGCCGGGCGCGGACCTCGCGGGCGTGCACCAGCTCCGCGGCCTCGCGGACGCGGACGCGCTCAAGGCCGCCCTCGGGACCTGTCGCGCCGCCGTCGTGGTGGGCGCGGGCTTCATCGGGCTCGAATTCGCCGCGGTCGCGGCCGCGCGGGGCGTCGCCGTCACGGTGATCGAGCTGGCCGAGCGGCCGATGGCGCGCGCGGTCTCGCCCGAGACCGCCGCCTTCTTCCGAAGTGCCCACGAGGTCGCCGGGGTCCGGTTCCGCTTCGGGGCCGGGATCGCCGCGGTCGAGGGACGGGAGGGCCGGGTCTCCGGGGTGAGGCTCGCGGACGGTACCGCGCTCGCGGCCGACCTCGTGCTCGTCGGCATCGGCGTGCTGCCGAACCAGGAGATCGCCGCCGGGGCGGGCCTCGCGGTCGCCGACGGGATCCGGGTCGATGCTTGCCTCGCCAGCGACGACCCGGCGGTCTCGGCCGTCGGCGACTGCGCCCGCTTCCCGACCCGCTTCGCCCACGGCCTCTCGGCTGACGGCACCGTACGGATCGAGTCCGTGCAGAACGCGATCGACCAGGGCCGCTGCCTCGCCGCACGCCTCGCCGGGCGGCCAGCGCCCTACGCCGCGGTGCCCTGGTTCTGGAGCGACCAGGGGCCGCACAAGCTCCAGATCGCGGGTCTCGGCGCGCCCGGTGACGCGGGCGTGCGACGCGGCACGGAGGCGGCCTTCTCGGTCTTCCGCTTCCGAGGCGGGCGGCTCGCCGCGGTCGAGTCGGTCAACCGGGCGGGCGATCACATGCTGGCCCGGCGCCTGCTCGCTGCGGGCACGCCGCTCACCCCGGAGCAGGCCGCCGATCCCGGCTTCGACCTGAAGGCGCTGGCGACGCGCGCCTGAGAGCCTGTTTTACCTCCGCTCCGGAGGATTCTCCGCCCCCTTTCCGGGCCCTTCGGGCCTGCACGCCTGGAACGCAGTGGAAGGTGATCCGGGATCCAGCAGGCGAGGTGCCGCGAAGCGGCTCGATCTCCGGCCGCGTCGCAGGATCATGACGCTTCGCGCCTTCTTGTGCTCGATCCCGGATCACCCTCCGCTGGCGCTCCGGGCGTGCAGGCCCGAAGGGCCGGGAAAGGGGTGGTTCGCGCATCGCTAGGCGCTGCGAGGCGGTCAGACAGGCTCCGGGAGGGCGCACGGTTTTCACGTGAAATTAACCATCCGGACCTCGTTCGTCCGACCGCTGTCGCGCTGCAACAGGTGTGACGTGAATGCTGCGCCCAACCACGCGTGTCATTGACCGCGCGAACCTGAACGCTCAAGCTTCGTTAGGGGCTGGCACGGGTTCGAGAACGAGTCTCGGGACAAGGGTCATGACGCGTCGATCCACACTTTTCCGCGGCCTCCTCGCGCTCGGGTTCGCGGGCCAGCTCGCGGCCTGCTCCTCGCTGCCGCGCACCGCCTACACGGCCGCGCAGTCAGCGGCCGCGACCGTGCCGAACATACCGGACGCCCGGGTCTACTCGGACGCGGCGGTCGAGACCTTCACGGCGCTGGCCGCACCGAAGGCGAAGAGTCGCAGCTTCAGCTACCTCGCCCTCTCGGGCGGCGGCGGCGACGGCGCCTACGGGGCGGGTGTGCTCAACGGCTGGACGGCCTCCGGCACGCGCCCCGAGTTCAACATGGTCTCGGGCGTGAGCACGGGCGCGCTGATCGCGCCCTTCGCCTTCCTGGGTCCGGCCTACGACCCCTACCTCACCGAGTTCTACACCAGCGGCGTCGCCGAGACCCTGGTGCAGTCGCCCAACATCACCAACGTGCTGTTCGGCTCCGGCCTGTTCGGCGACGGGCGCCTGCGCAACCTGATCGGCCGCTACGTCAACGCGGACCTGCTCCGGGCGGTGGCCGAGGAGCATGCCAAGGGCCGGCGCCTGCTGGTCGTGACGGCCAACCTCGATTCGCAGCGCGCCGTGATCTGGAACATGGGCGCGATCGCCGCGAGCGGTGCGCCGAACGCCGTCGATCTGTTCCGCGACGTCCTGACCGCCTCGGCCAGCATCCCGGCGGTGTTCCCGCCCCAGCTCATCGACGTGCAGGCGGGGAACGCCGGCTTCCAGGAGCTGCACGTGGACGGCTCGGTGGTCACGCCGGTCTTCACCCTGCCCCAGTCGCTGCTGGTGCAGGAGGGGCGGCTGCGCACCGCCGGCAAGGCCGACATCTACGTGGTGATCAACGGGCGCCTCGAGCCCGAGTTCGACGTGACGCGGAACAACACGCTCGCGATCGTCGAGCGCTCCTTCACCACGGCGAGCCGCGCCCGCAGCCGCGCCACGCTGACGGCGACCTACGCCTTCGCCAAGGCGAACCGGATCGGCTTCAACCTCACCTACATCGACGAGGCGGCGCCGAACGCCTCGACGGCGCGCGGCTTCGACACCGGCTACATGCGCGCGCTCTACAACGCGGGCTACGAGAAGGGCCGCACCGGCCGCTTCTGGGAGCACAGCGTGCCGGCGGCCCCCATCCTGAAGACCGTGGCGGCCGAGGCGGCGCGCTGAAGCGCCGCCCTCCGCTCGCAATGCGGGCACCCGCCACCTAGATCCGGGGGACAGACCGAGACGAGGAGCGGATCACCCGATGAGCGAGAGCGCAGGCGAGAGCCCGAACGCGGGCCCCACGGGATCCAAGGGCCGCAAGACGGCCCAGAAGGCCGGCCCCCGCGGCGGGGCGGAGGCTGCGCCCGAGGCCCCGAAGCTGCCGCCGCGCGAGGCAGCCGTCGAGGCGCTGATGCGGCTCGCCGCCGAGCAGCCGTGGAACGACATCGAGATCGGCGACATCGCCCGCGAGGCGGGGCTGACGCTCGCCGAGCTGCGCGAGCTCTACCCCTCGAAGGGCGCGGTGCTCGGCGGCCTCACCCGCATCATCGACCGCAAGGTGCTGGCCGAGGACAACGCCGACCTCGCCGACGAGCCGACGCGCGAGCGCCTGTTCGACGTGCTGATGCGCCGCCTCGACGCGATGACGCCCTACAAGCCGGCCCTGCGCCGGATCTCCTACGCGCTGCGCGGCGACCCGCTCACCATGCTGGCGCTGAACGGCGTGATGCTCAACTCGCACCGCTACATGCTGGCCGCGGCCGGTATCGACACGGAGGGGCCGCTCGGCCGGGTGAAGCTGCAGGGCGTGGTCATCGCCTTCGCGCGCGTGACCGAGACCTGGCTGGAGGACGACGACCCGGCGCTCGCCCGCACCATGGCCCGGCTCGACCGCGAGATCCGCAACGGCGAGCGCTTCATGGAGCGGGCCGAGGACGTGCGCCGGCTGACCGCCCCGCTGCGGGCGCTCGGCCGCGCCGTGCTGGAGCGCCGGGAGCGCCGCCGCGAGCGCCCGCGGGAGGACGGGGAGGAGTCGGACCCGGCCGCGGCGATCTGAGCGAAGCCCGAGAGCGCGGTGCCCGACCTGCACCGCGCCCTCTCCCGGACGCCCGGAGCGCCAGCGGAGGGTGATCCGGGACCCAGCATAGGGAGACGCGAAGCGTCCTGATCCTGCACCGTCGCTGGGTCCCGGATCACCTTCCACTCCGTTCCAGGCGTCCGGGAAAAGGTCGCGCTTCATCTGTCGAGGTCTGCGGAGACCGGTGGCGGCGAATATCGGATCCGGTCTTCTGCCGCAGGGACGTCTCCCTTGTCCGCCCGCATCGCGGGTGCTACCGGCAAAATAACCTCGCTGTCCCAAGCCTCTACCGAAAAGTCCGCGCCGATGCCGAGCCCCACCGTCCGCCTCCACCGGGGCGACCTGCCCGAGGGCTACGCGCCGGGCGCGGCCATCGCCATCGATACCGAGACGCTCGGCCTCAACCCGCATCGGGACCGGCTCTGCGTCGTGCAGATCTCGACCGGCGACGGCTCGGCGGACGTCGTGCAGATCCCGCTCGACGGACCGGAGCCGGCGAACCTGAAGCGCGTGCTGGCCGACAGCCAAGTCCTGAAGATCTTCCACTTCGCCCGCTTCGACCTGGCGGTGCTCTATCGTCGCCTCGGCGTGATGCCGGCCCCGGTCTACTGCACCAAGATCGCCTCGAAGCTCGCCCGCACCTACACCGACCGGCACGGGCTGAAGGACGTGGTGCGCGAACTCGTGGGCGTCGATCTCTCGAAGCAGCAGCAATCCTCTGACTGGGGCGCCGAGACCCTGAGCCAGGCCCAGCTCGACTACGCGGCCTCCGACGTGCTGCACCTCCACGCCGCCCGCGCGCGCCTCGACCAGATGCTTGCCCGCGAGGGCCGCACCGATCTCGCCGCCGCCTGCTTCGCCTTCCTGCCGACCCGCGCCCGGCTCGACCTCGACGGCTGGCCCGAGACCGACATCTTCGCGCACGCCTGAACCCGCCCGATCGGCGTGCCGGGGCGCACATCCCGGTACGGGGCCTCCACTCCGCACTCTGCCGCGCTGGCCGCCAAACGCGCGCCATGGTTGAAGTTTCGGAAACGCTTGAGCCATAACTTCGCCATCGCCCGGGCGCATCCGGCGGCGGGCTCACGGGGGCAGCCCTTCCACGCATTCGCGCCCAGGGGCGCGCCGCACGGACAGGTCCATGCAGGTGGTCGACGCGATCGGGACGAACGGGGCCGGCGGCAACGCCCGGCGCACGCGCGCGCATGCCCGCGCCCACCGGCACAGCGCCCGGGTCCGCACGCTCCGGCGGGTGATCCCGGTGGTCGCGGCGGGCGCGGTCATCGCGGTCGCCGCCCTGGTCTTCAACCCCTTCGGCGCCGCGATCCCGAGCGTCAGCGTCGGCCCGGTCACCCTCTCGGGCACGAAGGTGCGGATGGACAATCCCCGCCTCTCGGGCTTCCGCAAGGGGGACCGCGGCTACGAGGTCACGGCGGCGGCCGCGCTCCAGGACATGCGCAAGCCCAGCCTGATCGAGCTCGAGACCATGCGGGGCCACATCGCCACCGACGACCGGGGCGGGCTCGCCCGGCTGGAGGCCGCGACCGGCCTGTTCGACACCGCGCGCGAATCGCTCGACCTCAACCGCGACATCCGGATCTGGACCGACAAGGGCGAGGAGGCGCGCCTGATCTCGGCTTCCGTGAACTTCAAGGCGGGCAGCGTCGTCTCGAAGGAGCCCGTCACCGTGACGGTGCCGAGCGGCTCCGTGGCCGCCGACAGTCTCGACGTGGTCGAGAACGGCCGCGTCATCTCCTTCATCGGCAACGTCCGAACCGTGTTCCACGGCGAGGACAAGGCGGCCAGGCCGGCGCGCTCCCGGCCAGGCGGCGATGTCGGCCCCACGGTCGATGGCGAGACCCTGCGGACCCTGACCTCGGCGGCCGAGCCGCAGGACGGCCGGCCATGAGAGCGTCCGTGAGACCGTGCATGAGACCCGTGCCCCTCGTCCTCCTCGCCGCGATCCTGATCGCCGGCCCGGCCGCAACGGCCCCGGCCGCTCCGGCGGCCCAGAAGGAGTCCCCGCTCGGCGGCTTCGGCGGCAGCGGCAAGGAGCCGATCAAGATCGACGCCGACCGGCTCGACGTGTTCGACCGCGAGAACAAGGCGGTCTTCGCCGGCAACGTGGTGGCGGTGCAGGGCGACAGCACCATCCGCTGCTCGACCATGACCGTGCACTACAAGCGCGGCAAGGAGAAGGACGCCCAGAAGGACAAGGCCGCCGAGAAGCCGGCCGAGGAGGCCCGCGCCACGCCCGAGAACGGCATCCAGAAGGTCGAGTGCGCCGGCCCCGTGACGGTGGTGCAGAAGGATCAGGTCGCCACCGGCGACAGCGCCGTGTTCGATCAGGCGGCCAAGCGCATCGTGCTCACCGGCAACGTCGTGCTGAGCCAGTGCCAGAACGTCACCCGCGGCTCGCGCCTCGTCTACGACATGAACACCGGCCGGGCGAACATGGACCCGGTCGCGGGCGGGCGCGTCTCGGCCATGTTCGTACCGGGCGAGAAGGCCGAGGCGAAGGGCGCCGGCTCCAAGGGCTGCGCCCAGCCGGCCGTCGCCAAACCCGCACCGAAGCCGGGCGAGCCGGACGCGACCCGGGCGCGGGCCCAGGCCAATTGAGCGAGGCCGTGTCGTTCGATGCCGGCGCCGCGGCGCCGGGCACGCCATCGGGTGCGCCGCCGGCCGCGGCGGCGCGGCGCCCCTCCCTGCTCGGGCGGCTGTTCGGCCGCGCGCGCGCCGCCGAGGGCGCGTCCGAGCCCGTCGAGGGCGGCCCCGGCATCCTCAGCGTGCGCGGCCTGCGCAAGAGCTACGGCGCCCGCACCGTTGTGCACGAGGCCGGGTTGACCGTGCGCACCGGCGAGGCGGTGGGTCTGCTCGGACCGAACGGCGCCGGCAAGACCACGATCTTCTACATGATCACCGGGCTGGTCACGGCGGATCGCGGCCACATCACCCTCGACGGCCTGCCGATAACCCAACTGCCGATGTACCAGCGCGCGCGCCTCGGCATCGGTTACCTGCCCCAGGAGGCCTCGATCTTCCGGGGCCTCTCGGTCGAGGACAACATCCGGGCCGTGCTCGAGGTGGCCGAGCCCGACCGGAAGGAGCGCGAGCGCAAGCTCGAATCCCTGCTGGAGGAGTTCGACATCGCGCGCCTGCGCAAGTCGCCCTCGATCGCGCTGTCGGGCGGCGAGCGCCGTCGCTGCGAGATCGCCCGCGCGCTCGCCTCCTCGCCGACCTTCATGCTGCTCGACGAGCCGTTCGCGGGCATCGACCCGATCGCGGTGGGCGACATCCAAGATCTGGTGAAACACCTCAAGCAGCGCGGCCTCGGCGTGCTGATCACCGACCACAACGTGCGCGAGACGCTGGGGCTGATCGACCGCGCCTACATCGCGCATTCGGGCCGCATCCTCACCGAGGGAACGCCCGAAGAGATCGTGGCGAACCCCGACGCGCGCCGCCTCTACCTCGGCGAGGATTTCCGGCTGTAGGCTCGGGCTGGCGCGGCCCTCGATACCGTCTCCGGTCGATCCCTTCGGTGCGCTCCGTCAGCCGTCATACTGGGGTCGCGCAGCGGAACCCGGGATGGCGGTGGTGAGCGCCTGACCGAACCATTCAACCGAAACCGGTACGAAGCCACCCGGCCGGGAGAGTGCCGTCACAGGCTCCCCGGGAGACGATGCATCTCCGCGCGGAGACCGATCGCGCGCACATCTTCCCTTAAGCGGCGCTGGCGCAGGTCGGCACCGGCACGGTCGGGCCATGTGCGGCCAGCACTTCCGCGGCGGAAAACCGACGCCGCGCTTTGACGCGCGGGCCGGAAGGCGCTAGACCTAACAAAAGCAACAAGCAAGAAACGTGCCGGTACGGTGCGAGCCCGGGGCTGGGCTGTCTTCTCGAACAGGCAGGGCATGGCATGAGTCTGCTGCAACGGCTGGAGATGCGCCAGGGCCAGGCCCTGGTGATGACGCCACAGCTTCTGCAGGCGATCAAGCTGCTCCAGCTCTCGCAGCTCGATCTCGCCGCCTACGTCGAGACCGAGCTGGAGCGGAACCCGCTGCTGGAGCGCGCCGAGACCGGACCGGCTGAGGGCGCCGAGAATGCCGAGCCCTACGCCGAGCCGCGGGCCGATCTCGAAGGGTCCGATGATTCGTGGTCGGCGCCGGAGCTCGACCCGGCCCGCGGCGAGATCGACGCCGGCTTCGAGACCCGCCTCGACAACGTCTTTCCGGACGACGCGCCGGCCGAGGCCCGGGCCGAGGGTCAGTCCGGGGACATGCTGGCGCTCACCCCCGCCCCCTACGGCAGCACCGGCGGCAGCTTCGACGCGCAGGCGCCGGACTTCGAGGCGAGCCTCACCGCCGAGACCTCGCTGCGCGAGCACCTCTCCGGCCAGCTCGAACTTGCGACCCGCGATCCGGTGGATCGCCTGATCGGCGGCTTCCTGATCGACGCGATCGACGATGCCGGCTACCTGCGCGAATCGATCGAGACCGTGGCCGAGCGCCTGGGCGCCGACCTCGACCGGGTGGCGGGGATCCTCCGGCTGATCCAGGGCTTCGAGCCCTCGGGCGTGGGCGCACGCGACCTCGCCGAGTGCCTCGCGATCCAGCTGCGCGAGCAGGACCGCTTCGACCCCGCCATGCAGGCGCTGGTCTCGCGCCTCGACCTCGTGGCCAAGCGCGACTTCGCCGCCTTGCGCCGCCTCTGCGGGGTGGACGACGAGGATCTGGTCGAGATGCTCTCCGAGATCCGCCGGCTCGACCCGAAGCCCGGCCGGGCCTTCGGCGCCGGCGCCGTCGAGGTGCTGATCCCCGACGTGTTCGTGCGCGCGGCCCCCGACGGCTCCTGGCTGGTCGAACTCAACGGCGAGACCCTGCCGCGGGTGCTGGTCAACCAGAGCTACTACGCGCGCGTCGCCCGGGGCGCTGCCAGCGACACCGACAAGGCCTTCCTCTCCGACTGCCTGCAGACCGCGAACTGGCTCACCCGCAGCCTGGAGCAGCGCGCCCGCACCATCCTGAAGGTCGCCACCGAGATCGTGCGCCAGCAGGACGGATTCTTCCTGCACGGGGTCTCCCACCTGCGCCCGCTGAACCTGAAGACGGTGGCCGAGGCGATCGGCATGCACGAGTCGACCGTCTCGCGCGTCACCTCCAACAAGGCGATCGGCACGAGCCGGGGCACGCTTGAGATGAAGTACTTCTTCACCGCGGCGATCCCGGGCGCGGCGGGCGCGGCCGCCCACTCCTCGGAGGCGGTGCGCCACCGGATCAAGCAACTCGTCGATGGCGAGACCCCGAACGACGTGCTCTCCGACGACGCGCTGGTGCAGAAGCTCAGGAGCGAGGGCGTCGACATCGCCCGCCGCACGGTCGCCAAATACCGGGAATCCTTGCGGATTCCCTCCTCGATCGAGCGCCGCCGGGCCCAGTACGGACAGGGCGGCGCCCCGGCCGGGGCGGTCGCGTTACGCTGAGGCGCAGCTCCGCCTGCTTCGGCTGCACCTCCGTTGACTTCCGGCGAGCCGGCTCCTTAACTCTCCTGCCACACCTGTTCTGAGCGGAGGAAACATGGGGGCGTTGCGCGTCACGGGCCACGGCCTGGACCTCGGGGAAGCACTGCGCGGGCGCGTCGAGGATCGGATGGCGGCGACGCTTTCGAAGTACCTCGACAGCCACATGAGTGGCACCTGCACGGGCCACGTCACCCTCAGGCGCGACGGCACCGCCTACCGCACGGACTGCGTCATCCACCTCGTCTCGGGCCTGACCCTGGAGGCGACCAGCGCCGCCCACGACCCCCGCGCGAGCTTCGAGCAGACCGCCGACCGGCTCGAGAAGCGCCTGCGCCGCTACAAGCACCGCCTGAAGGACCACGCGGCCGCCCAGACCAACGGCGCGGTCGAGGCGGCCTACGCGGTCTTCGCCGCACCCGAGGACGAGGAGCCCGAGGAGGTGCAGGAGGAGGACGGGGCCGAGCACCCGCCGATCGTCGCGGAGAGCACCCGGACCCTCAAGCGGCACTCGGTCAGCGAGGCGGTCACCGCCCTCGATCTCACGGGCGCCCCGGTCCTCGTCTTCGTGCACGCTGGCACCGGCCGCATCAACGTCGTATACCGGCGCAGCGACGGCGCGATCGGATGGGTCGATCCGCCCGAGGCTGCCTGAGGCACCGGGACGGATCCGGAACCGCCCTTCAGGCCGGTGATTGAGACTCGAGGGGCCGGCCGGACCGGCCCCAGGTGACGGCCCAGGGTCCCTCCGGATCCGGCCAAAGGGGCAACGGTCCTCCCATGCCAATCCTGGAATTCCTCGATCCGGATTCCGTGGTGCCGTCGTTGCGCGCCCGCGCCAAGAAGCAGGTCCTGCAGGAGCTGAGCGCGCAGGCGGCCCGCCGCCTGCCCGGCCTCGACGAGCGCGAGGTGTTCGAGACCCTGCTCCAGCGCGAGCGTCTGGGCTCGACCGGCATCGGCGACGGCGTCGCGATCCCGCACGGCAAGCTGCCGGGCTTCGACCGCCTGTTCGGTCTCGTCGCGCGGCTGGAGAAGCCCGTGGATTTCGAGGCGCTCGACGGGCAGCCCGTCGACATCGCCTTCCTGCTGCTCGCACCCGAGGGGGCGGGCGCCGACCACCTGAAGGCCCTGGCCCAGGTCGCCCGCGTCCTGCGCGAGCCCGGCATCCTGGAGCGCATCCGCGCCGCCCGGGACGCCAGCGCCCTCTACGCCCTGCTCACCCACACCCCGGCACCTCAGGCGGCATGACCCGTCCTCTTCTTCTCGCGACCCTGGCGCTCGCCCTGATCCCGGCCGGCGCCGGCGCGCAGAGTGCGGCCGACGGCACCTGCCCGCGCGACGTGCTGGTCGCCCAGTCGATGCAGCGCCAGGCCATCGACCAGCTGGAGCAGGCGGACGGCGACGAGGCCAAGAACTGCCGGATCTGGCGACGCCACATCGACACGATGCGGCGCGTCGCCAGCGTCTACGGTCGCTGCCTGTCGGGCTCGGAACGCAACGAGCGGCTCGCCCAGGTCCAGGGCTCCGAGCGCGAGTTCGCCGGCGCCATCAAGGCGCGCTGCCGGGGCAACTGAGCCTCGAAACCCCGGCGACCTGACGACCGGCCTGCCGCTCCTCGTGCCCGCCGCCGCGCTCCCCGGTGCCGCGCGGGCGCTGGCCCAGGGCGGCGCCCCTCTGAGGCGCGCCGGCCGGGCCGCGGGGGAAATTCACGGCTGCGGCGGCGACGAACGGGCGCCTTGAGCGTTGTGCCGGCACGATGCGCCCGGCTTCCGCGCCGGGCCCGACCCCGCGCCGGAGTTCACCACCATGAAACCGTTCCGCTCCGCCCCGACGTGCGCCGCCGCCCTCGCGCTCCTCGGCTGCCTCGCAGGCGCGGCCCGCGCCGACGCGGTCCCGGACCTCGACATCGAGAAGACCTGCAAGAGCGCCGGCCGCGTCGATATCGGCTCCAGCGCCTCCGAGGAGGATAGCCGCAAGGGTTGTCTCCGCTCGGAGCGGGAGGCCCGGAAGGAGGCCGAGCGCCGCTGGGGCGACTACACGCCGGCCGCGAAGAAACAGTGCCAGAGCCAGTTCGAAGCGGGCGGCTACCCGTCCTACGTCGAGATGGTGACCTGCCTGGAACTGGCGAGCGGCACCGTGCCGTCCCAGACCGGCGCCTCCGGCACCGCGGTCGGCGGCCCCGGCTCGGTCAAGGGCCAGGCCCCGCAGGAGCGCAAGCCGGGCTCCAGCTCGCTCACGCAGGAGCCCGCGGCGAGCGATCGGACGAACCCGATCCAGGTGCTGGAACGGAAGTAGGAGGTCCCGGATTCCAGAGGTCCGAGACCTTTGGTGGGTGTAGGGTGAAACCCTGCATCTGGAACCTCCATTCCGGGACCCCGCCTGCAGGCGCCGAAACGGCCTCGGCCCTTGGGAATCGCGCGGATCTCAGGCCTCGTCGGTTGCCAGGAGGACCACCGGCTGCGGCTCGCGATGGGCCGGCTTGGCGGGGGCGGGCAGCGCGCGGGTCTGGTGCAGCTCGGCGAGTTCCGGGGCCTGGGCCGTGTCGTCCGCGGTGAGGAACAGACCGCGCAGGCGCGACAGCCGGCCGAGCTCGGCGCTGCTCGTCACCACGCTCTGGACCGGGCTGGTGATCAGCGCCAGCGCCAGCGGCGCCATCCACAGGGCGAGGACCGGGTCGCCCGCGAGCGCGAGGCCCAGCGCCAGCACCGCGCCGACCACCACCGCGTCGGCCTGGAGGCGGAACGCCTCGCTCCACGGCACCCGGCGGTCATCGCGCACCTGCGCGTCCCAGCGCACCACCCGGCCGAAGAAGGTCGAGACCACGGCGCCCGCGGTGAACAGGGTCATCACCGGCCAGAGCACCACCCAGACGAGCTGCTCCAGCGCCGCGCTGGCGAGCAGGCTCCGCGTGCCCCCGAAGGCGGCGCGGCGCTCAGGGGACACCAGCACATGGCCCAGGCTCAGGAGCTTCGGCAGGGCCAGCACCGCGACGGTCAGGGCGGCGAGCACATGGGCGGCGGCCCCGGTGCCGGTGAGCCCGTAGCCGATGAGGCCGAGGTCGCCGGTCCGCGCCGCCTGCCAGGTGCCCAGGCCCAGGAAGGCGATCCAGAGCGGCAGCATCAGGTAGGAGAGGATGCCGACCGCGAGGTGCCAGCGGCTCGCCGCCCGAAGCCCCCGCCAGGGCAGCACCGAGAGGTGCTGCAGGTTGCCCTGGCACCAGCGGCGCTCGCGCCCGAGCAGATCGACGAGGTTCGTCGGCATCTCCTCCCAGGTGCCGCCCATCTCCGGGACGAGGCGGACCTCCCAGCCGGCCCGGCGCAGCAGCGCGCCCTCGACGATGTCGTGGCAGAGGATCTCGCCGCCGAGCGGGGCCTTGCCCGGCAGCACGGGAAGCGCGGCGTTGCTGGCGAAGGCCTCGATGCGCAGGATCGCGTTGTGCCCCCAGTAGCTGCCGTCCGGCCCCTGCCAGGTCTCGAGGCAGCGCAGCGCCAGCGGCGCGTAGAGCCGCACCGCGAATTGCTGCACGCGGGCGAACAGCGTGTCGCGCCCGGCCGCGTACGAGACGGTCTGGATCAGGCCGACACGGGGATTCTCCTCCATCAGCCCGACCAGGCGGCGCATGGCGGCGCCGGTCATCAGGCTGTCGGCGTCGAGCACGATCATGAAGTCGTATTCGGGCCCGTAGGTCTCGCAGAACTCGCCGATGTTGCCGGCCTTGCGGCCGATATTCTCGGTGCGGCGGCGGTAACGGATCACCGGCAGGTCGGGGCCGGCGCTCTCCCGCCAGGCCTGGATGCGGGCGAACTCGTGCTCCTCCACCGCCGCGATGGCGCCGTCGCGGGTGTCGGAGAGCACGAAGAGGTCGATGTCCTCGGCACCCGCGCGGGCGAGCGAGCGGGCCATGACGCGAAGCCCCGCGAAGACCGCGACCGCGTCCTCCGCGTGGATCGCCACGACCGCGGCCGTGCGGCTGCGGCCGCTCGGGGCGGGCACCGGCCCGTCCGAGCGCAGCTCCAGGAGAGACTTGGCGCGGTCCCCGAAGCCGGCCGCGATCAGGCCGTAGAGGTACTGCCAGGCGGTGAAGGATTGCCACGCCATCAGCACGCAGAACAGGCCGAGCACGAGGGCGCCGAGCCAGCCCGTCGCCGGGTAGGCGGCGGCGGCGAGCGCCGCGATGGCCGCGCCCGTGGCGAGCGCGGGCAGCCCCAGGGCGAGGCGTCGACGCAGCAGGACGCGGGACGCCCGCGGCCGCTTGCCATCCAGCGGGGCCTTGCCATCCGGCGGGGCCTTGCCGCCGGGGGTTCCGGACTCCACCTGCCAAGCTTCCGTGACGGCTTCCGCGGTCGCCGACGGGCGGCCTGCACGGAGGTCGTCCGCGCGCGGCGCGTCGGGTGTCTCATGCGGCGACGGAGTGGTGAGCATGGCGGGTGAGACTCGGACGAGAGGGCTGCACGGCCGCCATCGGGGACCGCGGAGAACGTGATGAGCGAGGACGCCTTCGAGCGTGGCGAAGGGCAGGGGCCGGAGCGGCGGGACAGGCCGCCGCCGGACGATTCACGTTCCCCCTCCCGCCGCTCCGTTCTTCGGACGGCCGCGACCGCTGCTGCCGGCGCGATCTTTCCTAGCGCCATCGACCTGAATGCCGCCAGAACGATGGCACAGGAGGCCGCGCCCGTCCCGAATCCCGCGCCTGAGGCCGGTCCGATGACCTTCGAGGGCGTGGTGGCGCAGGCGCAACGCCTCGCCGCCGCCCCCTACGCCGCCCCGGCGGACGACCTGCCGCCCGCGCTCGCCGCGCTGAGCTACGACGGCTATCGCCGCATCGTCTTCCGTCCCGCGGAAGCGCTGCGCCTCGGGCGGAACTTCAGCGCGCAACTCTTCCACCGCGGCTTCCTGCAGAGGAAGCGCGTGCGGCTCTTCGTGCAGCCGCGGGACGGCGCGCCGCGCCCCGTGGCCTACGACCAGCGCCTGTTCGACCTCGGCAAGGACCTGGCCGGCCAGCGCTTCGCACCCGATCTCGGCTTCGCGGGCTTCCGCCTGCACTACGTCTTCGCGGACGCGCCGAAGGACCGCCCGCCCGGCTTCCAGGAAGAGTTCCTGGTCTTCCTCGGCGCCTCGTATTTCCGCCTGCGCGGGGACGGGCAGGAATACGGACTCTCGGCCCGCGGGCTCGCCATCGGCACGGGCGCGCCCGAGGGCGAGGAGTTCCCGGACTTCGTCGCCCACTGGATCTGCGAACCGGAACCGGAGGCGCGCACCCTCACGGTGCTGTCGCTCCTCGACGCGCCGAGCGTGGCGGGTGCCTACCGGTTCGAGATCGCGCCCGGCGACCCGTCCCGCATGACCGTGACCGCCTCGCTCCATCCCCGCCGGAGGCTCGACAAGGTCGGGCTCGCGCCGCTGACCAGCATGTTCCTGCATGGAGAGAGCGGGCCGGGCGCCCGCAATGCCCAACCCTTCGACGATTTCCGGCCCGAAGTGCACGATTCGGACGGGCTCGCCGTGGCGGCCGGTGGCGAACGGCTCTGGCGCCCGCTGGTGAACGGGCGCCCGGCACCGCAGATCTCGGCCTTCCGGGCAGCCCCCCTGCGCGGCTTCGGCCTGCTGCAGCGGGAGCGGAATTTTGCCGCCTATCTCGACGTCGAGGCCCGGCACGAGGCCCGGCCGGGCCACTGGATCGAGCCGGTCGAGGCGGAGGCGCGCCCCGAGATGGTCGCGGCCGGGGCCTCGCCGCGGCCCGGCGGCGCCTTCGCGGACGGCGCCGTGCAGCTCTTCGAGATCCCCTCGCGCGAGGAGTACATGGACAACATCGTGGCGGCCTTCGTGCCGGCCACGCCCTTGGAAGCCGGCAAACCGCTGCGCCTCGCCTACCGCCTGACCACCGTGGGAGCGGAGCCGACCGGGGCGTTGCCCGGCGATCTCGCGCGCGTGGTCTCGACCCGCGTCGGCTCGGCCGAGCGCCTGCGCCCGACCCAGCCGCCAAGCCCGGAGCGGCGGCTCTACGCGATCGATTTCGAGGGCCCGAACCTGCCGCGGGACCATGACGCGCGCGTCCGGGCGGTGGTCTCGGCGAGCGCGGGCGAGATGGTCGAACCGGTCGCGGCGCCCGTGCCGCAGACCGGCGGCTGGCGCATCTACGTGGAGTGGCGCCCGCCCGCGCCGCTGCCGCCCGGCGACGTGATCCTGCGGGCACACCTGGAGCGGGACGGCGATCGGATCAGCGAGACCTGGGACGCGCCGGCCTGAGCGGGCTCAGCCCGTCCGCCGCTCGCGCTCCAGGCGCTTGCGCAGGCGCGTCGCGACGTGGATCGCGCCGAGTTGCCGGCGGGCGGCGTGCGTGGCGGGCGTCTCGCGCTCGGCGCGGACGGTGGCGATCGCCTGCAGGGCCGCGGCGACCGACAGTTGCAGACGGATGGCGTCGAACTCGGACATGGATGCCCCGAACCCCGTTCGGCCCCCTTGGGGGCTCGTCCGGGTACGATCCGGGGCGCGCATGTCCGTAACAAGGAGAGCCGAGGGCCGGATTCCGGCAGCTTGGCCGTTGGGCGCCCTCCCCTCCTCAGGGGCCGTCGCGGCCTTCCGAGAACGGATCGACGCAGCGGTAGCCGATGAAGCAGTTCGGCACATCCCGCGTCCGCTCGTAGTCCGGCTGCGTCGATTTCTCGACGACGCAGAAGCCGACGTCGCGCACCGCCCGCGTGTAGGTCGCGGGGCCCGTGGTGACCACGATGGCGCCCGCCCGCGCCACGAGGGCCTGCGCCTCGGCGCAGGTCATCGCCGTGACGTCGGGGCGCGGCTGGGCGAGGGCCGGCCACGCCGCGAGGCAGAGCAGTCCGAGTGCCGATCCGAGCGCGCACCCTCTCATCGCAGTTCCTCGTGCCAGGTGCGGCCGTCGCGCTCGATCAGCGCGATGGCTGAGGTCGGCCCCCAGGTGCCCGCCGGGTAGGGGCGCGGCGCCTCCGGGCGGTCGGACCAGGCCTTGAGCACGCCGTCGGCCCAGGCCCAGGCTGCCTCGACCTCGTCACGGCGCATGAACAGGGTGGCGTTGCCGCGTACCACGTCCATCAGCAGCCGCTCGTAGGCGTCGGGGTAGCGCTGCTTGAAGGTTTCCTCGAAGGAAATGTCGAGGTTGGTCGGCCTCAGGCGCATGCCGCCGGGGCCCGGATCCTTCGTCATCACCTCGAGCTTCATGCCCTCCTGCGGCTGCAGGCGGATGACGAGACGGTTCGGCTCGCGCCCGAACGATTCCTCGGGGAAGATCGAGAAGGGCGAGGCGCGGAACTGCACCACGATCTCGGAGAGCTTCTGGGGCATGCGCTTGCCGGTGCGCAGGTAGAACGGCACGCCCGCCCAGCGCCAGGACTGCACCTCGACCTTCATGGCCACGAACGTCTCGGTCCGGCTCGGGCCCTCCAGCTCGGTGGCGTAGCTCTCGACCGGCTTGCCCGCGACGGCGCCCGCGCCGTACTGGCCGCGCACGGTAACCTGCTGCACGTCGTTCGGCGTGATGGGTTTCAGGGCGCGCAAGACCTTCAGCTTCTCGTCGCGCACCGCGTTGGCGTCGAGGTTGAGCGGGCTCTCCATCGCGGTGAGGCAGAGGAGCTGCAGCAGGTGGTTCTGTAGCATGTCGCGGAGTGCACCCGACCGGTCGTAGTAGCCGGCCCGGCCCTCGACGCCCACCGTCTCCGCCACCGTGATCTGGACGTGGTCGATCACGTCGGCGGTCCAGAGCCGCTCGAAGATCGTGTTGGCGAAGCGCAGCGCCAGCAGGTTCTGGACGGTCTCCTTCCCCAGGTAATGGTCGATCCGGTAGATCTGCGTCTCGGGGAAGACCTCGCCCACCGCGTCGTTGATGGCGCGGGCCGATTTCAGGTCCTTGCCGATCGGCTTCTCCAGTACGACGCGCGATTTCTCGCCGATCAGCCCGTGGCTCGCGAGGTTGCGGCAGATCGGGCCGTAGAGGTCGGGCGAGGTGGCGAGGTAGTAGGGCCGCACCTGGTCGGGCCGCTCGTTCAGCTTGGCGGTGAGTTCGGCCCAACCCTCCTCGCCCGCGCCGTCGATCATCACGTAGTCGAGATGGTCGATGAAGGCATCGAGCGCGCCCTCGCGGATGTCCTGGGGCGGCACGAAGCGCTTGATCGCGTCGCGGGCGCGCTCGCGGAACGTCTCGGCAGCGATGTCGGTGCGCGAGGCGCCGATGATGCGGCTGGTGCCGGGGATCTGCCCGTCCTGAAAGCGGTAGAACAGGGCCGGCAGGAGCTTGCGGGTCGTCAGGTCGCCGGTCGCGCCGAACACGACGCAGTCGAAGGAGGCGACGGGGATGATCGTGGCCAAGGGCGGCTCCCGTGTGCTGACGGCCCTGAAGATCCCGGGCAACTCTGCGGCTTATACGCCTTAGCAAAGCCTTCGCCAGCCGGCCCCACTGGCCCCGAGGGCGACGTCAGCGCTCCATATGCTGTCGGAACGCCTCGGCGTAGTCCGGGTGCCAGCGGGAGAGGGCGGGGCGGTTCTCGATGATGTCGCCCGCCGCCCAGGCGATGCGGCGCCGGTCCTGCTCCGTCGTGGTCTCGTTGTCCGGGCAGAGGATGTAGAAGTCGCCGGCCTCCAGCCGCTCCAGCATGAAGGCCACGGTCTCCTCCGGCGTCCAGGCGCCAGGGGGCTTCTCGGCCACCCCGCGGGCCCGGGTGAGGCCCGTGTAGACGAAGCCCGGGATCAGCAGGTGGGCGCTGGTGCGGCAGCTCTCGCGCCCGCGCAGGTCGTGGGCGAGCGCCTCGGTGAGGGCTTTCACGCCCGCCTTCGACACGTTGTAGGGCGTGTTGCCGGGCGGCGTGGTGATGCCCTGCTTCGAGCCGGTGACGATGAGCGCGCCCGGCTGGCCGCCCTCGATCATGCCGGGGGCGAAGGCCTGCACGCCGTTGATCACGCCCCAGAGATTCGTGTCGAGGATGCGGGCCCAGGTCTCCGCGTCCGAGAACAGGCGTCCGCCGGCCTCGATCCCGGCATTCAGCATGACTACCGCGGGCGGGCCCGAGCGCGCGACCGCGTCGCGCAAGGCCTCGACGGCCTCGCGCCGCCCGACATCGGTCGCCACCGCCCGCACCTCGACGGCGGCGAGCGCGGCGACCTCGGCGCGGGCCGCCTCCAGGGCCTCGCCCGGCAGGTCGGCCAGCCAGACGTGCATGCCGGCCCCCGCGAAGGCCTTGGCGGCGGCGAGCCCGATGCCGCTCGCGGCCCCCGTCACCACGGCGGCGCGGCCAGGGCTGATCGCAGGATGGGGCATCGCTCGAACTCTCCGGGACCTTCCGTTGAACCGTCGGACGAAGGGTGGGGCGCCGGGCCGCCGCGTCGAGTGGGACAGAGGCGCGCCGCCGGGCGGAGCGGATTGGTAACCATCCGGCGGCCATGATCCGTCCCGTCCGCGAGCGGGCATCTCGACCGGAGTCACGCGTATGGTCCCGACGTCCGCTTGCGCACGCGCCGCCGCGGCGCCGCTCGCGCTTCTGATCGCGCTCGGCCCGGCGGCGGCGCAGAACGCCCCCGCGGAGCCCGCCGCGCAGGTGCAGACCGCCCCGGCGCCGGCCACCCCGCCGGTCCCGGCTCCCCTCCCGGTGCCGGTGCAGGTCGCGCCCGCCTCGGCCCAGAAGGAGGCCGAGCCCGCGCCGCGCAAGGCGGAGGCGCAAGCCAGGGATGCCAACCGGAAGGCCGAGTCCGCCCCGCCGAAACCCGCGGAGGCCCAGCCCAAGGACGGCGTTCAGAAGGACGCGGCCCAGAAGGAGGCGCAGCGGAAGAAAGAGCCCGCGCCGCTCGTCTACGCGAAGGTCTCGGCCGATCCGACGCCGACGCTCAACCCGCGCACCTTCCTCGACACGTTGCGCGCCGCCGAGCGCTATCAAGCCTTCGCGGAGGCGGGCGGCTGGGAGCCTCTGCCGGCCGACCTCGTGCTGAAGCCCGGCGCCAGCAACCCGGCCGTGCCCGCCCTGCGCCATCACCTCACGCTCACCGGCGACCTGCCCGCGGACGCGCCCCCGAGCGACCGGCTCGATCCGCCGCTCATCGCCGCCATCACGGCCTTCCAGGCCCGGCACGGCCTGCCCGAGACAGGGCTCCTCGGCCGCCAGACCCTCGCGGCCTTGAACGTGCCGGCCGCGGTGCGTCAGCGCCAGCTCGCCGCCTCGGCCCAGCGCCTGATGGGCTCGAACTTCCCCTTCGGCGAGCGCTACGTGGTGGTGAACATCCCCTCCGCGGTGGTCGAGGCGGTGGAGCGAGGCCAGGTCGCGCGCCGCTACGTCGCGGTGGTCGGCAGCCCCGACAAGGCCACGCCCGCGGTCGAGACCCGCATCACCGACGTCAACTTCAACCCGACCTGGACCGTGCCGATCTCGGTGGTGAAGAACGAGATCATCCCGCGGATGCGCAAGGAACCCGGCTACCTCGCCAAGAACCACATCCGCATCCT
Source organism: Methylobacterium hispanicum (assembly GCF_022179285.1). Classification (GTDB taxonomy): domain Bacteria; phylum Pseudomonadota; class Alphaproteobacteria; order Rhizobiales; family Beijerinckiaceae; genus Methylobacterium; species Methylobacterium hispanicum. Next base: position 83,304 of record NZ_BPQO01000008.1, on the reverse strand, counting down.
CGGCCCCGGCGGCGTCGAGGTCGATCCGACCACGCTCGACTGGTCGACCAACAAGGCGGCGAACTACACGCTGCGGCAGGATCCGGGCTTCGACAACTCGCTCGGCCAGGTGCGGATCGACATGCCGAACCGTCACGCGGTCTACATGCACGACACGCCCTCGAAGTCGCTCTTCGGCCGCTCCGTGCGCTTCCACAGCCACGGCTGCGTCCGGGTGGGTCAGGTCAAGGAGTTCGTCGGCTGGCTGCTGCAGGGCACCGAGGGACCGAACGGGCCGGGCTCGTCCTGGGGGCCGATCGAGATCGAGACCGGCATCGCCGACGGCGAGCGCCGCGACATCAAGCTGCCCAAGCCCGTGCCGGTCACCTTCGTCTACCTGACCGGCTACGCCACGCCGGACGGGCGCGCCCATTTCCGCGACGACATCTACGGCCTCGACGCGCCGGGGGCGCCGGCCGATGCGGGCAAGGCGGCCACCGTCAAACCTTCCGAGGCAACCAAGCCCGCTCCCGCGCGCCCAGCCGCGGCGGGGACGCAGGCGCGCCCCGCGGAGACGCGACCGAAGCCCGCCGAGGCCCGCGCCGCCGAGCCGCGGCCCGCGGATCCCGCCACCACAGGATCGATCCGCCCGGCCGCGCCGCGGGCCTCGAAGCCCGCGCCCCTGCTGCCGCCGGGTCTGGTCGGGCAGGCCGATTGACGCATCACGGATAGTTTAGAACGGATCCAGGCTTTGCGTCCCCCGGGACCCGGCCATGCGCGTCCCGGGGGGGCCGGAACAAACAGCGTCACCGCTCATTCTGCCGATGAACGATGCCAGCGCGACCGCAGGGACACCCGTGGGCGCAGCATCGACACCGGACATTCCAGACGAACGGAGACCTCCATGGCCAAGGCCAAGCCCGTCAGCCGGATCGGCAGCGACCGCCTCAACACCCCGACCGACCTCAACCCCGAGGACGTCAAGAAGATCTCCGAGGGCTTGACGGTCCTGCTGTCGGACCTCTTCGCGCTCTACATCAAGACGAAGAACTTCCACTGGCACATCAGCGGCCCGAACTTCCGCGACTACCACCTGCTCCTCGACGAGCAATCGCAGCAGATCTTCGCGATCATCGACGCCGTGGGCGAGCGCGGCCGCAAGATCGGCGGCACGGTGCTGCGCTCGATCGGCCAAGCGAAGTCGCTGACCAACGTGCAGGACAACGACGCCGAGTATGTCGGTCCGCTCGACATGCTCAAGGAACTGCGGGACGACAACAAGGCGCTCACCGCCCGCATGCGCGAGCTGCACGAGGTCACCGACGAGGCCAACGACGTCTCGACCACCAGCCTGCTGGAGGAGTGGATCGACCAGTCCGAGGAGCGCACGTGGTTCCTCTACGAGACCACCCGCAACGCCGAGGCCGGCGGTCACTGAGCCGTCCCAGTCCCCGGAGCAGCAGGGCCCCGCACCACCGGTGCGGGGCCTTTTTCATGGTCAGGGGCCGAGCAGATCGACCAGGAACGGGATCAGAGGCTCGTCCGCGGGCGGCATGGCGAGATCCCGCAAGGCACTCGGCCGGACCCATTTCAAGGCCTGACCCTCAAGACCCTGCGGCGTGCCGGACCAGCGGCGGCAAACGTAGAGCGGCATCAGCAGGTGGAAGCTCTCGTAGGCGTGGCTCGCGAAGGTGAGCGGAGCGAGGCAGGGCTCCTCGACGCGCACGCCGATCTCCTCGGCGAGTTCGCGGATCAGCGTGGCCTCGGGCCGCTCCCCGGGCTCGACCTTGCCGCCCGGGAACTCCCACAGACCCGCGAGCTGCTTGCCGGGCGGGCGCTGGCTCACCAGCACGCGCCCGTCCCGGTCCACCAGGGCGACCGCCACCACGAGGAGCAGGCGCAGCGGCGCGGCCTCGCTCCTGGTCATTGCGCGACCGCGAAGCTGGCCTGGACCTCGCTGCGGCTCTCGATCGCGCCGGCGGCGAGCGGCACCCGGCGGCCCGGCGCCGGGGCCTTCATGCGCGCCTGCGCGGCCATCGGCATGGGCGGCGGCACGGCACTGCCGCTTCCGGAGAGGCTGCACAGCCGCCCGAGCTTGGCGCCGACCGCTTCGGCGAGTTCCGCGGCGCGGGCGCGCGCGTCCCTGGCGGCGGCGACCTGAAGCTCCGCGTCGACCTTCTCGGGATCGTTCAGGCCGAAGCCGATGGAATCGATCCGGTTGGCGCCGGCGTCGAGCGCCCGGCGCAGCAGGTCGCCGAGGCGGCCCATGTCGGCGAGCCGGATCGTGACCGCGTTCGCCGCCCGGTAGCCGTCCGGTTGGGACTCGACGGTGCCGTTCGGACGGGTGACCGCGCGGGTCGCCGCCTCGAGCACGACCGCGGAGGTGCCGATGTCGCCCTCCGGCACGCCGAGCTCGCGCCCGAGGGCGACCACGCCCGCGACCGCCTTCGAGGCGGCGTCGAGCGCCGCGGCCGGGCTCTGTGCCTTCGTCTCGACGCCGACCGTGACCGCGGCGAAGTCGGGCGCGCGGGCGGAGGCCGCCCGGCCCGTGACGCCGATCGTGTGCGCGCAGGCATCGTCGGCGCGCGCGGGCGCCGCGACGAGCAGCAGGGCGAGGCCGGCGAGCGCGGCCCTCACGAGCGGTAATCCCCGTTGATCTCGATGTAGGCCTTGGTGAGGTCGCAGGTCCAGACGCGGGCGCTGCCCTCCCCCAACCCGAGATCGACCCGGACGCGGATGTCCTGCTCGCGCATCACGGCGCTCGCCGCGTCCTCGCTGTAATCGGGGTCGCGCGCGCCCGCGACGGCCACGCGCACGTCGCCGAACCAGATCGCGAGGCGGTCGCGGTCGGCGGGCTCTCCGGCCTTGCCGACCGCCATCACGACGCGGCCCCAGTTCGCGTCCTCGCCCGCCACCGCGGTCTTCACCAGCGGCGAGTTCGCGATCGACATGGCGATGCGGTGGGCGGAGCGGTCGCTCTCGGCGCCCGTGACCTCGACGGTCACGAACTTGCGCGCGCCCTCCCCGTCCTTGGCCACGAGTTGCGCGAGTTCCGCGAGCAGGTCGTCGAGCGCCGCCCGGAAGCCGGCGAGGCGCGGGTCGGCGGCGTCCGCCACCGCCGCGTTGCCGGCCCTGCCCGTGGCGAACAGCATCAGGGTGTCGGAGGTCGAGGTGTCGCCATCGACCGTCACGCAGTTGAAGCTGCGGTCCGCCCCTTCCGTGAGCAGCGCCTGGAGCACCGGCTGCGGCAGGGCGGCGTCGGTGAAGACGAAGGCCAGCATCGTCGCCATGTCGGGGGCGATCATGCCCGCGCCCTTGGCGATGCCGTTGATGGTCACGGCGCTGCCGTCGATCTCGGCCCGGCGCGTGGCGCGCTTCGGGAAGGTGTCGGTGGTCATGATGGCCTGCGCGGCCGCGGCCCAGGCGGCGGGGCCGTCCTCGGCACGGGCCGCGCAATCGGCCAGCACGCCCTCGAACTTGGAGGCGTCCAGGGGCTCGCCGATCACGCCCGTGGAGGCGACGAACACGTCGGTCTCTGCGCAAGGTGCGGCCTGCGCGGCGATGCGGGCGGTGAGCGCCACCGCATCGCGGCCGCGCCGGCCCGTGAAGGCGTTGGCGTTGCCGGAATTCACGACGAGCGCCCGGGCCGATCCGGAGGTCAGCGCCTCGCGGCACCAGTCGACCGGCGCGGAGGGGCACTTGGAGCGGGTGAACACCCCCGCCGGCACGGTGCCGGCGGCAAGCCCGACATAGAGCACGTCCGTGCGGCCGGAATAGCGGATGCCGGCCTGCGCGGTGGCGAGGCGCACCCCTGCGACGGGCGGCAGGTCCGGCTGTGTCTTCGGGGCGAGGGGCGAGACGGGCGGCGGATTGGCGGACGACAAGGACGATCTCCGGCGTTGACCGCGGGGCGCCGCGGTGTTGCCCCGCGGGAGGCTCGGCCGTCAACCGGGCCCCGGGGTCCCGCACGCACCCGTGCCGCGTCGCGGTGCGCCGGGTCGCGATGCCTCTCGGCCGGGCAGCCCGGCCGGAATTGCGGCGCCTTCGCGGCAAGACCCTTGTGTGACCGCGAGATGTCGGTCTAGCATGATGCAATGCAACGCGAACACGATGCCGATCGCGCCATGCCGCGAGTAGCCCTCGGATCCGCTGCCGATTCTCCCGTCGTCCCGCCTAGGGGATGCTACCGGGTTCAGGTGCTCGTCGCCGGCCGCCAGAAGCGCTGGCGCGACGCCGTCTCCGCCCAGATCCGCCGGACCGGCTATCAGGTCACGGCCTGCGACAACGGGGTGGACGCGATGGCCGTGCTCGCCCTCGGGCTTCCCCTCGACGTGATGGTGGTCGACGCCTCGCTGGAGGGGCGGCTGTGCTGCTCGCAGCTGGCCCAGGAAGCCCGGGCGCTGCGCCCCTCGCTGCGCGTCGTGCTGGCCTGCGACATGACGGAGGCCGAGCGCGCGGCGGTCGATCGGATGCCCGACGCGCTGATCGTCGCGAAGGACCACCGCGCGGGAGCGGTCGCGAGCATCGTGCGCGAGGCGCTCGCGGCGCCGGGTATCTGAGGACAGCGATACAGTTCCTCTCCGCCCGCGCAGGGCACGCGGTCCTTATCGATCTCGTTCCCAGGACGAGAACCTGTATGAGGCGCGAGTCCCCTCTCCCATAGGGAGAGGTCTGCTTTCGCAGAAAGCCAGGTGAGGGGTATGAGGTTTCCAGGTAGGGCGCGGAGCTGAACGCGCGTCGATCCCGTGCTCGGTCCTGAGGCGTCATACCCCTCACCCCAACCCTCTCCCTATGGGAGAGGGGGCACGGCGCGATTCACCCCGGACGGCCGAACCGATCGACCGAAGGCCGTATGAAGCACGTGAACGTGGCAATCCGCCGGGGCGGATCCTGCGGCCTCACACCACCAGGTTCACGATCCGGCCCGGCACCACGATGACCTTCCGGGGCGCCCGCCCCTCCAACACCTTCTGAACGGCCTCCAGCGCCAGGGTCGCGGCCTCGACGGCCTTCGCGTCGGCGTCGCGGGGCACGGTGACGTCCGCGCGCTTCTTTCCGTTGATCTGCACCGGGAGCGTGATCTCGTCCTCGACCAGCAGCGCCGCCTCGACCTCCGGCCAGGGGGCCTGGGCCACCAGCCCCGAGCGCCCGAGCGCCTGCCAGCATTCCTCGGCGAGGTGCGGCATCATCGGGGCGATGAGCTGCACCAGGATGCCGGCGGCCTCCGTGGCGGCGGCGCGGGAGGCGGTGCCGCGCAGGGCCTCGTCGAGGGCGTTGGCCAGCGTGTAGACCTGCGCGACGCAGCGGTTGAAGCGCAGGCGCTCGACATCCTCGCCGACGCCCGCCAGCGCCCGGTGCGCCGCCTTGCGCAAGGAGAGATCGGCCGCGCCGTCCCCGGTCGCCTGCGCCGCCGCGTTCACGAGGCGCCAGACCCGCTGGACGAAGCGGGCGGCGCCCTGCACGCCCTCCTCCGTCCAGATCACGTCGCGCTCGGGCGGCGAGTCCGAGAGCATGAACCAGCGGGCGGTGTCCGCACCGTAGCTCGCGATGATGTCGTCGGGATCGACCACGTTCTTCTTCGACTTCGACATCTTCTCGATCGCCCCGATGGCGATCGGCGCGCCGGTTTTCACGTGGAACGCTTGGCGGCCACCCTCCCCGCCCTCGAACCGGATCTCGGCGGGCGGCACCCAGGCGCCGGCCTCGTCCTTGTAGGTCTCGTGGACGACCATCCCCTGCGTGAACAGGCCCGCGAAGGGCTCGGCCACGCCGGACCAGCCGGCCTCGCGCATCGCCCGGGTGAAGAAGCGGGCGTAGAGCAGGTGCAGGATCGCGTGCTCGATGCCGCCGATATACTGATCGACCGCGAGCCAGTGATCGACCGCCCGGCGGTCGGTCGGCGCGTCCGTGAGCCAGGGCGCGGTGAAGCGTGCGAAGTACCAGGACGAGTCCACGAAGGTGTCCATCGTGTCGGTCTCGCGCCGGGCCGCCTGCCCGCATCTCGGGCACGGCACGTCGCGCCACGCGCGGTCGCGCTCCAAGGGATTGCCGGGCTGGTCGAACGAGACCTCGTCGGGCAGCCGCACCGGCAGGTCGGCGACGGGCACCGGCACCGGGCCGCAGGCGTCGCAGTGGATGATCGGGATCGGGCAGCCCCAGTAGCGCTGGCGCGACACGCCCCAGTCGCGCAGCCGGAACTGCACCTTGCGGGCGGCCACGGCCTCGCCCGCCAGGACCTCCTGCTCCAGGCGGTTGGCCACCGCCTCGAAGGCCTCGTGCGTGGTCATCCCGTCGAGGAAGCGCGAGTTGATCAGCCGTCCGTCGCCGTCGTAGGCGGTGTCCGTGACGACGAAGGCGGCCGGGTCCTGCCCCTCCGGGCAGACCACCGGCGTGTTGCCGAGGCCGTACTTGTTGGCGAAGTCGAGGTCGCGCTGGTCGTGGGCCGGGCAGCCGAACACGGCGCCGGTGCCGTACTCCATCAGCACGAAGTTCGCGACGTAGACCGGCAGTTCCCAGGCCGGGTCGAGCGGGTGGCGCACGGTGAGCCCCGTGTCGAAGCCGAGCTTCTCGGCCGTGTCGATCGCCTCCTGGGCGGTGCCGATGCGGCGGCACGCCTCGATGAAGCTTTGCAGCTCCGGCCTGTCGGCGGCCAGCGCGGCCGCGAGCGGATGGTCGGCCGCGATCGCCAGGAACTTCGCGCCGAACAGCGTGTCGGGCCGCGTGGTGTAGACCTTCACCGCGTCCTGCCCCTTGGCGGGCCGGGTCAGCGCGAAGCGGACCTCGAGGCCCTCCGACTTGCCGATCCAGTTCTTCTGCATCAGCCGGACCTTCTCCGGCCAGCGGTCCAGGCCGTCGAGGGCGCCGAGCAGATCCTCGGCGAAGTCGGTGATCTTGAAGAACCACTGGGTCAGCTCGCGGCTCTCGACCAGCGCGCCCGAGCGCCAGCCGCGCCCGTCGATCACCTGCTCGTTGGCGAGCACCGTGTGATCGACCGGGTCCCAGTTCACCTTCGCGGTGCGGCGCGTGACCAGCCCCTTCTCCAGGAAATCGAGGAACATGCGCTGCTGGTGCTTGTAGTAGTCCGGATCGCAGGTCGCGATCTCGCGGCTCCAGTCGAGCGACAGGCCCATGGACTGGAGCTGGCCGCGCATGGTGGCGATGTTCGCGTAGGTCCAGTCGCGCGGGTTGACCTTGCGCTCCATGGCGGCGTTCTCGGCGGGCAGGCCGAAGGCGTCCCAGCCCATCGGGTGCAGCACGTTGAAGCCCTTCGCGCGCTTGTAGCGGGCCACCACGTCGCCCATCGCGTAGTTGCGCACGTGCCCCATGTGGATGCGCCCCGACGGGTAGGGGAACATCTCCAGCACGTAGTATTTCGGGCGGGGATCGTCGTTCGGCGTCTCGAAGATCCTGGCCTGCGCCCAGGCCTCCTGCCAGCGCGGCTCGGCATCCTTGGCGTTGTAGCGCTCGGGCGCGGTCGGGTTCGGGTTCGTCATGGCTCGGATCGCAGGGAACGGGCGGCGGGCCCGGAGGCCGCATTCGGGCCGGCACTAGCATATCCGCGCCCGCTCCGGTCAACGCGCGGGCGCGCACCGCCCCTGCGCGCCCGCTGCTGTGCGGAGCCGGGCGCTTGCGGCGCGCGTTGCGGCTGGTAGGTCCCTCGCCTGAACCGACCCGAAAAGCTGGACGTGCCGATGACCGAACCCGCCCCCTCCCCCGTCGCCCGCCCTCCCGTCGGCGAGGCCGACGTCGCGGCAGGCTTGGCCGAGGTGCGGGCCGGGATCGCGCAGGCGGCCGAGGATTGCGGGCGGGACCCCGCGGGCGTCCGGCTGATCGCGGTCTCGAAGACGGTGCCGGCCGAGGGAATCCTGTCGGCGCTCGAGGCCGGGCAGCGGGTCTTCGGCGAGAACTACGTGCAGGAATCGCGCGCCAAGTGGCCGGATCTGAAGGCGCGCTACCCGGATGTCGAGCTGCACCTCGTCGGCCCGCTCCAGTCGAACAAGGCTCGCGAGGCGGTCGAGCTGTTCGACGTGATCCACGCGCTCGACCGGCTCTCGCTCGCCGCGGCGCTCGCCAAGGAGATCGCCCGCACCGGACGGGCGCCGAAGCTGCTGATCCAGGTGAACACCGGCGCGGAGCCCCAGAAGGGCGGGATCGCGCCGGACGAAGTCGACGTGCTCCTGGCCGAGTGCCGCGACACGCACGGGCTCGCGATCCAGGGGCTGATGTGCGTGCCGCCCCTTGAGGATCCGCCGTCCGCCCACTTCGCCCTGCTGGCGCGGATCGCGGAGCGCCACAACCTGCCGATCCTCTCGATGGGCATGAGCGCCGACTACCCGGCGGCGATCCAACTCGGCGCGACCCATGTCCGGGTCGGCACCGCGATCTTCGGCGCCCGCGCCCGCCGGGGCTGACGAGGCCGATCAGGCCCGCCCGACCACCCGGGCGAGCGAGAGGCGCAGGGTGTCGGCCTCCTCCGCACCGTACTGCGCCTCGAAGGCGGCCTGGGCCCGGCGCCAGAGGGCGCGGGTCGCCTCCAGCTTGGCGCGGCCCGCCGGCGTGAGGCTGAGCGAGCGGGTGCGGCCGTCGCGGCCCGGCCCGATCTCGACGAGGCCGTCGCGGGCGAGCGGGCGCAGGGTCCGGCCGGTTGCGGTGCGGTCCATCACGAGATGCACCGCGAGTTCGTTCACCGCGAGCGCTCCGGTCCGGTCGAGCACCGCCAGCACGGAGAACTGCGTCGTCCGCAGGCCCGAGACGGCGAGGAAGCGGTCGTAGAACTGCGTCATGTGCCGCGCCGCCTGCCGGACGGCGAGGCAGTGGCAGGGACTCGGGATCAGCGGCGCACCGCCGGCCTTCCTCACGGTCTCGGCGCGGGCGCGCACCGGCCCGGACGCTTCGGCAGGGGGCATGCCCTGGATTCTCCTCAACCCCGACGGCGCAGCGGGCGGCGCCGGATTCGCCTGCGGGTTAGGCCACAGGCACGGCCCGCGCGTCTACCCGGCGGCCGGATCCCGGGGGGCATGGCGCCGTTGATGTGCCGGCATGGAGTCCCTCGCGGGATCGGCTCAGAGGATCCGCAGCCGCGTCCTCGGCCCGACCCGCCGCAGCAGCCGGAGCAGGTCCGGCAGCCGCAGGGCGACGCACCCCTCCGTCGGGCGGAAGCCCGGCCGGGCGACGTGCAGGAAGATCGCGGAGCCCCGGCGGGGGCGGATCGGCCCGCGGTTGTAGTCGAGGTCGATCACCACGTCGTAGAGCCCGTCCTCGCGCCACATCCGCTCGTGGCTCACCCCCGGCACGGGCAGGCGGACGGGCCGGTTGTAGCGCCGGTCGCGGGGGTCGTCGCACCAGCCGTCCCGCGGGCCGGTCCGGCGCAGCGGCAGGGCCGTCACCGGGCGCTTTCCCAGCCGGTCGTGCCGGTAGGCGCCGCCGAGCAGGCGGAAGCTGCCGCGCGGCGAGCCGCCATCCCCTTCCCGCTTGGCGCGCACGATCCCGGCGGCGCCGAGCGCGCAGGGGATCGGGCAGCCCGGCACTAGGATCTGCCCGCGTCTGCGGTCCCCGGCCCCGGCCCGCACGCGCAGCGTCCGCAGCGTCGTCGGCACGGTCCGCGTGAGCGGGAGGCGGGTTGATTTCATCGACACGACCTCGTCTCGAAACAGGTACGGGCGGCTCTTGAGGCAAGCGCGAGCACACAGTATGAAGAATTGTGCACAAGCCAATTCACAACGGCGAATCGCGCCTTATTCTCGTGCATATGCCCGGACCTGCGGATCCGGAGCCAGGGGGTTCGCAGCGGCGAGCCCGGTCTCCCGCTCCGGGGGCCGTGCGCGCGACTCCATGGCCCGGCTCTGACCGCGCGGGCCTTTGAGAGTTGGACGGATGAACGCCTACCGCCTCCTGATCTGCGACGACGACGCGATCCTGCGGGAGACTCTGACCGAGCAGTTCGATGCCTACGAGGAGTTCACGGTCGTCGCCGTAGCGAGCGCCGCCGCGGCGGTCGAGGCGGTCGCCGAGCACCGGATCGATCTCGCGGTCATGGATGTCGGTCTGCCCGACATGGACGGGCGCGAGGCGGTGCGCCGGATGCGCCGCAACGGCTATCGCGGCCCGGTCGTGATGCTGACGGGCCAGGATTCGGAGGAGGACACGGTCGAGGGCCTGGAGGCCGGCGCCAACGACTACGTCACGAAGCCCTTCAAGTTCGGCATCCTGCTCGCCCGCATCCGGGCGCACCTGCGCAGCCACGAGGCCTCGGAGGACGCGGTCTTCCAGATCGGTCCCTACACCTTTCGGCCGGGCGCCAAGCTGCTGGTCGGCGAGCGCGGCTCGAAGCTGAAGCTCACCGAGAAGGAGACCGCGATCCTGCGCTTCCTCTACCGGGCCGGCCGCGAGGTCGTGGGACGCGACACGCTGCTCGCCGAGGTGTGGGGCTACAACGCCCACGTCACCACCCACACGCTCGAGACCCACATCTACCGGCTGCGCCAGAAGATCGAGCCGAACCCGGCCACCGCCGCCATCCTCGTGACCGAGGCCGGCGGCTACAAGTTGCTGCCCTGACCGGCGTCCCGGTCTTTTCGCGCCCGCCCGTCGTGCGCGCCGGATCCGGTTCGGCTAGAACGGTCCGCGTCTGAACGGCCGAGGATCGGGACGTTGGCGATCGACGACGACATCGCGGTTCTCGCCGCCGCACCGCTGTTCCGCTGCTTCGGGCGCGACGCGCTGCGGCTTCTCTCCTTCGCGGCCGAGCGGCGCGACCTCGCGGCCGAGGAGGTCCTGTTCCGGCGCGGCGAGCCGGCCGACAGCGGCTTCGTCGTGGTCTCCGGCCGCATCCTGCTGGCGCCGCCGACGGCCGCCGCCGAGCCGGTCGCCGCGGGCCGCGCCGCCCTGATCGGGCAGATGGCCCTGTTCGTGCGCGGCGAGCGTCCGGGCGAGGCGCGCGCGGCCGAGCCGACATCCGTGCTGCGCATCACCCCGGCCCTGATGCGGCGCGTGCTGGAGGAGTTTCCGGACGCGGCCGCCGCCATCCACGACACCCTGGCCGAGGATCTGGCCGGGCTCGCGCAGGGGCTGGAGCGGGTACGCGGCCTGCTGGCGGCCGTCTGAACCCCCTCCCCTGCCCGCCCGAAGGGTGACAGGCCTGGGCCGGCTCTGTAAGCACGGGCCCGATTCCACCCGAAGCACCGACCGGAAGAACCATGTCCGAGGCCCAAGCCCGCACGGAAGCCCACGCCGATCTCGCCCGCACCATCGAGAACGCCTGGGAGGAGCGCGCCTCCATCGACACCGGCACCCGCGGCCCCGTGCGCGAGGCGGTGGACGAGGCCCTGAACCTGCTCGACGCCGGCAAGGCCCGGGTCGCCGAGAAGGCGGAAGCGGGCTGGCAGGTCAACCAGTGGCTCAAGAAGGCGGTGCTGCTCTCCTTCCGCCTCAACGAGATGGTGGCGGTGCCGGCCGGCGCCGCCGGCGCGCCGGCCTGGGACAAGGTGCCCTCGAAGTTCGAGGGCTGGGGCGAGAACCGCTTTCGCGATGCCGGCTTTCGCGTGGTGCCGGGCGCCGTGGTGCGCCGCTCGGCCTACATCGCGCCGGGCGTCATCCTGATGCCGTCCTTCGTCAATCTCGGCGCGCATGTCGGCACCGGCACGATGGTCGATACCTGGGCGACGGTCGGCTCCTGCGCCCAGATCGGCAAGAACGTGCACCTGTCCGGCGGCGTCGGCATCGGCGGCGTGCTGGAGCCGCTCCAGGCCGGCCCGGTGGTGATCGAGGACGATTGCTTCATCGGTGCCCGCTCCGAGGTGGTCGAGGGCGTGGTGGTCGAGCGCGGCGCCGTGCTCTCCATGGGCGTGTTCATCGGCGCCTCCACGAAGATCATCGACCGCGAGACCGGCGAGGTCTTCCGCGGGCGCGTGCCGGCCTACTCGGTGGTGGTGCCGGGTGCGCTCCCCGGCAAGGCGCTGCCCGACGGCTCGCCCGGCCCCTCGCTCTACTGCGCGGTGATCGTGAAGCGGGTCGATGCGCAGACGCGCGCCAAGACCAGCATCAACGAGCTCCTGCGCGACTGAGCCCCGTGCGGCCGGAGACCCGCCACCTCGACCTCACGGTCGCGGGACGCCCCTGCCCCACCCCGGTCGATGTGCGGGGGCAGGGACCGGCGGCCCTGTTGCTGCCGGCCCTCTCCACCATCTCGGCGCGGGCCGAGATGCACGGGCTCGCCGAGGCGCTGGCGGACGAGTACCGCTGCCTCGTACCGGACTGGCCGGGCTTCGGTGAGCGCCCGCGCCAGCGCCTGCCCCTGGATCCGGCGACGCTGCACGCCTTTCTCGACGCACTCGTCGCCGCCCTGCCCGGCCCCTACGCCCTCGGGATCGCGGCCGGCCACGCGGCGGGCTACCTCGTGGCCGCCGCCGCGCGCCATCCCGGGCTCTTCGGGCGGCTCGTGCTCGTGGCGCCCACTTGGCGCGGACCCCTGCCCACCGCCATGCCCGGGCGCCGATCGCTCCACGGCCGGATCCGGCGCGCCATCGAGACGCCGCTCCTCGGTGACGCCCTCTACCGCCTCAACGTCAGCCCGCCGATCATCGCCCGGATGATGCGGGCCCACGTCTACGCCGATCCCGAGCGCGTCACGCCGGCCCTGATACGCGCGAAGCATGCGGTGACGCGCCAGCGCAACGGGCGCTTCGGCACGGCCGCCTTCGTCACCGGCGGCCTCGATCCGGTCGCCAGCCGCGAGGCGTTCCTGGCCCTGTTCGGGTTAGGGCTGCCGCCCGTGCAGGTGCTGCGGCCGGAGCGTGCCCCTCCCCGCTCGGGCGCCGAGATGGACGCGCTGGCTGCGAGCGGGCGCGTGCACACTGTCGTGGTCCCCGGCGCCCTGAGCGCGCACGAGGAGCATCCGGCTTCCGTCGCCGCAGCGATCCGCGCAGCGGTCTGACCGGTCCGCGAGCCGACCCGGGACGCGAGAACGGGGCATTTATGTATCATGAATGCGGCCGTTGCGGCCCGGGCCGTGCCGAGTGCCATAGGCGCGTCGTGAATCGCCTCGTATGATTCCAAGAATCAAAGGATTGTGACGCTGCAAAATCCGATGCTCCGCTCCTCTTCAGCCCGCGCCATGCCGGCGCTTCTGGCCCTTGCACTCTCGACGGTCGCGCTGCTGACGCCCGCGCCGGCCGGCGCCGAGCCGCCGAAGCCCGCCGCACCGCCCGAGAGCGCCGCGCCTGGTCCGCAATCCGCCCCCTCAGTCGGTGCCGACACGCTGAAGCCCGGCAGGCCCGCCGCGAGACCCTATCTCAGCGAGGAGGAGGCCCCCGACACGGTGAAGATCCTGTCGCCGCCGCCCGCGAGCCACTCGCCCCTCGAGAATGCCGACCGGGCAGCCTTCAACACCACGCGCGCCCTCAAGGGCAGCGCGCGCTGGGATCTGGCCGCCAACGACGTGGCGGAGGGCGCCTCGGCGATCCTCGACACCTACGCCTGCGTGCTCGGCACGAGGATCGACGCGGCGCGCGTGCCCGCCGTGGTCAACCTGTTCGAGCGTGCCCGGCTCGATATCGCCCGCGGCACCAAGGCGCCGAAGCTGCACTACCGCCGCCTGCGGCCGTTCGTGGGCAACGACGCGCCGATCTGCGTGCAGCGGACCCAGCAGCTTGCCGACAGCTTCAGCTACCCGTCCGGCCATGCCACGCAGGGTTGGGCCTACGCCCTGATGATGGCGAGCCTGATCCCCGCGAAGTCCGGTGCGATCCTGGCGCGCGGGCGCGTGTACGGCGAGAGCCGGATCGTCTGCGGCGTGCACTGGCTCACCGACGTCGCGGCAGGCCGCACCAACGGCTCGGCGATCGTCGCCGCCCTGATGGGGAACGCGGAGTTCCGGGCCGACATGGACAAGGCCCGGATCGAACTCGCCAAGGTCGTCGAGGGCAACGGACCGCCCCCGGTGGAGGCGACCTGCGCCCGCGAGAACGCGGTGCTCACCGCGCCGGCCCTGCAGTTCTGACACGGACGGGATAGTTTTTAACTGTTCCAAGTGTGTGATTTCAATCACGTTTTCGGCTTGAACACGTCAGCTTGACCGCTAAACCTCGGGCGACCCTGATCGCACCGGACCGAGGTTTCATGACCCAGCCCGCCCGTCTCGCAGCCCTCGCCTCGCTGCTCGTCGCGGGGCCGGCGGCGGCTCAGCAGAGCGTCGAGCTCAGCCAGATCTCGGTGGAGGCCGCGAAGCCGAAGGCGCGCGCCACGGAGCCCCGCGCCCGGGCGCGGCCGCAGCCGGTCCAGCAGATGGAGGCGGGACCGGGCGGGGGTGAGCCGGCCGGCCCCATCGGCCCGGGTGCCGACAGCTCTGCCACCAGCGGCGGCGGCGGCGGTCCGAGCGGCGTCGTCGGCTACACCGCCAAGGTCAGCCCGACCGCGACCAAGACCAACACGCCGCTGATCGAGACCCCGCAATCGGTGAGCGTCGTCACCCGCGAGCAGCTGAACGACCGCAACGTTCAGTCGCTCAACGAGGCGCTGGCCTACACGCCGGGCACGTCCACCGACGTGTTCGGCTTCGACCCGCGCTTCGACGCCTTCTACATCCGCGGTTTCCAGGTGACCTACAACGGCATCTACCGCGACGGCCTGCGCCAACCCGGCGTCGGGCTCGCGGTGCCGCGCGTCGAGCCCTACGGTACGGAGGCGCTGACCATCCTGCGCGGGCCCGCCTCGGGACTCTACGGGCTCGGCTCGCCCGGCGGCATCGTCGACGTGACGACGAAGCGTCCGACCTTCACCCGGTTCGGCGAGGTCTGGTTCCAGGGCGGCAATTACGACCGCTACCAGGGCAATTTCGACATCGGCGGTCCGGTCGAGGGGTCGGACGGCACGATGGCCTACCGGCTGACGGGCCTCGTGCGCCAGTCCGACACCTTCCTGCCCGGCGCGACCGACGACCGGGCCTACATCGCCCCCGCCCTCACTTGGAAGCCCGGCGCCGACACCACCTTCACGTTGCTGACCGAGTTCCAGCGGACGCAGGTACCCGGCACGGCGGCGTTCTACAATTTCCCGGGCTTCGTGGTCTCACGGCTCTACCAGGGTGACGCGGGCTTCAACGCCTTCACCACGCAGCAGTACCGGATCGGCTACGCCTTCGAGCACCGGTTCTCGCCGGACCTGATCTTCCGTCAGAACGTCCGCTACTACGGCGTCAACGGCGACTTCCCCTATACGGAGATCACCGGTATCACCGGCCTGTCGGCGCAGCGCTACGCCGGCCTGTTCATCGATGACCTGCACGCGATCACGCTCGACAACCAGTTCGAGGGCCACGCCGTGACCGGGCCGGTCAGCCACACGATCCTCGGCGGCATCGATTACCAGCGCTACGACTACACCCGCCGCTCCGGCTTCAACTTCGCCGTTCCCGATCTCGACCTCGCGGGCGTCACCGACTTCTCGAACTTCCGCTACCGCACCGTCATCCCGAAGCCGGCGCTCACCGCTTCCTCCTTCCAGACCCTGGATCAGGTCGGCCTCTACCTGCAGGAGCAGGCGAGGTTCGACCGCTTCGTCCTGACCCTGACCGGCCGCCAGGACTTCGTCTCGCAGAGCACCCGAACCGGCGCCCCGGGCGCCCTCGGCGCCGCGACCGTGCAGGACGACGCGGCCTTCACGGGGCGCGTCGGCCTGAATTATCGCCTCGCGCCCGGCCTCGTCCCCTATGCCAGCTACGCCACCACCTTCACGCCGCAGGTCGGCGTCGACGGCCAGGGTCGTCCCTTCCCGGCCGCCACCGGCGACCAGATCGAGGCGGGCGTGAAGGTAGCCGTGCCGAACACCAACGTCACCGCGGCCTTCGCGGGCTTCGACATCGTGCAGTCCTCGATCCTGCGCCCCGATCCCACGAACACCGCCAACCAGGTCGCCACCGGCGCGGTGCGATCCAAGGGCTTCGAGGCGGAACTGGTCGCCAACCTCGCGCCCGGCACCAACCTGACGCTGGCCTACACCCATCTCGACTTCCGCTTCGTGCGCCAGACCTCGCTGCTGGCTCCGAACCTGCCGATCGACGGCAACGCCCTCTCGGGCATCCCGGGCGACAGCTTCAAGGCCTTCGCCACCTACCTGTTCCCGCCCTCCTCGCCGCTCTCCGGCCTCACCATCGGCGGGGGCGTGCGCTACGCCGGCACGAGCTTCGCCGACGACGAGAACACCGTCCGCAACCCGACCGTGACGCTGTTCGACGCCCTCGTCGCCTACGATTTCGCGGCGCTGGACCCGAAGTACAGGGGCTTGCGCGCCCAGCTGAACGGCTTCAACATCTTCGACCGGGACTACACGAACTGCCAGGCCGGGTTCTGCTACCGCGGCGCGCCCGCCACCGTGATCGGCAGCCTGATCTACCGCTGGTAGGGCAGGGCGCCGGGGTCGGCTCGACCACGCTCCCGCCGCAGAGAAATCGTAACGCCTGTGCCTCAGGCTGATGGCGCGGCGCTGTGCGCGCGCGTAAAGAGCGGATCGGGACAGGGCTGGGGCGCGGGCGCATGGTTCGTCGGGAAGGGCAGGGACTTCGGCAGGGACTTCGAGTCGCGAGCCGGCTCGCCTGCGCGGGCGTGCTGGCGCTCGGCCTCTCGGCCTGCTTCCGCCCGCTCTACGGACCGACCGCCTCCGGCGAGCCGATGGGCGCGCTGCTCGCCGCCATCCAGGTCGACGAGATCAACATGGCCCAGGGCCAGGAGCGCCTGGGACACTACCTGCGCAGCGAGCTGATCTTCGATCTCGACGGCTCCGGCCAGCCCGCGCCCAAGCGCTACCGCCTGAAGATGCAGGGCAGCGAGACGGTCCAGACGCCGATCGTCTCGACCCAGACCGGCCGGGCCGAGGCCGGCACGATCGTGGGCAGCGTGCGCTACAGCCTGGAGAGCCTCGACGGGCTCAAGGTGATCACCGAGGGCGTGGCGACCTCGACCGCGACCTACGACCGCTCGATCCAGCGCTTCGCCAGCCAGCGCGCCGCCCGCGACGCCGAGATCCGCCTGTCGAAGGTCCTGGCCGAGCAGATCAAGACCCGCATCGCCTCCGTACTCTCGGCCAAACCTTGATCGGACGCGCCTTGGTCGGCCGAGCCTTGGTCGGCGACACCGCGATCGGGGCACGCGCGTGACGGCCGTCAAGGCGCACGAGGCCGACGCGCTGATCCGGCGCGGGCCCGATCCCCGCATCCCCGTGATCCTCGTCTACGGGCCCGATACCGGCCTCGTGGTCGAGCGCGCCAAGCGCCTCGCCGAGAGCTTCGTCACCGACCCGAACGATCCCTTCGCGCTCGTAAAGATCGACGGTGACGCCCTGGCCGGCGATCCCGGCCGCCTTGTGGACGAGGCCGGCACGGTCGGCCTGTTCGGGGACAAGCGCACCATCTGGGTCCGGCCCGGCGGCCGCAACTACGCGCCCGCGGTCGAGGCGGTGCTGAAGGCGGAGGTCGCCGACACCCGCATCGTGGTCGAGGCGGGCGACCTCGCCAAGTCCGCGCCCCTGCGCACCTTGTGCGAGCGCTCGCCGCGGGCACTCGCCATCCCCTGCTACCCGGACGACGAGCGGGCGCTCGCCGAGCTGATCGACCGCACCCTGCAGGAGCGCGGCCTGCGCATCGCCCGGGAGGCCCGGGAGGTGCTGGCCCAGAGCCTCGGCGGCGACCGGCGCGCCAGCCTCGCGGAGATCGAGAAGCTCGCCCTCTACGCGGCCGGGCAGGGGAGTGTGGAACTCGACGACGTCGAGGCGGTCGTCAGCGACGTCGGGGCGAGCGTGCTCAACACGCTGATCGACGCGGCCTTCGTCGGGCGCACGGGGGAGGTCGAGCGCGAGTACCGCCGCTTCCGCCACGAGGGGCTCGATCCCTCGATGATGTTGGGCTCGGCCCTCCGCCACGCGCTCGCGCTGCTGGCGAGCCGTCTGGATGGGCCCGACAAGAGCCCGAGCCTGCTCGTCGCCTCCTGGCGCGGACTTCACTTCAAGCGCAAGGCCGCCGTCGAGACACAGCTCGGGCGCTGGAGCCCAGCCGCGCTCCGGCAGGCCGTGCAGATCCTGCAGGAGGCGGTGCTGGCCTGCCGCCGGGCGGATGCCGATCTCGCCCACGCCCACGCTTCCGCGGCGCTCCTGCGCATCGCCACGGAGGCGGCGCGGCGCCGGGCCGGCTGACATCCGCGCGAGCGAGCCCGGGCGGGGCGGCTCCGCCAACACTCCGTTAAGCCGGCACGGTCCAATCTCTCCTCCAATCCGATCTGTCCGAACGCGATGTCGTCCTACTTCTTCCGGCAGCGCCAGTGCGAACCAGCCGATGCACCCGCGCCAGAACCGGATCTGGCCGCGCTGAAACGGGAAGTTCAGCGCCTGCGGGAGATGCTCGATCTCAACTCGGACTGGATCTGGGAGGTCGATGCGGCGGGCCGCTACACCTACGTCTCGCTCCACTGCCTCACGCTGCTCGGCTACAGGCCGGAGGAGATGCTCGGGCGCACCCCCTTCGACTTCATGCCGCCGGACGAGGCGGCCCGCGTGGGCGCGGCCTTCGCGGCGATCGTCGCGGAGAAGCGCGGCTTCTCGCATCTGCTGAACCGCAACGTCCGCCGCGACGGCCGGATCGTCGTGCTGGAAACGAGCGGCGTGCCGCTGCTGAACCCGGACGGCAGCCTGCGGGGCTATCGCGGCATCGACCGCGACATCACCGAGCGGGAGGCGGCGAACGAGCGCCTGCGCCATGCGGCGCGGCACGATTCGCTCACCGAGTTGCCGAACCGGCTCTACCTGCGTGAGCATCTCGAAGTGCGCCTCGGTGGGGCAGGGGCCGGCTGCTGCGCGCTGGCGATCGATCTCGACCGCTTCAAGCCGGTCAACGACCGGCTCGGCCACGAGGCCGGGGATCTGGTGCTGCGGGAGATCGGCCGCCGCCTGGCGGACCTGGCGGCCGCGCGCGGGGCCTTCGCCGCGCGGCCGGGCGGCGACGAGTTCGTGGTCGTCGCCGGAACCCTTGCACCGGAGGCCGCGGATCGCTTGGCGGAGGACCTGCGGGCGGCGATCGGCGGCCCGATCGGCCTCGGCAGCGAGACGGTCGCGGTCGGGGCCAGCATCGGCATCGCCCACGGCCGGGCCGAGGACACCGTGGACACCCTGCTGGCCGCCGCGGACCGGGCGCTCTACCGCGCCAAGGCGGCGCGCGACGCCGCCTGCTGAGGCGTCGCCCTCAATCCGCGTCCGGAATCTCGAGGCGGCGGCAGAGGGCGTCGAGTTCCTCCGCGGTCTGGTAGCGGATGCGGATCTCGCCCTCGTTCGGGTTCTTCGCCTTCAGGCTGACGCCGATGCCGAGCGCGCGGGCGAAGCGGCGCTCCAGGCTGCGGACCTCCTCGGAGCGCTCGCCGGCGCCGCGGGGACGGCCGGGACGGGGCCCTTCCTGCTCGGGCACCTCGGCCGCCGCGAT
The DNA here is from genome assembly GCF_022179285.1 of Methylobacterium hispanicum. Classification (GTDB taxonomy): domain Bacteria; phylum Pseudomonadota; class Alphaproteobacteria; order Rhizobiales; family Beijerinckiaceae; genus Methylobacterium; species Methylobacterium hispanicum. The sequence continues at coordinate 63,872 of NZ_BPQO01000008.1, read as the reverse complement.
CGCCTCGACCTCGCGGACCGACAGCCCCTCCTCCACGATGCGGCGCCCGACCGCTTCCGGATCGCGCACGGCGAGCAGCGCGCGGGCATGGCCCGCCGTGATCTCGCCCGCGATCACCCGATCCTGAATCGTCGGCGGCAGGTTGAGGAGACGCAGCGTATTCGCCAGGTGGCTCCGGCTCTTGCCGAGGATCTCGGCAAGCTCGCGCTGGCTATAGGCGAACTCGCTCATCAATCGCTCGTAGCCGGCCGCCTCCTCGATCGCGTTGAGATCGGTGCGCTGCACGTTCTCGAGGATCGCGAATTCGAGCGAGGCCCGGTCGTCGATCTCGACGACGACCACCGGAACCTCGTCGAGGCCGGCGCGCTGGGCCGCGCGCCAGCGGCGCTCGCCCGCTACGATCTCGTAGGCACCCGGCACGTCGGCGAGCGGGCGCACGACGATCGGTTGAATCAGCCCGCGCGCCTTCAACGAGACGGCGAGCTCATCGAGGTCGGTCTCGCTGAAGCGCCGACGGGGGTTGCGCGGGTTGGGACGCAGGAACTCGACCGCCACCCGGCGCTGCGGGGTCGGGGACTTCGCGCCGTCCGCGGCTGGTTCCGCCGCGCCGAAATCGCCGATCAGGGCCGCGAGCCCGCGCCCCAGCCGGGGCCGTGCGCCCTCTTCCGCCATCACCGCCACCCATCCACTCCGTTACGCAACCCGCGGCGCCGCCCGTCGGCTACCAGCACCCACATCGTCGGCTACCGACTCCTAAGCCGCCGCCGGCACCCGGCCTTCCCGCTGGATCACCTCTGAGGCGAGCCGCAGGTAAGCCTGGGACCCCGCGCATTTGAGGTCGTAGAGCAGCGCCGGCTTGCCGTGCGAGGGCGCCTCCGAGATCCGCACGTTGCGCGGGATCATCGTCTCGTAGACCTTCTCGCCCATGAAGCTGCGCACATCCGCCACGACTTGGTTGGAGAGGTTGTTGCGCGGGTCGAACATCGTCAGCACGACGCCCTGGATCGTCAACTTGGGGTTGAGCGCCGCGCGCACCTGCTCGACGGTGCGCAGGAGCTGGCTCAGGCCCTCCAGGGCGAAGAACTCGCATTGCAGCGGCACCATCACGGCGTCGGCCGCGACCAGCGCGTTGATGGTGAGGAGGTTCAGCGAGGGCGGGCAGTCGATCAGCACGTAGCTGAAGGCCGCCGTCTCGGCCGCGTCGCCCATGCCCTTCAGCACGTTGCGCAGGCGGTGCGCCCGGTCCGGGCTCTGGGCCATTTCCAGTTCGAGGCCGAGCAGGTCCATGGTGGAGGCCGCGATCGACAGGCGCGGCACCGCGGTCGGCACCACCGCCTGGGCGAGCGTGGCCTCGCCGGCCATCACCTCGTAGGTCGAGACCCGGCGGGCGCGCCGGTCGATGCCGAGCCCCGTCGAGGCGTTGCCCTGCGGGTCGAGGTCGATCACCAGCACCTGCTCGCCGATCGCGGCGAGCGCGGTCCCTAGGTTGATCGCCGTCGTGGTCTTGCCGACGCCGCCCTTCTGGTTGGCGAGCGCGAGGATCCGCAGCGGGCGCGCGGGTGCGGCCGGCTGGACGGAGGAGGGGAGGACGTCGCTTGTCATGGGGATGGGTCCGGGACTCGCGGGCTCGATCGAGGACTCGCGGGCGCGAGATCGTTGACCCGCACGATCCGGGCCATCGACTCGGTTCGGCTCGGAACGAGGTCGTAGGCGACTGTCCACCGTGCGGCGGCCCGGGTCAATTCCGCTTCGACCTCGCGCCCCTTCGGAAACAGGCCGGTGGTGCCCGAATTCAACAGGGGCTCGGTCCAGTCGAGGAGTTGTTCCAGCGGCGCGAGGGCCCGGGCGCAGACCACGTCCACGCCCCGGAAATTCGGGATGACCGCCTCGATCCGCGCGGCGTGGACGCGGGCCCGCGCGCCGGTGAGCCGGGCGGTCTCGGTGAGGAAGGCGCATTTGCGCGCGTTGCTCTCGACGAGATCGACGGAGATCTCGGGCCCGCCCGCGATGGCGAGGATCAGGCCGGGGATGCCGGCGCCGGAGCCGAGGTCGAGCCAGCGCCGGGCATCCGGCGCTAGCGCGAGAAGCTGGAGCGCGTCGGCGACGTGCCGGGTCCAGACCTCGGCGAGCGTCGCCGGCCCGACGAGGTTCTTCACCGATTGCCAGCGCCGCAGCTGCGCGACGTAGAGGTCGAGGCGCGCCGCGGTTTCACGTGAAACACCGGCCTCCGCGAGGACACGGTCGCGGTCGTGCTGGGCCGCCATCAGGCACGCACCGCCGCGCGCCCATCCCGGCGGGCATGGGCGGCCAGGAGCGTGAGCGCCGCGGGCGTGACGCCCTCGATGCGCGCGGCCTGCCCCAGCGTGCCCGGGCGCACCGCCTCGAGCTTCGAGCGCATCTCGTTGGAGAGCCCGCTGATCCCCGCATAGTCGAGTCCGGCCGGTAACCGCACCGCCTCGTCGCGCCGGAAGGCGGCGATGTCGGCCCGCTGCCGGTCGAGATAGACCGCGTAGGTCGCATCCGTGCGCAGGCGCTCGGCGATGCGCGGGCTCACCGCGGCAAGCTCCGGCCAAACGCCCGCAAGCCGCGCCCAGTCGAGTTCCGGGTAGGAGAGGAGCTGGAAGGCGCTGCGGCGGATGCCGTCCTGATTGAGCGCGATCCCGTGGGCCCGCGCCTCGGTCGGCGTGAGGCTCAGGGCGTCGAGTCGCGCGCGGGCGGCGGCGAGTTCGGCCTGCGCGGCGGCGAAATGCGCGGCCCGCCTCGCGCCGACGCAGCCCAGCGCCAAGCCGCGCGGAGTCAGCCGCTCGTCGGCGTTGTCCACGCGCAGGCTGAGCCGGTACTCGGAGCGCGAGGTGAACATCCGGTAGGGCTCGCTCACCCCGTGGGTGACGAGGTCGTCGATCATCACGCCGAGATAGGATTCGGCCCGGTCGAAGGCCGCGACCGCCTGACCGCCCGCGAGGCGGGCGGCGTTGAGGCCGGCGACGAGCCCCTGGGCCGCGGCCTCCTCGTAGCCGGTGGTGCCGTTGATCTGGCCGGCCAGGAACAGGCCGGGCAGGCGCGCGGTCTGCAGCCCGGCATCGAGTTCGCGCGGATCGACGTAATCGTACTCGATGGCGTAGCCCGGCCGCACGATGCGGGTCCGCTCCAATCCGGGGATCAGCCCGACGAGCGCGCGCTGCACGTCCTCGGGGAGCGCCGTCGAGATGCCGTTCGGGTAGACGGTCGGGTCGTCGAGGCCCTCGGGCTCGAGGAAGATCTGGTGCCCCTCGCGGTCGCCGAAGCGCACCACCTTGTCCTCGATCGACGGGCAGTAGCGCGGGCCGCGGCTGCTGATGCCGCCCGAGTACATCGGCGAGCGGTGGAGGTTCGCTCGGATCAGGTCGTGCGCCGCGCGCGTCGTCCGGGTGATGCCGCAGCGGATCTGCGGCGTGGTGATCCGCTCGGTCAGCGTCGAGAACGGCACCGGCTCGGCGTCGGCCTCCTGCATCTCCAGGGCGGCCCAGTCGATGGTGGTGCCGTCGAGCCGCGGCGGCGTGCCGGTCTTCAGGCGGCCGAGCCGGAAGCCGAGCCGGTCGAGGGTCCTGGCGAGGCCGACGGCCGGCGCCTCGCCGACGCGGCCGGCCGGCACCTGCACCGGGCCGATATGGATCAGGCCGCGCAGGAAGGTGCCGGTGGTGATCACGGCGGCCCCGCAGGGGAGGGTGCGCCCGTCGCCGAGCACCACGCCCGCGACGCGGCCGTCGGCGACGACGAGATCCTCGCAAGCGGCCTCGATCACCGTGAGGCCGGCGGTCTCGGCCAGGGCCGCCTGCATGGCGGCGGCGTAGAGCTTGCGGTCGGCCTGGGTGCGGGGCCCGCGCACGGCCGGGCCCTTGCGGCGGTTGAGCAGACGGAACTGGATGCCGGCGGCGTCCGCGACCCGGCCCATCAGGCCGTCGAGCGCATCGACCTCGCGCACGAGATGGCCCTTGCCGAGCCCGCCGATGGCCGGATTGCAGGACAGCGCGCCGATGGTCGCCGCTGCGTGGGTGACGAGGGCGGTGCGAGCACCGCAGCGGGCGGCGGCGGCCGCCGCCTCGACGCCGGCATGGCCGCCGCCGACGACGACGACGTCGAAGGTTGAGGAACCGTTGATGGACATGCGGGTGATTAGGCGCGCCCGCGCGGGATCGTCAACGGATGGGTGGGGTAGGGGCCACTCTCCCCGCAGAGGGGAAAGGACGTGGAGGCGAATGCACGTTCCGTCGAGACGACAGCCCGCGAATCCATGGGGTCGCGATCCCCGAATCGGTAACCGGTACCACCCCGACCCAACAATACTGCTTTATCCGAGCCATCACGGCATCGATATTGCTTCGTCTCCGGAGGTCCATGCGCGCGGCGCACCGGCCCATGTTCCTGCGTCCTAGCACTTCGAGGAGGCGGCATGCATCTCTGGGCGATCGGGCTGGGAGCCCTGTGCTGCGCGGGCGGAGCGGTCGCGCATTTCACCGACCCCACGCACCGGCGCGAGGGCGCGCTCGGGCTAGCGGGACTGGGCTTCCTGCTGGCGGGCCTGTTCCTCGGGCGCTAGCGTCGGTCCTCCTCCGCACCTCTCTCCGGCCGGAGGGGTCGGCGCTACACGGCCGCGCGCAGCTGCTTCACCCAGAGGTCGGCCGAGATATCGGCGCCGCCGCGCGTCGCGAAGGCGTAGGGGGCGTGCACGACGCTCCCGTCCTCCAGCTGGATCTGCCAGCGGAAGACGCCGGGCTTGTCGGGGCAGGGCGCCACGCGCGGGCGTCCGGGCTGTCGGGATCGAACCATGGGGAGCAAAGCCCTGGGCACCCGGATGGTTCCGAGGCGCGGACGGAGAGGGCTGCGGGGCGGTCCGCGGCCGCGGCGGTTGCCGGGCGCCGGTGCCCTGCGTTAGAGCCCGGCAACCCGTTCCGACACGAAGCGAAATCCTGCGATGTCCAAGGCCGATGCCGCGAAGGCCGATCCGAAGAAGGCCGACACCCTGAAGCCCCGCCTTCCGCGCGGCTTCGTCGACCGGCGCGAGGACGAGATCGCGGCCCAGCACCGCATGCTGGAGCGCATCCGCCAGACCTTCGAGCTCTACGGCTTCGAGGCCCTGGAGACGCCCTTCGTCGAGTATACGGAAAGCCTCGGCAAGTTCCTGCCCGACCTCGACCGGCCGAACGCGGGCGTGTTCTCGTTCCAAGACGACGACGAATCCTGGCTCTCGCTCCGCTACGATCTCACCGCGCCGCTCGCCCGGTTCGTGGCCGAGCACTACGACACCCTGCCCAAGCCCTACCGGAGTTTTAGAGCCGGCTACGTTTTCCGCAACGAGAAGCCGGGACCGGGCCGCTTCCGGCAGTTCATGCAGTTCGACGCCGACATCGTGGGTGCCTCCTCGGTCGCCGCGGACGCCGAGGCCTGCATGCTGATGGCCGACACGCTGGAGAAGCTCGGCCTCGCGGGCCAGTTCGTCGTCAAGGTGAACAACCGCAAGGTGCTCGACGGCGTGATGGAGGCGATCGGGCTCGCGGGCGACGACCGGGCCGGCCAGCGCCTGACGGTGCTGCGCGCCATCGACAAGCTCGACCGCCTCGGCGCCGACGGCGTGCGCCAGTTGCTGGGCGCCGGCCGCAAGGACGAGAGCGGCGACTTCACCAAGGGCGCGGGCCTCGACGAGGCGCAGATCGCCCGCATCCTGGCCTACGTGGCCTTCCAGCCCTCCGCGGATGCGGGCGCCGACCGGCTCGCCTTCTGGGAGCAGTTCTTCGGCTCCTGGCAGGACGTGGTCGGCCCCTCCGAGACGGGGCGGGAGGGCATCGCGGAGCTGCACGCGATCATGCGGCTCTGCGAGGCGGCGGGCTACGGCCACGACCGGATCCGGGCCGATGCCAGCGTGGTGCGCGGGCTCGAGTACTACACCGGGCCCGTCTACGAGGCGGAGCTGACCTTCCCGGTCACCAACGAGGACGGCCAGGTAGTCCGCTTCGGCTCGGTGGCGGGCGGCGGGCGCTACGACGGCCTCGTCGGGCGCTTCCGCTCGGAGCCGGTGCCGGCCACCGGCTTCTCCATCGGCGTCTCGCGCCTGTTCTCGGCGCTCCAGCTCGTCGGCAGCCCGCTTCTCGGCGGGGCGAAGAAGCCCGGGCCGGTGGTGGTTCTGGTGCTCGACCGCGAGAACATAGCCGACTACCAACGTCTCGTCGCGGCCCTGCGCGCCGAGAACGTCCGGGCCGAGCTCTATCTGGGCGGGGCCGGCATGAAGGCGCAGATGAAGTACGCCGACCGCCGCCGCGCCCCGGTGGCGATCATCCAGGGCTCGAACGAGCGCGCGGCGAACGAGGTCCAGGTCAAGGACCTAATCGAGGGCGCGCGCGCGGCCGAAGGCATCGCCAGCAACGCCGAGTGGAAGGCCGCGCGGCCGGCACAGTTCTCCTGCGCCGAATCCGAGATGGTCGCCCGGGTGCGCGCGGTGCTCGCCCGCCATTTCCCGGAGGGGTGAGCGACGCCTCTCGCGCGCCGGCATTGACCAGCTTCCGAGAAGCCGGTCGCCAAGCCACGAAGCGGTTGCTACAGAGCCGCCGGACACGGGCGAGTGGAGCCGATGACACGACCGGAAGCGGAGACGGGGGCGGACGAGGCCGCGCAGGCGCAGCTGCTCGCGCATCTGACGGCGGCCGGCTACGCGCCGGTGACCCCGCCTGTGCTGCAGCCGATCGAGCCCTTCCTCGAACTCTCCGGCGAGGACATCCGGCGGCGCATCTTCGTGACGCAGGACGTCTCGGGCGCCGAGATGTGCCTACGGCCGGAATTCACCATTCCGGTCTGCCGCCTGCACCTCGCCCGCCCGGAGGGGGGCGCCGACTACGGCTATCTCGGTCCCGTCTTCCGCCTCGCGGCCGACGAGCCGGACGAGTTCCTGCAGGCCGGCATCGAGTCGATCGGGCGCGGCGACATCCCGGCCGCGGACGCGGAGGTGCTGGGGCTGGCGCTGGAGGGCCTCGCGCTGTTCGGCCACGCGCGCCCGCATGTCCGCCTCGGCGACATGGGCCTCACCGTGGCGCTGCTCGACGGGCTCGGCGTGCCCCCGGCCGCCAAGCGGCGCACGCTGCGCGCGCTCGCCGCCGGACGGCCCCTCGACGGCCTCGTCAACGCGGCCGCCCCCGAGGATCCGCACGCGGGCCTGCTCGCGGCGATCCAGGGCCAGGACCCGCGCGGCGTGCGCGCCTTCGTGGAGGACGTACTGGCCATCGCCGGCATCTCGGCGGTGGGCGGACGCTCGGCCGGCGAGATCGCCGAGCGCTTCCTCGCCAAGGCCGCCGCCCAGGCGAGCGGCGGGGCCGGGCTCAACGCCGAGAACCGCGCGGTGATCGAGCGCTACAGCGCGATCGCGGGCGACCCGGACGCGGCGGCGCGCGATCTGCGCGCGCTGGTCGCCGAGGCCGGCCTCCGGCATGGCGCGCTCGAGGCGGCGCTCGACCTGTTCGAGGAGCGCAACGGCTTCATCGCGGCCCGCGGCCTCGCGCTCGACGCCTTCCGCTTCAGCGGCGGCTTCGCGCGCAACCTCGACTACTACACGGGCTTCATCTTCGAGGTGACGGGGGGCGCGGGGACACCCGTCCTCGTCGGCGGCGGGCGCTACGACGGGCTCCTGACCCATCTCGGCGCGCCCGAGCCGCAGCCGGCGGTGGGCTGCACCTTCTGGGTCGATCGCGTGGTGGGAGGGGCCCGGTGAACCTGTCCGAGAATCCCCTCGCGGATCCCCTCGCGGACCCCCTGGTCCTGGCCGTCCCCTCGAAGGGCCGGCTGCAGGAGAACGCCAACGCGTTCTTCGGCCGGGCCGGGCTCAAGCTGGCGCAGGGCTCGGGCGCGCGCGACTACCGCGGCAAGCTCGTCGGCGTGCCGGGGGTCGAGGTGCGCTACCTCTCGGCCTCCGAGATCGCGAGCCAGCTCGCCTCCGGCGCCGCCCATCTCGGCATCACCGGCGAGGACCTGATCCGCGAGAGCCTGCCCGACGCGCGCGGGCAGGTCGAGCTCTTGACGCCGCTCGGCTTCGGCAACGCCACCGTGGTGGTCGCCGTGCCCCAGGCCTGGATCGATGTCCGCGCGATGAGCGACCTCGACGAGGTCGCGGCCGAGATGCGCGCCCGCCACGGGCGGCGCCTGCGCATCGCCACCAAGTACGTGAACCTGACCCGCCGCTTCTTCGCCGAGAAGGGGGTGGCCGACTACCGCATCGTGGAGAGCCTGGGCGCCACCGAGGGCGCACCGGCCGCGGGCTCGGCCGAGATCGTCGTGGACATCACCACGACGGGCGCGACGCTGGCCGCCAACGCCCTGAAGATCCTCGACGACGGGATCATCCTGCGCTCGGAGGCCAACCTCGTCGCCTCGCTGAACGCCCCCTGGGGCGAGGGCCAGCGCGCGGCGTTCCGGGCCGTGATGGGCCGGATCGCCGCCGAGGAGCGCGCCCGCACCACCCGCGAGGTGCGCGCCGGGCTGCCCGAGGACGGCGCGATCGACCTCGCGACGATCGCGGGGCTGCACGAGGCCGAGTTGCCCTACGGCGCCCCGCGGGGGCCGGACGGCGAGATCGTGCTGCGCTGCCCCGAGGCCGCGGTGTTCGACCTCGCCGACGCGCTGGTGCGGGCCGGGGCGCGGGCGGTCAGCGTGCGCCGCATCGACTACGCCTTCGCGGCCGAGAACCCGCTGGCCGAGCGGTTGCTGGCGCGGCTCTAGCCGCCGTGCGGAGAGCGGCGGTCAGGCCGCCCGGCGCTCGGCCGCCCGGTGCGCCTGCGTGAGGCCGGCATAGCCCCAGGCCTCGCCCGGCACCTCGTCCACCACGACGTAGGTGGCCAGGGGCAGGTCCGGCCCCAGCACCTCGGCGAGTAGCGCATGCGCGGCGGCGATGAAGCGGGCCTTCTCCTCCGCGCTGTTGGTGCCCCGGGTGATCTTCGCGTCGAGATGCGCACCGCATCCGACCGCCGCCCCGCCGACCGTCCAGCCGGCAACCGCCACCGGCTCGACCAGCACGGCGGTCAGCTCGGCCTTCTTGCCGAGCACGTCGTGCATCAGCGCCGTGAGGCCCGCCTGCAGGCGTGCGGTCCGCGCCGCGTCGGGGCCGGGGGAAACTTTCAGGTTCACGAAGGGCATGACGCGTCGTCCCGCTGCTGCAGACCGCCCGTGCGGCCGTTGACGGGAACACGCTAGAACCGCAGGATCATCCCGAAAATCATGAAGTTCCAAAGCGTCAATTGAGCAGAACCGAACGGTCTCGATGCTGCCGACCAACCTCGACATGGATGTGCTGCGCACCTTCGTGGCCGGCATCGACCTCGGCGGCTACGCCCGGGCGGCGGCGCGTCTCGGCCGCTCGCCCTCCGCCGTCAGCCTGCAGTTGCGCAAGCTGGAGGAGCAGGTCGGACAGCCCCTGCTCCTGAAGCGGGGGCGCGGTCTCGCCCTGACGGAGGCGGGCGAGGTGCTGCTGGGCTTCGCCCGGCGGCTGCTCGACCTCAACGACGCCGCGCTCGCCGCCGTGCGGTCGCCCGCCCTGTCGGGCGAGGTCCGGATCGGTCTGCCGCAGGATTTCGCCGAGACGCGGCTGCCGGCCGCTCTGTCCCGGTTCGCGCGCCTGCATCCCGGTCTCCGGGTCAGCGCGCGCGTGGCCTGCAACGCCCGGCTCCGGGAGGCCTTCGAGGCCGCCGAGCTCGATCTCGCGCTGCTCTGGGACGAGGACGGGACGCTCGGCCCGGAGGCGGCGCTGCTCGAACTGCCGATGGTCTGGATCGGGAAGCGGGACGGGTCCGGGCCGCCGCCGGACGCGCCGCTGCCGCTCGCCCTGCTCGATGCCCCCTGCCTGTTCCGTCGCGCCGCGCTCGACGCTCTCGACGCGCGGCGCATCCCCTGGCGGGTGAGCTTCGGCAGCCCGAGCCTGTCCGGCCTCTGGGCAGCGGTCACCGCCGGGCTCGGGGTGACGGTGCGCACCGCGCACGGCCTGCCCGGTTCGCTGGCGCCGCTCGGCGCGGCGGCCGGTCTGCCGGCCCTGCCGAGCCTCCGGCTCTCTCTGCAGACACCGCGGGTCGGTGCCGGTCCCGCGGTCGAGCACGTGGCCGCGACGCTGCGCGAGACCTTCGCCGAACCGGGCCGCTGAGTGCTACTGCCCCTGCTTGGCGAATTCCGAGATCAGGCCGCGCAGGGTCTTGAGCCGGGCGTCGTAGAGGTCGCGCAGGCAGGCGGCGTCGGGCCCGCAGGCGCGGCGCTCCTTTAGCCACGCCTCCTGGTCCTCCTGCATCTTGGTGCGCCCGCCCATCGGCAGCACCTCCTTCAGGATCTCGAAGCGCGTCGCCATCTCGACGTCGCGGTCGTTGAGCGGGAGGGTCTTGCAGATCGCCGTCTCGTCGGGCGTCTCGGCCTTGTCGCAAGGAAAGCTCGCGGCGGCGGCCGGGAGGGGACTCGCCAGCAAGGCGAGGAGCGGCAGGGTGCGGATCAGGTTGGACATGCGCGACAACGGGGAGGGCGCACGAAGGCTCCCGCCCCCCGCGGACAGATTTAGCGAGGCCCGGATCCCCCGATCACAGGATCCGGGCCGTTCTCATACCCTCACGACGCGATGAACTTCAGCCGGTGGTCGCGGTAGAGGTCGAGGATCGCGGCGGCCGTCTCCTCGATGGAGCGGCGGGTGACGTCGATGGTCGGCCAGCGGTTGCGGGTGAAGAGCCGGCGCGAGGCCGTGATCTCGTCGGCCACCGAGACCCGGTCCACGTAGGTGGTCGACTCGTCCGCCTGCAGGCTGAGGATCCGGTTCTGGCGGATCTGCACGATGCGCTCGGGGCTCGCGAACAGGCCGACGATCAGGGGGCGCTTCACCCGCTCCAGCTCCGGTGGCAGGGGCACGCCGGGGACGAGGGGCAGGTTCGTGGTCTTCAGGCCGCGGTTGGCGAGGTAGATCGAGGTCGGCGTCTTCGAGGTGCGGCTGACCCCGAGCAGGATCACGTCCGCCTCCTCGAGATCGTGCGGCAGGTTGCCGTCGTCGTGCGCCAGCGTGAAGTTCATCGCGTCGATGCGCTTGAAGTACTCCGCGTTCAGCATGTGCTGGGCGCCCGGCCGCGCGGCCACCGGCGCGCCGAGATAGGATTGCAGCAGCGCGTGCACCGGCTGCAGCACCGAGAGGCAGGGGGAGCCGCTCTCGCGGCAGGCGCCCTCCAGGCGCTCGCCGAGGTCGCCGCCGACCAGGGTGTAGAGCACGAGGCCCGGCGCCGCCTTGATCTCCGAGATCACCCGCTCGAGCTGCGAGCCGGAGCGCACCAGCGGGTAGACGTGCTCGATCGCCGAGACGCCCTCGTACTGGGCGGCGGCCGCCCGGCCGACGTTGATCAGGGTCTCGCCGGTGGAATCCGAGACGAGGTGGAGATGGAAGTAGCTGCGGCTCATCCGGTCGCCTCAGGGCCCGGCTGGGAGCTTCTCACGGAACGCCCGGCCGGCGGGGGTGCTATGAGAGGCTCTTATCCACCGGGAGCCGTCAGGGGAGTCGATAGATGTGGATAGGATGCCCCGGCGGCCGGGTCCAGCGCCGACCCTGTCCCGGCCATCGACTCCGCGCTCAACAGGCGTGCCGGCCGGCGGCCCGGAATCCGGGCGCGTGGGAGAATCCGGGACGCGGGCGCGCCTCTCGGGCGGTCGTCGCGTGCAAGGCCTTCTGGGGCCGAGCCTATCCCGGACATTAGAGCGAACCTGTTAAAGCCCTCTTAACGCCGTGGCGGCGGGGACGGCCTGTGGACACGGTTGCGGTCCCGCCATCCAGCCTCCAATAGAAAAAACAGAGTCCTAGAATCTCTCTTCTCTTAGATAGGGCCGGGATGGGGACGGAGCCGTCGCGCCCTTCCGGCAGACGGCCCGAGGGCCTTCGAGAGACGCCGCCCCTCGGGGAGCGAGAAGTTTTCGGAAAGACGGCGCCGGTTCGGGCGCCACGATCGGGGAGCGGAATGGCAGAGGCTCAAGGGACGAACCGCAAGCTCATGCGGGTGCTGTCGGGCGAGGCAGTCTCGCCCCCGCCCGCCTGGATGATGCGGCAGGCCGGGCGCTACCTGCCGGAGTACCGGGCGACGCGCGCCGAGGCCGGCTCCTTCCTCGACCTCTGCTACAGCCCCGATTTCGCCGTCGAGGTGACGCTGCAGCCGATCCGCCGCTTCGGCTTCGACGCGGCGATCCTGTTCTCGGACATCCTCGTGGTGCCGCACGCGCTCGGCCAGGACGTGCGCTTCGTGGAGGGGGAGGGCCCCCGCCTCGACCCGATGACCGGCCGGGCCGCGTTCGAGCGCCTGAAGCGGGCCGACGACCCTGCGGTGCTCGCCCATCTGGCGCCGGTCTTCGAGACGGTCGGGCGCCTGCGGGCGGAACTGCCGGCCGAGACCACGCTGCTGGGCTTCTGCGGCGCGCCCTGGACGGTGGCGAGCTACATGATCGGCGGGCGCGGCACGCCGGACCTCGCCCCGGCCCGGGCGCTCGCCGAGGGCGACACGGCGCTGGTCGACGCGCTGATCGACCGGCTGGTCGCGGTGCAGACCGCCTATCTCATCCGCCAGCTCCGGGCCGGCGCCGACGCGGTGCAGATCTTCGAGTCGCATGCCGGCACCCTGCCGCGGGCTCTACCGCGTCCCGGCGACGCGACCGATCCGGTCGAGCCGGTCGGCGACGTCACCGAGAGCGCGCTGCCCGCGGAGGCATCCGAGGACGCCCCCGAGGACGCGCTGACGCGCTGGTCGCTCCGCCCGATCGCCCGGATGATCGCGGGCGTCCGCGCCGAGGTGCCGGACGCGCGCATCATCGTCTTCGCCCGCGGCTCGGGGCTCGACGGCCATGCCCGCGTGGTGCCGGAGACGGGCGCCGACGCGGTGGGCGTCGATTGGGGCGTCGATCTCGCGGCCTTGCGCGCCCGCGTGCCGGCCTCGACCGTGACCCAGGGCAACCTGCATCCCGAGACGCTGATCGCGGGCGGCGACGCGCTGGACGCGGAGGTGGACGCGATCCTGCGGGCGACGGTGGCTGTGCCCCACATCTTCAACCTCGGCCACGGCATCACCCCGCAGACGCCGGTGGCGCATGTGGAGCGGATGCTGGCGCGGCTCAGGGGCTGATCCCGGTGCTCTACGACTGGATCAAGGCGCTCCACGTCATCGCGCTGATCGCCTGGATGGCGGCGATGCTCTACCTGCCGCGGCTCTTCGTCTACCACGCCGCCCTGCCGCCGGGCTCGGAGGCGCAGTCGGCGACCTTCAAGGTGATGGAGCGGCGCCTGCTCAAGGCGATCATGACGCCCGCCATGATCGCCACCTGGGTCTTCGGCCTGACGCTGGCCTGGATGAGCGGCTACTACGCGAGCCTCTGGCTCCAGCTGAAGTTCGTGCTGGTTCTGGCGATGAGCGGCGCGCACGGCTTCCTCGCCCGCGCGGTGAAGGACTTCGCCGCCGACCGGAACACGCGGGGACACAAATTCTACCGGGTGATCAACGAGGTGCCGACGCTCCTGATGATCGGCATCGTCATCCTGGCGGTGGTGAAGCCGGGGTTCTGAGCTCGGGCCGTTCGGCGCGCGGCACTCCCTCCCCCGCAGAGCAGGGCGATCGCATATGGCGGGGGTCGTCTCCTCGATCGCCACTGGAACCGCGCCGCGCCCCCTCTCCCATAGGGAGAGGGTTGGGGTGAGGGGTATGACCTTTCAGATCTGAGCACGCCATCGACGCGCGTTCAGCACCGCGTTTATCCGGAAGCCTCATACCCCTCACCCTGTCCCTCTCCCTATGGGAGAGGGGACTCGCGCCTGACCGGGGCTAGGTTCGCTCGGCATATGCGATCGCCCTGCCCGCAGAGGGGGAGGGGGAGCGCGCGGGTGTCCCGCATCCCTTGGGACGACCTCCATCCACCCCCGTTGACCTTTGGCTAACCCCGTCCTGGCACCTTCGCCTCGGGGGCCACGTCGCGTACCGGCTCCCCGTCAGCCTCGCCGCCCCCTCCCTCCTCGGGGCGGCGGGGTTCGCGGGGCGCATGCGCCCCCGCCGCTTGCGGTGCACCCGCGAACCGTGACACTGGGCCGATGACCCAGCCCTCGCCCTGGCTCGGCCCCGGGCCGCTCCTCCTCGCCTCCACGAGCCAGACCCGCCGCGCCCTGCTGGAGGGCGCGGGGCTGCCCGTCGAGACCGAGGCACCGGAGGTGGACGAGCGCGCGGTCGAGGCCGCGAGCGCCGGCCTGCCGCCCGCCGACCTCGCCCGCAGGCTCGCCGAGGCCAAAGTGCTGGCGGTGGCCCGCCGCCGTCCGGACCGGCTCGTGCTCGGCGCCGACCAGGTTCTGGCCCTGGACGGGACCGTCTTCCACAAGCCCGCCGACGCGGCGGCCGCCCGCGACCAGATCGCCCGGCTCGCGGGCCGGACCCACCAACTCCACGCCGCCTTCGCGCTGGCGCACGGGGGCGCGCTCGTTGCAGCCGGCGTCGAGACGGCGAGCCTCACGGTCCGCCCCCTCGATGAGCGCCAGATCGCGGCCTATGTGGCCTGTGCCGGCGAGGCCCGGGTGTGCGCGAGCGTCGGCGGCTACCAGCTCGAAGGGCTCGGCATCCACCTGTTCGAGGCGGTGGCGGGCGAGCACAGCACGATCCTCGGCCTGCCGCTGCTGCCGCTGCTGGCGCATCTGCGCGCCGACGGCTGGCTGCGCTTCTGAGGAGCGGCCCGCTTGCACGATCACCACGATCACGGCGCGCACGACCACGCGGATCACGGCGCCGGCCACGAGGCGCCCGCCCGCCGGCACAGCCATGGTCATGGACACGGGCATGGGCACAGCCACGGCGGCGCAGGGCAGGGGCATGGGCATGGGCATGGACACGTCCACGCCCCGGCGAGCTTCGGCACCGCCTTCGCGCTCGGCATCGGGCTGAACACCGCCTTCGTGCTGATCGAGGCCGGCTACGGCTGGGCCAGCAATTCCATGTCGCTCGTGGCCGATGCCGGCCACAACCTCTCGGACGTGCTCGGCCTCGCGGTCGCCTGGACGGCCTCGGTGCTGGTGCGGCGGCGCCCGAGCGCGCGCTTCACCTACGGCCTGCGCGGCTCCTCGATCCTGGCCGCCCTGTTCAACGGGGTGTTCCTGCTGGTCGCGGTCGGGGCCATCCTCTGGGAGGCGGCTTGGCGCCTCGTCCATCCCGAGCCCGTGGCCGGCGTGACCGTGATGGTGGTGGCGGGCATCGGCATCCTGATCAACGGCTTCACCGCCTGGCTCTTCGCGGCGGGCGCGAAGGGCGACATCAACATCCGCGGCGCCTTCCTGCACATGGCGGCCGACGCCGCGGTCTCGGCCGGCGTCGTGCTGGCGGGCCTCGCGATCTGGCTCACGGGCCGGACCTGGATCGACCCCGCCGTCAGCCTCGTCATCGGCGGGCTGATCGTCTGGGCGAGCTGGGGCCTGCTGCGCGACAGCGTGACCATGTCGCTCGCCGCGGTGCCGCCCGGCATCGACCCGGAGGCGGTCGAGGGCTGGCTGCGCGCGCGGCCGGGGGTCGCCGCCCTGCACGACCTCCACATCTGGCCGATGAGCACCACCGAGACGGCGCTGACCGCCCATCTGGTGATGGCGGGCGGGCATCCGGGCAACGCCTTCCTGGTCGAGGCGGCCGAGTCCCTGCGCACCCGCTTCGGCATCCACCACGCCACCCTGCAGATCGAGGAGGCCGGCGGCCCCGCCTGCCGGCTTGATGCGGGCTGCCACCCCTGACCGGATTCTTCCGATGAAACGCGCCTTCGTCGTCGGCCACCCGATCGCCCACTCGCGCTCGCCGCTGATCCACGGGCACTGGCTCGCCCTCCACGGCCTCGCGGGCCGCTACGAGCGCGTGGACGTGGCGCCCGAGGCCTTCGCGGGTTTCGTGCGCGGCCTGGCCGCCGCGGGCTATGCCGGCGGCAACGTGACGATCCCGCACAAGGAGGCCGCGCACGCGCTCAGCGACGCGCTGACGCCGCGGGCCGAGCGGATCGGGGCCGTCAACACGCTGGTCGTGCGGCCGGACGGCAGCGTCCTCGGCGACAACACCGACGCGCCGGGCTTCGTCGCCCATCTCGACCAGAGCCTCGGGCCCGACTGGCCGGCGCGCACCGGGAACACCGCCCTCGTGCTCGGCGCGGGCGGGGCGGCCCGCGCGATCGTGGTCGGTCTCGCCGAGCGCGGGCTGGCGCGCATCCGCGTCGCCAACCGCAGCCCGGAGCGGGCCGAGGCGGTGGCCGCGCTCGCCCCCGGCATCGCCGAGGCGCTGCCCTGGGCCGGGATCCCGGCGGCGCTCGGCGGGACGGGTCTCCTCGTGAACACCACCGCGCTCGGCATGGCGGGGCAGCCGCCCCTCGACATCGACCTCGCGCCGCTCCCGCCGCGGGCGGCGGTGGCCGACATCGTCTACGCGCCGCTGGAGACCCCGCTGCTCGAAGCCGCCCGCGCCCGCGGCCTCGCGGCGGTCGACGGGCTCGGCATGCTGCTGCACCAGGCGGTGCCGGGCTTCGAGGCCTGGTTCGGGCTCCGGCCCGCCGTGACGCCGGCGCTCCGCGCCGCGATCGTGGCGGATCTCGCGGCCCGATGAGCGCGGCGAAGCGCCCCTTCGTGCTCGGGCTGACCGGCTCGATCGGCATGGGCAAGTCGGCGACCGCCGCGATGTTCGCCGCGCGCGGCGTGCCGGTCCACGACGCGGACGCCGCCGTGCACCGCCTCTACGGGCCGGGCGGGGCGGCCGCCGCGGCCATCGGGCAGGCCTTCCCCGGCACCCTGGCGCCGGACGGGTCCGTGGACCGGGGCGCCCTGCGCGCGGCCGTGCTCGACGATCCCGGGCGCCTGGCCGCGCTGGAGCGCATCGTGCATCCCCTGGTCGGTGAGGTGGCGCAGGCCTTCCTCGCCCGCCACGCCGCGGCGCCCCTGGTGCTCCTCGACATCCCGCTCCTCTACGAGACCGGCGGCGCGGGCCGCTGCGACGCGGTGCTCGTCGTCACCGCGCCCCCGGCGGTCCAGCGCGCCCGGGTGCTCGCCCGCCCCGGCATGAGCGAGGCCGCCCTCGACGCAATCCTCGCCAAGCAGTTGCCGGACGCCGAGAAGCGCGCCCGGGCCGATTTCGTGATCGACACGAGCCGGGGCTTCGCCGCGGCCGAGGCCGAGGTGGACCGGGTGATCGCCGCGGTCGGCGGCGCGGCATCCTCGTCACAGGCCTGAACCGCGACGTCCTCCCTCCCCCCTCCGCGGGGGAGGGGAGCGGGGTGGGTCTCCGCAGGCGTTGTGTGAATCTGGTAGCCCTGCAGGCAGAGCGATGGCCTATGCCGAGCGAGCCCCAACACGGATCGGGCGCGGGTCCCCTCTCCCGTGCGGGAGAGGTCTGCTTTCGCAGAAAGCCGGGTGAGGGTCCCGGAGCTTTACGGACGAGGCTCAGCGGTTCCGCGGCGATGGCCAGCCCCTTCCGTAGCGTTCTCATCCCTCACCCCAACCCTCTCCCGCACGGGAGAGGGGGCGCGGTGCGGTTCAGGCGCGAGCCGAGGCAGGGTGTCTCGCCATATGCGATCACCCTGCCCTGAAGGAGTGGGGACCCGCGCTTCGTCGTGAGACGTTGCGTCAGACCGAACTCTTCGACCAGAATCGATATGAGAGCCGTCCCGTGAGCGAACGCGTCTACCCGGTCGTGATCGCCCCCCTCACCGTCGAGGACGGCGGCGGCTTCGCGGCCACGGTGCCGGACCTGCCCGGATGCAGGTCCGACGGCGCGAGCCCGCAGGAGGCGCTCCGCAACGTGCAGGACGCGATCGAGGCCTGGATCGCGCTGGCCCACGACCTCGGACACGCGGTCCCCCCGCCCTCGCGCCATCCCGAGCGCGCACTCGGTTAACCCCGCCCGGTCTATCGGTTAGGCTCGGCCGGGCCACGGGTGCTGGATGATGCTGCGCGAGATCGTTCTCGATACCGAGACCACCGGCACGGACGCCAAGAACGGCGACCGCCTGATCGAGGTCGGCTGCGTCGAGCTCGTCAACCACGTGCAGACCGGGCGCACCTTCCACCGCTACGTCAACCCGCAGCGGGCGGTGCATCCCGACGCCTTCGCGGTGCACGGGCTGTCCGACGCCTTCCTCGCCGACAAGCCGCTCTTTGCCGACATCGTGGCCGACTTCGTGGCCTTCTGCGGGGACGCCCCGCTGGTGATCCACAACGCGCCCTTCGACGTCGGCTTCCTCAACATGGAGTACGGGCGGCTCGGGGCCGGTGCCCCGCCCGCGATCCGGCTAGAGGACGTGGTCGACACGCTGATCCTCGCCCGAAAGAAGCACCCGGGCGCCGGCAACAGCCTCGACATGCTGTGCAACCGCTACGGCATCGACCGCAGCCGCCGCACCAAGCACGGCGCGCTCCTCGACGCGCAGATCCTGGCCGAGGTCTATATCGAGCTGCTCGGCGGCAAGCAGACCGGCCTCGCCCTCGGAGGGGCGGTGGAGGCGCGGGCGGTGGAGACGGCGGCGGGCGAGGCCCGGCCGGTCGATCGCGGGCCCCGCCCGCTGCGCCAGCGCCTCACCGCGGAGGAGCGCGCCCGGCACGACGCCTTCCGGGCGAGCCTGGGCGCCGGCGCGATCTGGGCCGAGTATATCGGGGCCGACGAGCCGGCCTGACCGCGCCGGTTTGCTGCGTCGCGTCATCGGCTATTGCGCTGCACAACGAACATCCCATATCCATCCCCGTGGATGGTGTGGAGATGGTTCGATGCTCGACCTGCAGCCCGACAGGACGGTCAGCCCATCCGGGCCGCGTCCGCCGGCCCGGCCCGGCGACAGCGAGAAGATCACGATCAATCTCGGCCCGATCGATCTCGGCCACCTCGACCTGCTGGTCGCCGAGGGGGTCTACGCCAACCGCAGCGATTTCATCCGCACGGCGATCCGCAACCAGATCGAGCGCCACGCCGAGGTGACGCGCCAGTCCGTGGCGCGGCGCAGCGTCGAGCTCGGCCTGCGCCGGATCGACCGCGCCGACCTCGAGGCGGCGCTCGCCGAGGGCCGCCGCCTCGACATCCGCGTGCTGGGCCTTGCCAGCATCGCGCCCGACGTCGGCCCCGACCTCGCCCGCGCGGCGATCGCGTCCCTGGAGGTGCTGGGCAGCCTGCAGGCGAGCCCGGCGGTCCGGGCGGCGCTGGCCGACCGGCTGCGCTGAGATCCGCGCCGTCCGATCCCTTCCCCCGAGCCGTGAGGCACCCATGACCGATTCCGACGACCGGAGGCATGCTCCTCTCGATGCCATGTTCGAGGCGACCCGCCTGACGGGCCTCGGCCGCCTGGAGGAATCGACGGCGCTGATCCAGCGCACGCTGTTCGGCCGCGGCGCCCACCCGTCGCGCGCGCCCGCACCGGCCGGCACCCCCGCCCTGCCGCCCCCATCGCCGCAGGGCGACGCGCCGTCCGAGAGGACGACCGCCGAACCGCTCCAGTCCGTGCTGTCGCCGGAGCGGGTGCGCGCGGCCGTCGAGGGCGTCGTGCGGGGTCTCGGGCGCGGCGTGGCGCCGGTGCTGAAGGGGATGGAGGGCTTCGGCCTCGACAGCCTGGCCGGCGGCCGCGCCCGCGGGCCGGCCGGGATGCCGGGCGAGGTCCCGGGCCAAGTCCCCGGCGAATCCCCCGGCGAATCCTCTGGCGGCAGCTTCACGGACGGGCACTTCGCCTGCGCGGCGGGCGGGCGCGACTACAAGCTCTTCGTCCCGAGCCGGCCGCGCGCGCCCGCGCCGCTCGTGGTGATGCTGCACGGCTGCACCCAGACGCCGGAGGACTTCGCCGCCGGCACCGCGATGAACGCGCTGGCCGAGCGGGACGGGCTCTACGTCGTCTATCCGGGCCAGTCGCGCCGCGCCAACGGGCAGCGCTGCTGGAACTGGTTCGAGCCGCGCGACCAGGGCCGCGAGGCCGGCGAGTCCGCGATCATCGCCGACATGACCCGCGCGCTCGTGGCCGAGCACGGGCTCGACCCAGCCCGGGTCTACATCGCGGGCCTCTCGGCGGGGGGCGCGGCGGCCGTGAACGTCGCCCGGGCCTATCCGGACCTCTACGCGGCGGTCGGCATCCATTCGGGCCTCGCGGCCGGCTGCGCCTGGGACCTCACCTCGGCCCTGATGGCGATGCGCGCGGGCGCGGGGGGGGCGGAGATCGCGGGCCCGGGCTCGTCCGGGGCCGTGCGCGTGCCCACCATCGTGTTCCACGGCGACGAGGACGGCACCGTGAGCGCCCGCAACGCCGACCTCGTGCTGGCCCAGGCCGGCGCGGCCGAGCTCGACGCCGCGCCCGAGCGCTTCGCGGGGGAGGGCCATCCCTACACCCGCACCCGCTACCGCGACCGGAGCGGGCGGGTGCTGGTGGAGGATTGGCGCGTGCGCGGCGCCGGCCACGCCTGGTCCGGCGGCAGCCCGCGCGGCAGCTACACCGATCCGCGCGGGCCCGACGCCTCCCGGGCGATGCTGGACTTCTTCGCCCTGCACCGGATTCCGCGGACCTGATCCGCGGGCTCGCTCAGAACATCCCGTTCGGGTTGGCCGACGTCTCCGGCAGAACCTGCAGCACGTCCCAGTGCTCGACGATCTTCCCGTCGGCGTCGAGCCGGAAGATGTCGATGGCGGCGTAGTCGTGGTCGCCCGGCCAGTGCTGGAGGCAGTGCAGGACGACGAGATCGCCCTCGGCGATCGCCCGCTTGACCTCGACCCGCTTACCCGGCCAGTCGCGGGCCATGCGCTCGAAATAGGCGACGAAGCCGTCCCGGCCGGTCGCCACGTGCGGGTTGTGCTGGATGTACTCGGCGCCGGCGTAGCGCGCGAGGGCCTCGCGCGGCCGGCAGGCGTTGAACATCAGCTCGTAGAAGGCGATCACGTTGGCCTTGTTCCGCGCAAGGTCGGTCATGCCGTCTCCCTCCCGGGGGCCCGTCCGCGTCGCGAGGGCCCGGACGATCTCAGGTCCGGCCGCGTCCCAGCGCGTAGAATTCCGGGTTGGCGCGCAGGCTCGTGAAGTTCGCCAGGCGGTTCGACAGGCCGAAGAAGGCCGCGATCGCCGCGATGTCCCAGATGTCGTCGTCGTCGAAGCCGTGCTCGCGCAGCACCGCGCTGTCCGCCTCGCCGACCTCCTGGGCCCGTTGGGCGATCGCCAGGGCGAAATCGAGCATCGCCCGCTGGCGCGGCGTGATGTCGGCCTTGCGGTAGTTCGCCGCCACCTGGTCGGCGATCAGCGGGTCCTTGGCCCGGATGCGCAGGATCGCGCCGTGGGCGACGACGCAGTACTGGCACTGGTTGGCCGCCGAGGTCGCCACCACGATCATCTCGCGCTCGGCCTGGGTCAGCCCGCCCGGCTTGTCCATCAGCGCATCGTGGTAGGCCATGAAGGCGCGGAACTCGTCCGGCCGGTAGGCCAGCATCAGGAAGACGTTGGGGATGAACCCGGACTTCTCCTGCACCCGCAGGATGCGCGCGCGGATGTCCTCCGGCATCGCGTCGAGCGCGGGGACCGGGTAGCGGCTGACCGGGACGTCCGTGGTGTCGGGCATGGAACGATCTCCGGGAGCGGCCGCTAGACCGGCAGGTTGTCGATGAGGCGCGTCCGGCCGAGATAGGCCGCCGCCAGCACCCGGGCCGGGCCCGCGACGCGGGCGACCGGCGCCAGCGTGTCGGCGTCGCAGACGGCCAGATACTGCACCCGGAAGCCCGCCCGCTCCAGGTCGCCGGTGCCGGCCTCGCAGGCGCCGGCCGTCTCGGCGCCCGCGCGCGCGGCCTCGGCGACCCGGGCGAGCACCGCGTGCAACCGGGGCGCGGCGGCCCGCTCCTCCGGCGTGAGGTAGCGGTTGCGCGAGGACAGGGCGAGGCCGTCCGCCTCGCGGATCGTGGGCACGCCGCGGACCTCCACGCCTAGGTCGAGGTCGGCCGCCGCGCGGCGGATCACCTGCAGCTGCTGGAAATCCTTCTCGCCGAACAGGGCGATGTCGGGCCGCACCTGGTTGAGGAGCTTCGTCACCACCGTGGCGACGCCCGAGAAGTGGCCGGGCCGGAAGGCCCCGCACAGCCCCTCCGTCAGCCCCGCGACCTCGATGCGGGTGGCAAATCCCGGCGGGTACATGGTGGCGACCTCAGGGGTCCAGGCGGCGTCCGCACCCGCTTCGGCGAGGCGGGCCAGGTCGGCCTCCACGTCCCGCGGATAGCGCGAGAAATCCTCGCTCGGGCCGAACTGGGTCGGGTTCACGAAGATGCTGACGACCGCCCGGCCCGCGCGCCTGGCCTCGGCCACCAGCGCGAGGTGGCCGACATGCAGCGCGCCCATGGTCGGCACCAGCACGACCCGCTCGCCGGCCGCACGCCAGGCTGCGACCTGCGCCCGCAGGGCGGCAAGGTCGGAGAAGCGCTGCGGCGGCAGGTGGAGGCTCGACACGGGACAGGGCTCCGGCTCGGACGGTGACGGTGACTTAATCCGCGCGCCCGCGCCGCACCAGCCCGCTGCCCCGTGGGGGCACCCCGTCAGGGGCACCCCGTCAGGGGCAGTAGGGCAGCACTGCCCGGTCGAACGGGTCGTCCCAGCCGAGCGGGGGGGTGAAGCCGTAGTAGCTCGGCTTGCCCAGCCCGTAGGCCGAGCCGGCATAGCTCGGGTCGTCGGGCGCGTCCGTCGGCACGGGCGCGCGCCGCGGCACGCAGCCGGCCGGCACCGGCACGGGGGCGACGCAGCGCGACACGGTCTCCTCGCCGTCGCCGCGGGGAAAGTAGCGCGGGGCGCAGCGCGGACCGGCTCCGGGCGGCGGAGGCGGCCGGTCGAGCAGGTCGGCCGCGCCGAGGGCGGCGGTTCCGAGCAGCAGGATCCCGAGGGCCAGGCTCGCGCGCATCCTCACCCGCACCCTGCTCCTCCGGCCTCGCTCGCGCCGACCGTGCGGCGGCCAGGGTAAACGAGCGGTTAAACCCTCAGGTCAGCGTCGCCGTCCGCGCGCCGAGCGCCCGCAGGAGGTCGTCCGGCCGGATCCGGATCTGCAGCCCACGCCCGCCGCCGTTCACGTGAATCTCCGCGTCCGTGGCCAGGGAGCCGGCATCGATCGCCGTCGGCACGGCCCGCTTCTGCCCGAGCGGGCTGATGCCGCCGACGTGGTAGCCGGTCAGCCGCTCGGCGTCGGGCACCTTCAGCATCGCGGCGGCCTTGCCGCCGAAGGCCGCCGCGACCCGCTTCATGCTGACCTCCTTGTCGGAGGCGACGAGCAGGCAGACAGGCTTCCCGTCGACAGCGGCCATCAGGGTCTTGAGCACCCGGTCCGGGCCGACGCCCAGCGCCTCGGCCGCCTGGAGGCCGATGCGGGGCGCCTCCGGGTCGTACGCGTAGGCGTGCAGGCTATAGGGGATGCCCATCCTGTCGAGCGCGCGGGTGGCGGGGGTGGCCTTGGCCATCGGGTCAGGATCCTGCGACGCGCGCCGCGACGATGCGGCCGACCTCGGCATGGGGGGCGTCGCGCGCCTCGGCCGGCCCCGCCGTCCCGGTGATGTAGACCGCCGCGACGAGCGGCGCACGCCCGGGCGGGCGCAGCAGGGCGACGGTGTTGGCGGTGCCGTTGTCGCCCGTGCCGGTGCGGTCGCCGACCACCCAGTCGGCGGGCAGGCCGGCGCGCAGGCGCTTCAGCCCGGTCCGGCAGCCGACCATCCAGCCCTCCAGCCGCGCCCGGGAGGCCGGGGCGAGGGCGGGGCCCAGCAGCAGCCGGTCGAGGGTCGCGGCCATCGCGGCGGGGGTGGTGGTGTCGCGTGGGTCGCCTGGCAGCGCGCTGTTGAGTTCCGGCTCCCGGCGATCGAGCCGGGTGGTCGCGTCGCCCTGCGCCCGCAGGAAGGCGGTGAGCGCCTCCGGGCCGCCGAGCGCGTCGAGCAGGAGGTTCGCGGCCGTGTTGTCGCTCCAGACCAGCGCCGCCGCGCAGGCCTCCTCCAGGCTCATCGTGGTCCCGGCCCCCGCCGCCTCGACCTTCGCGCGGGCGACGGGGGCGTAGCTCTGCAGGTCGTCGGGCCCGAGCGGCAGCGCGCGCTCCAGGCGCTCGGCGCCCCGCTCCACCCGTGCCAGGATCGCGGCGGCGGCGAGCACCTTGAAGGTGCTGCAGAGCGGGAAGCGCTCCTGCGCGCCGAGCGCCAGCAGGGTCTCGCCGCCGCTCTCGCGCAGCACGACGCCGACGCGGCCGCCGACCCGCGCGGCGAGCGCCGCCAGCCGCGCGGCCGGCGCCTCCCCACCCGTCGCCTCTCCGTCTGCCGCCTCTCCGCCCGCCGCCCGGAGCGGCCCGGCGGCCAGCACGAGGCCCGCGCCGAGCCAGCCCGCGACCCCGCGGCGCGTGGGCGCCGAGCCTGCCTGGATCATGATCCGTCCTCCCTGTCGCGGCCGCCGCGACGGCGCGTCATCCTGCACCGGCCCGGCGCCGCGACGGTGCCGGCGCGCACGCCGCGGGGCCGGGTGTGATAGAGCGCGCACCGGATCTCGGCGCAACGGCGCGGACGGCCAGGGGACCATGGACGACCAGAGCACCATCTTCGCGCCGGCGAGCGGCTTCGGGCGGGCGGCCGTCGCGGTGATCCGGCTCAGCGGGCCGGCCTGCGCGGCCGTGCTCGCGGCCTTCGGCGGGACGCCGCCGCCGCCGCGCCGCCTCGCCCTGCGCACCCTGCGCGACCCGCGGGACGGCGCCGTCCTCGACCGGGCGCTGGTCTGCTGGATGCCGGGGCCCGACACCTTCAGCGGCGAGGACATGGCCGAGCTGCACCTGCACGGCGGCGCGGCGGTGCGCGCCGGGGTGATCCGGGCGCTCACGGACTTCCCCGGCTGCCGCCCGGCCGAGGCCGGCGCCTTCACCCGGCGCGCGGTCCTCAACGGGCGCATGGACCTCACGGAGGCGGAAGGCGTCGCCGACCTGATCGAGGCCGAGACCGCGGCCCAGGCCCGGCAGGCCCTGCGCCAGCTCGACGGCGCGCTCGGGCGGCAGGTCGAGGCGTGGCGGGAGGAGATCCTCACCTGCCTCGCGGGCGCCGAGGCCGCCCTCGACTTCTCCGACGAGGGCGACGTGGACGAGGCGGGCCTCGACCGCGCCCTGACCGGCCGGGCGACGGCCGTGCGCGACGCGGTCGCGGCGGCGCTGGCGGACGGGCGCCGGGGCGAGCGCCTGCGCGAGGGCTACACGGTCGTGCTCGCCGGGGCCCCGAACGCCGGCAAGTCGACCCTGCTCAACGCCCTGAGCCGGCGCGACGCGGCCATCGTCTCCGACCGGCCCGGCACCACGCGCGACGTGATCGAGGTGCGGCTCGACCTCGGCGGACTTCCCGTGCTGCTCGTCGACACCGCGGGCCTGCGGGCGACCGAGGACGCGCTGGAGGCGGAGGGCATCGCCCGCACCCGGCGCCGGATCGCCCAGGCCGACCTCGTGCTGCTGCTCGACGCCGAGGGCGCCGCGGAGGCGCTGCCGGAGGCGGCCGACCTCCTGCGCGTGCGGACCAAGGCGGATCTCGGCGGCGCGGCGGGCGAGGCCGGCGGCCTCGCGGTCTCGGCGCTGACGGGTGCGGGGATGGAGGCCCTGCTCGCGGCGGTCCGCGCCCGCGCCGAGGCGGCGCTCGGCGCGGGCGAGGGGATCGTCACCCGGGAGCGGCACCGGGAGGCCCTCGCGCGCTGCGCCGCCCATCTCGACCGGGTCGCGCGGGCCGGCGCGGAGGCGCCGCCGGAACTCGTGGCCGAGGATCTCCGCCTCGCCGCGCGGGCGCTCGGTGAGGTGAGCGGCCGGGTCGGCGTCGAGGCGGTGCTCGACCGCCTGTTCTCCAGCTTCTGCATCGGCAAGTGAGAGGGCCCCGGCCGCCCTACGGCAGGGGACCCAGCGGAACAGGCTTAACCGTTCGTTTCACGTGAAACGGCCGCGCCTCCCGCGAGGCCCCCGGTCAGTACGGCGCCGTCAGCTTCAGCACGAGCAGCGCCACGAGGCTGAGCACCGCGATCGGGATCTGCAGCGGCCGCAGGCGCGCGAAGAACAGGGGCGCCTCGCCCCGGCGCGCCGCGATGGGGTCGAGGATCGCGATCGCGACGAAGCCCGCGATGAGCAGGTCGAGCGCGATCACCCGGTTGCCGAGGATCACCACCGTGAGCAGGGCCCCGAGACCGAGGCAGAACAGGCCGAACATCGTGGCGATCTGCACGACGGTCGGGCCGCCCTCGGTCCGGAAGCTGACCCCGCGGCGGACGCCGGAGAGGAAGAGCAGGATCGCAGCGCCGTACAGGATTGTGGCGAGCAGGATCAGCTCGTCCCACATCCCACGCTGCCACCACGCGGCGGCGGCGCCGGCCACGAAGGGCAGCATCGGTCCGTAGCCGAGGACGACGCTGAGCCAGGGCGTCTCGCGCGGCTCCTCTGTGACCAGCGTGCGGCCGGTGGCGTTCTCGAGCATCGGGGCCTCGGGACTCGGGCTGGCGCGCTCCCAGCCGACGCGGACGCCGGTTCGGCACGGTAGAGCGCGGCGAAACAAGGACCCGGCGGCGCCGGGCGGACATCTCGGGCGCAACAGGCCCCGTCCTCCGGGGTTCCGCACCTCGACGTTTCGTGAGGCCGGATCAGGCCGGCTGGGGCGCCGCGCGGGCCTGCCGACGGCGGGCGCGCCGGCCGGGCTCGGGCGTCGCGTCGAGCCAGATCACCAGGGCGAGCGCCACCAGGGCGGGGGCGCCGAGCGCCAGGAACGCGCCGGTCCAGCCCAGGAACTGCTGGGCGAGCCCGCCGTACCAGGCCGAGAGCGCGCCGCCGATGCCCTGCACGGCGTTGAGGGAGCCCAGCGCCGTCTGGGTCCGGCCCGAGCCCCAGGTCAGGTCGGCCACCACGATCGGCACCGCCACCCCGACGATGCCGGAGGCTACGCCGTCGAGGATCTCGGGGAGGATCAGCCAGTACGGGTCGTCGATGAAGGCGGAGAGCGCCGCGCGCACCGGCAGCACCGCGATGGCGAGCAGCAGGAGCTTGCGGCGGCCGCTGCGGTCGGCGAGCGAGCCGGCGAAGAGCGCCACCGGCACCATCACGAGCTGGGCCACCATCACGTAGCGCGCCGTCCAGCTGGTGGCGTCGGCGGCGGTCGCGACGAGCTTCTGGCCGAGCAGCGAGAGCATGCCGCCGTTGCCGAGGTTGAACAGGGTCAGCGCCACCGCCAGCACCAGGAGCTTGCGGTTGCCCACCACGCTCTTCAGGCCGGCCCGCTGCGGCTGGTCGTCCGCATCCTCCTTCCAGCCCACGGCCCGGCGCTCGTTGTAGCAGTGGCCGGGCGTCGTCGCGGTGGCGACGATCGCCAGCACCGCCATGGCGCCGAGGACCCAGAAGGCCACCGCCGGCCCGAACCAGCCGGTGCCCAGGCTGATCAGACCCGCCGCCAGCAGGATGCCGAGATGGTTGAAGGCCTGGTTGCGGCCCTGCTGCTTCGGGAAGCGTTCCTTGCCCACGATGCCGAGCGTCAGCGCGGTGACGGCGGGCAGCAGCAGGGTGCCGCCGGCCGCCGCCAGCATCTGCGCGGCGAACACCCCCGGCACGTTGCGCGCGGGCAGCAGCAGCAGGGTGCCGCCGAGGATCGCCGCGCAGGCGAGGCCGATCAGGAGGCGCGGGCGGCCCAGGCGGTCGACCAGAGCGCCGAAGGGTCCGCTGAGCAGCAGCGCGCCGACGCCGACGAGGGTGGTGACGAAGCCGACCCGCGCCGGGCTCCACTGGGCCGCCTCCGCGAGCCAGGTGCCGAGGAACGGCCCGAGCCCGCCCTGGATGTCGCCGGTGAAGACGTTGATCAGGGCGAGGTGGTGGGTGGCGAGCATGCGATCCTAGGGTTCCGGAATTCCGGGGCGGGACCTGTACCGCCAAGCCGTGCGGTCAAGCCCGGCTGCGGCCAAGAGGCGCCGTCCCCGCGGGCGAAGGGCTGGCGGCCCGGCCGAAGCGGGGCCGCCCGGCTCAGAAACCCCGGACGGGCCGAAATGGACCCATGAAAAGGATTCATGAAAAAACCCCGGCCGCGCGTGCGGCCGGGGTCGGCAATCCTCGACGGCGCCCGCGCGGCGGGTCAGGAGGCGAGCGGGCCGCCGGCCTGCTGCTGGGCCTCGAAGGCGCGCTGGCGGTAGAGGCCGACGAAGTCGATCGGGTCGATGTAGAGCGGCGGGAAGCCGCCGTTGCGCACCGCCTCGGCGACGATCTGGCGCGCGAAGGGGAAGAGCAGGCGCGGGCACTCGATCATCACCGCCGGGTGGATCTGATCCTGCGGGATGTTGAGCATCCGGAAGATGCCGGCGTACTTCAGGTCGAAGGCGAACAGGACCTCGTTGTTCACCTTGGCGTCGCCCTCGAGCGCCAGCACCACCTCGAAGTCGGTCTCCGAGAGCTGCTGGGCGTTGACGTTGACCTGGATGTTGATCTGCGGGCCCTGGCCTTCCTGGGGCTGGAGCGAGCGGGGCGCGTTCGGGTTCTCGAACGAGAGGTCCTTGGCGTACTGCGCCAGCGCGTTGATCGTGGGCTGAGCCTCGCCCTGCGGCGCGCCGCCGTTGCCGTTCGGAGCCGGAGAGTCGGCCATGGCGGTTATCCTCCTCAAAGTGTCGCGCCGGCGCCGGGTCCGGACACCGTCCTGCGCGGCGCGCCGGGTATTCGGGGCCGCGCGGGAAGCGATTCAGGCGGGCAGGCCGCTAACATGCCCGTCCCAGCGGAACAAGCGAGCGGGCCGGCCGAGCGCCGACCTGATGTCATCCCGCCCATCCCGCCGCCGCGGACGGGCGAGGTGCCGGGGCGCACCGGAGCGGGACCGGGCGCAGCGAAGCGGGCCGGGGCGGCTGGAACCGGCCGGCCCCCTGTCCCATATGGCGGAGATCGTCCGGGCGGCTCGCCCGGCGAATCCGGCTCGCACCTCGCGCGGCGGTCGGGTAAGAGCAGTGTCGTGCGACGTCTGCCCGGTCCACCGGTGCGGCGTTCCGCGGGGGACTCTCACGGGGCGCCGCGGGATAGGTTCTCAAGGATCCCCGCGCGGAATTCTCTGGACGCCGGCTCGCCGCAGCCGGCACTCGGATCGGTGATGCAGGATACCTTCGACCTCACGACCATCATCTTCCTGGCGCTCGCGGTCTTCGTGATCTGGCGCCTGCGCTCGGTGCTCGGCCAGAAGACGGGGGCCGAGCGCTCGCCGTTCAAGCCGGTGGAACGGGGGCGCGCGGAGCCGCAGGCCCGGGGCGAGGGCGACAACGTGGTCCGCCTGCCCGGCGCCGACCGGGCGGCGCCCGAGCGCGTCCAGGGCACGCCCGCCCGCGACTGGCGCGGCATCGCCGAGCCGGGCTCGGCCGTCGCCCGCGGCCTGGAGGCGGCGGTGCAGGCTGAGCCGAGCTTCGACCCGCGCGCGTTCCTGGAGGGCGCCAAGGGCGCCTACGAGGCGATCATGATCGCCTTCGCCAAGGGCGACCGGAAGACCCTGCGCAGCCTCCTCTCCAAGGAGGTCGGCGAGGCCTTCGAGGGCGCGATCGCCGAGCGCGAGCGCAACCGCCAGACGCTCGAGACCACCTTCGTGTCGATCGACAAGGCCGAGATCGTTGCGGTGGAGGTGCGCAACCGCGTCGCCCAGGTCACCGTGCGCTTCCTCTCGAACCTGATCACCGCGACCCGCGACGCCAACGGCGCGGTCATCGACGGCAGCGCCGAGACGGTGGTCGAGGTGCCCGACGTCTGGACCTTCGCCCGGACCCTCGGCTCGCGCGACCCGAACTGGCAGCTCGTCGCGACCGAGGCGGGCGCCTGAACCCCGTGTGACGCGGCCATGCCACGCTCGTCGAGACAGGGAGGGCGCGCGCTCGCCGTCGCCCTCCTGACCGGAACGCTCCTCGCCGGCCCGGCCGCCCACGCGGCCGGGCCGCTTCGCGTCGGCGGCGCGGTGCTCGAGCCGGTGGCGGTCTCCGCCCTGCCGGGCTTTCCCGGGGCCGACCCGGCCGCCGCCCTCGACGCCTTCCGGCGGGTCTGCGCGGCCCCCGCGCCGGCCGTGCCGGCCCCGCCGACGGTGGCCGGCTCGGCCCCGGATCTCGCCGCCGCCTGCGCGGCCGCCGCCGGGACGCCGCCGGAGCGGGCCGGGGCCTTCTTCGCCGAGCGCTTCGACGCCTACCGGGTGGTGCGCCCGGCCGAGGGACAGGACCCTGAGCGCCGCACGGGCTTCCTCACCGGCTATTTCGAGCCGGAGCTGGAGGGGTCCCTCACGCCCACGCCGGGCTACGCCGCGCCGGTGCTCGCCCGGCCGGACGACCTCGTCAGCCTCGCCCCCGGCGAGGTGCGACCGGGCCTGGACCCGAGCCTCAGGGCGGCCCGCGCGGTCGGCGACCGTCTGGAACCCTATCCCGACCGGGCCGCGATCGAGGACGGGGCGCTGGGCCCCCGCGCCCGCCCGCTGCTCTGGCTGCGCGACCGCGTCGATCTCCTGGTGCTGCAGGTCCAGGGCTCCGGCCGGGTGCGGCTGCCGGACGGGAGCGGCGTGCGCGTGCTCTACGACGGGCGCAACGGCCGGCCCTACACGGCGGTGGCCAAGCTGATCGTGCAGGAGGGCCACCTGCCGCTCGATGGGCTGACGCTCGCCCGCTGGACCGCCTGGATGCGGCAGAACCCCGAGACCGCCCGCCGGCTGATCCGCGCCAACGCCTCCTACATCTTCTTTCGCCTCGCGCCCGTGGCCGACCCGGCGCTGGGCCCCCAGGGCGCGGCCGGCGCGCCGCTCAGCCCCGGCCGCAGCCTCGCGGTCGATGCCAACCTCTGGCGCTACGGCCTGCCGTTCTGGCTGGAGGGACGCCTGCCCGGCGGCACGCCGCCCGAGGCCGGCCGGCTGGTGGTCGCCGCCGACACGGGCTCGGCCATCGTCGGGCCGGCCCGGGGCGACCTCTACCTCGGCACGGGCGCGGAGGCCGGGATCGCCGCCGGCAACCTGCGCGACGCCGTCGGCTTCGTGGTGCTGCTGCCCAAACCCGCCTCCGGGACGGGGGCGGACCCGGCCGCCGGGCCGGGGCGCTGAGGAAGCCGCCATGCGCCGCCCGCGCCGCCCCCGCACGCTCTCCGGCGACGAGGCCCGCCTCTGGGCCGAGATCGCCAAGCTGATCACGCCCCTGCGCGCCCGCGCCCGGCCGCGGGCCGAGCCGGCCGCCAAGGCGGAGCCGGCCAAGTCCTCCCCGGCCAAGTCTTCCCCGGCCAACTCCCCGGCCAAGTCTTCCCCGGGCGCCTCCCCGGGCGCGGGCGGGACGAGCCCGGCCCGGATGCCGGCCCGGCCGGCGCCGGCCATTCCGTCCCGGTCCCTCGCCGACGAGTTCGCGCAGGCGCTGGCGGCGGCCGCGCCCGCGAAGCGTCCGGGCAAGCCCGGTCCCGCCAAGGTCCCGAAGGTCGCCTTGGCCCCTGCGCCGGCCGGGCCGGGACTCGCCAAGCCCGCGCCGGCGAAGGCCGCGCCGGCCAAGCCCGCGCTCGCCAAGTCCGCGCCGGCCAAGCCCGTGGTCCCGATGCCGACCGCCGCGCCCTACCGGGCGCCGCCGCAGGTGCCGCGCCCGCCCGCCGGCCTGGAGCGGCAGGCCCGCCTCGCCCTGCGCCGCGGCACGCTCGCGGTCGAGGCCCGCATCGACCTGCACGGCATGATCCAGAGCGAGGCGCACGCCGCGCTCACCGGCTTCCTGATGCGCGCCCGCGCGGCCGGCCACGCCCACGTCCTCGTGGTGACGGGCAAGGGCGACTCGGGCGGGGGCGACTTCGCCGGCCCGTTCTCGGAGCGCGGCGTCCTGCGCCGCAGCGTGCCGCACTGGCTGCGCGGGCCGGAGCTGCGCGGCCTCGTGCTGGGCTTCGAGGAGGCGGCCCGCCACCACGGCGGCGGCGGCGCCCTCTACGTCCGGCTCCGGCGGCGCTGAGCGCTCACCAGCGCATGGTGCGGCGGCGGCAGGTTCGGCCGTTGTCTTGGAAGCCGGCCGGGCAGCGGCGCACGCAGGCCCCGGCCGCGAATTTCAGCGGCGGCCGGCAGGCGGCGCCGAGCTGGCGTCCGTACTGGTAGGCCTTGGCCGGACTCTCGGCGGAGGCCGGCGCGGCCGGCAGGACGGCGAGGCCCGAGAGGACCAGGCCCGCGAGGAGGGCGGGGGCCGGGCGGCGGGCGGAGCGTGACGGCATCGGACATCCGGGTTCGCGTAAAAGCCTTGCTCAACGCGCCCCGCGACCGCGGGTTCGGGGCTCCGCCACGGACTGAATCCGGGACTTGAGCCGGCGGCGGAAACGCGGTATGCGTCAGGCGCCCTCCCAAAAAGATCGAGCGCCGCACCGCATCCGTGAGCCCAGGCGGCTCCGTTCCACCGATGCCACGGGTCCCGTCGCGACGCGCGAGCCCGATGCCCGGTGCCTCATCCCGAGGCCCGCGCGGACTGACCCTCGAGTTGTCAGGCCCGGATCTTCCATCCCCGAACGTCCCTCGTCCCTCCCTCCCACGTCCCACGTCGGTTCAAGACACTCCATGACTGCACATCCCGACGCCTTCACCGACGACGCCGCCGCGGGCGAGGACCTGCCCGAGGCGACCCCCGTCCCGGCGGTGCTCGCCGGCGTCAAGGAGGTCAAGCTCCAGGACCTCAAGGCGAAGACGCCGACCGACCTGATCGCCTTCGCGGAGGAGGTCGAGGTCGAGAACGCCTCGACCATGCGCAAGCAGGAGCTGATGTTCGCCATCCTGAAGCAGCTCGCTGCCAAGGAGATCGAGATCATCGGCTCGGGCACGGTCGAGGTGCTGCAGGACGGCTTCGGCTTCCTGCGCTCCTCCGACTCGAACTACCTGCCGGGTCCGGACGACATCTACATCTCGCCCACCCAGATCCGCCGCTTCGGCCTGCGCACGGGCGACACCGTCGAGGGCCCGATCCGGGGCCCGAAGGACGGCGAGCGCTACTTCGCGCTCCTCAAGGTCAACACGATCAATTTCGAGTCGCCTGAGAAGATCAAGCACAAGGTCCACTTCGACAACCTGACGCCGCTCTTCCCGACGCGACGGTTCAAGCTGGAGCTGGAGAACCCGACCAAGAAGGACTTCAGCCCCCGCATCATCGACATCGTGGCGCCGATCGGAAAGGGCCAGCGCGCGCTGATCGTGGCGCCGCCCCGCACGGGCAAGACCGTGCTGATGCAGAACATCGCCCAGTCGATCACCCTGAACCACCCCGAGTGCTACCTCATCGTGCTGCTCATCGACGAGCGCCCCGAGGAGGTGACCGACATGCAGCGCTCGGTGAAGGGCGAGGTCATCGCCTCGACCTTCGACGAGCCGGCCACCCGCCACGTGCAGGTCGCCGAGATGGTGATCGAGAAGGCCAAGCGCCTGGTTGAGCACGGCCGCGACGTGGTGATCCTGCTCGATTCGATCACGCGCCTGGGCCGGGCCTACAACACGGTCGTGCCGTCCTCCGGCAAGGTGCTGACCGGCGGTGTCGATGCCAACGCGCTCCAGCGCCCGAAGCGCTTCTTCGGCGCGGCCCGCAACATCGAGGAGGGCGGCTCGCTCTCGATCATCGCCACCGCGCTCATCGACACCGGCTCGCGCATGGACGAGGTGATCTTCGAGGAGTTCAAGGGTACCGGCAATTCCGAGATCATCCTCGACCGCAAGGTCTCGGACAAGCGCATCTTCCCGGCGATCGACATCACCCGCTCCGGCACCCGCAAGGAGGAGCTCTTGGTCCCGCCGGACGCGCTCAAGAAGACCTACGTGCTGCGCCGCATCCTCAACCCGATGGGCGTCACCGACGCGATCGAGTTCCTCATGGACAAGCTGCGCCAGACCAAGAGCAACGGCGATTTCTTCGACTCGATGAACACCTGAGCGGCATCGCATCGCCGGTGACTTCGCGGCGTCGGACCCTCGGGTCCGGCGCCGTTCCGTTTCAGGCGGGCCCGTCGAGGGGCTTGAGACGGTCCGATCCGGCGCTCGCGGCGCGGGGCGGGCGCTCGGACCGGCCGAGCAGGCGGGCGAGGCCGGCGAGGTCGGGCGTCTCGCGGCCGGCGGGCGCGTAGACCGCCCGGTCGAGGGCCGCCAGACCCGCGACGATGGCGGGCCGCCCGCGCCAGAGCGCCGCCAGTTCCGGTTCCGCCTGCATCGCCCCCGCGACCGCCGCCCGGAAGGCCACCGGGTCGTTCGCGGCCGCGGCGCGTTTCAGGGCGCGGCGATGCGGGCCGGTCAGGCGCAGGCGGGCGCCGCCGGGGCCGAAGCCGAGGAGCAGCAGGCCGAGCCCGAAGGCCGCGAGCCCCGCCGCCGCCGCGACGAGCGGCGCGGTGGCGGCCGGGGCCGGGGCCGCGTCCGCGCCGTCCACGAGCCCGCCGCCGATCTGGCGCGCCGGGATCTCGGCCTCCCGCATGGTGCGCGAGACCGTGTCGAACCACGGGATGCTGATCGCGTCGAGCGGGATCACCTCCGGGACGCCCGGCCGCACGTCCCACTGGTAGGTGGCGCGCGCCACCGGCCCCGTGGGCGTGAGGATGGTCTCGCGGGTCACCGGGCCCGCGAAGGTGATGATGCCGCGGGTGCGCATCACCGGGCGGGGCGGCAGGCCCTCGGCCACCATGCCCTGCGCCTCCACCGTCACGATCCGCCGCCCGGTCTCGCCCATCTTCAGCGTCTCGGGGTCGGGGCTCCAGGAATCGGTGACGCTGACGTCCCGGGCGGGCAGCCACCAGGGTTCCTTCACCTCGGGGCCGCCCGAACCTTGCGTCCAGGCGGCGACGGGGAGCGGGATCGGGTTCGAACGGACGTCGACGACCCGGCGGGTGCCGAGGTCGTTGACGGTGAGCCGGTGCACGAACGGGTCGATGGTGAAGTCGCCCGCGTGGTGCGGGAAGATCGCCACCGTGCGGTCGAAGGCGAGCCCGACCTGTCCGTCGGGCAGGCGCTCGCGCCGCCAGGTGTCGCGCCCGAGCTGGGTCCAGCTGAAGTTCGCGAGCGTCGGCTGCACCACCTCCTCCAGCAGGATCTGCTGGCGGTAGAGCCCGCGGATGCGCAGCAGCACCATCTCGCGGGCATAGGGCGCCGCGTTGCCGGCGCGCTCCGCCGTCACCGTGAGCGTGAGGTCGCCGGCCTCGATCTCGGCACGGGCCGGGGCGGCGAGGAGGAGGGGGAGGAGGGCGAGGCAGAATCGCGCCATCCCTTCCCCCGCAAAGCGGATAGGGAGAGGCGCGCGGCCGGGTCCGAAGAGAATCACCACGGGTTGCTCCCGGCGGGCATGTTGGTGCCGGCCTCGACGCGGCGGGTCTGCTCGGCCTTGAGGCGCAGCTTCAGGTAGCGGCCGGGATCGTCCGGCAGGGTCTGGAGCCAGAGCCGGTCGGGGCGGATCTCGTGGGCCTCGAAGCTCTTCGTCACGCGCCGCACCTCGCGCTCGGGGGCGGCCGCCACCATGGCCGAGCCGCTGCCGGTGCGCCCGCGC
Source organism: Methylobacterium hispanicum (assembly GCF_022179285.1). GTDB lineage: Bacteria > Pseudomonadota > Alphaproteobacteria > Rhizobiales > Beijerinckiaceae > Methylobacterium > Methylobacterium hispanicum. The sequence goes on along the minus strand of NZ_BPQO01000008.1, from coordinate 28,421 downwards.
CCGGCCGCGTCGCTCGCCGAGCCGCGGGCCTCGCCGCGGCCGGAATCGACCGCCTGCTGCTCGGCCCGGCCGCGGCGGGCCACCTTGCTGTTGCCGGGCAGCGAGGCGCTCGACCCGGCCTCCTTGTTGCCGGCCAGCCCCTCGCCGCTCGAGGTGGCCTTGATGTCGTCGCTCTGGTCGTGGTTCCGGGTGTTGTTGTAGCGCGCGCCGTACTGCGCCGTGCCGTTGGCGATGCCCCCGCCCGGACCGCGGTCGATCGCCTCCTCCATGAGACGGGCGATGAGCGCGCGGTTGGCCTGCGCGTCGGCGTCGCGCGGGTTGTACTGCAGCGCCTGATTGTAGGCCGCAACGGCGCCGGCGAGATCGCCGGCACGCGCCAGCGCGTTTCCGAGGTTGTAGGCGTTGCGCCGCCCGCCGTTGCGGAAGATCGCGGCCGCTTGGCCATAGTCGCCGGCCGCGTAGAGGGCGGGCCCGCGCCAGGCCGGGTCGGCGATGATGCCGGAGGCCAGCCCCGGCAGGCCGACGCCCATCAGCAGCCGCCCGAGGCCGGTGCGCGGCTCCGTGAGGGCGCAGAGGGCGACGAGGCCGGCGCCCGCCAGCGCCAGACCGGCGCCGCGCGCGTGGCGGCGCCAGCGGCGCGGCAGCGCCAGGGCGGCGGGAAGCGGAAGGGAGACGGGGCCACGCATCAGGCGCTCCGGCGGAAGAGCAGCAGGGCGGGGAGGGCGGCGAGCAGGAGCAGCCAGCGCCCGAGGTCGGCGAACGCCAGCACCGTGTAGCCGCCGGCCGCGAGGTGCTGGGCCGTGCTGGCGCCGACCGCCTCGAGCACGGCGCCCGGGGCGTCGAGGTCGGCCACGACGCCGCCGCCCGCCCGCACCACCGCGTCGAGCGCGCCCCGGTCGGGTCGCGGCACGCCGGGCGGGAGCGGGCGGGTCGCGGGCACGAACACGCCCTGCAGGCGCCAGCCGCGCTCGGCGATGGCGCGCGCCTCGCGCCGCGCCGCGTCGCCGAGCCCGTCGCCGTCGGTGATCAGCACGACGTCGGCGGCGACCACGTCGGCCTCGGCCAGCGTGCGCCGGGCCAGCGCGAGGCCGCGCTCGGGGTGGCTGCCGCGGTCCGGCACCGTGTCGGCGTCGAGGGCGAACAGGGTGGTGCCGAGGCTGTCGCGGTCGGTCGTCGGCGACATGGCGAGGTAGGCGTCGCCCGCGTAGACCACGAGGGCGACCGAGCGGGTGCCCGCGGCCTCCGCCACCGCCTGTGCGGTCTGGCGGACCTCCTTCAGGCTGCCGCCCTCCGTCACCGAGCGGGAGAGGTCGAGGACGATCACGGTGGCGTCGAGGTTGCGGAAGGTCGCCGCGTCCCGGCGCTCGACCGCCGGACCGGTCAACGCCAGCGCGATCAGCCCGGCCGCCAGCGCCGCCGCGAGGTTGGCCTGCCGACGCCCGCCGAGCACGGCGCCGCGGCGCTCCATCAGCCGCATCAGGGCGGGGTCCACCGCCCGGCGCCAATCCCCGAGCGGTGCCGCGCGCCACGTCGCCCGCAGGACGAGCAGCGCGAGCGGCAGGAGCGCGAGGAGCCACCAGGGCCGCAGCAGGGCGAGGCTCGCGACGCTCATGCCCGCCTCCGGCTCGCGAGGAGCGCGGCGGCGCAGACGAGCGCCAGCGCGGCCGGCCAGGGCCAGAGGTCGCGCCGCAGCGGCACCGGCGGCGCCTTGGCGCGACCGCCCTCGATGGCGTCGATGCTGGCGGCCACCGCGACCAGATCCTCGGTGGTCTTCACCCGGAAGGCCCGGCCGCCGCTGACCTCGGCCATCTCCCGCAGGGTCTCGGTATCGACCACGTCCTGCTCGCCGTCGGCGTTGGCCATGTCGCGGGGGCCGAGCGCGATGGTGTGGACCCGGATGCCGAGGTCGCGCGCGAGCGCCGCCACGTCCCGCGGCGCCGTCTGGCCGGCATTGTTGGCGCCGTCCGAGAGCAGCACCACGACCTTGGAACTCGTCGGCGCGGGCTGGCCGGCCTCCGCTCCGGCATCGCGCGGGTCGAGGCGGCGCAGCGCCAGCCCGAGCCCGTCGCCGATGCCGGTCGAGCGGCCGACGAGGCCGATGCCGGCCTCCTCCAGGGCGCGCGCGACGCTCTGGGTGTCGAAGGTCGGACTGGCCGCAACGTAGGCCTGGTCGGCGAAGATCACGAGGCCGATCCGGTCGCCGGCCCGGCGGCGGATGAAGTCGGCGCCGACGCGCTTGACGGCCTGGAGCCGGCTCACCGTCTCGCCGTCGAGGGCGAAGTCGCGCCGCTCCATCGAGCCGGAGAGGTCCATCGCCAGCATGATCTCGCGGCCCGAAGCCGGCAAAGCGATGCCGGGCAGGACGAGGCGGGGCCCCGCGACCGCGACGACCAGGGCGGTCCACAAGGTCCAGATGAGCCAAGTCCGGCGCCGGCCGCGCGACGCGATGGCGCCGGCCGCGCCCGCTTCGGGCACCAGCGAGGCCGGCACGCGCAGCGCGCCGCTCGACCCTTCCGCCTCCGCCGGCAGGAGCCGCGCGGCGAGCCAGGGCAGGGGCAGCAGCAGGAGCGCCGCGGGGCTCGCGAGATCGAGGGCGGTGAGGAAGGCGCTGGCCGAGGCCGGGAGGATTGCCATGGCGTCAGGCCCGCATCCGGCCGATCAGGCGGCCGAGTTCCGAGTCGAGGGCTGCGGCGTCGGGCGGGGCGTGGCGGCGATAGAGGCCGTCCACCAGCACGCGGCCGGCACCCGCGCTGAACAGGTCGGTGGAAAACAGCCGGTCGAGGCGGGCCGCCCAGTCGGCGCCTTGCGCGGCGGCGGCCTCCTCGCCGAGGCGGGTGCGGGCGATCCGGCGCAGCAGGCGCGCCTGCGCCACCAGCCGGGCCTCGGGCGGCAGGTCGCGCGTCGCGGCGAGTTCGCTGAGCGCCGCCCGGCGGAGGGTGGCGCCGGCGCGGGCGCGCAGGAGGCGGACCAGCCCGACCCCGAGCGCGGCCGCGAAGCCGAGCGCGGCGGCGGCCACGACCTCGCCCTGCAGCGCACCGGCGGCGTTGCCGGGCAGGTGCAGGCCGCGGAGCTGGTCGAGGGCGGCGAGAGTTTCGGGGTTCATGGGAGGAAGCACCCGCGTTCTCCCTCCCCCCTCTGCGGGGGAGGGTACCCTGCGCAGCAGGGGGGGAGAGGGGAGCGACGCTGTAGGATTGGGCTTAGCTCTGCATGAAGGCCGCGCTCCCTCCGGCAGCCGGGCTCCCCTCTCTGCGGGACTACGTCCCGACCGACCCTCGCTGACGCGAGGGCCACCCTCCCCCGCAGAGGGGGGAGGGAGCGCGCGCGTGTCGTGCGCCGCTGCCTGTGCGAGATCGCCTCACAGCACCGCATCGAGCCGCTCCATCAGCGGGGCGTAGGCCTCCGGGCCCGCCTCGACATCGAGGCGCAGGCCCGCGATGCCGCGGCGGGCGTAGTCGGCCAGGCGCTCCTCGGCGCTCGGGTTCGGCCGTGCGCGGCGGCCCCCATCGAGCAGGCCGCGGCGCCCGTCCGGCAGGGCGAAGGGGTAGAGGCCGGCGGGCCGCGCCCGCTCGAAGGCGTCGCTGACGAGGATCAACCGGATGGCGATCCGCTCGGCCGCCAGCGTCAGCAGGGGCTCGAAGTCCGGGCCCGGCGCGTCGAGCGCGCTCGCGATGACGAGATGGCCGCCCGAGGGCAGCAGGCTCGCCGCCACGGTGACGAGATCCGCCAGCGGCGGGTCCGCCGTGTCGGGGGCTGCGAGCGCCTGCGCGTGCGCGAGGGCGAGCGCCCCCGTCACCGCGGTCATCGCGCGCTCGCCGCCGGCCGGGCGGAGCGCGGTGGGCTCGCCCGCGCGCCCCGCCACGAGGCCGACGCGGCCGCCGTCGCCGACCACGCGCCAGCCGAGCAGGGCCAGCGCCTCGGCGGCCGCGACCGAGCGCAGGGTGCGGCGGGTGCCGAACAGCATCGAGGGCCGGAAGTCGGCGAGCAGCACCACGGCGCGGTCGCGCTCGTCGTGGTGGGTGCGCGTGTGGAGTTGGCCCGTGCGGGCGGTGGCGTTGCGGTCGATGTGGCGCATGTCGTCGCCCTCGGACCAGAGCCGCACGTCGTCGGGCTCGGAACCGCGCCCGCGCCGCCGGGTGACGATGCCGCCGGGCAGGCCCGCCAGCGTGCGGGTGACGGGCGCCGAACCCCGGCGCGCGAGGTGGCGCAGGCCCATCAGCGCCTCGCCCGACAGGTGGATGCCGGGATCCTCCGGAGCGTCCGCCCTGCTGTCCGTCCTCTGCGCCACCCCTAGAGCGCCCGCACCCGCTGCAGGAGGCCGGCGACGATGCTGCGCGTCGTGCGGCCCTCGGCGGCGGCCCGCCAGGTCAGGCCGATGCGGTGGGAGAGGGCGTCGGCGGCGAGTTCCGCGATGTCCTCGGGCACGACGTGGTCGCGCCCGTGCAGGTAGGCGCGCGCCTTGCCCGCGAGCATCAGCGCGAGCGTCCCGCGGGGCGAGGCCGGGTGCTCGATCGCCGCGCGCAGGTCCGGCGCCGCCGCGTCGGTGCGCGTCGCCGCGACGAGCCGGACCAGGTAGTCCTTCAGCGCGGGCGAGACGTAGGTGGCGAGCGCGGCGTCCCGCGCGGCGCGCACGTCGTCGAGGCTGAGCTTGGCCGGCATCGCCTCGGCGTGGTGGGTCAATTCGCCCTCGACGAGGTCGAGGATGCGCCGCTCGGCGGCCTCGTCGGGCATCTCGACCACGACGTGGAGCAGGAAGCGGTCGAGTTGCGCCTCCGGCAGCGGGAAGGTGCCCGCGTGCTCGATCGGGTTCTGGGTCGCCACCACCATGAAGGGATCGGGCAGTCGATGGGTGTGGCCCGCCACCGTGATCTGGCCCTCGGCCATGGCCTCGAGCAGCGCCGACTGCACCTTGGGCGGGGCGCGGTTGACCTCGTCCACGAGGATCAGCGCGTGGAACAGGGGGCCGGCCAGGAACTCGAAGGTGCCCGCGTCCTGGCGCCAGACCGTGGTGCCGGTGAGGTCGGCGGGCATCAGGTCCGGCGTGCACTGCACCCGGGCGAAGGAGCCGTCGAGCCCGTCCGAGAGGCGCTTGACCGCCCGCGTCTTGGCCAGCCCCGGCGCGCCCTCGATCAGCAGGTGGCCGCCGGTGAGCAGCCCGATCAGCAGGCGCTCGACGAGGCGGTCCGCGCCGATCAGCCCGTGGAGGAGCCCGTCGCGCAAGGCCAGGATGCGGGCGCGCAGCGCCTCGTCCGCGGCGGGACGCTCGGCGGGTTGCGAGAGGCGGGCGGCGAGACCGGTGCCGCTCATGCGCAGGGGGCTCCCGCCGGCGCGACCGGGCGATGCGTCATCGGACGATGCGTCATTCTTGGCCGTCTCCTCGCTGCGCCGCTCGGCGGGCGCCGGACTCTTAGTCGGTCCATAGGAAGCCGGTGTGCCCGCCGGACCGGGGAAGCGTCAATCCCGACAACCCTGGATCGTGCCCGGATCGTGCCGACGCGGGCAATTTGCCCTAGAGGCGACCGTCACGGTTCCGTCATCGGCCCCTGTCTAGGACGCCCCATGATCGCGCTCACGCCCCTTCCCGAGACCGTCAACTCCGCCATCAGCCTCGTCACGGCCTTCGGGCTGGGCACGCTGATCGGCGCGGAGCGGCAGTATCGGCAGCGCAACGCGGGGCTGCGCACCACGGTACTGGTGGCGCTGGGGGCGGCCGCCTTCGTCGATCTCGGCATGCGGCTGACCGGGGGCGAGGGCGCGACGCGCACCGTGGCCTACGTGATCTCCGGCATCGGCTTCCTGGGCGCGGGCGTAATCATGAAGGAGGGCATGAACGTGCGCGGCCTCAACACGGCCGCGACGCTCTGGTGCTCGGCCTCCGTCGGCGCCTTCGCGGGGGCGGACCTGCCGCTGGAGGCCTGCTTCGTCACCGCGGCCGTGCTCGCCTGCAACACGCTGCTGCGCCCGCTCGTCAACGCCATCAACCGGGCCCCGATCCGCGAGGACCAGACCGAGGCGACCTACGAGGTGCAGGTGACGACCGCGACCGGGGCGGCGGGGCCTGCCCGCGACCTCTTGGTCGAGCGGCTGGAGGCGGCGAGCTATCCGGTGCGCGGTGTCGAGGTGGTGGAGCGTGGCGAGGACGCCGTGGACGTGGTGGCGACGCTGCTCGCCGACGCGGTCGAGGGTGGGGAACTCGACGCCGTCACGGACGACCTCGCCCGCGACCCGCGCATCCGCCACGCCACGTGGTCGGTGCGGGCGGCGGATTGAGGCCGACGATCGGCCTCCGATTCATCCGCGCCGTTTTCCCGGACGCCCGGAGCGTCAGCGGAGGGTGATCCGGGATCCAGCACAGGAAGTCGCGAAGTGTCCGCTCTTTGCGACGTTCCAGAAGGTAGAGCCGCTTCGCGGCACTGGGCTCGCTGGATCCCGGATCACCTTCCACTGCGTTCCAGGCGTCCGGGAAAGGGACGGCGCTTTATCGTTATGGTCGGCTGAGGGGCTACCGATCACAGCCGGCTGGCCCCCTTAATCCCCCGCTCAGCGTGCGCGGGCACACGCGCCGCGCGGACGAGGCCTTCACCGGTTCCCCTCCGTGACCGACCTCGCCCCTGAAAGCGGGCCGCCGGGCGCCCGCCGGAGAACCTCCATGAGCGACACCTCATCCAAGCGCGCCCTGATCGTCGGAGCCTCGCGCGGGCTCGGCCTCGGCCTCGCCGAGACCCTGCTGCAGCGGGGCTGGGCCGTCACCGCCACGCAGCGGAAGGCCGGCTCCGACCTGGAGAGGCTGAAGGCCGACCGCCTCACCGTCGAGACGGTCGACATCGACGACGACGCGGGCGTGGCCGCCCTGCACGAGCGGCTCGGGCCGCAAGCCTACGACCTGATCTTCGTGGTGGCGGGCGTGGCCACACAGGCGCACGATCCGGCCCACGCCGTGCCCCGGGACGTGGCCGCCCAGGTCTACCTGACGAACGCGATCAGCCCGATCCGCTTCGCGGAAGCCTTTCGCGACCGACTCGCGCCGGGCGGCAGCCTCGCGCTGATGAGTTCGGTGCTGGGCAGCGTCGGGCTCAACGAGTCGGGCGGCTGGGAGACCTACCGGGCCAGCAAGGCGGCGCTGAACACCCTGGCGCGCAGCTTCGAGATCCGCCACCGGGAGAGCGGGATCAGCGTGTTCCTGGTCCATCCGGGCTGGGTCCGCACCGACATGGGCGGCGCGGAGGCCGACATCGACGTGGCGACCAGCGTCGCCGGCATGGCGGACGCGATCGAGGCCCGGCTGGGCGAGCTGGGCGTGGCCTATTTCGACTACCGGGGCGAGACGCTCGCCTGGTAGGGCCGGTCAGCGGCGCGGGTCGAGGGGACGGCCGCGCCGCTCCACCACCACGGGCGCCCGGGTGCGGCGCTCGACGATCACGGTGCGGGGCGCGCGGCTCGGGCTGCCGGGGCTCATGATCCGCTCCGGAACCCGCTCGGGCTTCCGGCGTGAGGCGGCGACCACGTGCGGGCGCACCTCGTCGGCCGGCAGGCCGATCAGCCCGCAGGCGATCTCCACCTGCTGCTCGAGATCGTCCGCCAGATCCTGGGCGGCGGCGACCGCCTCGGCGACGGTCGGCGGCTCGCGACGGACCCGGATCGGTGGCAGGTCAGCGAAGCTCTTCGGCGATTTCTTCACGGCACGGCTCGCATGGTTCATGGGCCGAACATAGGATGCTGCGCCGGATTGTGCACCGCATCAAAGTGGAAGGAAAGACGTTTTCGCATGCATGGCGCTTGGCTCGGCTCTTGCCCCTCGGCAGGGCAGCGTCGCGACCGGCCCGGAGTTAACTTATGTTGCGGGGGTGCCGAATGTCTCGGCCTGTGCGCCGCCGCATCGCCCCGGGACGACGCTCCCGCGTCGGCTGGTCCCGGTAACGGGTCAACAACCCCGCCGAGGGATCGTTCATCGCCCGCGCCACCGAACCGCCCCGAATCGAGCGAATCACGTTCGTTCCCGCTCCCGGAAGATCCCATGCCGCTCGATCCGCGCCTCACCCCCGCCCGCCCGGACCTCGCCGACCTCGCGCTCCGCGGCCGGGTCGAGGCCGCGCGCTACGTCGCCGGCGAGCCGCGCCGCGTCGTCGCGCCCTCGGCGCCCCTGCGCCGGGCCCCGTCCGCGGAATCCGGCATCGATACCGAGGCGGTGCTGGGCGACGCCGTGACGCTCTACGAGGCGCGCGACGGCTTCGCCTGGGTCCAGCTCGTCCACGACGGCTACGTGGGCTACCTGGCGGCCGACAGCCTCGGCCCGGCCGACCCGGCGCCGACCCACCGCGTCGCGGCGCTGCGGACCTTCCTCTACCCTGCCCCGGACCTGAAGCGTCCGGCCCGCGCCCATCTCGGGCTCGGCTCCGCGCTCGTCGTCACGGGCGAGGCGGGGGATTACCTGGAGGTGCCGGGCGGCTACGTCTTCGCCGGCCATTGCCGTCCGGTCGATGCGGTCGAGCCGGATTTCGCCGGCACGGCCGAGCGCCTCGTCGGGACGCCCTATCTCTGGGGTGGCCGCACGACGCTCGGCCTGGACTGCTCGGGGCTGGTCCAGCTCTGCCTGGAAGCCGCCGGCCTGACCTGCCCGCGCGACGCCGACCAGCAGGAGCGGGCGCTGGGCGACGCCTTGCCGGACGACGCCTCGTCGGACGATCTCGCGGACCTGCGCCGGGGCGACCTCGTGTTCTGGCGCGGCCATGTCGGGATGATGCTCGACGCGAGCCGCCTGATCCACGCCAACGGCCACCACATGGCGGTGGCGGTCGAGCCGCTGCGAACGGCCGTCGCGCGCATCCGCGAGAAGAGCTACGGGCCGATGACGTCCGTGCGGCGGATCACGCCTTCAACCGGCTCTTGATCCGCCGCACCAGCCCGTCGCGCACGTCGCGGTAGGCGTCGAGCCGCTGCTCGCGCGAGACGTCGTAGAAGTTGGTGGGGTCGGGCGTCGGCCAGTATTCCACGTCCGCCGCGAGGGTGCGGGTCAGTTCCAGCGCCGCGTGGTGCGCTTCGGGGGCGAGGGTGACGATGAGGTCGAAGTTCAGCCCCTCCCACTCCTCCAGCTGCTCGACCGTGCGGGGGCGGTGCTTCTTCGCGTCGATGCCGATCTCGTCGAGGACGCTCACCATGAAGGGATCGACCGGCTCGCCCTCGCGCACGCCCGCCGACTGCACGTAGATCGACTTGCCGAAATAGTGGCGCGCGATCGCCTCCGCTGCGGGCGAGCGCACGGCGTTGAAGTTGCACATGAACAGGACCGACTGGACCCGTTTCTTCCGTGGGCCGAGGCCCGGCGCGGTCTCGTCCATCGGAGCCTAGCCCCGCCCCACGCCGTCAGCCCTTCCAGTGCAGGGCGAAGATCAGGGTGAAGAGCCGCCGCGCGGTGTCGTGGTCGAGGTCGACCTTGCCGTCGAGGCGCTGCTTCAGGGTCTCGGACGCCTCGTTGTGCAGGCCCCGCCGGCCCATGTCGATCGCCTCGATCTGCGTCGGCGAGGCGGTGCGGATCGCGTTGTAGTAGCTCTCGCAGATCATCTCGTAGTCGCGGATCACCCGCCGGAAGGGGGTGAGCGAGAGGAGATGCGTCATCACCGGCTCGCGGGCCTCGTTGCCGATCGCGAAGGAGAGCTTGTTCTCGACGAGGCCGAGATGGAGCCGGTACGGCCCCTCGTCCCGGCCCGGAATGACGAACTGGTTGTCCTCCAGGATGTCGAAGATCGCGATGGCGCGCTCGTGCTCCTGGTCCGGGTTGCCGCGGCCGATCGAATCCTCGTCGAGCGTCACCGCGACGAGACGGTGCGGCGAGCGCTCCTTCCTGGCCTCCGACATCGTTAAGCCTGCCTCACAGGTTCAGCCGGATCGCGACGGAGCGGGCATGGCCCTCCAGGCCCTCCGACCGGCCGAGGTTTATCGCCGCCGGGCCGAGCGCCCGCAAGCTCTCCGGCGTGCAGGCGAGGATGGTGGTGCGCTTCATGAAATCGAGCACGCCGAGGCCGGAGGAGAAGCGGGCCGAGCGGGCGGTCGGCAGCACGTGGTTCGGGCCGCCCACGTAGTCGCCGATCGCTTCCGGCGTGTGCGAGCCGAGGAAGATCGCGCCGGCGTTGCGCACCTTCGCGGCGAGCGCTTCCGCGTCCTGCGTCTCGATCTCCAGGTGCTCGGGGGCGAGGCGGTCGGTGAGCGGCACCGCCTCGTCGAAGTCGCGCACCCGGATGATCGCGCCGTAGTCGCGCCAGCTCGCCCGCGCGATCTCCTGGCGGGGCAGGGTGGTGAGCGCCCGCTCGACCGCCACCTCGACGGCCTCGGCCAGCGCCGCGCTGTCGGTGATCAGGATGGCCTGCGCCGCCGTGTCGTGCTCGGCCTGGGCCAGCAGGTCGGCGGCGATCCAGTCCGGGTTGGCGTGGTCGTCGGCCAGGATCAGCACCTCCGAGGGACCGGCGATCATGTCGATGCCGACCTGCCCGAAGACCCGCCGCTTGGCCGCCGCCACCCAGGCGTTGCCGGGGCCGACGACCTTGGCAACCGGCGCGATGGTCCGGGTGCCGTAGGCGAGCGCCGCGACGGCCTGGGCGCCGCCGACGCGGTAGACCTCGTGCACGCCCGAGAGGTGGGCGGCGGCCAGCACCAGCGGGTTCATCCGTCCTTCCGGCGCGGGCGCCACCATGACGATGCGCGGAACGCCCGCCACGCGCGCCGGCACCGCGTTCATCAGCACGGAGGAGGGGTAGCTCGCGGTGCCGCCCGGCACGTAGAGGCCGACCGATTCGAGCGCCGTCCAGCGCCAGCCCGCGGTGACGCCGAGCGCGTCGGTCTCGCGGTGGTCGGCGGGTACCTGGGCCCGGTGGAAATGCTCGATCCGCTCCGCGGCGAGGGTCAGCGCCTCGATCTGGTCGGCCGGGCAGGCCGCGACGGCTTCAGCGATCTCCGCGTCCGTGACGCGCAGGCTACCCTCGGTGAAATCCTCGCCGAGTCGGTCGAAGCGGCGGGTGTAGTCGACGAGCGCGGCATCGCCCCCCGCCACCACGCCCGCGATGATGCCGCGCACGACCTCGTCCACATCCTCGGCGATCTCGCGCTTCACGGTGAGCAGGCGCGCGAAATCATCGGCGAAGGTCGGGGCGGAGCTGTCGAGACGAACCATGGACCCGTGTCGTTTCGTGTTGGGGAAGCCGGTGATGAGGATCAGGCCGCGTCGTCGTGGCCGGGCCGGCTCTCGGCCTCCCAGACCGGGCCGAGATCCTTCATCTGCACCTCGACGCACTCCACGTCGAGCCGGATCGCGGCGTTCCCTGAGAAGATCAGCGTCACGGTGCCGGAGGGCGGCTCGGTCGGCGCGAAGGTGACGGCGAGGAGGTTCAGCGCCGTGTCGGCGTTGCCGCCCGGCGCGATGCCGCGGGTGCGCACGCCGAGCACCCGCTCGAAATGCACGCCCGTGAGGCGGCGCCGCTCCGGCTCGCCTGGGCCGACCGACCAGTCGAAGCGCCGCGCCACGAGCACGAAGCGGTGCTCGGCCGCCAGATAGGTCAGGTCGCCGGCCCGCAGGACCGCGTCCTGCAGGTGGGCCGAGATCACCGTGAGATCCTCGGCGTCGAGGGCGGCGAGCTTCAACAGCTCCATGCGGGCACCTTGGCTGGATGGCGGATCCGGCCGGATCGGGTGATCGGCCGGATGGTAAATTTCACGTGAAACGCTGCGGGGTAGGTAGCGACCGGGAGGGTGATCGACAACGGGCAGGCGTGCGGAGCGCCCCGCCCACGGCGGACGTGGCCGAAAAGTCCGCCCGTAGGATCAGGTACCGTTCAGGCGGCGCTCTATATGCCCGGCCCACGGACACGAAGGTTCGAGGAGACCAGACCGGTGACGCGCATCACGCTCGCGGCTCTCGCCGCCCTGACGCTGGGAACGACGCTCGCCGCCGCGCCGGCGCGCGCGCAGTACTACGACGACGGCCCGCGCCGCTACGACCGGGGCTACGAGGACCGTTACGACCGCTACGAGCGCCGCCGCCGGGACGACTATTACGAGGACCGCTACGAGCGCCGCCGGGATTTCGGCCGGCGCGGGGGCAGCATCTGCGTGACCTCGCGCGGCAACTGCCCGACCCGCCCCGCGCCGTTCAACGCGCCTTGCGGCTGCGAGATTCCGGGCTTCGGCTTCAAGCGCGGCGCGATCGGCGGCTGAGGATCGGCACAAGGCACGAACGCGGGAAGGCACCCGAACCGGTCGGGTGCCTTCTTCGTGCTCAGGCCCGCACGCGCTCGATCCGCGCGCCGCAGCGGCCGAGCTTGGCCTCCAGCGCCTCGAAGCCGCGGTCGAGGTGGTAGACCCGGTTGATCTGGGTCTCGCCCTCGGCGGCGAGCCCGGCGATCACCAGCGAGACCGAGGCGCGCAGGTCCGTGGCCATCACGGGCGCGCCCTTCAGGCGCTCGACGCCCTCTACGATCGCGGCGTCGCCGTCGAGGCGGATCTTGGCGCCGAGGCGGGCGAGTTCCTGCACGTGCATGAAGCGGTTCTCGAAGATCGTCTCGCGGATGCGGGAACTCCCCTTGGCCAGCGTCATCAGCGCCATGAACTGCGCCTGCAGGTCGGTGGGGAAGCCCGGGAAGGGATCGGTGGTCACGTCCACCGCCGCGATGCCGGCGCCGTTGCGGCGCACCCGGATCCCGTCCGGCACCTGCGTGACCTCGGCGCCGGTGGTGGCCAGCACGTCGAGGGCCGCGTGCAGCAGGTCGGAGCGGGTGTTCTCCAGCACCACGTCGCCGCCCGTCATCGCCACCGCCATGGCGTAGGTGCCGGTCTCGATCCGGTCGGGCAGCACCTCGTGGCGGGCGCCGTTCAGGCGGGCCACGCCCTCGATCTCGATGCGCGGCGTGCCCGCGCCCTTGATGCGCGCGCCCATCTTGGTCAGGCACTCGGCGAGATCGACGACCTCGGGCTCGCGGGCGGCGTTCTCGATCACGGTGGTGCCGTAGGCGAGCGCCGCCGCCATCAGGGCGACGTGTGTTCCGCCGACCGTGACCTTCGGGAAGCTGATCTCGGCGCCGCGCAGGCCGTTCTTGGTCTTGGCCACCACGTAGCCGCCGTCGATGTCGATCTGCGCGCCGAGCCGCTCCAGCGCCATGATCAGCAGGTCCACGGGCCGCGTGCCGATGGCGCAGCCACCCGGCAGCGAGACCTTGGCCTCGCCGAACCGGGCGAGCAGCGGCGCCACCACCCAGAAGCTCGCCCGCATGGTCGAGACCAGCTCGTAGGGCGCGGTCGTGTCGATGACGTTCGAGGCGGTGAGCCGGACGGTCTGGCCGGTCTCGGTGGTCTGGCCCGGGCGCTTGCCGACCACCGTCTGATCGACGCCGTGGTTGCCGAGGATGCGGGTCAGCGCGTTGATGTCGGCGAGGCGCGGCACGTTGACGAGTTCGAGCGTCTCGCCGGTGAGCAGGCTCGCGATCATCAGCGGCAGCGCCGCGTTCTTGGCGCCCGAGATCGGGATGGTACCGTGCAGCTCGGTGCCACCGGTGATGTGGATGCGGTCCATGCTCGTTCCCTGGGCCGCCCCGCGGGTTCGCGCGGCGCCTATCGTTCCGTCGGGCGCGACCGTGCGCCCAGGCTTGGCCGCAGGCTATAGTCCAGTTTTGTCGGAATCGGGACCGCTCCCGGACGCATCGGCGCCCGGCGAATCATCCAGGGTCCGCGGGCCGGCCGCGCCGGTCGCCCCGCTCCGCTCCTTGCCCTGCTCCTTGCCGCGCTCCTGCGCCTTGCGCCGCCGCAGGTTGTCGCGCAGCGCCGCCTTCAACCGTTCCGCGCGGCTCTCGCCTGTATCCGCCATCGTCATCCCGCCCTTGCGTGCCCGGAACGAGGTTCGCGCGCGGCGCATCGTCACCCTGGAGCCGCTCTTCCGCCCTGCACAGGGCAGGAATGTTAGAACTCACCTTGAACCCATTCCAGATCCGCCTGTATCTTCCGCCCCGACAGCGCCCGAAGACGCTGCCGCGAGAACGCTCAAGGAAACCGCCAGCCCGCGTCCGGAACCGTCTCCAGGGTTCAGCGGACGTCAATCCAAACGTCCGATGCTCGCCGGAGGCCCGAACGGGTCTCGCGTGCCGAACGATCCCGCGCATCGACGGCCCGTCCGTCCGTGCCAGCCACCCGAAGGATCCTCATGCCCGTGACCCGGATGCCCGCTGCCCCGAAGACCGCATCGTCCGGACCCGGCATCAGGACCGATTTCGAGGGCTACTTCCGCGCCGCGCTGGACAAGCTGCACGGCGAGCGCCGCTACCGCGTCTTCGCCGACATCGAGCGCGTGGCCGGCCGCTTCCCGCAGGCGAACTGGCGCCGCCCGGACGGCTCGACCCGCGAGATCACCGTGTGGTGCTCGAACGACTATCTCGGCATGGGCCAGCACCCCGAGGTGGTGGGCGCCATGACCGAGACGGCCCGGCGCTGCGGCGTCGGCGCGGGCGGCACCCGCAACATCGCGGGCAACAACTCGCCGCTGGTCGATCTCGAGCGCGAGCTCGCCGATCTCCACGGCAAGGAGGCGGGCCTCGTCTTCACCTCGGGCTACGTCTCGAACCAGGCCGGCATCTCGACGATCGCGAAGCTGATCCCGAACTGCCTGATCCTGTCGGACGCCTTCAACCACAACTCGATGATCGAGGGCGTGCGGCACTCGGGGTGCGAGAAGCGCATCTTCCGCCACAACGACCTCGCGCATCTCGAGGAACTGCTGGTCGAGGCCGGCGACCGGCCCAAGCTCATCGTGTTCGAGTCCGTCTACTCGATGGACGGCGACGTGGCGCCGATCGGCAAGATCTGCGACCTCGCCGACCGCTACGGCGCGATGACCTACCTGGACGAGGTCCACGCGGTCGGCCTCTACGGCGAGCGCGGCGCCGGGATCGCCGAGCGCGACGGCGTGATGCACCGGGTCGACGTGATCGAGGGCACGCTCGCCAAGGGCTTCGGCTGCGTCGGCGGCTACATCACGGGCTCGGCGGCCGTGCTCGACGCGGTGCGTTCCTTCGCGGCCGGCTTCATCTTCACCACGGCGCTGCCGCCGGCTGTGGCGGCGGCCGCCCGCGCCTCGGTGCGCTACCTCAAGCGCTCGCAGGTCGAGCGCGAGGCGCACCAGCGCCAGGCGGCGCAGACCAAGGCGGCGCTCGAGGCGGCGGGCCTGCCGGTGCTGCACACAGAGACCCACATCGTGCCCGTGATGGTGGGCGACGCCGAGCTGTGCAAGGCGGCCGCCGACCACCTGCTGGAGTGCCACGGCATCTACATCCAGCCGATCAACTACCCGACCGTGCCGCGTGGGACCGAGCGCCTGCGCATCACGCCCTCGCCGTTCCACGACGCGGCGCAGATCGAGAAGCTCACCGCGGCGCTGGCCGAGACCTGGGACGCGCTCGACCTGCCGCGCGCCGGCACGGTCTTCGTCGAGGCGGCGGAGTAGGGCGCGGGTCGTCCCGCCCCCCCCGCAGAGGGGGGAGGGCGGAAGACGCGATCAGAGCTCCAGCACCAGCCCGTCCTCGGCCGCAATGTAGCCGTCGGCCGGGTGCGCGATCATCTCGGGGCTCATATGCGTGAGCATGAGCCGCCTCGGGGCGATCTCGGGCAGGTTGCGGTTGAGCGTCGCCCAGTCGAGGTGGAACCTGACCGGGCGCGCCACCGTGTAGCCCTCGGCGATCATCAGGTCGGCGCCGCGCCCGGCCGGGATCAGGGCGTCCACCCACTGCGTGTCGCCCGTATAGGTCAGCACCCGGCCCGCATGGGCGAGCCGCAGGGCGTGGGCGGGCGCGCCGGAGGGATGCTCGACCGCGAAGGCTTCCACCCCCACCCCGCCGACCGTCGCCGGCTCGCCGGCCGCGATCTCCCGCACCTCCACCGCGAAGGCCCGCTCGGCCGTGCTGGAGCCCGGGAACAGCACCTCCATGGCGGCCGGAAGCCGCTCCCGGATCCCGGGCGGCCCAACGATCGTCAGGGGCGCCGTGCGCCGGCTGACCAGCTGCCCGTCGAGGATCAGCCAGGGCAGGCCGCCGAAATGGTCGCCGTGCAGATGGCTGAGGAACACCGTGTCGATCCCGTTGGGATCGACGCCGAAGCGGCGCATGGCGATCAGCGCCGAGGCGCCGCAATCGATGAGGAAGCCGGTGCCGTCCCCCGCGACGTGGAAGCAGGTGTGGAGGCGCCCGCCCGAGCCGAAGGCGTCGCCGCAGCCGAGAACCGTGAGTCGCATCGCCGAGCACCTCCCCGTCCGTCACCAACGCGGCGATGCAGGCCCGCGCTCCCGCGGCTCCCCCTCGGCTGTTGCACCGCGGCACGCGATGCGCTGTAGCTCCCCCGCTCACGAATCAGGGGGGATGGTGCATGTCGGGCGGTCACGGGGCGATCGAGGGTTCGAACAAGCGGGTGGCGCTGCTGATCTCGGTGCTGGCGCTGTTCCTGGCCTTCAGCGAGACGCTGGGCAAGGCGGCCCAGACCGAGGCGATCGGCGCCAACATCGAGGCCGCCAACCAATGGGCCTTCTTCCAAGCGCGCACCATCCGCAGCACGGTGCTGAAGACCGCCGACGAGATGGTCGCGCTCGCCCCCCCGGGGCCGAACCAGGACGCGGTGCAGGCCAAGCGCGCCGAGTGGGCCAGGACCATGGCGCGCTGGGACTCGGAGCCGGCCACCGGCGAGGGCCGCAAGGAACTCGCCGAGAAGGCCAAGCTGAACCAGGAGAAGCGCGACCTCTCGCTCCACCGCTACCACCACTACGAGCTGGCCTCGGCGGCCTTCCAGATCGGCATCGTGCTGGCCTCGGCCCAGGTGATCACCGGGATCGTGGCGCTCGCCGTCGCGGGCGGCCTGCTCGGCGCGGCCGGCGCGGTGATGCTGGGATTCGGCTTCCTGGCGCCGCACGCGCTGCACCTGTTCTGAGGGCGCCCACCCACAGCAACCGGGGGTGGTCTTAACGGAGCCTTCACGGGCCTCGGGCCGCATGGTCGGATGACCCGAACCGCATCCGGACACCGTCTCGTGCGCAGGTGTCTCGCCCCGGCCCTGCTCCTCCTCGGCTGCGCCTCCGCCGCCGCGGCGCAGGCCTCCCCGTTCCGCGACGCCCTCGCGGCGGCCGGCGGCTGCGGCCGGCACCGCGCGCTCGCCGCCGACCGGCTCGGACCGCTCGGCGGCGGTCCGACCGCCGGCCCGCGCTCCGGCGAGGGGGGGGACGTCGATCTGTTCGGCAAGGCCGCGGAGGCGTGGAGCGAGGCCGAGATCCGCGACGCCCGCGCGGCCTACGCGGCCTGCGAGGCGCGGGCGACCGGCACCCGTGCCGATCCCGAGCTGATGCGGCGGTTCGAGTCCGCCCTGCGCCGGGCGGTGATCATCGCCCGCGCCCGCGGGCCGGCGGAGGAGGTCTCCGAGGCCCCCTCGCAGCGGGCGGCCGACGGGAGCGCCCGGACGGCGCCGGGCCGGGCGGGAGACGGCCTGCGCCGGAGCCCCGCCTTCGTTCCCGCCAGGGCCGGGGCGTCCCCGCCCGATCCGGGCCGGCAGGCCGCGGAGGTCTTTCGCGATGCGGAGCGGCTCGAAGGGACCGGGAGCCCGGTCGCCGCGTCCGGGATGCCGACCGCCGCGGCGGAGGCCGTGGGGGCCGGGCCGAGTCCGGAGCGCGGTGCGCGCCTCGCCCTCTCGGCGGCCTTCGGGGCGCCGCGGAGCGCGGCCCTCGCGTCCGACGCGGGCGAGCCGAAGTCCGGGGGTGGGCCGAACTGCGCCGTCAGCCGGCGCAGCTTCGAGTTGCTCCAGGCGGACATGCGGATGCCGGAGGTCGAGAGCCTGCTCGGCTGCCGCGGCGCGAGCGAGGGCAGCGCGACCATCCCGGGGCTCGGCGCCTTCGAGACCTACGGCTGGAGCGACCGCGGCGGGACCTTCTCGGTCACGCTGGTCTTCCAGGGCGGGCGCCTGAGATCGAAGGTCCAGCGCGGGCTCGCCAACTGATCAGCCGCCCCGCGGCTTGCCCTCGGCCGCGCGGCGCAGGGCGTCGGCCAGCGCGCCCGCGCGCTCGGACCTCGGCGCCTGCGGGCGCCCGGAATCGTGCGGGCGCCCGGGAGCGGGCGGGCGGGGCGCCGGCCGGCCCGTGGCCTGCGACGGACCCTCGCGGCGCGCGGGGCGCTCCGCCTCGTCCGAGCGCATGCTGAGGGCGATGCGCTTGCGGGCGGCATCGACCTCCAGCACCCGCACCTGCACCACGTCGCCGGGCTTCACCACCTCGCGCGGGTCCTTCACGAAGCGGTCGGCCAGCATCGAGATGTGCACCAGCCCGTCCTGGTGGACGCCGACATCCACGAAGGCCCCGAAGGCCGCGACGTTCGTCACCACGCCCTCCAGACGCATCCCGGGGCGCAGGTCGCCGATCTTCTCGACGCCGTCCGCGAAGGCCGCGGTGCGGAAGCTCGGGCGCGGGTCGCGGCCGGGCTTCTCCAACTCGGCGATGATGTCGGTGACCGTCGGCAGGCCGAAGCTCTGGTCCACGAAGGCGCTCGGTGCGAGGCCGCGCAGCGTGGCGCCGTCGCCGACGAGCGCCGCGACCGGTTTGCCGGTCGCCGCCAGGATCTTCTTGACGACCGGGTAGGCTTCCGGGTGCACGCCGGACGCGTCGAGCGGATCCTCGCCGCCGCGGATGCGCAGGAAGCCCGCCGCGAGCTCGTAGGCCTTCGGCCCGAGCCCCGGCACCTTGCGCAAAGCGGCCCGCTTGGCGAACGGCCCGTTGGCGTCGCGGTGGACGACGATGTTCGCGGCGACCCGCTCGGAGAGGCCGGAGACGCGGGCGAGGAGCGGCGCCGAGGCGCTGTTCACATCGACGCCGACGCGGTTCACGCAATCCTCCACCACGGCGTCGAGGGAGCGGGCGAGCTTCCCCTCCGCCAGATCGTGCTGGTACTGCCCGACGCCGATCGCCTTCGGCTCGATCTTCACCAGTTCGGCCAACGGATCCTGCAGCCGCCGGGCGATCGAGACGGCGCCGCGCAGGGTCACGTCGAGGTTCGGCAGCTCGGCCGAGGCGTAGGCGGAGGCCGAGTAGACCGAGGCGCCGGCCTCGGACACCAGGACCTTGGTGAGCTTGGCGTCGGGCAGCTTGGCGACGAGTTCGGCCGCGAGCCGGTCCGTCTCGCGGGACGCCGTGCCATTGCCGATCGCGATCAGCTCGATCCTGTGGGCGAGCACCAGCTTGGCCAGCGCGGCCAGCGCCCCGTTCCAGTCGCGCCGCGGCTCGTGCGGGTAGATCGTGTCGGTCGCCACGACCTTGCCGGTCGCGTCCACCGCCGCGACCTTCACGCCCGTGCGGTAGCCGGGGTCGAGCCCGAGGGTGGGCCGGGCGCCCGCCGGGGCGGCGAGCAGCAGATCGCGCAGGTTGCGGGCGAAGACCGTGACGGCGCCCTCCTCGGCGACCGCCCAGAGGCGGGCGCGCAGATCCGTGTCGGTGGCGGGTTTCAGGCGCTTGCGCCAGCACTGTCGCACGGTGTCGAGGAGGAAGCGGTCGCCCGGCCGGCCCCGGTCCGCGACGCCGAGCGCCTGCGCGATGCGGGCCTCCTGCCAGCCAAGGGCGCCGGGCCGAGGCTCCTCGGCGTCGGCGATGTCGAGGTCCAGCACCTCCTCCTTCTCGCCCCGGAACAGGGCGAGGATACGGTGCGAGGGGAGCTTGGTCAGGGGCTCGGAAAAGTCGAAATAGTCGGCAAACTTCTCGCCGGCCTCGCGCTTGCCCTTGCGCACGGCCGCGGTCATGCGGCCCCTCTGCCAGCCGGACTCGCGCAGCGCTCCAACGAGTTCGGCTCTCTCGCAAGCGCGCTCGATCAGGATCGCACGCGCGCCCTCCAGCGCAGCCTCGGGGTCCAGAACTTCCTCGTTGCCGGCAAACTTTTTGGCCTGCGCGGCCGGGTCCAGGTCCGGCCGGGCGAGCAGGGCCTCGGCCAGGGGCTCCAGCCCGGCCTCGCGGGCGGCAAGCGCCTTGTTGCGGCGCTTGGGCCGGAACGGCAGGTAGAGGTCCTCGAGCCGGGCCTTGGTGTCGGCCCGGGCGATCCGGGCGGCCAGCTCCGCGTCGAGCTTGCCCTGCTGGCGGATGCTGTCGAGGATCGCGGCCCGGCGCCCTTCGAGGTCGCGCAGGTAGGCGAGGCGCTCCTCGAGCGTGCGCAGTTGCGCGTCGTCGAGCGCGCCCGTCGCCTCCTTGCGGTAGCGGGCGATGAACGGCACCGTGGCCCCGCCGTCGAGGAGATCGACCGCCGCCCTCACCTGGGCCTCGGCCACGCCGAGTTCCGCCGCGATGCGCCCGTTGATGCCGCTCATGGTCCCTCCCTGGATTCCGGGCGGGTGTGGCGCCGGCCTCGGGGAGGCGTCAACCCGGCCTCAGTTGAGGCGCAGGATCGCGGCGTTGAGCAGGCTCGCGAAGGCAACCCAGCCGGCATAGGGAACGAGGAGCCACGCCGCGACCCGGTCGAAGCGCCAGCTCAGCCGGATGGTCCAGAGCACCATCACGAGGAGGGCCACCACGACAACGAGGGCAACCCCGATCGCGTGCGCGCTGAAGAAGACCGGCGTCCAGGCGGCGTTCAGCGCGAGCTGGACCGCGAAGGCCAGGACGGCGAGCCACCAGCCCTGCCGCGCGGGCCCGGTGCGCGGCCTCGCGCCGAGGAGCCGCCAGGCCGAGACGGCGATCATCGTGTAGAGGATGGTCCAGGCGACGGGGAAGACCCAGTTCGGCGGGTTGAAGCCCGGCTTGTTCAGGCCGGCGTACCAGCCGGGGATCTCCGCCTGCGTCGAGGCGGAACCGAGCGCGGCGGTGGCGGCGACCGGCAGGATCGCGGCGGCGAGCCGCAGCCAGGGGCGCAGGGCCGGCTCTTCGGGCAGGTGGAGGGCGGTGGTCATGGTGGTGCCGCTCGCGAAAAGGCGTCTCGAAGGCCGTCCGGAAGACCGTCCGCCGACGGTCGCCCGCCTTGCGGTTCCGACCCGGATCGTGTCAGGCGCCGTCCCTGCCACCACCTAGCGCGCCGACCGGCGCTCGGGCAGGGGCCAGGAGCGACGGGAGACCGCCATGTCACGGACCAACGCGCCGGCCGGCCCCGAGGATGCGGGCGAGCCGATCGCGGCCTTCTCCCGCCGCAGCCGCGCCGCGCAGGCTATGGGGCGGATCGATCCGGTCACTCGGGGCGTGGTGCCCCCGCTCCACGTCGCCACCACCTTCATCCGCGATCCCGACAACGCCTACTCGTCGGGCTTCTCCTACGCCCGGCCGGACAACGCCACGGTGCGGGAGGCCGAGGCCGTGCTGGCGATGCTGGAGGAGGCAGGCGCCGGCGCGCTGCTGTTCGGCTCCGGCATGGCGGCGGCGACCGCCGTCTTCGGCGCGCTGGAGCCCGGCGACCACGTGGTGGCGCCGAACGTGATGTACTGGGCCCTGAAGCGCTGGCTGCGCGAGGAGGGGCCGCGCCGCGGCCTCGCGGTCGATTTCACGGACGCCGAGGATCCCGGGCGCCTGCGCGCCGCCGTGCAGCCGGGGCGCACGAAGCTCGTCTGGATCGAGACGCCCGGCAACCCGCTCTGGACCGTCACCGACATCGCGGGGGCGGCCGAGATCGCGCACGCGGCGGGCGCCCGGCTCGCGGTCGATTCCACCGCCGCCTCGCCGGTCCACACCCGGCCGCTCGCGCTCGGCGCCGACATCGTGATGCACTCCGGCACCAAGATCCTGAACGGGCACTCGGACGTGGTGGCCGGCGTGCTCGCCGCGCGCGAGGCCGACGCCTTCTGGGCGCGGGTCGGCGCGATCCGGGCGAGCGGGGGCGCGATCCTCGGACCGTTCGAGGCCTACCTGCTGATGCGCTCGCTGCGCACCCTGCACCTGCGCGCGGAGCGGCAGGCCGCGGGTGCGCTGGCGCTCGCGACCCGGCTCGGCGCCCACCCGCACGTCGCCCGCGTGCTCTATCCGGGCCTGCCCGACGATCCCGGCCACGCGGTCGCCGCCCGGCAGATGGAGGGCGGGTTCGGCTACATGCTGTCGATCCGGGTGCGGGGCGGGGAGGGGGCGGCGATCGCGACCGCCGTCCGGGTCGCGCTGTGGAAGCGGGCGACCTCGCTCGGCGGCGTCGAGAGCCTGATCGAGCACCGCGCCTCGGT
The DNA here is from genome assembly GCF_022179285.1 of Methylobacterium hispanicum. Classification (GTDB taxonomy): domain Bacteria; phylum Pseudomonadota; class Alphaproteobacteria; order Rhizobiales; family Beijerinckiaceae; genus Methylobacterium; species Methylobacterium hispanicum. The sequence continues at coordinate 6,257 of NZ_BPQO01000008.1, read as the reverse complement.
CGAGGGGCCGGGCACGCCCTGCCCGCCCGACCTCCTGCGCCTCTCCACCGGCATCGAGGATCCGGACGACCTCTTCGCCGATCTCGACGCGGCGCTGCGGGCGGCCCACGGCTGAACAGAAGTGGGTGACGAGGTCTCGAACATCACCACCCTTTTCCCGGACGCCCGGAGCGATAGCGGAGGGTGATCCGGGACCCGGCACGGGAAGGCGCGAAGCGTCCGCCTGCGACACCGGTGTCGGAGATCGAGCCGCTTCGCGGCGCTTCTTTTCTGGATCCCGGATCACCGTCCACTTCGTTCCAGGCGTCGGGGAAAAGGTGAGTGGTTCATCCGCGTGGATCGGCGAAGTCCTATGGACCCGGCTCCTCAGCGCCGCTCCACCCGCCGCCGCCCCTCCGAGCGCCCGTGCGCCTCGGTGGCGAAGAGCGTCGCGCCGGCCACCGCGCCGAGCGCGGCGGCGAGGCCGAGCTTGAGCCAGCGCGGGCTCGCGGCCACGACCGTGTCGCGCGAGCGCGCGTCGAAGCGGCCGTGCGCGCCGGGATCGGTGTCGACCGGCTCGTAGAGGTTGTCGGGGCGGTCCCTGTCGGCACGCATGTCGGTCATCTCCCCGTGATAGCCGTTCCGGGCGAGGTAGTGGTCGATCCAGCCCGGGATCAGCATATTGCCGAGGATCGCCTTCCAGGCCGAGGCGCCGATCCAGAGCTCGCGCGGCGCCTCGTGCGCCGCCCGGTAGACGTGCCGGGCGATCGCCTCGGGCTGGTAGATCGGCGGCACCGGTTCGAGCTTGCGCGGCAGGCGGGAGCGCGCCCAGTCGAATTGCGGCGTGTTGACCGCGGGCAACTGCACCATGGTGAGCCGAACCCGGCTGCCGTCGTGCAGCAACTCGCTGCGCAGCGAGTCCACGAAGCCGCGCACGGCAGCCTTGGCGGCGCAGTAGCTCGCCTGGAGCGGGATCGAGCGGTAGGCGAGCGCCGAACCGATCTGCACGATGGTGCCCCGGTCGCGCGGCACCATGTGCTTCAAGGCGGCCAGCGTGCCGTGCACCTGCCCCAGATAGGTCACCGCCGTGACGTGCCGGAACTCCTCGGGCGGGGTCTCGCGCACGGGCGCGTAGACCGTCACCATCGCGTTGTTCACCCAGACGTCGATGCCGCCGAAGAACGCGGCGATCTCGTCGGCCGCCCGCTCGACCTGATCCGCCTCGGCGACGTCGACCGCGAAGGCGAGCGGCGTGCCGCCGGCCCGCCGCACCTCGTCGGCCGCCCCGCGCAGGCCCGCCTCGCCGCGGGCGATCAGGCCGACGTTCCAGCCGTGGCGCGCGAATTCCCGGGCGATGGCGCGGCCCACGCCCGCGCTCGCTCCCGTGACCACGACGGTGCGTCCCCTGTCTCGTCCGGGCATCGCTCTCCCCGCATCCCCCCGCGGCCCCCCGGGCCGCTCCGGAGCGGGAACGCCCGACATCCCCGATCTTTCCCCCACGCCGATCTCGGACGGGGAGGGGGCCCGCGTTGCCTCTGCGCGGAGCACCGGCCTATAACCGGCCGATTCGCACCCGTGCGGCGTCGAGGGCCCGGGATCCGGTCTCTCCGCCGCGGCAGACAGCCCGAAGAGACATGGCCGGCCATTCCCAGTTCAAGAACATCATGCACCGCAAGGGCCGCGTCGATGCGGTCCGCTCGAAGGTGTTCGGCAAGCTCGCCCGCGAGATCACGGTGGCGGCCAAGCTCGGCACGCCGGACCCGGCGATGAACCCGCGCCTGCGGGCGGCCATCCTGGCCGCCCGCGCCGAGAACATGCCCAAGGACAACATCGAGCGCGCCATCAAGAAGGCGGCGGGCGCCGAGGGCGAGAACTACGAGGAGATCCGCTACGAGGGCTACGGCCCGGGCGGCGCCGCGCTGATCGTCGAGGCGCAGACCGACAACCGCAACCGCACGGCCTCCGACGTGCGCTCGGCCTTCACCAAGTCCGGCGGCAGCCTCGCGGAGACGGGCGCGGTGGCCTTCATGTTCGACCGGGTCGGCGTCATCGCCTTTCCGGCCTCGGTCGCCGACGCCGACACGATGCTGGAGGCGGCGATCGAGGCGGGCGCTGACGACGTGCGCTCGGACGAGAACGGCCACGAGGTGACCTGCGCGCAGGACGCCTACGGCGAGGTCGGCAAGGCGCTGGAAGCCCGCTTCGGCGAGCCCGCCCGCACGGGCCTCGTCTGGAAGGCCCAGAACACGATCGATGTCGACGACGAGACCGGCGAGAAGCTGGTCCGCCTCGTCGAGGTGATCGAGGACCAGGACGACGTGCAGAACGTCTACGTCAACTTCGCGCTCTCCGAGGCGCTGATGGCCAAGCTCGAGGCCTGAGCGGCCGGGACCGCCTCTCCCCGCGCGCCGGGAGAGGCGGTTGTCTCGTACGGGATCCGAAGGACCGGACGCTTCGACCGGATCCCGGAAACCAGAGCCCTCAGCCCGCCGCCCGGTGCGCCACGGCCGGTGCGGCCTCGAGGCTGTCCGCGTAGCGGTCGAGCGCCTCGAGCGTGGCCGCGAAGATCGCCGAGACGCGCTCCGCCGTCCCGGCCGGGGGCAGGTCGCCCGCCTCGCGCGCCGCGTGCTCGATCCCGCCGAGGTCGGCCGCGAGCGCCGCCGCGCCGATGTTGGCGCTCATCGACTTGAGCCCGTGCGCGGCGCTGGCCACCGCCCGCGGATCGCCCGCGGCGAGAGCCTGCGCCAGCGCCTCCAGCGCCGCCGGACCCTGGCGCGTGTAGAGGCCGAGCACCCGCCCGAAGAAGGCGCCGTCGCCCATCTCGCGCAGGCCCTGCAGGACCTGCGCGTCGAGGAGCTGTGCGTCGAGGGGCGTGTCGGGCGCGGCCGAGGCCGCGGCGCCGTCGCGGGCGGCCCGCGCGGGCGCGCCCTGCGTGCCGGGCGCCAGGATGCCGCCGAGCAGCGCGGCGAGCTGGGCCAGGGTGAAGGGCTTGGCGAGCGCCCCGTCCATGCCGGCCTCGCGCCAGGCCACGGCGCCGTCGCCGACGACGTGGGCGGTGAGCGCCACGATCGCCACGCGCGGGAGGCCCTCCGCGGCCTCGCGCGCGCGGATGGCGCGGGAGGCCGCGAAGCCGTCGAGCACCGGCATGTTGCCGTCCATCAGGATCAGGTCGAAGGGCGTCTCGGCCTGGGCGAGCACCGCCGCCGCGCCGTCCTCGACGCCGACGACCGCGGTGACGCCGCAGCGCGCCAGCGCCTCGACCGCGACCTCGCGGTTGACCGCGCTGTCGTCGGCGACGAGCACCCGCGCGCCCGGGAATTGCGGCAGCGCCTGCGCGGCCTGCGCGGCTCCCACTGCCGCGGCTCCCTGCGCGAAGGGCTCGCCCGTCGCGAGCGCGGCGAGGGTGGCGCGCCACTCGCTCTGCACCACGGGCCAGCGCAGGAGCTCGTCCGCGAGCCCGGCCCGCAGGGCCTCGGCACCGGCCGGCTCGCCCATCGGGCAGAGCGCGACCACCCGGCCGGCCCCGCCCGGCCGCATCCCGGCGCGCAGCAGCGCCGCGGCGTCGGCGATCCGCGCCGGCGCGTCGGCGGGCCCGGGCGCGAAGCCCGCCGCGGCGAGGCTCGCGGCGAGCGCCGCCTCGGTCGCCGAGCCGAGGCCGACGAGGGCGATCGCGGCGGGCACGGCCGCGCCCCGCCGGATCGCGGGCGCCGCCTCCGCCTCCGAGACCGGGATCCGCGCCCAGAAGGTCGAGCCCACCCCGACCCGGCTCTCGACGCCGACCGCCCCGCCCATCGCCTCGACGAGCCGCTGGGCGATCGAGAGGCCGAGGCCGGTGCCGCCGAAGCGGCGGGTCGTCGACTGGTCGGCCTGGGAGAAGGCCGCGAAGATCGTCGGCAGCGTGTCGGCCGGGATGCCGATGCCGGTATCCTCGACGCGGATCAGCAGGGTGCGGCCCGCATCCTCCATGCCCATCCGCACCAGCACGTGGCCGCTTTCCGTGAACTTCAGGGCGTTCGACACGAAGTTGCCGAGCACCTGCCCGAGCCGCACGGGATCGCCCGGCATGCGGCGCGGCACATCGGGTTCCACGCTCGCCGCGAGGTCGAGCCCCGCGCCGCGCGCCCGCTCGCCGAACAGGGTCACGACGGTGTCGGCGACCTCGCCCGGATCGACCGGGATCCGCTCCAGTTCCAGCTTGCCCGCCTCGACCTTCGCGAAGTCGAGGATGTCGTTGATGATGGCGAGCAGGGACTGCCCGGAGCGGGCGATGACCTCGGCGTAGCGGCGCTGGCGCGGGGGCAGGTCGGTGCCGGCGAGGAGTTCCGCCATCACGAGCAGGCCGTTCATCGGCGTGCGGATCTCGTGGCTCATCGTGGCCAGGAAGGTCGATTTGGCGGCGTTGGCGGACTCGGCCGCCAGCATCGCCTCGCTGAGGTCGAGGGTGCGGACGCGGACCTCCTCCTCGAGCTTCGCGCCGTGCTCGGCCAACTGCCTGTCGCGCTCGTTCACGGCGCCGAGCAGCGCGTTGAAGGTGCCGGCCAGCGCCCCGACCTCGTCGTCGCCCGCGATCGCGGCGCGCCGCGTGTAGTCGTGCTGGAGCCGCACCGCGTCCATGGTGGTGGCGAGTTCCGCCAGCGGGCGCGTCACCGAGCGCTGCAGCCGGGCCGAGACGGCGAGGCCCACCACCAGCGCGAGCAGGCCCGCGAGCCCCGCGCTCAGGGCCACGCCGCCCACGCGCTCGGCGAGGTCGCCCGTCTGCGCCACGAGGACGACGCGGCCGATATCCCGGGCGTTCTCCTGCACGGGCGCGCTCAGGCGCAGCGTCCGGGTGAAGAGCAGGTCCCAGAGCCCGAGCTCGGCCTGCCCGTCGAGGTCGATGTCGCGGGCCAGCCGCAGGCCGACGCCGTGCTCGGCCATCACCGAGCCGTCCGGGCGCTCGATCGCCGCGTAGACGATCCTGTCGTCGCGGGCGATCGCCAGCAGCGCCGTCTCCGCCCCGGTCTCGTCCCCCGCCGCGACGGCCTGGACGCTGGCGGCGGCCGACACCCGGGCGAGCGCACCCAGATAGGCCCGCTTCTCGGCGGCGTAGCGATCGACCTCGCGCCAGACGGAGAGCGCCGTGGCGACGACGAGCGCCACCGCGACCGCGCCGATCACCGCCCAGGCGAGCCGCCCGGCGAGCGAGCGGCGCGGATCGAGCGAGCCGAGACGCATGATGGGGTTCCCTCTCCGTTGGGCGGATCGTCAGGCCGCGACCGGGCAGGCGACGGCGGGCGGCTCGCAATCGGGCAGGCGCTTCAGCGCCTGCCGCGCCGCGAGGTCGTCCGTCTTCGAATCGTCGGGGATCAGCGCGCGCATCGAGGGTCCCGGAAGAGCGCTACTGGCTCAGCATCAGCCGGCCCGAGAGCGGCCCGACGCCCTTGGGCACCGGCACGCTCGTCTGGTCGTAGTTGGCGTTCAAGTAGAGGTTCGGTCCCTCGTAGAGGTTGACCTGCCGGGCCACCACGACGGTGTAGGCGGACCGGTCCGCCACGGGCTTGTCGGCGTCGATCACCACCCGGCCGGCGGGCAGGTAGATGGTGCCCAGCATGGTGCGGGCGTTGTCGCTGATGATGCGGTAGGTCCGCATCGGCTGGGCGGCACCGAGGAGCGGCGGCGTCGGCGTCGGCGGCAACTCCTCGTCGGTCACCAGACCAGTGGCGAGGCCGGTCACCCCGCCGACGACGTTGCCCACGACGCCGAGCAGGGTCGCCACGGGATCGACCGGGTTGTTGACGCCGCGCTCCTCCATCATCAGCAGCCCGGCCATCACGCCGCTGGCGGGGGCCGCAAGGCTCACCGTGCTGCCCTTGCTGAACAGCAGCCCGGCCCTGTCCCCGGTGAAGTAGAACGCCACGCCGTCGCCGGAGACCGAGGCCTTCTGATCGACGACCAGGGGGCCGTCCTTCATCACGTAGATCCCGGGCCGCAGCGTCACGGTGGCCTTCTTGGTGATGCGCAGGCCGCCGCAATAGGTGCCGGGCTCGAGCGCGACGCTCTGATCGACCTCGTTCCTGCTGGTGTCGCCCCGCTTGTTGGCGGATGTCGGAATGGAGAGACAGGAGCCGATCGGCGGCGCGGGCCGGTCCTTGAGCGGATCCTCGATCACCGGGCATCCGGTCTGGGGTGGGGGGGCGAAGTTGGCCCGCAGGCCGAGATAGCCGCCGGCCGAGCAGATCGTGTCGGCGCGCGCCATCGCGTTGTCGCCGCCCACCATCCCGGAGACGTTGGCCGAGTTC